>NZ_JBIVRB010000002.1:442184-644719 GCF_044755465.1 Streptomyces sp. NPDC092296 | reverse complement strand
GGGGGGGGGGGTGCACCGCCCCTTGGGTGTGTACTAGGGGGGCGCGCCCCCCCCGGGGTTTTGGGGGGGGGGGGGGGGGGTGACCGGGGGTCACCGGGGGGGGGGGGGGGGGGGGGGGGGGGCCCCCCCCGGGGCCCCACCCCGCCTGGTGGAACGGTTACGGTCAGCTGCTCAGAGCAGTGATCGTGAGGGTGGCGCGGTAGGCGCCCTTCTCGACGCTGTCCGGGATCTTCAGGTCCAGGTCGGCGCCGAGCTTGGCCGTGCCCTTGGCGTGGCCCTGGTCGGCCCAGCCGAGGCCGCGCGAGACGGACAGGCCCTTGCCGTTGTCGTCGTGGCCGGAGGCCACGGACCCGCTGGCCTTGGCGCCCGCGCCGGCCTCCAGCACCTGCGGCGTCCAGCCGAGGTTGGCGCCGGAGAACGTCTTGTCGGCGTCCTTGAAGTCGCTCACCTCGGCGGAGATCGACCACGGGGCGTGCGAGCGGCGGCTGTCCGTCACGACGATCGGGTTGACCTTGCCGGTCGCCTCGAAGTACTCGCCGTCGTGGTCCTTGGCGGTGCCGAGGTCCACCAGGCCGTTGTAGCCGTCGATCGTCCAGCCGAACTCGCCCGGAGCGGCCTCGGGCACATTGACCTGGAGGTCCTGGCCGCTGCCGTGGTACGGGTGCACGGTGACCTTGTCGACGGTCGAGCCGACCGGCTGCCCGGCGGGGGTGTTCTTGCAGGAGACCTGGCCGAGCTCCACCGACGCGTTGGGTGCCGCGCAGGTGCCGCTGCGGAGGTTCTCCACCACGAGCTTGTCGTTGCGCACCTGGACCTTGACGTAGGTGCGGACGTGCTCCTGGTCCTGAACCGAGTTGTACCAGTAGTTCTTCGGGTTCAGCGGGTCGGCGCCGTTGCCCGCGCCGCTGGTGCCGCTGTTGTCGGGGTTGGTGATGTCGTAGTACTTCGAGCCCGACGCGGAGTTGGCCGTCACATAGAGGACACCGCCGGGGCCCGGGTAGACGTCGGCGGCACCGGGCTGCTCGTTCGCGTCCGCCTTCTGACCGTTCTTGATCAGGTAGCTACGGGAGTAGCTGTGGTCGTGGCCCTGGAGCACCAGGTCGACGCCGAGCTTGGACAGGGCGCTCGGGAAGTCGACGCGGCGCGTCTTGTTGTCCGAGTCCTTGGCGTGGCTGGCCGGCGAGTAGATGGCGTGGTGGAAGACGAGCACCTTCCACTTGGCCTCGGAGCCGTGCTTGTTGATGACGTCGGTGATGTACGCGATGTGCGCCGCGTCGCCGCCGCCGCCCTGCGAGGTGGCGTAGCTGTTGCTGTTGATGTCGATGAACAGCACGTCCTTGTGGATGAACCAGTAGTTTCCACCGGACGAGTTGGAAGCCGGGTCGCCGTTGGAGTACAGCGCGGCCGAGCGGTCGGTGTTCGGCGTGAACAGGTGCTGCTCGTACGCCTTGCCGCCGACGTCGTGGTTGCCGATGGTGGCGGCCCACGGGTACTCGCGCAGCTTGTCGGGGGCGAGGAAGGCGTTCCAGTTGGACTCGTTGTTGGCGCTCTCGACCTGGTCGCCGCCGGAGACCAGCAGTTCGGAGTCCGGGTTGGCGCCGAGCGCGACGTCCAGGGTGTCCTGCCAGCCGGCCTGGTCCTTCGCCAGGTTGCCGGACGAGCCGATCTGCGGGTCTCCGAAGAACAGGAAGTCGTAGTTGCCTTCGAAGTCCTGGGTCTTGAAGGAGTACGTCGCGGACCAGTCGCCCGCGCTGCCGACGCGGTAGGAGTACGCGGTGTGCTCCTTCAGCCCGGTGATCGTCGCGTGGCGGTTGTAGCCGCCGCTGCTGGCGATGTTCGCGGTGCCGGTGGCGGCGAAGGTGGCAGCGCCGGCCGGGAACTCCCCGCCCACCAGCTCTGCGGTGGGGGCGACCTGGAGCTGCTGCGCGGTGTCGGTCGAGGAGTACCAGCTCACGGTGCGCTGGGACTCGTTGGCGCCCACACCGAGGATCACGCCGGTGAGGGTGGTGGACTCGGCGGCGCCGGCGGGAGTCGCCAGCCCGCCGCCGAGGGCCACGGCCAGGCCCAGGAAGGCCCCTGCGGCTCCGGTGGCCACACGGCGTCGCGCGGGCCGGGGGGCCTGCGTCGTGGTGCTTGAGTTCATCAGTGCTCGTTCCTTTGTGCACGGGGTGTGCATGGAGTGGTGATCCTTAAGATTTCTTTACCCGGTAAAGCGAACGTAAATTCGATGTGCTGACCGGCTGAACTTCCGCAGGACCTGCGTGGACGTCAGGACCCGGACACCCGCTGCACGAACCAGACCAGCCCCATCACGGCCACGCCTGCGGAGATCGCGCAGGTCGCCCAGAGTCCGGCCGTCGGTGCCCGGCGGCGCAGCAGGGCCAGCAGCGGGAAGACGGCGGCGATGATGGTCAGCTGTACGACCTCGATGCCGACGTTGAACACCAGCAGCGACCAGAGCAGGGTCCACGACCACGCCTGGTCGATCCCCAGCGCGCCCGCGAAGCCCAGGCCGTGCACCAGGCCGAAGCAGAACACGACGCCGAGCCGGGTCCAGCCCGCACGGTCCAGGCTGAAGTGGCTCTGCCCCGGCGCCTCCAGGTCGGTGGCCTGGCCGCCGCGCCGCCAGACCCGCCACAGGTACCACCCGGCGACCACGGCGATCGACAGCGCGATGACGGGCTCCACGACCCTCGCGGGCACGTCGACCAGGCCGAGCGCGGCGAGCATGAAGGTCACCGAGTGCGCCAGGGTGAAGCTCGTGGCCGCGAGCACGATCTCACGCGGGCGCCGCGACCCGGCGATCAGCGCCAGCAGGAACAGGATGTGGTCGATTCCGGTCAGCAGGTGCTCGGTGCCCAGCCGGAAGAACTCCCAGAACCGCTCGTACCACGCCTGACCGGTCGAGAAGGACGGATGGGCGGCGTCGAGCGCGGCACTGCCCGAGCGGCCGTCGATCTCATAGGTGACGATCGTCTTGGTGCCGGTGACATAGCTCTCGGCGTCGGGGAACAGCCCGCTGCGCACCTCGTGGTCCTCGCCCTGCTCGGGGCAGGTCCAGTCGAGCAGCAGATCGGCGTACGGCACGCCCTCGCGCCGGCCCATCGTGAAGTCACCGACCCGGGCCGCTGTGCACGCCTTGCCGTTCGAGGTGACCGAGAAGCGCTCGGTGACGTACGTGACGGCCGACTCGGCATGGGCGTTGAGCGCGGCGGCCTGGGCGGCGGTGTCACCGTCGTCGAAGGCGGCGTTCCCGGTCCGGAAGAGGGCGTCGTCGTGCTGGAAGTCGGCGGCGGAGACGACGAAAAGGTCGTATTCAAGCTCCAGCCTCGTCCGTAGCTGACCGTTGTCGCCTGCGGTGAGCTGGGCGTACACGGTCGATGAGAATCCATGGGCGAGCGCCGGCTGACCGGCGCCCAGGAGAGTGATCACCGCTGCTGCGATCCCGATGATGAGGCAGCGGACCCGTCGTGACATGTGGCTCCTTCAGTTGCCAGTGCACGTTGCACGTCACGGATGAACGGGAACGGGCGGACCGGCGAACCTCGGAGGAACAAGCTCCGGAACAGCCTCTGCGGGCGCCGCCGACGGCGTATCGGGGAGCAGGATGAGGGCGCACCATCCGCCACCCACTCGGAGGACGATCGCCTTGCGCCCCCCGCTTCGGGCCGTTGCCATCCTGGCCGCGGCCGCCGCGCTGGTCACCGGATGCGGCTCCGGCCACGACTGGTCACGGCCGCACCCCAGACCCACCGCCGTCGGCACCCTCGGCCCGGGGTTCATCGACCGCGCCTCGCCGCCCGCCCCGGAGGCGACCGCCACGCCGCAGCCCGGCTCCTGGGCCGGGGTCCACCCGTCGAAGGGCTACCGCGTGGTGCTGCTCACCTCGGGTGACGACGGCCCGACCAAGGCCCTGGCGGCGGCGGTCCGGGACTGGGCGAAGGACGAGCACGTCGACCTCAGGACGGTGGTCGCCGACGACCCGTCCGACCTGATCCCCGACATCGCCAAGGCCCTCGACATGGGCCCGGACCTGATCGTCAGCGCGGGCAACGACCTCATCGACCCGCTGGCGGTGGTCACCGCGAACCACCTGTCGCAGCAGTTCCTCGTCGTGGGCGCGGAGCTGGCCGAGCCCACCCACAACGTCACGGCGGTCGACTGGTCCGGCGCGTCGTTCCGTGGCGAGGGACTCGGCATGTCCTCGACGTACGACCCCGCCTCGTTCACGAGCGAGCGCTGCGAGGCCGCCATCAGGGCGGGCGTCGCGGCCGTGCTCAACGACCTGACCGGGATCGTGCTCTGGCTCGACGCCGTCTAGCGGCCGGAGAGGCCCGCCGCGAAGGGCACGGCGGCGGCGGTCGGTGCCGTGCCGCCCGCCGGGTGGGTCCACAGGCCGGCGGCGGCCAGCAGCGGCAGCACGCCCTCACCGAACCAGTAGGCCTCCTCCACATGGGGATGCCCGGAGAGCACGAACTCGTCGATGCCGAGCCGGTGGTACTCGGTGATGCGCTCCGCGACCTCGGCGTGGCTGCCCACCAGCGCGGTGCCCGCGCCGCCCCGGACCAGGCCGATGCCCGCCCACAGGTTGGGCGAGACCTCGAGGCGGTCGCGGCGGCCGCCGTGCAGGGCCAGCATCCGGCGCTGGCCCTCGGACTCACTGCGCGCCAGCCCGTCCTGGACGGCCCGGACCGCCTCGGCGGAGAAGCCGTCCAGCAGCCGCGCCGCCTCGGCCCACGCCTGGTCGGCGCTGTCCCGGGTGATGACGTGCAGCCGGATGCCGAAGCGGACGGTACGCCCGGCGCGCTGCGCCAGGTCGCGAATCCAGCGGATCTTCTCCGCGACCTGGGCGGGCGGCTCGCCCCAGGTGAGGTAGACATCGCTGTGCCGGGCGGCGACCTGGCCGGCGGCGGGTGAGGAGCCGCCGAAGTACACCTCGGGGACGGGGTCGGGCAGCCGGTCGAGCCGGGCCTGCTCGACCCGCAGGTGCGTCCCGGCGAGGTCGACCGTGCGGCCCTGCCACAGGGCGCGGACGATCTCCAGGAACTCGCCGGTCCTGGCGTAGCGGGCGTCCTTGTCCAGGAAGTCGCCGTAGGCGCGCTGCTCATGGCTCTCGCCGCCGGTGACCACGTTGAGCAGCAGCCTGCCGCCGCTGTGCCGCTGGAAGGTGGCGGCCATCTGGGCGGCCAGGGTGGGGGCGACCAGGCCGGGGCGGAAGGCGACGAGGAACTTCAGCCGCTCGGTCTCCCGGGCCAGCATGGCGGTGGTCAGCCAGGCGTCGTCGCACCAGGCGCCGGTGGGGGTGAGCGCGCCGGTGAAGCCGAGCTGCTCCGCCGCGCGGGCGACCTGGGTCAGATAGCCGAGGGTGGCGGGGCGTTGGCCGCCCGCGGCTCCGGCGGGCAGGCCGTGGCCGCCTCCGACGACATGGCGACTGTCGCCGTACGTGGGCAGGAACCAGTGGAAGGTCAGGGCCACGGGGGGTCTCCGAACGGGGGCGGGATGGGGGTGACGGGGGTGGGCGGCCGGCGGGTCAGAGCAGGCCGTGCCGGGGCGGCCGGGTGCCGTTCAGCAGGTGGCGGCCGATGTGCTGGACCTTCCAGCGGGCGGGGTCGTGCAGGGTGTGGGTGCGGGCGTCGCGCCAGTAGCGGTGCAGGCCGAGGCCGTCCAGCGCGGCCCGGGTCCCGGCCAGTTCGAAGAGCGCGCTGCCGGTGTCGACCGCTGCGGTGCCGGCGTACGCCTTGGCGGCGGCCACCGCGATGGACGCCTCGGCGGCGGTGTCGTCGGTGAGGTCGGCGGTGGCGGCGTCCACCGCGCGGGCGGCGGCGACCAGCAGTGCTTCGGCGGCGCGCAGCTGGATGCCCAGTTCACCGAAGCGCTGGATGAGCAGCGGGTCCTCGGCGGCGGTCTCGAAGCCGCTCTCGAACCAGGGGCGGCTTCGGGTGCGGACGAAGGCGGCGGCCTCCTCCAGCGCGGCGGCGGCGATCCCGGTGTCGATGGCGGTGTGCAGCAACTGGGCGGTGGCGCCGTGCAGTTGGGGTCCCTGGAAGGTGAGGTGGTGCGGGACGACCCGGTCGGCCGGTACGCGGACCCGCTCCAGCCGCACGGTGCCGCTGGCGGTGGTGCGCTGCCCCATGCCGTCCCAGTCGTCGACGACGGTCAGGCCGGGCGCGTCGCGCGGTACGTAGGCGACCTGGAGGGTGTCGTCCTCGGCGCGGGCCAGGACCGGTATCCAGTGGGCGAACAGGGCGCCCGTGGAGTAGTGCTTGACGCCGGTGAGCAGCAGGGAGCCGTCCGCCGCCGGGGTGAGCCGGGTCCGGATGTCCTGGATGTGCCGGGTACCGGCCTCCGACTGGGCGTTGCCGAGCCTGCGGCCCGCCAGGATCTCGCGGAAGAAGAACTCCTGCTGGGCGGGGGTGCCCTGGCGGCGCAGCACGCCGGTGTAGACGAAGTGGCTCTGCGGGATCTGGGCCAGGCTGGGGTCGGCGGTGGCGAGCAGCCGGAAGACCTCGGCCAGCGTCTCGGCGCTGACGTCGGCGCCGCCGTGGTCGGCGGGGACGGTGATGCCGAGCAGGCCGGAGCCGGAGAGCCGGTCCACCTCGGCGTGCGGGAGCCTGCGTTCCCGGTCCCGCTCGGCGGCTCCGGTGCGGAACTCGGCGGCCAGTCGCGCGGCCACCGCCAGTGCTTCGGTGTCGTCGGCGATCAGCTGCGCGGGCGGGGCTGCGGCGGCGGTGCGGGCGGGGGCGCTCACGGTGGTTCTCCAGGTCGTAGGGGCGGGGGGTCGTAAGGGCGGCGCGGCGGGCTCAGCCGACGGCGGTGTCAGCCGACGGCGGCGAGGGGCGCGGTCGGCCGCAGTGCGGCGGAGAACTGGTCGACCAGTCGGCCGAGGGTGGCGTCGGTGCCGGGCTCGACGGCGGTGCTGCCGTCCCCCCGTACGGTGATGTGCCGGTCCAGGACGAACCAGCCCGGCAGGATGTGCAGCGCCCCCATCGAGGAGAGCACCGGGCGCAGCGCGTAGTCGACGGCCAGGACGTGCGCGGTGGAGCCGCCGGTGGCCAGCGGCAGCACGGTCTTGCCGCCGAGCGCTTCCTGCGGCAGCACGTCCAGCAGGGCCTTGAGCAGGCCGGAGTAGGCGGCCTTGTAGACGGGGGTGCCGACGACCACGCCGTCCGCCTGGGCGAACAGCTCGGCGGCGCGGACCACCTCGGGGTGGTCGAGGTCCGCGCCGAGCAGCGCCTCGGCGGGCAGGGTGCGTACGTCCAGCGGTATGACGTGGTGGCCCTGGGCGGTGAGCCGCGCGTCGAGGTGGCGCAGCAGCCGGGCGGTGCGGGAGGTGGCGGAGGGGCTTGCGGAGACGGACAGGACGGTGGCCATGGGTGACTCGCCTTCGCGGCAGGGGTGTACGGGGGGTGGGTCCGGGTGCGCCGCCCGGGGTGGGCGGCGCACCCGGGGGGCGGTCAGGAGTACCAGGTGGGCTCGGGGATCTCGTCGGTGAGGACGAACCGGCCGACCTCGCGGCGCTTGTAGGCGACCGGGTCGTGCAGGGTGTGGGTGCGGACGTTGCGCCAGAAGCGGTCCAGGCCCTCGGAGCTGGCGGTGGCGCGGGCGCCGGTGACCTCGAAGATGCGGTGGGTGATCTCCAGCGCGACATCGGTGGCCCGCGCCTTCGCGGCGGCCACCCGGACCTCGTGCTCGCCCCGGGCGCGCTCGGTGACCGCGTCGGGGTCGTCGTGCAGCGGCCGGCTCTCCTCGGCCACCCGGTCGGCCAGGGCTTCGGCGGCCCAGAGCTTGGCGGTGAGGTCGCCGTAGGTGTCGATCACATGGGGCTCGTCGACGGCCTTGGGGTAGCCGCCGTGCAGCCAGGAGCGGGACTTGGTACGGGTGTAGGTGGCCGCGGTCTCCAGCGCGCCGGCTGCGATGCCGAGGTAGAAGTTGACGAAGATCAGCTGCACGACCGGCACATTGAGCGTGTTGTAGACCCGGGGCTGGAACTGCTTGTCGACGTATCCGGCGGCCGACGACCAGGGGACCCGTACGCCGTCGATGGTGACGCTGCCGCTCTCGGTGAGCCGCTGGCCGATGTTGTCCCAGTCGTCGTGGAAGGTCAGGCCCGCGCTGTCGGAGGGCACGATGGCGAAGATGTGCTGGTCGGTGCCGTCCAGGACGCCTTCCAGGACGGTGACGTCGGAGACCTTGCTGCCGGTGGAGAAGGACTTGCGGCCGGTGAAGACCAGGGTGTCGCCCTCGTCGCGGACCGCGACGTCGTTGTCGCGCGGGTTGACGGCGCCGCCGAAGAACCACTGGTTGCGGGCGGCCTCGGCCTCCACGTGCTCCCACTGCTCGCGGGTGGCGACCAGGCGGGCCGCCCAGTTCCACAGGTAGTGGTAGCCCAGCAGCTGGCCGATGGAGCCGTCGGCCTTGGCCACCTCCCGGACGACCCGGTAGGCGGTCGGCCAGTCCTGCCCGGCGCCGCCGTGCTCGACCGGGCCGAGCAGGGTGACCAGCCCGGCGTCCTTCAGCAGTTGGACCTCGGCGTATGGGGTGGCGCCGGCCTTGTCGCGGGCGGCCGCGTCGGTGGCCAGCACGGCGGCGACCTCGGCGGCGCGGTCGATCCAGCCCGCCGCGTCGGTCGGCGCGGGCCGGGTCTGCCAGCTGGTCGGGGTGGTGGTGCTCATCTGCGGGGCCTCTCTTCTTCGAGTGGACAGGTGGACATCTCGGACGGGTGGTACGGGGGGCGGTGCGGTCAGACCGGGGCGGCGGCGGTCGGCTCCGCGTCGGCGGGCAGCTGGGCCTCCAGCTCGCGGACCAGCGGCAGCACCCGCTTGCCGAAGTACTCGACCTCCTCCAGGTAGTGCAGGAAGCCGAGGAGGAAGAGGTCGACGCCGAGCCGCTTGTAGGCGACGATCCGCTGCGCGATCTGCTCCGGGGTGCCGATCAGGCCGGTGCGGAAGCCGTCGTTGTACTGGATCAGGTCCTCGAAGACGGAGTCCTGCCACATGCCCTTGCGGTCGGCGGTGGACTGCCCGGCCTGCTTGACGGCGGCGCCGAAGCCGTGCACCGCCTCGGTGTCGGCCTTGGCGACGATCTCCCGCAGCACCTCGCGGGCCTCGGCCTCGGTGTCCCGGGCGATCAGGAAGCCGTTGAGGCCGAAGCGCGGCGCCCGGCGTCCGGCCAGGGCGGCAGCGGCGGCGATGTCGGCCAGTTGCTCGGTGACGCCGTCGAAGTCCTTGCCGTTGCTGAAGTACCAGTCGGAGACCCGGCCCGCCATGGCGCGGGCGGCGGTGGAGTTGCCGCCCTGGAAGATCTCCGGGTGCGGGCGGTCGGCGCTGCCGAGCGGCTTGGGCTTGAGGGTGAAGTCGCGGATGCGGTAGAAGTCGCCGGCCAGTTCGGCGTGGTCCTCGGTCCAGATGGCGCGCAGCGCCCGGATGAACTCCTCGGAGCGGCGGTAGCGCTCGTCGTGCTCCAACCAGGGCTCACCCAGCGCGGTGAACTCGCCCTTGAACCAGCCGCTGACCACGTTCACCGCGAACCGGCCGCCGGAGAGGTGGTCGGCGGTGGCACCGAGCTTGGCCAGCACCCCGGGGTGCCACAGGCCCGGGTGGACGGCGGCGATGACCTTCAACCGCTCGGTGGCCAGCAGCAGGGCAAGGCTGAAACTGGTGGACTCGTGCTGGTATTCGGCGCCGTAACTGGCCATGTAGCGGACCTGGCTCAGCGCATAGTCGAAACCGCTGTTCTCCGCCAGTACGGCCAACTCGCGATTGTAGTCATAGCCCCAGTCGGTACGCTGTTCGATCGAACTGGTGACCAGGCCACCGCTGACATTGGGCACCCAGTAAGCGAAACGCACGGGTTCCGGAGAGGACGGGACGGGCATCAGGGACTCCCGATACAGGAAAAAGGCATGGCGGACGACGCCCGGACATTCACCGGGAAATACCGGGAACCAGACCGGGCGCAGCGGTCGGGGAGAAAGGGAAAGCACACCCGCACGGGCACCGGTCAGCCGACGACGGGACCCGGGAACCCCAAGGGCGGGCGGGGAGATGCGGAGGGGCGGCGCGGGCGGCTCAGACGCCGCAGCGGCAACAGAAGGCGCTGGAGACACGCGCGAGGTCGACATGGCGTCGCCGCGTGAGATCCTGTCGCATCTTCATGGGGAGGATTGAACCAAATAACGGCCCGGCCCGTCAAGAAAGTCGTCCCGGAAAGCGGGCCCACTCCGGACGCACGCCGGCCCGGCTGCAATCCCATCGCAATCAGGACGCAAAAAAGCCGCGACCCACCATGGGTCGCGGAATCAGCAGAATGGCTACGGAATGCCGTCGAAACGGAATCCGGACAGGCATCGGCAAGCGGCAGGCG
This sequence comes from Streptomyces sp. NPDC092296, assembly GCF_044755465.1. NCBI lineage: Bacteria > Bacillati > Actinomycetota > Actinomycetes > Kitasatosporales > Streptomycetaceae > Streptomyces > Streptomyces sp. NPDC092296. Next base: position 634,357 of record NZ_JBIVRB010000002.1, on the reverse strand, counting down.
CAGCCCTGCCGCCGCACCGCCAGGTTACTCAGCGGCGCCCCTCCAGGTCGATTCGGCATCCACGACGCCCTGATAGGGTTTCCCTTGAACACAGGGGGTCCTCATGCCCCGGGGTGAAGGGCGGGCAGCGCCGTGCGGATCGAGCAGCTGGAGTACATCAACGCCGTCACCCGGCTGGGCTCGCTGCGCCGCGCCGCCGAGGAGCTGCACATCTCCCAGCCCGCCCTGAGCGAGACGGTGCGCAACCTGGAACGCGAGCTGGGCGTCGACCTGCTCGACCGCAAGCGCTCCGGGGCGAAGATCAGCGACGAGGGCAGCGAGTTGCTGCCGCACATCGTCGGGGTGCTCGACGCGGTCGACAGGCTGCGCCGCGCCGCCCGCGACCAGCATCTGACCAGCCGTATGGTCCGGCTGGGCACGGTCAACGCGGCCACCGTCCCGCTGCTGGTGCCGACCGTCCGCGCCTTCCGGGCGGCCCACCCCGACACCCAGGTGGAGGTGGTCGGCGCCCAGCAGGCCGAGATCCACCGGGCCCTGCTGGAGGGCAGCCTCGACCTGGGGCTGGTGAACTACCTGCGCGGCGACGACCTGCCCCCCGACTTCCACACCACCGAGCTGCTGCGCGGGCGGCCGGTGGTCTGCATGCGCCCGGACAGCCCACTGGCCGCGCTGCGCACCGTCGGGGTGGCCGACCTGCTCGGTGAGCCGCTGATCGTGATGCGGGCCGGCTATGTCATGCACCGCTATCTGCACCGCCTGCTCGCGGGCCGCGCCCCGTACTTCTCGTACTCCACCGACGGCGCCGAGATGGGCAAACTGATGGTCGCGGAAGGGCTCGGCGCCACGGTGCTCCCCGACTACAGCGTGCTGGGCGACCCGCTGGAGCGGCTCGGCGCGATCACCCATCGACCGCTGGCCGACGACGACACCGAAGTCCTACTGGTCATCCAGCGCCGCCAGTCCGGCACCGCCCCGCACGCGGCCCGCGACCTGCACCAGATCTTCATCCAGCACGCCGAGTCCTACCACCGCACCACCCCCTGACCCCCGGCCCCGGCCGGTCACAGCCCGTGCGACAAGCTGTGGCACCGTACTAGCCGGGCCAGGGGTGGTGGTCAGGCGGCGAAAGCCAAGTAGGTGCCGAGGGTGAGGCCGGAGAAGGTGATCAGCTGGCGGGGCTTGAGGCAGGTGAAGACCGCGTGCACCCCGACGCCGACGACGACGGCGTACGGCGCCGTCTGCGGGATGAGCAACGCGGGCGGCAGCGCGATCTCCGCCGTGATGACGGTGACCGCGACCAGGCGCCAGAGGCGGACGTCCCGGGCAGTGAGGTTGCCCGCGCGGCGGCGGACCAGGCCGGGGACGACGTACTGGCGGCGGTAGGGGAGCCGGTCCCTGACCTGGGTGTAGGTGTGGATCCACTGAGTGAGGTAGAGCCCGCTGCGGAATTGGGGGGAGCGGAGTTTCTGCCAGGCGGAGTTCCAGTAGATGTCGGTGGTGATCAGTACGAGGAGGCATTGCGCCCAGGTGTTCGCGGTGCTCAGGCCGTGCTCGATGTGCAGGCCGTGGCCGAGGTCTCCGGCGAGCAGGAGACAGGTGCCGGTCAGCAGGGTGTAGCGGACGGCATTGGGACTCTTGAGGTAGAGCAGTTCCATGGCGGCGCCGGCCAGGACCAGCAGCAGTGCCGGCCGGGGGGCGAGCCCGGAGGCCAGGGCGAGCGCGGCGGCCGTACGGACGACCAGCGCGGGCCGGTAGACGGTGATCAGAAAGCGGGCCCTGGCGGGGCCGAAGCGCCGCTCTGCCAGGTGGGAGCTGAGCGAGGCGGGGGCGAACCGGTCCCAGCCGCCCTGGCCGAAGGCGAGGGCGAACCGCAGGGTGCACACGGTCCCGAAGACGATCCGGAACCACTGGAGCCGTCCGGGGTCGGTGGGGTACTGGAAAGCGGAGGCGAGAGCGTCAAAGAACCACACGGCTGCCCCTGACTTCCACGGGCTGCTCGCCGCGCGCGGACAGGACGCGCCCCTGTCCGTCGATCCGGTCGTACCGGCCGCTGCCGGTGAGGTGGTCGAGGATCGTCTGGAGCTGGGGCGGCCCGAGGATGAAGCTGCCCGGTGAGAGGTAGTCGTAGACGTTCACGGGCTCGGTGCGCCCGTCCTTGGTGCCGGTGAGCGAGATGATCGTGAAGGTGGCCCGGCAGAACATCTTCCAGCGCAGCCAACGGCCGGGCAGGCGGGTGAAGCCGGTGACCATCCACGCCACCAGGCCGAGGGTGGCGGCGATCTGGACTGCGGACAGCACGGATGCGTGCATGGGCAGGAGCCTCCAGGCGGAGGAGGGTGAAGGTGACGCGGGGTGGGCGGCCCCGCGAGGCGGGGCGCCGGTGTCAGCGCTCGGGCTTGGTGGGCCGCTGCATCAGCGCGGCCGCAGCCTCGTCGAGGGTGACCTTCTCGTGCAGCAGGGCGGAGATCACGTCCGTGATCGGCATCTCGACATCGTGGGCGCGGGCCAGGGCGAGGATCGCCTCCGCGCTCTTGACGCCCTCGGTGGTCTGCCGGGTGGCGGCCGTCGCCTCCTCGACGCTCAGGCCATGCCCGAGGTGGGTGCCGAAGGTGCGGTTGCGGGAGAGCGGGGAGGAGCAGGTGGCCACCAGGTCGCCCAGGCCGGACAGGCCGGCGAGGGTGGCCGGATGGGCGCCCATGGCCACAGCCAGCCGGGTGGTCTCCGCCAGCCCGCGGGTGATGAGCATCGCCGTCGCGTTGTCGCCCAGGCCCATGCCCGAGGCGATGCCGACTGCCAGGGCGACGACGTTCTTCACCGCGCCGCCCAGCTCGCAGCCGGTCACATCGGTGTCCGTATAAGGCCGGAAGTAGGAGGTGTGGCACGCCTGTTGGAAGCGGCGCGCGGTCTTCTCGTCGGGGCAAGCGATGGTGGCGGCGGCGGGCTGGCCGTCCATGATCTCGCCCGCCAGGTTCGGGCCCGACAGCACCGCGACCCGGTCCGCACTCACGCCGGTCACCTCGGTGATGACCTGGCTTGCCCGCAGCCCGCTGCCGATCTCGATGCCCTTCATCAGCGACACGATCACCGTGTCGGGCGCGATGTGCGGTGCCCACGCGGCGAGGTTGGTCCGCAGGGTCTGCGCGGGGATGGACAGCACCAGGAAGTCCGCGCCGCGCAGTGCGGCGGCCGGGTCGGTCGTCGCGGTCAGGGTTGCGGGCAGCTCGATGTCCGGGAAGTAGCCGGGGTTGCGGTGAACCGTGTTGATCGCGTCGGCGATCTCGTCCCGGCGGGCGTGCACGATGACGTCGGTGCCGGCGTCGGCCAGGACCTTGGCGACAGCGGTGCCCCAGGACCCGGCCGAGAACACCGCAGCACGGACGGAACTGTGCTGGCTCACTACGGGGTCCTCTCGTCAGCGTGGCGGCCGGGCCCGGTCATCGTATCGGCCGCGCCGAGTCCCGAAGGGACGTTGGCGGGGCGCCGCAGGGTCAGCAGGACGGCACGGCGGCCTGGAAGTACGGGGAGCATCTGGTGCGCCTCGCGCAGCATGTTCCGTGCTTGGTCCTCACCCAGCTCGCGCCGCAGTTCGTCGGCGTGGGCGATCCACAGCCGGTAGAGCCGGTCCCATGTGGCGGGCTCGGCGGGGCGCTCGTCCACGTGCTCCACCATGAGTCCGGCGGCGCGGGCCTGCTCCTCCCAGATGGGGTCTGTGCCGGTGCGCGTGGCCCGGGTCAGGACCAGTCGGCCGCCCGGGGCCAGGAGTCGGCCGAGCTCGCGCACTGCCACGTCCGGGTCGGCGGCACGTCCGAGGGCGTCCGCGCACACGATGCCATGGGCACTGGAGTCGGGCAGGCCGGTGTCCTCCAGGTCGGCGGCGCGGAAGGCGGCCCGGTCGGCGGACATGCCGAAGTGGGGGCGGCGGTCGGTGGCCTGGGCGACGGCGACCGGGGAGAGGTCGAAGCCCTCCAAGCGGAGGGCGAGGGCGCGGGCCAGCCACAGGCCGATGCCGCCGGTACCGCAGCCTGCGTCCACCAGGAGCTGGCCCGGGCGCATCCGCAGCCGCGCGGTCATCAGCCCCAGCAGGGGCCAGTCGCAGGAGCTGGAAGCGGCGACTTCGGCCGGGTAGTCCTCACCCATCGCCGCGGCGTACAGGCGGGAGACCAGCCCGGTGCGGGCTCGGGCAGCGTGGAAGGCGTCGTACTGGGCCGAGCGTTGTTCGGCGGGCGCGGGCGGCGCCGCCGTGGCGGTGGGGTTCATCGGGGCATTGACCTCCTGATCCGTGAGCGGGTACCGGGGCAGACGACTTGGACGGCGTGGACGGGTCCGGCCGGGTCGGACAGGTCCAGGGCCACCGGCTCGTGCCCGGTGGCATGTGCGACCCGCCGCGCCACGTCCCCGGCCTGTTCGGCGAAGCCGCCGCTGGGTTGGACGAAGTGGCCCGCCGCCTCCGACCACGGCGCGAGCCCCGTGGTCTGCGCCGGACGGAAGGACGGCGCATCGAACGAGGCGGGGTCACCGGGCAGGTCGTCCCGCGTCCCGGCGATGGCGGTCAGCCGGGACTGCGCGGCCTCGGCCAGCGCCCGGGTCAGCGCGATCGCCGGACTGATGTGGCAGCCGGCGCCCGCGAAGACGACCGGATGGTCCTCGGACCACAGGTACGCCACACACACCGGAAGCGCGTACGGGCCGTCCACCAGCGCGATCTCCAGCGCCATTCCCGCAGCCGCCAGCCGGTCGAGCACCTGACGGCCGTGGGGATCGTCGACCGTGCCGGGCGCGACGAGGGTGCGCCTTCGCCCGCCCAGCCGCCCGTCCTGGTACAGCACGTCCCGCTCCACCACCTCGAACAGCGCGTGTGACAGCGCCTCGTCCCGACTGTTCCCGCACGCCAGGCCGGTGCTGGTCGCACGCAGCAGATCCGGGCTCCACTCCGGCCGCTGCACCCGGCGGCGGACCAGATCGGCCGGCAGCAGCACCTTGGCGCCGTCCACCAGGCCGGTTGCGGGCGTCCAGTCCCACACCATCCGGGCCATGGTGTGCGCGGGGTACAGGACGGTCATCGGCAGTGCCGTCAGGGGGCAGTCGGGGGCAACCTCGGCGGCCGGGCCGTGCGCTGCGATGGGCAGCGGCTGCTCGACGTGCCACAGCTCGATCGCCTCCATGACCGCCGACAGCTTCGCCAGCAGGCTGGTGGCGCCCTTGCCCTGGGAGGTGGTCAAGGTCAGCGAGGCTGGCCGGGTCGCCGTCCACACCGGCAGCCCGATGCAGTCCAGGCCGGTCAGGTCGGCGAGGCGGGTGATGCCGAACTCCGGCAGGCGCCCGGCCACCGCCTCCCACGTCTGCTCGGGGGTGCGGGCGCGCACCGTGCCCGGCAGCGGCACCAGGCCGTCACCGCGTGGCACTGGCAGTCTCCGTCCGCTTGATCGTCTCGTTCATCTCCTCCAACAGCCCGGGGACGAGCCGCTTGGCCGCCTCGACGGCGCGCGCCCCGCACACCAGCCCGCGCGCGGACGCCTCTGCGTCGAACTCCTGCTCAGGGCACCGCCAGACCCGCAGCAGGAGCCGGCGGGTGAGGTCGCCGCGCACCGCCGCGACCGTGAACCCGGGCCGACTGGAGCGGGCCCGCACAAGGGCGGCGGCGTACCGGGCGACCGCCTGGCGATCCAGCTCGGTCTCGCCTGCCAGCAGCAGGGCCACGGCCTGCTCGTCCCGTAGGTCGACCGCCGGGTGGAACACCCGGTCGGCGGACAAATCGCCGCCGGTGACCTGTGCCAGCCGCTCCACCAGCGGCAGGCCGGGCCCGCCGTCGGCAGGGTGGAGGGAGCGGTGTTCGAGGTAGGCCGCCCACGCCTTCCGGAACGCCGGGTCGAACAACTGCTGGTAGACCAGGCGGTCCTCGGTGGACAGTTCCAGCTCGTCCACGCGGGTGCGGGCGAAGGTGTTGGACCAGCGCCGGAAGTACGTCGTCTCCCACACCGCAGGCATCGGCTGGGCGTCGGCCGGCGGCAACTCGCCGCCGCGTGCCAGGCGTACGGCCGCGAGGGCGTCGGCGCGCTTGAGGTCGCCGAAGTGCCCATCCTGCTTGCGCCGCTCGGCCAGCCACCCGGCGAACTCCACATCGCCCTGGCGGCGGCAGACGGCCCGTATCGCCGCCCATGTGCGCTGGGGGTAGTAGACCGCGCGCAGCCCCGCCAGCAACTGAGCGGCCCGCTCGCCGTCGACGACCCCGGCCGAGACGGCCAGCCGAAGGACGTGCCGGAGGTTGACCACCGGCCAGGTCAGCGAGTCGAACTCCCCGTCCGGAGCCTGTCCGACCGCCACCTCGTCGTCGCCGTCGATCTCCCCCGAGGCGTAAGCGGTGTAGACGCTGCCGACGCCGAGCATCCCGAACGGCGCAAGTTCGGCCGCCCGCAGCGCGCCGATGCTCGCCGCCCCGATCACCTGGACCCCTCGGCCCATCGCGGCCAGGATCTCCTTGTGGCGCAGCGCCGGTGCCTGGTGGTACACCCCGTCGACGATCACCGCTGTGTCGCGGCGGCGGATCGCGGTATCGAACAGGTCTCCGTGCCGCACCGGCGGCCACACCCGCACGCCCGGCGCGGTGAGCTGCGGCTCGGACCTGGGCAGTGTCGGCCCGACGAAGACGTGAATCACTGCGACCTCCGGACAGGTGAAGCGCGAAGGGCGGCCCCTCCCTGGCCCCACGGGACCGACGAGAGGGGAGGGGCGCCCAGGTCAGGACGAGCGGGCGGGTACTACTCCTCGTCCTCGACGTCGACGGCGACCACCACGGTTTCGGTGATCTCCTCGGTCCCCTCCGCCGATGCCGAGGCGCTGACTGCGGCGATACCGGACTTGGACTGCTCCACGGGCCTTCTCCTCTTCTCTGGCTGCTTTGGCTGCTTTGGCTGCGGACGGTGCGGGCACCTGCCGCACGTAAAGGGTGAACCGTGTCGAGACGCCTGCGGAGGGGCATCTCGGGGGGCATCATGTGCCCATGCCGATCGGTCAGTTGATCCATGATCTGCGCACCCTCAAACAGTGGACCCAGGCCCGGCTCGCCGAGGAGTTGGCCGTTTCCGCAGGTGATCCCAGTGGGGCGCCGGGGCGGGATGCGGTCAAGCGGTGGGAGACGGGCAAGGTCATCCCCGGCAAGCACTGGATCGAACACCTGTCCCGCGTGCTGGGCGTCACTACCGGACAGTTGGAGGCGGAGGCCACGCTCGACCGTGTGAACCGACGAGCCTTCCTGGGACTGTCCGGCCTGGCCGTCACGTACGGCGCGCTGGCCTCGGAGATGGCGGCCAGCATCGCCGGCCGCGACCCGGTCCCGCTGGCCCGGGTCCAGACCACGCACGGCGCGGACATCATCACCGCGTCGCTGACGGACAAGGCGTCCACCGCGAACCTGCGCCAGTGGATGCAGGACGGCGACGTGCCGATCCTGCGCGTCAACGCTGCGGGCATCCTCGCCAAGCTGTTCGGCCAGGGCCACGCTGACCAGGTCGCCCGCGTCCTGACCCACGACGAGGAGGTCCGCCACCTCTACCTGACGGCCGTGACCTCCCGCGTCTGCGCTGTCGACTGGACGGCCGCCGGCCGGATCGCCTCCCAGCCCACCGCGTACGCGCCCCGTGCGGACTTCCTCGCCGCCCGCTTCGCGAGAGAGGCACTCAACCCCCGCGACTCTGGCGCCCGCTGGTGCTCCTCGGTCATGCTGCGGGAGCTGAGTCCCATGATCGGACGGAGTCCCGCATGATCGTCTTTGAAGTCCCCACAGGCGAGCTCGTCGACGAGCTGAACCGCCAGGCCGCCGAGGCCGGTATCACCGACGCGGCGATCGTCTCCCTGATCGGCGCCGCCGACTCCTTCACCGTCTCGACCATGCCCGAAGGCGACGCGCTCAAGGACACCATCACCACATACGACCTGCCCGGCGAGTTGACCGGCACCGGCGAGATCCACAACGGTTCCGTCCACCTCCACGTCGTCATGGGCGTCGAAGGCGACCGCGCCATCGCCGGACACCTCCACGAGGCCCACATCGACACCCACTTCGCCCGCGCGTACGTCATCCCCGTCACCTGACCCAGCGTGTCCGCATTCGGCCCCGGCGCTGCCCTGCCCGTGCGGATACGGCTATTCACGTCCTGGGGCTTTCCCACAACCTGGTAGCGATCACGCTCGGGCTCCGCGTACTCCACCGCACGCCTCTGACATCATGGTCGGGTGATGAGGAGCCCCGTGGGTCAAGAAAAGGCAAACCTCCCCTGAACCCGCAGGTCACGAAGTGTTCTCCCCGCGCAGGCGGGGGTGGTCCGTCATCCTCGTCCGCGCCGAGGACGTAGCGCTGGTTCTCCCCGCGCAGGCGGGGGTGGTCCGACATGGAGGAACGCCTCGAACACGTCGTCGTCGTTCTCCCCGCGCAGGCGGGGGTGGTCCGATCAGTCCCCCCGGCCCGGCAAGGCCGGGGGTTCTCCCCGCGCAGGCGGGGGTGGTCCGCCTAAGGACAGCACCATGACGGGGCTGATACGGGTTCTCCCCGCGCAGGCGGGGGTGGTCCGGGGGGCCACAGGACCACGCGCATGCTGCGGGCGTTCTCCCCGCGCAGGCGGGGGTGGTCCGCCATCGCCTGTTCGTCGGTGCGCAGGAGCAGGGTTCTCCCCGCGCAGGCGGGGGTGGTCCGTGCAGTGCCGCTGTCCAGTACCGGCTTCCTGCGTTCTCCCCGCGCAGGCGGGGGTGGTCCGTCCGAGTACCCGGACGCGGTCAAGAAGGCAGTTCTCCCCGCGCAGGCGGGGGTGGTCCGACGATCATCAACATTCCGCAGGGATTCCAGACGTTCTCCCCGCGCAGGCGGGGGTGGTCCGTTGGAGGCGCTTCCGGCGTGCCCGGAAACCGCGTTCTCCCCGCGCAGGCGGGGGTGGTCCGACGGCGTAGAGCGCCACGTAGAGCGCGCGTGAGTTCTCCCCGCGCAGGCGGGGGTGGTCCGCGGAGGCCCCGATTGTCGGTGATCGACCCGGAGTTCTCCCCGCGCAGGCGGGGGTGGTCCGTATCCGTCACCCGGCGCCCGCGCGCTGCCGATGTTCTCCCCGCGCAGGCGGGGGTGGTCCGATGTAGACGTTGTCGGCTGCGCCCCGGGGGGCGTTCTCCCCGGGTGGGCGGGGGTGGGCCAGCTCTGGGGGGTGGCGGCGGGATGGCCGGGCTGCTGGCGTGCCCGCCGCTTCTCCGCGATCGCGTGGGCCTCCGCTACGTGCTGGGCCGGCGCCGACACGCCCGGCCGGTAGCGCCCGGTTCGTGCGCAGTGGGGCCACTGCGTGGGGCCGGAGGATCGACCGCCGGCCATGGCACGTCCAGGGGCCCCCGGGGGCGGTCGGGTGTACCGCACTGCGCTGATCTGACCGAGCTGCTGCGCGGGCGGCCGGTGGTCTGCATGCGCCCGGACAGCCCACTGGCCGCGCTGCGCACCGTCGGGGTGGCCGACCTGCTCGGTGAGCCGCTGATCGTGATGCGGGCCGGCTATGTCATGCACCGCTATCTGCACCGCCTGCTCGCGGGCCGCGCCCCGTACTTCTCGTACTCCACCGACGGCGCCGAGATGGGCAAACTGATGGTCGCGGAAGGGCTCGGCGCCACGGTGCTCCCCGACTACAGCGTGCTGGGCGACCCGCTGGAGCGGCTCGGCGCGATCACCCATCGACCGCTGGCCGACGACGACACCGAAGTCCTACTGGTCATCCAGCGCCGCCAGTCCGGCACCGCCCCGCACGCGGCCCGCGACCTGCACCAGATCTTCATCCAGCACGCCAAGTCCTACCGCCGCACCACCCCCTGACCCCCGGCCCCGGCCGGTCACAGCGTTGCTCGGGGTGGGTGTCGCTCAGCTAGAGATTCGAGGCCCGTTCGTTCAGGACGTCAACTTCGTTGACTCCGCGAAGTCGGCGGAGTCTGGCCTGCATGTCGTGGATGGCATCGGTGACCTTGACTGATTGGATGCCGTCCGCGTAGTCGAGGAATTCTCCCCATGTGTCGACGGCGGCCTCGTAGTCCTCCTGCCGGTACTGGACAGTGCCGAGGTCGGCCAAGACGATGGCTCGGCTCCGCCTGCGGTCGAGGCCGTGGATGTCGAGTGCGTGGTGGAGGTGATCCTGGGCGGCCTCGTAGTCGCCGAGGTGCGCGAGGATCATCCCGGAGTGATGGGCCCATCGGCCGATGCTGAAGTGGGACGCCCATGAGTCACCCGGGGCCGGTTCCGCCCGCTCGATGTGGGCTTGGGAGGCGGTGAGGAAGCGGGTCGCCGTCTTACGGTCGCCGTCCCGAGCGGCGGCATCGGCCAGGGTCGTTTCGTAGTAGGCGAGGGCCTTGGGGCTGTCGAGTTGCTTGGCCTGGTCGACGCATTCTTCGGCGATCTGGACGGCGGCCGCCCGGTAGCCGAGGTCGATGGCCTGGACCGCGAGCCCACGGAGAGCGGTAGCCGCCAGTTCGGCGTCGGCGGCCTCGGCGGCGAGCCGGAAGGAGTGGGCGTAGTACTTCTGCGCGAGACCTTGGTCCCCTTCGTCCTGGGCCATCCAACCGATCAGGTGGACGAGCTGGGAGGCGGCGGCGTACAGGTCCCGGCCGACGCTCTCAGTCCAGGAACCGTCCAGCCACGTCGCCACCCGGGTGGTGAGGTAATGGACTGCGGTCTCCCTGGCATGTCCTCCACCGATCTCGGCAGCGGCGTCGCCCAGCGACTTGACCATCGTCCGTACGGCGGCGACTTCGCCACGGCCCACCTTCACCGAGGCGCCTGCCTGAGGCGCGGGTCCGCCGGGTGACGCTGTCGAGATCCGGTAGCCCCAGGGCGGCGAGGGCGTATCCGCCTGACGCTGCCACGAACCTCCGGCGCTCCACGTCGTCACTCCTCCCTAGCTCCACCACTGACGCCACGGTATCCCCGGGATCGGTTGTGCTTGTGACTTCGGCGGATCTTTCCTGCGCGGGCACGAGTTGAAGACCCAGGACCCTGACGAGGTAGGGAAGCCAGTACTCCGGCTCGCGGTCGTCTCCTTTCTCCCACCGCCACACCGCATGCCGACCGGGACCGTCGCCGCCCCGACCTTCCTCATTGCCCAGCTCTCGGGCAAGGCGGGCCTTTGACCAGCCCTTCTTCTCACGTGCCTTGGTGATCATCTCTGCGATGGGCCGACCCTCCGACACCGCATCACTCCTCTGGACTACAGACAGGCATACAGCCGGCCTACGGCTGGCCACTCCCATGCTCTCCGCATCCGGCAGTTGACTGTAAGTCCCTTCGCAGCCTCCCCCGCCCCAGCCGTCCACGGCCGGGGCGACCCGTCACGCCCTCCTACTCGCGAATGGGCCAACCACAAGTCACGGAGGCACTGTTGAGCGCGCCCACCGAACAGGCCACGTCGTCGGAGGTCGAGCACCTGCGGCAGGCTCTGAGCCTCGCCGCCCCCGGTGCCCCGACCACTGCGGCGGACGGAGCCGGCCGGCTCCTGATCTCCCCGATCGAACTCAGGACGCATCTCGAACACCATCTTGCCGACCACGTCGGTCGCATCCGCGTCACCGGCACCCTGGACCGCCGGCTCGTCCTCATCGAGCGCCCCGACAACCGGTGGGTGGCCGCCGACCTCTCCGGCCGGCCGCATGAGACCCGGCACTGGCCGGAGTGGTCGACCGGCCACGTCGAGATCGAGGCCCCGGGGGACTGCGTCTCCCTGGCCGAGGTGGACGACCATGCCGCCTACCGGTTCACCCGGCCTGACCTGCTGCTGACCGCGCTCTACCACCCGGAGCACTTCCCGCTGCCGCGCTTCCCGCTCGGCATCAGCGACGTGGCCCGAGCCGCCCGGTCCACCCTGCTCGGCGAGGTCCGTCTCGCCGACATGCAACTCGGCGTGACACTGCCGGACCTCATCAAGGTGGTGACCGAGCAGACGCCGGACATCCTCGGCATCTCCGCTACTTTCGGGCAGCACGACCTGATGGTCAGCTTGCTCGATGCCGCCTACGGTCTCGCGTCACCGCCAGTCACGGTCGCCGGGGGAAGCCTCACCGCCCGCAATGAGGCTCTGCTGCTCAAGCAGTATCCGGACCTGCTGATCGCACGCGGCGCCGGCGAGCCGACCGTCAAGGACGTGCTCGCGTACTGGCACGGCGACATCCACCGCCATGACGTTCGGGGCATCGGCTTCAACGGGGCCGCACGCGGAGCCGGAACGCTGAGCATCGGCCGGCGCCGTACCGCGAAGCCGGTCGCCGGCTCGCAGGATGACATCCTCCCCGAACTGGACCTGCTGCCCGCCACCTTCGAGCACAAGGGCGTCGCACAGGCCGAGGGCTCGCGAGGCTGCACCAACTACTGCTCGTTCTGCCCGCGCGGTCACAAAGGGCAGTGGTTCGGAAGCCGTCCTGAGGCGTTTCCGTGGCTGCTGGAGCAGATGGGCCACGTCTTCGACCGCTACCCGCACATCTCCCGCACGCTCTACCTGGTGGACGAGGAGTTCATCGGCCGCACGAGCGACGCCGTACCCAGGGCGATCGACATGGCGGGCACCCTGCACGGGGCGGGCTTCACCTGGGAGACGAGCTGCCGCATCGATCAGGTCGTCCGCACCGACCAGGACCGGGACTGGCACCTGGAGCGCGCCCGCATGTGGCGGACGCTCCGGGAGCGCGGACTGCGTCGCTGCCTGTTCGGCGTCGAGTCCGGCGTGGACTCCGTCCTGGAGCGCTTCAACAAGGAGACGACGGGCGATCAGAACGCGCTGGCGATCCGCACGCTTTCCGCGCTCGGCGTGCCCACGCGCTTCACCTACATCAGCTTCGACCAGCTCATGACCTTCGAGGAGCTGAGGGCCACCTACGAGTACCAGGGCCGCACCGACCTCCTGCTGCGGCCTATGCCGGGCATTCCGGTCGAGGAGATCGTGGACGGCGTCCGGGACCCCGCCTGGGTTGCGCAGGCATCCTCCGGCCGGCCGTTCTACAGCGGCATCTCCTACCTGCTCGTCAGCATGGAGTGCCTGATCGGCGCGGCCTACACCCATCGTGCTCAGGCCGCCGGCCTGACCGGTGAGGTCCAGCCCGCCATGGGACGGGTGGACTCCCGCTTCGCTGACTGGCGCATCGGCGTCGCCAGTGAGTGGGCCCAGCTCTGGGTGGACCGCAACTTCGCCCTGGACTACACCTTCAAGTCCTTGGAGAAGATCCTCGACGGTGAACCCCGCAGCGCCGTCCGCAGCGCCCGTACGGTGCTCAAGCAGGCCGCCTACCAGGTCTTCGGGCGCTTGGTACGGGCGATCGAGACCACCCCTGAGAGCAACCGCAGCGGGGGCGCCACCGACCTGCTCGGCCGGCGTGTCGACGCCGTCCTCCGCGCCGAGTTCCATGACCTCCTCCGGGACTTGGGCCAGGTGGCCGAGAACGTCTGCCGGGTCCTCCCGCCCGATCACGCCAAGGTCCTGGACCACGAGTACAGCCGGTGGGCGAAGGCCACCGAGTGGCGGCCGATCAACGCATCCGACCCCTGCGGAACCTGAGAAGGGCACGATCATGGAACACCGGAACGTCCCCGGCCTTGGCCAGGTCTCGGTGATCGGCGCCGGATGCTGACCATCGGCGGCCCGGCCACCAACCGCGGAGTCCCCATCGGCTGGGCGGGCGTGGACGAGGAGGAGGCGTTCGCCGGCCTCGTCCACGCCCACGACCTCGGAGTGACGCTGTACGACACCGCCGACGTGTACGGTATGGGCCGTTCCGAGCGGCTGCTCGGCAGACTGCTCAAACAGGTCGATCGCCGCGCACTGACCATCGCCGGCAAGGTCGGCCACTTCGCCGGGACCGCGGCTCACCCGTATACGCGTCGGCAGATCCTGCGGCAATTCGAAACCACTCTCGACAACCTGGGCACCGACTACCTGGACGCCTACTTCCTCCACAGCTCCGACTTCGGCCCGGACGACCGGTACTTCGACGAGGCCGTCACCGCCCTGGAGGAGCTGCGGACCGAGGGAGCGATCAAGGCCATCGGCATACGAGCCCCGCACGCCTTCGCCAAGGAATGGGCGGAGGAGGCCGCGACCCCCGACGCGGGCGAGGCCGCCCGGTTCACGCGCGCCTTCGCCTGCGTCCGGCCGGACGTCCTGACCGTCCGCCACAACATCCTGAGCCCCCTCTACAGCGCCGAGGAGACCGACGTCTTCGCACTCGCCCGGAGCACCGGGGTCGGTATCCTCATCAAGCAGGCACTCGGGCAGGGGCTGCTGATCGGGGCCGGCAACCGGCTGTCGCCCGCCGCGTACCCCCACGGGGACCACCGCCGGAACGGCCCCGCACACTCGGGTCCGGCCCTGCGGGCCATCCACGAGGGCCTGGACCGGCTTCGTGAGCGCTTCGGATTCACCGACGCAGATCTCATCCGCGTCGCCTTGCGGTACGTCCTCCAGCACGCACCGGAGGCAGCGGTCCTGGTGGGGTTCCGTAACGCCACACAGATCGGCAGCGACATCACCTCTCTGGGTGAACCGCTCAGCATCGAGGACGTGAGCTACATCCGGTCCGTGATGACCTCAGTCCGGCAGTCCGTCGCCGAGACCAACCAGCGGGAGAAGCACGCATGAAGTTCATCGAGGTCGAGCAGAAGTTCCGACTCCTCAGCTCAGCCGACGACCTCAAGGCCGCCTTCGCGGAGCGCGGCGGCAAGGCCGGCGACCCGTCCCGCCAGATCGACGCGTACTACAACGCGCCGCACCGGGATTTCCTCGCCGGGGATGTGGTCTCCGAGTGGCTGCGGATCAGGACCGAGGACGGCGGCTCATCGCTCAACTTCAAGCGGTGGCACCCGCTGGACGCGAGGATCAAGACCCACTGCGACGAGTACGAGACCCCCGTCGAGGACGCCGAAGCCGTCCGCCGCGTCCTGGACGCGCTCGACTTCGCTCCTCTCACCACGGTGGACAAGGTCCGCGAGGAATGGATCATCGACGGGATCGCCGTCGCCTTCGACAGCGTGGCCGGCCTCGGGGACTTCATCGAGTTCGAGTTCAAGGGCGAGGCCGGGACCATCGAGGAGGCCACCGCGAGGATCGAGGAATTCATCGGGGGCCTGGATATCGAACTGGGAGACCGCATCCACGCCGGTTA
Source organism: Streptomyces sp. NPDC092296 (assembly GCF_044755465.1). Lineage (NCBI taxonomy): Bacteria > Bacillati > Actinomycetota > Actinomycetes > Kitasatosporales > Streptomycetaceae > Streptomyces > Streptomyces sp. NPDC092296. Next base: position 619,207 of record NZ_JBIVRB010000002.1, on the reverse strand, counting down.
CCCCCACCTGGCCCTCGGCCTGGCCCCCGAACAGGGCTGACCCACCACGGTGAGCGGCGGCACCCCGGCCGGGGTGCCGCCGCTCACCGTTTCCGGTCGGCGTTGGGGGTTTGGTGGGGGTGGGGGTGGGAACTCGGGGGCGGTTGGTGGTGGGGGGAAGGAGTGAGGGAGGCGCGATGACGCAGGGTGCCCGTTTCATCCTGGTGCTGGAGGCCCAGCTCGCGGATGCCGAGGGGCACCCGGAGCATGGGGCCGCGCTGCGGACGGCCGTGGTGGAGGCGACCGGGGCGGAGGGGGTGAGCGGGTTTCCGAGGTATGAGGGGGATGGCGTGCAGGCGGAGATCGACCCGGAGACCCGTACCGTCGAGGCGGTGACGGTGGACGGGCATGAGTTGCCGTACGGGTGGGTGGCGCAGGTGGTCGACCGGGCGCCCTGAGCGGGGTGGACATGCGAGAGGCCGGGCGGGTGCCCGGCCTTCGCGGGGTGGGGCGGGTCAGACGGCGGCGGTGGCGGCGAACTCCAGGAAGGCGCCCCAGGCTTCGGGGCTGAAGGTGAGCTGCGGGCCCTGCTTGTCCTTGGAGTCCCGGACGTGGACGGTCTCCGGGCAGGCGGCCACCTCTACGCAGTCGCCGCCTTCACCGCCGCTGTAGGTGGACTTGTGCCAGGACAGCGCGACCTCGACACAGTCGCCGCCCTCGGCGCCGCTGTAGCTGGACTTGTACCAGGACAACTCGGCGGAGCCGGGCGCCAGTTCCTTGATGTTCATACCTCTCCCAGCATCTTCTCGGTGAAGAGCAGCGAGAGGCCGGGCGGGTGCCCGGCCTTCGCGGGGGTGGTGCGGGTCAGACGGTGGTGGCGGCGAACTCCAGGAAGGCGCCCCAGGCTTCGGGGCTGAAGGTGAGCTGCGGGCCCTGCTTGTCCTTGGAGTCCCGGACGTGGACGGTCTCGGGGCAGGCGGCCACCTCTACGCAGTCGCCGCCTTCAGGGCCACTGTGGGTGGACTTGTGCCAGGACAGCGCGACCTCGACACAGGCGCCGCCCGCACCGCCGCTGTAGCTGGACTTGTACCAGGACAACTCGGCGGAGCCGGGCGCCAGTTCCTTGATGTTCATACCTCTCCCAGCATCTTCTCGGTGAAGAGCAGCGAGAGGCCGGGCGGGTGCCCGGCCTTCGCGGGGGTGGTGCGGGTCAGACGGTGGTGGCGGCAAACTCCAGGAAGGCGCCCCAGGCTTCGGGGCTGAAGGTGAGCTGCGGGCCCTGCTTGTCCTTGGAGTCCCGGACGTGGACGGTCTCCGGGCAGGCGGCCACCTCTACGCAGTCGCCGCCTTCAGCGCCGCTGTGGGTGGACTTGTGCCAGGACAGCGCGACCTCGACACAGTCGCCGCCCGCACCGCCGCTGTAGCTGGACTTGCGCCAGGACAGCGCGACCTCGACACAGGCGCCGCCCTCGGCGCCGCTGTAGCTGGACTTGTACCAGGACAACTCGGCGGAGCCGGGCGCCAGTTCCTTGATGTTCATACCTCTCCCAGCAACTTCTCGATGAAGAGCAGCGACTCCCGGGGCGGGAGGGCCTGAGCCCGGATGATCCCGTAGCGGGTGGCCATGGCGCGGACCTCCTCCAGGTCGGTGATCAGCGTACTGCGGCCCTGGCCTTCCAGATATGCCACCTGCTGACGCCCTTTCGGCGTCAACAGCTTGAACGGGCCGTCGATTCCGGCGTTGTCCTCGCGGTCGGTCGGCATCACCTGGATCTCGACATTGCGCAGTTGGCCGACGTCCAGCAGGTGCTGAAGCTGCTTGCGGTGCTCCTCCCGGCCGCCGTACGGATGGCGCAGCGCCGCCTCCTCCAGGACGAAGCCGAAGATGGCGGCAGGCTTGCGGTGCAGGATCTCGGCGCGGGCCATCCGGGCGGCCAGCCGCTGCTCGATGGTCTCCTCGTCCAGCACCGGGCGCCCCATGCCGAAGATCGCCCGTGCGTATGCCTCGGTCTGGAGCAGGCCATTGATGACCATGTTGTCGTAGGCCAGGACCTCGGCGGCCTCGCCCTCCAGCACGGCGTAGTCGCGGAAGAAGGCCGGGAACCGGGCCTCGGAGATCGGCTTCTTCATCTCGATCAGCAGGCCACCGGCCCGCAGCGCGGCATCCGCACTGTCGATGAAGTCCGGCTGGGCCACCCGCCGCCCCTGCTCGATCGAGGCGATGGTGTCCTCGGAGTAGCCCAGTTTCCTGCTCAGTTCCAGTTGGGTCAGGCCCTCCCGCTCGCGGAGGATCTTCACCTGTCGGCCGAAGCTCTTGAGGATGCTCTTTCCCGAGTCGTCCGATGCTCTCATGCCCACTCCTCGTCACCTCCTGACGTTCCGCCTGCGTTAACGGAGCCCACTGCCCCACCGTCACGGCGGAGAGCCGGTACGGCGACAGACCGCTCCCGTACCGCCACCGTACGTACTCGCCGGCGCGCCGCTCAGGCTACTTCCGGCCGCCACCCGGAACGCCAAGAAGTCCGGAAATTACCTCTACCGATACCTCCCCTGCGCACACGCGTTCGGCGGTGACCCGGAGTGGCGGCACCTGATCGCCCGTGCGGTCCGGTCAGCCGACGGTCGGGGTCAGCCGCCCAACTCGTCGAACGCGGCGGCGTGGAGGTCAGCGGCCACCTGCTGGGCGTCACGTCCCTCGATGCGGTGGCGCGGGGTGAAGCGGACGAGGTCGCCGTCCTTGAACATGGCGAACGACGGCTCGGACGGCGGGATGTCCGCGATGTGCCGGCGGAACCGCGCGGTCGCCTCCAGATCCTGATCGGCGAAGACGGTCAGCAGCCTGTCGGGCCGCTTGGCGGGTGCCGGCGCGCTGCGGCACGATGGCTGAGCAGTGTGTGACTGACGGTACGTCAGTGGGTGAGCCAGTAGCGCAGTCCGGCGGTGGCGGCGACGCCCAGCAGGACGGCTGCCAGCATCGGCGCGCGCAGGGCGCGGGCCGTACCGGCGACGCCGACGCCGGTGAGCTGCTGCCAGTCCAGGTCCTTCCAATGGGCGCCGCCCAGGTCGGTGACGATCAGCCCGGCGAGCAGCACCGGGGCGATCAGGCTGGTGACCCTGGCGGCCACCGGCGGCAGCCGCCGATCGCCCAGGGTGAGCGGGCCGACCGCCTTGAGCAGCCAGTTCGCGGCCGAGACGGCCAGCATCGAGAGCCAGATCCTCATGCCGTGCCCTCCTGTGCGGCCCTGGCCGGGAGCGCGCCGATCAGCGCGGCGGCGGTGGCGGCCAGCAGCGCGCTGCCCGGGTCGACGACGAACAGCAGCCCGGCGGCGACCCCGGCCCCCAGCAGCGCTGCGGCCACCGCCCGGCCGGAGCGGCGTACCTCGTCCATGGCGAGGACCAGGAAGAACGCCGGGAAGGCGACATCCAACCCCAGGTCGTGCATCAGCTCGGGCGAGGGCGCCAGCAGCCGGCCCGCCGCCGAACCCGCGACCCAGCACACCCACTGCGGGACGCTGCACCCCACCATGCGCGGGATGTCGAAGCGGCCGCCGCCCCGGTGCGCGGTGACGAATGACGCGTCCACCAGCGCCTGTACCTGGAGCGCCCGCCACAGCCGGGAGCCGCGCAGGCTGCCGGTCAGGGCGACACCCATCACCAGGTAGCGCACATTGATCAGTGCGGCGGCGGCGACGGCCGCCGGGGCGGCTCCGCCGGACAGCGCGGCCAGCAGGGTGAACTGCGCGGAGGCGGAGAAGGCCAACGCGGAGAAGAGCAGCGTGGCGGTGGGGTCCCAGCCGTGGGTGGCGGCGGCGGCGCCGTAGGTCAGTGCCAGGACGAAGGTCGCGGCGCCCGGCGAGACGCCGAGCCGCATCCCCTGGACGAACGACGAGCGGGACCCCTCGGGGGCGGTGGGCGCGGCGGGTGCGGCGCGCTGCGGTGTGCTGGCCATCCCCCGATGCTGGCCGCTGCCGGTGATCGAAGCGACCGTCTGGTGTGCCGAATTCCGCTGGATTCCGGTCAGGTTCGCGGTGTGTGCGGTGGTGGACCGCCTGCCCGGCGGGCGGCCGGGCAGGGGTCGGGCGTCAGGGGTCGGGCGTTGGGCGTCGGGGTCGGGGTCGGGCGTCAGGCGAGGACCAGCAGGTCCATCCAGCTGGTGGCGGGCTGGGAGGGCATGATCGCGGCGGAGGCGGTGAGCCGGTCCATGCCCCGGGCGAACTCCTCGTCGGTGAGACCGCGCAGCTTGGAGTCGGCGTCCCGGCGAATCTTCGCGGCGAATTCCTCCAGGTTGGCCGCGCTCTCCTGCGGCACCGAATGCAGCGCGACCCGGTGGAATCCGGCGGTGGCGAATGCGGCGCAGGTCTGCTCGACGCTCGGATAGGTGGCGATGGCGTGCGCGGTCTCCGGGAAGTAGCGCACCCGCAGATCGCGGTCGCAGCGGCCGGGGAAGATATTGCGGATGAGTACCGGCGCTCGGGGCTTGAGCGCCCGGCGCAGTTCCCGGGCGGCGGCGGCCAGATCGGGTAGGTGGTGCAGCACCGAGCCGAGCCAGGCCGCGTCCGCGCTGGAGTCCGGCACCGGGAGCGCGTCGGCGTACCCGTCCAGCACCTCGATCTCCGGGACGCTCGGGATCATGGCACGCATGGCCTCGGCGGGCTCGACCGCGACCACCCGGACGCCGAACCAGTCGTGGAACGCGGCGGCGAACGCGCCCGTCCCGGCGCCGACGTCCAGCACCGTCATCCCCGGAGCGAGGGCCGCTTCGGCGGCGATGGCCTCACGCCAGGCCGCGAGCCCGGCGCGCGGGATCTCCCGGGCGACCCGGTAGTCCTCGGCGACCTGACTGTCATAAGAGATCTCGCCCATACGCCCTCCAGATTCCGGCTGTGCAGAATCGCGAGTGTAGCGGGGAGTCAATTCACCGGCAGCAGATCGGCGTTCACCAGAATGTCCGGCAACTGCGGTTCAACTTGGCCGAATACCGCGTAGAACAGCCATCCGCGCGGCGGTACCAGCGTGCTGGCGGCCGGCGGCAGGATTCCCGGCCGGCCGTCGACCGCGAGCTGCTTCTCCTCGGCCAGCGCATTGACCAGCCGTTCGAAGAAGTCGTCGTGCCGCACCCGTACAAAGGCCATCCGCAGCGGCGCCCCCAGCGTCAGCGCGATCAGCCCCGGCGGCACCCGGGCGTTGACCTCCAGCACCGGCACCAGGTCGCCCGAAGTGGTCAGCATCGAGTCGACGCTCAGCGGTCCGAAGTAGCCCTGGGCGGCGACGGTCGCCGCCACCGCCTCGGCGGTCCGCCGGTAGTCCGCCCGGTCGAGCCGCCGCAGCACTCCTCGGACGGCGGCGCGGAGCCCCGGAAGGAGTGGCCCTCGTTCACCAGCTGCCGGACGCCGAGCCAGCTCACCTCGCCGGAGGGGGCGATGGTCAGATGCGCGGCGAAGTCGGCGGCCCGCTCGTACAGCGGCCGGACCGAAGCCCGAGCTGCTGCACGACCGCCCGGCGCTGCTCGCCGCCGCCGAGCGGGCGGGCGCCCGGGACCTGGTCGAGGGCTGCCCGGCGGGCTACGCCGACACGCTGACGCTGATCCGCGAGGAGCTGCCGCGCACCCGGGCCTCGCTGGAGGCGGTGCTGCAACTGGGCGGCCTGGCGTTGCAGATGTCGCTCACCACCGTGCTGCTGGGCCTGCTCGACCCGTGGCTGCTGCTGCTCCCGCTGGCCGGGCTGGTCCCGGTGGCGGTCGGCAACCGGGCGCAGCGGCTGGTCGAGCGGGCCAAGGAGGAGACCGCTGGACTCCACGGCGGAGCACGCCCTGTTCGAGCGGTTCGCGGACCTCGCGGCCGAGGCGCGCGGCGACACCGGGGCGATCACCCTGCTGGTCTCGCACCGGTTCTCGACCGTGCGGATGTCCGACCTGATCGTGGTGCTGGAGCAGGGACGCGTCTCCGAACTGGGCAGCCACGCCGACCTGGCGGCGGGGGACGGCCTGTACGCCGAGCTGTACGACCTCCGGGCGCGGGTCTACAACTGACCCGGACGATCCCGGCGGTGCGGCCGCCATGGGGACGCCCGGACGGCTGCTCAGTCCAGGGTGGCGAGATGGTCGGCCGCACCGCCACGCCACTCGATCATGAAGAGGGTGGCGTCGTCGCTGGTGGTTCCGCCGCGTTGCTGCTTCAAGGTGTGCGAGAGGGAGCGCACCACCGCGCGCACGCCCTGCTCGGCGCACTCGATGCGGTTGACCCAGTCGATGAGCTGCTGCTCACCGAACTGCTCACCGCCGGTCCGGTGCTCCTCGATCAGGCCGTCGGTGAAGCAGAGCACCCGGTCCCCGCGCTCCAGCTGCTGCTGGCTGATCCGGGGCTCCTCACCGCCGAACCCCACCGGCAGGGTGGTCGGGCTGACCAGCTGTTGGACGACCCGGTGGCCGCGGATCAGCAGCGGCGCCGGATGCCCGGCGTTCACCCACTGGAGAACGCCGGTCGCGGTGTTCAGCCGCATCATCTGCGCGGTGACGAAGTGGTCCGGGCCGAACTGCTCCGCGATGGCCCGGTCCATGAAGGCGTAGATCTCGGACAGGTCGATCCCGGCCCGCCGGGCGTGCCGGTAGGCGCCGACGGCGACGACGGCCATCGTGGCGGCGTCCAGGCCGTGGCCCATCGCGTCCAGCGTGGCCAGGTGCAGGATGTCGTCGTTCAGCGCGTAGTCGAAGCTGTCGCCCGCCACCTCGTAGGCGGGCTCCAGGATGCCGGCCACCTCGACCTGCGGCACCGACATCGCCAGCGGCGGCAGCAGCGACCACTGGATCTCCGCCGCCACGCTCATCGGCTCGCTGCGCCGGGCCAGGAAGAACTGGTCGGTGTAGCTGTGCTTGGTGACCAGCATGTCCGCGACCAGGCCGGCGAGCCTGCGCAGCAGCCGCCGATCGTGGTCGTCGACGGTGTCCAGGGTGAGCACCATGACGCCCACCTGGTCGCTGCCGTCCAGCAGCGGCAGGTACATCCGGACACCGTCGTCCTGCCGGACCTCGACCGGGGTCGCGCTCAGGAAGGCCGTACCGGCGTGCGAGTCACCGATCGGCTGCGCCTTCCCCACCGCCAGCCGCCGACCGGGCAGCGGCACCAGCATCAGCTGCCCGTAGTCCTGGAGCAGGATCGACACCTCACGGCCGCCGACCCGGGCCACCTCCTCCGCGACCAGCGGGGCGATCAGCTGCGGCGGCATCTCATGGGCCCGGTCCAGCAGCACCCCGAGCAGCCGCTCCCCGAACCCCTCCGACCGGTCGACCGGCCGCTTGCCGGAGCCCCGCCCGCCTTGCACCACATCAGCCTCATTCCGCACGGCCCCGCAGGGCGACTGGCCGGGCGGCGGCGGTACGGGGAGGAGCGGGCCGGTCCACCCCGGCCCCGGTGCGACCGCGGCCGACCCATACAGCCTCACCCGGCCGACCGGCCCCCGGCGCCCATTGCGCCGACGGCGGCGTGTCACCGGCGTCCGTACCGGCGGGGGGCCGGGGCAGGCGGTGCGGCGCAGCAGGGCGACTGGCCGGGCGGCGGCGGTACGGGGAGGAGCGGGCCGGTCCACCCCGGCCCCGGTGCGACCGCGACCGACCCATACAGCCTCACCCGGCCGACCGGCCCCCGGCGTGTCACCGGCGTCCGTACCGGCCGGGGGCCGGGTCAGGCGGCGCGGCGCAGCAGGGCGAGGTACATGGCGTCGGTGCCGTGCAGGTGTGGCCAGAGCTGCACGTCCGGGCCGTCACCGAGCCCGGGGAGGGCCGGCAGCAGCGGGCGGGCGTCGACCCACGCCACATCGGGGTGGTCGCGCAGCACGTCGTCCACCACGGCGCGGGTCTCGGCCAGGTGCGGGGAGCAGGTGGCGTACCCGACGACACCGCCGGGGCGGACCGCGTCCAGCGCCGAGCGCAGCAGGTCGCGCTGGAGCGGGCCGAACGCCTGGAGGTCGTCGGGGCGGCGGCGCCAGCGGGCCTCCGGGCGGCGGCGCAGCGCGCCCAGGCCGGAGCAGGGCACGTCCACCAGGACCCGGTCGAAGGAGCCGGGCCGCCAGGCGGGGCGGGTGCCGTCCGCGGTGATCACTGTGTATGGGCCGGGGTTGCCGTCCAGCGCGCGGGCGACCAGCCGGGCCCGGTGCGGCTGCCGCTCGGCGGCGACCAGGGCCGCGCCGCGCTGCGCGGCCAGGGCGGCGAGCAGGGCCGCCTTGCCGCCGGGGCCCGCGCAGCCATCCAGCCAGAGCCGGTCCGGGCCGTCCAGCGGGGCGGCGGCCAGCGCGGCGGCCACCAGCTGGCTGCCCTCGTCCTGGACGCCGGCCCGGTTCTCCCGGACGGCCTCCACGGTGCCGGGGTCGCCGCCCTCGGCCAGCCGGACCGCGTACGGCGACCAGCGGCCGGGCTCGGCCGCGTCGTCGGGCAGCGAGTCGCGCAGCTCGGCGGCGGTGGAGCGGCCCGGCCGGGCGACCAGAGTGACCTCTGGGCGGTCGTTGTCGGCGGCGAGCAGTTCCTCGATGCCGCTGCGTCCGGCGTGCTCCGGCTGCCAGCGGCCCAGCGAGTCCCACAGCGCGGAGACCACCCAGCGGGGGTGGGAGTGGACCACGGCGAGGTGGTCCTCCGGGTCGTCGTCGTACGGCGGGGCGACCTGGTCCAGCCAGGCGTCCAGCTCGCGGGCGGCGATCTTGCGCAGGACGGCGTTGACGAACTTCGCGCGGCCGTCGCCCAGCACCCCGCGCGCCAGCTCCACCGTCGCGGAGACGGCGGCGTGCGGCGGGATGCGGGTGCCGAGCAGCTGGTGGGCGCCGAGGGTCAGCACATCCAGCACCGGCGGGTCGACCTCGCGCAACGGGCGGTCCACGCAGGCGGCGATGACGGCGTCATAGGTGCCCTGGCGGCGCAGGGCCCCGTACACCAGCTCGGTGGCCAGCGCGGCGTCCCGGCGGTCCAGGCCGCTCTTGCGCTCGGCCTCGCGCAGCAGGCCGGGCAGCACCAGGTTGGCGTAGGCGTCGCGCTCGTCGACGGCGCGCAGCGCCTCGAAGGCGACCATGCGGGCCGGGTCCTTCTTGGGGCGGCGGTACGGGCGCGGGGCGCGGCGGCCACGGGGGGCGGGGGGAGGGGTGGTCATGCGGGGCCTCGCCGGAAGGTGCGTATCGGATCAGGGGTGGTGCTGGTGGGGCTGGTGGCTCTGGGTGGGGCGGGGGTCGGGGGTCGGGGTCAGCCGCCGAGGGTCTCGCCGGGCTCGATGCGTACGCCGCGTGCCCAGTCGCCCGCCGCCATCCGCTTCTTGCCCTGCGGCTGGACGTCGCCCAGCTCGATCTCATGGCTGCCGGTGCCGACCCGGACGCCGCTCTTGGCGGCGGCCAGCTCGCCGGGGGCCAGCTCGGCGCGGTCGGTGAGCAGCCGGACCGGACCGGCGAGCTTCAGGCGCTCGCCACGGAAGGTGGTCCAGGCGCCGGGGGCGGGCGCGCAGCCGCGCACCACCCGGTCGACCCTCAGGGCGGGGGTGGTCCAGTCGATCCGGGCGTCCTCGACGGTGATCTTGGGGGCGAGGGTGATGCCGTCGGCGGGCTGCGGGACGGCGTGCAGGGTGCCGTCCTCGATGCCGTCCATGGTGGCGGCCAGCAGGTGGGCGCCCGCGTGGGCCAGCCGCTCCAGCAGCTCGCCGCTGGTGTCGGTGGGGCGGACCTCCTCGGTGAGCACCCCGAAGACCGGGCCGGAGTCCAACCCCTCCTCGATCAGGAAGGTGGAGGCGCCGGTGACCTGGTCGCCGGCCAGTACGGCGTGCTGCACGGGAGCGGCGCCGCGCCAGGCGGGCAGCAGCGAGAAGTGCAGGTTGACCCAGCCGACCCGGGGGATGTCCAGCGCCGCCCGGGGCAGCAGCGCGCCGTACGCGACCACCGGGCAGCAGTCCGGGGCGAGAGCGGCCAGCCGCTCCAGGAAGTCCGGGTCGCGCGGGCGGGCCGGCTTCAGCACCTCGATGCCCGCCGCCTCGGCGCGCTGCGCCGCCGGGCTCGCCACCAGGCGGCGGCCGCGCCCGGCGGGGGCGTCGGGGCGGGTGACGACCGCGACCACCTGGTGCCGGTCGGAGGCGAGCAGCGCCTCCAGCGCGGGGACGGCGACCTCGGGGGTGCCGGCGAAGACGAGCCTCATGCGGTGGGTGGGCCTTCCTGCGGGGGCGGGTGAGCTGATTGCCTACGGGTGGCTTGCTGGTGCGCGGCCTGCTGCGGGGCGGCCTGCTGCGGTCAGCGGGCGCTGCCGAAGGTGCTGTGCGGGGAGATCTTCACCTGGGGGGCGGGAGCACCGGACCAGTCGGCCTCGCGGATGGCGCGCAGCGCGGCCTTGCGCTGCTCGCGGTCCAGCCGGTCGATGAAGATGATGCCGTCCAGGTGGTCGGTCTCGTGCTGGATGCAGCGGGCCAGCAGCTGCGTCCCCTCGATGGTCACCGGGTCGCCGTGCATGTTGAAGCCACGGGCGACCACACCGTGCGCCCGGCGGGTGTCGAACCGCAGACCCGGCAGCGACAGGCAGCCCTCCGGGCCCTCCTGCTCCTCCTCGCTGAGCGACAGGTCGGGGTTGACCAGATGGCCCAGCTCGCCGTCCACGATGTACGTGAACACCCGCAGCGAGATGCCGAGTTGCGGCGCGGCTAGGCCGGAACCGGGCGCGTCCAGCATGGTGTCGGTCAGATCCTTGACCAGGGTGCGCAGTTCCTTGTCGAAGGTGGTCACCGGCTGGGCCTGGGTACGCAGCACCGGATCACCGAAGATGCGGATCGGCTGTATCGCCACGGAACAGGCTCCCGTCGGGTCGAGGAGGGACGACGTACCAGTCTACGGGGCCCGGCCAGGCCCGCTGAGCCGGACGCCGCCGATCCCGAATCGGCTGAAAGCGTGACCCCCGGCGCTGGTCGGGCGTTGGTCAAGGCGAGATTGACCGGGGCCGCAGGGTCCCGCTCACCCCCTGCCGTCCTGGAGAGGCTCCGGTTCTATGGCCGACCACACGACGCACGACGCCCGAGCGCGGGCCAGCCTGCATCTGCTCGTACGCGACATCGAAAGGGTGCGTCGGCAGGTTGACGCACTGCGCACCCTCACCGCCCAGCTGGGCAACGTCTACCGGCCGCGCCGGCCGAGCACCTCGGCCGGGTTCGTGGTCTACGGGCGGGCTCCGGCGCCGACCGTGCGGCTCGCCCAAGAGCTGCGGGACAGCGTGGAGTCGCTGGTCGCGGCGGCGGTGGAGTTCGACCGCTCGCTCGGGTTCTCCTGGGACTCGGTGGGGTCGGCGCTTGGCGTCACCAAGCAGGCCGTGCACCGCCGCTACGGCATGCGGCGCCCGGCGGGGGCGGTCCCCGCGCAGCCCCAGCCCGCCGACACGTCCGCCCCGCCGACCATCCCGGTCGCCCGCCAACCCCAAACCCCCCCGGCGCGCCCCGGGCACCCCCAGGGCCGCGAACAACCCACCACCCCCGCAACGAGCTGACCCCACGGCACCGCCGAACACCCCCGGAATCCCGGCCGAACAACACGGCCACGGACACCCCCAGGGGCGCGAGGAACTGCGCGAACAACCACCACCGCCGTAGCAGGTTGATCGCACGGCACCACGAACCCACCGTGGGCGGCTGGTCGCACAGTGCCTCGCGCCCCTGGGGGGGCGTGCCCGGCTGGGCACGGTTGGCGGTGCGGGGGCGGGGCGGCTGGGCACGCAGTTCCTCGCGTCCCTGCCCAGGAGGGTGGGTTCAGCCGATGTCGGGGGGGTCGATGCGGATGCGGACCGGGTCGGGCTGCTTGCGGGCGAGACGGGCCGCCTGGGCCGCCTTGAGGGCGGTGGCGAGGGCCGCACCCTGGCCGGACGGCACCCGGACCAGCGCCCGCTGGAGCGGTTCGCCGCCCGCCTCCGGGGGCCCCGGCACCGGGACCGGGCCCAGAATGTCCGCGCCGTCCGGCAGCCGGGTGAGGGCGAGCAGGTCCGCGACGGCGGCCGGGGTGCCGGTGACGGCGGCCATCCGGGAGATGGGCGGGAAGCCCAGCTGGGCCCGCTCGGCCAGCTCGGTGGCCGCATGCCCCGCCGGGTCCCAGCGGACCAGGGCCTGGACCGGCCGCAGCGTCGGCTCCGCGACCACCACCACCGTGCCGCCGTCCGGGTGCGGCCGGACCAGCGCGGCGGCGCCCAGCCAGCGGCGCAGCGCCTCCTCCCCCGCCCGCAGGTCGGGCCGGTTCAGCAGGGCCCAGCCGTCCAGCAGCAGCGCTGCCGCGTACCCGCCGCCCGCCGCGACCGGCTCCGCGCCGGGGGTGGCGACGACCAGGGCGGGTTCGGCGGGGACGGTGGCCAGCACCGCGTCCCGGCCGGAGGTGCGCACCGGGACGGCGGGGAAGGCGCGGCCCAGCTCGTCGGCGGTGCGCCGGGCCCCCACGACCTGGGCCCGCAACCGGTGGGAGCCGCACTCGGGACAGTGCCAGTCGGCCTCCGGACGGCCGCACCACACGCAGTGCAGCAGCCCGTCGCCGCCCCGGGCCTCCAGCGGCCCGGCGCACTGGGTGCAGCGGGCCTGCTCCCGGCAGCGGGCGCAGGCCAGACGCGGTACATAGCCTCGGCGCGGCACCTGGACCAGCACCGGCCCCCGGGCCAGCGCCTCCCGGGCGGTACGCCAGGCGAGGGTGGGCAGCCGGGCGGCGCGGGCCGCCTCGTCCCCGGCCAGGTCGCGGTCCCCCACGGTGCGGACCAGCGGCGCGGCGCGGCGCAGCCCGTCCCGGTCGGGGACCAGCGGCCGGGCCCACCCGGTGCTGACCAGCTGAGCGGCCTCGACGGTCACCGCGAAGCCGCCCAGCAGCACGCCCGCGCCCTCCTCGGCGGCGCGCAGCAGGGCGACGTCCCGGGCGTGCGGGTGGGGGGCGTGCAGGTCGCTGTGGCTGCCGTCGCCGTCGTCCCAGACCACCAGCAGCCCCAGGTCGCGTACGGGGGCGAACATGGTGGCCCTGGTCCCGGCGACGGCCCGGACCGAGCCCCGGCTGACGGTGAGCCAGCGGCGGTACCGCTCCTCCTGGCCCAGCTCGGCGGTGAGCGCGGTGTGGTGGCCGGGGCCGAGCACGGCGGTGAGGGCGGCGTCGACCCGGGCGGTGGCGCGACCGTCGGGCAGCACGACCAGGGCGCCCCGACCGGAGGCCAGGGTGGCGGCGACGGCGCGGGCGATCTCCTCGGGCCAGCCGGGACCGGGCAGGGCCGTCCACACCGCGCGGGGGGCGGCGCCGGCCGCGAGGGCCTGGAGGAAGCCGCCGCCCTGCGGGTAGCGGGCCCAGCCGCCGGGCTCGGGGGCGGCCGGGGCGGGCAGCGGCGGCGGTGAGGGGTCGGCCTCGGCGCGGGCGTGCCGGGGCGGGACGGCGAGGCTGAGCACATCGGGGAGGGTGCCCGCGTACCGGTCCGCGACGGCGCGGCAGAGCCGCAGCAGCGCGGGGGTGAGGACCGGCTCCGGGGAGAGCACCAGGGAGAGCGGTGCGAGCGGGCCGGCGTAGTCGGAGGCGGCCAGCCGCTCGACCACGTACCCGTCGACCAGCCCGCCACCGGTGCGCCGCCCGTCGACCACCCGGGCGCCGAACCGCACCCGCACCCGTACACCCGGCTGGGCGGTGTCGGCCATCGCGGCGGGCACCGCGTAGTCGTAGTACTGGTCGAGGTGGGCGAGGCCCTTGTCGACCAGCACCCGGGCCACCGGCAGCTCGTCGGCCAGCGGTCGCGGCCCGCGCGCCCGGGGCCGCGCCCGGCGGACCGTCTCCCGGATCAGGGCAAGCTGCTCCGGCGGCCCGGCCCCGTCGGGCGCGGGCCCCTCGGCGGGCTGCTGTGGATCGGTGCTGCTCATCGCTCCCAGTGGTACCAGACGGCACCGACACCCGGCCCACCGCCGCCGGATACGTTCCCCCCGCACGGGCTGCCCCGGCAGCGTTGCGGGCCCCGTACGGCGTGCGCTCCCCCCGGGGTTGGGCGGTGGGCCGGCACGGCTGTGGACGTCGGCCGAGCCGTCGGAGCGGAAGGATCAGGGACTCACCCCGGTCCTGGGGCCTATCCCGCGACCTGGTATCGACACGCTCGGCCTCCTCCTGCGCGTGCCCATACAAGCGTGCTCGGGCTCCGCCTACTCCACCGCATACCTCTGACATCATGGTCGGACGATGAGGAGCCACCTGGGTCAAGAAACGGCAAACCTCCTCTGAAGCCGCAGGTCACGAAGAGTTCTCCCCGCGCAGGCGGGGGTGGTCCGAGAAATTCCCGCTGGTCGGCGCCTTGTAGTCGGTTCTCCCCGCGCAGGCGGGGGTGGTCCGTACCAGTGGTCCACCTGAGGCGGCACATCCGCGTTCTCCCCGCGCAGGCGGGGGTGGTCCGGGCACTTCTCCCGGGCGAAGGACATGGCGTCGGTTCTCCCCGCGCAGGCGGGGGTGGTCCGGAGGCGCGGCAGCTCGCGGACCGGCTCGGGCTGTTCTCCCCGCGCAGGCGGGGGTGGTCCGTCGGCGCAGCGGGACTTGGAGGGGGAGCTGCGGTTCTCCCCGCGCAGGCGGGGGTGGTCCGGTTCGGACAGATCGCGGCGTAGGCGGCGGCCAGTTCTCCCCGCGCAGGCGGGGGTGGTCCGTACCAGTGGTCCACCTGAGGTGGCGCGTCCTGGTTCTCCCCGCGCAGGCGGGGGTGGTCCGCCCCGGCCACCGCACCCGATGAGGACTCCCGGGTTCTCCCCGCGCAGGCGGGGGTGGTCCGTCCCCCTCCTCGGGATGGCTGGCCCGGTGACGGTTCTCCCCGCGCAGGCGGGGGTGGTCCGGTCGCCTCGCAGGGTGCCCGCGAGGAGGGCGCGTGGTCCGTACCTGATCGTCGGGCAGATGTCCTACGTCGGGTTCTCCCCGCGCAGGCGGGGGTAGCCCCCGGGCGGGCTGGGGCACCGTACGTCGACGGCGGCCCGCACTGGAGGGTGGGGCCGCCGTCGGCGTACGGGGAGGGTTGCGGGGTGGGTCAGACCTCGACGGCCTTGCGCAGTTCCTCGACGCGGTCGGTGCGCTCCCAGGTGAAGTCCGGCAGGTCGCGGCCGAAGTGGCCGTACGCGGCGGTCTGGGCGTAGATCGGGCGCAGCAGGTCCAGGTCGCGGATGATGGCGGCCGGGCGGAGGTCGAAGACCTCGGTGACGGCGCTCTGGATCTTGGCGACCGGGGCGGTCTCGGTGCCGAAGGTCTCCACGAAGAGGCCGACCGGCTCGGCCTTGCCGATGGCGTAGGCGACCTGGACCTCGGCGCGGCGGGCGAGCCCGGCGGCGACGATGTTCTTGGCGACCCAGCGCATGGCGTACGCGGCGGAGCGGTCGACCTTGGACGGGTCCTTGCCGGAGAAGGCACCGCCGCCGTGGCGGGCCATGCCGCCGTACGTGTCGATGATGATCTTGCGGCCGGTGAGCCCGGCGTCGCCCATCGGGCCGCCGATCTCGAAGCGGCCGGTGGGGTTGACCAGCAGCCGGTAGCCCTCGGTGGAGAGCGCGATGCCGTCCTCCGCCAGCCGGGCCAGCTCGGGCTCGACCACGAACTCGCGGATGTCGGGGGCGAGCAGCGAGTCGAGGTCGATGTCGGAGGCGTGCTGCGAGGAGACCACCACGGTGTCCAGCCGGACCGGCTGGTCGCCGTCGTACTCGATGGTGACCTGGGTCTTGCCGTCCGGGCGCAGGTAGGGGATGGTGCCGTTCTTGCGGACCTCGGACAGGCGGCGGGCCAGCCGGTGCGCCAGGGTGATCGGCAGCGGCATCAGCTCGGGCGTGTCGTCGCACGCGTAGCCGAACATCAGGCCCTGGTCGCCGGCGCCCTGCCGGTCCAGCTCGTCCTCGTCGCCCTCGACCCGGGTCTCGTACGCGCTGTCCACGCCCTGGGCGATGTCCGGCGACTGGGCGCCGATGGACACCGACACGCCGCAGGAGGCGCCGTCGAAGCCCTTCTTGGACGAGTCGTAGCCGATCTCCAGGATCTTGTCCCGGACCAGCGCGGCGATCGGCGCGTATGCCTTGGTCGTCACCTCGCCGGCCACATGCACCTGGCCGGTGGTGATCAGCGTCTCCACGGCGACCCGCGAGGTGGGGTCGTCCTTGAGGAGCGCGTCGAGGATGGTGTCGCTGATCTGGTCAGCGATCTTGTCGGGGTGTCCCTCGGTCACGGACTCCGAGGTGAACAGGCGGCGAGACACAGCGCTCCCTGGGGTTGCAGCGGCTGCTGACTGAACGCCCCCGGCGGGCGAGGGCGTCCGGAAAGACTTCTGGGGCGAGTCTAACGGTCATGACCTGGGAAAGGACACGTAGTCTCGCCAAGTGGATGGGCCGAGCAGGTGACGTCGCGGGCGCGGGACGGGCGGCGGCAGGTGGCCGAAAAGGCGTCCCGGCAGGTCAGGTGAGGCGAGCCAGCACCAAGTCCCAGACCGTCTCCGCGAGGGCTTCCTTCGGGCCGTACGGGACCGGCGTGTCGCTGCCGTCGGCGCCGAGGATCACCGCCTCGTTGGTGTCGCCGCCGAAGACCTTCTGCTCCCCCACCTCGTTGACCACCAGCAGATCGCAGCCCTTGCGGGCGAGCTTGGCCCGGCCGTTGGCGAGTACGTCGTCGGTCTCGGCGGCGAAGCCGACCACCAGTTGGCCGGGCTTGGCGCGGTGGGCGGCCAGCTCCGCCAGGATGTCGGGGTTGCGCACCAGCGCGACCGGCGCCGGCTGCTGCCCCTCCACCTTCTTGATCTTCCCGGTGGCGTACTCGGCCGGACGGAAGTCGGCCACCGCCGCCGCCATCACCACCGCGTCCGCGTCGGCGGCGGCCCGCAGGGCGGCCTCCCGCAGCTGCTCGGCGGTGCCGACCCGGACGACGTCCACCCCGGCGGGGTCGGGCAGCTCGGTGTTGGCGGCCAACAGGGTGACCTTGGCGCCCCGGGCGGCGGCGGTGGCGGCCAGGGCGTAGCCCTGCTTGCCGGAGGAGCGGTTGCCGAGGAAGCGGACCGGGTCGAGCGGCTCGCGGGTGCCGCCGGCCGAGACCACCACCCGGCGGCCGGCCAGGTCGGCGGCGGTGGCCAGGTCGCCACGGGCCAGCACCCGGCGGCAGACGTCGAAGATCGCACCGGGGTCGGGCAGCCGGCCCTTGCCGGTGTCGGCGCCGGTCAGCCGGCCGAAGGCGGGCTCGATCACGACGGCGCCCCGGCGGCGGAGGGTGGCCACGTTCTCCCGGGTGGCGGGGTGCTCCCACATCTCGGTGTGCATGGCGGGGGCGAAGACCACCGGACAGCGGGCGGTCAGCAGGGTGTTGGTGAGCAGGTCGTCGGCCAGGCCGTGGGCGGCCCTGGCGAGCAGGTCGGCCGTGGCGGGCGCGACCACCACCAGGTCGGCCTGCTGGCCGATCCGCACATGCGGGACCTGGTGGACGCCCTCCCACACCTCGGTGGCCACCGGGCGGCCGGACAGGGCGGCCCAGGTGGGCTCGCCGACGAAGCGGAGGGCGGCGGCGGTGGGGACCACGGTCACCTGGTGGCCGGACTCGGTGAGGCGGCGGAGCAGTTCGCACGCCTTGTAGGCGGCGATCCCGCCGGTGACGCCGAGCACGACACGGGGTGGTTCCGTCTGCTCCGCCTGGGGGCGCCCGTCCATGGTGCTCAGCTCCCGCCGCTGCTGGGGGTCCTGGTGGTCTGGCCACACTTTACGGGGTACGGCGGCGGGCTCGGCCGGGGGCTTCAGGGGCGCGGGGAACCCACCACCTTCGTAGAGCGACCACGGCTTCCCGTGCCTCGGGGGGTGCAGGGTGCTCTGCTGGGAACGTGCGCTCGTCGTGGGTGGTTGTTCGCGCAGTTCCCCGCGCCCCTGGGGTGGGCGGGGGGTCGCTCTGCTGGGAGCGCGCACGCCCGGGGTGGTTGTTCGCGCAGTTCCTCGCGCCCCTGGGGAGGTGGGGGGTCGCTCCACTGGGAGCGCGCACCCCCCGGGGGGTGGTTGTTCGCGCAGTTCCCCGCGCCCCTGGGGTGGGTGGGGGTCGCTCTCCTGGGAACGTGCGCTCGTCGTGGGTGGTTGTTCGCGCAGTTCCTCGCGCCCCTGGGGTGGGCGGGGGGTCGCTCTCCTGAGAGCGTGCACCCCGGGGGGTGGTTGTTCGCGCAGTTCCCCGCGCCCCTGGGGGCGCTCCGTTGCGTGAACGGAAACGCCGCGGGCGCCGGTTGGTTCCGGCGGCCCGCGGCGTTTGGGTGTGCGTGGGGGCGGCCCCTACTGGGCGGCCTCGATGGCCTCGGCGGTGAGCATGCCGGCGTTGATCTCACGCAGCGCGATCGACAGCGGCTTCTCGTGCACGTGGGTGTCGACCAGCGGCCCGACGTACTCCAGCAGGCCCTCGCCGAGCTGGGAGTAGTAGGCGTTGATCTGCCGCGCACGCTTCGCCGCGTAGATCACCAGGCTGTACTTCGAGTCCGTGGCCTCGAGCAGCTCGTCGATCGGCGGGTTGATGATGCCCTCGGGCGCGGTCATGGAAGAGGACACGCGAAAACCTTCCGAAAGGGTAGAGAGAAATCAGACAACGTTCACCAAGGCTAGCAGTTCGGCCGCTACCTGCTCGACCGAGGTGTTGACAAGGGTGACGTCGAACTCCGACTCCGCAGCCAGTTCGATTTTCGCGGTGGCCAGCCGCTCCTCGATGACCGCCTGCGGCTCGGTGCCGCGCCCGGTGAGCCGCCGTACCAGCTCGTCCCAGGAGGGCGGGGCGAGGAAGACCAGCCGGGCGTCGGGCATGGACTCGCGGACCTGCCGGGCGCCCTGGAGGTCGATCTCCAGCAGCACCGGCTCGCCGCGCTCCAGCCGCTCCAGGACCGGCCCGCGCGGGGTGCCGTAGCGGTTGCCCGCGAAGACGGCCCACTCCAGCAGTTCGCCGTTGGCCACCAGCTTGTCGAACTCGTCGTCGCTGGTGAACCAGTACTGGACGCCGTGCTTCTCCCCCGGCCGCGGCTTGCGGGTCGTCGCCGAGACGGAGAGCCAGACCTCGGGGTGTGCTTTGCGCATATGAGCGACGACCGTGCTCTTGCCGACCCCGGAGGGGCCGGAGAGCACGGTCAGCCGCGGACGTTCACTCATGTACCGATTATCCCGGACGGCGAGCCGTGCGGGACACCGGTACGGGTACGGAGCCTCAGGAGGCCGCCGCACCGCCGAACTCGCGCTCCAGCGAGGCGATCTGGTTCGAGCCGAGGCCGCGGACCCGGCGGGACTCGGAGATGCCGAGCCGCTCCATGATCTGCTTGGCGCGGACCTTGCCGACGCCCGGGAGGGACTCAAGCAGCGCGGAGACCTTCATCTTGCCGATGACGTCGTTCTCCTGGCCCTGCTTGATGACCTCGCTCAGCGAAGCACCACTGTGCTTCAGCCGGTTCTTCACCTCGGCGCGCTCCCGGCGAGCCTCAGCGGCCTTGGCGAGCGCAGCAGCGCGCTGTTCAGGGGTAAGGGGCGGAAGTGCCACGCCGTTCACCTCAGGGTTCGAACGAATGGGATGTTGAGAAGTGGACCGCAGAGGAACCTAGCTGCTCTGACCTGCGAGGAGCAACGAGAAACGCTCTCCACATGCGACCTAACGCCGGAGACTACCCGTCCCAGGGGCCCACGTCAGGAGAAGAGAAGGAAAAGTCCTGGTCAGGGAAGACTGACCGCCCTTTTTCCGGACATATCAACCGCTCGCAGCCCGTGATGTGACGGCGGTCACCCTCCGCCGTCAGTGCTGCACGGGGCCGCGCAGCGCCGCCGCGATGGCCCCGGCGGCCGCGCCCGGGTCGGTGGCTCCGGTGATCGGACGGCCGATGACCAGCAGGTCCGCGCCGTCGGCCAGTGCCTGCTCCGGGGTGGCCACCCGGGTCTGGTCGCCCAGCGCGGCACCCGCCGGACGCACCCCGGGGGTGATCAACTGCACCTCGGGGCCGACGGCGGCGCGGACGGCGGCGACTTCACGCGGCGAGCACACCAGCGCCCGCGCGCCGGCCTCGACCGAGAGCACGGCCAGCCGCCGTACCGCGTCCAACGCCGGGCCGGCCAGGCCGATGGCGTCGAGGTCCTGCTCGGACATCGAGGTGAGGACGGTGACGGCGGTGATCCTGGTCTGCGGCAGCGCCTCGGCGGCGGCGCGGATCATGTCGGTGCCGCCGGAGGCGTGCACCGTGAGGTAGGCGGGGGCCAGGTCCGCGACCGAGCGGGCGGCCCCGAACACGGTGTTGGGGATGTCGTGCAGCTTGAGGTCGAGGAACAGGTCCCGGCCGCCGCTGGCGTCGCGCACCCGGCGCACCGCGTCCCGGCCGTGGGCGAGGTAGAGCTCCAGGCCGACCTTGACGGTGGAGACATGCGGGCCCACCGCCCCGGCCCAGTCGACGGCGGTCGCCAGGTCGGGCGCGTCGAGGGCCACGGCGATCGGGGCGGGGGCGAGGGGAGCGGGGGTGGCGGTCACGGGGGTCCTCACTGGTCGTTCTCTGGGGTGTCGCTGCCTGGGGTGTCGTTGCCCGGGGCGTCGTTGCCCGGGGTCTCGTTCTCCGGGGTCTCGTTCTCCGGGGTGCGTACGGGGGCGACCCCGGCGCCGACCGCGTCCGCCAGGGTGGCGTGGCCGCCGGCCCGCAGCCGGGCGGCCAGGCCCCGGTGGATACGCCGGGCCCAGAACGGGCCCTGGTAGATGAAGGCGCTGTAGCCCTGGACCAGCGTGGCGCCCGCCAGGATGCGCTCCCAGGCGTCGTCCGCGCTCTCCACGCCGCCGACCGCGACCAGGGTCAGCCGGTCGCCGGTACGGGCGCGCAGCCGGCGCAGCACCGCCAGCGAGCGCTCCCGCAGCGGCGCGCCGGACAGTCCGCCGGCACCGGCCGCCGCGACGGTGGCGGCGTCGGTGCGCAGGCCCTCGCGGCCGATGGTGGTGTTGGTGGCGATGATGCCGTCCAGGCCGAGTTCCAGCGCCAGGTCGGCGACGGCGTCGACGTCGTCGTCCGCCAGGTCCGGGGCGATCTTGACCAGCAGCGGGACGCGGCGGTCGGTGGACCGGTCGGCCGCCTCGCGGACGGCGGTGAGCAGCGGGCGGAGCTGGTCGACGGCCTGGAGGTTGCGCAGTCCGGGTGTGTTGGGGGAGCTGACGTTGACGACCAGGTAGTCGGCGTAGCGGGCGAGGCGCTCGGTGCTGGTCACATAGTCGGCGGCGGCTTCACTCTCGGGGACGACCTTGGTCTTGCCGATGTTGACGCCGACGACGGTGGTGGAGCGGCGCGGGCGGGCCGCCAACCGGGCCGCGACGGCGGCCGAGCCGTCGTTGTTGAAGCCCATCCGGTTGATCAGCGCGCGGTCGGCCGTCAGCCGGAACAGCCGGGGCGCGGGGTTGCCGGGCTGCGGCTGCCCGGTGACGGTGCCGATCTCCACATGGCCGAAACCCACCATGCCGAGGCCGTCGATCCCGACGGCGTTCTTGTCGAAGCCGGCGGCCAGGCCGAAGGGGCTCGGCAGGTCGAGACCGAGCGCCCGGGTCCGCAGCGCGGGGTCGGGCGCGGCGAGCACCCGGCGGACGGCGCCGCGCAGCCCGGGGACGGCGGCGGCGGCCCGAATCCAGCCGAATGCCAGGTGGTGGGCCTTCTCCGGGTCCAGGCGGCGGAAGAACAGGTCGAAGAGCAGGCGGTACACGGGGGGTGCCTTCCAGGGGGTCGGACATGGCTGTGGGGGGCACCCGTCGCGTACGGTGTGCCCCCCACAGGTACGGCTACTGGTTCTGCCGGGCGGCCGTCAGCAGCGTCGCGTGCTCCTGGAGCGACATGACGCCCACGTCGCCCCGGATCAGCGCGTCGATGCCCTGGACGGCCGCGCCCATGGCCTGGACCGTGGTCAGGCAGGGCACACCGCGTGCGATGGCGGCGGTGCGGATCTCATAGCCGTCGAGTCGGCCGCCGGTGCCGAACGGGGTGTTGATGATCAGGTCGACCCCGCCGTCGTGGATCAGCTGGACGATGGTCTTCTGGCCGCCCTCGCCCTCGCCCTCGCTGTGCTTGCGCACCACGGTGGACGGGATGCCGTTGCGGCGCAGCACCTCGGCGGTGCCGGAGGTGGCGAGCAGTTCGAAGCCCAGCTCGGCCAGTGCGCGGGCGGGGAAGACCAGGTTGCGCTTGTCCCGGTTGGCGACCGAGATGAAGACCCGGCCCTTGAGTGGCAGCGCGCCGTACGCCCCGGCCTGGGACTTGGCGTACGCGGTGCCGAAGACCGTGTCGATGCCCATGACCTCGCCGGTGGAACGCATCTCCGGGCCGAGCACGGTGTCCACGCCGCGCCCGGCCGCGTCCCGGAAGCGGCTCCAGGGCATCACGGCCTCCTTGACGGAGACCGGGCACTCCAGCGGCAGGGTGCCGCCGTCGCCCTCGGCGGGCAGCATGCCCTCGGCGCGCAGCTGGGCGACGGTGGCGCCCAGCGAGATGCGGGCGGCGGCCTTGGCCAGCGGGACGGCGGTGGCCTTGGAGGTGAACGGCACGGTGCGGGAGGCGCGGGGGTTGGCCTCCAGCACGTAGAGGATGTCCCCGGAGAGCGCGAACTGGATGTTGATCAGTCCGCGTACGCCGACGCCGCGCGCGATGGCCTCGGTGGAGGTCCGCAGCCGCTTGATGTCATGGCCGCCGAGGGTGATCGGGGGCAGCGTGCAGGCGGAGTCGCCGGAGTGGATGCCGGCCTCCTCGATGTGCTCCATGACGCCGCCGAGGTAGAGCTCGGTGCCGTCGTAGAGCGCGTCGACGTCGATCTCCACCGCGTCGTCCAGGAACCGGTCCACCAGCACCGGGTGCTCGGAGATCAGCCCGGCGTGGCGCTCCAGGTACGCGGCGAGCGAGGGCTCGTCGTAGACGATCTCCATGCCGCGCCCGCCGAGCACGTACGAGGGCCGCACCAGCACCGGGTAGCCGATCTCGTCCGCGATGGCCTTGGCCTCCGCGAAGGAGAAGGCGGTGCCGTGCTTGGGCGCGGGCAGCCCGGCCTCGGCCAGCACCCGGCCGAAGGCGCCGCGCTCCTCCGCGAGGTGGATGGCCTCCGGCGGGGTGCCGACGACCGGTACGCCGTTGTCCTTGAGCGCCTGGGCCAGGCCCAGCGGGGTCTGGCCGCCGAGTTGGACGATGACGCCGGCCAGCGGGCCGGCCAGCTGCTCGGCGTGGACGATCTCCAGGACGTCCTCCAGGGTGAGCGGCTCGAAGTAGAGCCGGTCGGAGGTGTCGTAGTCGGTGGAGACGGTCTCCGGGTTGCAGTTGACCATCACGGTCTCGTAGCCCGCGTCGGAGAGGGCGAAGGAGGCGTGCACGCAGGAGTAGTCGAACTCGATGCCCTGGCCGATCCGGTTGGGGCCGGAGCCGAGGATGATCACGGCGGGCTTGGTGCGCGGCGCGACCTCGCTCTCCTCGTCGTACGAGGAGTAGAAGTACGGGGTGCGGGCGGCGAACTCGGCGGCGCAGGTGTCCACCGTCTTGTACACCGGCCGGATGCCCAGCGCGTGCCGCACCTCGCGGACCACATCGGGCTTCAGCCCCCGGATCTCACCGATCTGCTGGTCGGAGAAGCCGTGCCGCTTGGCGTGCCGCAGCAGCTCCGGGGTGAGCTTCTCGGCCTCGGCCAGCTCGGCGGCGATCTCGTCCAGCAGGAAGAGCTGGTCGACGAACCACGGGTCGATCCGGGTGGCGTCGAAGACCTCCTGCTGGGTGGCGCCGGCCCGGATGGCCTGCATCACCGTGTTGATCCGGCCGTCGGTCGGGGTCTGCGCGGTGCGCAGCAGGTCGTCCTTGTCGCCGGGCTCGCCGATCCAGCTGAACTGGGAGCCCTTCTTCTCCAGCGAGCGCAGCGCCTTGTTGAGCGCCTCGGGGAAGTTGCGGCCCAGCGCCATGGCCTCGCCCACCGACTTCATGGTGGTGGTGAGGGTGGCGTCGGCGGAGGGGAACTTCTCGAAGGCGAAGCGGGGCACCTTGACCACGACGTAGTCGAGCGTGGGCTCGAAGGACGCCGGGGTCTGCTCGGTGATGTCGTTGGGGATCTCGTCCAGGGTGTAGCCGACGGCGAGCTTGGCGGCGATCTTGGCGATCGGGAAGCCGGTGGCCTTGGAGGCCAGCGCCGAGGAGCGGGAGACCCGGGGGTTCATCTCGATGACGATGACCCGGCCGTCCTCGGGGTCCACCGCGAACTGGATGTTGCAGCCGCCGGTGTCCACGCCGACCTCGCGGATGACCGCGATGCCGATGTCGCGCAGCACCTGGTACTCGCGGTCGGTGAGCGTCATGGCGGGGGCGACGGTGATGGAGTCGCCGGTGTGGACGCCCATCGGGTCGAAGTTCTCGATGGAGCAGACGACCACGACGTTGTCGTGCTTGTCGCGCATCAGCTCCAGCTCGTACTCCTTCCAGCCGAGGATGGACTCCTCCAGGAGCACCTCGGTGGTCGGGGAGAGCGCGAGCCCCTGGCCGGCGATGCGGCGCAGCTCCTGCTCGTCGTGGGCGAAGCCGGAGCCGGCGCCGCCCATGGTGAAGGAGGGGCGGACGACGACCGGGTAGCCGCCGAGGGTCTCCACGCCGGCCAGGATCTCGTCCATGGTGTGGCAGATCACCGAGCGGGCGGACTCACCATGGCCGATCTTGGCCTTGACGGCCTCCACGACGGTCTTGAAGCGGTCGCGGTCCTCGCCCTTCTCGATGGCCTCGATGTTGGCGCCGATCAGCTCCACGCCGTACTTGTCGAGGACGCCGCTCTTGGCCAGCGAGACGGCGGCGTTGAGCGCGGTCTGGCCGCCGAGGGTGGGCAGCAGCGCGTCCGGGCGCTCCTTGGCGATAATCTTCTCGACGAACTCGGGGGTGATCGGCTCGACGTAGGTCGCGTCGGCGATCTCCGGGTCGGTCATGATGGTCGCCGGGTTGGAGTTCACCAGGATGACGCGCAGGCCCTCGGCCTTGAGCACGCGGCACGCCTGGGTACCGGAGTAGTCGAACTCGGCCGCCTGGCCGATGACGATCGGGCCGGAGCCGATGACCAGGACGGACTGGATGTCGGTGCGCTTAGGCACGCTGGCCCTCCATGAGCTCAACGAAGCGGTCGAACAGGTAGGCGGCGTCGTGCGGGCCGGCTGCCGCTTCGGGGTGGTACTGGACGCTGAAGGCGGGCGTGTCGAGCAGCCGCAGTCCCTCCACCACGTCGTCGTTCAGGCAGACGTGGGAGACCTCGACCCGGCCATACGGGGTGTCGCTGACCCGGTCCAGCGGGGCGTCGACGGCGAAGCCGTGGTTGTGCGCGGTGACCTCGACCTTGCCGGTGGTGCGGTCCTGCACCGGCTGGTTGATGCCCCGGTGGCCGTACTTGAGCTTGTAGGTGCCGAAGCCGACCGCGCGGCCCAGCAGCTGGTTGCCGAAGCAGATGCCGAACAGCGGGGTCCGGCGCTCCAGGACGCCCTGGATCACGGTGAGGTCGGCGGTGGCGGGGTCGCCGGGGCCGTTGGAGAGGAAGACGCCGTCCGGGTTGACGGCGTAGACGTCGTCCAGGGTGGCGGTGGCGGGCAGCACGTGCACCTCGATGCCGCGCTCAGCCATCCGCTGCGGGGTCATCGCCTTGATGCCCAGGTCGAGGGCGGCGACGGTGAACCGCGCGCTGCCGACGGGCAGGGCTTCGCCGCCGGGCCCCACGGCCGGGACCACGTACGGCTCGACGGTGGCGACCTCGGCGGAGAGGTCGGCGCCGGCCATCTCGGGGGCGGTGCGGACCCGGGCGAGCAGCTCCGCCTCGTCGGCCAGCGCGGGGCCGGAGAAGACGCCGACCCGCATGGCGCCGCGCTCGCGCAGGTGCCGGGTGAGCGCCCGGGTGTCGATGCCGCTGATGCCGACGACACCCTGCCGGACCAGCTCCTCGTCCAGCGAGCGCACCGAGCGCCAGTTGGACGGGACGCGGGCGGGGTCGCGGACCACGAAGCCGGCCACCCAGATCCGCCGGGACTCCAGGTCCTCGTCGTTGACGCCGGTGTTGCCGATCTGCGGGGCGGTCATCACGACCACCTGCCGGTGGTAGGACGGGTCGGTCAGGGTCTCCTGGTAGCCGGTCATGCCGGTGTTGAAGACCGCTTCGCCGAAGGTCTCGCCGACCGCTCCGTATGCCTGACCGCGGAAGACGCGGCCGTCCTCAAGGACCAGGACCGCGGGGACGCGTTCCCGGCTCACGGCGCGGAGCCGCGTCGTCGTGGTGGGGGCCGGTGCGGTCATGAGGTGCCTTCCGTCGTGTTGCGTGCTGCGGCGGGGGCGGCGGCGATGCGGTCGATCTCCGCCACCCACGCGGGATGCTGGTCGGGCTGGTCGGCGCGGAAGCCGGAGTCGAGCTGCCGGTCGCCGAGCAGCCAGGTGACCACCAGCAGGCCGGAGGGGACGACCTTGCCGGCGATCCCGGAGTCGGTACGGGCCCCGACCAGGGCCTCGGCCGGAATCCACAGGTCGTCGCTGCCGGGGCGGCGGACCAGCAGTCCGCGTGGGGTGAGCGTCAGCTCGGCCAGGCTGCGGGCGCCCAGGCCGTGGGCGACGATCCGATCGAGCCACTCCCCGGCGGTGGTGGTGCCGTGGTAGCGGCCGGTGCCGGTGCGCAGGGCCGGGCCGGGGTCCTCGGGCGGCTCGGGCAGCGGCGGCAGGTCGGACTGGAGGGTGGAGCGCCACTTCCAGCCCTGGCGCATCAGCCAGTAGACCAGCAGGACGACCAGGACCAGTCCGGCGCTCCAGCCGAGGTAGTCGTTCCAGTGCCGGACCGGTGCGGAGTGCGGCGGTGCGGCGAGCAGGAGCAGGGCGCCGGTCACGCGGTGGCTCCGGCGACGGCCTCCGGGGCGGCCAGCTGCCCGTCGAGCAGGGTCGGCACGCCGCGCAGGTAGGTGGCGCGGACCCGTCCGGGCAGGTCGAGGCCCCGGTAGGGGGTGTTGCGGCTGCGGGTGGCGAAGGCGTCGGGGATCACCGTTCCACGGTACGCGGGATCGACGAGCACCAGGTTGGCCGGTTCACCCGGCGAGACGGGGCGGCCGTGTCCGGCCAGCCGGCCGATCCGGGCCGGGCGGAAGGACATCCGGTCGGCGACGCCCGCCCAGTCCATCAGGCCGGTGTCGACCATGGCGTGCTGGACGACGGAGAGCGCGGTCTCCAGGCCGACCATGCCCATGGCCGCCACCGCCCACTCGCAGTCCTTGTCCTCGGCCGGGTGCGGGGCGTGGTCGGTGGCGACGGCGTCGATGGTGCCGTCCGCCAGCGCCTCGCGCAGCGCCAGCACATCGGCCTCGGTGCGCAGCGGCGGGTTGACCTTGTACACCGGGTCGTAGGAGCGGACCAG
Source organism: Streptomyces sp. NPDC092296 (assembly GCF_044755465.1). Taxonomy (NCBI): domain Bacteria; kingdom Bacillati; phylum Actinomycetota; class Actinomycetes; order Kitasatosporales; family Streptomycetaceae; genus Streptomyces; species Streptomyces sp. NPDC092296. Next base: position 591,905 of record NZ_JBIVRB010000002.1, on the reverse strand, counting down.
CTCGTCGGTGAGCAGCAGGTGGTGCGGGGTGACCTCGGCGGTGACGCGCCAGCCCTTGGCCTTGGCCCAGCGGATGATCTCCACCGAGCCGGCGGTGGAGACATGGCAGACGTGCAGCCGGGAGCCGACGTGCGCGGCGAGCAGCACATCGCGGGCGATGATCGCCTCCTCCGCGACGGCGGGCCAGCCGGCCAGGCCGAGTTCGCCGGAGACGGTGCCCTCGTTCATCTGGGCGCCCTCGGTCAGCCGGGGCTCCTGGGCGTGCTGGGCGATCACGCCGTCGAACGCCTTCACGTACTCCAGCGCGCGGCGCATGATCACCGCGTCGTCGACGCACTTGCCGTCGTCGGAGAAGACCCGGACCCCGGCCGCCGAGTCGTGCATGGCGCCCAGCTCCGCGAGCTGCTTGCCCGCCAGGCCGATGGTGACGGCGCCGACCGGCTGTACGTCGCAGTAGCCGGAGGCGCGGCCGAGCCGCCAGACCTGCTCGACCACGCCGGCGGTGTCGGCGACGGGGAAGGTGTTGGCCATGGCGTGCACGGCGGTGAAGCCGCCGCGGGCGGCGGCCCGGGTGCCGGTGAGGACGGTCTCGGCGTCCTCGCGGCCGGGCTCGCGCAGGTGGGTGTGCAGGTCGACCAGGCCGGGCAGCAGGACCAGGCCGGTGGCGTCGGTCTCGGTGTCGGCGCCGGTGAGGCCGGTGCCGACCTCCTGGATCAGGCCGTCCGCGACCCGGACGTCCTGCGGGGCGCCGCCGAGGACGCTCGCGTTCTTGATGAGGTGGCTGGTCACGAGGTGCTCTCCTCGGCGGCGGCGCCGCTGGCGTCGGTGCGGATCGGGTGGTCTGCGAGGGTGGCGCCGCCGAGCAGCAGGTACAGGACGGCCATCCGGACGCTGACACCGTTGGCGACCTGCTCGACCACGGTGCAGCGGGGCGAGTCCGCGACCTCGGCGGTGATCTCCATGCCACGGACCATCGGCCCGGGGTGCATCACGATGGCGTGCTCGGGGAGCGCGGCCATCCGCAGCCCGTCCAGTCCGTAGCGGCGGGAGTACTCGCGCTCGGTGGGGAAGAAGGCGGCGTTCATCCGCTCGCGCTGGACGCGGAGCATCATCACCGCGTCGGACTTGGGCAGCACCGCGTCCAGGTCGTAGGAGACCTCGCAGGGCCAGCTCTCCACCCCGATCGGGACCAGGGTCGGCGGGGCGACCAGGGTGACCTGGGCGCCCAGCGTGCTGAGCAGCAGCACATTGGAGCGGGCGACCCGGCTGTGCAGGATGTCCCCGACCATGGTGATCCGGCGGCCCGACAGGTCGCGGCCGAGGCCGGGGGCGAGGTGGCGGCGCATGGTGAAGGCGTCGAGCAGCGCCTGGGTGGGGTGCTCGTGGGTGCCGTCGCCGGCGTTGATGACGCTGCCGTGCAGCCAGTCGGAACGCGCCAGCCGCAGCGGGGCGCCGGAGGCGCTGTGCCGGATGACGACGGCGTCGGCGCCCATCGCCTGGAGGGTCAGCGCGGTGTCCTTGAGGGACTCGCCCTTGGAGACCGAGGAGCCCTTGGCGGAGAAGTTGATGACATCGGCGGAGAGCCGCTTCTCCGCGACCTCGAAGGAGGTGCGGGTGCGGGTGGAGTCTTCGAAGAAGAGGTTGACGACGGTGCGGCCGCGCAGGGTCGGCAGCTTCTTGACGGCCCGGGAGGAGACCTGGGCCATCTCCTCGGCGGTGTCGAGGATGAGCAGCGCGTCGTCGTGGGTGAGGTCGGAGGCGGAGACGAGGTGGCGCTTCACGCGGTTTTACTCCGGGAGGTGCGGTGCGGACTGCTGCTCGGCATCGGTGGCGCCGTCCTCGGCGACCAGCGCCTGGGAGGAGCGGGCCGCGTAGTCGCGGTCCCCGACCAGCACGGCGTCGCCGCCGTCGGTCTCGGCCAGCTGGACCTTGACGGCCTCGCGCAGGGAGGTGGGCAGGTTCTTGCCCACGTAGTCGGCGCGGATCGGCAGCTCGCGGTGGCCGCGGTCGACCAGGACGGCGAGCTGTACGGCGCGGGGCCGGCCGATGTCGTTGAGCGCGTCCAGGGCGGCGCGGATGGTCCGGCCGGAGAAGAGCACATCGTCCACCAGGACGACGAGCCGGCCGTCGATGCCGCCGGGCGGGATCTCGGTGTGCTCCAGCGCCCGAGCGGGCTTGAGGCGCAGGTCGTCCCGGTACATGGTGATGTCCAGGGTGCCGAGCGGGATGTCGCGGCCGGTGATGGCGGCGAGCTTGGCGCGCAGTCGGCGGGCCAGGTGGACGCCCCGGGTGTGGATGCCGAGCAGGACGACGTCCTCGGCGCCCTTGGCGCGTTCGACGATCTCGTGCGCGATGCGGGTGATCACCCGGGTGATGTCGGACTCGTCGAGGACCTGGTGCGGGGCGCGCAGTGCGGACCCCTGGTCGTGGGATTCGGTCATGCCGAAGCGGACCTCCTTCCCCGCCTCACGGGACGGGCCTTAAAGGATGTCGGGTGTGTCGGGTGGTGCGGACAATCAAAGGGAGGGCCCGCCGGTACTGCGGGGCAGGGCCGGTACCAACCCTACCAGTGGGATCTTCCGATGCCCGCGCGGGCCTGGCCCGGCTGGGCGAAGCCGCAGCTCAGGCGGGGTTCGGGGCGGTGCGGCACGGGTTCGCCGCCGGCTATTCGCACGGCTGCCCCATTCGGCTTGACGAACGCTTATTACTCTGCGTAACCTCACAGTGAGTTACGGACCGGACGTCGAACAGGCCAGCCGTGCCGGTCAGTCACCATCTCGCTATCTCGTCCGGGGAGACCAATGTCCAGCGACTACGCGAAACAGCTCGGGGGCAAGCTCCGCGCCATCCGCACCCAGCAGGGTCTCTCCCTGCACGGTGTCGAGGAGAAGTCCCAGGGGCGCTGGAAGGCCGTGGTGGTCGGGTCGTACGAGCGCGGCGACCGTGCCGTCACCGTGCAGCGCCTGGCCGAACTCGCAGAGTTCTACGGCGTGCCGGTGCAGGAGCTGCTGCCCGGCAGCACCCCCGGCGGCGCCGCCGAGCCGCCGCCTCGGCTGGTGCTCGACCTCGAGCGCCTGGTCCAGGTCCCGTCCGAGAAGGCCGGGCCGCTCCAGCGCTACGCGGCGACCATCCAGAGCCAGCGCGGCGACTACAACGGCAAGGTGCTCTCGATCCGCCAGGACGACCTGCGCACCCTCGCCGTGATCTACGACCAGTCCCCGTCGATCCTGACGGAGCAGCTGATCAGCTGGGGCGTGCTCAACCCGGACGCGCGCCGTGCCGTCCGCGAGGACGAGTCCGCCTGACGCCGGCGCCCCCAGGGGCACCCAGACGGCCGGGTCGGCCCGCAGCAGCGCTGTGGGCCGACCCGGCCGTCCGCGTATCCGCAGCGGGCCGCGCGGGCACGACGAGGGCCCGCCGCGCGTCCCCCGGTCCAGGGGGCGCGCGGCGGGCCCGGTGCGCGTCTCGCGCCGCCGGTCAGCGGCGCAGCGACGGCTTGAGCTCCTTGAGCCGGCCCAGCAGCCCGTTGACGAAGGCCGGGGAGTCGTCGGTCGAGAACTCCTTGGCGATCTCCACGGCCTCGTCCAGCACGACGGCGTCGGGGACGCCGTCCTCCCAGAGCAGCTCGTAGGCGCCGAGTCGCAGGATGTTGCGGTCGGCGATGGGCATCCGGTCCAGCGTCCAGCCCACCGCGTAGGTGGCGATCAGCTCGTCGATCCGGGGCGCGTGCTCCACGACCCCCTCGACCAGCTGCATCGTGTACTCGCCCACCTGCGGGACGCCCTCGTCCGGCTTGGGCTCGTTCGCACGGCGCACCCAGTCGGCGAGGACGCCCAGCGGGTCGACACCCCGGTGGTCGGCCTCGAAGAGGATCTGGAAGGCGCGCTGGCGGGCCTTGGTGCGTGCTGCGGACACGGTTAGCTGTTCACCCGGCCGAGGTAGCTGCCGTCGCGGGTGTCGACCTTGACCTTCTCACCGGTGGTGATGAAGAGCGGCACCCCGATCTCGTAGCCGGTCTCCAGGCGGGCCGGCTTGGTGCCGCCGGTGGAGCGGTCGCCCTGCACACCGGGCTCGGTGTACTCGATGACCAGCTCGACGGAGGCCGGCAGCTCTACGTACAGCGCCGCGCCCTCGTAGATGGCGACGACGGCCTCGAAGCCCTCCAGCAGGTAGTTGGCGGCGTCACCGACCACCTCGGGGCTGATCGGCAGCTGCTCGAAGGTGTCCGTGTCCATGAACACGAAGTCCGAGCCGTCCTTGTACGAGAACTGCATACCGCGCTTGTCCACGGTGGCGGTCTCGACCTTGGTACCGGCGTTGAAGGTCTTGTCGACGACCTTGCCGGAGAGCACGTGCTTGAGCTTGGTGCGGACGAAGGCGCCGCCCTTGCCGGGCTTGACGTGCTGGAACTCTACGACGGACCAGAGCTGGCCGTTGTCGAGCTTGAGCACCATGCCGTTCTTGAGGTCGTTCGTGGTCGCCACGGTCGCACTAACTCCTGCATATAGCTGTCAAGGAACCAAGGGATGTGCGGCCTGCCTCCCCCGGAGGGGTCACAGGGCGAGGAGCTCCTTGGTGGTGATGGTGAGCAGCTCGGGACCGCCCTCCCCCAGGGGGCGGACGACGAGCGTGTCCTCGATCCGGACCCCGCCGCGACCCGGGAGGTGGACCCCTGGGCCGACGGTGACCGGCACACGAGCATCCAGTTTACCCATGTCGCCGGGTCCCAGGCGCGGCTCCTCCTCGATCTCCAGCCCGATGCCGTGTCCGACCGGCCTCGGCGGGCCCTCCGCGTACCCCGCCGACTGGAGCACCTCCCGCACCGCGCGGTCCGCCTCGCCGCAGGGCGTGCCCGGTTGCAGGGCCTCCCGGCCGGCCCGCTGGGCGGCGAAGACCACGGCGTGCAGGTCGATCTGCCACTGCGCCGGAGCGGTGCCGATCACAAAGGTACGGGCGACCGAGGCGCCGTAGCCCCGGTAGCGGGCGCCCAGCGCCACGGTGAGGAAGTCGCCCTCCTCCACCCGGCGGTCGGTCGGCACATGCCCGACCAGACCGGCGTGGCTGCCGGTGGCGATGGAGACCGGGTACGCGGCGCAGTCGGCGCCGTGGTCGACCATCCGGCGCTCCAGCTCCATCGCCAGGTGCCGCTCGGTGCGGCCCACCAGGATGGACTCCAGCAGCTCGCCGAGGGCCTGGTCCGCGATCTCGGCGGAGATCCGCAGCCCGGTGATCTCCTCCTCGTCCTTGACCAGCCGCAGCTGCTCCACGGCGCGGTCCAGGTCGGCGGGGCGCGCCGGGGCGGCCGCCTCGACCACCGCCCGGTGGCGGGCCACGGTCAGCTCGTGCTCCTCCATCGCCAGCACCTCGACCCGGTGCCGGGCGGCGGTGGACGCGGCGGCCACGGCCGGGTCGGCGCCCGGGGGGACCTCCAGCCGCTGGACCTCGTCGGGCTGCTGGAGCAGCTGCTCGGCGGCGTCCGGCAGGGGCTCCTCGGGGACGGCGAGCACGGCCCGGTCCCGGGTGAGCAGCAGCGCCGACCCGTCCGGTTCGGCGCCGGTCAGATACCGCACATTCGCCGGGCGCGTCACCAGCGCGGCGTCCGCCCCCAGGGCCCCGCACCGCTCCCGTAGGCGCTCGCGGCGGGCTGTGTGCACATCGGCCATGCTGGCAGCGTACGTGTGTTCAGCCGGTACGGCCTGTGGTGGTGCGCCGGACCGGGGAAACCCGCAGGCCGGGGCTCAGCGGTGCGGGTGGCCCGTCAACCGGGCGGTGATCACCCGGTCCAGTTCGGCGGCGGTGGCCGGGACGTCCAGCCGGCTGTTGTCGATGATCGGCAGCCCGGAGTTGTACCAGCCGGCCATCCGGCCGTGGATGCGGGCGACCTCCTCGTCGGCCAGCCGGCGGGTGCCGCTGCGCCGGGCGTTGCGGGCCAGCACCGACTCCAGACCGGGCAGCAGCACCACCGGGATCATGCCGGGGCCGATGTGGCGCTTCCAACCGCCCAGGCCGATGGCCGGGCGGTCGGGGAAGACCGCGTCGTCGATGACGCAGGAGATGCCGTTGGCCAGGTAGTTGCGGCAGGCGAAGCCGCAGGTGCGGCGGGCCAGGCGGTACTGCGCCTCGGAGTTGTCGTTCCAGCCGGACTGCGGGTTGGCGAAGCCCGCCCGCACCCACTCGCGGACGTCGTCCAGGCTGATGTGGGCGGTGGGGGTGGGGCGCAGTCCGGCCCAGTGCCGGGCCACGGTGGTCTTGCCCGCGCCGGCCGGGCCGATCAGCAGCACCGCGATCGGCCCGGGTGGGGCGGCCGGGTGCGGCGGGCCCGCCGGGGGGAGCTGGGCGGCGGTGCCGGGCGGCAGCGGGAAGTGGCCGGTGGCGCCGGGCGGGGCCGGGGCGTGTGCGGGCACCGGGGGCTGCGCCGGGCTCGGCGGCACGGGGCTCGGCGGCACAGGGCTCGGCGGGACGGGGCTCGGGGGCGTCTGGGGCGGCGGCGGCACGGCGGGGTGGTGGCCGGAGTGCTGGGGGTGCGGGTGCTGGTGGGGCTGCTGGTGCTGCGGGTGGGGCTGGTGGTGCGGGGCGGGCCAGCCCGGCGGCTGGGGCGGTGGGCCCTGCGGTCCCGTCCCGTACGGCGTGGGCGGATGGGGGGGCGGTGGTGCTCCCCCGGCGTGCTGCGTCACGAACACCTCCGGCGCGGACAATACACGGCGGCCCGGCGGCGGGCACAGACCGCCACCGGGCCGGCCGCCCGCGTGTTGACGACGGCTCAGCCGCCGGCCGACTGCTCGGCCAGCGCCCGCAGCGCCAGCTCATAGGAGCCCAGGCCGAAGCCCGCGATGGTGCCGGAGGCGATCCCGGCGATCACCGAGAGGTGCCGGAACTCCTCCCGGGTGTACGGGTTGGAGATGTGCACCTCGATCAGCGGCGCGGTGCGCTGCGCCGCCGCGTCCCGCATGCCGTACGAGTAGTGGGTGAAGGCGGCGGGGTTGAGGACCACCGGGATGCGGCCGTCGGCGGCCTCGTGCAGCCAGCGGATCATCTCGCCCTCGTCGTTGGTCTCCCGGACCTCGACCTCCAGCCCCAGCTCCTTGCCAAGCGCGGTGCAGCGCTCGACCAGCCCGGCGTAGCTGGTGCTGCCGTACACATCGGGCTCGCGGCTGCCGAGCCGGCCGAGGTTGGGGCCGTTGAGCACCAGGACGCGGGTCATCCGGCCACCTCCGCGTACGCGGCGGCCAGCAGCGACGGGTCGGGGGCCTCCAGCACGGCGGGCTTGCCGAGGCCGTCCAGCACGATGAAGCGCAGCAGGTCGGCGCGCGACTTCTTGTCGATCTTCATCGCGTCGAGCAGTCGCGGCCAGGCGTCCGCCCGGTAGCTGAGCGGCAGGCCGACCGAGGCCAGCACGGTGCGGTGCCGGTCGGCGGTGGCGTCGTCCAGCCGGCCGGCGAGCCGGCCCAGCTCGGCGGCGAAGACCATGCCGACCGAGACGGCGGCGCCGTGGCGCCACTTGTAGCGCTCATTGCGCTCGATGGCGTGGCCCAGGGTGTGGCCGTAGTTGAGGATCTCGCGGCGGCCGGACTCCTTGAGGTCGCCGGAGACCACCTCGGCCTTCACCCGGATGGAGCGCTCGATCAGCTCCAGGGTGTGCGGCCCACCCGGGCCGGTGGCGCCCTCGGGGTCGGCCTCCACCAGGTCCAGGATCACCGGGTCGGCGATGAAGCCGGCCTTGATCACCTCGGCCAGTCCGGAGACGTAGTCGTGGCGCGGCACGGTCTCCAGCGCCGCCAGGTCCGCGAGCACCCCGGCCGGCGGGTGGAAGGCGCCGACCAGGTTCTTGCCCTCCGCGATGTTGATGCCGGTCTTGCCGCCGACCGCCGCGTCCACCATGCCGAGCAGGGTGGTCGGCATGGAGATCCAGCGCACCCCGCGCAGCCAGCTGGCCGCGACGAAGCCGGCCAGGTCGGTGGTGGCGCCACCACCGACGCCGACCACCACATCGCTGCGGGTGAAGCCGGTCTGGCCGAGCACCGACCAGCAGTACGCGGCCACCTCGGCGCTCTTGGCCTCCTCCGCGTTGGGCACCTGGAGCGCGATGGCCTCGTAGCCCTGCGCGGCCAGGTCCTCGCGGATCGCCTCGCCGGTGGCGGAGAGCGCCTCCGGGTGGATCACCGCGACCCGGCGGGCGCGGGTGCCGATCAGCGCGGGCAGCTCGCCCAGCAGATGCCGGCCGACCAGCACCTCGTACGGCTGGTGTCCGGCGTCGCCGCCGACCGGGATGCGGACGGGGGCGGCCTGGGTGCCGCCGGTGGCGGTGTCGGTGTCGGTCATGCGGTCATCAGCTCCAGTGCTTCGAGGACGGCTGCGGCCACCTCGCCGGGGTCGCGGCCGTCGGTGAGGACGACCGCGCGGGCCACCTCCAGGTAGAGCGGGCGGCGGGCCTCCATCAGCTCGCGCCAGCGGGCCCGGGGGTTGACCGCCAGCAGCGGGCGGGGCGCGTCCAGCCCGACCCGCTTGACGCCGTCGTGCACGCCGACGTCCAGGAAGGCCACCGGGTGCTCGGTGAGCAGGGCCCGGGTGCCCGGGTCCAGGATCGCGCCGCCGCCGAGGGCGAGGACGCCGGGGTGCCCGGAGAGGGCGGCCCGCACGGCCGCCCGCTCCAGGGCCCGGAAGCCCTCCTCGCCCTCGTCCACGAAGATCTCGGAGATCGGGCGGCCCGCGCTGCGCTCGATGTCCTCGTCGGTGTCCCGGAAGACCACGCCGAGGCGTTGGGCGAGCAGTCGGCCCACGGTGGTCTTGCCGGCCCCCATCGGGCCCACGAGCACCACCAGCGGGGTGCTGCGGGGCTGGTTCTCGGTCACGGTGTCGGCGTCCTTCAGCGGATGATCAGATTGTCCAGGTAGCCCTTGACGTTGCGGCGGGTCTCGGCGACCGAGTCGCCGCCGAACTTCTCCGCCACCGCGTCGGCCAGCACCAGGGCCACCATCGCCTCGGCCACGATGCCGGCGGCGGGCACCGCGCAGACGTCGGACCGCTGGTGGTGGGCCTGGGCGGGCTCGCCGGTGCGCACGTCCAGGGTGGCCAGCGCGCGGGGCACGGTGGCAATGGGCTTCATCGCGGCCCGCACCCGCAGCAGCTCGCCGGTGCTGAGCCCGCCCTCGGTGCCGCCGGAGCGGCCGGAGCGGCGCCGGACGCCGTCCGGACCGGGCTCGATCTCGTCGTGCGCCTGCGAGCCGGGCACCCGGGCCAGCCCGAAGCCGTCACCGACCTCGACGCCCTTGATCGCCTGGATGCCCATCAGGGCGGCGGCCAGCCGGGCGTCCAGTCGGCGGTCCCAGTGCACATGCGAGCCCAGGCCCGGCGGCACGCCGTACGCCAGCACCTCGACCACGCCGCCGAGGGTGTCGCCGTCCTTGTGGGCCTGGTCGATCTCCGCGACCATCCGCTCGGCGGCGTCCGCGTCCAGGCAGCGGACCGGGTCCGCGTCCAGCCGGGCCTCGTCCGACGGCAGCGGCAGCACCCCGGCGGGGGCCTGGGCGGCGCCCAGCTCCACCACGTGCGAGACCAGCTCGATGCCGGTGGTCTCCTTCAGGTACGAGCGGGCCACCGCGCCGATGGCGACCCGGGCCGCGGTCTCCCGGGCGCTGGCGCGCTCCAGGATCGGCCGGGCCTCGTCGAAGCCGTACTTCTGCATGCCCGCCAGGTCGGCGTGGCCGGGGCGCGGCCGGGTCAGCGCCTCATTGCGGCCCAGCCCGGCGAGGATGTCGGCGTCCACCGGGTCGGCCGACATCACCTGCTCCCACTTGGGCCACTCGGTGTTGCCCACCATCACGGCGACCGGGCTGCCCAGGGTGAGCCCGTGGCGCACCCCGCCGAGGAAGGTCACCTCGTCGCGCTCGAACTTCATCCGGGCGCCGCGGCCGTAGCCCAGCCGGCGGCGCGCCAGCGCGTCGGCCACCAGGTCGGTGGTGACCGGTACACCGGAGGGCAGCCCTTCCAGCGTCGCGACCAGTGCGGGGCCGTGGGACTCCCCCGCCGTCAGCCAGCGCAACCTACCCAACGGAGCTCCTTCGTCGTCGGCCCGGGTGCGGACGGGCCGGGCTTGTATGGCGTCCTGACCCTGATCCTTTCACGCCGCGGGGGTGCCGCGGAGCCCGTTCCGCTGTGCGGACAGCGCTCAGTTCCCGGCCAGGGCCGCCTCGCCGGCGGCGCGCATGGCGGCGAGCGGGGCGGGGGCGACGCCGGTGAAGCGCTCGCACTGGAGAACGGCCTGGTGGACCAGCAGGTCCAGGCCGCCCAGCACCGTACCGCCGCGCTCGGCGCAGGCGGCGGCGAGCTTGGTGGGCCAGGGGTGGTAGAGCACGTCGAAGAGCGCACCGGGCCGGGCCGGGACGCCGGAGGCGAGGTCGTCGTTGGCCCCGGCCGGGGTGGTGGAGATGGTGAGCGGGGCGGCGAGCGCTTCGACGGCCCGCTCCCAGGGGGCGGTACGGACGGCGACGCCGAGCCGGTCGCCCAGGTCCCGCATCTGGGCCGCCCGCTCCGGGGTGCGGACGTACGCGGTGACCTCGCCGGTGCAGACCCGGGCCAGCGCGGCCAGCGCGGAGGAGGCGGTGGCGCCCGCGCCCAGCACGGCGGCGGTCTCGACCTTGTCGATGCCGCGCTCGGCCAGCGCGGCGACCAGGCCGGGGATGTCGGTGTTGTCGCCGGTGCGGCGGCCGTCCTCGGTGAAGACCACGGTGTTGACCGCGTCCACCGCCAGCGCGGTCGCGCTGACCTCGTCCAGCAGCGGGATCACGGCGCGCTTCAGCGGCATGGTCAGCGAGAGCCCGGCCCAGCCCTCACCCTCGACGTCCAGCGCCGCCAGGAAGCCGGGCAGCCCGGCTTCGTCCACCTGGTGGCGGCCGTACGACCAGTTGTCCAGCCCGAGGGCGGCGTACGCGGCGTTGTGCAGCACCGGCGAGAGCGAGTGCGCGATGGGCGACCCGAGCACGGCCGCGCGCCTGGTGCCGGTCATCCGTTGCTCTTCTTCAACTCGGCCTCGAAGTCCTTCTCGTTCTTCTGGTGCTCGGCGTAGGTGGTCGCGAACCGGGTGTCGGTCGGTGTGACCGAGACGAAGTACATCCACGTGCCCGGGGTCGGGTCCATCGCCGCCTGGAGGGCCTCCTCGCCGGGGTTGCTGATCGGCCGCGAGGGAAGGCCCTGGATGTAGTAGGTGTTGAGGTCGCTCTTGTACGCCTTCATCTCGGCCACAGTCACATGCAGCGTCCGGTTGTTGCGGGCGTAGTTGTACGTGGAGTCGAACTGAAGGTAGCCGTGGGTCTCCTCGTTGTCCGGCTTCAGCCGGTTGTAGACGACCCGGGCGATCTTGCCGAAGTCCTCCGAGTTGAGGCCCTCGGCCTGGACCAGGCTGGCGACCGTCAGCAGCTCGTACGGCGACTTGAGGCCGTCCTTCTTGTAGCCGTCCGCGAAGCCGAGCTTGCTGAACTCGTCGTTGGACCGGCTGACCATCTGCTTGAGCAGGGCCAGCGGCTTGGTGTCCTTGCCCACCGGGTAGCGCGCCGGGAAGAGGAAGCCCTCCGGGTTGCCGTGCGCCCAGCTCGGCAGGCCCAGTTTCTTCAGGTCGACCTTGGCCGTGTGGGCGGTGGTGCCCTTGTCCAGGTGCAGCTTGGCGTCGATCATGGCGTAGATCTCGGTGGCCCGGCGGCCCTCGGGCACCATGAGCACATCGCCGCCCGCCGAGTCGATCAGGAACTTCACCGCCTCGGCCGAGGACATCTGGAGCGGCATGGTGAAGAAGCCCGGCTGGATGGTCTTGGCCCGGTCGTTGCCCTCGTACGCCTTGATGAAGGCGTCGACGCTCTTGACCACGCCCGCCTTCTGGAGCGCGATGCCCATCTGGGTGCCGGAGGCGCCGTCGGGGATCTCGACCTGGACCGAGCCGGTGCCGGAGCCGGTGTAGTCCGGCGGCGGGCCGAAGTGGTCCTGGTAGAAGCCGTAGCCGTAGTAGCCGCCGGCGCCCAGGACGCCGACCAGCACCACGGAGACCACCAGGCAGGCGCCGCCGTTGCGGCGGCCGGACTTCTTGCCCTGCTGCTTGCGGCGGCGCTCGGCGCCCCGGCTGTCGTCCTCGCTGCCGAAGAACGACTCCTGCGGCTCCTCCTCCGGCTCCTCGTCCTCCGCCCAGGCCGCCTCCGGCTCGGGCTCGGGCTCGGACCCGGCGGACGGGTTGTCCAGCGCGGCGGCCTCGGCCTCCCAGTCGAAGCCGTCGGGCTCGGGCTGCGGCGGCTCGGGCTGCCGGGGCTGCGGCGGCCGCTGCTGCGGCTGGGCCTGCTGCGGCGGCTGTGGCTGCTGCGGCGGATAGGGCTGCTGTTGCTGCGGTGGATACTGCTGCGGGCCACCGTACGGCCCAGGCTGCTGCGGAGGGTACGGCTGCTGCGGGCCACCGTACGGTCCGGGCTGCTGCGGGGGGTAGGGCTGCTGCCAGCCGCCGGTCTGCGGCCCCTGCTGGCCGTACGGGTCACCGGGCCAGCCCTGCTGCGGGTGGCCCTGGCCCTGGCCGCCCTGCGGCCCGTAACCGCCCTGGGGACCGTAGCCGCCCTGGGCCTGGGGAGGCCCGCCGGGGACGCCGCCCTGCGGCGGACCGCCGTACTGCGGCTCCCCCGAGTTCCACCCCTGGGAGCCGTAGCCCCGCCCCAGGTCAGTCATCGATCCCCTTATGCCGACAGCCACGGCCGGCTTCCCCACCGACCGTCCGGGACGACGCGTCCCGCTCTCCTGCTCGAACCGGCGTGCTATCCCGCACCGCCATGGAGGGAGACGTTACCGTACCGCAACAGGGTGACGTATCCACCCCGGTTCAGTGAGAACGCAGCTCAGGGCCGGTCAGTGCCCGGTGAGCTGCGGTGTTGCTGCCGGTAGCGGTTGAACTCCGCCACGTTGCGCTGCTGCTCCCGGTAACTGTCGGTGAAACGGGTGTCGCCGGGCTTCACGGTCACGAAGTACAGCCAGTCGCCGGGGGTCGGGTGCAGCGCCGCCCGGATCGCCGCATGACCGGGGTTGCCGACCGGGGTCGGCGGCAGACCGGGGTGCAGATAGGTGTTGTAAGGGGTCTCCACCTTGATGTCCTCATGGGTGGTGTCCACGGTGGTACGGCCCAGCGCGTAGTTGAGGGCGGAGTCCAGCTGGAGCGGCATCCCCCGGTCCAGCCGGTTGCGGATCACCCGGGCGACCCGGCCGAAGTCCGCCGGCTGCTGCGCCTCGGCCTGCACCAGGCTGGCGATGACCACCACCTGGTACGCGGCCGCGCCGCTGCCGATCCCGTCCGCCGCGTACTCGGCCTTCGCCTGCGCGACCATCGCCCGCAGCACGGCCAGCTCCCCGGCACTCTTGGCCACCCCGTAGCGGGCCGGGAAGAGGAAGCCCTCCGGATGGCCGCCCGCCCAGGCCGGCAGGCCGAGGGCCGCGACATCGTCGCGTGCTCGGGCGGCGGTGGTGCCGGCCCGCAGGCCGAGCCGGGCGTCGATCGCCGCGTAGACCTGGGCGGACCGGCGCCCCTCGACGACGACCAGGCCGCCCGCGTTGGCCGGGTCGGTGAGGACGTGCAGCGCGGCCAGCGCCGACATCCGGTGGCGCAGCGGGTAGTCGCCGGGCTGGATGGCGGCCGCACCGGGGTCGGTGGCCGCCGCCCGGGTGAAGGCTGCCACGCTGGCCACCACTCCCCCGTCGTGCAGCAGGCGGCCGATCCGGGTGAGGCTGGCCCCGGGCGGGATGTCGACGCGGACCGGGTCGGTGCCGGTTCCGGCGTAGTCGGCGGGCGCGGACAGCTGCTGGTCGGTCCACCAGTCGTACAGCAGCACCCCGCCGAACCCGGCGGTGCCGGCCAGCAGCAGGGCGGTGATTCCGCAGGCCAGCCGGGTGCGGCGGCGCTGCTCCGGGGTGGGGCCCGGGTCGGTGGCGGCGTGTTCGGCCAGCGCGTCGATGGGTCCGGGGGGCGGCGCCCCGGTCGGGTCCTGGTCGGTCATGGGTCCCTCACCGGCGGGCCGGGCGGGGCGGCCCGGGGGCGGATGTGCGAGGGGCCCGCCGACCTGCCGGACGGTGTCCGGGCGGTCGGCGGGCCCCCTTGCCGTTGAGGCTAGGGCGATGCGGTGGTCACACCGGCGCGACACTCTCGCCGGGCGGGCGGCCACTCACCCGTTCGGTCTCCAGGGCGCTCTGCAGGATGACCACGGCGGCCGCCTGGTCGATCACCGAACGGCCCTTCTTGGACTTCACCCCGGAGGCGCGCATCCCCTGGGTGGCGGTGACGGTGGACATCCGCTCGTCCACCAGCCGCACCGGAACCGGGCCGAGCAGCGCCGCCAGGCCGACCGCGAAGGCGCGGACCTTGGCGGCGGCGGGCCCCTCCCGCCCGTTCAGCGAGCGGGGGAGCCCGACGACCACCTCGATCGCCTCGTACTCGGCGGCGATGGCGGCGATCCGCGCCCGAGCGGCGCCGCCCGCCGGCACGGTCTCCACCGGCGTGGCCAGCAGCCCGTCCGGGTCGCAGGAGGCGACCCCGATCCGGGCGTCACCGACGTCGACGGCGATCCGTCGGCCCCGGCGCATCAGGCGGTGCGCTCGGCGACCAGGCGGCGGACCGCCTCGATCGCCCGGTCCACGGCGGTCGGGTCGCTGCCACCGCCCTGGGCGACGTCGTCCTTGCCACCGCCGCCGCCGCCGAGGGTCTTGGCGGCGGTGCGGACCAGCTCGCCGGCCTTGACGCCGCGCTCGCGGGCCGCGTCGCTGGTGGCGATCACGGTCAGCGGGCGGTCGTTGGCCACCGTGAAGGCGGCGACCACGCTGGGACGGGAGCCCAGCCGGCTGCGGACGTCCAGCACCAGCTTGCGCAGGTCGTCGGCGCCGGTGCCGTCCGGGACGCGGGCGGCGACCAGGGCGACGCCGTGCACGTCCTGGGCGGAGTCGGCCAGTCCGGCGGCGGCGGCGAGCACCTTCTCGGCGCGGAACCGCTCGATCTCCTTCTCGGCGTCCTTGAGCTTGGCGAGCATCCCGGAGATCTTCTCCGGCAGCTCCTCCGGACGGCCCTTGACCAGCTCGGTGAGCCGGGAGACCACGGTGTGCTCACGGGCCAGGAACTGGTACGCGTCCACGCCGACCAGCGCCTCGACCCGGCGCACCCCGGCGCCGATGGAGGACTCGCCGAGCAGCTTGACCAGGCCCAGCTGGGCGGTGTTGGCGACGTGGGTGCCGCCGCACAGCTCCTTGGAGAAGTCCCCGATGGTGACCACCCGGACGGCGTCGCCGTACTTCTCACCGAACATCGCGATGGCGCCCTGCTTGCGGGCCTCGTCCATGGTCATCACCTCGGCGGTGACGTCCAGCTCGCGGGCCAGCACCTCGTTGATCTTCTGCTCGACGTCGGTGAGCACCGTGCCGGGGACGGCGGTCGGGGAGCCGAAGTCGAAGCGGAACCGGCCCGGGGCGTTCTCCGAGCCGGCCTGCGCGGCGGTCGGGCCGAGGGCGTCCCGCAGCGCCTGGTGGGTGAGGTGGGTGGCCGAGTGGGCCCGGGAGACGGCGCGGCGGCGGTTCTCGTCGATCTGCGCGTACGCGGCCGAGCCGAGCACCACCTCACCGACCAGCACCGAGCCCTTGTGCACGGTGACGCCGGGCACCGGCTGCTGGACGTCGCGGACCTCCACGACGGCGCCGGAGTCGAAGCGGATGCGGCCGTGGTCCGCCAGCTGGCCGCCGCCCTCGGCGTAGAACGGGGTGCGGTCGAGCACGACCTCCACATCGTCGCCCTCATGGGCGGCCGGCGCCGGGGCGCCGTCCACCAGCAGGCCGACCACCGACGCCTCGCCGGCGGTGTCGCTGTAGCCGGTGAAGGCGGTGGCGCCGGCCCGGTCCGCGACCTCGCGGTAAGCGGAGACGTCGGCGTGGCCCTGCTTCTTGGCCCTGGCGTCGGCCTTGGCGCGGTCCCGCTGCTCCTTCATCAGGCGGCGGAAGCCCGCCTCGTCCACCGAGAGGCCCTGCTCGGCGGCCATCTCCAGGGTGAGGTCGATCGGGAAGCCGTAGGTGTCGTGCAGCTGGAACGCCTTGTCGCCCGCCAGCACGGCGCTGCCCGCGTTGCGGGCCTCGGAGACGGCGGTGTCCAGGATGGTGGTGCCGGTGCGCAGCGTCTGGAGGAAGGACGCCTCCTCCGCGACCGCCACCGTCTTGATCCGCTTGCGGTCCTCGAACAGCTCCGGGTACTGCGGGCCCATCGCCTCGATGGTGACGTCCACCAGCTCGTGGGCGACCGGCTCGGTGGCGCCCAGCAGCCGCATGTTGCGGATGGCGCGGCGCAGGATGCGGCGCAGTACGTAGCCGCGGCCCTCGTTGCCGGGGGTGACACCGTCGCTGATCAGCATCACGGCGGTGCGGATGTGGTCCGCGATGACGCGCAGCGAGACGTCGGTCTTCTCACCGGCGCCGTAGCGGTGCCCGGTGAGCTCGCCGGCCCGGCCGAGGATCATCCGGGTGGTGTCGGTCTCGAAGATGTTGTCGACGCCCTGGAGGATGGTGGCCAGGCGCTCCAGGCCGAGGCCGGTGTCGATGTTCCGGCTCGGCAGGTCGCCCAGGATCTCGAAGCCGTCCTTGCCGTCGCCGGCGCCGCGCTCGTACTGCATGAAGACCAGGTTCCAGATCTCCATGTAGCGCTCGCCGTTGACCGCCGGGCCGCCCTCCTCGCCGTAGGCGGGGCCCCGGTCGTAGTTGATCTCCGAGCAGGGGCCGCAGGGGCCGGGGACGCCCATCGACCAGAAGTTGTCCTTCATGCCCAGGCGCTGGATGCGCTCGGCAGGCACCCCGACGACATCGCGCCAGATCTTCTCGGCCTCGTCGTCGTCCTGGTAGACGGTGATCCAGAGCTTCTCCGGCTCCAGGCCGTAGCCGCCGTCCTCGACGGAGGAGGTGAGCAGCTCCCACGCGTAGGTGATGGCTCCCTCCTTGAAGTAGTCGCCGAAGGAGAAGTTGCCGCACATCTGGAAGAAGGTGCCGTGGCGGGTGGTCTTGCCGACCTCTTCGATGTCGGGGGTGCGCACGCACTTCTGCACGCTGGTGGCGCGGACGAAGGGCGGCTTGACCTCCCCGAGGAAGTACGGCTTGAAGGGCACCATGCCTGCGGGCACCAGCAGCAGCGTGGGGTCGTCGGCGACCAGCGAGGCCGACGGAACGACGGTGTGGCCGCGCTCCTCGAAGAAGCGCAGCCAGCGGCGGCGGATCTCTGCCGACTCCATCAGTGGTCCTTCCGGTTGTGGGTGCTGCCCCTGCGCGGACGTCGGCCGCGCAATCCTGCCTCGTGCGGATCGGGTGTCGATTCGAGGGCGAGCGGTGGCTTGGGGGAGGTGAGGCGGCGGACGGGGCCGGCGCCGGGCATGCCCGGGGCCGGCGCGATAGCTCGGTACTCGACCGGTTCGCCGGGGGCGGCCAGGGCGGGCCGCCGCTGGGCGGCGGGCGGCACGGCGGTGCCGTCCAGCCCGAGGTCGGCGCGGAGCTGGTACTCGCGCTCGGCCATGCCGGTGCGTACCTCGCCGGCGAAGGACCGCACGGCCTCGCCCAGGTTGAGGGCGCCGCGGGCGGCGGTGCCGGCCAGGCTGTCCGGGGTCAGCCGGCGGGCGGCCTCGTTCGCCTTGTTCATGGCCCAGACGGTGGCGCCGGCGCCGACCGCCATCCAGAAGACGCGTCGCACGGTTGCGTCAACCCCTCACGGCTCGCCGGATACGGGAGACCAGGCCGCCGCGCGGGGCGGTGGCGGACCGCACCTCGGCGCGGACCAGGGCGGCGAGCGCCTCCCGGTCGGACTGCGGGCCGGTCCACGGGGCGGGTACGCCCGCGCCGCCGCTCTGCCGGGCCACCGCCCGGCGGACGCCGTAGCTGAAGGCGGCGACCTTCACCAGCGGTCCGCCGAGGGTGGCGGCCACGGTGGAGGAGAGGGCGTTGGCGTTGGCGGCGGCGTCCTGCACATGGGCGGTGATCTCGTCGACCCGGTCCAGCTGCTGCTGGGCGTCGGCGAGCGCCGCCGAGGCGTCCTCCAGCAGCGGCACCGCCTGCTCGGAGACCGCCCTGACCAGCGTGGTGGTCTCGCGCAGGACGGCGGAGAGCCGTACCAGCACGACGGCCAGCAGGGTCACCAGGACCGCCCAGAAGACGGCCACGACCAGACCGGCCAGCTCTCCCACGGACACCTTTGCGCGCTCCCTCACATGCTGCTCGGCTGCGGGCTCGCCATCGGCCGGGAATCCGCGGCAGCGGGACCCCGGCGGTGCGCGGACTGTGGAGGCGCGCACGTCAAGCCGCAGAGCAGAACCCTATCGCGCCCCTGCCCGCATTCCCGACCGCAATTCCGCGCCGGGCGGCCGGGTGCCGGGCAACGGACGAGCCCCCGCAGCGCAGCGGCTGCGGGGGCTCGGTTCCGCGTACGACGAGTGACGTACCCGCGCGTCAGCGCGAGTACTACATGGCGTCAGCGCGAGTAGCACACGGCGTCAGCGCGAGTAGCACACGGCGTCAGCGCGAGTAGTACTCGACGACCAGCTGCTCGTCGCAGATGACCGGGACCTCACGACGCTGCGGGTCGCGGTCCAGCCGGAAGGCCAGCGCCTTGAGGTTGACCTCGAGGTACTTCGGGGTCTGGCCCTCGCCGGCGTAGCCACCCTCGCGGGCGACCTGGAAGGGGTGCTTCTCCTTGCTGCGGTCACGCACGGTGACGACGTAGCCCGGCTTCACCTGGAACGAGGGCTTGTTGACCTTGCGGCCATTGACCTCGATGTGGCCGTGCACGACCATCTGGCGGGCCTGGTAGATCGTCCGGGCGATGCCGGAGCGCAGCACCAGGGCGTCCAGCCGGCGCTCCAGCTCGACGATCAGCGCCTCACCGGTCTTGCCCTCGACCTTGCGGGCGCGGTCGAAGGCGCGGGAGAGCTGGGTCTCGCTGAGGTCGTACTGGGCGCGGAGGCGCTGCTTCTCAAGCAGACGGACCTTGTAGTCGCTGCTCTGCTTGCGCCCACGGCCGTGCTGGCCGGGCGGGTAGGGGCGGGCCTCGAAGTACTTGACGGACTTCGGGGTCAGCGGGATACCCAGCGCGCGGGCGATCCGGACCTTGGGACGTGCCTGGTTCACTGTGAACCGAACCTCTCTAGTTGTGACTGGCTCACCACTGTTGAAGGAGGTCGCCTGCTGCGGACCGGGAAAACCCGTCGCCGCCGTGGCGGAGGGGGTCAGCCGCTTCCCGGGCTGGAGCCCGCCGGTGCATGCGACCGGCCCACCGCCGAAAGGTGGTGGGCTGCCCGCGGCACTGGACGTGCGCGACGCTCCTGGAGGCGTCCACACCCGGAAGGTGCGGCGCCGCCGACCGACGCCCCGCTGGTGACGCCGGTCGGCGGCCCGGTTCGACCGGGAGCCTCCCGTGCACGGGACGTGGCACTTCCGGCCATGTTACCGGGTGTACGGGAGTACTTGTGCACTGCGGGGTGTCTTCCCGGCGGCGGTGAATTGATTTAGGTTAGGCTCACCTAAGTCGACTGAGGAGGCATCATGCCGCAGCACGGGAAGCCGACCACCGCACCCTGCCCCGCCGAGCGGGCCCGCACCCTGGTCGAGCACGCCTCCTCGGCGTCCCTGGAGATCCCCGGGCTGGACCTGTTCGCCCGACCCGGCCCGCCGTACCCGCTGACCCGTACGGTGCTGCCGGACGGCGATGTGCTGCTGCTCGCCCCCGGTGACTCCCCCGCCGCCCGGCACGCCATGCACGACCGGGACGGCGGCCTGCAAGCGGTGCTGGAGGTGGTGGACGTCGCCCCGGTGGCGATGCGGCACCGCATCCGGGGCCGCGCCTGGGCCGGCGGCGTGCTGGTGCCGGTACTGCCGGCCGACTTCGCCCGGCACGCCGGACTGCTGGCCCGGCGGCACCCCGCCGTCGGCGCGCTCGGCCTGGACGAGGCGATGGCACCGCCCACCGGCCGGTCGGCCTGGCGGCTGCTGCGGCTGGAGGTCGACCGCATCCGGGTGGACGACCTCTGGGGCACCGCGCGGACCGACGCCGCCGGGCTCGCGGCGGTCGAGGCCGACCCGCTGGCGCCGTACGAGGCGGAGTTGCTCCAGCACCTGGCCGCCGCGCACACCGACCGGCTGGACCTGCTGGGCGCCCTGGTCGCCGACCGGCTGCCCGGTCCGCGGCCGCAGGCGGTGCCGGTGGCGCTGGACCGCTTCGGGCTGCGGGTGCGCTTCCTGGACGAGGAGCGGTTCGTGGACGTCCGCTTCGACTTCGACCGGGTGCTGGAGACCCCCGAGGAGCTGCGCACCGCCATGCACCGCATCCTGCACCGGGCCGTCCGCTAGCGCCTACTCCCCCGCGAGCTTGTCCCGCACCCGCTCCGCGACCTCGGCATAGCGTGCCTCGGCGCCGTACCGGGTCGGCCGGTAGTACCGCCGGCCGTGCACCTCGTCGGGCGCGTACTGCTGGGCGGCGATGCCGCCCGGCAGGTCGTGCGGGTACTGGTAGCCCTGGCCGTGGCCGAGCTTCTTGGCACCGCCGTAGTGCGCGTCCCGCAGATGGGCCGGGACCGCCCCGGCCAGGCCCTTGCGGACGTCCGCGAGGGCCGCGTCGATGGCCAGGTAGGCGGCGTTGGACTTGGGCGCCAGGGCCAGCGCGATCACCGCCTGGGAGAGGGTGATCCGGGCCTCCGGGAAGCCGATCAGCGCCACCGCCTGCGCGGCGGCGACGGCGGTCTGCAAGGCGGTGGGGTCGGCCAGGCCGATGTCCTCGCTGGCGGAGATCATCAGCCGCCGGGCGATGAATCTCGGGTCCTCCCCCGCCTCCACCATCCGGGCCAGGTAGTGCAGCGCCGCGTCCACGTCGCTGCCCCGGATGGACTTGATCAGCGCACTGGCCACGTCATAGTGCTGGTCGCCGTCCCGGTCGTAGCGGACGGCGGCCTTGTTGACCGCGACCTCGGTGGTGGCCAGGGTGATCTCCGGCTCGCCCTTGGCCAGCGCCGCCCCGGCCGCCGCCTCCAGCGTGGTCAGCGCCCGGCGGGCGTCGCCGCCCGCCAGCCGCACCAGATGCCGCTCCGCCTCCTCGGCCAGCGCCAGCGCGCCGCCGAGCCCGCGCTCGTCGGCCACCGCGCGGTGCAGCAGCTCCCGGATGTCGTCGTCGGTCAGCGACTCCAGCGTCAGCAGCAGTGAGCGGGAGAGCAGCGGGGAGATCACCGAGAAGTAGGGATTCTCGGTGGTGGCCGCGATCAGGGTGACCCAGCGGTTCTCCACGGCGGGCAGCAGCGAATCCTGCTGGGCCTTGGAGAAGCGGTGGATCTCGTCCAGGAAGAGCACCGTCTCCCGGCCGGAGGCGCCCACCTCGCGGCGGGCGCTCTCGATCACCGCGCGGACCTCCTTCACCCCGGCGGTGATGGCGGAGAGCTCCACGAAGCGGCGCTCGGTGGCCTTGCTGATCACATAGGCCAGGGTGGTCTTGCCGGTGCCGGGCGGCCCCCAGAGGATCACCGAGGAGGTGGCGGCCTGGCTGGACCCGGCCGAGACCAGCCGCCGCAGCGGCGACCCCTCGCCCAGCAGCTGCCGCTGGCCGGCCACCTCGTCCAGGGTGCGCGGACGCATCCGCACGGCCAGCGGTGCCCGGCCGGGCTCCCTGGCCTGACGCTCCTCGGCGGCGGCGGTGAACAGATCGGGCTCCACGATTCAGCAGCCTACGTCACCGGTCGGACAGCCCGGTCCGGTGCTCCCGGCTCACACCGCGTCGAAGGGCGGCGGGTAGACGGCCGCACCGCGCGGGGCGCCGTCGTACGCCGCCAGCGGCAGCGCCTGGAAGACCGCGTCGGGGACGTCGTACGGACCGGTGACCCCGTGCCCGGAGGCGGGCGTGAAGCCGAACCGGCGGTAGTAGCGCGGGTCGCCCAGCACCACCACCAGCCGCTCCCCGGCCCCCTCCGCCGCCTGGAGCGCCGCCCGGACCACCAGGGTGCCCACCCCCGTACGCTGCCACTCCGGCGCGACCGCCACCGGGGCCAGCGCCAGCGCGTCGCCGCCGCCCACCGCCAGCCGGGTCAGCAGGGCGTGGCCGATCACCAGCCCCCGGTGGTCGACGGCGACCCAGGACAGGCCGGGCAGCCACACCGGGTCCTTGCGCAGCAGATCGACCAGGTCCGCCTCGCCGGGCCCGGGGAAGGCCGCCATGTGCAGCCGCCGTACCGCAGGGGCGTCCTCGGCCTCCTCCGGTCTGGCCCGGACCACCCCGTCGCGCTCGAACATCGCCCGCTCCCTCCACGTCACACCGTTGTGAAAGGGCCCCGGCGACCGCGCTGCGCGGTCGCCGGGGCCCGGAAGGTCCTGCCGCCCGGGGTCAGACCTCGGACTTCTGCTCCGCCTCGCCCTTCGGCTTGGGCTTGGCGTCGATCCCCGCCTCGCGGCGCTGCTCGACGGTGATCGGCGTCGGGGCGCCGGTCAGCGGGTCGCCGCCCGTCGAGGTCTTCGGGAAGGCGATGACGTCCCGGATGGTGTCGTACCCGCCGAGCAGGGTGACCAGCCGGTCCAGGCCGAGCGCGATGCCGCCGTGCGGCGGCGGGCCGTAGTTGAACGCCTCCAGCAGGAAGCCGAACTGCGAGGCGGCCTCCTCCGGGGAGAGGCCGATCGCCTCGAAGGCCCGCTGCTGGACCTCGCGCTGGTGGATACGGATGGAGCCGCCGCCGATCTCGGAGCCGTTGAGCACCAGGTCGTAGGCGTTGGACAGCGCGTTCGCCGGGTCCTTGTCGAAGCTGTCCAGGCACGCCGGGGTGGGCGCGGTGAACGGGTGGTGGATGGCCGTCCACCCGATCTGCTCGCCCTTGTCGTCCTCCACCGGCTCGAACATCGGGAAGTCGACGACCCAGAGGAACTCCCACCGGGACTCGTCGATCAGCTCGCAGCGGCGGCCGATCTCCAGCCGGGCGGCGCCCAGCAGCTCCTGCGAGGCGGTCCTCTTGCCGGCGGCGAAGAAGATGGCGTCGCCCTTGGCCGCGCCGGCGGCCTCGACCAGCCCGGCCAGGTGCTCGGCGGAGAGGTTCTTGGCGACCGGGCCGCGCAGCTCGCCGGTCTCGGCGTCGACCACCACGTAGGCCAGGCCGCGGGCGCCGCGCGCCTTGGCCCAGTCCTGCCAGGCGTCCAGCTGCTTGCGGGTCTGCGCGGCGCCGCCGGGCATCACCACGGCGCCGACGTACGGGGCCTGGAAGACCCGGAACGCGGTGCCGGCGAAGTAGTCGGTGAGGTCGACCAGCTCCTGGCCGAAGCGGACGTCCGGCTTGTCGGAGCCGTAACGGTTCATCGCGTCGGCGTAGCTGATCCGGGGCAGCGGGCGCGGCAGGTCGTAGCCGTGCACGTCCTTCCAGACCCGGGCGACGACCTGCTCGCCGATCTCCAGGACGTCCTCCTGGTCGGCGAAGGACATCTCCACGTCGAGCTGGGTGAACTCCGGCTGGCGGTCGGCCCGGAAGTCCTCGTCGCGGAAGCAGCGGGCGATCTGGTAGTACCGCTCCATGCCGGCCACCATCAGCAGCTGCTTGAACAGCTGCGGGGACTGCGGCAGCGCGTACCAGGTGCCGGGCTGGAGCCGGACCGGGACCAGGAAGTCGCGGGCGCCCTCGGGGGTGGAGCGGGTGAGGTTGGGCGTCTCGATGTCGAGGAAGCCGTTCTCCTCCATCACCGTGCGGATCACATGGTTGACCCTGGAGCGCAGCCGCAGCGCGCGGGCCGGGCCCTCGCGGCGCAGGTCGAGGTAGCGGTACTTGAGCCGCACCTCCTCGTTGACCGTGCCGGGCTCGCCGCTGTCCTTCTCTGCGCCCTGCGCGGGGGCGACCGGGAAAGGCAGCGGGGCGGCCTCGGAGAGCACCTCCAGTGCGCTGACGACGACCTCGACCGCGCCGGTGGGGATCTCCGGGTTCTCATTGCCCTCGGGGCGTACCCGGACGTCGCCGACGACCTTGACGCAGTACTCGGCGCGCAGGCCGTGCACCGAGTCGAGGTCGCGGACCACGATCTGCACGGTGCCGGAGGCGTCGCGCAGATCGATGAAGGCGACGCCTCCGTGGTCGCGCCGGCGGGCGACCCAGCCGGCAAGGGTCACGGTGGTCCCGGCGTGCTCCGCGCGGAGCGTACCCGCGTCGTGCGTGCGGATCACGAAAGCTTCTCCTTCAGGGTGGTGACGACAGCGTCGACGGCGACCGGGGTCTGGTCGCCGGTGGTCAGGTCCTTGAGCTGGACGACGCCGTCGGCGAGGTCACGCTCACCGGCGACCAGGGCCCAGCGGGCGCCGGAGCGGTCGGCGGCCTTCATGGCGCCCTTGAGGCCCTTGCCGCCGAAGGCGAAGTCGGTGGCGACGCCGGCCCGGCGCAACTCGGTGACCAGGCCGAAGAGCAACTGCCGGGCCTGGTCGCCCAGCGGCACCGCGAAGACCTGGGTACGGACGGGCGGCTCGATCCGCACGCCCTCGGCCTGGAGCGCGAGCACCGTACGGTCGACGCCGAGCGCCCAGCCGACGGAGGGCAGCGCCGGGCCGCCGATCATCTCGGAGAGCCCGTCGTAGCGCCCGCCGCCGCCGACGGCGGACTGCGAGCCCAGGCCGTCGTGCACGAACTCGAAGGTGGTCCGGGTGTAGTAGTCCAGGCCGCGCACCAGCTTGGGGTCGTCCACGTACGCGACGCCGGCCGCCGTCAGCAGCTCGCGCACCTGCTCGTGGTACGCCTTGCACGCCTCGCAGAGGTGGTCGCGCATCAGCGGGGCGCCGGTGAGCTGCCGCTGCACCGACTCGCGCTTGTCGTCGAGCACCCGCATCGGGTTGAGCTCGGCGCGGCGCCGGGTGTCCTCGTCCAGATCCAGGCCGCGCAGGAAGTCCTGGAGGGCGCTGCGGTAGGCGGGGCGGCACTCGCGGTCGCCCAGGCTGTTGAGCAGCAGGCGGAAGTCGCGCAGGCCCAGCGAGCGGTAGGCGTCCACCGCGAGGATGATCAGCTCGGCGTCGAGCGCCGGGTCCTCGGCGCCGACGGCCTCGGCGCCGACCTGCGAGAACTGCCGGTAGCGGCCGGCCTGCGGGCGCTCGTAGCGGTACTGGGAGCCGGAGTACCAGAGCTTGACGGGCAGTCCGCCGGCCCGGTGCAGATTGTGCTGGAGGACCGCGCGCAGCACGGGCGCGGTGCCCTCGGGGCGCAGCGCGAGGTCGTCGCCGCCCTTGGTGGTGAAGGCGTACATCTCCTTGGAGACGATGTCGGTGGACTCGCCGACGCCCCGGGAGAACAGCTGGACGTCCTCGAAGACCGGGGTCTCGATGTAGCCGTAGCCAGCGTCGCGCAGCGGCGCGGCGATGGCCTCGCGGACGGCGAGGAAGACCTCGGAGTCCGGCGGGGTCAGGTCGTAGGTGCCCTTGGGGGCGCTGAAGGTGCTCAACTTCGCTTCCGTCACATTCCTCGTCGCGGGGCCTCGGGGGCCCCGGCGGCGGCGCCTGCCACCTGCTGGAGGTAGGGGTTGGCGGCGCGCTCGCGGCCGATGCTGGTCTGCGGGCCGTGGCCGGAGAGCACCACCGTCTCGTCCGGGAGCGGCAGGCACACGCGGGCCAGCGACCTCAGGATCTCGGCGTGGTCTCCGCCGGGCAGATCCGTGCGTCCGATGGAGCCGGCGAACAGCAGGTCACCCGAGAAGAGCACCGGAGGGACGTCTCCGGCGGCGGGCGTCCGAAAGGTCACCGACCCCTTGGTATGGCCGGGCGCGTGGTCGACCGTGAACCGCAGCCCGGCCAGGTCGAGCACGCTGCCGTCGGTGAGCTCCCGGACGTCGTCGGGCTCGCCCACCGTGATGGAGCCCATGATCTGCTGCCCCAGCGCGCGGCCGAGGCCGCGGACGGGGTCGGCCATCATGTAGCGGTCCTCGGGGTGTATCCAGGCGGGGACGCCACGGGCGCCGCAGACCGGGACCACCGAGGCCACGTGGTCGATGTGGCCGTGGGTGAGGATCACCGCGACCGGCCTGAGCCGGTGCTCGCGCACCAGGTCCTCGACTCCGGCGGCGGCCTCGTGCCCCGGGTCGATGATCACGCATTCCTCACCGGCGGCCGGTGCGACCAGGTAGCAGTTGGTGCCCCAGGCTCCGGCGGGAAATCCGGCGATGAACACGTGCGTCCTCGGGTCGGGTGGATGGCTGCTCTTGAGGT
The DNA here is from genome assembly GCF_044755465.1 of Streptomyces sp. NPDC092296. Taxonomy (NCBI): domain Bacteria; kingdom Bacillati; phylum Actinomycetota; class Actinomycetes; order Kitasatosporales; family Streptomycetaceae; genus Streptomyces; species Streptomyces sp. NPDC092296. The sequence continues at coordinate 565,702 of NZ_JBIVRB010000002.1, read as the reverse complement.
CTTCGGGCAGCCTACCGGCGGTGCGGTCCGCTTTGCGAACCAGATGCCGGTCCGGCGGCCCGGCGAGGTCCGTTCCGCCGGTCCTCCACAACTGTCACTGCCTGCTGATACCCGGCTTACGTACCGCCTCCCTACACTGGGCCGCCGACAGGTGCGTGTCGCACCCTGACGCACCATCCCCCCGCAGCAGCAAGGAGACGGCACCGGTGGACAGCGAGAAGCGGCGGCGGCAGCTCGCCCGCGAGAAGTACGAGCGGCAGCAGCAGCGCCGGGTCGAGGCCCGGCAGCGGGCCCGGCGCCGGAACACGGTGATCGGGGCGGCGGTCGCCGTGGTGCTGCTGGCCGGTGGTGCGGCCTGCGCCGGTGTCGCCATGTCCGGCGACGGCGACAAGAAGGTCGACGCGGCCGCCTCTCCGACCGCCTCCCCCTCGCCGCTCGCGCCCGAGCCGTCCGCCACCAACCCGACCATCGACCCGGCGTCGGTGAAGGGCTGCAAGGCGGCGGCGCCGGGCAAGCCCAACGGCAAGCAGTGGAAGACCGAGCCCGCGCTGACCGCGGACAGCGGTACGTACAAGGCGGTGCTGGAGACCAACTGCGGCAAGGTGACCCTGGAGCTGGACGCCGCCAAGGCCCCGCACACGGTGAACTCCTTCGTCTTCCTGGCCGGGCAGAAGTACTTCGACCACGTCTCGTGCCACCGGCTGACCACCTCGGGCATCTATGTGCTGCAGTGCGGCGACCCGACCGGCCAGGGCTCGGGCGGCCCCGGCTACACCCTGCCCGAGGAGAACCTCGAGGGTGCGACCTACCCGGCCGGCACCGTGGCGATGGCGCGGACCACGGAGAAGCACTCCGGCGGCAGCCAGTTCTTCCTGGTCTACCAGGACAGCCAGCTTCCGGCCGACTACACCCCGTTCGGCAGGATCACCGGCGGGATGGACGTACTGAAGAACATCGCCGCCGGCGGGTCCGACAACCGCAACCAGCCGGGCGACGGCGCTCCGGTGGCCGGCGTCGTGATGAACTCGGTGACCGCCACCAAGAGCTGAGGGCCGGGCGACACCCGGCGCCGGGCGGGCCGGTCCGCCCGGCGCCGCCCGCCCGAGCGTGCGCCGGACCCCCGGTGGCGCTCGAAAACCGGTGCGCCGCGTGAAAAGGGCCGGTCGGGATGCGGACAGCACTGGTGCCCGTCGCCTATGTTGCTGTTGTGTAGGGTGCCCTGGCCCGGCGGCCGTCACCCTCGCACCCGGAGAGCGGCATGCCGGACGGCCGGTCCGCCCCATCGGGCCGCCGTACATCAACTGTGGACGACCGCCCGCGTCCCCGCGGCCCCGTGCCGCCGGGACCGGAGGTCATGTGGAGGAGGCGCTGTGACCAGCGACCCGTGGGGCCGTGTCGACGAGCAGGGGACCGTCTACGTACGGACGGCCGAAGGAGAGCGCGTCGTCGGCTCCTGGCAGGCAGGCTCCCCCGAGGAGGCCCTTGCGTACTTCGAGCGGAAGTACGAGGGCATCGCGGTGGAGATCGGCCTGCTGGAGCGTCGGGTACGTACCACCGACCTGGCACCCAAGGACGCGCTGACCGCGGTCGAGCATCTGCGCGCCCAGGTCGTCGAGGCCCACGCCGTGGGCGACCTGGCGGCGCTGGCCGCCCGGCTGGACGCGCTGACCGGGGAGATCGAGTCCCGCCGCGAGGAGCGCAAGGCGATCCGGGCCAAGGCCCAGGAGGAGGCCAGGACGGCCAAGGACCAGCTGGTCGCGGAGGCGGAGCAGCTGGCCGAGTCCACCCAGTGGCGGGAGGCCGGGGACCGGCTGCGGGCCCTGGTGGACATCTGGAAGGGCCTGCCCCGGCTGGACCGCAAGAGCGACGACGAGCTGTGGCACCGCTTCTCGCACGCCCGCTCGGCGTTCTCCAAGCGGCGCAAGGCGCACTTCGCCACGCTGGACCAGCAGCGCGACGAGGCTCGGGCCCGCAAGGAGCAGCTGGTCCGGGAGGCGGAGGCGCTCTCCGGTTCCACCGAGTGGGGCGACACCGCGACCCGCTACCGCGAGCTGATGGCGGAGTGGAAGGCGGCCGGCCGCGCCCAGCGGGAGGTGGAGGACGAGCTGTGGACGCGCTTCCGGGGCGCCCAGGACGTCTTCTTCCAGGCCCGTACGGCGGTCTTCTCGGAGCGGGACGCCGAGCAGCGGGAGAACCAGACGCAGAAGGAGGCGCTGCTGGTCGAGGCCGAGGCGCTGCTGCCGATCTCCGACCTCAGGACCGCCAAGGCGGCGTACCGGTCGATCGGTGAGCGCTGGGAGGCCATCGGCCATGTGCCCCGGGACGCCCGGCCCCGGCTGGAGGCCCGGCTGCACACCGTGGAGCGGGCCATCCGGGAGGCCGAGGAGGCCGAGTGGCGCCGTACCAACCCGGAGGCCAAGGCGCGTGCCCAGGGCATGACCGGGCTGCTCCAGGCCGCCGTGGACAAGCTGGAGGCCGAGCTGGACCGGGCCCGTGCGGCCGGTAACGCGGGCAAGGCCGCCAAGCTGGAGGCCGAGCTGTCCGGCCGCCGGGAGCTGCTGCAGCAGGCGCAGAAGTCGCTGGAGGAGTTCAGCGGCTGATCCGCCGACCCCCGCCCGAGCGGTGCGCAGCGATGCGGCCGCCCCGGGCGGGGGCGGTGATGGGCCCGGCAGCCGCCGGGATGCCGGGCGGTGATCAGGGGAACTGCACGCTCGGCCAGGCAACCACCGAGGGGCGCGGGGGACCGCGCGCTCAGCCCACTACGGAGGTAGGGGGTTGTTCGCGCGGTTCCCCGCGCCCCTGGCGTGGTGCCGGGGGCAGCGTCACCGTTGCTGGCGGGCCGAGGTCACGCGGTAGACGTCGTAGACGCCCTCCACGCCGCGTACGGCCTTCAGGACGTGGCCCAGGTGCTTGGGGTCGCCCATCTCGAAGGTGAACCTGCTCATGGCCACCCGGTCCCGGGAGGTCTGCACCGCCGCCGACAGGATGTTGACGTGTTGGTCGGACAGCACCCGGGTGACGTCGGAGAGCAGCCGGGACCGGTCCAGCGCCTCGACCTGGATGGCGACCAGGAAGACGGAGGACTGGGTGGGCGCCCATTCCACGTCGATCATCCGCTCGGGCTGCTGGGCCAGCGACTCCACGTTGACGCAGTCCGCGCGGTGCACCGAGACGCCGTTGCCCCGGGTGACGAAGCCGACGATGGGGTCGCCCGGCACCGGGGTGCAGCAGCGGGAGAGCTTGACCCAGACGTCCTCGACGCCCTTGACGATGACACCGGGGTCGCCCTTGGGGCGGCGGCGGCGGGCGTGCTCGGGCGACGGGGTGGTGATCTCCGCGATGTCCTCGGTGGCGCCCTCCTCGCCGCCGAGCGCCTGGACCAGCTTCTGCACGATGGACTGCGCCGTGACATGGCCCTCGCCGATGGCGGCGTAGAGGGAGGAGATGTCGGGGTAGCGCATCTCGTGGGCCAGCGTGACCAGCGAGTCACCGGTCAGGATGCGCTGGATGGGCAGGCCCTGCTTGCGCATCGCGCGGGCGATGGCGTCCTTGCCCTGCTCGATGGCCTCCTCGCGGCGCTCCTTGGAGAACCAGGCCCGGATCTTGTTGCGGGCGCGCGGCGACTTGACGAAGCCCAGCCAGTCGCGGGACGGCCCGGCGCCGGCCGCCTTGGAGGTGAAGACCTCCACCAGGTCACCATTGTCCAGGGTGGACTCCAGCGGTACCAGCCGCCCGTTGACCCGGGCGCCGATACAGCGGTAGCCGACCTCGGTGTGCACGGCGAAGGCGAAGTCGACCGGGGTGGACCCGGCGGGCAGCGCTATCACGTCGCCCTTGGGCGTGAAGACGAAGACCTCGTTGCTGGAGAGGTCGAACCGCAGCGACTCCAGGAACTCGCCCGGGTCCTCGGTCTCCTTCTGCCAGTCGACCAGCTGCCGCAGCCAGGCCATCTCGTTGATGTCGGCCCGGTCGCCCTTGCGGGCCCCGGCCGGCGCGTCGGTGCGCACCTTGGAGGCGCCGGCTACCGCACGCTGCTTGTACTTCCAGTGCGCGGCGATGCCGTACTCGGCGCGGCGGTGCATGTCGAAGGTGCGGATCTGGAGCTCGACCGGCTTGCCGCCCGGCCCGATGACCGTGGTGTGCAGCGACTGGTACATGTTGAACTTGGGCATCGCGATGTAGTCCTTGAACCGCCCCGGCACCGGGTTCCACCGCGCGTGGATGGTCCCGAGCGCCGCGTAGCAGTCGCGGACGGTGTCGACCAGCACCCGGATGCCCACCAGGTCGTAGATCTCGGCGAAGTCGCGGCCCCGCACGATCATCTTCTGGTAGACCGAGTAGTAGTGCTTGGGTCGGCCGGTGACGGTCGCCTTGATCCGGGCGGCCCTCAGGTCGCCCTGGACCTGGTCGATCACGGTGGCCAGGTACTCGTCGCGCTTGGGGGCGCGCTCCGCGACCAGCCGGACGATCTCGTCGTACATCTTGGGGTAGAGGATCGCGAAGGCGAGGTCCTCCAGCTCCCACTTGATGGTGTTCATGCCCAGCCGGTGGGCCAGCGGGGCGTAGATCTCCAGGGTCTCGCGGGCCTTCTTCTCCTGCTTCTCCCGCTTGAGGTAGCGCATGGTGCGCATGTTGTGCAGGCGGTCCGCGAGCTTGATCACCAGGACCCGGGGGTCCTTGGCCATGGCGACGACCATCTTGCGTACGGTCTCGGCCTGCGCGGCCTCGCCGAACTTCACCTTGTCCAGCTTGGTGACGCCGTCGACCAGCATCGCGACCGTGTCGCCGAAGTCGCGGCGCAGCGTGTCCAGGCCGTACTCGGTGTCCTCCACCGTGTCGTGCAGCAGCCCGGCCATCAGCGTGGGGGCGTCCATGCCCAGCTCGGCGAGGATGGTGGTCACCGCGAGCGGGTGGGTGATGTACGGGTCGCCGCTCTTGCGCTTCTGGCCGCGGTGCCAGCGGTCGGCCACCGTGTAGGCGCGCTCGATGTCGCGCAGCTCCGCCTTGGGGTCATTGCCCCGGACTATCCGGAAGAGCGGTTCCAGCACCGGGTTGAAGGTGCTGGTGCGCTGGCCGCCGAGCCGGGCCAGCCGGGCGCGTACCCGGCCGCTGGAGGAGGCGGACTGCCGGGCCGCGCCGCCGCCGGCGGCGGGGGCGACCGAACGGGAGGTGCCGGACCCGGTCGAGGTCGGTGCGGCCGCCGGGCCGGGCCCCCTGGCCGGGCGCGCGTCGGTGCCGGCGGTCCGGGCGGAGCCGTCCCCACGGGTGGGGGCGCTGTCCTGGACAGCCTCGGCCTTGGGCACAACCTCTTCTGGCAAAGACGCTCCCTGGGGCGAGCCCCCTCTGTCCAGCGGAGAAGCAGAGGGTCGAATCTTCATGGTACCCATGCGGCGGATGATCCGTTCCGGCGCGGGTGCCGCACGACGCCGAGGGCGGGCCCGGTGTTCCGGACCCGCCCTCGGTCTACTGCACTCGCGGTCGACTGCGCGGTGGACCGCTCAGACGGTGATCAGGGCCTCCAGCGGTGCGGCGCCGAGATGCCCGGCGATCCGGCTGCGGCCGTCCAGGAAGCCCAGCTCCATCAGGACCACCACGCCCGCCGGCTCCGCCCCGGCCTGCCGGAGCAGGTCCAGCGCGGCGGAGACGGTACCGCCGGTGGCCAGCACGTCGTCGACCACCAGCACGCGCTCACCGGGGGTGAAGGCGTCCTGCTGGACCTCGACCACGGCCGAGCCGTACTCCAGGTCGTACGACCGGGAGTGCACCGCGCCGGGCAGCTTGCCCTGCTTGCGGATCGGTACGAAGCCGACCCCGGCCGCATAGGCGGCCGGGGCGGCCAGCACGAAGCCGCGGGCCTCCAGACCCACCACCCTGGTCGCTCCCAGGGCCGTCACCCGGGCCGCCAGCGCGTCGGTCAGCGCCGCGAAGGCGGTGGCGTCACCGAGCAGCGGTGCGATGTCCTTGAACATCACCCCGGGCTGCGGGTAGTCCGGGACATCCCTGATCCGGGAGAGCAGCAGCTCAGCCAGGTGGGCGTCCGGGGTGGCCGTGTGGGCGGCGGTCACAAGGGTCCTCTTCTCGGCGGTCGGTGGCGTCGGCGGTCAGTGGCGCTTGCCGGACGGGCGGCCCTTGCCGCGCCGGCCGACCGGCTGGTTCCGCTGACCGACGATACCTGCCGGTACGGCGTCGTCGTCCTCGGCCTCGGGGCCGTCCTCGCCGTCGTCGTCGCCGTCCTGCTGCTGCGGCTTCTCAGCGGCCGCCTTGGCGTCGGCGGCGCGGCGCTGGAGCACCCGCTTGGCCAGGGCCTTCATCTCGGGCTGCTCCTCCTTGAGCTGCGCCAGCAGCGGGGTGGCGACGCAGATGGAGGAGTAGGCGCCGGCCGCGAGGCCGATGAACAGCGCCAGCGAGATGTCGTTGAGCGTACCGGCGCCGAGGATGCCGCCGCCGATGAAGAGCAGCGCGGCGACCGGCAGCAGCGCCAGGAGCGTGGTGTTGAGCGACCGCACCAGGGTCTGGTTGAGCGCGTGGTTGGACGCCTCGCTGTAGGTGCGCCGGTTCTGCTTGCCGAGCGTCCGGGTGTTCTCCTTCACGGTGTCGAAGACGACCACCGTGTCGTAGAGCGAGTAACCGAGGATGGTCAGGAAGCCGATCACGGTACCCGGGGTGACCTCGAAGCCGACCAGGGCGTATACACCGATGGTGATCACCAGGTCGTGGATCAGCGCGACCAGCGCGGAGACCGCCATGCGCCACTCGAAGGCGATCGCCAGGTAGATCGTCACCAGCACCATGAAGATGACCAAACCGGTCAGCGCCTGCTTGGAGATCTCCTTGCCCCAGCTGGGGCCGATCAGGTCGGCGTTGATGGTGTCGGGCTTGACGGAGAGGTCCTTGGCCAGCTCGTCGGTGACCTCGGCGGTGCTCTTGGTCTCGTCCTTGCTGATCTGGATGGTGATCTTGTTGCTGCCGATCGACTGCACGATCGGCTCGGTGTGCTCCACCACCTTGTCGGCGGCGGTCTTCGCCTGGGTGACGGTCAGCCCCGGCTTGCTCACCGTGTAGACCGAGCCACCGGTGAACTCGATGCCGAGCTTGAGGCCGTTGATCCCCAGACCCGCGATGGCGGCGAGCAGGATCACCGCGGAGATGCTGTACCAGAGCTTGCGGCGGCCCACGAAGTCGAAGCTGATCTCGCCCTGGTAGAGGCGATGGCCGAGAGTGCCGAGCCGGGACATCAGGCCTCCTTGGCGACGCTGGGACGGCGGCGGCCGCCACGGATGGGCGGATGGGCACCGAGCCGCTTGGGGTCGAGCCCGGACCACGAGTGGCCGGAGCCGAAGAACTTGGTGCGGGCCAGGATCGTGATCATCGGCTTGGTGAAGAGGAAGATCACCACGATGTCGAGCAGGGTGGTCAGGCCGAGCGTGAACGCGAAGCCCTGCACCTTGCCGACCGAGACCGCGTACAGCACGGCGGCGGCGAGGAAGGACACGAAGTCCGACACCAGGATGGTGCGCCGGGCTCGCGGCCAGGCGCGCTGGACGGCGGTCCGCAGCTGGCTGCCCTCACGGACTTCGTCGCGGATGCGTTCGAAGTACACGATGAAGGAGTCCGCTGTGATACCGATCGCCACGATGGCGCCGCAGACCGCCGGCAGGTTCAGCGCGAAGCCGATGCCCGCGCCGAGCAGGCACATGATGGCGTAGGTGAGGATCGCGGAGACCACCAGGCCGGCGATGCTGACCAGGCCGAGGCCGCGGTAGTAGACCAGCGAGTACAGCACCACCAGCGCGAGGCCGATGCCGCCGGCCACCAGACCGGCGTGCAGCTGCTCACCGCCGAGCTGCGGGGAGACGGTGCTGACCGACTCGGTGGTGAAGTCCAGCGGGAGGGCACCGTAGCTCAGCACGTTGGCGAGGTCCTGTGCCTCCTTCTGGGTGAAGCTGCCGCTGATCTCCGCCGTGTTGCCGGGGATGGCCGCGCTGACCGAGGGGGCGGAGACGTTCTGGCCGTCCAGCACGATCGCGAAGCGGTTCTGCGGGTCACTCTGGGCGGCCAGCTGGCCGGTGACGGCGGTGAACGCCTTGGCGCCGGTGCCGTCGAACTTCAGCTGGACGATCCACTTGGAGTTCTGGGTGTCGAAGACCGCGGCGGCGTTGGAGACGTTCTGGCCGTTGATGGCGACCGGGCCGAGCACGTACTTGGCGTAGGTGCCGTCGCTGCTGGCGTCCTGGTCGCAGGCGACGGTGTTGGCCGTGGTGGAGGTCTGGTAGTTGTGGTTGCGCTGGGCTTCCTTGGTGCAGTCCAGCGCGGCGAACTGCTTCTCCATGTCGGTCGGCACGGTGCCGCCGGTGGTGACCGAGTTGCCGTTGACGGCGTCGGCCGGCTGCGACGCGGCGGGCGAGGCGGCGCCGGTCGGGCTGGGCGAGCCGCCGGCCGACGCGGAGGCCGAGCTGTCCGGTGTGGCGGACGAGTCCGCCTGGAGCGCCTGGCTCACCGCGCGGCCGGCGTTGGTGCTGCTCGGCGAGGGGCTGCCGGAGCCGGAGACCTTGGCCGGGGCGCTGGAGGACGGCTTGGCGCCGGGCGAGGCGCTGTCGGAGGCCGACGGGGAGGCGCTCGGCTTCATCAGCTCCGGGGGAACCGAGAGGCCGGTGGCCAGGACCGGGCGGAAGTACAGCTTCGCCGTGGTACCGATCTGGGCGACGGCGTCACGGGTGTCGTTCTTGCCGTCACCCTTGGGGATGTTGACGACGATGTTCTTGCTGCCCTGGACCTGGACCTCGGCCTCGGAGACACCCATGCCGTTGACCCGCTTCAGCATGATGGCCGAGGCGGTGTTCATGTTGGCCTGGTTGATCGCGCTTGGGTCCTTGGATTTCGCGGTCAGCGTGACGCTGGTGCCACCGGCGAGGTCGATCCCCAGCCGCGGGGTCCGGTGTCCCGTCCCGAACATGAGGCCGACCAGCGCGACGGCGACGACCAGGATGAAGGCCAGCGCCCGTCCTGGGTGTCCGTCGCGAGGACGCGACTTGGGTGTTGCCACCTTCTCGTTTCTCCCTGTCCATGCGGCCCGGCGCCGGGCCGCCCCGGACCGTCGTGCGGCCTGGCGGAGTGGCGGGCACGGCGGTCCACTAGTCCTGAGGACCGGGCGGCGGAGGTGCCGTCCGGCCGGCGAAGCGCACCTGCGGGCCCTACTTGGCCGCCGGTCCCTCGTCCTCCGCGTCCCCGGTGACCTTGTCGTCCCCGGCGGTGGCCGGCACGGACTTGTCGAGGTCGAGTGCCTTGGAGGCGTCCTTGTGGAGCTCGACCGGGGCGTCCCCGGCCTCGTCGGCCGCGTCCTCCTCGAAGGACGACATGTCGTCCTCGGTCTCCGGGACGCCGTGCACGATGGCCGCGTACTCCTGCGGGTCCAGCACCGCCGCGATGGCGTTCTTCGCGAAGTGGATGTGGATGCCGGGGGCGGCCTCAAGCTCGACGGTGTCGCTGTTGACCGACTTGACCAGGGCGTACATACCGCCGATGGTGCGGACCCCGGAGCCAGGCCCCATGTTGTTGCGCATCTCAAGCGCCTGGGCCTGCTTCCTCTTGGCGTTGCGGGTCATGATGAACATGACGCCGACCAGAAGGAGCAGGGGGAGAAGGGTGGTAAGCACGGCTTGACAGGTCCTTTGCGGGGCCGCAGGGGAGCGACCGATGAGGTAGGAGGTCTGACCGCCCCTGGGAGGAGCGGCTCGGCGGAGTCTAGGGCGACCCGCCATGGTCGGACAACGCCAAGCATGTCATCCGGGTTCCGCAAGTGGCGAGTCCCGCGAAGTTATGTGCACGGAATCATTTCTCGGCCGGCGGCTCCGGGGACCGGTCGAAAAGGTCCTGCTGGGCGGGGAGCGGCGGCCGGAACCCGGTCTGCGGGGCGGGCGGCGGGACCATTCCCAGGTGCTGCCAGGCCGCCGCGGTGGCGATCCGGCCCCGGGGGGTGCGGGCGAGCAGCCCCTCGCGGACCAGGAACGGCTCGGCCACCTCCTCCACCGTCTCGCTCTCCTCCCCCACCGCGACGGCCAGCGTCGACAGGCCGACCGGTCCGCCGCCGAACAGCCGCAGCAGCACGTCGAGCACGGCCCGGTCGAGGCGGTCGAGCCCGCGCGCGTCGACCTCGTAGACGTCCAGCGCCTGCGCCGCGATCTCCGGGGTGATCAGGCCGTCATGCCTGACCTGGGCATAGTCCCGGACCCGGCGCAGCAGCCGGTTGGCGATCCGGGGGGTGCCCCGGGAGCGGCCGGCGATCTCGGCCGCGCCCCTGGCGTCGATGTCCACGTCGAGCAGCCCGGCCGAGCGGTGGACCACCCGCTCCAGCTCGGCCGGGGCGTAGAACTCCATGTGGCCGGTGAAGCCGAAGCGGTCGCGCAGCGGCGGGGGCAGCAGCCCGGCTCTGGTGGTGGCGCCGACCAGGGTGAAGGGCGGCAGCTCCAGCGGGATGGCGGTGGCACCGGGGCCCTTGCCGACGATGACGTCGACCCGGAAGTCCTCCATCGCCATGTAGAGCATCTCCTCGGCGGGCCGGGACATCCGGTGGATCTCGTCGAGGAAGAGCACCTCGCCCTCGGTGAGCGAGGAGAGGATCGCGGCCAGGTCTCCGGCATGCTGGATGGCGGGCCCCGAGGTGATCCGGATCGGGGCGTTCATCTCCGCTGCGATGATCATGGACAGCGTGGTCTTGCCCAGCCCGGGTGGGCCGCTGAGCAGCACATGGTCCGGGGTGGCGCCGCGCTTGCGGGCCGCCTGGAGCACCAGGGAGAGCTGCTCGCGAACCCGCTCCTGGCCGATGAACTCCCCCAGGTCCCTGGGCCGCAGCGCCGCCTCCACCGCCCGGTCCTCGCCGTCGGCGGCGCCGGTGACCAGCCGGTCGCCGCCGTCGCCGGGATCGTGGGCGGCTGCGGTGGGGTCGTACGGGCTCATGGGGGCGCTCTCCGGGAGGGGTGGCGGGCGGGGTGGGGCTCAGCGGGTGCGGTTGAGGCCGCGCAGGGCGGTGCGGAGCAGCACGGCGATGTCCGGCTTCTCCTGGGCCTCGGCGTCGGGGGTGACCGCCGCGACGGCCTCCTCGGCCTCGCGCGGGGCGTAGCCGAGGCCGACCAGCGCGGCGTGCAGCTGCTCGTGCCAGGCGGCCGGGCCGGTGGCGGGGCCCTGGGCGGGGACGGCGCCGACCGGGGCGCCGAGGCGGTCCTTCAGCTCCAGCAGCAGCTTCTGGGCGCCGCGCTTGCCGATGCCGGGGACGGCGGTGAGGGCCTTCTCGTCGCCCTGGGCGACGGCGAGGCGCAGCGCGTCGGGGCTGTGCACGGCCAGCATCGCCTGGGCGAGGCGGGGGCCGACGCCGCTGGCGGTCTGGAGCAGTTCGAAGGTGCGGCGCTCGTCGTCGTCGGCGAAGCCGTACAGGGTGAGGGAGTCCTCGCGGACCACCAGCGAGGTGGCCAGCCGGGCGTGCTCACCGATCCGCAGGGCGGCGGTGGTGCTCGGGCTGCACTGGACGGCGAGGCCGATACCGCCGACCTCGATGACGGCGGTGCCCGGGGCGACGGCGGCGACGGGGCCGGCGACGAAGGCGATCACAGGCGGTTCTCCTCGGGCGATGCGGTGCGGGCGGCGGGGCGGACCGGGGTGCGGGCGGGCGTACGGGTCGGGGTGCGGGCGGGCCGGGGGGCGGCGGCCAGGGCGGCGGCGATCCGGTCGCCGGCCGCGCCGCGCCAGATGTGGCAGATGGCCAGCGCCAGGGCGTCGGCGGCGTCGGCGGGCTTGGGTGGCGCGTCCAGCCGCAGCAGCCGGGTGACCATGGCGCCGACTTGGGCCTTGTCGGCCCGGCCGCTGCCGGTGACGGCGGCCTTGACCTCGCTGGGGGTGTGCAGGGCGACCGGCAGGCCGCGGCGGGTGGCGCAGAGCATGGCGACGGCGCTGGCCTGGGCGGTGCCCATCACGGTACGGACGTTGTGCTGGGCGAAGACCCGCTCGATGGCGACCAGGTCGGGGCGGTGCAGGTCGAGCCACTCCTCCAGGCCCTGCTCGATCCGCAGCAGCCGGGGGCCGATGTCCGCGTCGGCCGGGGTGCGGACCACGCCGACGCCGACCATCCGCAGCGGGCGGCCGGGGGCGCCGTCGACCACGCCGACGCCGCATCTGGTCAGCCCGGGGTCCACGCCCAGTACCCGCACGCGGTCGCCGCCTCTCCTCCGGGCCCGCAGTGCGCTGCGGGCCGCGCTCATCTGGTGTCGCCGTGCCGGACGTCGCCAGGTCGGACGCCGCTGTGGCGGACGTCGCTGTGGCGGACGTCGCTGTGTTCGATCACCGTCCGCGACCCGAGGCTATCGGCAGGCTCGGACAACGGGGTGCCGCGCCCCGCCGGGGAGCACGACGGCCCGGCGGCCCGCTGGGGGCTGCCGGGCCGGGGGCCGTGCCGGGTCAGGCGTCGAGCTCGGCGAGCACGTCGTCCGGGACGTCGAAGTTGGCGAAGACGTTCTGCACGTCGTCGCTGTCCTCCAGCGCGTCGATCAGCTTGAAGATCTTGCGGGCGCCGTCGGCGTCCAGCGGGACCTGGACGCTGGGCACGAAGTTGGCGTCGGCCGAGTCGTAGTCGATGCCGGCGCTCTGCAGGGCGCTGCGGGTGGCGACCAGGTCGGTTGCCTCGGAGACCACCTCGAACGCCTCACCGAGGTCGTTGACCTCCTCGGCACCGGCCTCCAGCACAGCGTCGAGCACATCGTCCTCGCTGAGCTCACCCGTCTTGGGGACGATGATCACACCCTTGCGGGTGAACATGTACGACACCGAACCCGGGTCGGCCATCGAGCCGCCGTTGCGGGTCATCGCGACGCGCACGTCGGAGGCGGCGCGGTTGCGGTTGTCGGTGAGGCACTCGATCAGCACGGCGACGCCGTTGGGGCCGTAGCCCTCGTACATGATCGTGGTGTAGTCGGCGCCGCCGGCCTCGGCACCGGAGCCGCGCTTGACGGCGCGGTCGATGTTGTCGTTCGGTACCGAACTCTTCTTCGCCTTCTGGATGGCGTCGTACAGGGTGGGGTTACCCGCCGGGTCACCACCGCCGGTGCGGGCCGCCACCTCGATGTTTTTGATCATCTTGGCGAACAGCTTGCCGCGCTTGGCGTCGATCACGGCCTTCTTGTGCTTGGTGGTGGCCCATTTGGAGTGGCCGGACATCGCCTGGCTCCTTACAACGTCATCCAACGGAAATGAACAGAGGTGATCCTACCGAGACCGGGGGCACCGCCCGGAACCGGCGGACCTCAGCGCGCGGCGGCCCGCACCAGGTCGACGAAGTAGCCGTGCACCCGGTGGTCGCCGGTGAGCTCCGGGTGGAAGGAGGTGGCCAGCAGGCTACCCTGACGGACCGCCACGATCCGGCCGGCCGCCGGGCCGGAGGTCAGCTCGGCCAGCACCTCCACGCCCGCGCCGACGGACTCCACCCAGGGTGCGCGGATGAAGACGCCGTGCAGCGGGCCGCCGTCCAGACCGGTGAAGTCGACCGGCGCCTCGAAGGACTCGTTCTGCCGGCCGAAGGCGTTGCGGCGGACGGTCATGTCGATGCCGCCGACGGACTGCTGGTCGTCGCGGCCGTCCAGGATCTTGTCGGCCAGCATGATCATGCCGGCGCAGGAGCCGTACACCGGCATGCCCTCGGCCACCCGGGCGCGCAGCGGCTCCATCAGGCCGAAGGAGAGCGCCAGATTGGACATGGTGGTGGACTCGCCGCCGGGGATCACCAGGCCGTCGACCTCGGCCAGCTCCTCCGGGCGGCGGATCGGACGGGCGAGCGCGTCGGCCTCGGCGAGTGCCACGGCGTGCTCACGGACGTCACCCTGTAGGGCGAGGACTCCGACGACTGGGGTGCTGGACAAGGGCTTCCTCTTCAGGGCTGCTGGTGTTCCGGGCTGTTTCGGCGTTCCAGGCTGTTTCGGGTGTTCCAGGCTGTCCGGCGCTCCGAGGTTCCGGTGTTCCGGGGCCGGCGGTGGCGGACGCCGGGACGCGTACGGTCCGCCGCGCCGGAGTGCCCCGGCGTGGCGGACCGCTGCGGACGCGGGCCCGGCCCAGCCGGGGCTACCAGCCTCGGTTGGCGTAGCGCTCGGTCTCGGGCAGGGTGTCGCAGTTGATGCCGACCATGGCCTCGCCCAGGCCCCGGGAGACCTTGGCGATGACGTCCGGGTCGTCGTAGAAGGTGGTGGCCTTCACCACGGCGGCGGCGCGCTTGGCCGGGTCGCCGGACTTGAAGATGCCGGAGCCGACGAAGACGCCCTCGGCGCCGAGCTGCATCATCAGCGCGGCGTCGGCGGGGGTGGCCACGCCGCCCGCGCTGAACAGCACGACCGGCAGCTTGCCGAGCTGGGCGACCTCCTTGACCAGCTCGTAGGGCGCCTGGAGGTTCTTGGCCGCGACGAACAGCTCGGTGTCGTCCAGCGTGCTCAGCCGGCGGATGTCACCGCGGATCTGCCGCATGTGGCGGACCGCCTCCACGACGTTGCCGGTGCCGGCCTCGCCCTTGGAGCGGATCATGGCGGCGCCCTCGGCGATCCGGCGCAGCGCCTCGCCCAGGTTGGTGGCACCGCAGACGAAGGGGGTGGTGAACGCCCACTTGTCGCTGTGGTTGAGCTCGTCGGCCGGGGTGAGCACCTCGGACTCGTCGATGTAGTCGACACCCAGCGCCTGGAGGACCTGGGCCTCCACGAAGTGGCCGATCCGGGACTTGGCCATCACCGGGATGGAGACGGCGTTGATGATGCCGTCGATCATGTCCGGGTCGGACATCCGGGCGACGCCGCCGTCCTTGCGGATGTCGGCGGGCACCCGCTCCAGGGCCATGACGGCCACGGCGCCCGCGTCCTCGGCGATCTTCGCCTGCTCGGGCGTGACGACGTCCATGATCACGCCGCCCTTGAGCTGCTCGGCCATGCCGCGCTTGACGCGGGCCGTGCCGACCTGGGGCTGGTCGACCTCACCGTTCGAGGGGGTGGCGGGAGTGGTGGTGGACACGAAAGACCTCACTCGGAGACGAATCGGTGCGATAGACCTATCCTAGGCCCGGCGCGACACTAGCCCATCTGCCACCCGGTCCAGCTTTCCGTCCGGTATTGCGACAGTGCGGAGCGCAGCCGCTACTGCGGGGCCGCTGCGGCGCCCACCGGGCCGCGTACCGCAACCCTCATCGGGGCGCCCCCTCCGGGGTCAGCGACACCGGCGGCTGGTCGTCCATCTCGAACGCCAGCGGGAACGGCGCATGGCCCGCCAGCCGGAAGTAGCGCACGATCCGATGGCGGCGCACCGCGCGGGCCGCCCGCACCCCGTCGTTGTGGAAGCGGCGGGCCATCGGCACCCGGCGCACCGCCGCGGTGAGGTCGCGCAGCGCCTCCTCACCGCCGGGCGCCGCCCGCACCGCGGCGACCTGCTCGGGCTCCCCGAAGACGGCCCGCAGCGCCTGGCTCAGCTCGCTCTCCGCCATCTCGCGGTGCTCCTCGTCGGCCTGCCGGGCGGCGTGCGACGCCTGGTACAGCAGGATCGAGGCGGCCGGGTCGAGCAGCGAGGAGGTGGCCAGCTCCTGGGAGACCGAGGCGCGGCGCAGCAGCTGCGCGTCCAGCGCCGCTCGGGCCGCGTCGATCCGGGAGTGCAGCCGGTCAAGTCGGCCCGCCGTCCAGCTGAGGTAGAGGCCCACGGCGACGACGGCGACCGCGACCCAGATCCAGGTACTCACGGCCGATCAGGCTACCGGCCGCCCGGGGCGCGGTCTCAGTCGCGGGCCAGGCCGAGCCGGCCCAGCCAGCCGGTCCGCTCGTCGTCCTGCACGGCGACGACCCCGGAGGCGACGGTCTCGTACACGGCCAGGATGTCGGCCCCGACGGTCTCCCAGTCGAAGCGGCGCACATGCCGGACCGCCGCCGCCCGCAGCTCCGCCAGCCGCTGCGGGTCGTCCAGCAGCCGCAGCGCCGCGTCGGCGAGCGCCGCCGCGTCCTCCACCGGGAACAGCTCGCCCGCGCCGCCGCCGTCCAGCACCTGGCGGAAGGCGTCCAGGTCGCTGGCCAGCACCGGAGCCCCGGCGGACATCGCCTCGACCAGGATGATGCCGAAGCTCTCGCCGCCGGTGTTGGGGGCGACGTAGAGATCCACGCTGCGCAGCAGCCGGGCCTTCTCCTCGTCGCTGACCATGCCCAGGAACTCGATCTGCCGCCGGACCACGGCGGGGACCCCCGCCAGCGCCTCCTCCTCGTCGCCCCGGCCGGCCACCAGCAGCCGCACCCCGGGGCGGGCCGCGAGAATCCGGGGCAGGGCGGCCAGCAGCGTCGGCAGGCCCTTGCGCGGTTCGTTGATCCGGCCGATGAAGCCGATGGTGCCGGGCTCGCCGTCCAGCGCGCCGCCGGTCCAGCGGGGGTCCGGCTCGGCGTCGGCGAAGAAGGAGACGTCCACGCCGTTGGGTATCACCACCGCGTCGCCGCCCAGGTGCTCCACCAGGGTGCGCCGGGCGTACTCGCTGACCGCGATCCGGGCCCGGACCTTCTCCAGGGCCGGTTGCAGGATCGGATAGGCCGCGATCATCGCCCGGGAGCGCGGGTTGGAGGTGTGGAAGGTCGCCACGATCGGCCCGGAGGCGGACCAGCAGGCCAGCAGCGAGAGGCTGGGCGAGGCCGGCTCATGGATGTGCAGCACGTCGAAGCCGCCCTCGTGCAGCCAGCGGCGCACCCGGGCGGCCGACAGGAAGCCGAAGTTCAGCCGGGCCACCGAGCCGTTGTAGGGCACCGGCACCGCGCGGCCGGCCGAGACCACGTACGGCGGCAGCGGGGTGTCGTCGTCGGCCGGGGCCAGCACCGAGACCTGGTGGCCCAGCCGCAGCAGATGCTCGGCCAGGTCGCGGATGTGGAACTGGACGCCGCCGGGGACGTCCCAGGCGTACGGGCAGACGATGCCGATCCTCACCGGGCGGCCCCCTCGCCGTCGGGCCCCGAAACCGCAGGCCCGGAAGCCGCCGAACCCGAAACCGCCGAACCGGAAGCCGCCGGGCCCGAAGCCGCCGGGCCCGGGGCGGAGTCGCCCGACGCCGGGGCGGGCACCCGGGCGGCGGCGGGCAGGTCGGCGAGCCAGAAGCGCTGAAGCATGTGCCAGTCCTCGGGGTGGCTGCGGACGCCGTCGGCCCAGACGTCGGCCAGGGCCTGGGTCATGGCCGCCGACTTCTCCCGCCGGCTGCCCTGCTCGGGCACCGCGATCTCGGGGTGCACGGTGCCCTTCATCACGGGCCCCTCGTACCAGAGGGTGACCGGCAGCAGCGCGGCGCCGGTCTGCACCGCCAGCGCGGCGGGCCCGGCCGGCACCCGGGCGGTCTCGCCCAGGAAGTCGACCGCGATGCCGCCCGCCGACAGGTCGCGGTCACCGACCAGGCAGACCAGACCGCCGGCCCGCAGCCGCTTGGCCAGGGTGCCGATGGTGGAGACCGATCCGCCGGTGAGCGGCAGCACCTCCATGCCCAGGCCCTCGCGGTAGGCGACGAAGCGGTCGAAGAGCGACTCCGGCTTCAGCCGCTCCGCGACCGTGGTGAAGCGGTGGCCCAGGTGGGAGACCACCCAGGCGCCGGCCAGGTCCCAGTTGCCCATGTGCGGCAGCGCCAGGACCGCCCCGCGCCCCTCGGCCAGGGTGCGGGTGATCCGCTCATGGCCCTCGACGGTGAAGGTGCGGGCGATCCGGTCGGCGTCCCACACCGGCAGCCGGAAGGACTCCATCCAGTACCGCAGGTAGGAGCGCATCCCCGCCCGCGACAGGGCGCGGATCTCCGCCTCGCCGGCCTGCGGCCGCACCCGGCGCAGATTGGCCTCCAGCCGCTGCACGCTGCGGCCCCGCCGCCGCCAGGCGACGTCCGCGAGCTGCCGGAAGAGGGCCCGTGCGGCCGGTTCCGGCAGGTGCTTGAGGGCGGACCAGCCCAGCGCGTACGCCGAGTCGACCAGGCGCTCCCTCATCCGGTCCCCGCCCCCTGGGCGGCCCGCGCGGCCTCCTCGGACTCGCGGCGGACCGTCAGCATCCGCTGGAAGACGGTGACCAGGCTGCCCGCCGCCATCAGCCAGAGCGCGATCGGCAGCAGCCAGTCGACGCCCGGCACCCCGAAGCCGTGCAGCCCGGCGAGACCGGCGGCGACCAGCGTGACCACCAGCCGCTCGGCCCGCTCCACCAGCCCGGAGACATCGCAGGGCAGGCCCAGGCTCTCGGCCCGCGCCTTGGTGTACGAGACCACCTGTCCGCAGGCCAGGCAGAACAGCGCCACCGCGCAGAGCAGCAGGTTGTCGCCCTTGCCCGCGTACCACATGGCGATGCCGCCGAAGATCGCCGAGTCGGCGACCCGGTCGAGGGTGGAGTCCAGGAAGGCGCCCCACTTGCTGGACCGGCCGGCCTGGCGGGCCATGTTGCCGTCCACCAGGTCGCTGAAGATGAACAGCGTGATCACGATGGTCCCCCAGAAGAACTCCCCCCTGGGGAAGAAGACCAACGCGCCCGCCACGGAGCCCGCAGTGCCGATCAGGGTGACCGCGTCCGGGCTGATCCCGGCTCGCAGCAGCATCGACGCGAACGGCGTGAGGACGCGCGTGAAGAATGCACGCGCGTATTTGTTGAGCATGGCCTTCCCGACGGCTCCGATCTCGGTCGGTCGTGTGGTACCGGCGCGGCCCCGCTGTGTACGTCGAGCGTACGGCCGTCACGGCGGGCCCATCGTATCCGCGCTGCTGACCGGTTCCGGCCGCGCACCCCTTCGGCGTACCCGGCGGCCTCCCGTATGGACCTGTCGACCGGGCGGTGGAAAGCTCGAAGGACCGCGGGTGGCGGCCGCCGCCCACCCGGTGCGGCTCCCCCGTGGCGCGCTCGGACCATGCCTCGCACGTCAGCGCCCTCTACAGCCCAGCGGGCCCGTTCAGCGGCCCTCGGGAGGAGAAGCCCATGGCCGACAAGGGAACCCACCAGCCGACGGCCCCCGGAACGGCACCCACGGCCGACCGGCCCGCCCGGCTGCGCAATGTGGTGCTGGTCGGCCACAGCGGGGCCGGCAAGACCACGCTGGCCGAGTCGCTGGCCCTGGCCGCCGGGGCGGTGACCCGGGCCGGCCGGGTGCAGGACGGCACCACGGTCAGCGACTACGACGAGATCGAGCACCGCCAGCAGCGGTCGGTGCAGCTGTCGCTGCTTCCGCTGGAGTGGGGCGGCGTCAAGATCAACCTGCTGGACACTCCCGGCTACGCCGACTTCACCGGCGAGCTGCGGGCCGGGCTGCGGGCGGCCGACGCGGCGCTGTTCGTGGTCTCCGCCACCGACGGCGTGGACGGCGCCACCCGGCTGCTGTGGGACGAGTGCGCGGCCGTCGCCATGCCGCGCGCCGTCGTGGTGACGAGGCTGGACGCGGCCCGCGCCGACTTCGAGGCCATGGTGGAGGTCTGCCGGGACGCCTTCGGCGGCGACAACCCCGAGACCGTACTGCCGCTCTACCTGCCGCTGCGCGGCGGCGACCCCGGGCCGGACGGCGAGCCGCCGGTCTGCGGCCTGGTCGGGCTGCTCACCGAGCGGATCTTCGACCACTCAGGCGGCAGCCGCACCGAGCGGGAGCCCGACCCCGGGCTGCGGCCGGCCCTGGAGGCGGCGCGCGGTCGGCTGATCGAGGGCATCATCGCGGAGAGCGAGGACGAGACCCTGATGGACCGGTACCTCGGCGGTGAGGTGCTGGACGTCAAGACCCTGGTCGAGGACCTGGAGCGCGCGGTCGCCCGGGGCTCCTTCCACCCGGTGCTGGCGGCGGCCGCCCCCGCCGACGGCGCCCGGCACGGCATCGGCACCGTGGAGCTGCTGGATCTGATCGCCTCGGCCTTCCCCTCCCCCGAGGAGCGCCCGGTGCCGCCGGTCACCACCCCGGACGGCGCCGCCCGGCCCGCGCCGGCCTGCGACCCCGAGGGCCCGCTGGCCGCCGAGGTCGTCAAGACCAGCGGCGACCCGTACGTCGGCCGGCTCAGCCTGGTCCGGGTGTTCTCCGGCACGCTGCGGCCGGACGCGGCGGTGCATGTCTCCGGGCACGGGCTGGCCGACCGGGGGCACCAGGACCACGACGTGGACGAGCGGATCGGCGCGCTGTCCGCGCCCTTCGGCAAGCAGCAGCTGCCGATCCCCAAGGGCATCGCCGGGGACGTGGTCTGTGTCGCCAGGCTGGCCCGCGCCGAGACCGGCGACACGCTGTCGGCCAAGGACCAGCCGCTGCTGATGGCCCCCTGGGAGATGCCCGACCCGCTGCTGCCGATCGCGGTGGAGGCGCACAGCAAGGCCGACGAGGACAAGCTCTCCCAGGGGCTGGCCCGGCTGGTCGCGGAGGACCCGACGCTCCGGCTTGAGCAGAACCAGGACACCCGGCAGCTGGTGCTCTGGTGTCTGGGCGAGGCGCACGCGGATGTGCTGCTGGAGCGGCTGCGCACCCGGTACGGGGTGCGGGTGGACCCGGTGCCGTACCGGGTGCCGCTGCGGGAGACCTTCGGCTCGGCCGCCACCGGGCGGGGGCGGCACGTCAAGCAGTCCGGCGGGCACGGGCAGTTCGCGATCTGCGAGATCGAGGTGGAGCCGCTGCCGGTCGGCGGGGGCTTCGAGTTCGTCGACAGGGTGGTCGGCGGCGCGGTGCCCCGGCAGTTCGTCCCCTCGGTGGAGAAGGGGCTGCGGGCCCAGCTCGCCAAGGGGCTGGCGGCGGGCTGCCCGATGGTGGACGTACGGGTGACCCTGGTGGACGGCAAGGCGCACTCGGTGGACTCCTCCGACGCCGCGTTCCAGACCGCCGCCGCGCTGGCGCTGCGGGAGGCGGCGGCGCAGGCCGTCATCCACCTGCTGGAGCCGGTCTCCGAGGTCCGGGTGCTGGTGCCGGACGACTACGTGGGCGCGGTGCTGAGCGATCTGTCGGCGCGGCGCGGCCGGGTGCTGGGCACCGAGCCGGTGCCGCCCGGCGGCCGGTCGGTGGTGCGGGCGGAGGTGCCGGAGCTGGAGATCAGCCGGTACGCGGTGGACCTGCGGTCGCTGTCGCACGGCACCGGGCGGTTCTCCCGGACGTACGCGCGGCATGAGCCGATGCCGCCGCAGCTGGCGGCCCGGACCCGGGAGCAGGCCGGGCAGCACTGACCGCCGCCGGTCCGGCGCTCCCCCGGGCGGGGCGGGCGCCGGACCGGCGGCGGGTCGGTACGGGGTCAGGGCGGGCGGGGTCAGGGCGGGCGGGGTCAGGGCGGGCGGGGTCAGGGCGGTACGGGTTCGGGACGTACGGTCAGGGCCGGCGCGGGGGCATCGCGCAGGCGGGGGTGCCGCCGGGCATCCGGTGGCGGTTGAGGGCGATCAGCCGGTAGACGCCGGCCGCGAGCCAGCGCACCGGGGGCAGGGTGAGGAGTGCGCCCGGCACCGACCACGCGCCCCCCGCGCGCATCAGCAGCCGGGCCACCGCCTGCGCGCCCCCGTACACCTGGCCGGTCGGCGTCACCCAGAGCACCTCCTGCTGGGCGCGCTCCGCCGTCACCAGGCCCCCGCCGGTCGCCGCGTCCAGCTCCGGCAGATCGGCGAACTGGAACGGGATGGCGTCCCAGAGCGGCGCGGCGGCCGGGCCGGCCAGCCGCTTCCCGGCGAGTGCGACACAGCTGGAGCAGAAGGCGCAGTCGCCGTCGTAGACGAGCACAGGTCGTATGGCCATGGTCCGATCCTCTCTCATCCGCCCCGCAGGCATGCGCGAGCGGTCGGATGGGGAGAACCACCCAGACCGGTGAACCGCCCTCACGGCGTGCTGACGCCGGATCGGACGATCATCGACGCGGCGGCGCGGCAGCGCGGTAACCTGCCGCTGACAGGGGAGGAGGGGACGCCGCATGACCACGCTCGACATGACTCCCGGGGCGCAGATACCCCGGTTGGACATCGGTCCCCAGACGATGGTCACCCAGGCGCTGGCCTCGACGGCGTACCGCGACGGCGAGCTGGACGCCCTGGTCAAGCTCCAACCGGACGTGAAGCCCAAGGAGCCCCGGTTCCGGCTGTTCCGGGCCAATCTGGGCGAGGCGTTCACCGAGGCGGTCATCGCCCGCACGCTGGGCAACGGCCGCGCCGCCCTGGTGCCGTCCTTCGGCGTCGACCCGCGGATGGTGGTGGAGCACTGCCTGGAGGCCCAGGAGCTGCGCAACCAGCGGGACCGCAAACTCACCCTGGTCACCCTGCTCACCGGTGTGCTGTTCCTGCCCGGCACCCTGCTGTGGCTGGCCGCCTTCCAACTGCGCGCCATGGTCAAGAAGTCCGCCGGCAACCGGGCGGGGCTGTACGGCGGCATCGTGCTGGCCGCGCTCGGCCTGCTGGGGGTGCTGCTGATCTGGCGGCCGCCGGCCAGTGGGGTGCTCGGCCTCTATCTGCGGCTGATGCTGTTCGCACCGGTGATCGGCTGGTTCGTCGCCAGGCGGATCTGCCTGACCAGCACCGAGGAGCTGCGGGCCCGCTGGCTGGGCCTGGTGGAGGGCAATGCGCTGGGTCCGCTGCTGCCCAAGCTCGTCCCCAAGGACGACAACGACTCCACCGCGACGCGGCTGCGCGAGCAGCTCGACCGGCTGGCGGCCGAGCAGGAGACCAATGTCCTGCACTACGCCGGTACCAAGGGGGTGCTGGGCCTCGGCCGCCGCTGGGCGTCCTGGCACCTCACCGGCCCGCTGAAGCCCCGGGAGGGCGTGCCCGACCTGCATGCCTTCCACCCGTGGGACCTGGTCCGCCGGATCACCGACCGGCTCGGCTCGCTGGACCGCAGCGAGGTCTCCGGCGGCGGCATGCCCCATGCGCAGCTGCGGCAGTGGGTGGTGATGGCGGTCGGTGAGGGCGCCGGCGAGGTCAGCCGCCCGTCCGGGGCGGAGACCATGGACGGCCCCCGGATGCGCGACTTCGCCGTGCAGAACATCTGCAACGAGCAGAAGTTCGGCGGCGGCCAGCCCCGGCACTACCAGGGCACCCAGTTCGTGCTGTGGGGCGGCCAGTTGGTGGTGTCGCTGCTCACCAACGTCACCGTGCTGCACAACTACCTGCGGGTGGAGGTGACGGCGTATGCGCTCGGCCCGATCGCCGGGCTGTTCAACGGCAAGCCGTCGCCCAGGCAGGTCAGCTTCACCCGGCCGGGGCGGCCGTGGAAGACCGAGTCCCGGCAGCTGCCGGTGGTGGACAGCGACGAGGTGGTACGGCTCGCGGTGCGGGCGCCGCTGATGTGGGCGCCGGTGATCCGCGACTGGATCGGCGGCCGGCTGGTGCTGCCCGAGCCGTTCGGGCTGCGATCCGCCTGGACGGACGGGATGTGGACGCACCGTTTCATGGCGGATGACGCGATCCGGGCCACCACCCCGATCGTCCGCCTGGTGCGCACCGCCCTGGACGAGTTCCTGGCCGACCACGATGTGGACGTCGACCACTTCGCCAAGGGCCACTCGCTCAACCCGGGCTCCGAGGCGGAGGGGGTGCGGCCCGGCAAGCCGGACGTCTACGACGCCTGAGCCCGGCCGGACGGCAGGAGGCCCGCCCCCGTGTGACACGGGGGCGGGCCTCATCCGTTCGGGAGCCGGTTCAGACGTCCGGCCAGGCGTCGGCGAGCATCTTGCGGGTGTCGGCCAGCAGTTGCGGCAGCACCTTGGTGTGGCCGACGACCGGCATGAAGTTGGTGTCCCCGCCCCAGCGCGGCACCACATGCTGGTGCAGATGGGCGGCGATCCCGGCGCCGGCCGCCTCGCCCTGGTTCATGCCGATGTTGAAGCCGTGCGCGCCGGAGGCGGCCCGCAGCGCGACCATCGCCCGCTTGGTGAGCACGCCCAGCTCGGCGGTCTCGCCCTCGTCCAGGTCGGTGTAGTCGGCCACGTGCCGGTAGGGGACCACCATCAGATGGCCGCCGTTGTACGGGTAGAGGTTGAGCACCGCGTAGACCCGCTCGCCACGGGCGACGATCAGCCCCTCCTCGTCGCTCTTGCCGGGGATGGCGCAGAACGGACAGCCGTCGTCCCCGCCGGGCCCGGCGGGCTTGCCCTCGCCCTTGATGTACGCCATACGGTGCGGGGTCCACAGACGCTGGAAACCGTCCGGCTCCCCGACCCCCTCCTGAAGCTCCGGCTCGCTCGTCATGCCGATCAGCATAAGCGTCGCAGGGCGGCACCCCGTAGGGTGCCGCCCTGCGACGCTACGTGTACCGGTCAGACCTGGACGCGGTCCCGGACGGCCTTGACGATCTCGGCCACGGCCTCCTGGACCGGGACGCCGTTCTTCTGCTCACCGCTGCGGTAGCGGAAGGAGACCGCGCCCGCCGCGATGTCCTCCGCGCCGGCCAGCAGCATGAAGGGCACCTTCTGCTTCTGGGCGTTGCGGATCTTCTTCTGCATCCGGTCGTCGGAGGTGTCCACCTCGACCCGCACGCCCTGCTTGCGCAGCTCGGCCGCGACCTCCTGGAGGTAGGGCACATGCTCGTCGGTGATCGGGATGCCGACGGCGGTGACCGGGGCCAGCCACGGCGGCATGGCGCCGGCGTAGTGCTCCAGCAGCACCGCGAAGAACCGCTCGATGGAGCCGAACAGGGCGCGGTGGATCATCACCGGGCGCTGCCGGGTGCCGTCCGAGCCCTGGTACTCCAGCTCGAACCGCTCCGGCAGGTTGAAGTCGACCTGGATGGTGGACATCTGCCAGGTGCGGCCGATGGCGTCCCGGGCCTGCACCGAGATCTTCGGGCCGTAGAAGGCGGCGCCGCCCGGGTCGAGCACCAGCTCCAGGTTCTGCTTCTGGGCGGCCTGCCGCAGGGTCTCGGTGGCCTCCTCCCAGACCTCGTCGGTGCCGATGGACTTCTCCGGGTCGCGGGTGGACAGCTCCAGGTAGAAGTCGTTCAGGCCGTAGTCGCGCAGCAGGTCCAGCACAAAGGTGAGCAGCGAGTCCAGCTCCTGCGGCATCTGCTCCTTGGTGCAGTAGATGTGCGCGTCGTCCTGGGTGAAGCCCCGGGCGCGGGTCAGGCCGTGCACCACGCCGGACTTCTCGTACCGGTAGACGGTGCCGAACTCGAAGAGCCGCAGCGGCAGTTCGCGGTAGGAGCGGCCCCGGCCCCGGAAGATCAGGTTGTGCATGGGGCAGTTCATCGGCTTGAGGTAGTAGTCGACCTCGCCGTCCAGCTTCATGGGCGGGTACATGCCGTCGGCGTACCAGTCCAGGTGGCCGGAGAGCTCGAAGAGGGTGCCCTTGGTGGCGTGCGGGGTGTAGACGAACTCGTAGCCCGCCTCCTCGTGCCGGGTGCGGGAGTAGTCCTCCATCGCCCGGCGCATCACCCCGCCCTTGGGGTGGAAGACGGCCAGGCCGGAGCCGATCTCCTCGGGGATGGAGAACAGGTCCAGCTCGGCGCCGAGCTTGCGGTGGTCGCGCTTCTCGGCCTCGGCGAGGAAGTCCAGGTACGCCTTGAGCTCGTCCTTGGACGGCCAGGCGGTGCCGTAGATCCGCTGGAGCTGCTTGTTCTTCTCGCTGCCGCGCCAGTAGGCGGCGGCGGAGCGCATCAGCTTGAACGCGGGGATGTTCCGGGTGGTGGGCAGGTGCGGGCCCCGGCAGAGGTCCTTCCAGCACAGGTCGCCGGTCTTGGCGTCCACATTGTCGTAGATGGTCAGCTGGCCGGCGCCGACCTCGGCGGAGGCGCCGTCGGCGGCCTCGGCGGCCGACCCCTTGAGGCCGATCAGCTCCAGCTTGTACGGCTCGGCGGCCAGCTCCTCGCGGGCGTCCTCGTCGCTCACCGCGCGGCGGGAGAACCGCTGGCCGCGCTTGATGATCTCCTGCATCTTCTTCTCGATGGCGCGGAGGTCATCGGGGTGGAAGGGCTTCTCCACGTCGAAGTCGTAGTAGAAGCCGTCCTTGATCGGCGGGCCGATGCCCAGCTTGGCCTCGGGGAAGATCTCCTGCACCGCCTGCGCCATGACGTGCGCGGTGGAGTGCCGCAGGATCGCCAGGCCGTCCTCGCTGGTGAGGGCGACCGGCTCGACCTCGTCGCCGTCCTGGACCCGGTACGCCAGGTCCTTGAGGGCGCCGGAGACCCGGGCGGCCACGATGGAGCGGTCACCGGCGAACAGCTCGGCGGCGGTAGTGCCCGTGGTCACCACGCGCTCTTCCCGATCGGGTTCGCGGCTGATGAATACACGGACGTCCGTCACCGGTCTCTCCTGACTCACGGAATGCGTTCCACGCAGCGTACGACTGCGCTGACGATGGTACCGAGAATTACCGGACGCCCTCCTCGCCGCCCGTCCCCGGGCCCTCCGGCCGCTCCCGCAGCGCCTTGAACAGCCGCTCCCGCTCCGCCGCGTCCAGCTCGCACGGCGCCAGGTCGCGGGCCCGGGTCAGCCGCCGGAAGCCGCCCCGGCGCTCCAGCCGGCCGCTGAGCCGCAGCGGCACCCCCGCCAGATGCGCCCGCGCCGCCACCCGGTACGCCGCCTCGTCCAGCCCGGCGGCGACCTCGGCCACCTCGGCGCCGGACAGCACCCGCAGCCGCACCGTGCCCGCGCCGTCCGGCCGGGGCCGGTCCAGCCGCACCACCGCGCCGGTGATCCGCACCTCCACCGCCGGCTCGCTGCGCTCCAGCCGCTCGGCGGCCGCCGCCAGGGCCGGCAGGTCGCCCGGCGAGAACTCCAACTCCAGCGGGCGGTCGGCGAAGCCGCGCGGCGGACCGGCCGCCGGCGACCAGGCCAGCGCGATCCTGGCCCCCTCGCTGCCGCGCACCAGCCGCTCCACCGACCCCACCAGCTCCCGGCTCACGCCGGTGCGCACCGCGTTGTCGAAGGCGTCCAGCCGCCCGGTGGCGCGGCGGTAGTCCACCGCGTCCCGCATCGCCGCCAGCGCCCCGGCCAGGGTGGTGGCCGCACCGCGCCCCTCGGGGGCGGGGGCGTACGCGGTGAGCCGGCCGGCGCCGCTGCCGGGCCCGGCCACCAGTACCCGGCGCAGGAAGGCGGCGGCGTGGCCGTCCAGCCGGGCGCCGAAGAAGGCGGCCCGGCTGCGCCCGGCCTTGGCGGCGGCGGTGAGCATGGCGGCGGCGGCGCCGCGCAGCTCGGCGTCGGCCTCCCAGGGCACCGCGCCGCCGGTCCCGGGGAGCTCGCGGTCCCAGCGGATCTCGTCGCCGGGTACGCCGAGTGCCAGCAGCACCGCGCGGGCCGACGGCAGCCGGGAGCGGGCGAGGGCCGTGACGGCCTCGGCGATCAGGTCGGCGGCGTCGTCGTGGTCGCGGCCGACCGGGATCAGCAGGCTGAGCCCGGTCCCGGGTCCGCCGCCGGGCGGCGTCCAGCGTCCGTACCGCCCGGCCGGGCCGCCGCGCCGCACCCAGCCGTGCCGGGCCAGCAGGGTGCCGAGCACCTGCGGGTCCACCCGGGACGGGTCGGGCGGCGGCACCCCGTCCTCCCGGTCCGCCCCGGCCCCGTCAGCCACGCCCCCGTCCGTTCTGTCGCCGTCCGCGCTGTCCCCGTCCGCCCCGCCGCCGCGCCGTACCGCTGTCACACCGCGCCTCCCCTGCCCATGCCGTCAGTGCTCTCGTCGTCCGGGCCCCCGCCGGCTGGGCCCCCGCCGTCCGGGCCCCCGCCGATGAGGCCCGTGCCATCCGTGCCCGTCATGGGACGCCCCCCGCGCCGACCCGCGCCATGATGGCGCAGAGCGCGCGGTCGTCGAAGATCCGCGCGGTCGGGATGCGGACGTTGGTGCGGTACCGCCCGCTGACCGGGTGGCCCGCCAGGTTGATCCAGTAGCAGCAGTGCCGCAGCTCCAGCCGGTCCGGCCGGGCCAGCAGCCAGTCGTCCACCGCCCTGGGCAGCAGCATCACCACCAGGATCTTGGGCACCGCGACCCGGGGCCGGGCCAGCTTGCGCAGGTGGTCGTTGTCCAGGGTGAAGCTGAAGTACGGTCCCGGCGGGCAGGGCGCGGTCTGCTGAGTGGCCTTCAGCTGGACCTTGAGCGTCACCTCGTCGTCCACCGCGTGCGCCCGCGAGCCGTGGCTGAGGTGCCAGTCGATGCCATTGTCCGGAAACGGCTGGGAGAGCGAGCAGCCGGCCGCCGCCGCGACCGCGTGCAGATACGCCACCTGCAGCGTCTCCATGCAGGCGGTGGTGGCCAGATCTCCCCTCAGCGGTGCGGCCCACGCGGTCGGCGGGCCGTCCGGTCCGGGCTGTGCCAGCGCCATCGCACGCCGTCCCCGTGTCCCCGTGACGGCGCCGCACGCCTGGAGTGGACGGGCCGTCACCCCGGTACGTTCCCGGCCCGACCGGGCCGCAACCGCGCCGGAAGTCCCCAGGTCGCGGCGGGGTTGCGAAAGGGCGCCGCGCGGGTATCAACCCCAAGGAGGCCGCAGGCCGAGGGAAGTGAGGTGCCGTCATGACGCTCTGGTACGAGGGCCCGCTCGCCTCCTTCGACACCGAGACCACCGGCGTGGACGTGGAGAGCGACCGCATCGTCTCCGCCGCCCTGGTGCTCCAGCCGTCGCCGGGCGCCCCGGTGCACACCCGGGACTGGCTAGCGGACCCCGGCGTGCCGATCCCCGAGGCGGCCCGCGCAGTGCACGGGATCAGCGACGCCCGGGTGCGCGAACACGGCCGACCGCCGCACGCCGTGGTGGAGGAGGTCGCGCTGGCACTGGCCGCCCAGGCGCGGGCGGGCGTGCCGCTGGTGGTGATGAACGCGCCGTACGACCTGACGCTGCTGGACCGGGAGCTGCGCCGGCACCGGGGCCGCCCGCTCGGTGACTACCTGACGGACGCACCGCTGCTGGTACTGGACCCCCGGGTGCTGGACAAGCACATCGACCGCTACCGCAAGGGCCGCCGGACGCTGACCGACCTGTGCGCGCACTACGGGGTGGTGCTGGGGTCGGCGCATGACGCCGCGGCGGACGCGCTGGCCTCGCTGGAGCTGGTACGGGTGCTCGGCGCGCGGCACCCGGCCACGCTGGGCGGCCACTCCCCCGCCGAACTGCACCAGCGGCAGGCCACCTGGCACGCGGCGCAGGCCCGGGGACTCCAGGAGTGGTTCGACCGGGCCGGTACGCCGGAGCGGGTGGACACCGCCTGGCCGCTGCGCCACCAGCGGTGCGCCTGCGGCAGGCCGCTGGTGCCGGGCCGGTCGCACCGCTGCCAGCTGGCGGCCTGACGGGCCGTACGCCCGACAGCGGGGGCGGCCACCGGGACGACCGCCGGGACGGCCGCCGTGAAACGGCGCAGGCCCCGACCGGATGATCCGGTCGGGGCCTGCAACCCGGTGGGCGATACTGGGATCGAACCAGTGACCTCTTCGGTGTGAACGAAGCGCTCTCCCGCTGAGCTAATCGCCCTGGGCACAGGAAGAACATTAGCACCACTCGGGGGCGGCCCCGCAACGCCGTTCGCATGATCGGCCGTCAGCGCCGCACCCGCCGCCGCAGAGCGGCTCCCGACACCGGGCGGAGCAGTATTACGACAATGCGGAAAACCCCGGCCGGATATCCGGCCGGGGTAATTCCCGGTGGGCGATACTGGGATCGAACCAGTGACCTCTTCGGTGTGAACGAAGCGCTCTCCCGCTGAGCTAATCGCCCGGGTGCAGGGAAAACATTACCGCATCGCCCGGGGTGGTCGTGCACACCGGCGGACCGGGCTCACCAGGGCAGCGTCCAGCCCCACTGCCAGACGTACAGCGCGACGCCGACCGCCAGCAGCACCAGCAGGCCCGCCAGGATCGCCAGATTGCGCTGGCGCACGCCGGGATCGACGGCCCGGCGGGCGTACTCGGTGAGCTTGGCCCTCGTCCAGTGCAGCAGCCGCTGCGCCCAGGCGAACTCGGTGGCAAGGATCGCCAGACCTGCGAAGATGATCGCCCAGCCGGGTCCGGGCAGCGGCAGCAGCAGCACGCCGCCGGCGATCACCGCGCAGCCGACCACCATGATCCCGATCCGCCAGGCGAGGTGCAGCGACCGGGAGCGCCGGATGAAGGCGGGCGCCTTGGAGCCGTACCCGGGCTGCCGCTCCGGCCGCTCGACCCGGGTGGCGCCGCCGTCCGCCACCGGCCGCGCGGGCTCCGGTGGGGGCGCCGGGAGCGGAGCGGCGGCGGTGCCGGACGGGGTCTGCCCGGCGCTGTGATCGTCCCTGTTCGGCGCCATGCTCGAAAACCTACCGACTCATTCGCGACGCCGCGTGCCGACACCGTGCCGGAACGGATTCCGCGATGCGCCGTAAGGGGTACGAAGCGGCCCCGAATCGGGACAGAGGGGTTTACACCGGTCGCCACGGTGGGATGGTCCGTTCGCCGACGTGCGATTCCCCGAGCGCACACTGAGCGAAAGGCCCTGGCGCTTATGAACACCACGGTCAGCTGCGAGCTGCACCTGCGCCTCATCGTGTCGAGCGACTCCTCCCTGCCCGTCCCCGCGGGCCTGCGCTACGACACGGCCGACCCCTATGCCGTGCACGCCACCTTCCACACCGGTGCCGACGAGACCGTGGAGTGGGTGTTCGCCCGCGACCTCCTGGCGGAGGGGCTGCACCGCCCGACGGGCACCGGCGACGTCCGCGTGTGGCCGTCCCGCAGCCATGGGCAGGGCGTCGTCTGCATCGCCCTGAGTTCCCCGGAAGGAGAAGCCCTCCTCGAAGCCCCGGCGCGTGCGCTGGAGTCGTTCCTCAAGCGCACCGACGCGGCCGTGCCACCCGGCACCGAGCATCGTCACTTCGACCTCGACCGGGAGCTGACCCACATCCTGGCGGAGAGCTGACCGCCGGGCGGGCAGCGCCCGTCCGGTGCCGCAGCGGCCGTCCTACTCGGGGGTACGGCCGCTCGGCGCGCTTCTGCGGCGGGTCCGCGCTCCGGCGCGGCACGGCGGAGGAGCGCCGCCGTACGCCGCAGTCGCCGTCGTGTCCCGACACGGCGGCCACTGCGGCGTACAGCGCGTGGCGTCAGCGGTACCCCGGCGCCTGTACCGGTAAAGTCGCGGTGACCGACGCGGGCGGCCGGACCGCCCCGCCGCAGCCGGGCCGAGCCCGGACGCCGAGCGAGGAGTACCTCGACGTGCTGATCACCCATGACACCGAGTGCGCACTCGGAATGCTGGTGGAACTCCTCAACACCTCGCCCGAGGCCTGCGGGCAGGAGGAGCTGCCGGATCTGGCGGCGCTGCGCGAGTTCGTCGTACGGCGGGAGATCAGCGAGGTCGGTGCGCTGGGGCCGGCCGATCTGGTGGCGGTGCACGCCCTGCGGGACCGCTTCCGGGACGTCTTCGCGGCCACCTCGACCCGGGCCGCCGCCGAGCTGGTGAACACGCTGGTCGCCAAGGCGGGCACCACGCCCCGGCTGACCGACCACGACGGCCACGACTGGCACATGCACTACTTCGCGCCCGGCGCGGCGCTGGCCGACCACCTGGCCGCCGAGGCGGGGATGGCACTGGCCTTCATCCTGGTGGCCGGGGAGCGGGAGCGGCTGCGCCGCTGCGAGGCGCCGGACTGCGCCCGGACCTTCGTCGACCTCTCCCGCAACCGCTCGCGCCGCTACTGCGACAGCCGCACCTGCGGGAACCGGCTGCATGTCGCCGCGTACCGGGCCCGCCGCCGCTCGGCGTCCGACGTCCCCGACACGGTCCCGGCGCAGCAGGGCGTGACCGCCGCGCGCTGAGCGGCGGCGGCCCTCGCTGCGGTCGGGCCTGCGGTCGGGCCGGTGGTCAGATGCCCCGGCGGCGCAGGATGTCCTCGATCTCCGAGAAGTCCCCCAGGTCGTCGTCGCCCTTGCGGGCGGGGTCGGCCTTCGGCGCGGGCTTGGGCGGCTGCTCACGGCCGGGGGCCTGCTGCCCGCCGGCCGGGCCGCTGCCGAGGGCCGGGGAGCGGCCCGGGGCGGCGGTCGCCGCGCGCGGGGGCGCGGCGGGTGCCGTACGGGCGGCTCGACGGCGGCCCGCGATCCGGGCGGCGGCGAACAGCACCAGGGAGAGCGCCAGTACCCCGATCCCGGTCCACACCCGGGGATCGAACACCAGCTCGTCACCCCAGCTCCGCAGCGCCCGCCCGAGTCGGCGGACGACCGGGGCCAGGCCGATGAGCCAGGCGCCCAGCGGCAGCAGGGCGGCGGCCGCCCAGCGGGTGGCCGCCAGCCGGCGCCCGCGCACGCCGAGGAGCAGGGCCACCAGCAGCCCCACCGCGAACAGTGCGATGCACACCTCTTCGGTCGTCACGCCCTCCATCGTGCCCACCCCCTGCGGTGGCAACCACGCCGGGTGGGCAACGAAAGGCGGGTGGGCAACGAAAGGCGGGCGGGCAATGAAAGGCGGGCGGCCAACGAAAGGCGGGTGGGCAGTGGAGGCAGGGCGGCCAGTGGAAGACTGGGCCCCATGACCGACCGTTCCCTTCCCCGCCTCGACCTGTGGTGCGAGCTCCAGTGCCCCGACTGCCGCACCGCGCTCGACGACGTCCGCGCGCTGCGTGCCGCGTACGGCGACGCCCTCACCGTGCAGCTGCGCCACTTCCCGCTGGAGAAGCACAAGCACGCCTTCACCGCCGCCCAGGCCGCCGAGGAGGCGTTCGCCCAGGGCCTCGGCTGGCCGTTCGTGGAAGCAGTGCTCGCACGGGTGGCCGAGCTGGACCGGCGCGGCGACGCGCTGCTGCTGGAGGTGGCCCGGGAGGTGGGCCTGGACGTGGAGGAGCTGGACACCGCGCTGATCGACGGCCGGCACTTCCTGGCGGTCGACGCGGACCAGGCGGAGGGCAAGGCGATCGGGGTCACCGGCACGCCCACCTATGTGATCGCGGGCGAGCGGCTGGACGGCGGCAAGAGCCAGGCGGGCCTGCGGGACCGGATCACCGCCGTGCTGGAGCGCTCCCGCACGGCGGGCTGAGCCGGGCGCGCGGCACCGCGCGGCACGGTGGGGCCCTGCGTCACAGCAGGGCCTTGCCGAGCGTACGGTCCAGCGTGCGGTAGCCGAGCGAGGTGTACAGGCCGCGGGCCACCTCGTTGCCGGCGAACACATTGAGGCCCAGGTCGTGGACGCCGACCGCCAGGCAGCAGCGCTCGGCCAGCAGCATCAGCGCGCGCCCGTACCCGTGGCCCCGGCTGCCCTCGGCGACCTCCACCGAGAGCACCCAGGCGAGGCGGCCGCCGCCGGGCAGCGAGCGGCCGCGCAGCTGCACCCAGAGGCTGCCCAGCGGCGGCGCCTCCGGCGGGTCCGCCGGGGCCAGGAACCGGAGCGCGGTGTCCGGGCTGTCGACGCCGTCGGGCAGCAGCGCCTGATGGTCGGCGGCGGACTTCCGCCGGGCGTGCTCCGGGCTGAGTCCGGAGTCGACCAGCGATTGGGCGTAGCCCTGCTCCTGCACCGCGATCCAGTCGGGGAACGCGGCGGCGTCGATCGGCCGCTCGACCAGCCCGGCGGGCAGCTGCGGCGGCCCGGTGGGCAGCCGCTTGGCCATCGAGCGCATCCGCTCCTGGTAGCCGAGCGCCGCCGCCAGCCGCAGCGCCTCGGCGGCGTCCTCGGGCACGGTGGCGTCCACCCGGGTACAGCCCCAGCCGCGCAACACCTCCTCGGCGGCCAGCACCGCCACCGTGCCCCGGCCGCGCCGTCGGCCTTCGGTGATCTCAAGTCCGGCGATCTCGCCGGTCGGGCGCGGTCCGGTGGCATGGGCGCTCAGGCGCAGGGTGCCGATGGGGCGGCCGTTGGCGCAGACGTGGTAGTGCCGGGTCCGTCCGCCGCCCGGCAGCGGCTCCTCGGGGGCCGCAGGGCGCAGTGTGGTGGTCATGGGGTGGGTGTACCCGCCTCTCCCGGTCGTCGGCCCGGTGGTCTCCGGGCCGACGAGGCTATCCCGGGGCGGCTCAGGGGTCGATGTCGTCGGCGCTGCGTTCGGCGAAGACGGCCATTGCCTTGGCGGTGACCGGCCCCGGGGCGGCGGGCAGTTCGCGGTCGTCGACCCGGGTGACGGCCTGGACGTCACGCAGGCTGGAGGTCAGGAAGACCTCGTCCGCCTCCCACAGCGCCGACAGCGGCAGGTCGGCCTCCTCGGCGCCGGCCCACTCGATGACCAGGGCGCGAGTGACACCGGCCAGGCAGCCGGAGCTGAGCGGCGGGGTGAGCAGCCGGCCGCCGAGCACCGCGAAGACATTGGAGCCGGTGCCCTCGCAGAGCAGCCCCGCCGTGTTGGCGAACAGCGCCTCCGAGGCGCCGCGCCGGGAGGCGTGGGCCAGCGCCACGACGTTCTCGGCATACGAGGTGGTCTTGAGGCCGGCGACGGCGCTGCGCTCGTTCCTGGTCCACTCCACGGTGGCCACGGCGGTGGTGTCGGGGCGCGGGGCGGCGGTGCCGAGGGCGACGACCAGCGTGGGCCCGGCGTCGCCCCGGTCGGAGCCGAGCGGGGCCAGGCCGCCGGTGTAGGTGATGCGCAGCCGGCCGAGCGGCATCGGGTTGGTACGCAGCACCTCCTCGCAGGCGCGGCGGACCAGGTCGCGGTCGGGCTCGGGCAGTCCGAGGCCGGCTGCGGAGCGGGCGAGCCGGTCCAGGTGGCGGGTGAGGGCGAAGGCCCGGCCGTCGACGGCCTTCACGGTCTCGAAGATCCCGTCGCCTACGGTGAGGCCGTGGTCGAGCACGGAGACGGCGGCGTCCCCGGGATCGACCAGCGAATCGTTGACCCAGATCATGGGTGTCTGCTCCTTCGTCTGTGCTCTGCCAGGACGGCGTGGGGCCGGACGGGTGGAACCGGGACCGGTACCGGGTGGGATCAGCGGACGTCGGGCTCCGGTTCCGACGCTACCGCCAGCAGCCGCGCCGCCTTGAGTTCCGTCTCGTCCCACTCGCGGTCCGGGTCGGAGTCCCAGGTGATGCCCGCGCCGGTGCCGAACCGGACGACGGGCCCGGCCGGGTCGGCGCGGTCGACCCAGAAGGTGCGGATGCCGACGGCGAGCTCGGCCTCGCCCCGGTCGGCGTCCACCCAGCCGACGGCACCGCAGTACGGGCCCCGGGGGGCGGTCTCCAGCGCCTCGATGATCCGCAGCGCGGTGGACTTGGGGGCGCCGGTGACCGAGCCGGGTGGGAAGGTGGCGGCCAGCAGCTCCGGCCAGCCCGCGTCGGGGCGCAGGGTGCCGCGTACGGTGGAGACCAGGTGGACCAGGCCGGGGTGCTTCTCCAGCGCGCA
Organism: Streptomyces sp. NPDC092296; assembly: GCF_044755465.1. Taxonomy (NCBI): domain Bacteria; kingdom Bacillati; phylum Actinomycetota; class Actinomycetes; order Kitasatosporales; family Streptomycetaceae; genus Streptomyces; species Streptomyces sp. NPDC092296. Next base: position 530,543 of record NZ_JBIVRB010000002.1, on the reverse strand, counting down.
CAGGTCGGGCACGGTGACGCTGCCGGTGGCGCAGACCCGCCCCAGGTCGTTGCGGACCAGGTCGACGATCATCACGTTCTCGGCGAAGTCCTTGTCCAGCAGGTCGTGCTCGGTGCGGCCGGTGCCCTTGATCGGGCCGGAGGCCACCGTGCTGCCGCTGCGGTGCAGATAGAGCTCGGGGGAGGCGGTGGCCACCTCCACGCCGTGTGCGGGCAGCCGGACCGTTCCGGCGTACGGGGCCGGGTTGCCCCGCGCGAGCCGGCCGGTGAGGGCGTCCACATCGCTGCGGGCCGGGTCGGGCAGCGGCGCGGACAGCACCCGGCACAGATTGGCCTGGTACACCTCGCCGGCCGCGATGTGCTCCCGGATGCGCCGTACGCCCGCCGTGTAGCCGGCCCGGTCCAGCGAGCCGGTCCAGGCGGTGCGGGCGGGGCCGTGCCAGCCCGTGGTGGCGGGCGGTGCGGGGGCGGCGGTGACCCGGTCGAAGCGGGCGCAGGTGGTGCGGCCCTCGAAGTCGGCCACCACGGCCCAGAATCCGGCCGAGTCCAGCGCCGCCGGGTCGCTGGTCACCTCGCGCAGGCCGGTGGCGATCCGGCCGCCGAAGCGCGCCAGCGGCGGCAGGCCGGGGTCGGCGGCGGACGGTCGGTGGGCGGTGCCGGACATGGTGCTCCTGGCGCGGACGGAACGGGCGGACGGAACGGGTGGACGGAACGGGTGGGCGGAACGGGTGGGCGGAACGGGTGGGCGAAACGGTGGGGGGAACGGGTTCGGGCGTGCCGGAAGTGTAGGTCGGCACCGTCGTCGGGCGGGTGGCGGGCCGCTGCCGCCACCGCATTCACGGCCGCGGCCGGCGTCGGCCGGTGCACTGCGCCGCCACGCTGCGGATACGGAATTTGAGCTGGCGAGGGAATCCGCTAAAGTTCATGACGTCGCCGGGAAGCGGAGCCGCACAGAAGCGGGGAAGCCGACCGGAGGGCATGCGGACGTGGCTCAGTTGGTAGAGCATCACCTTGCCAAGGTGAGGGTCGCGAGTTCGAATCTCGTCGTCCGCTCGGAGAAGGGTTGGTCAACCCTTCGTTTGGTGGAGTGGCCGAGAGGCGAGGCAACGGCCTGCAAAGCCGTCTACACGGGTTCAAATCCCGTCTCCACCTCCAAGAGGTGTCCCGGTTCGCCGGGATACCCCTGGGGCGATTAGCTCAGCGGGAGAGCACTACCTTGACACGGTAGGGGTCACTGGTTCGATCCCAGTATCGCCCACCGGGTCCTTCGGGGCCCGGCGGTCGCGCCTCGTGCGCGCACCTCCTCGACGGCCGGTCTCCGGTCGCCAGGACGATTAGCTCAGCGGGAGAGCACTACCTTGACACGGTAGGGGTCACTGGTTCGATCCCAGTATCGTCCACGCAGTAAGGTACGACGCAGTAACGTACGGCCGCCTCGGCGGGCGTCACGGGTGATTAGCTCAGCGGGAGAGCACTACCTTGACACGGTAGGGGTCACTGGTTCGATCCCAGTATCGCCCACAGCAGATACGGCAACGGCCGCCACCCCCACGGGGGTTGGCGGCCTCAGTCGTTTCCGGGGATGCCAGTCGTCTGCGGGGATGCCAGTCGCCTCCGGGGGCGCCGGCGGTGGGTACGCGGCGACCGCGTCCGAATGCCCTCACCGACATCCGGACGCGGCGCCACCGATTGGCCGGGGCGGTACGCGTATCGCTTCGCCCGTCCGCGTGTCCCACGCGAACGCGAACCGCACCTCGACCGACGCTGCTCCCAACCCCTGGGAGTCAGCGCCCGACCAGAGCGGCGACGGACTGGGTGTGCACCACCAGTTGGTGCCACCCGCCGAACGCCACGGTCAGCAGCACGGCGCAGGGGACGACGATGGCGGCGGCGACCAGCGGATGGCGGGTGTCCCCCACCGCCCGTCGGGCGGCAGGCACCCGGCGGCGGCGCCGCACGGGCCCCGCGAACTGCACTGCCATGGCCTCTGCTCCTCGTCGTGCTGCCGTACTTCACTTCGCGGGTACCGCCGCACTTGCACGGATACCGCTGGGGATTCCTGCTGGGTCTGGCGCGGTGGACGGTGTACCTCGGGGGACGAGTGTCCCGTCCACCGCTGGTCTCTACCGTAGGTGCGGCGGGGGCGCCGGGTCCTCATGCCCGCGTACGTCCTTCCGGCATCCCGGAGGATGAGGCGCGCCCCCGAGGCGTACTACCAGAGACTGAGAGATCGACCCCCGCACCCCGACGCAACCCTGAGGGCACCCCCGAGGGGATGGTCGAGTGATCGTTGATCACGGTGCTGAGCTGGGTCTCGCCGGAGAAGTGTTCGAACTGACGTAGCGTCAATTCGCCCGGCTCACAAGATCGGTACGGCTGCGGCGCTCCGCGGGCCGGTCCAAGGGCCCGGGGCCGGTGCCCGCCGGCGGCCGCGCGATCCGGCAATCCCGCCGCTCGCCCAGGCGTTGCGTATCAGCACACCGCTGCGGGCAGTCCGTAAGCTGTGCCCGACGAGGTCTGGCGATGCCCCGGTGAGGGGAACTGAGGCGGCGGGAAGCGAATGGCGTTGATGCGGCTCCGGAGAGAGGATCCGCGCATCGTGGGCACCTACCGGCTGCACCGAAGGCTGGGCACGGGCGGCATGGGCGTGGTCTACCTCGGCTCGGACCGCCGGGGGCAGCGGGTGGCACTCAAGCTGATCCGCGCCGAACTCGCCGAGGACCCCGAGTTCCGGACCCGCTTCGCGCGCGAGGTCGCCGCCGCCGCCCGCATCCGGGGCGGCTGCACGGCCCGGCTGGTCTCGGCCGACATCGACGCCGACCGGCCCTGGCTGGCCACCGCGTACGTACCCGGCCCCTCGCTATACAAGAAGGTCGGCGACGAGGGCCCGCTGCCGTGGCCCGAGGTGGCCTCGATCGGCTCGGCGCTCGCGGAGGGCCTGGTGCATGTGCACGAGGCCGGGGTGGTGCACCGCGACCTCAAGCCGTCCAACATCCTGCTCTCCCCCAAGGGCCCGCGCATCATCGACTTCGGCATCGCCTGGTCGCTGGGTGCCAGCACCCTCACCCATGTGGGCACGGCGGTGGGCTCGCCCGGCTTCCTCGCCCCGGAGCAGGTGCGGGGCGCCGCGGTGACCCCGGCGACGGACGTCTTCGCGCTGGGCGCCACCCTGGCGTACGCGGCCACCGGCGACTCGCCGTTCGGCTCGGGCACCTCCGAGGTGATGCTCTACCGGGTGGTGCACGAGGAGGCCGACCTGACCGGGGTGCCGGGGGCGCTGGCACCGCTGATCCGGGCCTGCCTGGCCAAGGAGCCCGGCGAGCGGCCCGGGACGGCGCAGCTGTACGAGCGGCTGCGCGAGCTGGCCGCCCGCGGGACCGCCGCCGAGGCGCCCGGCCGGGCCGCGCACCCGCCGACCGGGGAGCCGGGTGCCGCCCGGCGGCCCCGGCAGCCGTCCGGCACCGAGCAGAGCGCGCGGCGCCGGCCGCTCGGGCAGGCGCCGACGGCGGCGATGCCGCAAGGGCCGGCCGGCGGCGGGCAGCAGCCGGGCGAGGGCCGGCCCGACGCCCGGCCGCGCCCGGCGGCCGACCGGCAGCGGACTCCGGCGCCCGGCCGCCCCGCCCCCGACCGGCGGCGGCTGCTGCGCCAGCGGCTGGTGGTCTTCGTCACGGTGACGGTGGGGGTGGCGCTGGCCATCGCGGCGGCCCAGGGCTGCCGCAACCGGGACACCGAGGGGCTGCACAGCCCGGTGGGCGTCCGCAGCGGCTTCCACCAGTCGGCGGACCGGGCGGAGGGCCCGGTGGACGGTGCGGCGCTGACCTCGCCCTCCCCCGGTAGCTCGGCGGCCGGCCGGGGGGCGCCCGGCGACGGGGGGCTGTCGGCGTCGTCGGCCGCGCCGCCCGACGTCGACTGGGCGAACCGCAGCTACTCCGACCCCGACGACGGGCCGGCGATCCGGCTGCGGGACGGTGTGGCGGCGCCGGGCGGCGCCCGGGTCGAGCTGGCCACCGTGCTCTCCGCCCGCTACCGGGGCGCTCCGGCCGCGGTGGTGGTGCTGCACCGGACCCAGGGCTCGGTACCGGTCGACCTGGTGGAGGTGTTCGGCTTCTCCGGGCGGACACCGGTGCTGCTGGCCGCGCGGTCCTCCGTCGCGGACGCGGGGGCGACCGCCGCGTGGTGGATCGACGACGGGACGCTGATCCGGGAGGAGCGGGTGCCGGGCGGCCCGGCCACGGTCACCCGCTACACCGTACGGGGCGACGGCACCCTGGAGGAGTCCTGGCCGGGCGCCACCGCCACCGCCACCGGCGGCCGGTGATCCCGGCCCGCTGAGGCCGCCGGACGCGCGGACTGCCGGATCGAATAGCGGCTCGGACTGCCGGGCCGGGGCTCAGGCCGCCGTCGTGGCGGCGGCCAGGTCCCCGACCACCCCGCCCAGCCGGCCGTGGCGGCCGAAGGACGTACGCTGCCGGGCGGTGCCGCCGCCGAGGCGGCGCACCCGGCCGAGCAGGGTCAGTACGGCGCCGTGGTCGTCCGCCGCCTCCAGGCCGGGGGCGGCGTGCCGGACCAGTTGGTCGAGCAGGTCCCAGGCCGGGCGCAGCCTGCCGGTCACCGGGTCCAGGCCGAGCCCGTCCAGGCCGTCGTGGGCGGCCCGCCAGTGGGCGGCGCGCAGCAGCTCGTCGGGGACGGCCGGTACGGGGCGCCCGGCCCGGACCTCGGCGAGCAAGGTGCCGCACAGGCCCCGGATCAGGGCGGCGACCAGCACCACCGTGTCGAGGTCGGCGTTGACGTCCGCGACCCTGACCTCCAGGGTCGGGTAGTGGTCGGAGAGCCGGGCGTACCAGTACACCATCTTGCGGTCGAGCAGCATGCCGGAGTCCACCAGGGTGTCGACCATGTCGTCGTACGCCTTGACGGAGGTGAAGCAGGGGGCGGGCCCGGTACTGGGCCACTGCCGCAGGATGACCGCCCGGGTGCTGGCGTAGCCGCTGTCCCGGCCGTGGTGGAAGGGCGAGTTGGCGGCGAGCGCCTCCAGCGCGGGCAGCCAGGGGCGCAGCATGTTGCTGACCTGGACGGCCTCCTCGCGGTCATTGATGCCGACGTGGACGTGGCAGCCGCAGACGCCCTCGGTCTGGGCGCGGGCGCTCGGCCCGAAGGCGTCCACCATCTGCCGGTAGCGGGGCTTGTCGGTGACGTCCACCGGCGCCTGGGCGGCCAGGACGGCGGTGCCGGAGGCCATCGGCAGGCAGCCGTGCGGCCGGGCCGCGTCCGCGATCCCGCAGCGCAGCCGGTGCAGGTCGGCGCGGAGGTCGGCCAGGGCGGCGCAGGGCCTGCTGGCGATCTCGATCTGGGTGGGGAACAGCTCCGCCTGGACCTGGTCGTCGCCGAACCAGGAGACCGCCTGCTCGATGACGGCCGGGGCGTGCGGGATCGGACTGCCGCCGACCGGATCGACCAGCAGGAACTCCTCCTCGACCCCGACGGTGAGGTAGCGGCCGTCAGGGGCTTCCACGGGGCAGAATGCCATCTCGGGGGGGCTCCGTCCGGGGGACGGGCGGGGGTCCGCTCCCCCGCCCCGGAAGAGGAGCCTTCCCGGCCGGGAGGCGCCTCACTCGCGGGCGGGCTGCGCCGCTCATGTCAAGAAGCGCCCGTGAGCCACCGCGTAGAAGGCCACGGCGGAGGCGGCCGCCACATTGAGCGAGTCGACGCCGGCCGCCATCGGGATCGTCACCGAGAGGTCGGCCGCCGCGACGGTGGAGCGGCGCAGGCCGTCACCCTCGGTGCCGAAGACCAGGGCGAGCCGGCGGTCGCGGCGGGCCGCCAGCTCGTCCAGGGTGAGCGAGTCCGCGGCCAGGGTGAGCGCCGCCGTGGTGTATCCGGCGGCGCGCAGCAGGTCGATGCTCTGCGGCCAGGGGTCGATCCTGGTCCAGGGGACCTGGAGGACGGCGCCCATGGAGACCTTGACCGCCCGCCGGTAGAGCGGGTCCGCGCAGCGCGGAGTGAGCAGTACGGCGTCGACGCCCAGTGCGGCGGCGTTGCGGAAGGCGGCGCCGATGTTGGCGTGGTCGACGATGTCCTCGAAGACGGCGATCCGGCTCTCCGGGCCGGTGGCGGACAGTACGTCCGCGACGGCGGGCAGCGGCCTGCGCTGCATGGCGGCGAGGGCGCCCCGGTGCACGTGGTAGCCGGTGACGGCCTCCGCGAGGGCCGGGGTGGCCTGGTACACCGGGGCGTCGGCCGCCTCGATGACATCGCGCATCACCTCGGTCCACTTGGGGGTGAGCAGCATGGACCGCATCCGGTAGCCGGCCGCCAGGACGCGGCGGACCACCTTCTCGCCCTCCGCGATGAACAGGCCCTCGGCGGGTTCGCGGCGGCGCCGCAGCTCCACGTCGGTGAGGGAGGTGTAGTCGCCCAGGCGCGGGTCCTGGGCGTCCTCGACGGTGATGATCCGTGCCACGGTCCCGATCCCGTCCGCCGGTCAGCCCTGGAAGACCGGGACCACCGCGCCGACGACGACCACGGCGGGCGGCCGGACGTTCTCGGCGGCGACGGTCGCGGCGACGGTGGCGAGGGTGGCGTCGACCCGGCGCTGGGCGGCGGTGGTGCCCTCCTGGATCACGGCGACGGGGGTGTCGGCGGCGCGGCCGTGGGCGATCAGGGTGGCGGCGATCTCCGCGATCCGCTCGACGGCCATCAGCAGCACCAGGGTGCCGCGCATCCGGGCGGCGGCCTCCCAGTCGACCAGCGAGCGGGGGTCGGCCGGGGCGACATGGCCGGAGATCACGGTGAACTCATGGGTGACCCCGCGGTGGGTGACCGGGATGCCGGCGGCGGCGGGGACGCTGATGGAGCTGGAGATGCCCGGCACCACGGTGACCGGGATGCCCGCCTCGGTGCAGGCGATGACCTCCTCCATGCCACGGCCGAAGACGTACGGGTCGCCGCCCTTGAGCCGGACCACGAACTTCCCGGCCCCGGCCTGCTCCACCAGCGTGCGGTTGATGACCTCCTGGGCCATCGCCCGGCCGTAAGGGATCTTGGAGGCGTCGATCACCTCGACGTCCGGGGGCAGCTCGGCCAGCAGCTCCCGGGGGGCGAGGCGGTCCGCGACCACCACATCGGCCTGGGCCAGCAGCCGGCGGCCGCGCACGGTGATCAGGTCGGGGTCGCCGGGGCCGCCGCCGACCAGGGCGACGCCGGGGGTGCGCTCGCGGTGGCGGCGGGCGCCGAGCGAGCCGTCGCGCAGGCCCTCGACCACGGCGTTGCGCAGGGCGGCCGAGCGGCGGGGGTCGCCGGAGAGCACGGCGACGGTGACCGCGCCGTCCCGGCCGGTGGCGGGGGTCCAGGCGCTGGCGGCGGCGGCGTCGTCGCTGCGGGCGCAGAAGACCCGGCGCTGGTCGGCCTCGGCGCTGACGGCGGCGTTGACGGCGGCGTCGTCGGAGGCGACCAGGGCATACCAGGCGCCGTCGAGGTCGCCCGGGGTGTAGCCCCGGGCGTGCCAGGTGATCTCGCCCGCGTCGGCCATCGCCTGCACGGCGGGGGTGGTGGCGGGGGAGATCAGCTGGATGTCGGCGCCGGCCGCGATCAGGGCGGGCAGTCGGCGCTGGGCGACCTGACCGCCGCCGACGACGACCACGCGGCGGCCGGCGAGGCGCAGGCCGACCGGGTAGGGGGTCTCGGTCTCGGCGGGGCGGTGGGTGGGCGCGGCCATGGGTGGGGCTCCTGTGCGGGACGGGCTCGGTGGGGCGGGGGCGGGTCCGGAGGCCGGACGGGGCTGGGGCCGGCCGGTCTGGGGGGCCGGCCGGGTGTCGGGGTCGGCCGGGTGTCGGGGTCGGCCGGGTGTCGGGGTCGGGCGGGGCCGGATGCGGCTCCGCAGCCGGTGCGCCCTCGGACCGGCTGCGGAGCGGTGCGTACGGTGCCGGATCAGTGCTTCTCGGTGACCCCGGCGGAGTCGAAGGTGGCTACATCGTGCATCGTCCGGGCGGCGGACTGCACCACCGGGAGGGCGAGCAGCGCACCGGTACCCTCGCCCAGCCGCAGGTCCAGGTCGACCAGCGGGCGCAGGCCGAGCTTGGCGAGCGCGGCCTTGTGGCCGGGCTCGGCCGAGCGGTGGCCGGCGATGCAGGCGGCGAGCACCTCCGGGGCGATGGCCTTGGCGGCCAGCGCGGCGGCGCCGGCGATGACACCGTCCAGGATGACGGGGGTGCGCAGCGAGGCGGCGCCCAGCAGCAGACCGGCGATGGCCGCGTGCTCCAGTCCGCCGACGGCGGCGAGCACCCCGATCGGGTCGGTGGGGTCGGGGTGGTGCAGCTCCAGGGCGCGGCGGATGACGTCGACCTTGCGGGCGTGGGTCTCGTCGTCGATGCCGGTGCCCCGGCCGGTGACCTCGGCCGGATCGGTGTCGGTGAAGACCGAGATCAGGGCGGCCGCCGGGGTGGTGTTGGCGATGCCCATGTCCCCGGTGATGATCACCTTGTTGCCGGCCGCGACCAGGTCGCGGGCGATCTCGATGCCGGTCTCCAGCGCGCGCAGCGCCTCCTCCCGGCTCATGGCCGGGCCGGTGGTCATGTCTGCGGTGCCGGCGCGGACCTTGCGCGGCAGCAGGCCGGTGGTACGGCCCTGCTGGACGGGCGCCGGGAGGTCGGCCGCCACGCCGACGTCCACCACACAGACCTCCGCGCCGACCTGGGCGGCGAAGGAGTTGACCACCGCTCCCCCGGCCAGGAAGTTGCCCACCATCTGGGCGGTGACCTCCTGCGGCCACGGGGTGACGCCCTGGGCGTGCACCCCGTGGTCGCCCGCGAAGATGGCGACGCAGGCGGGCTCCGGGATGGGAGGCGGGCACTTGCGCGAGAGGCCGCACAACTGCGCCGAGATTATCTCCAGCATGCCCAGCGAGCCGGCCGGCTTGGTCATCCGCTTCTGCCGGTCCCACGCCTCGCCCAGCGCCTTGGCGTCCAGCGGGCGGATGCCGCGCAGGGTCTCGCCGAGGACGCTGTGCGGCTCCTCGCCGGGCAGCGCCCGGTTGCCGTACTGCTCCTCGTGCACCACCCAGGACAGCGGGCGCTTCTTGGCCCAGCCGGCCTGCTGGAGCTCCGGCTCGTCCGGGAAGGAGTCGACATAGCCGACGCAGAGGTACGCCACCACGTCGAGGTGCTCGGGCAGGCCCAGCTCGCGGATCATCTCCTGCTCGTCGAAGAACGAGACCCAGCCGACGCCCAGGCCCTCGGCGCGGGCGGCGAGCCACAGGTTCTCCACGGCGAGCGCGGCCGAGTAGGGCGCCATCTGCGGCTGGGTGTGGCGGCCCAGGGTGTGGCGGCCCCCCCGGGTGCGGTCGGCGGTGACCACGATGTTGACCGGGGTCTCGAGGATGGCCTCGATCTTCATTTCCTTGAACTGCTTGGCCCGGCCCTTGGGCAGCGAGGCCGCGTAGGCGACCCGCTGGCGCTCGGCCAGCTCGTGCATCCGCCGGCGGGTCTTGGCGGAGCGGATGACCACGAAGTCCCAGGGCTGGGAGTAACCCACGCTGGGGGCGGTGTGGGCGGCCTCCAGGACCCGGATCAGCACCTCGTGCGGGATCGGGTCGGGGCGGAAGCCGTTGCGGATGTCGCGGCGTTCGCGCATCACGCGGTGGACGGCCTCGCGCATGCCCTCGTCGTAGCCGGGGGCGGCGGGGCCCTGCGGCTGGGCGGGTTCCGGCTCGGGCTCGGGCGCCGGGTCGGGCTCGGGCGCCTGTGCTGCCTCGGGCTGGGGGGCGGCTGGCGGCTCGGGGGTGGGCTCGGCCTCGGCCTCGGGCTCGGGCTCCGGCTGGGGGGCGGGGTCGGCGGCGGCCTGGGTCGGCTCCTCGGCGGCGGCCTGCGGCTCGGCGGGGGCGGCGGTGCCATCGGCGGCCACCGGGTGGACGGCGGGCTGCTGGGGCTCCTCGGCCTGCGGCGCGGGGGCCGCAGCCGCGGGCTGCGGCTCGGGGGCGGGCTCCACGGCGGCGGGCGCCTCGGCGGCGGCGGCCTGCTCGGCGGCGTCCTGGGCGGGCGCGGCCGAGGTGGCCTCGGGCTGCTGCTCGGCGGCGGCCGGGGCGGGCTGCTCGTCCGGTACGGCGGCGGGCGCCTCTATCGGCTCCTCGGCGGGGGCGGCGGGCTCGGGCAGCACGGCCTCGGCGGGCTGCTCGGGCTGCTCGGGCTGCTCGGCGGGCGCTTCGGCGGGTACGGCCTCCGGGGCGGGCGCTTCGGCGGCGGCGACGGCCTCGGCCGGGGCCTCGGGTGCCACCGGTGCCGGGGCGGGCTGCTCGACCGGCTGCGGGGCCGCGACGGGCTCGGGCTCCGCCAGGCGGGGTGCCGACGGTACGGCCAGGAAGGCCGCGATCCGGCTGTGCGGGCCGCCCGGAGCCGGGGCGGGGGCCGGGATCAGCACCGCCTGCGCTCCGCCCTGCTCCGCGCCGACGACCGGGATGCTCTCCGGCTCGGGGGCGGGGGCCGCTTCCGGCGCCGGCTCGGGGGCGACCTCGGGGGCCGTCACCTCGGCGGGCTGCGGCTCGGCGGCGGGCTCCGCCGCCGTCGCCTCGACCACCGGGGCTTCAGCCGCCGGGGGCTCGACTGTCGGGGGCTCAGCTACCGAGGTCTCGACCACCGGAGCCTCCGGCGCCGGAGCCGCTGCGGCTTCCACCGGGACGGCTGCGGCCGGGGTCTGCTCGGTGGCGGTGGTCGCCTGCTCGGGCGCGGCCGACTCAGCAGCGACCTGCTCAGCAACGACCGGCGCGGGCGCGGGCGCGGGCTGCTCGGCGGCGACCGGCGCGGGCGCGACCGGCGCGGCGGCGACCGGCTCCGGTACGGCCTGCACAACCGGCTCGACCGCGACCGGCGCGACCGGCTCGGCGGCCGGGGCCGGAGCCTGCGGCACCGCCGCGGCGACCGGTTCGGGGGTGGCCTGGTCGGGTGCGCCCGTCTGCTGCACGGGCACCATCCGGATGCCGTACCCCTGCGTCTCCCCCGACGAGGGGCCTCGGTCGGCCAGCGAGCGCACCGGCACCTGACCGGTCGTCATCGACGGGTCAGGGATGGGCGGACCGGCGTGCAGCGGACGCCGGGCCGCCGATGCGGCCTGGACCGGTGCCGGCTCGGCCGGCGGAGCGACAGTGAACGGGCCCGGCGCGGCCTCCGCTGCGGCGGCCTGCTGCGGTACGGGCGACTGCTGCGGCTCGGCGGCGGCCTGGCCGGCCACCTCCGGCGGGGGGAGCGGCGGCCAGGAGGGCGCGATCGGCGTACCGACGGGCGGGGCGGCCGGCTCCGCTGCCGCCACCGGCCGCAGCGGCAGCGTCTGCTCGGCGGCGGCCGCCGGCGGGGCGCCGACCGGCGGCGGCTCGGGCAGGGCGGCGGTCTCCTCGCCGGGGGCCGGCTCGCGCAGCGCGGCCTCGCTCCAGGACCCCTGCGGGCCGGGCATCAGCAGCACGTCTTCCTCCTCGTCCAGCTGGTCCGGCTGGTCGAGGAAGGTGAAGGAGGGGCGCGGTGCGGCGTCCGGCCCGGGGACGGCCTCCGGGCCGAAGGGATCGGGACGGAAACCGGCGCCTGCCGCCCCTGCTGGTACGCCGACCGGGTACGCCGGGTCGGGACCTGCTTCGGCGAGCGGGCGCTCCGGCAGTCCCTCGGCTGGGACGTGGCCGGTATCGGTCATCTCAGAAACTCCTTCCAGGGCCGCGTGGGCGTCCTTGGCGCGCGATCCGCAGACCGCGGCGCCCGACCGCTCAGGGCCGGGCCGCAAGCGCACCCGCCCCGTCGCGTGCATGGGGGTCCCTGCGGCCGGAGGCCGCAGGAGGCTCCCGCACAGGCGCGGCAGCCGTTGTTCCCGTCCGGTCCTCCGCTGCGCCGACGACCGGCCGGGCGACCGACCTGCCGCTACAACAACGACGGACCCGGGGCAACCGGCACGACCGCCCCCGGACGACAGGGCATTCTCCTCGCCCGGCCCGTCCGACGGCACACCTGCACGCGCGCGCCCGGTGTGGGCTCCGCCACGTCTTGGTCGGGTTCCGGGGTCGCCGGTACCTGGCCGCCGCACCGCCGCGGAGACAACCGGACGTCAGACTACCGGCCGACAAGGACATCGGGTCAGGGCGGTGCCCCATCCCGACTGGTACGCCCGTGTTCGTCCGGATCATGGACGGCCACCGTACGACGATTCTCAGCCGGAGCGCTCGCCCCAGAGCAGGAGGACCGGGACGGCGGCCGCCAGCGCGCCGTCACCGCCGGGCCACTGCTCATTGGCCGGGAGCAGCGCGGACGCCTGCACCAGGGTGCCGGACACCCGGTAGCCGGCCGCCGTGAAGGCCCGGCGGAAGTCCACCGTCTCCGGCAGGGTGCGCGGCGCCGCCACCACCCGCTCCGGCCGCCGGGCCAGGCAGGCGGCGAGCACCTCGGCACCGCTGTGCTCGACGGCCACCAGGTCGGGTTCGGGCAGTTCGCCCAGCACCTCCGGCGGGTTGCCGTGCACCACCCCGATCTCCACGCCGTAGCGGCGGGCGTTGACCGCGACCTGCCCGCAGGCCCCGGCGTCCGGGTCGACGGCGACCACGGCGGCGCCGAAGCGCGCCGCCTCCACCGCCAGCGAGCCGCTGCCCGCGCCGACCGACCAGAGCAGGTCACCGGGGCGCGGCCCCAACCGGGCCAGCGCCAGGGCGCGGGCCTCGGGCGGCAGCGCACCGGCCCCCGCGCCGCCGGACCTGGCCTGGTCGGCCGGTTCGGGGGCGGCGCCGGTCACGCCGAGCGGGCGGTCGCCGGCCGCGTACGCCTCGGCGGGCAGTGCCCAGCCGCGCACCGGGCCGGGGTAGTCGAGCGGGTGCCCGGCGATCCAGCCGGCGGCCTCGGTGCCGCCCCGGGTGTGGCCGCCCACCACCAGGACCACATTGGGGTCGCGCCAGACGTGGTCAGGCACCCGCTCGGAGGTCAGCACGCTGATCTCCTCGTCCGGGGTGCCCAGGGCCTCGCAGACCACGAAGGTGCGGTGCACATCGCGGAGCATCAGGGCGAGTTCGGTGGGGCCCGCGCCGGGGGCGGTGAGGACGGCGACCTTGGGGTTGGCCCGGCAGACGTTGGCCGCCCGGCGCAGCCGCCGCCCGTGGGCGCTGACCACCTGGGCGTCGTCCCAGGGCATGCCGGCCCTGGCGAAGGCGGCGGCGACCGAGGAGACGGCGGGCAGCACCTCCAGCTCCAGACCGAACTCCGGGCGGCGCAGGGTGCGCACCACCCCGAAGAAGCCCGGGTCGCCCTCGGCGACGACCACGGCCGCCCCCCGGTGGTCGGCGATCCGGCGGGCGGCGAGTTCGACGCTGCCCAGCGCCATCCGCTCGGCGGCGCGCGGCAGTGGGAGCGCGTTGAGCTGGTACGGGGCCCCCGCCACCAGGGTGGCGGCGCCGAGCGCCGCGCGTGCCGCTTCGGTGAGCGGAGTGCCGTCCCACCCGATGACCGTGACCCGGTCAGCCATTCCGGCCGCTCTCCTCGCTGTCCGTAACCGATGTGCCGTGCCCACCGATGCGCCGTGCCCGATGTGCCGTGCCCCGCGTACCGTCCCGGCGCGCAGCCGTACGAGGTGCCGGAGTACCGGGGCCCCCTTGCCCGGTGGTACGGGTGGTGCGCGGCCGGGCCGCCACGGGCGGCGGGGCCGGGCGTCCGCCCGCGAGGAGCGTACCGGTATCGATCAGCCGTGCGTCAGACCCAGCTCGCGTAGCGGTCGTCGACGGCGGGGCGGCGGGGGAGCTCCAGATCCTCCGGGAGCAGGCTCCAGACGATCAGATCGGTGCGCGTCTCGCCGTCGCCGCCGCCCGGTTCGCCGCCGCGCACTATCCAGGCGCTGCGCAGCACGCCCTCGCTGATGCCGCCGGTCTTCTGGGCGACCTGCTGGGCGGCGGTGTTGCCGGCGGCGGTGCGCAGCTCCAGCCGCTCGAAGCCCTGGTCCTCGAAGAGCCACTGGGCGACGGCGAGCAGCGCCTCGGGCGCGTAGCCCTCGCCACGCGCCCAGGCGGCGGTGATCAGGGTCGCCTCGGTGGAGCGCAGCCGCCAGTGGGTGCGGTGCAGCTGGACGAGGCCGACCAGCCGCTGGGTGAGGTTCTCGGTGACGGCGAAGGCGATGCCCCGGCCCTCGGCCCGGTCGCCGGGGGCGCGGGTGTGCACCCACTCGCGGGCGTGCCGCTCGGTGTAGGGCTGCGGTACGGCGGTCCAGCAGCGGACCAGCTCGTCGTTGACCATCTCCACCAGGGCGGGGACGTCCTCCTCCTCGAAGGGGCGCAGCAGCAGCCGTTCGGTGCTGATCGCGGTCTCGGGGAAGGTGGGTGCCATGGCCGTCTCTCCTCGCCGGGTGGTGCACACACGGTACGCCCCGCCTGCCGGTGGGCTGCCCGGCGGCGGTGACCTCGGTGATCATGCTTTATGAGCGGGGCCGCCGGCACCGCGGGGCGGTGCGCGAACGGCGGAGACAGCAGCATGCAGCATCGGCGCGGCGCGCGCAGCGGCTTGGGACGGCCGGGGACGCGGCGGGGGCGGTGATCGGCTGCCATCCGGGCGCCGTACGGGTGCCGTACGGGCGCCGCACGTCGTTCGCACGTCGTCCACCTGCGGCTGATAGCGTCAGGGGGCGTGACGGTTCACCAGGCGGCAGGGGTCGGGTACCAGCGGGCGGCGGACACCTACGAGCGGTCCCGGCCGTCCTATCCGATGCCGGTGATCCGCGAGCTGGCCGACGCGGTGCGCTTGGAGCGCGGTCGTACGGTGGTGGATCTGGGGGCGGGTACCGGCAAGTTCACCCGGCTGCTGGCGCTGACCGGGGCCCGGGTGATCGCGCTGGAGCCGGTGGCGGCGATGCGCGGGCGGCTGGCGGAGCTGCTGCCCGGGGTGGAGGTGGGCGACGGCACGGCCGAGGCCACCGGGCTGCCGGACGGCTCGGCGGACGTGGTGGTGGCGGCGCAGTCCTGGCACTGGTTCCGGCCGGACGAGGCGCTGGCCGAGGTGGAGCGGGTGCTGCGGCCGGGTGGGGCGCTGGCCCTGGTGTGGAACACCTTCGACACCTCGGTGCCCTGGGTGCGCGACTTCCAGCAGATCTACTTCGGCCGGGCGCCGGAGGGGCTGCCCAGCCATCTGGACGGCGCCTGGCGGCGGCTGCTGGAGCGGCGGCCCTGCTGGTCCGCCATCCAGGAGCGGCACCTGCCGAACCCGCATCCGGTGACCCGGGAGGGCGTGCTGGAGCGGATGGCGTCCAGCAGCATCATCGCGGCGCTGGACCCGGCCGGGCAGCAGCGGGTGCGGGCCGAGGTGGACGCGGTGCTGCGGGCCCATCCGCAGACCAGGGACGGCGAGCGCATCGAGCTGCCGTACATCACCGACCTGTACTGGACCCATCGGGTCTGACGGCCCACCGGGCCCGGCCCCCCCGCGCGGGGGGCCGGGCCCGGTGGGCGCGGCGGTCAGAACGCCGGGATGACGGAGCCCTTGAAGGTGTCCTCGATGTAGCTGCGGACCTCGTCGGAGTGCAGCAGCTCGGCGAGCTTCTGCACCCGGGGGTCGCTCTGGTGGCCCTGCTTGACCACCAGCACATTGGCGTAGGGGTTGCCGATGGCCTTCTCCACCGCGAGGGCGTCGCTGGTGGGCTTGAGCCCGGCGTCCAGCGCGTAGTTGCCGTTGATCACGGCGGCGCCCACGTCGTCGAGGGAGCGCGGCAGCTGGGCGGCTTCGAGCTCCTTCCACTTGAGGTGCTTGGGGTTGCCGGTGACGTCGTGCACGGTGGCGGCGGTGCCGGCGCCGTCCTTGAGGGTGATCAGGCCGTTGTCCGCGAGCAGCTTCAGCGCCCGTGCCTCGTTGGTGGCGTCGTTGGGGACGGCGACGGTGGCGCCGTCCGGCAGGTCGGTGAGCTGCTTGACCTTCTTGGAGTAGACGCCCAGCGGCTCCAGGTGGACGGTCTCCACCGAGACCAGGTCGGTGCCGCGCTGCTTGTTGAAGTCGTCCAGGTAGGGCTGGTGCTGGAAGAAGTTGGCGTCGGCCGAGCCGTCCTGCACGGCGGTGTTCGGCGTGACATAGTCGGTGACCTGCTTGATTTGCAGCTTCAGGCCCGCCTTGGCGGCCAGGTGGTCCTTGATGTAGTCGAGGATGCGGGCGTGCGGGGTGGGACTGGCGACGACGACCAGCGGCTTGTCCGTGCCGGTCGCGGAGTCGGACGACGATGAGTCGCTGCCGCAGGCGGCCAGGCCGAGGGAGAGACCGGCCGCGGCGATGATGCTGGTGGTGAGCTTGATGGCGTTGCGCACGAAGAGTGCCTTTCTCCATATGGGGATGCCCGGTGGCCCGGTTCGCGGGCCGGTGGGCGGGGGGTGCTAACGCGGGGAGGATGCCGGCCGCGCGGCGGCGGGGTCGCCGTCCGCGCCGGTGGCGGCGGGCCCGGGGTCGGGCGCCTCCCCGCCGGTGGGAGTGGACTGCGGGGCTGCTGCGGCACGGCGGCGGCGCAGCAGTCGGACCGGGCCGGAGCCTCGGTGCGAGAGCCGGCGTACGGCGACGTCGCCGACCAGTTGGACGAGGGTGACCAGGATGACCAGCTCGATCACGATCACGACCATGAAGCCGGTCTCGAAGCGCATGTAGCCGTAGTTGACGGCGAGGGTGCCCAGGCCGCCGCCGCCGACCGTACCGGCCATCGCGGAGTAGCCGACCAGGGCGATCACGGTGGTGGTGAGGCCGGCCACCAGCGAGGCCAGTGCCTCGGGCAGCAGCGCCTTGCGGACCACCGTCCAGGTGGAGCCGCCCATCGCCTGGACCGCCTCGACCAGCCCGGGGTCCACCTCGCGGACCGAGGCCTCCACCAGCCGGGCGAAGAACGGGACGGCGCCGACCGCCAGCGGCACGGTGGCGGCCTGCCAGCCGAGGGTGGTCCCGGCCACCCAGCGGGTGAAGGGGATGATCGCCACCATCAGGATGATGAACGGCAGCGAGCGGCCGATGTTCACCACCGCGCCGACGGCCTTGTTGACCGGGCGGTTGGCCAGCAGCCCGCCCCGGTCGGTGAGGACCAGCAGCACGCCGACCGGCAGGCCGACCAGCAGGGTGACCAGCGCGGCGACACCGACCATGTAGAGCGTCTCGCGGGTGGCCGTCTGGAGCAGCGGCTGCATGTCGTCCCAGGTCATGCTGCCTCCTCCGTACGCGGCCCGGTGGCGGGCCGCTCCGCTACGTCCACCTGGAGGCCCTGCTCGCGCAGATAGCCGACGGGGACGACGTTGTCCTCGAAGCTGCCGGGCAGCTCGACCCGCATCCGGCCGACCTGGCGGCCGCCGATGGTCTCCACGGCCGCGCCGAGGATGTTGAGGTCCACGTGGTAGGTGCGGGCCAGCTGGGAGATGAACGGCTGGGCGGCGGTGTCGCCCTGGAAGGTGATCTCCAGCACGGTGGCCGCCGGGCTGCCGCCGGTGGGCAGGTCGCCGAGCGGGAACAGCTCGCGGGCCAGTTCGGAGCCGGGGGTGGCGAGCAGGTCGCTGAGGCGGCCGGACTCCACCACCTTGCCGTGCCGCATCAGCGCGGCCGAGTCGCAGACCGACTTGATCACGTCCATCTCATGGGTGATCAGCAGTACGGTCAGGCCCAGCTCCCGGCCCAGGTCGCGCAGCAGCGCCAGGATCGAGCGGGTGGTCTCCGGGTCGAGCGCCGAGGTGGCCTCGTCGGAGAGCAGCACCTTGGGGTCGCCCGCCAGCGCGCGGGCGATGCCGACGCGCTGCTTCTGCCCACCGGAGAGCTGGGCGGGGTAGGCGGCGGCCTTGTCGGTGAGGCCGACCAGGTCGAGCAGTTCGGCGGCCTTGCGGCGGCGGTCGGTGCGGTCCAGGCCGATGATCTCCAGCGGCAGTTCGACGTTCTCCCGTACGGTGCGCGAGGCGAGCAGGTTGAAGTGCTGGAAGACCATGCCGATGCGGCGCCGGGCGGCCCGCAGTTCGCGGCCGGCCCGGGGGCCGCGCCCGGCCAGCCGGGTGAGCTCCTGCCCGTCGACGGTGACGGTGCCGGAGGTGGGGCGCTCCAGCATGTTCACGCAGCGGATCAGGGTGCTCTTGCCCGCGCCGCTGGTGCCGACGACGCCGTACACCTCGCCCTCTCGGACGTGCAGGTCGACGCCGTCGAGGGCGACGACGTCGCGGCCTCGTACGCGGTAGACCTTGGTCAGGTCTGCGGTGGTGATCACAGGGGGCATCCGTGGGTCGGGGCGCGGGGCGGCAGGCCGCCGCGCGTCGGCGGTGTGCGGTTCCGGGCCGGGTGCGCGCGGGCGCGTCGAACCGGCCGGGGGTGCCGTGCGGGCGTGCCTCAGCGACGGCGGGCGGCTGCGCGTGGCGCGGCCGGGGCCCGGGGCGCGGGACGAGGACTGGGTGCGGGTCAGCAGGGGGGCAGAGCGCGGGCCGCAGCGGCAGCGCGCGGGGGTCTCGCTTCGGGGCGCGAGGCTGGTACGGGGACCCTCAGCAGACGCGCATTCGGCGACACATGGCACAACCACCTGCCGGCAGGGTGCCGGTGGGGGTGCGGTTCGCCGTCTCAGTCATGCGGTAAGTAAATCAGACCGGCGCGACGGCGCCCAAATTCCGGCCCCGACCGTCCGCATTGCGGACGAAAACCGTCCGTCAGCCGGTCACCCGGACGCGCAGGCCGTCCGGTACCGGTGCCGCCGAGACCTGGCGCAGGCCGTCGACCACCACGTCGGCAGCCAGCTCGGCGCGCCGGTGGGTGGTGGTGACCGCGATGCTCCGCATCCCGGCGGCGCGGGCGGCGGCCAGCCCGGCCGGGGCGTCCTCGACGGCCACGCAGCGGGCCGGGTCGGCGCCCAGCAGCGTGGCGCCCAGCAGGAACGGCTCGGGGTCGGGCTTGCCCCGGGTGATGTCGTCGGCGGTGACCAGCAGCGGCGCCGCCAGCCCGGCGACCTTCAGCCGGACCTCCGCCAGCGCCCGGGTGGCCGAGGTGACCACGGCCCAGCGGCCGGCCGGCAGCGACTCCAGCAGCGCCTGGGCACCGGGCAGCGCGACGGTGCCCTCGGTGTCCGCGATCTCGATCTCCTCGATCCGGCGCAGCGCGGTCGCCAGCCCCTGACCGGCCAGCTGCTCCGGGGAGAGCACATCCCGGATGATCTCCACCGCCGGGCGGCCATGGGTGAAGATCCTGGCGAAGTCCGCAGCGGTCAGCCCGTACTCGGCCATCCAGGCCAGCCAGCAGCGCTGTACGGCGGGGGTGGAGTCGACCAGGGTGCCGTCCATGTCGAAGAGCAGGGCGTCTGCGGTGATGTCCATGATCTTCGACTCTACCCGGGGCTCCGGACGGCGGCCGGGCCCCGGACCGTGAGACCGCCCACAGCCGCGCCCGCCCGGCCTGGTGCGGCGGGGCGGGCGCGACTGGGCGGGCGCGGCTGGGCGGGCGCGGCTGGGTTCAGGCGCTGGCCGCCAGGGTCGGCGCGGCTGGGGAGGGGAGGTCCTCGGGGAGCGCGGACTTCTCCAGGGTGACCATGCTGAGCCGGCGGTCCACCTCCACCACGCCGGTCTCCTGGTAGCCCAGGCGCCGGTAGAGCCGCTGGTTGCCCAGGCTGCGGTGCCCGGTGAACAGCCGGTACACCCGGACCCGGCCGGTGGCGGCCAACCGCTGCTCGATGCCGGTCAGCAGGCGGCCGCCGAGGCCGTGGCCCTGCATGCGCGGGTGGACGGCCAGCCGGCCGATCCGGGCCACGCCCGCGTCGTCCACCCAGCCGCGTACCGAGCCGACCACCTCGCCGCCGAGCCGGGCGACCAGTGCGCACTGCTCGGTGAGCTCCTGGCGCAGGCTCTGCAGAGTCTGCGTCAGCGGCTCGATGGTCCAGTCCCCGTAGAGTGCCGCCTCGCTCTGGAAGCAGAGGTACTGGAGTTTCAGGATCTGCTCGGCGTCGTCCTCGCCGGCGTCCGAGATGATCACGCTCATGCCCATGGGCGCATGCCTCCCCTTCGTGTGTGCCCGGCGCCGAGGGATGGGGGGAGCGCGCGGGCGGCCCTGACCGGAGGTGGACCCGTGCCGGGGATCGCTCCCGGCCGGGGGTGGGGCGCGAACGTACCGCTCCCATGGCCCGGTGGTCGCCGGATCGGAGGAGGACGGACCGCGCTCACGCTCAGTATCCGGGCGGGCGCGGGTTCGTCAAGAGATGCGTTCGCCCAGGCACTACCCCGCCGTCGGACGTTTGCAACCTGACGGACCCCCACGTGGCGAAGATCACTCTCCCGGCGCGCCGCCGCTCGGGGCCGGGCAGAGCAGCCGACCCGGCCGGACGAGGCGGCGGAACCGGTCCCGGCCGATGCCACCGCGCGGCGGCGGGGCGGAGCGGCAGCACCGCCGGGGGCTCCGTCCGCACCGGACCACGGGTCGCCGGAACCTCACGCAGCGTCAGCAGACCCAGCCGATCGGCGCGGCGGCTCCGGGTGCGCGCGGGGTCTGCCCGTACGGCCGCCCCCGGTACGCCGCAGGGGCGGCCCGGCGGTTGCCGGACCGCCCCTGCGGGCGCGGGTCAGCGCTTGGCGTCCGCCCACTCCTGCTGGACCGCCAGGTCGGCCTTGACCTCCGCGAGCTGCCGGGCGACCGCCGCCGGAGCGGTGCCGCCCCGGCCGTCGCGGGAGGCCAGCGAGCCGTGCACGGTGAGGACCGAGCGGACCTCGGGAGTGAGGTGCGCGGAGATGGCGGCGAACTGCTCGTCGCTGAGGTCGGCCAGCTCGATGCCCCGCTGCTCGCAGACCTTGACGCACTCGCCGGCCACCTCGTGCGCCACCCGGAAGGGCACGCCCTGCTTGACCAGCCACTCCGCGATGTCGGTGGCCAGCGAGAAGCCGGCCGGGGCCAGCTCCTCCAGCCGCTCCCGGTGCACGGTGAGGGTGGCGATCATGCCGGTGAAGGCGGGCAGCAGCACCTCCAGGGTGTCGCAGGAGTCGAAGACCGGCTCCTTGTCCTCCTGGAGGTCGCGGTTGTACGCCAGCGGCAGGCCCTTGAGGGTGGCGAGCAGCCCGGTGAGGTTGCCGATCAGCCGACCGGACTTGCCGCGCGCCAGCTCCGCGATGTCGGGGTTCTTCTTCTGCGGCATGATCGAGGAGCCGGTGGAGAAGGCGTCGTGCAGCGTGATGAAGCCGAACTCCTTGGTGTTCCAGATGATCACCTCCTCCGAGATCCGGGAGAGGTTGACGCCGATCATCGCGGTGACGAAGGCGAACTCCGCCACGAAGTCCCGGGCGGCCGTGCCGTCGATGGAGTTGCCGGCCGAGCCGCCCTCGAAGCCCAGGTCGGCGGCGACCGCCTCCGGGTCCAGCCCGAGCGAGGAGCCGGCCAGCGCACCGGAGCCGTACGGGGAGACCGCCGTCCGGGTGTCCCACTGGCGCAGCCGCTCGGCGTCCCGGGAGAGCGCCTGGACATGGGCCAGCACATGGTGGGCGAAGAGCACCGGCTGGGCGTGCTGGAGGTGGGTGCGGCCGGGCATGGCGGTGTCCGGGTGGGCCTCGGCCAGGCCGACCAGGGCCTGCTGGAGGTCCAGCAGCAGGCCGCCGATGGTCCGGGCGTGGTCGCGCAGGTACATCCGGAAGAGGGTGGCGACCTGGTCGTTGCGCGACCGGCCGGCCCGCAGCTTGCCGCCCAGGTCGGGGCCGAGCCGCTCCAGCAGGCCGCGCTCCAGCGCGGTGTGCACGTCCTCGTCGGCCACCGTGCCGGTGAAGGAGCCCGACTCGACGTCGGCCAGCAGCCGGTCCAGGCCGTCCAGCATCCGGGTCAGCTCGTCGTCGCTGAGCAGCCCCGCCTTGTGCAGCACCCGGGCGTGGGCGCGGGAGCCCGCGATGTCGTACGGCGCCAGCCGCCAGTCGAAGTGCACGGAGGCGGACAGCCGGGCCAGCGCCTCGGCGGGGCCGTCCGCGAATCGGCCGCCCCACAGGCGCACGTCACCGGCGGCGGTCGAGGTCGGGTCGTGCGACACCTGGTACTCCTTGGGGTGCTGTGGCGATCGAGGGCCCCGGAGTCCTGGGGACGGCCGGGGCCCTGCACTACTTGGTCACTCCGGTACTGCTATCGGCACTGCTGGTCACACCGGTGCGGTCAGGCCCGCAGGTCGCGCTTGGCCGCGATCTTGGACGACATGCCGAAGATCTCGATGAAGCCCTTGGAGAGCGACTGGTCGAAGGTGTCGCCGGTGTCGTACGTGGCCAGGTTGAAGTCGTACAGCGACTCCTCGCTTCGCCGGCCGGTGACCACCGCGCGGCCGCCGTGCAGGGTCATCCGGACGTCGCCGGAGACATGCTGGTTGGCCTCCTCGACAAAGCCCTCCAGCGCCCGCTTGAGCGGCGAGAACCACATGCCGTCGTAGACCAGCTCGCCCCAGCGCTGGTCGACGCCCTTCTTGTACCGGGACAGCTCCCGCTCGACGGTGACGTTCTCCAGCTCCTGGTGAGCGGTGATCAGCGCGATCGCGCCCGGGGCCTCGTACACCTCGCGGGACTTGATGCCGACCAGCCGGTCCTCGACGATGTCGAGTCGGCCGATGCCCTGGGCGCCGGCCCGCTGGTTGAGCTGCTCGATCGCCTGGAGCACGGTGACCGGCTTGCCGTCGATGGCGACCGGGACGCCCTGCTTGAAGGTGATGACGACCTCGTCGGCCTCACGGGGCTCGGCGGGGTTCTGGGTGTACTCGTAGATGTCCTCGATCGGGGCGTTCCAGATGTCCTCCAGGAAGCCGGTCTCCACGGCGCGGCCGAAGACGTTCTGGTCGATGGAGTACGGGGACTTCTTGGAGGTGGCGATCGGGAGGTTCTTGGCCTCCGCGAAGGCGATGGCCTTGTCCCGGGTCATCGCGTAGTCCCGGACCGGGGCGATGCACTTCAGGTCGGGGGCCAGCGAGGAGATGCCCGCCTCGAAGCGGACCTGGTCGTTGCCCTTGCCGGTGCAGCCGTGGGCGACGATGCCGGCGCCGTGCTTGTGGGCGGCGGCGACCAGGTGCTTGACGATCACCGGCCGGGAGAGCGCCGAGACCAGCGGATAGCGGTCCATGTACAGCGCGTTGGCCTTGATGGCGGGCAGGCAGTACTCGTCGGCGAACTCGTCGCGGGCGTCGGCGACCTCGGCCTCCACCGCACCGCAGGCCAGCGCCCGCTTGCGGATGACGTCGAGGTCCTCGCCGCCCTGGCCGACGTCCACGGCGACCGCGATGACCTCGGCGCCGGTCTCCTCGGCGATCCAGCCGATGCAGACGGACGTGTCCAGACCGCCCGAGTAGGCGAGTACGACGCGCTCGGTCACGGCTTTCTCCTTCACAGTGGGTGCGGGGCCACAGTGGGTGCGGGGCACTCCATGCGGTGCTAGGCATAAGTATGCATGAGTCCGTATGGAATTCAAAGCCGAGCAGCTGGGACGCGCGACCGCCCGTGGAGAGCGGGTCTCCACGGGCGGTCGGGGGCGGGGCTCAGCTGCGCGACTCAGGCACTCTTCGACTGGGCCAGCTGCATCAGGTGGTCGGCCAACTCCTGGCCGCCCTGCGGGTCGCGGCTGATCAGCAGCACGGTGTCATCCCCGGCGATGGTGCCGATGATCTCGAACACCTCCGCCTGGTCGATGGCCGAGGCCAGGAACTGCGCCGCGCCCGGCGGGGTGCGCAGCACCACCAGATTGCCGGACGCGGTCGCGGAGACCATCAGCTCCCCTGCCAGCCGCGCCATCCGCCCCTCGGTGGCGGACTCCCCCAGCGGTGCCCGGGGAGTACGGTCGCCGCCCTCCGCCGGGACCGCGTAGATCAGCGCGCCGTCCTTGTTCCGGATCTTGACCGCGCCCAGCTCGTCCAGGTCGCGGGAGAGGGTGGCCTGGGTCACCACCAGCCCGTCGTCGGCGAGCAGCTTGGCCAGCTGGCTCTGCGAACGCACCGGCTGGCGGGTCAGCAGGTCCACGATCCGCCGGTGCCGGGCCGTGCGGGTCTGCGGGACCTGCGGCGTCGGCTGCCCGGCCTGGGCGCGGTGGACATCGGTCATGAGGGGCGGCTCTCCTGCCTACGGTCGTCGATCGCTGGGGACAGCATCCCGCACGCTCGCCAGCACCCCGGGCAGAGCTGCCAGCAGGGCGTCCACGTCCTGCTCGGTGACCACCAGCGGCGGCGCGAGCCGGACCGTGTCGGGGACGCAGGCGTTGACCAGGAAGCCCGCCTGCTGGGCGGCCTCCTGCACCCGGGCGGCGACCGGCTCGGTCAGCACGATACCGAGCAGCAGCCCGGCGCCGCGGACCCGGGCGACCAGGGGGTCGCCCAGCGCCTCGATCCCCTGCCGCAGCCGCTCACCGAGCCGCTTGACGTGCTCCAGCAGCCCGTCCGCCTCGATGGTGTCCAGTACGGCGAGGGCCGCCGCGCAGGCCACCGGGTTGCCGCCGAAGGTGGTGCCGTGCTGGCCGGGCGTCAGCAGGTCGCCGGTGTCGCCGAAGGCCACGGTGGCGCCGATCGGCAGGCCGCCGCCGAGGCCCTTGGCCAGGGTGATGACGTCCGGCTCGACGCCGAGCGCCTGGTGCGCGAACCAGTGGCCGGTGCGGCCGATGCCGGTCTGCACCTCGTCCAGCACCAGCAGGGTGCCGGTGGCGCGGGTGATCTCACGGGCGGCGGCGAGGTAGCCGTCGGGGGCCGGGATCACGCCGTTCTCGCCCTGGATCGGCTCGATGAAGACGGCAGCGGTGTCGGTGCTGACGGCCTCCCGCAGCGCCTCGACGTCCCCGTACGGGACATGGGTGACGTCGCCGGGCAGCGGCCGGAACGGGTCCTGCTTGGCGGGCTGGCCGGTCAGCGCCAGGGCGCCCATGGTGCGGCCGTGGAAGCCGCCCTCGGTGGCGACCAGGTGGGTGCGCCCGGTCCGGCGGCCGATCTTGAAGGCGCACTCGACGGCCTCGGCGCCGGAGTTGGAGAAGAAGACCCGGCCGGGGCGGCCCAGCAGTTCCAGCAGCCGCTCCGCGAGCCGGACCGGGGGCTCCGCGATGAAGAGGTTGGAGACATGCCCGATGGTGGCGATCTGCCGGCTGACCGCCTCGACCACGGCCGGGTGGGCGGTGCCCAGCGCATTGACCGCGATGCCGCCGATGAAGTCGCGGTAGACCGTGCCGTCGGCGTCGGTGAAGTGCGCGCCCTCGCCGCTGACCAGCGGCAGCCGGGGGGTGCCGTAGTTGTCCATCAGGCTCTGCTGCCAGCGGCCGGTGAGTTCCGCGTTGCTGCTCATGACTGACCCCCGTCAGTGGTCGTGGTGGCGCCAGTTGTTGCGGTGGCATCGGACACGGGGTCGGGCACCACCATGGTGCCGATCCCCTCATCGGTGAAGATCTCCAGCAGCAGGGAGTGCTGGACGCGGCCGTCCAGCACCCGGGCGGTGCCGACGCCCTCGCGGACCGCCCGCAGGCAGCCCTCCATCTTGGGCACCATGCCGCTGGCCAGGGTGGGCAGCAGCTCCTCCAGCTCGCTGGTGGTGAGCCTGCTGATCACGTCGTCGCTGGCCGGCCAGTCGGCGTACAGACCCTCGACGTCGGTGAGCACCACCAGCATCTCGGCCCCCAGCGCGGAGGCCAGCGCGGCGGCGGCGAGGTCGGCGTTGATGTTGTAAACGGCGCCGTCGTCGCTGCGGGCTATGGAGGAGATCACCGGGATGCGGCCGTTGTCGATCAGCGCCTGGACGGTGCCGGGCTCGACCTTGACGATGTCCCCGACCAGGCCGATGTCGACCTGCTCGCCGTCGACCTCGGCGTAGCGCTTGACGGCGGTGAGGGTGTGGGCGTCCTCCCCGGTCATGCCGACCGCGAACGGCCCGTGCTCGTTGAGCAGGCCGACCAGATTGCGCTGCACCTGGCCGGCGAGCACCATCCGGACCACGTCCATGGTCTCGGCGGTGGTGACCCGCAGGCCGGCGGTGAAGGAGGATTCCAGGCCCAGCCGGTCGAGGTGGGCGTTGATCTGCGGGCCGCCGCCGTGCACCACGACGGGCCTGATGCCCGCGTAGCGCAGGAAGACGACGTCCTGGGCGAAGGCGCGCTGGAGCGCCTCGTCGACCATGGCGTTCCCGCCGAACTTGATGACGACGGTCTTGCCGTGGAAGCGCTCCAGCCACGGCAGGGCTTCGATGAGCGTACGGGCCTTGGGCAGGGCGGTGTGATTGCGGGCCTGGGCTGAGGCCGGCTCGGTGTTCACGGGGCTCCCGTGGGTCGCTGCTGCTGACGGCTTGCCGGTTGCGATGCTCATGTGCTGTACGCGCTGTTCTCGTGGACGTAGTCGGCGGTCAGGTCATTGGTCCATACGGTGGCGGTGGCGCTGCCGGCGTGCAGATCGGCGCTGATCACAACCTCGCGCGCCGACATGTCGACCAGGTTGCGGTCCTCGCCGGTCTGCCCGGCCCGGCATACCAGTACACCGTTGATGGCGACATCCAGCTCATCGGGGTCGAAGACGGCCGAAGTGGTACCGATGGCGGAGAGCACCCGGCCCCAGTTGGGGTCCTCGCCGTGGATCGCGCACTTGAGCAGATTGTTGCGGGCCACCGTGCGGGCGACCTGGACGGCGTCCTCCTCGGTGGCGGCGCCGGTGACGTCGATCCGGATGTCCTTGCTCGCGCCCTCGGCGTCCCCGATCAGCTGCCGGGCCAGATCGGCGCTGACCGCGCGGACGGCCTCCGCGAAGGCCGCCGGGTCGGGAGCGGTGCCGGAGGCGCCGGAGGCCAGCAGCAGCACGGTGTCATTGGTGGACATGCAGCCGTCGGAGTCGATCCGGTCGAAGGTGGTACGGGTGGCGGCGCGCAGCGCGGCGTCCAGCCCGGCGGAGTCGACCGCCGCGTCGGTGGTGAGGACGACCAGCATGGTGGCGAGGCCGGGGGCGAGCATGCCCGCGCCCTTGGCCATGCCGCCCACCGTCCAGCCGTCGACCGTCACGGCGGCGGTCTTGTGGACGGTGTCGGTGGTCTTGATGGCGACGGCGGCCGCCTCGCCGCCGTCGGCATCGAGCGCCTTGGCGGCCTGGTCGACGCCGGGCAGCAGCTTGGCCATCGGCAGCCGCTCACCGATCAGGCCGGTGGAGCAGACGGCGATCTCGCCGGCGTTGAGGCCCAGGGCCTCGGCGGCCCGCTCGGCGGTGGCGTGGGTGTCCTGGAAGCCCAGCGGGCCGGTGCAGGCGTTGGCGCCGCCGGAGTTGAGCACCACGGCGGAGACCAGGCCGCCCTTGAGCACCTGCTCGGACCAGAGCACCGGCGCGGCCTTGACCCGGTTGCCGGTGAAGACGCCGGCGGCGGCGAGCGAGGGGCCGTCGTTGACGACCAGGGCCAGGTCAGGGGTGCCGGACTGCTTGATGCCGGCGGTGACGCCCGCCGCGCGGAAGCCACGGGCCGCCGTGACGCCCTGGCCGGCGGCCGGGGTGGGGGTGGCGGTCACGGGGCGACTCCGATCAGGGGCAGGCCGAGCGTCTCGGGCAGGCCGAGGGCGATGTTCATGCTCTGGATCGCGCCGCCCGCCGTGCCCTTGGCCAGGTTGTCGATGGCGCTGATGGCGACGATCCGCCCGGCCGTCTCGTCCAGCGCGACCTGGATCAGGGCGGCGTTGGAGCCGTACACGGCGGCGGTGCTCGGCCACTGCCCCTCGGGCAGCAGGTGGACGAAGGGCTCACCGGCCAGCGCTTCGGCATACGCGGCGCGCACCCCGGCGGCGGTCACCCCCGGCCGTGCCTTGGCGGTGCAGGTGGCGAGGATGCCCCGGGACATCGGGGCCAGGGTCGGGGTGAAGGAGACCAGCACGTCCTGCCCGGCCACCGGGCTGAGGTTCTGCGCCATCTCGGGGGTGTGCCGGTGGACGCCGCCGACGCCATACGGGCTCATCGAGCCCATCACCTCGCTGCCCAGCAGGTGCGGCTTGGGCGCCTTGCCCGCGCCGGAGGTGCCGGAGGCGGCGACCACCACGGCCTCGGGCTCGGCCAGCCCCGCCGCGTACGCGGGGAAGAGGGCCAGCGAGACGGCCGTCGGGTAGCAGCCGGGGACGGCGATCCGCTTGCCGCCCTTGAGCGCGTCGCGGTGGCCGGGCAGCTCGGGCAGGCCGTAGGGCCAGGTCCCGGCGTGCGGGGAGCCGTAGAACCGCTCCCAGTCGGCGGGGTTCTTCAGCCGGAAGTCGGCGCCGCAGTCGATCACCAGCACCTCGTCGCCCAGCGCCTCCGCGACGGCGGCGGACTGGCCGTGCGGCAGGCCCAGGAAGACGATGTCGTGTCCGGCGAGCGCTTCCGGGGTAGTGGCTTCCAGGACCCGGTCCGCCAGCGGCAGCAGATGGGGTTGGAGGACGCCGAGCGCCGTCCCGGCGTTGGAACCGCCGGTGAGCGCCCCGATCTCGATCTCTGGGTGGCCGAGGAGCAGGCGCAGTACCTCGCCGCCCGCATATCCGCTCGCACCGGCGACGGCAGCCCGGAATGCCATGGGTGATCCCTCCTACGACTGAGCATGAATATACGCAGTATAGAAAATCCATGCAAGATGTCCCCGTGCCGCCCGCACCGGGGACGCTGGTCCCCGCCGGGTCCGGGTGGCGGAGAGGGGTGGTGGGCGATGCCGCCGGTGCTGTGGATCGGGGGGCCGCCCGGCGCGGGGAAGACGACCGTGGCCCGGCTGCTCGCCCGGCGGTGGGGCCTGCGCTGGTACAGCGCGGACGCCCACACCTGGGAGCACCGGGACCGGGCCCTCGCCGCCGGCTGCCCGCCCGCCGTCCGCTGGGAGCGGCTGTCGCGCGCGGAGCGCTGGGCGGTGCCGTCCGAGGAGCTGCTGGCGATGTCCCTGCACCATGAGCGCGGCCCGATGATCCGCGACGATGTGCGCGCCCTGCCCGCCGCACCGCTGGTCGTCGCGGAGGGCACACCCGTCACCCCCCAGATCGCCGGGACCGGCGACCGCTCGCTGTGGCTGCTGCCGTCACCGCAGGTGCAGCGCGCCCGGCTGGCCGAGCGGGGGCTGTCGCGCGGCGCGGCCGCGCTGTACCGGCGGCTGCTGCGGGAGATCGAGGAGCAGGTGCGGGAGCACGGGGGCCGGGTGCTGACCGTCGACGGGCGGCGCGGCGTACGGGAGACGGCGGCCGAGGTCGAGGAGCTGTTCGCCGCCGCGCTGGCCGCGGGCCCGGTCGCCGGGGGCGCGGCCGAGCGGCGGCGGCTGCTGCGGTACGGCAACCGGGCCGTCGTCTCGCAGCACCTGGCGTTCTTCGTCCGGCCCTGGGCGCCCCCGGACACCGGCACGACGGTGTACCCGTTCTGCTGCGAGTGCGGGCGGGCCGGCTGCGAGGAGCTGGTCGAGCTGGCCGTCTCCGACTTCCCCGCGCCGCCCGACGCCGCCTCCCCGCCGCTCCTCGCCCCGGGGCACCGCGCGCCCGGCGGACCCGGCCTCCGGGAGCGGCCCGCCTTGCAGGGGCAGCCCGACTTACGGTGGCAGCCCGTCTTGCAGGGGCAGCCCGACTTGCAGGGGCAACCCGTCCTACAGTGGCAAGAGGACCAGGGAGGCGAGCGATGACAGCCCAACCACCCACCGGAAACGAGCAGCTGTTCACCCGGATCGGTGACATGGTCGCCGCGGAGAAGGAGCTCCGGGCCCAGATCGCGCAGGGCCGCGTGGACGGCGACATCGCCCGCGCGCAGCTCACCGCGCTGGAGACCGAACTCGACCGCTGCTGGGACCTGCTGCGCCAGCGCCGGGCCAAGGAGGAGTTCGACGAGGACCCGGGGCAGGCCCGGGTGCGGCCCGCCACCGAGGTGGAGGACTACCTGTCCTGATCCGCCGCGCCACCCGCCGCAGGCCCCGCCGTGAGCCGGACCGACCGGACCGGTAACGTCGGCACGGCAGCGCGGGCCCGGCATACCCTGCCCCCGCGCTGTGCCAACCGGACACAACGAAAGGCAAGCGTGTGAGCGGCATCGGACGCGTCGGGGTGGTGGGCTGCGGCCTCATGGGGTCGGGCATCGCGGAGGTCTTCGCACGGGCCGGCCTGGACGTACTGGTCTCCGAGGCGAGCGGCGAGGCGCTGGAACTGGGCCGCGCCCGGCTGGCCAACTCGCTGGACACTGCCGTCAAGCGCGGCAAGCTGGCCGAGGAGCAGCGCGACGCGGCGCTCTCCCGGATCGCCTTCACCACCGAACTGGCCGACTTCGCCGACCGCGACCTGGTGGTGGAGGCGGTGGCCGAGCGCGAGGACGTCAAGGTGGCGATCTTCCGGACCCTGGACCAGGTGGTGACGCGGCCGGACGCGATCCTGGCGTCCAACACCTCCTCCATCCCGATCGTCAAGCTCGCCGCGACCACCTCCCGCCCGGAGCAGGTGCTCGGGCTGCACTTCTTCAACCCGGCACCGGTACAGCGGCTGGTCGAGGTCATCCCGGCCCTGACCACCTCGCCGGAGACGGTGGCCCGCGCCGAGGCGTTCGCGGTGGAGGTGCTGCACAAGGAGCCGATCCGGGCCCGCGACCGGGCCGGCTTCGTGGTCAACGCGCTGCTGGTGCCGTACCTGCTCTCCGCCGTGCGGATGTTCGAGTCCGGCGTGGCCACCGCCGAGGACATCGACAAGGGCATGGAGGCCGGCTGCGCCCACCCGATGGGGCCGCTGCGCCTGTGCGACCTGATCGGGCTGGACACCATCGCCTCGATCGCGGACTCGATGTACCACGAGTACAAGGAGCAGCTGTACGCCGCTCCCCCGCTGCTGCTCCGGATGGTCGACGCGGGCCTGCTGGGCCGCAAGTCCG
Source organism: Streptomyces sp. NPDC092296 (assembly GCF_044755465.1). Taxonomy (NCBI): domain Bacteria; kingdom Bacillati; phylum Actinomycetota; class Actinomycetes; order Kitasatosporales; family Streptomycetaceae; genus Streptomyces; species Streptomyces sp. NPDC092296. Next base: position 499,806 of record NZ_JBIVRB010000002.1, on the reverse strand, counting down.
GCCGCGGCTTCTACGACTACACCGCCACCGCGCGCTGACGGCTCCGGCCGCGTCGGCCGGTCCCTCGGCTTCGGGACCGGCTGGCGCGGGACCGGTCGGCGCGGGACCGGTCGGCGCGGGGCCGGTCGGCGCGGGGCTGGTCGGCGGGGGTCAGGAGGCCGGTACCGGGGTCGGGTAGTGGTCCTTGACCAGGCGGGCGAAGGCGCCGATCCGGTCGCGGCGGACCGCCGTCGCGTTGTAGTGCAGATGGCCGCCGACCTGGGGGTTGCGCTCGCACAGGTCGAGATGGCGGCTGAGTTCCGCCGGGTTCTGCCAGGCGGCTGCCGCGCCCGGGGCGCCCGCCCGGTAGACGGCCTCCCCCACGTACAGCCGCACGCCGGTGCCGGCCACCTGCCGCGCCCACCAGTCGACCAGCACCGCGTAGTCGGCGGCGGCGAAACCGATGTTCCAGTACAGCTGGGGCGCGATGTAGTCGATCCAGCCCTCGCGGACCCAGCGGCGGGTGTCCGCGTACAGGTCGTCGTACGCCTGCACGCCCGCCTTGGTCGCGGACCCCGTCGGGTCGGTGGCCCGGTTGCGCCACACCCCGAAGGGGCTCACCCCGAACGCGACCCCGGGGCGCAACTGCCGGATGCGCTGGTGCAGCTCGCTGACCAGCAGGTCGGTGTTGTGCCGCCGCCACGCCCCCCGGTCGTGCCCGCCACCGTGCGCGGCATAGGCGGCGTCGTCGTCAAAGCGCTGGCCCTTGATCGGGTACGGGTAGAAGTAGTCGTCGAAGTGCACCCCGTCCACCGGGTAGCGGCGGACCGCGTCCAGCACCGCCTGCTCGACGTGCTCCCGCACCTCGGGCAGGCCCGGGTTGTAGTAGAGCTTCCCACCGTGGCTAACCACCCAGTCGGGGTTACGGCGGGCCGGGTGGGCCGGGGCGAGGGCGCTCAGCCGGTCGTCGGTGCCGATCCGGTACGGGTTGCACCAGGCGTGCAGCTGAAGTCCGCGCCGATGGGCCTCGGTGACGGCGGTGCCCAGCGGGTCCCAGCCGGGGTCGCGGCCCTGAGTGCCCGTCAGATACCGGGACCAGGGCTCGTACTCGGACGGCCAGAAGGCATCCGCAGTCGGGCGGACCTGGAGGAAGACGGCATTGAGCCGGTTGCGGACGGCCAGGTCGAGCAGGTCGGTCAGCTCCTTGCGCTGCTGCGCGGCGGGCAGACCGGGCTTGGACGGCCAGTCGGTGTTGGCGACGCTGGCGGCCCACAGGCCGCGCATCTGCGGCCGGGCCGCCCCCCGGGCGGGCGCGGCGGCGGTGAGCAGCAGCCCGGCGGCCACCGCCGCGCCGGCGGTCAGCGCCCCGCGCCGGGTGGTTCCGCTCGGGCTCTGGCCGGTACCGCTCTGCTGTGCTGCCATGGCTCCACCGCTCCCGGGCGGCCGGTCCGCCCCGAGCCGCATGCTCCGCCGAGGGCAGGCCGGGGCGCAATCCGCCACACGGGCGCGGCCCCGGGTTCACTCCTGCGCCGTGCGCGGTCGGCGGACGGCCCGTCAGCGACGGCCGGGAACAGGCGAACGGGCAGGCTGTAGGGTTCTTCGATCGTCCGGCCTACACAGGGGGAGATCGATGAGACTCTGGCGCAAGCGCAAGGATCTTCCGCGCCCGGTCGATGACGCGGCCGTCGTCGACCGCCTGGTGAAGCGGTGGCTTGACGAGCTGGCCCAGTCGGACTCACAGCCGGACTCACAGCCGGACTCGCAGCCGGGCGAGGTTGCGGACCTGCGCCGCCGCTGGACCAGGCTGCGCGCCCTGGAGCCGGACGAGGCGCGGCGCTTCGCCGACTGGGAACGGGAGCGGGTGCGCCGCTCGATGGCGGAGCTGACCGCCGCCGACCGGCCCCCGCTGGAGCAGGCCACGCCCCCGGACGTGGCACAGGCCCTGGGCGATGCCCTGGCCATCGCGGCGGAGTTCCAGGCGGCGCAGCGCTGGCTGAAGGCGGAGGGGCACGCCTAGCCCGCGCCGCGAGCCCGGCCCGGCCCGGCCCGGCAGACATGACGCCGCCCCGGCCCGGGAGGTCCCGGATCGGGGCGGCGTACGTTCCGGGTCAGGCGCCGCGCAGCACGGCTCCGGTACGGGAGACCGCCTCGGCGACCGCCGCGTCCCGCGCGGCGCTCGCCTCCTCGGCGGTCAGCGTGCGGTCCTGGGCCCGGAACCGCAGCGCGTACGCCAGCGACTTGCGGTCGGCGCCGAGCTGCTCGCCGGTGAAGACGTCGAACAGGCGCAGCGACTCCAGCAGCGGCCCGGCCCCGGCCCGCAGCGCGGACTCGACGTCGGCGGCGTGCACGGCGGCGTCCACCACCAGCGCGACGTCCTGGGTGGCCACCGGGTAACCGGAGACGGTCGGCGCGATGGTCCGCTGCTCGCCGTCGGCGGCGAGCTGGTCGAGGTCGAGCTCCATCGCGCAGGTCCGCTCCGGCAGGTGCAGCGCCTTGATCACGCGCGGGTGCAGCTCGCCCGCGTGGCCGACCGTCCGCTCGGTGCCGTCGGCCCCGACCACCAGCAGCTCGGCGCAGCGGCCCGGGTGCCAGGGCGCGTACTGCGCCTGGCGGACGACCAGCTCGAACCCGGCGGCGCGGGCCACGACCCGCCCCGCCTCCACGGCGTCGGCCCAGTCGGCCGGGCGGGCGGCCCCCCACCAGCCGGCCGGCTCCCGCTCGCCGGCCAGCGCGACCGCGACGCGGCGCGGCTGGTCCGGCAGTGCGGCGTCGAGGGCGGCCAGCTCCTCGTCGGTGGGCCGGCGGTCGACGGGCAGCCGAGGGGCGACGGTCCGCTCGGCCTTGGGCAGGAAGACCAGGCCGGTTTCGAAGACCGCCAGGTCGGTGTTGCCCCGGCCGACGTTGCGGCGCAGCGTGGCGAGCAGGCCGGGCAGCAGCGTGGTGCGCAGTCCCGGCTCCTCGTCGGAGAGCGGGTTGACCAGCGTGACCGTGGTGCGGCGCGGGTCGTCCGGCTCCAGGCCGAGGGCGTCGAGGGCGGCGGCGCCGAGGAACGGGTAGTTCTGCACCTCGACGTAGCCGGCCCCGGCCAGTGCCCGGCCGACGCGGCGCAGCCGCTTCTGTGCGGCGGTGAGGCCGCGACCCGGCGGGACCTGCGGCATCCGGGAGGGGACGTTGTCGTAGCCCTCCAGCCGGATGACCTCTTCGGCCAGGTCGTTGGGGTCGGTGAGGTCGGGGCGCCAGCTCGGCGGGGTGACGGTGAGCGGGTCGGTGCCGGCGATGGTGCAGCCGACCTCCCGCAGGCGCCGGACGACGGTCTCCCGGTCGTACGCGGTGCCGGCCACCCGGCCGGGGTGCTCGGCGGCGATGGTGATGGTGTGCTGCGGCTGCGGGGCGGCCACGTCGGTGACCCCGGCCTCGGCGGTGCCGCCGCCGAGCGTGACCAGCAGCTCGACCGCCCGCTGGGCGGCGGCGGGCGCGGCCTGGGGGTCGACGCCGCGCTCGAAGCGCTTGGACGCCTCGGAGGGCAGCTTGTGCCGCCGGGCGGTGCGGGCGATGCTGACCGACTCGAAGTGCGCGGCCTCGATCAGGACGTCGGTGGTGCCCAGCGACTGCCCGGTCTCGTCCACGGCGTGGTCGGCGATCTCGGTGGTGGCGCCGCCCATCACGCCGGCCAGCCCGATCGGGCCGGAGTCGTCGCAGATCAGCAGGTCCTCGGGGGACAGCGCGCGGTCGGTGCCGTCCAGGGTGCGCAGCTTCTCGCCGGTCCGGGCGCGGCGTACCGAGACGGTGCCGGTCAGCCGGGAGCGGTCGTAGGCGTGCAGCGGCTGGCCGATCTCCAGCATCACGTAGTTGGTGATGTCGACGGTCAGCGAGACGGGCCGCATGCCGGCCTTCTGGAGGCGGCGGCGCATCCGGATCGGGGACGGCGCGGACGGGTCGACGCCGGTCACCGCGCGGGCGGTGAAGCGGTCGCAGCCGGCCGGTTCGTCGATCCGGACCGGGTAGCCGGCCGGGTTGGCCGCCGGTACGTCCAGCAGCGCCGGGTCGGTGAGCGGGCGGCCGTAGGCGGTGGCCGCCTCCCGGGCGACGCCGCGCATCGAGAGGCAGTAGCCCCGGTCGGGGGTGACGGCGATGTCCAGCACCTCGTCGACCAGTTCCAGCAGCTCGATGGCGTCGGTGCCGGGCTCGTACTCCCCGGGAAGCACGATGATGCCGTCGTGATCGTCGCCCATGCCCAGCTCGCGGGCGGAGCAGATCATGCCCTCGGAGACCTTGCCGTAGGTCTTGCGGGCGGCGATGGGGAACGGGCCGGGCAGGACGGCGCCGGGCAGCACCACGACGACCAGGTCACCGACGGCGAAGTTCCGGGCGCCGCAGACGATGTTCTGCGGCTCGCCGGTGCCGTTGGCCGGGCCGACGTCGACCTGGCAGTAGCGGATCGGCTTCTTGAAGTCGGTCAGCTCCTCGATCGCCAGCACCCGGCCGACGACCAGGGGGCCCTTGAGGTCGGCGCCGAGCTGCTCGACGGTCTCGACCTCAAGGCCGGCGTCGACCAGCCGCGCTGCGACGTCGCGGCCGGTCTCGCCGGCCGGCAGGTCGACGTACTCCCGCAGCCACGAAAGCGGGACCCGCATCAGATCTCCATCCCGAAGGGGAGGGTGAAGCGCACGTCACCCTCCACGATGTCTCGCATGTCCTCGACGTTGTGACGGTTCATCAGGATTCGCTCCAGGCCGAGGCCGAAGGCGAAGCCGCTGTACCGCTCGGGGTCGATGCCGCAGGCGGTCAGCACCCGGGGGTTCACCACGCCGCAGCCGCCCAGCTCGATCCAGCCCTCCGAGGAGCAGGTCCGGCAGGGGCGGTCCGGGTTGCCGACGCTCTCGCCCCGGCAGACGAAGCACTGGAGGTCGATCTCGGCGGACGGCTCGGTGAACGGGAAGTACGAGGGCCGCCAGCGCATCTCCAGGCCGTCGCCGAACATGGCGGCGGCGAAGTGCTCCAGGGTGCCCTTGAGGTCGGCGAAGGTGATGCCCTCGTCCACGGCCAGCCCCTCGACCTGGCCGAAGACCGGGGTGTGGGTGGCGTCCAGCTCGTCGGTGCGGAAGGTCCGGCCGGGGCACACCACGTAGATCGGCGGCTCGCGGTGCAGCATGGTGCGGGCCTGCACCGGGGAGGTGTGGGTGCGCAGGACCACCCCGGAGTCGGGGGAGCCGTCGGGCGCGGCGACGAAGAAGGTGTCCTGCATCGACCGCGCCGGGTGGTCCGGGCCCAGGTTGAGGGCGTCGAAGTTGAGCCACTCCGCCTCGACCTCGGGCCCCTCGGCCACGGTGTAGCCCATGGCCGTGAAGGTGTCCTGGATCAGCTCGGTGAGGGTGGTCAGCGGGTGCCGGGCGCCGCCGGGCGCGCGGTCGTACGGCAGGGTGACGTCCACCGCCTCCTCGACCAGCACGCGGGCGTCCCGCTCGGCCTCCAGCTCCACCCGGCGCCGGGCCAGGGCCTGGTTGACGGCGCCGCGCGCCTGTCCGACGCGCTTGCCGGCGTCGGCCTTGGCGTGCGGCGGCAGGGCGCCGATCTCTCGGTTGGCCAGGGCCAGCGGCGAGCGGTCTCCGGTCTGGGCGACCTTGACCTCGTGGAGCGCCTGGAGGTCGCCGGCGGCGGCGACGGCCGCCAGGGCCTCGTCGCGCATCCGCTCGACCACCTCCGGCTTGAGGACCTCGACCTCGACCGGGTCATACGACTTGTTGGGTGCCGACATCTCTATCTTTCCCGTGCTCCTGCTCGTCCGTGCTCGGGTGGGGGCGTGGCCCGGCCGGGTCCAGGGGTGTGGTGTGCCTGACTTCCGGCGCGCCGGCGCAGGACATCGCGCGACGCCATCCAGCGAGTCTAGTCGCACCGGGTGGAGGGTCCGGGCCGGGGAAGCCCGCCGGGCGGCCCCTACAGCATGAAGTCGGGGATTCCGGCGGGCAGGATGAATCGGAACCTGGCGCCGCCGCCGGGCGCGCGGCCGACCCGGATGGTCCCGCCGTGCGCCTCGACGATGCCCTTGACGATGTACAGGCCCAGGCCGGTGCCGCCGCGCTTGCTGCCCCGCCAGAAGCGGGTGAAGACGCGCTGGATGGAGTCCTCCGGGATGCCGGGGCCCTCGTCGCTCACGGTGACGGCCGTCCCTTCCAGTACGCGCCCGGCGGGCTCGGGGCGCGGCGTGCCGGGCGGTCGGCGCTCGGCCGGGCCCTCGACCAGTTCCCTGGCGGGCTCCACCTCGATGGTGACAGTCCCCTCGCCGTGGCGCACCGCGTTTTCCAGCAGGTTCCACAGCACCTGGTCCACCTTGTCGGGGTCCGCCCACAGCTGCGGCAGCGGCTGGTGCACCCGGATCAGGAACCGCTCCGCGGCGATGCCCGCCGCGGCCATGCTGTCGGTGTGCCGGTGCACGGCGGAGGCGATGTCCACCACCTGGCGGCGGACCTCCAGCCGGCCGGCGTCGATCCGGGAGATGTCCAGCAGTTCGGCGATCAGCCGGGTGACCCGGTCGGCGTCGGCGTCGACCGTCTCCAGCATCAGCTTCTTCTGGTCCTCGGTGAAGCGCTCCCACTTGCTCAGCAGGGTCGCCGTGAAGCCCTTGACGCTGGTCAGCGGGGAGCGCAGCTCATGGGCGACGGTGGCGATCAGCTCGGCGTGGCTGCGCTCGGTGCGGCGCCGGGCCTCGGTGCCGCGCAGCGCCACCACCAGCTGCCGCACCGGCCCGCAGCGGGCGTCGCGTACGTAGCGGGCGGAGACCAGCACTTCGCGGCCGCCCGGCAGCAGTAAGTTGCGCTCCGGCTGCCGGGTGCGGGTGGCCAGGCCGCCGTATGGGTCGGTCCACTGCCACCAGCGGCGGCCGTCCAGGTCCTCCAGCGGCAGGGCCTCGGCGAGCGGGCGGCCGAGGGCGCGGGCGCGGTCGACGCCGGTGATCCGGACGGCGGCGGTGTTGAAGCAGACGATGTCGCCGTGCCGGTCCGCGATCACCAGCCCGTCGGGCAGGTCGTCCGGGTCGAGCCCCGGCCCCGCGTCGCCGCCGGCGTCCGCGCGGCGGGCCTCCTCGCTGGCAGCGTCCTCACTGTGCTGGGACAATCCGCTTCCCCCCGGGTGCTGGCCGACCGGTGCCACCGGGCCCCGACGGGCCACACAGTAGCGTCTCTACCCGGTCGCGCGGCACCCACCCGCTACGCGCTGGGCACGCGCGGACGCGTAGAGGCACACCGCTGCGGCGGTGGCCAGGTTGAGGCTCTCCGCGTGGCCGTGGATCGGGACCCGTACGACGGCGTCGGTGAGCGCCCGGGTCGCCTCCGGCAAGCCCCATGCCTCATTGCCGAAGACCCAGGCGGACGGGCCTGCCAGCGTGCCGTCGTCCAGCTCGGCGTCCAGGTCGCGGTCGCCCGCGCCGTCCGCCGCCAGCACCCGCACCCCCGCCCGGCGCAGCCCGGCGACGGCGGTCTCCACCGGCACGCCGACGGCCACCGGGACGTGGAAGAGGCTGCCGACCGAGGCGCGGACGGCCTTGGGGTTGTAGAGGTCCACCGAGGCGTCGGTGAGCACCACCGCGTCGGCGCCGGCCGCGTCGGCGGTGCGCAGTACGGTACCGGCGTTGCCCGGGTCGCGGACGTGCGCGAGGACGGCCACCAGCCGGGGGCGGGCCGCGAGCACCGCGTCGAAGGGGGTGTCCACGAAGCGGCAGACCCCGACGATGCCCTGCGGGGTGACCGTCTGGCACAGGTCCGCGATCACCTCGTCGGCGGCGGTCAGCACCGGGACGCCGGCGGCGCGGGCGGCGCCGGTGATGTCGGCGTGCCGCTCGGCGGCCTCGGGGGTGGTGTAGATCTCCACCACGGCGTGCTCGGCGGTGCCGGGCAGCCGCCCGTACGCCACGGCCTCCCGGACGGCCTGCGGGCCCTCCGCGATGAAGCGGCGCTCCTTGGTGCGCTGGGCGCGGCGGGCGAGCCGCCGGGCCGCGATGACCCGGGGGGAGCGCAGGGAGGTCAGCAGGGGGCCCGGCTCGGGACGGTCGGTGGTAGGCATGGCGCTTTCTGCGGGGTTCCCGGGCGGAGCAGCCCGGCGGCGGACGACGAACGGACCCGCGGGCGCGCCGGAAGGGGCGCGCCCGCGGGTCCGGTCCAGCCTGGATCAGGCGGCGTCGGCGGCGGCCTTGGGGGCGTTCACGTCGGCCGGGAGCGCCTTCTGCGCCACCTCGACGAGGGTCGCGAAGGCACCCGGGTCGTTCACCGCGAGCTCGGCCAGCATCTTGCGGTCGATCTCGACGTTGGCAGCCTTCAGACCCTGGACGAAGCGGTTGTAGGTGATGCCGTTCGCACGCGCGGCGGCGTTGATCCGCTGGATCCACAGCTGGCGGAAGTCGCCCTTGCGCTTCTTGCGGTCGTTGTAGTTGTAGACGAGGGAGTGGGTGACCTGCTCCTTCGCCTTGCGGTACAGGCGAGACCGCTGGCCGCGGTAGCCGCTGGCCCGCTCGAGGATGACCCGGCGCTTCTTGTGGGCGTTCACTGCCCGCTTGACGCGTGCCACTGCATTACTCCTTGGGTAGGACCGCGGACGTCTTCACGCGGTCCGCATTCGAATAGGTCGGGAAGGATCGGCCGGTCCCGCGCCCCGGGCGCGGGGCCTGAATCACTTGCCGAGAAGCTTCTTGACCTTCTTGGCGTCGGCCGGGGCCATCTCGACCGTGCCGGCCAGGCGGCGGGTCAGCGTCGAGGACTTGTGCTCAAGCAGGTGACGACGGCCGGCGCGCTGGCGCACCACCTTGCCGGTACCAGTGAGCTTGAAGCGCTTGCTGGCGCCGCTGTGCGTCTTGTTCTTCGGCATGTCGCCGTACTCTCCTCGTCGTTCCGCTCCCGCCCGTACACGGCACAGGCGGGAGCGCTGGATGGATCTTCGGGCACCGGCGCGGGGACGCCCCGGCACCGGCGTACTACTCGGCCTGGGCCTCGGCCGGGGTCTGTGCCTCGGCCGGAGTCTCCACGTCGTCCGGAGTCTTCACATCGTCCGGGGTCGCCGCGTCGTCCTGGGCCTGCGCGTCGTCCTGCACGTCGTCGAAGTCCTCGTCGGCGTCGCCGCCGACAGTACGGCCCTGACGCTCGGCCTTGCGGGCCGCCGCGGCCTCGCGGGCCTCGGCCATCGCCTCGGTCTTCTTCTTGTGCGGGCCGAGAACCATGATCATGTTTCGGCCGTCCTGCTTGGGCGAGGACTCGATGAAGCCCAGGTCCTGGACGTCGTTCGCGAGCCGCTGCAGCAGTCGGAAGCCCAGCTCGGGACGGGACTGCTCACGACCGCGGAACATGATCGTGATCTTGACCTTGTCGCCCTGCTTGAGGAACCGGACGACGTGACCCTTTTTGGTGTCGTAGTCGTGCGGGTCGATCTTCGGCCGGAGCTTCATCTCCTTGATGACCGTGTGCGCCTGGTTCTTGCGCGCCTCACGGGCCTTCATGGCCGACTCGTACTTGAACTTGCCGTAGTCCATGAGCTTGCACACCGGCGGCCGTGCGGTCGCCGCGACCTCTACGAGGTCCAGGTCGTACTCCTGGGCAAGCTCCAGCGCCTTGGCAAGCGGCACGATGCCGACCTGCTCGCCACTGGGACCGACGAGTCGCACCTCGGGGACGCGAATCCGGTCGTTGATGCGGGGCTCGGTGCTGATGGGGCCTCCTCGGTTGCACCTTTTCCGATGCGGCCGTCGGGCGGCGGTCGCACGTGTCGACTCGACCACCGGGCGGGACTTCATCCGCGCTGCGCTACGCGCCTCGTCGGGCGCGCACCGCGGACACGAAAAAAGCCCCGCACGGTACACAGGCGGGGCTCCACAACAACCGGAAGCGCCCCCGCGAGCAAGCTCGCGCGGCGCATGAAGCGGCTGGGACGCACTGGGACGCCCGCCGCAGACCGGGACCCGTCGACCCTGGAGCCGATCGGGTGGGAGACTGACGGGAAACCCGATCGGGTCCCTGTACGTGGAGCCTCCACTTGTTGGCCGCACACAACGTTGTGCATACACAAGGCGTGGTGCGCAGCCGGTCAGTCTCAAAGCATACAGCGTCCGAGGCCCCCGCGTTAATCCGCACCCCGCCGCGTACGCTCGCGGGAAGAGCCGTCCCGCGAGGGACCACCCGCAGAGACAAGCGAGAACATGAGCACCCAGCCCGACTCCGCCCCCGACGAGCCCCAGCACGAGGACGACGCCACCCGCGACCTGGCGGACGTGCCCGCCGTCGAGGTGATCACCACCCTGGCGGTGCACCTGATGAGCGCCGCCGCCGTCAAGTGCGGGCTCACCGAGGACGGCGACCAGCACAAGGACCTGGACGAGGCCCGCAAGCTGATCACCGCGCTGGCCGGCCTGGTCACCGCGAGCGCGCCCGACATCAGCAACTTCCACGCCGCGCCGCTGCGCGACGGGCTGCGCTCGCTCCAGCTGGCCTTCCGCGAGGCGTCGCTGGTGCCGGACGCGCCGGGCCAGGGTCCGGGCGAGAAGCTCACCGGCCCGGTCTACGGCTGACACCAGCGCCACGACGTAGGGGGGCGCCCGGCGGGCGCCCCCCTACGCGTACCGGTTTCAGCGGGCGTACCGGCTTCAGCGGGCGTACAGCGGCTCGCCCTCGACGGCCGCCGTGGCGGGCAGTAGGGCGAGGTCCAGGCCCCGGTCCAGCCGCACCCGCAGCAGCTCGTCGGCGGCCAGCGAACCGGCGATCCGCCGGGCGGCGTCCCGTACCGCCTCGGTGTCGGCGGCGGGCTCCGGCACCAGCGCCACCAGTGCGTCGGTCTGCTCGGCCGGGCGCAGATAGGCGCGCCGTACGGAAGGCTCCGCCGCCACCACGCGCCGTACCGCCGCCAGCACCTCCGGGTCGCGGGCCGGCGGCAGGTGCTCGCGGCCCTCGGCCAGCGCCCGCATCGGCGCACCGGTCAGCTGGTAGGCGACCGGCCCCGCCGGGTCGAGCAGCAGGGTGTCGGCCCGCTCCGAGTAGGCCGCCAGCACGGCCTGGCGGCCGTGCACCGGCACCGGCCGGGCGTCGGCCCGCCAGCGGGCCAGGGTCTCCAGCGAGCTGAAGGCGGGCAGCGCCCGGCGGCCGTCCGCCGCCTGCACGACCGGCACCGCCATGTCGCTGCTCTTCTCCCGCCGCAGGCCGTCGGGGCCGGTCTCGGCCTCACCGAGCAGCGCCACCACCGGCACCATCACCCGGGCGGCGGCGAGTGCGGCGAGCAGCTCGGCCTCACCGGCCTCGGGGTCGGCCGCCCAGCGGGCGAGGGCTTCGGCCAGGCGCGGGTCGGCGCCGCCGCTGTCACCGGCGAAGCCGGGGTCCGGGATGTTCTTGGGCTGCACCACCCCACGAGGGTATGCGACCCCTCGACGGGGCTTTCAGGCCGCCCGCGTTCGGCAAGGGCGCGCGCGTTCTCAGGGAGCGCTCATGGTGTTCTCACTTCCCTCGCAGGGTGGGTTTCTAGGGTCCTGGGCATGCCAGGACGGGAAACGGAGATGCTGACCCCGGCGGAGCGGTCGCCGGACGGGCGGCCGGGGCGGCGGAGGTGGCGATGGGGCAGGGTGGTCTCCCGGACGGTCGCGCTGGCGGCGGTCGGGGCGGTCGGGACGGGGCTGGCGGTGCATATGACGACTGAGGGACCGGGGGGCAGCGCCGCTGCGGCGGCGGCCCCGGTGGCGTCCACCAGGACGGCACCCGTGACCACGCCGCCCACGACCGTCCCGCCCCCGACCAAGCCACCGGCCATATCCCCGCCGGCCACACCCCCGCCGGCCGCCCCGCCCACGACCCCGCCCGGCCCGGCGCAGGCCGTGGCGGCGGCGGTCGAGCGGGCGATGCGGCCGGTCAGCGCCAAGGCGGAGGGGAAGGTGGCGGTCGCGGTGGCCGACCTCGCCACCGGGCTGAGCGCCACCGCCGGCGCCACCGGCCACGCCTTCGTCACCGCCAGCGTCGCCAAGGCCGACATCCTGGCCACGCTGCTGCTCCAGGCGCAGCACGCCGGGCGGGAGCTGACCGCCCAGGAGCGCGCCTGGGCCCGGACGATGATCGAGAACAGCGACAACGACGCCGCCGACGCCCTCTACTCCCGGATCGGCCTGGCCGCCGGGCTGGACAGCGCCAACCGCACCTTCGGGCTGACCGCCACCACCGGCGGCGCCGACCGGCACTGGGGGCTGACCGAGACCACCGCCGGGGACCAGCTGAAGCTGCTGCTGGTCCTGTTCGGGGACCACTCGCCGCTCAGCGCGGCCTCACAGGCGTACCTCCGGACGCTGATGGGCCAGGTCGAGGCGGACCAGACCTGGGGGGTCCCGGCCGCCGCCGACCCGGGCAGCGCGTACCTGGTGAAGAACGGCTGGCTGCCGCGGAGCGCCACCGGGCTCTGGGTGATCAACTCCATCGGGCTGGTGACCCACGACGGCCACCGGCTGCTGATCGCCGCGCTGTCCGACGGCAGCACCACGCAGGCACGCGGGATCGCGCTGGCGGAATCGGCCGCCACCGCCGCCGCCACCGCGCTGACCGAAGCACTGGGGACCGGCGCCTGACAGCGGTTCATCGGGGGCCGGGTCCGGGATCTACCGGCGGGTAGCAGCGCTGTGGCACGCTTCGCCCATGGTGAATCCCGCTGCTGACCGCGCCCGCTACGACCGGGCGACCGCCGGGCTGGACGCGCCGCTGGCGATCGTGGACCTGGCGGCCTTCGACGCCAACGCGGCCGATCTGGTGCGTCGCGCCGGGGGCAAGCCGATCCGGCTGGCCAGCAAGTCGGTGCGCTGCCGGGCGCTGCTGCGCCGGGCGCTGGCGGTGGACGGCTTCGCCGGGATCATGAGCTTCACGCTCGCGGAGTCGCTCTGGCTGGCCGGGAGCGGGTTCCGGGACATCCTGCTGGCCTACCCGTCCGCCGACCGGTCCGGCTATGCGGAGCTGGCCGCCGACCCCGAGGCGGCCGGGGCGATCACCGTGCTGCTGGACGACCCCGCGCAGTTGGAGCTGATCGACGCGGCGCGCGGCGGCCCGGGGGCGGGCGCGGAGATCCGGGTCTGCCTGGAGCTGGACACCGCCCTGCGGATGCTGGGCGGCCGGGTCCGGATCGGGGCGCGCCGCTCGCCGCTGCGCTCCCCCGGCGACCTGGTGGCCTTCGCCGAGCTGGTGCAGCGCCGGCCCGGGTTCCGGGTGGTGGGCCTGATGGCGTACGAGGGGCATGTCGCGGGGGTCGGTGACCGGGTGGCGGGGCAGCCGCTGCGCTCCCGGGCGGTCCGGGCGATGCAGGCGCGGGCGCGGGCGGAGCTGGCGGTGCGGCGGGCCGAGGTGGTGCGGGCGCTGCGGCGGGTGGCGGACCTGGAGTTCGTCAACGGCGGCGGCACCGGCAGTGTGGAGTCCACGGTGGCGGAGGCGGCGGTGACCGAGGTGGCGGCGGGTTCGGGTCTCTACGTACCGAGGCTGTTCGACAACTACACGGCGTTCCGGGGCCGCCCGGCCGCGCTGTTCGCGCTGCCGGTGGTGCGGCGGCCCGGGGTGGGCGTGGTGACCGTGCTGGGCGGCGGCTATCCGGCGTCCGGCGCGGCCGGGCGGGACCGGCTGCCGGTGCCGTACCTGCCCGAGGGGCTGCGGTACGACCCGCAGGAGCAGGCCGGTGAGGTGCAGTCGCCGCTGCTGGGGTCGGCGGCGGACGACCTGCTGATCGGGGACCGGGTGTGGTTCCGGCACGCCAAGGCCGGGGAGCTGTGCGAGCGGTTCGACCGGCTGCACCTGGTGGACGGCGACCGGCTGGTGGAGTCGGTGCCGACGTACCGGGGCGAGGGCAGGACGTTCCTGTGAACGTTCCTGTGACGCCGGACGGCCGCCGGTCCCGCCGCTGCGGGTCCGGCGGCCGTCGGTGCGGCGGTGGGCTCAGGTGCCGGCGCCGCCGGAGGCCGCCACGCCCCCGCTGTGGTCCTGGATGCCCTTGACGATGGTGTCCATCTGGCCGACGTCGGGGGCCTTGGCGACGGCGTCGAAGCCGAGGTGCACGGCGATCAGCGAGCTGCCACTGCCGGCCGGGAAGACCACGGTCTCGACGTAGCCGTCGTTGCCGGTCTTGACGTCCACCTTCCAGCGGACCAGGTAGCCGGGGCGGCCGGCCACGGTCACCGGCTCGGACTTCAGCTGCTGGTGGGAGGTGATCTCGCCGTAGGACTCCTTGACGGCGGCGGTGATGTCCTTCTTGGCGGCGGTCTCCGCCGAGCTGCCGGGCAGGGTGCTGGTGACCACGCCGCCGAGGGTGCAGCCGTACTGCGGTGACTGGGAGCAGGAGTACGAGCCGATCGACAGCGCGGCGTAGCCGCCGTTCGTGGTGCCGCCGGTCCAGCCGGACGGTATGGGCAGCGAGATGCCGTTGACCGTGTCGACGGCGGTGCCGGCGGACGCGCTGCCGGAGCCGCCGCCCGCGCCTCCGGAGTCGCCGCCGTCGTCACCGCCCAGGCCGCCCAGCCCACCGAGGCCGCCGAGGCCGCCGAGGCCGCCGAGCCCGCCCAGGCTGCCGGAGCCGTCCGAACCGCCGGAGCCGTCGGAGCCGCCGGACCCGCCGAAGCCACCCGAACCGCCGAAGCCGCCCGAACCGCCGAGGCCGCCCGAACCGCCGGAGCGGCCACCGAAACCGCCCGAGCCGCCGCGGCCCCCCGAGCCGCCGTTGCCACCGCTGCCGCCGCCCTCACCGAACTGCGGGGCGGTGCCGCCCCGCTGCCCGCCCGCCGGGGCGGACGCGGCGCTGGGGCTGTCGTCGCCGCGCATACCGAGGTAGGTGGCGCCGGAGCCGATACCGGCGCCGACCAGCGCCGCCACCGCCACCGCGACCACCAGCGCGCGCGAGGGGCGGCGGCGGGCCGGCTTGGCCGGCGGCGGGAAGCCGGGCGGCCAGGCCGGGCCGGGCGCCACCGGCAGTGCCGGGAGCAGCACCGGCCCGGCGGCGGCCGGCTCGGCGGACACGGCGGGCGGGGCCGGCTCGACAGGCGAGGCGGCCGGAACGGGCTCAGCGGGCTCGGCGGGAGGAGCGGCGGCCTCGGCCGGAGCGGCCGGACCCGGCACATCCCCTGATGCCTCGTCAGCCACGGGCTCCACCGCGTCCACCGGGACGGGCCGGGTGTCGCCGGTCCAGCCGGTGCCGTCCCACCACCGCAGCCGCCGGTCCGCATCGCCGCTGTCGCTCGGGTCCGGGTACCAGCCGGACGGAATCGTCGCAGTCACGTTCGGCACGCTACGTCGTGCCTGATAAGGCCGGGGTCAAGGGCCCCCCGGCTCCGCCCCGGAAACACGGCGGCTCCCGGGGCGGAGCGGGGTCGGGCCGGTCAGGCGGTGCCGGATTCCACCGGGGCCAGCTGGTCGAGCAGCCCCGGCTGGGTCTTCAGCCAGTTGCGTACGCCCTGCTGCTCATGGTGCTGCCCGGCGTCGTTGATGGCCTGCTCCAGGCCGCCGAGCTGCTGCTCCGTCAGCCGGAAGTCCCTCAGCCACTGCGAGACATGCGGGAACTCGGTGGGGAACGACTTGTGGGCCAGCGTGTGGATGCGGTCGCCCTTGCCGAACAGCCCCTTGGGGTCGGCCAGCTTGGTCAGGTCGTACTTGCTGTACGCCCAGTGCGGCGACCAGAGCACCACCGCGACCGGCTCCCGGGCCTTGATCGACTTGTCCAGCTGGGCGAGCATCCCGGCGGTGGAGCCGGTGGTCACCTGGTACTCCTGGTCCAGGCCGTACCCCTTGAGGACGGTGGAGCCGAGCAGCTTCATCTCACCGGCGCCCGGCTCGATGCCGATGATCCGGCCGCCGAACTCCTTGCCCTTGCCCTTGAGGTCGGCCAGCGAGTGCACGTCCTTGACGTACGACGGCACGCTGACCTCCAGGGACGTCGGCCCGTACCAGGAGCCGAGGTCGGTGAGGCTGTCGCGGTACTTGGCCCAGTAGTCGGCGTGGGTGACCGGCAGCCAGGAGTCCAGCTCGACGTCGATCTTGCCCGCCGCCATGCCGGTGTAGAGGGCGCCCACGTCCATGCTGCTCAGCCGGGGCCGGTAGCCGCGCTCCTCCAGCAGTTCCTTCCACAGGAAGCTGGCGGCGACGCCCTCGTCCCAGTTGATGTAGCCGATGTCGACCGTGCGGCCCTGGCCGATGTTGTCGCCGGCCGGCAGCGCCAGGTCCTGGGACTGCTTGCCGCCGAAGGCGTGCAGGCCGCCCGCGACCAGCGCGAGGGCCACCACGGCGGCCGAGGCGACGGCGGTGCTGGGCCGGTAGCGCAGCACCGGGGAGCGGCGGTGGGAGTCCTCCCGGGCCAGCGCGCGGCGGCCCAGCGGGGAGACCCGGCGGCCGAGCGCGCCGGTCATCCGGTCCAGGTACATGGCGAGGATGACCACCGCGATGCCGCCCTCGAAGCCGAGGCCGATGTCGACGTTGCTGATGGCGGTGAAGACGGAGGAGCCCAGTCCGCCGCCGCCCACCATCCCGGAGATGACCACCATGGAGAGCCCCAGCATGATCACCTGGTTGACCCCGGCCATGATGGTGGGCAGCGCCAGCGGCAGCTGGACGCCCAGCAGGGTGCGGCGGGGCGAGGTACCGAACGCCTCGGCCGCCTCCACCAGCTCGGCGTCCACCTGCCGGATGCCCAGCTCGGTCATCCGGACGCCCGGCGGCATCGAGAAGACGATGGTGGCGATGATGCCGGGCACCTGGCCGATCCCGAAGAAGAAGATCCCGGGGATCAGATAGACGAAGGCCGGCATGGTCTGCATCAGGTCGAGCACCGGGCGCAGCGCGGTGCTGACGGCGGTGGAGCGGGCCGCCCAGATGCCCAGCGGTACGGCGAGCAGCACCGTGATCACGCTGGCGACCAGCACCAGCGAGAGGGTGGACATCGCCTCGTCCCACTGCTGGACGGAGTCGATGAGGGCGAGCCCGGCGAAGGAGAGCACGGCGGCCAGCGGGCCGCGCAGCCAGAGTGCCAGCACGGCGAGGACGCCGGCCAGCAGCAGCGGGTTGGGGGCGCTCAGCACCGCGTCCACGCCGTCGTACATGCCGGCGACGACGGTGGTGATGCCGTCGAAGACGGGCTGGAAGTGGTCGCGGAGGAAGGTGACCGCGCTCTCGACCCAGTCGCCGAGGGGGAGCCTAGCCATGGTGCACCGCCTTGCCGCCGGTCTCGTCGGCCCGCCGGGCCTGCGGCGGCACCTCCGTGCCCCGCCCGGCGGCGCGGCCGAGCACCCGGTCGCGGCCGAGCACCCGGTCGCGGTCGACGTCCTCGACGAACGCCGCGACGTAGGCGTCGGCGGGCGAGAGCACGATCTCGGCGGGGGTGCCCTGCTGGACGATGCGGCCGTCGCGCATGACCGCGATCCGGTCACCGAGCCGCATGGCCTCGTTGAGGTCGTGGGTGATGAAGACGATGCTCTTGCGCAGCTGCTGCTGGAGCTGGAGCAGTTGCTCCTGCATCTCGCGGCGGATCAGCGGGTCGAGCGCGCTGAAGGACTCGTCCATCAGCAGCAGGTCGGCGTCGGTGGCCAGCGCTCGGGCCAGGCCGACCCGCTGCTGCATGCCGCCGGACAGCTCGTCCGGCCAGGAGTCGTGCCAGCCGCTGAGGCCGACCAGTTCCAGGGCCTCGGTGGCGCGGCGGTCGCGTTCCTCGCGGGGTACGCCCTGCACCTCCAGGCCGTAGCCGGCGTTCTCCAGCACGCTGCGGTGCGGGAAGAGCGCGAAGTGCTGGAAGACCATGCTGATCCGGTGGGAGCGCACCGCGCGCAGCTCCTTGTCGGGCAGCGCGGTCAGGTCCTGGCCGTCGAAGACCACCCGGCCGGCGGTGGGCCGGGAGAGCCCGTTGAGCATCCGCAGCAGGGTGGACTTGCCCGATCCTGACAGGCCCATGATGACGAAGATCTCGCCCGCACCGACCTCGAACCCGGCGTCCACCACGGCGGCGGTGGCGCCCTCCTCTCGCAGCTCCTCGCGGGTGGCTCCCGAGCGCAGCCGCTCGACGGCCTGTTCGGGCTGCTGCCCGAACACCTTGAACAAGTGGTCTGCTTCCAAAAGCAGCAGGGACACAGGTACCTCTCGATCTGCGGTGCGGCGGCCGCAGCGGGGGCGCCGGCACCGGGATTGCTTTCGCGGCCGGATACCCGGCCCTGGTACGTGTACAAACCGGATTGTGGCGACGCTCACGGATTCCCGACGCTTTCCGTCACCGAATATCGGATATGTCCCTGCAAAGTGCGCAAACCGGTCGCAACGGCGGCGGCAACCGGGCGGAGTACGGCATGATCGGGGCGTGACCGCCCCACGTCTGATGCTGCTCGACAGCGCCTCGCTGTACTTCCGTGCGTACTACGGCGTCCCCGACACGCTGAGGTCCCCCGACGGCCTGCCGGTGAACGCGGTCCGCGGGCTGCTGGACTTCATCGCCCGGCTGGTGACCGACCACTCCCCCGACCACCTGGTCGCCTGTATGGACGCCGACTGGCGGCCGCAGTGGCGGGTGGACCTCATCCCCACGTACAAGACCCACCGGCTCGCCGCCGCACCGACCGCCGCCCCCGGCGAGGAGGAGGTGCCCGATACGCTCCGCCCGCAGGTCCCGGTGATCGAGCAGGTGCTGGACGCGATCGGCATCGCCCGGGTCGGCGCCCCCGGCTACGAGGCGGACGATGTGATCGGCACACTGACCGCCCAGGCCACCGGTCCGGTGGACGTGGTCACCGGCGACCGGGACCTCTTCCAGCTGGTGGACGACGCCCGCGCGGTCCGGGTGCTCTACCCGATCAAGGGGATGGGCACCCTGCAGAGCACCGATGACGCGCTGCTCCGCGAGAAGTACGGCGTGGCGGGCGACCGCTACGCGGACCTGGCCGTGCTGCGCGGCGACCCCAGCGACGGGCTGCCGGGCGTCGCCGGGGTCGGGGAGAAGACGGCGACCAGGCTGCTCGACCGGTTCGGTGACCTGGCGGGCATCCAGGCCGCCGCCGCCGACCCCGGCGCGCAGCTCACCCCGGCGCTGCGGCGGCGGATCACCGAGGCCGGCCCGTACCTGGCCGTCGCCCCCGAGGTCGTCCGGGTCGCCCGGGACGTTCCGCTGCCGGTGCTCGACCCAGCCCTGCCCGCGGAGCCGCTCGACCCGATGACCCTGGAGGAGCTGGCCGCCCGCTGGGGTCTGGGCACCTCGTTGCAGCGCCTGCTGGACGCCCTGGCCGCCCCCGGCCGGGGGTAGTGGCGGCCGGGGGGCGGCGTGCTCAGGTCGCGTACGCCTCGAACTGGGAGAGCTGGCCGGCGGGCCACCCGGTGTTACCGGTGAAGACCAGCCGCAGGTAGCGGGCGGTGGTCGGCGGCAGCGCGACGGTCACGGTGTTGCCGCCGGCTGGGTTGAAGGTGTAGCCGGCGGCGGCCTTGACCGTGGTCCAGTTGCTGCCGTCGCTGCCGGCCTGCACGGCGACGGTCTGGGTGCGGGTGCCCCAGGCGGTGGCCGGCGGGAGCCGCAGCACCAGCCGGGACACCTGCTGGGCGGCGCCGAGGTCGACCTGCCACCACTGCGGGAAGGCGTTGTTGGCGCTCTCCCAGTAGGTGTCGGCGTTGCCGTCGACCGCGTTGCCCGGCCCGTAGTTCTGGGTGGTGCTGCCGGCGGTGGCGTTGCGATGCAGCGCCAGGTCGGGGTTGGCGGGCGGGGTGGTGGGCGGCGCGGTGGGGGTGCCGCCGCCGGTGAACCGGTTGACCCAGTACAGGGTGCGGTCGAGATAGGCGGTCGTGGCGGCGGCTCCGGTCCTGCCGTAGGCGCCCTCGTACGTCTGGTAGCCGACACCGGCCGGTGGCGTGCCGGTGGCGGGCTCGATCATCGTGCCCTCGTGCCACTCGTTGAACGAGGTGATCGAGACCCAGGTGGGCGGCCCGCCGTTCTCCGGCGCCAGGGCGCTGGACCAGATCAGGTCATAGGTAGCGCCGTCCGCCCGCGTCAGCGTCGGGGTGGTGTTGCCGGGGACCGCGCGGTCGTCGATGTAGCCGGGGCCGACCGAGGGCGCCCACACCTTGCCGTTGGCCCGGCACCAGTCCGCGATGCCCTTCCAGCCGGTGAAGTCGGTGCCGACGGCGTAGTTGTACATGCCGCCGAAGTGGGTGACCTTGGAGCAGTCGGTGGTCTGGGTGAGGATCAGGTTGTCGCCGTTCACCTGGTCCAGGGCGGACCAGTCGGCGATGTCGAGGCTGTCGAAGATGTAGAAGACCGGACGGTTGCCGTGCTTGGCGTCCCGGTGGAAGGCGGGGCTCGAGCCGTACCGGGAGTTGATGTAGCGGATGTCGGAGACGGTCGAGGCCGCCGTCCGGCCGGTGTACGGCTCCAGGTGCCACGCCACCTTGACGCCGTACTGCGCGGCGACGGAGAGCAGCCCCGACACCCGCTGGTCCTCGTAACTGCCCTGCCCCCACCAGCTGGTGACGATCACCCCGACACCGGCCTGGCGGACCCACGCCATGTGCTGGGCGACCGCTCCCGACAGGTCACCGGAGTCGTACGGGCCGAGCGCCGGGTAGAAGTTGGAGGAGATCTCGTTGGGCGGCTGGTGGTCGCCCTGCGGCCAGTGCCGCCAACTCCCGTTGAACGCCGGGGTCCCGTACCAGGGGTAGTAGAAGAAGTGCACATCGGTGGAGGGAGCGGGCGGGGTCGCGGCCCGCGCCGGGGTGGCCGCCCGGGTGGCCGTCCATCCCGTGCTCGCGGCGACGACGGCCGCCGCGCCGAACTGGAGGAACCGCCGCCTGCCGGGCGCGGCCGTACCGCCTTGCTGCTGCTCGATCGGGCGGCTGCGGCGGTGTGGAGACGAGTGCGTCACAAGCCCACGTCCTTTCAGACGGTGTGTGGGGGGCACGTCCCGTACACGGCCGGCTGACGCGGGGCTCGGTCCGGCCGCGACCAGAGACTACGAGGCCCACCGCAGCGAGTCCATGACTTGGCGCAAAAAATTGACCGGGACACGCAGAAACCCTTTCATCCGCTCGTAAAGTCCTGGCAGTGGGCCGGGCTGCGCGGCGAGGGGCCGCGCTGTGCGAGCCTTGGCCCGTGCCTCCCCTGCTGCGACGGCTGCATCCCCTCGACCTGGTGGCGGCGGTCCTGCTGCTCTGCGGCCTGCTGTGCGTGGCCTCCGGGCTGCTGCCCACCGGTCCGGCGGCGGACGTGCTGCACCGGATCGCCCCCCTGCTGCCGTTCCTGGCCACCGTCATCGTGCTGGCCGAGCTGACCTCGCAGGCCGAGGTGTTCGACGTACTGGCCATCCGCACCGCCCGCGCCGCCCGGGGCAGCTTCGGCGGCCTCTTCCTGCTCTGCTTCGGGCTCGCCGCACTCACCACCGCCGTGCTCAACCTGGACACCACGGCGGTGCTGCTCACCCCGGTGATGCTGGCGCTCGCGGAACGGGTCGGGGCCGCGCCGCTGCCGCTGGCGATGACCACGGTGTGGCTGGCCAACACCGCCAGCCTGCTGCTGCCGGTCTCCAACCTCACCAATCTGCTGGCGGCGGAGCGGGTGTCGCTCTCCCCCACCGGGCTGGCCGGGCAGATGTGGGCGCCGCAGCTCGCGGCACTGGCCGCGACCATGGCCTGCCTGTGGCTGTGCTACTGGCGGCGGGGGCGGCGGAGTGCCGACCGGTACCGGGTGCCGCCGGTGCGGCGGCCCGCCGACCCGGTGCTGTACCGGACCTGCGGGGTGACCTGCGGCGCCTTCCTGGCGGCGGTGCTGCTGCTGAAGGTGCCGCTGTGGGCGGCGTCCTCGGTGGCGGCGGGGCTGGCGGTGGCGGCGTTCGCGGTACGGCGGCCCGGGGTGCTGCGGCCGGGGCTGGTGCCGTGGCGGCTGCTGGCCTTCGTCCCCGGGCTCTTCCTGGTGGTGGAGACGCTGCGGGTGCACGGGCTGGGGAGCCTGCTGGGCACGCTGCTGGGCGGCGGCCACGGGCTGCCGGGGCTGCTGCGTACGGCGGGGGTGGGCGCCGGGCTCTCCAACGTGATCAACAACCTGCCGGCCTATCTGGCGGGCGAGTCCGCGCTGCCGGGGGGCGGCGGGCACTCACAGCTGCTGGCGCTGCTGATCGGCACCAACACGGGCGCGCTGGTCACGCCGTGGGCGTCGCTGGCCATGCTGCTCTGGTTCGAACGGTGCCGGGCCCAGGGGGTACGGGTCCCGCTGGGCCGCTTCACCCTCACCAGCGCCCTCCTCGCCACCACGGCCGTCACCACCGCCACCGCCGCCCTCGCCTGGACCACCTGACCCCGCCCAGGGACGCGAGAAACCGCGCCACCCCCCACGGCGATCCCAGGGGCGCGAGGAACTGCGCGAACAACCACCCCACAGGGGACACCCGCGCACCCCCAACAACCACCCACCCACCCCAGGGGCGCGAGGAACTGCGCGAACAACCACCCCGCAGGGGACACCCGCGCAGCCGATCAACCATGCACCACCCGAGGACACGGCCGACCGTAAGCGCGGCGCTCTACGAAAGTGGTCGGTTGCTCGCGCAGTTCCCCGCGCCCCTGACGGGGCCGACCCACCGTCCTGAGCGCTCTACGAAAGTGGTCGGTTGCTCGCGCAGTTCCTCGCGCCCCTGACGGGCCGACCCGCCGACCTGAGCGCTCCACCGGAGTGGTCGGTCGCGCCCCTGGCGGGCCGGTCAGCCGACGGAGGAGTAGGCGATGACGCCGCGGCGGAGGCTGTCGACGGCCTTGCGGGCCGTCTTGCGGAGGTCCTGGTCCTCGCCCGCCGCGTCCTGGATCTGCCCGAGCACGTCGATCAGCTGCTTGGTCCAGCGGACGAAATCCCCGGCCGGCATGTCCGCGTCCCGCAGCACCGAGTCCAGCCCCTGCCCGGACGCCCAGCGGAAGGCGGCCCAGGCGAAGCCCAGGTCGGGCTCCCGCTGGCCCACGCCCTCGGCGTTGGCCAGCCGGTGCTGCTCCTCCAGCGCGTCCAGGTGGCCCCAGAGGCGGATCATCTCGCCCAGCGCCTGCTTGCAGCCGCCCTCTGGCACCCGGGGCGCCACCGCGTCGTCCGCCTGCCGGGCCTCGTACACCAGCGCGGAGGCGCAGGCGGCCAGCTCGGCCGGGGTGAGGTCCCGCCAGACGCCCTCCCGGATGCACTCCGCCGCCAGCAGGTCCAGTTCGCCGTAGAGCCGGGCCAGCCGCTTGCCGTCGTCGGTGACGGTGTCGCCGCGCAGATAGCCCAGGTCGGTGAGCAGGCCGCAGACCCGGTCGAAGGTGCGGGCGATGGTGTGGGTGCGGGAGCGCATCCGGCGCTCCAGCTGGCCGGTGTCCCGCTCCAGGCGGTAGTACCGCTCGGCCCAGCGGGCGTGGTCCTCCCGCTGGTCGCAGCCGTGGCAGGGGTGCTGCCGCAGCTCGGCGCGGAGCCGGGTGATCTCCGGGTCGTCGGCGGCGGCGGCCCGGCCCCGGCGGTGGCGCTCCGGCTCCAGGTGCCCTGCCTTGGTACGCAGTGCGGAGGCCAGGTCGCGGCGGGACTGCGGGCTGCGCGGGTTGAACGACTTGGGGATGCGCAGCCGGTCGACCGCCTCCACCGGCACCGGGAAGTCGATCATCGCCAACCGTTTGACCTGCCGCTCGGCGGTGAGCACCATCGGGCGCGGGCCCTCCTGGAACTCGGGGCGGTGGCCGCCCCTGCCCTGCGGCGGCAGGCCCGGGTCCAGCACCAGGGCGAGCCCGGCGAACTTGCCCGCCGGGACGTGGATGACATCGCCGGGGCGCAGCTTCTCCAGTGCGTCGATGGCGGAGGCGCGCCGCTGGGCGGTGCCCTCCTTGGCCAGCTCGTTCTCCCGGTCCTTGAGCGCCCGGCGCAGCGCCGCGTACTCGTCGAAGTCCCCGAGGTGGCAGGTCATCGCCTCGCGGTAGCCCTCAAGGCCCTCCTCGTTGCGCTGCACCTGGCGGGCGATGCCGACCACCGAGCGGTCCGCCTGGAACTGCGCGAAGGAGGTCTCCAGCAGCTCGCGTGAGGTGTGCCGGCCGAACTGGGAGACCAGGTTGACCGCCATGTTGTACGACGGCTTGAAGGAGGACTTCAGCGGGTACGTCCGGGTGCCGGCCAGTCCGGCGAGCGCGGCCGGGTCCAGGGTGCGCTGCCAGAGCACCACCGCGTGGCCCTCGACGTCGATGCCCCGGCGGCCGGCGCGGCCGGTGAGCTGGGTGTACTCGCCGGGGGTGATGTCGGCGTGCGACTCGCCGTTCCACTTGACGAGCTTCTCCATCACCACGGAGCGGGCCGGCATGTTGATGCCGAGCGCCAGCGTCTCGGTGGCGAAGACGGCCTTCACCAGGCCCTGCACGAACAGCTCCTCCACCACCTCCTTGAAGGTCGGCAGCATGCCCGCGTGGTGGGCGGCGATGCCGCGCTCCAGTGCGTCCAGGAACTCGAAGTAGCCGAGGACGTGCAGGTCCTCGTCGGGGATGGCGGCGGTGCGGGCCTCGACCAGGGTGCGCACCCTGGCCCGGTCGGCGTCGTTGTTGAGCCGCAGCCCGGAGGCCAGGCACTGCTGGACGGCGGCCTCGCAGCCGGCCCGGCTGAAGATGAAGGTGATGGCGGGCAGCAGCCCCTCGGCGTCCAGGCGGTCGATCACCTCGACCCGGCTGGGCGTCCAGGCGCGGCCGGGCCGGCCGCTGGGCTGGGAGCGGCCCCGGCCCCGGGCGAAGCGGTCGCCCCTGCGGTCCTGCTCGGCGCGGGCCAGCCGGACCAGCTCCGGGTTGACGTCCTTGGACGGCGGCCGGGGCTCGCGGCGGCCGGAGCCGCCGCGCCGCTCGGTGGTGAACAGGTCGTACATCCGGTTCCCGGCCAGCACGTGCTGCCAGAGCGGCACCGGCCGGTGCTCGGAGACGATGACCCTGGTGCCGCCGCGTACGGTGTCCAGCCAGTCGCCGAACTCCTCGGCGTTGGAGACGGTCGCGGAGAGCGAGACCAGGGTGACCGACTCCGGGAGGTGGATGATGACCTCCTCCCAGACCGCGCCCCGGAAGCGGTCCGCGAGGTAGTGCACCTCGTCCATGACCACATAGGCGAGGCCGCTGAGGGTCTGCGAGCCCGCGTAGAGCATGTTGCGCAGCACCTCGGTGGTCATCACCACCACCGGGGCGTCGCCGTTGACGGTGTTGTCGCCGGTCAGCAGGCCGACCTTGGCCGCGCCGTAGCGCTTGACCAGGTCGGCGTACTTCTGGTTGGACAGCGCCTTGATCGGCGTGGTGTAGAAGCACTTGCGGCCCTCGCGCAGCGCGAGGTGGACGGCGAACTCACCGACGATGGTCTTGCCGGAGCCGGTGGGGGCGGCGACCAGGACGCCCTCGCCGCCCTCCAGCGCCTGGCAGGCGTCGACCTGGAAGGGGTCGAGCGGGAAGTCGTAGAGCTGGCGGAACTCGTGGAGCGCGGTGGCCTGCTCCCGGGCGCGGCGCTTGGCGTCGGCGTAGCGCTCGGCGGGTGACAGGGTCTCCGGGTCGGTCTCCGCAGGGCTCTGCGGACCGCTGGGGATGGCGCTGCTCATCGGCGTCACCTCTTCTTCCCGTAGGGGTGCTGCCCGCAGCGGGAGGGCGGGAGCGCATGCGGCGACGCCTGCGGCTGCGGGGCCGCGTCGGCCGGGGCCGGCGCCGGGGCGCAGCAAGTGTGGTCGGTGTGGTGAAGGAGCATCTCAAGGCTGAGGTTACCCGCCGGGACCGACATCGATGGCACAGTTTTCGCCGCTGATCCGTTGATCCGATCATCGGCGGCGCGGCCCGGTGCGGTGCCGGAGCGGGCGGCGGCCCCGGCGCGGGCTACCTCGGCGGTCGGCGGGCCGGGCGCGGGCCGCTCGGCTGCGGGACGCGCGGGCCGCTCGGCGGGCGGGGGGCGGTGGCGACGGGTTCGCGGTCCAGGTGGCGGCGCATGCAGTGCTCGGCCCCGGCCGCGTCGCCGGCCGCCATCAGGTCCAGCAGCTCCAGGTGCTCCCGGGCGACGGCGAGCAGTTCGCCGCAGTGGCCGGCGCCCGGTTCGGCGGCCGTACCGGAGCGCCTGCGCAGCTCCCCGGCGACCTCCACCAGGTGGCGGTTTCCGGTCAGGCCGAGCAGCGCCGCGTGGAAGCGGCGGTCCGCCTCCAGGCAGCCGGCGGCGTCGCCCTGCTCGGCGGCGGCGACCACCGCCAGGGCGAGCGGCCGCAGCGCGGCCAGCTGGTCGCGGCTGGCGGCGCGGGCGAGCCGGCCGGCGATGGGCACTTCGAGCAGGGCCCGGAGTTCGGCCAGTTCGGCGCGGTCGCGGTCGGTCGGCTCGGTGATCCGGAAGCCCTTGTTGCGTACCGGTTCCACCAGGCCCTCGCGGGCCAGGTCGAGCATGGCCTCGCGGACGGGGGTCGCGGAGACGCCGTACTCGGCCGCCAGCGCGGGCGCCGAGTACACACCGCCGGGCCGCAGCTCACCGGCGGCCAGCGCGGCGCGCAGCGAGCGCGCGACCTGGTCACGCAGCCGCTCCTGCACCGCGACGGCAGGGCGCCGTCCAGGGTCCGCCATGGCCGTGCCTCCCGGGGTCCGCGAGGCAACAGCGTACAAGGCCGCCGTTCGCGGTCCAGACCAGTCACCGTCCCGCCGGTCAGCCCTCGGCCAGCACCCGGACCGCCCCCGGCACCGCCTCGGCCGAGAGCGGCAGCAGCCCGATCCGCTCGCCGTCGGCGTATCCGGCCAGGTCGGGGGCTTCCAGCCGCACCGAGGCCGCGCGGTGCACCGAGACCAGCGGGTGGCCGACATGGGTGCCCCGGTAGACGCGGGGGAAGACCGTGAGCAGCCGGGTGCGGCTGCACGGGGCGACCACCGTGACGTCGAAGCGGCCGTCGTCCAGCCGGGCGCCGGGGCAGATCCGCATCCCGCCGCCGTAGGAAGGGGCGTTGCCGACCGCGATCAGGGTGGCGTCCAGGTCGTGGACCACCCCGTCCAGCACCAGCCGGTAGCGGATGGGCCGCAGCGCCGCCAGCTCGGCCAGCAGCGCCACGTCATAGCGCAGCCGCCCGCCGGGCCGGCTCATCCGGTTGGCCCGGTCGTTGACCCGGGAGTCCAGCCCGCAGGCCAGTACGGTGCCGAACCAGCGCTCCCCCGCCGCCGAGGCCACCCGGCCCAGGTCGACGGCGCGCCCGGCGCCGCCGCCGAGCACCCGGGCCGCGAGGCGGCCGGCCGCCGCCGGGTCGGCCGTCGGCAGGCGGAGGGCACGGGCGAAGTCATTGCCGGTGCCGGCGGGTATCACCCCGAGCGGTACGGCGGAGCCGGCCACCGCCTGGAGCGCCAGCCCGACCATGCCGTCCCCGCCGACCGCCACCAGGGCCCGCGCGCCGCCGCGCACTGCCTCCCGGGCCAGTTCCAGGGCGTGCGGGCCGTCCCGGCCGGCGAGCTGCCGCACGGTGAGCCCGGCCGCGCGCAGTGCGGCGGCGGCCGGTGCGGCCGCGCGGGCGCCCCGGCCGCGCCCGGCGGTCGGGTTGACCAGCAGAACGATCTCTCCGTGCACGGGCGCAACCTACCGGAGACGCCGGACGCCCCGGCGGGCGGGCTGCCTGCCGGGGCGTCGCGGGCGGCGGGGCGGCCCGCCGGGTGGCTCAGGTGATGTCGTCCAGCTGCTGGACGCGCTCCGGCTCCGCCGCGGCGCCGATCGGCTCGGCCGCGTCCACGGCGGCCGGTGTGAGGTCCAGCTGGGACGCCTCCTCGTCGCTGAGCGAGGAGTTGGGGTCGGCGGCGCGCACCCGGGCCCGGCGGCGGTCGTTCAACCAGGCGACCACGCAGGCCATGACGTACAGCAGCACGATCGGGCCCGCCAGCAGCAGCATGCTCACCGGGTCGGTGGTGGGGGTCGCGACGGCGGTGAAGACGGTGATCCCCATGACCATGCCGCGCCACCAGCCGGCCATCCGGCGGGCGCTGAGCACCCCGCCGAAGTTGAGCATGATCAGGATCAGCGGCAGCTCGAAGGAGAGGCCGAAGACGATGACCATCCGGGTGGCGATGTTGAGGAAGTCGTCGACGTTCTGGATGTTGGTCGCGTTGTGCGGGGTGAAGGACTGCAGGGTGGCGACCGTGGTCGGCAGGATGGTGTACGCGAACCAGGCGCCGCCGAGGAAGAGCGGGATGCCGAGGCCGAGGAAGGCGAGGCTGTACTTCTTCTCGTGCCGGTGCAGACCCGGCGCGACGAACGCCCAGAGCTGGTACAGCCAGACCGGGCTGGCGCCGATCAGGCCGGCCGTCAGCGAGACCTTGATGGCCAGGCCGAACGGCGACAGCAGGTTGGTGACGGCGATGATGCACTTCTCGCCGCCGGTGGCGCCGTTCATCTTGGCGCTGCACCCGTCGAGCGGGTGGATCAGGAAGTCGATCAGGTCGCGGTAGAAGAAGGCCGCGACGATGGTGACCACCAGGATGGCACCGACTGCCTTCATCAGGCGGTTGCGCAACTCACGAAGGTGGTCCCCGAGGGACATGCGCCCCTCGGGGTCCTTCGGTGTCTGGGCGGACTTCAGCAACCCCGGTCCTCGGCTCGTGCGGGGGGCGTGGCGTCCCGCCCGCGGTTCTGCTGGTGGTACGGCAGCGCGTGCTGCGCCGTGCCGGCGGGTCAGTGCCTGGCGGCGTCCCGCGGCGCGGCGTCCTGCGGCGCGGCGGCGGGCTCGCCGACCGGGCGGGCGGTGGCCGAGTCACCGGGGGCCGCCTGGATGGTCTTGGGCGCGGCGGCCGGAGCGGCGTCGGCCGGCTGCTCGGCGGCGGCAGCCGTGAAGTCGCTCTTCATGGCCTTGGTCTCGCTCTTCAGGATGCGCAGCGACTGGCCGAGGGACCGGGCCATGTCGGGAAGCCGCTTCGCACCGAACAGCAGCACGACGACCACGAGGATGAGGATGATCTCGGGGGCTCCGAGCCTGCCAAACATATGCGACTACCTTCTCACCGAGGCGGCGTTCGAGGGTCCGTGCACCGGTTCTGTCGCGGTGCGGGTCAGACGGGCCGACTGGTCCGCGTCCACTCCTGCGGGCGATCGTAGCCTGCGTGAATGAACGAGAGGCAATCCCCTGCGGTCCGCACGGCGGCGGCCCCCACCGCGCGTTTCAAGGGCCGCTCCCCGAGGGTAACGCGACGGAGCGGCCCGCACGAGGCCCACACGGGCGCCGGAGGGGTGCGGCCGGGCGCGCGCGCCCTGTGACGGGTGCCGGGTGCGGCGGGTCACGGGGCGGTGCCCGGGGCCGCACCGGCCGGGTGCCGCCCTCCGGTCGACGTAGCGGCGAGGGCGTCGCCCAGCGGGGCGGCGGCCCGCTCCAGGTCGGCGGCGGCTTTGGCGACCGCGCGGGAGGCGGTGTCCACCTCACGGGCGAGCCGCCGTACCGCCAGCCAGACCCGGAATCCGAACCAGCCCAGCACCAGCAGTCCGGCGGTGGCCAGGCCGGTGGCGCCGACGATCATCCATGGCATGGCGTCGAGCCTAGGGCATCGCGGCGGGGCCTCCCGGCTCCAGGTGCAGCCGCATGGTGCTGACCCCGGCGCCGGTCAGCGCGTCCACGATCCGCTCCCCCGCCGGTTTGCGCACCGCCGCCCCGCACTCCGGGCAGGTGAAGCTGTAGAAGGTGCGCTCCCGGGTGCGGCCGACGGCCAGGCGCAGCGCCTCGGCCCCCAGCTCCACCTTGCTACGGCACTCCGTGCAGAACGCCTTGAACCGCGTGGTCGTGGTCACGCGCGTACCGATCCTCTCCGGGCCGTGCGCCGGCCCAGCCCCGCCCGCTGGTCGTCCCCGCCGTCGGCCCTGCCCGGCTAGTCCGGTACGGGGGCCTCGGTGGCCCCGTACGCCGCCAGTGCCGCCAGCGCGGTGCTGCGGGCCTGGTCGGCCAGGTCGGCCGGGGCGACGATGCGTCCGTCGCGGCCCAGCCGCAGCGCCAGCCGGCGCAGCCCGGCGGGGTCGGGGGTGCGCAGGGTGATGCGCAGGCCGCCGTCGGGCAGTTCGACGGCCTCGTCATGGGTGTAGTACTCGGTCACCCAGCGGCCGGCCGGGCCGACCTCCAGGACCACCTCGGGGTCGTCGGCGGCCGGGTGCACCAGGCCCTCGGAGAGGTCGCGCAGCTCCAGCGGCGGCGGGTCGGCGGGGGCGTCCAGCACCCGGATGTCGGCCACCCGGTCCAGCCGGAACATCCGGCGGCCCTCGGAGACCCGGCACCAGCCCTCCAGATAGGTGTGGCCCTCGGTGACCAGCCGGATCGGGTCCACCTCACGGTCGGTCATGCCGCCGCGCCCGTAGGAGTAGTAACGCAGCCACAGCCGGCGGCGCTCGGACAGCGCCCGGTCCACGTCGGCGAAGACATGGCCCTCGGCCTCGAAGGTGACCCCGACCCGGGCGCTGCCCTGGGCGCTCTCGCCCGCCGCAGACTCGATCTTGGCGACGGCCCGGGTGAGCGCCTGCCGGTCGCGCTCGCGCAGCCCCGGCAGTCCGGCCACCGCTCGGGCCGCCACCAGCAGCGCGGTGGCCTCGTCGGCGGCCAGCCGCAGCGGCTGCGCGACGTCGTCGACGTTGTGCCACCAGATGTGCTCGCCGTCGGTGTCGATGTCCAGCAGGTCGCCGCCCCGGAAGCTGGTGCCGCACATCGGCAGCACATTGAGGTCCCCGATCAGCTCCTGCTCGGAGATGCCGAAGGCGCGGGCGACCTCGCCCACCCTGGCCCCCGGGCGTTCGCGCAGATAGGTGACCAGGGAGAGCATCCTGCGGGTCTGGTCGATGGCGTTGCTCACCGCTGTGCTCCCGGGGAGAGGGTCTCGGAGGTGGCGCCGGTGGCGGCGGGGTCCAGCCCGGCCACCGCCCGCAGCCGGGCGACCACGTCGGCGCGCAGGTCGTCCGGGCCGAGGACGACGACATCGGCGCCGAACTCGGCCAGCCAGGCGCCCAGGCCGTAGCCGTAGGGGATCTCCAGCTCGTCCCAGTCGGCGTCCAGCGGCACGGTGGCCAGCGCCTTGGCGCGCAGCGGGAAGGCCGCGCCCCGGCGCAGCCGGATGCGGGCGCTGGTGGTGGCGCCCTCGCCGGCGAAGCGGGCGACGTTCTCGCGTACGTCGACGTGGTCGGGGACGTCGGAGGTGAACCCGCCGGCCCGGGTGCGGACCCGGCCGGTGATCCGGCTGAGCCGGAAGACCCGGACGTCCTTGCGGTCGCGGTCCCAGCCGGCCACGTACCAGTGGCCGTGCCAGCACTCCAGCGCCCAGGGCTCGACGGTGCGCTGCTCGGGCTGCACGGCGCCGGCCTTGCGGTAGTCGAAGGAGACCGGGCGGCGGTCGCGGGCGGCGACCAGCAGCGGTTCGAAGGCGGCCTCGCGGGCCGGGATGCGCGGCTCCAGCGCGGAGTGCTCCGGGGCGGCGGCCTCGTCGAAGGGGACGCCGGCCGCCCGCAGCTTCTGCAGGCCGCCGCTGGCCGCGCCGGCCAGCCTGGCCTGCTGCCAGACCCGGGCGGCCAGGCTGAGCGCGGCGGCCTCCTCCGCGTCCAGGGCGATCTCGGGCAGCCGGTTGCGGTCCCGGCGGGCGACGTAGCCGATCTCGCCGTCCAGCGAGTTCTCGTCGATGTCGATGATCAGGCCGAGTTCCCGCAGGTCGTCCTTGTCCCGCTCGAACATCCGGTTGAAGGCGTCCTCGCTGCCGCCGGCGGACGCCTCGCGGTAGGCCTCGATGGAGTCCCGCAGCTCCTTCTTGGAGAGCGGGCGCCTGGTGTTCATCAGGCACAGCGCGAGGTTCATCAGCCGCTCTGCCTTGGCGATAGCCATCGCGGACCCTTCCGATGTGCTGCGGGGTGCGCCAGGGCGCCCACCGGACGGCGACGTCCGGCGCCACGACCGTACCGTTAGCGGCGCGAGCTGCGAAACCTGGACCCCAGGAGCCCCGCGCGCCGCTCGCGGGGTCCTCGGAGACGGCCGATGCCGCCCCCGAGGACCAGGGGCGGCATCGGTGCTGCGGGGTCGGATCAGACCGACAGCAGGTCCACCACGAAGATCAGCGTCTCGCCGCTCTTGATGGCGGGGGTGGGGCTCTGGTCGCCGTACGCCAGGCGCGCCGGGATGATCAGCTCGCGGCGGCCGCCGACCTTCATGCCGACGACGCCCTGGTCCCAGCCCTGGATGACCCGGCCGCCGCCCAGCGGGAAGCGGAAGGTCTCATTGCGGTTCCAGCTGGCGTCGAACTCCTCGCCCGTGCTGAAGGCCACGCCCACGTAGTGCACCTCGACGAGGTTGCCGGGCTTGGCCTCGGCGCCGTCGCCCTCCCAGATGTCGCGGATCTGGAGGTCGGTCGGCGGTTCGCCACCGGGGAAGTCAACCAGCGGCTTCTCGATGCTCACGATGCCTCTTTCCATGGCCCCGGCAGCTCCGGGGCTCGTCAGTACGTACGGTGCGGCGCGCCGCGCGGGCGGCCGCCCGCCCATTCTTACCCGGCCGCCAGGATGTCCACGACGAAGACCAGCGTCGAGTTGGCCGGAATGTCGCCCTGCGCCTGGTCCTTGTACCCCAGCGACGGCGGGATCACCAGCTCGACCCGGCTGCCCACGGTCTGGCCGACCAGCCCCTTGTCCCAGCCCTCGATGACCTGGCCACCGCCGGTGGTGAAGTTGAAGGCGGTGCCACGGTCCAGCGAGGAGTCGAACTTCTTGCCGTTGCTGTAGAGCAGGCCGGTGTACTGCACGACCACCTGCTGGCCGCTGGTGACCTTGGGCCCGTCGCCCTTGATCAGCACGGCGGACTTCAGCTTGGTCGGCGCGGGCACCCCCTTGGGGACGGTGATCTCCGCGGCCTTCTTGCCGTTGTCCTTGACCTGCGGCATGTCGGACGGCGCCGGGCTCGGCGTGCCGGAGACGATCGCCGCCGGGTCGGTGCTGCCGACGATGTCCACCACGAACAGCAGGGTGTCCGTGGCGCCGATGCCCAGCTGCTCGTTGCCCTGGGCGCCGAAGGCGGCGGCCGGCGGGGCCACCACCAGCACCCGGCTGCCGACCTTGCGGCCGGCCACGCTGCTGTCCAGCGCGGGGATCAGCTGGCCCCCGCCGGCCTGGAACATCTGCGGCCGGCCGTCCTTGTCGTAGGAGCTGGGGATGGACTTGCCGGTGCTCCAGTCGGTGGCCGTGTAGTCGACGGTGGTCCAGTCGTTCTTCTTCACCACCGGGCCGGTGCCCTCGGAGAGGGTCTTCACCACGAAGGTGCCGTCGGGCTTCTCCTTGGGCACGTCGATGGTGGCCTTCTTGCCCACCACGCCGCTGACCGCCGGGAGCACCTTGGCGGTGTCCTTGATCGGCGGCACCGGCTCCTGCGTGGGAGTCGGCTCGGCCGAGGCGCTGGGCGCCGGGTCGGCGTCGGCCGCGGCCACCTTGGTGTCGCCCGAATCCGACCGGTTGGCCATCCACAGGGTGATGCCGCTGCCGACCAGCAGGACCGCCAGTACGGTGCCCAGGATCACCCCGAGCCGGCCCACCCGGGGGGGCGCCTGGTCGTAGCCGGCCTCGGACAGCGGCTTGCGCCGCACGCTGGAGGCGAACACCTCCGGCTTCTCCTCGTCGGCCGGCGCCGCCCGGCGCCCGGTCTCGGCCTTCTGGACCACTATCGACTCGCCCGTGCCACCCAAGACCCCGTCCGGCCGCACTGCGGCGGGATCGCTGGTCGTGCGGGGGTCGTCCGGCCCCGGCGCGTTCTCAGACATGACTCCCCATCTCGCCGTTCCTGGCTCGCTGCTGCTCAGAGCGGCAGCAGTATGTCAGGTCTGTCTGGGAAAACGGCTGGGAGGCGGCCATGGACTACACGGCTTCGAGGATGTCGATGACGAAGACCAGCGTCGAGTTGGCCGGGATGGAGCCCTGCGCCTGGTCCTTGTAGCCCAGCGACGGCGGGATCACCAGCAGCACCCTGCTGCCCACGGTCTGCCCCACCAGGCCCTTGTCCCAGCCCTCGATCACCGCGCCGGCCCCGATCTGGAAGGCGGTGGCGCCGCCGTGCTCCCAGGAGGAGTCGAAGATGTGGCCGTTGCTCCACAGCGCCCCGGTGTACTGGGCGACGATGGTCTGCCCCGAGGTGACCTTGGGCCCGGTGCCCTTGATCAGCACGGCCGTCCTCAGCGCCTTGGGGGCCGCCTCGCCCTTGGGGATGGTGATGGTGGCCGCCTTCTTGCCGTTGTCCTTCACCTGCGGCATACCGGCCGGCGGCGGGATGCTCGCGCCGGAGAGCACGGTGTCCTGCGGTACGGCGTGCAGGATGTCCACCACGAAGATCAGGGTGTCGCTCGGGCCGACGCCCAGCGCGGTGCTGCCCTTGCTGCCGAAGGCCGCCGCCGGGGGCGCCACCACCAGCACCCGGCTGCCCACCTTGCGGCCCACCACGGTGCTGTCGAAGGCGGGGATCAGCTGGCCGGACCCGGCCTGGTAGAGCTGCGGCTTCTGCCCCTTGTCGTACGAGCTGGGGACCTCCTTGCCGGTCGTCCAGTCCTTGGCGGAGTAGTTGATCGTCACCCAGTCGGACTTGGCGACGGTCGGGCCGCTGCCCTCGGTCACCGTGGAGACCACGAACTTGCCGCTGGGCTTGCCCGCCGGGACGGTGATGTCGGCCTTGGCGCCCGCCGCGCCGGAGACGGTGGGCATCGGCGACGCGGACGGGACGGGCGTGGGCACCGGCTCCGCCGAGGCGGAGCCGGTGGCCGCGGGAGGGGCGGAGGGCGAGGTACTGCTCGATGCCTTGGAGCCACCGCCGCTGCCGCAGCCGGTGAGCACCAGGAGGGGCAGGACGAGCAGAGCGGCGATTCGGCGCACGGCGTTCCTCACTGTCGGTTACGCATGGTCGTCGGAGAGTCTCCGGACGACCATAGGTCCGACACCGCACCGCGTGAGGCAGGGCCGGGCCCGCGCTCCGCCGGACCGGTGATCAGTCATTCCATCCGATCACCGGTCCGAAGAGCGCGGGCCCGGCCCTGCCCCGGCGGGTCGCCGGCTCACATCCCGGCGATGAGCTTCTCCACCCGCTCGTCCTCCGAACGGAACGGGTCCTTGCACAGCACGGTGCGCTGCGCCTGGTCGTTGAGCTTGAGGTGCACCCAGTCCACCGTGAAGTCGCGGCGCTGCTCCTGCGCCCGGCGGATGAAGTCGCCGCGCAGCCGGGCCCGGGTGGTCTGCGGGGGCACCGACTTGGCCTGGAAGGTCTTGAGGTCGGTGGTCACCCGGTCGGCCTGGCCCTTGTTCTGGAGCAGGTAGAACAGGCCGCGGCGACGGTGGATGTCGTGGTAGGCGAGGTCGATCTGCGCCACCCGGGGATGCGACATGCTCATCCCGTTCTTCTCCCGGTAGCGCTCGATCAGCTGGTACTTCATCACCCAGTCGATCTCCTGGCCGACCTTGCCCAGATCCTCGGTGCGGACCGCGTCCAGGGTGCGGCCCCACAGGTCCAGCACCCGGTCCACGGTGCCGGTGCGGATGCCGCGCCGCTCGGCGAAGTCCACCGCCTTGGTGTAGTACTCCTCCTGGATCTCCAGGGCGCTGGCCTCCCGGCCGTTGGCGAGCCGCACCTCGCGGCGGCCGGTGAGGTCATGGCTGACCTCGCGGATCGCCCGGATCGGGTTCTCCAGGGTGAGGTCGCGCATCACGATGCCGGCCTCGATCATGCGCAGCACCAGGTCGGTGGCGCCGACCTTGAGCAGGGTGGTGGTCTCCGACATGTTGGAGTCGCCCACGATGACGTGCAGCCGGCGGTAGCGCTCGGCGTCGGCGTGCGGCTCGTCGCGGGTGTTGATGATCGGGCGGGAGCGGGTGGTCGCCGAGCTGACGCCCTCCCAGATGTGCTCCGCCCGCTGGCTGACGCAGTAGACGGCGCCGCGCGGCGTCTGGAGCACCTTGCCCGCGCCGCAGATCAGCTGCCGGGTGACCAGGAAGGGGATCAGGATGTCGGCCAACCGGGAGAACTCCCCGTGCCGGGCCACGAGGTAGTTCTCATGGCAGCCGTAGGAGTTCCCGGCGGAGTCGGTGTTGTTCTTGAAGAGGTAGACGTCGCCCGCGATGCCCTCCTCGTGCAGGCGTCGCTCCGCGTCCACCAGCAGGCCCTCGAGGATGCGCTCCCCGGCCTTGTCGTGGGTGACCAGTTCGGTGACGTCGTCGCATTCCGGAGTGGCGTACTCCGGATGCGATCCCACGTCGAGATAGAGGCGGGCGCCATTACGCAGAAACACATTGCTGCTGCGGCCCCACGAGACGACACGGCGGAAGAGGTAGCGCGCCACTTCGTCCGGGGACAGGCGCCGCTGCCCCCGGAACGTGCAGGTGACACCGTACTCGTTCTCCAGCCCGAAAATGCGGCGGTCCATGATGGGACTTTACGCTTCCGGACGCCTTCTGAAACCGTTTCGGGGACGGCGATTCGATCACGTCTCCCGGGAGTGCCTGGTACTGGACCGGTTGGCCTTGTCGATCGCCCGGACGAGTTCCGCCTTCTTCATCGACGAGCGGCCGGCGATGTGCAGCCGCTGCGCGACCTGGTACAGGTGCTCCTTGCTGGCGCTCTCGTCGACGCCGTGGGAGCTGCGGCCACCGGTGTTGCGGGGGCGGGCCGACTGCGGGTCGGAGGGGCCCTTGCGGCCCTTCTCCTTGGGCTCCCAGTGGTCGCCCACCTTCTCGTGGGTGTGCTTGAGCGCGCCGAAGGCCGTGCGGTGGGCGCGCGCTCCCTCGCCGTACTCCCGCACCGCGCTGTCGTGCGTCTTCACCCAGGTGTCCTGGGCCTTCCTGCCGGAGCGGCGCAGGGTGGAAGGCATGTCCTCGCGGCCGGGCATTGCGGCTCACCTCCGTGATCGCGATCTCTCTCGCCGGGGCGCCTGCCCGGGGTCGCGGACCGGAAACGAGCATGCCGGAGGGGCGCGCCACCTCGGTGGCGCGCCCCTCCGGCGCAGCGGTCAGAGCAGCGGCTCGTCCGGTCCGGCGGACTCGTCGCCGCCGGGCGCCCCGCCGTCCTCGGGCGTGTCGGGCTCGTCCGGCTCCGGGGCGACGGGGGCGTCCCCGTCGGCCAGCAGCCGGCTGAGCTCGGCGCCGAGCACCCGCTTGAACTTCCGCTTCTGGGGGCGGCCGCGGTCCAGCACCGCGACCTCCAGCTGCTCATGGGTGATGGTGCGGGGGGTGCCGCCGTTGGGGTCGCGGGCCAGCGAGTCCACCGCCACCTTGACCGCCTCGGCCAGGGTGAGGCCGGGGCGGTGGCGCTGGCCCAGGTAGTTGCCGATGGAGTCGGCGTTGCCGCCGACCACCACGCTGTTGTGCTCGTCCACCACCGAGCCGTCCGGCGTCAGCCGGTAGATCTGGTCGTCGTCGGGCGTCTTGCCGACCTCGGCCACGATCAGCTCCACCTCGTACGGCTTCTCGCCGACCGAGGAGAAGATGGTGCCCAGCGTCTGGGCGTAGACGTTCGCCAGGCCCCGGGCCGTGACATCGGCCCGGTCGTAGGAGTAGCCCCGCAGGTCGGCGTAGCGGACGCCCCCGAGGCGCAGATTCTCGAACTCGTTGTAGCGGCCGACCGCCGCGAAGGCGATGCGGTCGTAGATCTCGCTGACCTTGTGCAGCGCCCGGGAGGTGTTCTCCGCCACGAAGACGATGCCGTCGGTGTAGGTGAGCACGACCACGCTGCGGCCCCGCGCGATGCCCTTGCGGGCGTACTCGGCGCGGTCCGCCATGGCCTGCTGGGGTGAGACGTAGAACGGCGTCGACACCGGCTGTCGTCCCCTTCTGTCAGGTGGGTCCGGGCTGTGGGGCCCGGGGAATGGGCGGGGATGCGGCGGAGGGCCGCAGCGGCTAGAGCAGCGGGGCCTGCGGGCCGTCGGGCTGCTCCAGGCGCCTGGCGGTGACGGATCGGGCGATCTCGGAGACCTCCTCCTCGGGCAGCCTGCGGAAGCCGTCCTCGGTGACCAGGGCCACGATGGGGAAGATCCGCCGGGCGAGGTCCGGGCCGCCGGTGGCGGAGTCGTCGTCCGCCGCGTCGTACAGGGCCTGGACGACCAGCGTGGCGGCCTGCTCCGGGGCGAGGCCCTCGCGGTAGAGCTTCTTCAGCGAGCCACGGGCGAAGACCGACCCGGAGCCGGTGGCGGCGAAGCCGCGCTCCTCGGAGCGGCCGCCGGTGACGTCATAGGTGAAGATCCGGCCCCGGCCGAGGTCCAGGTCGTAGCCGGCGAAGAGCGGGACCACGGCCAGGCCCTGCATCGCCATGCCGAGGTTGCCCCGGATCATGGTGGAGAGGCGGTTGGCCTTGCCCTCCAGCGAGAGCTGGGCGCCCTCGATCTTCTCGTAGTGCTCCAGCTCCAGCTGGAACAGCCGCACCATCTCCACCGCCAGGCCCGCGGTGCCCGCGATGCCGACGGCGGAGTACTCATCGGCCGGGAAGACCTTCTCGATGTCGCGCTGCGCGATCACATTGCCCATGGTGGCGCGGCGGTCACCGGCCAGCACCACGCCGCCCGCGAAGGACGCCGCGACGATGGTGGTGCCGTGCGGCGCCTCGATCGTGGCCGGGGGCCCGACCGGCGGCCGGCGGCCGGGCAGCAGCTCCGGCGAGTGGGCGGCCAGGAAGTCGATGAACGACGAGGACCCGGGGGTCAGGAAGGCAGCCGGTAGACGCCCGGTGCCGTGAGTGTTGGCTTCCACACGATCCCTTCCGAAGAGGCGGCGGCCCGCCGCAGCAGTTGGCACGGACCCTACCCGTTTCATGGTCACGATCCACGCGATCGGCTCGGCCGAGATGAATGCGGGTGGTAATCCGCGGAGCATTCACCGGAATGAGGCCGGTGAATGCTCCGCGAGGTGGTCCGACCCCCGTATCGGACATATGGGTGTTACTCGCCGCCCTTCTGGACAAAGCCTCGCACGAAGTCCTCGGCATTCGACTCGAGCACCTCGTCGATTTCGTCCAGAACGGCGTCGACGTCGTCGGAGAGCTTCTCCTGCCGCTCCTTGAGTTCCTCGGAGCCCTGCGCCTCGGGCGCCTGCTCCTCGACCTCCTCGGAGGAGCGGTTGGCCCGCTGCTGGCCGCCGGTCTCGTTGGTCGCCATTTCCCTCACCCCGCTCGCTTGGATTGCGATACTGGACAGACCCTACATACGGGCTGTGACAAGCGCCTGCACCCTCCTCAACGTCGGGCGCTCACCTCGATCATTCCCACCCTGAGGCGCCT
This sequence comes from Streptomyces sp. NPDC092296, assembly GCF_044755465.1. Classification (NCBI taxonomy): domain Bacteria; kingdom Bacillati; phylum Actinomycetota; class Actinomycetes; order Kitasatosporales; family Streptomycetaceae; genus Streptomyces; species Streptomyces sp. NPDC092296. Next base: position 460,658 of record NZ_JBIVRB010000002.1, on the reverse strand, counting down.
TCACTCTTCGTGACCGCAAGGAGACGCTCCGGACCCGGCGCTCAGCCGCCGGAGAGCACCCGGACCAGGTCCTCGGCGGTGCGGCAGCGGTCCAGCAGCGCCTTGACGTGCTTGCGGGTGCCGCGCAGCGGCTCCAGGGTGGGCACCCGCTGGAGCGAGTCCCGGCCGGGCAGATCGAAGATCACCGAGTCCCAGGAGGCGGCCGCGACATGCTCCGCGTACTGCTCCAGGCAGCGGCCGCGGAAGTACGCCCTGGTGTCCTCCGGCGGCTTGACGGCCGCCCTGGTGACCGCCTCCTCGTCCACCAGCCGCTCGAAGCGGCCACGGGCCACCAGGCGGTTGTACAGGCCCTTCTCCGGCCGGACGTCGGAGTACTGCAGGTCGACCAGGTGCAGCCGGGGACTGTCCCAGCCCAGGCCGTCGCGCTGGCGGTAGCCCTCCAGGATCTCCTTCTTGGCGACCCAGTCCAGCTCGCGGCTGAGGCTCATCGGGTCGCGCTCCAGCCGGCCCAGCACACTCTCCCAGCGGTCCAGCACATCCCGGGTCTGCGGGTCGGCGTCGGCGCCGTACCGGTCCTCGACGTACTTGTGGGCCAGCTCGCAGTACTCCATCTGGAGCTGGACCGCGGTGAGGGTACGGCCATTACGGAGGGTGACCAAACGCTTGAGCGTCGGGTCATGGGAGACCTGGTGCAGGGTGCGGACCGGCTGGTCCACCGCCAGGTCCACCGCGATGAAGCCGTCCTCGATCATGGAGAGCACCAGCGCGGTGGTGCCCAGCTTGAGGTAGGTGGAGATCTCCGACAGATTGGCGTCGCCGATGATCACATGCAGCCGGCGGTAGCGGTCGGCGTCGGCGTGCGGCTCGTCGCGGGTGTTGATGATCGGCCGCTTGAGGGTGGTCTCCAGCCCGACCTCGACCTCGAAGTAGTCGGCGCGCTGGCTGATCTGGAAGCCGTGCGCCGAGCCGTCCTGGCCGATGCCGACCCGGCCGGCGCCGCAGACCACCTGTCGGGAGACGAAGAACGGGGTCAGATGGCGGACGATGTCGGCGAACGGCGTCGCCCGCTTCATCAGGTAGTTCTCATGGCAGCCGTAGGAGGCGCCCTTGTTGTCGGTGTTGTTCTTGTACAGGTGGATCGGGTGGCTGCCCGGCAGCTCGGCGGCGCGGGCGGCGGCGGCCGCCATGACCCGCTCACCGGCCTTGTCCCAGAGCACCGCCTCGCGCGGATTGGTGGTCTCCGGCGCGCTGTACTCCGGATGGGCGTGGTCCACGTAGAACCGGGCGCCGTTGGTCAGGATGATGTTCGCCAGCCCGATGTCCTCGTCGGTCAGCTGGCTGGAGTCCGCACTGTCGCGGGCGAGGTCGAAGCCCCGGGCGTCCCGGAGCGGATTCTCCTCCTCGAAGTCCCACCGGGCCCGCCTCGCCCGCTGCATCGCCGCCGCGTAGGCGTTGACGATCTGGGACGAGGTGAGCATGGCATTGGCGTTGGGGTGGCCCGGCACCGAGATGCCGTACTCCGTCTCGATCCCCATCACGCGCCGTACAGACATGCGGCCCTCCTTGCCCGGCGCCGCGCCCCGACCGGGTACGGCGCTGCCCTTGAGCCTAGAACCCCCGGCGGACATCGGGCGGGTCGTCCGCCGCGCACGCCGTCCGGCTGCGGGGCTCGCGAGCCCCGCAGCCGGACGGCGATGACGGTCGTGCGGCAGCCCGTCCGGGCGACCGGTGCTACAGGTACTGACCCGTGTTGGCCACGGTGTCGATGGATCGGCCGGACTCGGCGCCCTGCTTGCCGGTGACGAGCGTGCGAATGAAGACGATCCGCTCGCCCTTCTTGCCGGAGATGCGGGCCCAGTCGTCCGGGTTGGTGGTGTTGGGCAGGTCCTCGTTCTCCTTGAACTCGTCCACGCAGGCGGCGAGCAGGTGGGAGACGCGCAGACCCTTCTGGCCGTGGTCGAGGAAGTCCTTGATGGCCATCTTCTTCGCCCGGTCCACGATGTTCTGGATCATCGCTCCGGAGTTGAAGTCCTTGAAGTACAGGACCTCCTTGTCACCGTTGGCATAGGTGACCTCCAGGAAGCGGTTCTCCTCGGTCTCGGAGTACATCCGCTCCACCACCGACTGGATCATGGCCTCGACGGTGGCGCCGGTCGAGGAGCCATGCTCCTTGAGATCGTCGGGGTGCAGCGGCAGGGTCGCCTTGAGATACTTGGAGAAGATGTCCTTGGCCGCCTCGGCGTCCGGACGCTCGATCTTGATCTTGACATCGAGCCGGCCCGGCCGCAGGATCGCCGGGTCGATCATGTCCTCGCGGTTGGAGGCGCCGATGACGATGACGTTCTCCAGGCCCTCCACACCGTCGATCTCGGCGAGCAGCTGCGGGACGATGGTGTTCTCCACGTCCGAGCTGACACCCGAGCCACGGGTGCGGAAGAGCGACTCCATCTCGTCGAAGAAGACGATGACCGGGGTGCCCTCGCTGGCCTTCTCACGGGCACGCTGGAAGACCAGGCGGATCTGCCGCTCGGTCTCGCCCACGTACTTGTTGAGCAGCTCCGGACCCTTGATGTTCAGGAAGTAGCTCTTGCCCTGCGGACGGCCGGTGACCTCGGCGACCTTCTTGGCCAGCGAGTTGGCCACCGCCTTGGCGATGAGCGTCTTGCCGCAGCCGGGCGGGCCGTAGAGCAGCACGCCCTTGGGCGGCCGCAGCTCGTACTCCTGGAACAGCTCGGCGTGCAGGTAGGGCAGTTCGACGGCGTCGCGGATCTGCTCGATCTGGTTGGTGAGGCCGCCGATCTGCCGGTAGTCGATGTCGGGGACCTCCTCCAGGACCAGTTCCTCGACCTCGGACTTGGGGATCACTTCATAGACGTATCCGGAACGCGGCTCCAGCAGCAGGGCGTCGCCCGCCCTGAGCGTGAGGTCGCGCAGCGGCTCGGCGAGCCGGACCACCCGCTCCTCGTCGGTGTGTCCGACCACCAGGGCGCGCTCGCCGTCCTCAAGGACCTCCTTGAGGCTGACGATCTCGCCGAGGGACTCGAACTCCAGCGCGTCCACGACGTTGAGTGCTTCGTTGAGCAGGACCTCCTGGCCGCGCCGGAGGTCCTCCAGGTCGATTCCGGGGCTGACGTTCACCCGCAGCTTGCGGCCGCCGGTGAAGATGTCCGCCGTGCCGTCCTCGACGGCTGCGAGGAAGGTGCCGAATCCGGCGGGGGGCTGGGCAAGCCGATCCACCTCCTCCTTGAGGGCCACGATCTGGTCGCGGGCCTCTCGGAGGGTGGCGGCGAGGCGTTCGTTCTGGGCCGTCACACCGGCCAGGTTGGTCTGGAGCTCGACAACGCGCTCCTCCAGGATCCTGGAGCTGCGCGGCGAGTCGGCGAGCTTGCGGCGCAGGACGGCGATCTCCTGCTCAAGGAACGAGACCTGCGCGGCCTCCTCGGAACCCCGAGCCGGCCTGCCGGTGCTGCGGTTGTAGTCGTCTTCGTGGGCTGCCACGGTCCTCACCTCCTCCGGGGGAGCTGGACGCTTCCAGACCCTACCTGTGCCGGGGGTCGTGTAAACCCCTAGATCAGAAAGACGGAAGGGGCGTGTCCGATCTTCACCCTTGCGCGCTTCCCCTCGCCAGGGAGATACCCAGCCGACACCTGCGGAAAGCGGCCGGATGTATCGTCGATCAGGTCAATGCGCGATCGATGCCGCCGCAACCGGTCCGATCGTTGTACGAATGGCGGGAATGCCCCCAGCGGGGGACGACTCAGGACAGAAACGGCAGGCGAGATGTCCGTGACCGATGAGCCCCTCGAAGTGTGGATCGACCAGGATCTCTGCACGGGGGACGGCATCTGCGCGCAATACGCGCCGGAGGTCTTCGAACTGGACATCGACGGCCTGGCCTATGTGAAGGGCGCGGACGACGAGTTGCTCCAGCAGCCGGGCCAGACCGCGCCGGTGCCGCTGACACTCCTTCAGGACGTGGTCGACTCCGCCAAGGAGTGCCCCGGCGACTGCATCCACGTCCGCCGGGTGCAGGACCGCGTCGAGGTGTACGGGCCGGACGCCGAGTAGCGACGCGGGCGTCAGGGCGCCGCGATCTGGGCGCGCACCCAGTGGTCGCCGTTGCGGGCCCAGCTGAGGATCAGACTGACGTCGGGGCAGCAGCGCGGCACATCACCGGTGGAGTAGCCGCTCACATCGGCGGTGACGGTGCCGTCGTCGCCCGGTTCCAGGGACAGGACGGAGAAGTTCTCCGCCGGGCGGACCAGGGTCGCGGCGACCGTCGGGGCGCTCTGGCCGTCCGGCCCGGCGGACAGGACGTAGACGCCGTCCGACGGGGTGCCGTTGGTGCCGTCGCAGTGGGCGGCGGCCACCGTCTCCGGGCGGCCGTCGCCGTCCAGGTCGCGGGCGAAGCTGTGCGCCACCTTGACCGGAAATGAACCACAGTCCAGCGGCAGGGCGGCCTTGGCCGGGTCCGGGGCCACCGCCACCGGGGCGGCGGGCGCGGGCGACGTCTCCGGGCCGCCGGCCGGGCGGCGGGCCAGCGGGGCGCCCTGCGCGGGCGCCACGACCACCGCCGCGGCGATCACCGCGCCGATCGCGGCCGCGGTGGCCACCCAGTGCACCGGGCCGGAGTGGGCGTGCGCGGGCCCGCTCCCGCGCTGCCGCGCGTCGGCGTGCGGCTCCTCGGCCGCCCCGGCTGCTGCGTCCACCTGGTGCTCCCCTCCACCGGCGCGGTGCCCATCCGTCAGTACGCCGGGCATCCGTACACCGGGCATCCGTACACCGGGCATCAGCACGCCGGGCATCGGCGCGACGGGCCTGTGATGTGGAGCAGATCTTGCCATACCCGCAGGCCGCCGCCCGCCGCCGGGGCCGACCGGAGCGGCGCGGGCCGGGAACGGCCGGTGGGGCGGTACGGACCGGCCGCAGCCGGGTGCCGTACCGCCCCACCGGGACGTGGAAGCGCGGGTCAGCCGGCGCTGCCGCCGGACGCCTCGTAGTCCTCGCCGTAGGAGCCCTTGGAGGGGCGGCGGCGGCGCAGCGGCGGCTCGACGCCGTCGGCCAGCCGGCGCGCGGTGAGCAGGAAGCCGGTGTGCCCGATCATCCGGTGGTCCGGCCGGACGGCCAGGCCCTCCAGGTGCCAGGTGCGGACCATGGTCTCCCACGCCTGCGGCTCGGTGAACGTCTTGTGCTCGCGCAGCGCCTCGACCGTCCGCGACAGCTGGGTGGTGGTGGCCACGTAGCAGCAGACCAGGCCGCCGGGCACCAGCGCCTTGGAGACCGCGTCCAGGCACTCCCAGGGCGCCAGCATGTCGAGGATCACCCGGTCGACGTCGCCCTCGACCAGGTTGTCCTGGAGGTCTCCGACGGTGAGCTTCCACGCCGGGTGCGGGCCGCCGAAGTAGCGCTCGACGTTCTGGCGGGCGATGTCCGCGAAGTCGGCGCGGCGCTCGTACGAGGAGAGCATGCCGTGGTCGCCGACCGCGCGCAGCAGATAGGTGGAGAGCGCGCCGGAACCGACGCCCGCCTCCACGACCCGGGCGCCGGGGAAGATGTCGGCCATCGAGATGATCTGCCCCGCGTCCTTGGGGTAGACCACCGCGGCACCGCGCGGCATGGACAGGACGTAGTCGGGGAGCAGGGGCCGCAGCGCGAGGTAGGCGACGTTCCCCGTGGTACGCACGACTGTGCCCTCGGGGGCACCGATCAGCTCGTCATGGGGGAAGGAACCCTTGTGGGTGTGGAAATTCTTCCCGGCTTCGAGCGTGAACGTGTAGTGGCGTCCCTTGGGGTCGGTGAGCTGGACCTGGTCCCCGACCTGGAAGGGCCCGCGACGGCGGGCGGCACCGGTCGGTTCGGACATACGGGCAAGTCTAGTGCCAGCTCGGAGGCCTCCCGACCATCCGGACGATCATCAGTGCGATTGCTCAGCGGCCGGCCATGGCGGTGGCGAAGGCCCGCTCCACATCGGCGAGCGAGAGCACCCCGTACAGCCCGCCGTCCGCGTCGACCACCAGATACTCGCTGGCCGGGGCGCGGCGCAGCGACTCAAGCAGCGCCTCGCCGCCGCTGTCGACCGGCAGCCGCATGCCCGGCGCCAGGTCGTGGGCCAGCGCGCCGGTGGCGGTCCACGGGCGCCGGTGCTCGGGGACGCCGAGCACCGCGGCCTCCCGGACCACCGCGTAAGGGTCGCCGTGGCCGTCGACCACCACGATCCCGCCGGCCTGCGCCTCGCGGGCCCGGCGCAGCGCCTCGGAGAGCGGGGTGTCGGCGCTGACCGGGACGGCGCGCCGGGTCAGGGCGCGGACGTTCAGCTGCGGCAGGGCCTCCTTCAGCCGGGCGGTGCGCAGGCTCTGCCCGGCGCCGTTCCAGATGATCGCGGCCAGTACGGCGGCCAGCACCGCGTCGGTCAGGGTGGCGGCCCCGGAGCCGGGTCCGGACCGCCGGGCGGTGAGCAGCGGCAGCGCGATCAGCACCGCGATGGCCAGGCAGCGGCCCGCCCAGGCGGCGGCGACGGTGCCGGTCAGCGGCCGTCCGGTGAGCCGCCAGACGGCGGCGCGCAGCATCCGGCCGCCGTCCAGCGGCAGGCCGGGCAGCAGGTTGAAGGCGGCCACGATGACATTGCTGGCCATCAGCGCGGCCAGCAGCACGCCGGGTACCGTACCGGGCGTCACCAGCCGCAGGGCCAGGAAGAAGACGCCGCCCAGCACCAGGGAGAGCAGCGGCCCGACGAAGGCGAGCCAGAACTCCCGGCCGGGGGTCTCCGCCTCCTTCTCGATCTCGGAGACGCCGCCGAAGAACTGCAACTGGATGCGGCGCACCGGCAGCCGGTAGTGCAGGGCGACCAGGGTGTGCGCCAGTTCGTGGACGAGCACCGAGCCGTAGAAGGCGACGGCGAAGAAGAGCGCCACCAGATAGCGCAGGGCGCCGAGGCGGGGCAGCACCGGCTCCAGCTGGCTGCCGAACACCCAGGTGATCAGGGCGGCGATGACGAACCAGGTGGGGGTGACATAGACGGGCACGCCGAACGGGCGGCCCATCAGGATGCCGCCGCGCGGTGCCGGGTCGGGCCGCTCCGGAGGCCGGGGTCCCTGCCCCGGGCCGCGCGGGGGCTCGTCGGGGTGGGGCCCCTCCGACGTCGACTGCCCCCTGGTCTCACTCACCATGGCCCCTTCGGTTGGTCTGTCGGTGCGGCCGGCCACGCGCCCGCCACGGTCACGCCCGGCGGACGGCCGAGGTACGGCCACCTGGGGCCCACGCTACGTGATGGCCGGGTCGCCACACGATCGCGGGCGTCCGGTCCCGGGCTCGGGCGGACGTCGGCCGCGTCCTTCGTCGGCCGCTTCCTTACTGATACCCGGAGCGCGGCCGGTCAGGCCCCGGGGCAGGGGCTGTCGGCAGCATGACAGCGGGATGTCGGCGGCGGGGCATAGGGTCGGGGCATGCGCCAGACCGACACCGGTGCCGCCCCTGCCGGGGCCGGTACCCCGCCGCCCGTGGTGGCCGCGCCGGCCGCCGGCCGGGAGCGGCCCGCCGCCCCGCCGAGCGGGCTCTCGCCGTCCCGGGCGGGCGACTTCATGACCTGCCCGCTGCTGTACCGGTTCCGGGTGATCGACCGGCTGCCCGAGCCACCGAGCCCCGCCGCGACCCGGGGCACGGTGGTGCACGCGGTGCTTGAGCGGCTGTTCGACAGCCCGGCGGCCGAGCGGACCCCGCTGCGGGCCAAGGAGCTGCTGCGGCCGCAGTGGGAGCGGCTGCTCGGGGAGCGGCCGGAGCTGGCCGAGCTGTTCCCGGACGACGCGGACGGCTCCCGGCTGGCCGGCTGGCTGGGCGACGCCGAGCGGCTGCTCGAACGGTACTTCCAGTTGGAGGACCCGACCCGGCTGGAGCCCGCAGAGCGCGAGCTGTACGTGGAGACGGCCCTGGAGTCGGGTCTGCTGCTGCGCGGCTACATCGACCGGGTCGATGTGGCGCCCACCGGTGAGCTGCGGCTGGTCGACTACAAGACCGGCAAGGCGCCCTCGCGGGACTTCGAGGGCAAGGCCATGTTCCAGATGAAGTTCTACGCGCTGATGCTGTGGCGGCTGCGGGGCGTGGTCCCCAAGCGCCTCCAGCTGGTCTACCTGGGCAGCGGCGACGTGGTGGCGTACGACCCCGATCCGGGGGATCTGCGTGCCGTGGAGCGCAAGCTGCTGGCGCTGTGGGAGGCCATCCAGCGGGCGGTGGCCAGCGGCGAGTGGCGGCCGAGCCCCAGCAGGCTGTGTGACTGGTGCGACCACCGGGCGCTGTGCCCGAGCTTCGGCGGGACTCCCCCGCCCTACCCCCTCGCGGTGCTGCCCGCACCGAGGCCGACTGAGGAGTCGTGGTGACGATCCGAGTGCTGCTGGTCGATGACCAGCCGCTGCTGCGTACCGGTTTCCGGATGATCCTGGAGGCCGAGCCCGACCTGGCCGTGGTCGGTGAGGCCGGCGACGGCCAGCAGGCGCTGGACCAGGTGCGGGTGCTCCAGCCGGACGTGGTGCTGATGGACATCCGGATGCCCCGGATGGACGGCGTGGAGGCCACCCGCCGGATCGCCGGGCCGGGCCGCGACGGCCCGGCGAAGGTGCTGGTGCTCACCACCTTCGACCTGGACGAGTACGTGGTGGAGGCGCTGCGCGCCGGGGCCAGCGGCTTTCTGCTCAAGGACGTCCCGGCCGAGGAGCTGGTGCAGGCGATCCGGGTGGTGGCAGACGGCGCGGCGATGCTGGCCCCCAGCGTGACCCGGCGGCTGCTGGACATGTACGCCACCCGGCTGCCGTCCGGCGACGAGGCGCCGCCGGCCACGCTGAGCACGCTCACCGAGCGCGAGGTGGAGGTGCTGAAGCTGGTGGCGCGCGGGCTGTCCAACGCGGAGATCGCCGCCGAGCTGTTCGTCAGCGAGACCACGGTCAAGACGCATGTCGGGCATGTGCTGACCAAGCTGGGCCTGCGGGACCGGGTGCAGGCCGCGGTCTGGGCGTACGAGAGCGGCCTGGTCCGGCCCGGGGCGCTCTGACGCCCACGCCGGGCCCGGGATGCGCCGAGGCCGACCGGAGCGGGTGCTCCGGCCGGCCTCGTGCCGTACGCGCGGGTGGCATGCCGTACGCGGGTGGCATGCCGTACGCGGGCGGTCAGTGGCCGATGCGGCCGATCTCCCAGAAGCGGATGACGCCGGTGGCGTCCACGGTCGACTCCACGCCGGTGATGTCGCCCTTGGAGACGAAGAACGCCTTGCTCTGCCAGAGCGGGATCAGCGGCGCGTCGTCGGCGACGATGTCCTGGATCTTGCCGAGCTTCTCCATCGCGGCGCTGCGGTCGGCGGTCTTGCGGGTCTGCGGGACCAGCTGGCCGCTGATCCGCGAGTCGTCCCAACCGGTGTAGTAGGAGCCGCCCTTGACCACCAGCGGCACGATGAAGTTGTCCGGGTCCGGGTAGTCCGGGGACCAGCCGATGGTGTACGCCTGGTAGGCGCCGGACTGCCAGCCCTTCTGGAAGGACGTCCAGTCGGACTGGCGCTTCACCTGGACCTTGAAGAGGCCGCCGCTCTCCAGTTGCTTCTTGAGCTGCTCGCCCTCCGCCCCGTCGATCCGGGCGCGGGACCAGGTGAGCGAGAAGGACACCGGGGTCTGGATGTGCGCCTTCTCCAGGATGTCGCGGGCGGCGGCCACGCTCGGGTCGCCGTACTCGTCGAAGAAGGCCGTGTTGCTGCCGATGATGCCCTGCGGGACGACCGAGTACAGCGCCTGCACCGTGCGGTCGTAGCCGTCGCGGGCGAGCGCCTTGCGGTCCAGCAGCTGCGCGATGGCCTGCCGGACGGCCTTCTGGCCGACCACCGGGTCCTTGGTGTTGAACGCCATGTAGCGGGTCTCGGCGCTGTCGCCGGTGACCACCTTGAAGGCGCCGCTGCCGGCCAGGGCGTCCTGCTTGTACTTGTTGGCGTCCTTGGGGTCCAGGCTGTTGTCCGCCAGGTCCACCTCGCCGCTGTCCAGCGCCGACTTCAGGTCGGCGGGCGCCTGGTAGTACCGCAGGGTGAACTTGTTGTTGTTCAGCTGGGCGGAACCCCGGTAGTCGGAGTTGGCGGACAGCCGTACGACGCCGGGGGCGGTGCCGTCGGCGGTCTTCATGGTGTCGATGCCGTCGAGCTTGTACGGCCCGGAGCCGACCATCTTGTCGTTGGCCAGCAGCTTGTCGGCCGGGTACACCTTGTGGTCGACGATGGCGCCGGCGGCGCTGGCGAGCTTGGACGGGAAGACCGCGTCGGGCTCGGTGAGGTGGAAGATCACCTGGTTGTCGCCCTGCGACTCGACCGACTTCAGGGTGTCGAAGAGCGCGTCGGCGGGGCCGGAGGGGTCGTGGATGTGCTTCATCCTGGTGAAGGAGAAGACGACGTCCTCGGCGGTGAGCGAGTCCCCGTTGGAGAACGTCAGACCGCTGTTCAGGGTGCACTTGTAGGTCTTGGCGTCCGCGCCGGTGAAGGTGCAGGACTTCGCAGCGTCGGGCTGCGGGGTGGTGGCCCCGGCGGGGAAGTTCAGCAGGGTCTGGTGCGTGTTGTACAGCACCAGCCAGGAGCCGAGGTCGTACGCGCCCGCCGGGTCGTACACGGTGGTGACAGCAGTGGTACCCAGAGTGACCGAGGCGTTCGCGGCGCTTGCGGAACCGCCGTCCCCGGAGGAGCCGCAGGCCGCGGCCGTAGAGGCGACCAGGCCGGCGCAGCCGAGCACCGCCAGTCGTTTGACTGCAGACATCTCTTCCTTCATTCTCCAGACCGGCGGTGAGGGCGCCGCTTGTTGCCGCACCCGCCCCCGAGGGTGTGGAGGCGGGCTCGGAGGAGCGGCACGCACGGGACGGCGCCGCGGGACCCGTCAGGTCCGCGACGCCGCCCTGTCGGTACCGGCGCCTCCGGTCCGCCCCGGCGGTGTGCGCCGGGGCAGGAAGTGTGGCCTTCGCGGCGGACCGGGGCGGTTTGCCGACGGACTGCCGTGGAGACCTGGACGGCGGTCGTCCGCAGGCCGGGAGGAGGGGGCATACGGGGACCGCTCGGGAGTTCGATGGGGTGTAGCGTCACAACGATCGCACGCCTACGGGCCCGCGCAGTACCCGGGTGCGGCAAGATCATCGAGAAACGGAACCAGTCGCTCCGACTTGGGAATGATTGCCCGATTTCTGCGTCGGGCGTCACGCCGTGGCACCGCCGCCGGCGCGGCGGGGGTAACGAGCGTCACACCCGGGGCGGCACCAGGGCGCGCAGCAGCGCCAGGTCGACCTGCTCCAGCGACTCCAGCACGGTGCGGCCGGGGACCGCCTCGATGTGCGCCACGGACGGCACCGCGATCACCTGGCAGCCGGCCGCCTCGGCGGCCAGGATGCCGGTGGGCGAGTCCTCGATCACCACGCAGCGTGACGGCTCGGCGCCGAGCCGGGCGGCGGCGATCAGGTACGGGTCGGGGTGCGGCTTGGTCCGGGCGACCTCGTCGCCCGCCACCGTGAAGGCGAAGCGGTCGGCGCCGAGCGTACGCAGCACCAGGTCGATGTCGTGCCGGTGCGAGGCGGAGACCAGGGCGGTGGGCACGCCGTGCGCGGCCAGCTCGGTGAGCAGCCGCTCGGCGCCGGGCATCAGCGGCACGCCGTCGGCCAGCAGCTCGGTGAACCGCTGGCTGATCATCAGGGAGAGCTCGGCGGCGGTGAGCGGCACCCCGGTGGAGTCGATCAGGTAGTCCACCACCCGGGTCATCGGGCCGCCGACCACCCGTGCCCGGTCGGACTCGTCCAGCCGGTGGCCGTACCCGGCGAGCAGCGAACTCTCGGCCTGCCACCAGAAGTCCTCGGTGTCCACCAGCGTGCCGTCCATGTCGAGCAGGACGGCCTGGAGGCCGGAGCTGCCGGACTCGGCGGTGGCTGCGGCGGTGGCGGAGGTGGTGGTCACGGGCGGGCGCCTCTTCCGTCGGCTGTGGGCGGGCCGGCGGCGCCCCCGGGATGTGGGGCCGCCGCCGCTGACGGGCCGGCCGCTCCGGAGGGGTTCCCCCGGGGCGGCCGGCCCTTACGCAGGGCCCTCCAGAATACGCACGCCCCGGCGGCGCGGCGGCTGCCGGGGCGTGGCGAAGGGGTTACGCACGGTGGACATCACGTCGGGTCGACGCTACCCCGGGTCGCGGTCACCGCGCAGGGGAATACCGGTCACCGCGCATTGAAGTACTTGGCCTCCGGGTGGTGGATGACGATCGCGTCGGTGGACTGCTCGGGGTGCAGCTGGAACTCCTCGGAGAGCTCGACCCCGATCCGCTCCGGCCGGAGCAGGTCCGCGATCTTGGCGCGGTCCTCCAGGTCCGGACAGGCGCCGTAGCCCAGCGAGAAGCGGGCGCCCCGGTACTTCAGCGCGAACATGTCCTCGACCTGCGCCGGGTCCTCCCCGCCGAAGCCCAGCTCGGCACGGACCCGGGCGTGCCAGTACTCCGCGAGCGCCTCGGCCAGCTGCACGGAGAGGCCGTGCAGCTCCATGTAGTCGCGGTAGGAGCCGGCCGCGAACAGCTCATTGGCCGCCTCCGAGATGCGGTTGCCCATGGTGACCACCTGGAAACCCACCACGTCCCGCTCCCCCGACTCCTCGGGGCGGAAGAAGTCGGCCAGGCAGAGCCGACGGCCCCGGCGCTGGCGGGGGAAGCTGAAGCGGGTGCGCTCGGTGCCGTCCTCGTGCAGCACGATCAGGTCGTCGCCCTTGGAGACGGCCGGGTAGTAGCCGTGGATCACGGCGGCCTCCAGCAGCCCCTCGGTCTGGAGCCGGTCCAGCCACATCCGCAGCCGGGGGCGGCCGTCGGTCTCCACCAGCTCCTCGTACGAGGGCCCGTCGCCGGTGCGGGCGGCCTTCAGCCCCCACTGGCCCTTGAAGAGGGCGCCCTCGTCCAGCCAGGAGGCGTAGTCGGCAAGCGGGATGCCCTTGCTGATCCGGTCGCCCCAGAACGGCGGGGTGGGGACCGGGTTGTCGACGGCCACGTCCGAGCGGACCGAGCCGAGGTTCTCCTCCGGCTCCTCGGGCAGCGGCCGGGCCGCCACCCGGCGCTGCTTGAGCTCGGGCAGCTTGGCGCCGGGCACCCCGCGCTTGACCGCGATCAACGCGTCCATCAGCCGCAGGCCCTCGAAGGCGTCGCGGGCGTAGCGGACCTCGCCCTCGTAGATCTCGTGCAGGTCCTGCTCGACATAGGCGCGGGTCAGCGCGGCGCCGCCGAGGATGACCGGCCAGCGGGCGGCCATCTTGCGCTGGTTGAGCTCCTGGAGGTTCTCCTTCATGATCACGGTGGACTTCACCAGCAGCCCGGACATCCCGATCACGTCGGCGTCATGCTCGGCGGCGGCGTCCAGGATGGCCGAGACCGGCTGCTTGATGCCCAGGTTGACCACGGTGTAGCCATTGTTGGACAGGATGATGTCGACCAGGTTCTTGCCGATGTCGTGGACGTCGCCCTTGACCGTGGCCAGCACGATGGTGCCCTTGCCCTGGTTGTCGGACTTCTCCATGTGCGGCTCCAGGTAGGCGACGGCGGTCTTCATCACCTCCGCCGACTGGAGCACGAACGGCAGCTGCATCTGGCCGGAGCCGAACAGCTCACCGACCGTCTTCATGCCCTCCAGCAGCACCTCGTTGACGATCTCCAGGGCCGGCCGGGCGGCCAGCGCCTCGTCCAGGTCGGCTTCGAGGCCGTTGCGCTCGCCGTCCACGATCCGGGCCTGGAGCCGCTCGTTCAGCGGCAGCGCGGCCAGCTCCTCGGCCTTGCCCGCCTTGACCGACTTGGCGTCCACGCCCTCGAACAGCTGGAGGAAGCGCTGCAGCGGGTCGTAGCCCTCGCGGCGGCGGTCGTGGACCAGGTCGAGCGCGACCTCGCGCTGCTCCTCGGGGATGCGGGCCATCGGCAGGATCTTGGAGGCGTGCACGATGGCCGAATCCAGCCCTGCCTCCACGCACTCGTGCAGGAAGACCGAGTTGAGCACCATCCGGGCGGCCGGGTTGAGGCCGAAGGAGACATTGGACAGGCCCAGCGTGGTCTGCACGTCCGGGTGGCGGCGCTTGAGCTCGCGGATCGCGGCGATGGTCTCCAGCGCGTCCCGCCGGGACTCCTCCTGGCCGGTGGCGATGGTGAAGGTCAGGCAGTCGACGATGATGTCGCCCTCGCGCAGCCCGTACCCCTCGGTGAGCTCGGTGATCAGCCGCTCGGCCACCGCGACCTTGGTCTCGGCGGTCCGGGCCTGGCCCTCCTCGTCGATGGTCAGCGCCACCACGGCCGCGCCGTGCTCACGGGCCAGCCGGGCCACCTTGGCGAACCGGGAGTCGGGCCCGTCGCCGTCCTCGTAGTTGACCGAGTTGAGCACCGCGCGGCCGCCCAGCATCTCCAGCCCGGCCCGCAGCACATCGGTCTCGGTGGAGTCCAGCACGATCGGCAGCGTGGAGGCGGTGGCCAGCCGTCCGGCGATCTCCCGCATGTCGGCCACGCCGTCGCGGCCGACGTAGTCCACGCAGAGGTCCAGCAGGTGGGAGCCGTCCCGGATCTGCTCCCGGGCGATCTCCACGCACGCCTGCCAGTCCCCCGCCAGCATGGCCTCGCGGAACTTCTTGGAGCCGTTGGCGTTGGTCCGCTCACCGATCGCCAGGTACGAGGTGTCCTGCCGGAACGGCACCGCCTGGTACAGCGAGGCGGCGGCCGGCTCCGGGTGCGGGTCGCGGGCGGTCAGCTCGCGGCCGCGTACCCGCTCCACCACCTGCCGCAGGTGCTCGGGGGTGGTGCCGCAGCAGCCGCCGACCAGCGCGAGGCCGTACTCGCGGGTGAAGACGTCATGGGCGTCCGCCAGCTCCTCGGGGCTCAGCGGGTAGTGCGCGCCGTCCCTGGTCAGCACCGGCAGGCCCGCGTTGGGCATGCAGGTCAGGCCCACCCGGGCGTTCTTGGCCAGGTGGCGCAGGTGCTCGCTGTACTGCTCGGGGCCGGTCGCGCAGTTCAGTCCGATGAAGTCGATGCCCAGCGGCTCCAGCGCGGTCAGCGCCGCGCCGATCTCCGAGCCCAGCAGCATGGTGCCGGTGGTCTCCACGGTGACCTGGACGAAGAGCGGCAGGTCGATCCCGGCCTCGGCCAGCGCCCGCTTGGCGCCCAGCACCGCCGCCTTGGTCTGTAGCAGGTCCTGGCTGGTCTCCACCAGCAGGCCGTCCGCGCCGCCGGCGATCAGGCCGGCCGCGTTCTGCTGGAAGCCGTCGCGCACCGCCGCGTACGGGAGGTGGCCGAGCGTCGGCAGCTTGGTGCCGGGGCCCATCGAGCCCAGCACCCAGCGCGGCCGGTCCGGGGTGGTGAACCGGTCCGCGACCTCGCGGGCCACCCGGGCGCCCGCCTCGGACAGCTCGAAGATCCGCTCCGCGATGTCGTACTCGCCCAGCGCGGAGAGGTTGGCGCCGAAGGTGTTGGTCTCCACGCAGTCCACGCCAACCGCGAAGTACTCCTCGTGCACGGAGCGGACGATGTCCGGCCGCGAGACGCAGAGGATCTCGTTGCAGCCCTCGTGGCCGCCGAAGTCGTCCAGGGAGGGGTCCTGCGCCTGGAGCATGGTGCCCATCGCCCCGTCGGCCACCACCACCCGGGTGGCCAGGGCCTGACGCAGGGCGTCGGCCCTGCTCTGCTGGGCTGCGGACGGGACGGCTGTGGCCATGTGATGCTCCCTGGACGCGACGGCTGTCGGCTATGCGGGCCCCGAGAAGCCGGCCCGCACCCCGCCAGCCTATCCGGCGGCGGCGCCGGCGGCCGGGCCCGTTCCGTATCCTGGGCGCCCGCCGGGGCCGCTGCCCGCCCCGGGCGGGGGCACGGGAGGGGAGACCGGTCGGATGCGCGGTGCGGGCGGGATGGTACGAACGGGCGTACGAGGCTTGTCCACGCTGGCGACACTGCCGCGCCGGGGGTGGCGCTGGTGGCGCCGGCTGCCCCGGCTGCGGCGCGCCGGGGTGGCCCTGCTGCTGGTGCTGGCCGCGCTGCTCACCCCGGTGGCGACGGCGGCGCTGGCCCTGCGGCTGGCGTACGCCGGGGAGCCCCGGGCCGACGCCCGCAGCCGTGGCCGGGACGCGCTCTGGCTCGGCCACGCCTGGGTGGACGGCCGCAAGGGGGAGGCCGACGTGGCCGCGCTGGCCGCCTCGCTGCGCAGCACCGGCATCCGGGATCTGTACGTCCACGCCGGGCCGCTGGAGCACGACGGCACCCTGCACGCCGACCTGCACCCGCAGGCGGCCCGGCTGGTCGAGCAGCTGCACCGGGCGGCGCCCGACGTACGGGCGCACGCCTGGCTGGGCGATCTGGTGGCACCGGAGAAGCCGGAGGGGCTGCACCTGGACCGGCCCGAGGTCAGGGCGGCCATCGCCGCCTCCGCCGGGCAGGTGCTGGACGCGGGCTTCGCCGGGGTGCACCTGGACCTGGAACCGCTGCACAGCGGCGACCCGGGGTTCCTGGACGTACTGGACCGCACCCGCGCGGTGACCGCCGCCCGGGGAGCGCTGCTCTCGGTGTCGACGCCGAAGATCGACCCGCTGCCCGCCCTGCACACGGTGGGCGGGCTGGCGGGCCACCCCCGGTGGTGGTCGCAGGCGTACTTCGGGCAGGTCGCCCGCCGGGTGGACCAGGTGGCGGTGATGTCGTACGACACCGGGATGCCGCTCCCGTCGCTCTACGGCGGCTATGTGGCGCAGCAGACGGCGCTGGCGCTGGAGGCGACGCCCGAGCGGGTCGATCTGCTGGTGGGGCTGCCCGCCTACCACGACAACGGGGTCAACCACCGCGCGAGCGCGGAGACGGTGGCGGCTGCGGTGCGCGGCGTGCGTCTGGGGCTCGGCCGGACCGATCCCGGGCGGCAGCGCTTCGGGGTGGCGCTGTACGTGGACTTCGCCGCCACGCCCGGTGACTGGGCGGCCTACCGTACGGGCTGGGTCGGCGCGGGCGGCTCCTGACGGCCGGTGGCCGGATCGGGGAGGGCGGGCCGGACAAGGCCAGACCAGGCAAGATACGGGAGGCTGCCGCATCTTTGCCCGTAGGCTGGGCAAGTACGGTCCGTGGAACGAGCCGTTCCACGGAAGTTTCGAAGTCGGCAGCCGTCCGGGCCCGACCGCCCGCCGCCCCGCGAGGGGCCGGGACCGGTCGCCGGAGCGGCCGGAGGGAGGCGCTGGGTGATCGAGCTCGCGGACGTGCCCGAGCTGATCGACCCGGTCATGGTGGCCGCGTTCGAGGGCTGGAACGACGCCGGGGACGCGGCTTCCGCGGCGGTGGGGCATCTGGACCAGGTATGGGGCGGCAAGGTGTTCGCCGCCCTGGACGCGGAGGACTACTACGACTTCCAGGTCAACCGCCCGACGGTGTGGATGGACGGTGCGGTGCGCCGGATCACCTGGCCGACCACCCGGCTCTCGGTGGTGCGGGTGACCGAGCCCCGGACCAGGGATCTGGTGCTGGTGCGCGGCATCGAGCCCAGCATGCGCTGGCGGACCTTCTGCAATGAGCTGCTGGGGTTCGCGCACGAGCTGGGCGTGGAGATGGTGGTGATCCTGGGGGCGCTGCTCGGGGACACCCCGCACACCCGCCCGGTGCCGGTGAGCGGGGTGACCTCGGACCCCGACCTGGCCCGCACCCTGGACCTGGAGGAGAGCCGCTACGAGGGCCCGACCGGGATCGTGGGCGTGCTCCAGGAGGCGTGCGCGCACGCCGGGCTGCCGGCGGTGACCTTCTGGGCGGCGGTGCCGCACTATGTGGCGCAGCCGCCGAACCCCAAGGCCACCCTGGCGCTGCTCAACCGGATCGAGGACCTGCTGGACGTGCGCATCCCGCTCGGTGAGCTGGGTGAGGACGCGCGTGCCTGGCAGATCGGGGTGGACCAGCTGGCCGCCGAGGACAGCGAGGTCGCCGAGTACGTCCAGCAACTGGAGGAGGCGCGGGACACGGCGGAGCTGCCGGAGGCGTCCGGTGACGCCATCGCCCGCGAGTTCGAGCGCTATCTGCGGCGGCGGGACAATGTGGGCCCGGCGGAGCCCGGTGAGGGCCATGAGCAGGGCCGGGCGGCGTCCTACCGGCGGGAGGAGCCGAAGGCGACGGACCGGCCGCCGTTCGACCGGCCGGGGCCCGAGCGGGCCGGCCCTGAGCGGCCCACTCCTGAGCTGCCCGGCCCCGAGCGGGGCGACGGCGGCGACCAGCAGGACGCGGGCGGCCCGGAGGACGGCGGCGACGGTGCCGACCGGGGTCCCCGGCCGGACCGGGGCGACCGGGGTGAGCGGGGCGACGGGCGGTAGCCCGCGCGGCCGGAGCGATCCGGAGCGTTGAGGAAGCGGCGGGGGGCGGGGCCCCGCCCCCCCCCCCCCCCCCCGCGGGGGCCCCCCCCCCGGGGGGGGGCGGGGGGGGGGGGGGGGGAGGTCCCCTGTCCCGCCGGGGGGCGCCCCCCGGCCGACGACCACCC
>NZ_JBIVRB010000002.1:37093-442178 GCF_044755465.1 Streptomyces sp. NPDC092296 | reverse complement strand
GTACGGGGGGGGGGGGGGGGGGGGGGGGGGGGGGGGGGGGGGGGGGGGGGGGGGGGGGCCCCGGGGGGGGGCGGGCGGGGGGGGGGGTGGCGGGGGGGGGGGGGCCGGCCCCCCCCCCCCCCCCCCCCCCCGCTTCTGTCACCGCACCCGGGTTCTGCCTCTAGCGGGTGGTGTCCGGAAGGACCGATGACCGGCGTCGGGCAGCCGCCGGTCATCGATCACCTCCAGTGGACTAGACCATGCATGGTCCTGTCAAGGTCTAGACCAACTGTGGCAACGCCGTTCACCCGATCATCACTCGAACGTCATGGCACCGGCGTACCCGGCACCCTGACGCAGCGTCACAGCGCCACGCCCAGCAGCGCGTCCACCGTCCGGGAGACCAGGCCCGGCGCACCGGTGTCCGTACCGCCCTCGGCCTGCTGCCGCTCGGCCCAGCGGTCCACCGCCGCCAGCGCCCGGGGCGCGTCCAGGTCGTCGGCCAGCGCCGCGCGCACCTCGGCCAGCAGCTCCCTGGCCGGGGGTCCGTCCGGCCGGGAGACGGCGGCCCGCCAGCGGCCCAGCCGCTGCACGGCCTCGTCCAGCGCCGCGTCGGTGTACTCCCAGTCGGAGCGGTAGTGGTGGGCGAGCAGCGCCAGCCGGATCGCGGCCGGGTCGACCCCGGCGGCGCGCAGCCGGGAGACGAAGACCAGGTTGCCCCGGGACTTGGACATCTTCTCGCCGTCCAGCGCGACCATGCCGGCGTGCACATACGCATGGGCGTACGGGTGGCCGCCGGTGGCGACCTGGGCGTGCGCGGCGCCCATCTCGTGGTGCGGGAAGGCCAGGTCGCTGCCGCCGCCCTGGACGTCGAAGGACATCCCGAGGTGCTCCAGCGCGATGGCCACGCACTCGATGTGCCAGCCGGGCCGGCCGGTGCCGAGCGCGGTCTCCCAGGACGGCTCGCCGGGGCGGGCGGCCATCCAGAGCATCGGGTCCAGCCGGTGCTTCTTACCCGGGCGGTCCGGGTCGCCGCCGCGCTCACCGAAGAGCGGCAGCATCTCCGCCTCGGTCAGCCGGGACACCTCCCCGAAGCGGGGGTCGGACTCCACCGAGAAGTAGATGTCGCCGTCCAGCTCGTACGCGGCGCCGCCGTCCAGCAGCCGCCGCACCAGCGGCACGATCCACGGGATGGACTCCACCGCGCCGACGTAGTGGGCGGGCGGCAGCATCCGCAGCGCGGTCATGTCCTCGCGGAAGAGCGCGGTCTCACGCTCGGCGAGCTCGACCCAGTCGACGCCGGTCTCCTGGGCCCGCACCAGCAGCGGGTCGTCGACGTCGGTGACGTTCTGCACGTACTGCACGTCGTGCCCGGAGTCCAGCCATATCCGCTGGACCAGGTCGAACGCCGTGTAAGTGGCCGCGTGGCCCAGGTGGGTGGCGTCGTAGGGGGTGATGCCGCACACATAGAGGCGGGCGGTGGGGCCCGTGGGAATGATCTCCCGGGTGCGGCCGGCGGACGTGTCGTGGAGGCGCAGGGCGTCGCCCCGGCCGGGAAGCGCGGGGACGTCTGTGGCGGGCCAGGCATGCATGCTCAAAACTCTAACCGGCCGATCATTTCAACAGGTAACGGGCTTCCGGCCAAGCCCGGACCGCACCGCTCAGATCGGCGGCCACGGCACCGCCGGCCAGTCCTCGGACGGCTCCGGGTGCCGCCCGCCGGCCAGCAGGGCTGCCACCCGCTGCCGGGCGGCCGCGATCTCCGCCCCGGTCAGCAGCGGCCGCAGCCGCTCACCCAGCGCCCCGGCCAGGTCGGCGCCGAGCTTGCGCAGCACCTCCAGCGCCTCGGCGGGCAGCGGCTCCCCGGCCCAGCCCCACAGCAGGGTGCGCAGCTTCCCCGGAACGGCGAAGGTCACCCCGTGGTCGATGCCGTACAGCCGGCCGTCGGCGGCGGGCAGCAGATGGCCGCCCTTGCGGTCGGCGTTGTTGAGCACCGCGTCCAGCACCGCGAGCCGCCGCAGCCGGGGGTCGTCGGCGTGCACCAGCAGCGCGGTGCGCCCGGCGCCGACCTCCGCGCGGCCGATCGGCAGCCAGCCCGGCTCGGCCTCCTCGGCGTCCTGGAGGGCCAGCAGCGCGGTCTGCTGCGGGTCGGGCTCCACCCAGAGCTGCACCATTCCGGTACCGAGCGGGCCGTCGCGCAGCACCGTCGGCGGGATCATCGCCCAGCCGCCGGCCGCCGCCACCTCGTACGCGGCCACCTCGCGGCCGGCCAGGGTGCCGTCCGGGAAGTCCCACAGCGGACGCTCGCCGCGCACCGGCTTGTAGACGCAGACGGCCTGCTCGCCGTCGAGCGCCACGGTGCAGTACAGCACGGTGTTGGAGGCGCCGCCGAGCTGCCCGTGCACGGTCAGCTCGCCGCCGCGCAGCAGCGCCAGCGCGCGCTCGGGGGCGGCGGCCAGCGCGGCCGAGGCGACCGGGTCGGCCTCGGGCGGCTGCTGCTGCGGCTCGGCGGTCGGTTCGCCGGGCCCGGTGGGCGCCTGGTCGGAGGTGTTCAGCGCCGGTATCCGTTCGCACGCGGGCAGATGTGGCCCTCCGGGTCCAGCGGCAGGCTGCAGAACGGGCACGGCGGCCGGCCGGCCGCGACCAGGTCCAGCGCCCGCTTGGCGAAGACCCGGGCCATCGCGCCGGTGATCCGCACCCGGAGCAGCGGCGGGCCGTTCTCGTCGTCCTCGAACAGCTCCTGCTCGGCCTCGGCCGCCTCGTCGTCCTCGGCGTCGGCCTCCAGCAGCGCCTGCGCCTCGACGACCACGCACTCCTCGCTGCCGTCCCAGGCCAGCGCCATGGTGCCGACCCGGAACTCCTCGACCAGCGGCAGGTCCAGCGGCGCCACGTCGATCAGCTCGGAGGGCGCGACGGCCGGGACGGGCGCCGCGCCGCCGCTGCGCCGCAACACCTCGTCCAGCAACTCGTCGACCCGCTCGGCCAACGCCGCCACCTGGGTCTTCTCCAGGAGCACGCTGGTCGTACGACCGCCTCCGCTGGCCTGGAGGAAGAAGGTGCGGTCGCCGGGCTCGCCGACCGTGCCGGCCACGAACCGCTCGGGTTGGTCGTAGAAGAACACCTGACGGGGCACTCGCTGCTCCGATACTTGCCTCTGCTGACGTCGTCGTCCGCCTCTCACCCTACCCACCGCACGGGGGTGGGCGCAGTGGAGGTGGGCGCAGCGGGGGTGCGCAGGGGAGGTGGCCGCCGATCGCGGCCGGCCGCGTGGTCAGGTGCCGGTGGCCCCGCCGACCACCGCGTCCGACTGCTCCCGGCCGTCGCCGCTGGGCGCGGGGGCCGCCGGGGCCAGTCCGGACAGGTCGCCGGTGTCGCCCAGCCGCAGCAGGAACGGCCGCAGCGGGGTGTAGCGCAGCACGGTGACGGAGGCGGGGTCGACGGAGATCCGCTGGAAGAGGTCGAGGTGCAGGCCCAGCGCGTCCGCCACCACCGCCTTGATGATGTCGCCGTGCGCGCAGGCCAGCCAGACGGCGTCGGCGCCGTGCTCGGCCGCCACCCGCCCGTCCCACTCGCGGACCGCCTCCACCGCGCGGCGGCTCATCTCGGACAGCGCCTCGCCCTCCGGGCCGGGGAAGACGGCGGCGGAGGGGTGGTCCTGGACGGTGCGCCACAGCGGCTCCTGGGCGAGCTCGGCCAGCGGGCGGCCGGTCCACTCGCCGTACCGGCACTCCCCGATCCGCTCGTCGAGGTCGGACGCCAGTTCGGGCCGGGTGGCCAGCAGCGGCTGGACGGTCTGCCGGCAGCGGTCCAGCGGGCTGGAGACCACCCGGGCCAGCGGGACGGCGGCCAGCCGGGCGGCGAGGGCGGTGGCCTGGGCGCGGCCCTCGGCGTCGAGGTCGACGCCCGGACTCCAGCCCGCGAGCACCCCGGAGGAGTTGGCGGTGGAACGGCCGTGGCGGACGAGCAGCAGGGTCGGCATGCGGCCAGCCTAGAGCCCCGCCCGGGGCCGCGCTCGGGGCCCGTCGCGCCCGGCCGCGCCCCCGGTGCTGTCCGCTTCGCGGCGGAGGAGCGAGAATCGACGGGTGATCGTGGATTGCGCCATTTACCGCAACGGCAGCCGGGCCGAGGGCCCGTCGGACTTCTCCGATGCCGTGGACGAGGCCCGCAAGTCGGAGAACGCGTTCGTCTGGATCGGACTGCACGAACCGACCGCGCAGGAGTTCGAGCTCGTCACGGACGAGTTCGGCCTGCACCCGCTGGCGGTGGAGGACGCCGTCCGCGCCCACCAGCGGCCCAAGCTGGAGGCGTACGACGACTCGCTCTTCCTGGTGCTGAAGACGGTGCACTACAACGACGTGCACGACACGGTGCACACCGGCGAGCTGATGCTCTTCGTCGGTGACGCGTTCGTGGTCTCGGTGCGGCACGGCTCCGGCAGCCCGCTGGCCGAGGTGCGGCGGCGCCTGGAGCAGCAGCCCGAGGTGCTGCGGCACGGGCCCAGCTCGGTGCTGTACGCGGTCTGCGACGAGGTGGTGGACACCTACATCGACATCGCCGGCGAGCTCCAGGTGGACCTGGAGGAGCTGGAGGCGGCCGTTTTCTCGCCGCAGCTCGCGGGCGCGCCGCGCGGGAGCAGCGGCAACATGGCCGAGCGGATCTACGGCTTCAAGCGGCAGATCGTGGAGTTCCGCCGGGCCACCGGACCGCTCCAGGACCCGCTGGCCCGGCTGACCGGCGGCGGCGTGCCGTTCGTCTCCGCCGACGCGCGGCCGTTCTTCCGGGATGTGAGCGACCACCTGATCCGGGCGAACGAGCAGGTGGAGTCGTTGGACCGGCTGCTCACCGACATCCTCAGCGCCAATCTGGCGCAGGTGAGCGTCCAACAGAACAACGACATGCGCAAGATCTCCGCCTGGGCGGCGCTGGCCGCCGTACCCACGATGATCGCCGGTGTCTACGGGATGAACTTCGAACACATGCCGGAGTTGAAGTACATCTGGGGCTACCCGGCGGCGCTGGCACTGATGGCGACTGTCTGTGTGGTGCTGTACAAGGTCTTCAAGCGCAGCGGCTGGCTGTGAGCCCGTACGGCTGGTGGCGGGCGGGCGAGGTGGAGATCGCCGGGTGGGTGGGTAGGTAGCTGCCGATCGGCTGGTGGTCCCGGACAAGTGAGGCGGTGCGCATGTTCGGAGGCGGCGGCGGGGTCTGGCGGGCGGTGCGGCCGAGGCCGGCCGAGGGGCCGCCCGGGGCGGCGGGCACCGACTGGGCTCCGTACGCGCGGCTGCGGGACGCGGCCCACTCGTACTTCCTGCACGCCGATGTCGCGTTGGACGCCATCGCCGGGGTGCTGGGGCGGCGCCGGGTGCGGGGGTTCACCCTGGAGCGGGTGGTGGACCTCACCGAGAACGGCGCCTCGGTCTGGCAGGAGGCGGCGGTCTGCGACGGCAAGCGGCTGATCCTGTGGCACAGCGAGGAGGTCACCGACCACGAGGCGCCCGGCGGGACGGTGCTGGACTCCTCGGTGCAGGTGCTGCCGCTGGGCGCGATCGGGCACATCGGGATGCGCACCGTGGTCGGCCGGGACGAGCGCGGCGGCCGGATGAACCGAGGCGTCTACCTGGTGGTGGCCACCGGCACCGTGCAGGAGCTGAGCGCGGTGCCCGCCGACGACGCGGGCTCGGCCACCGCCCGGTTCCGGCCGGAGGCGTTCCGGTTCAGCAAGTCGCTGGACGACGGCGGCCCCGGGCAGATCGCCCGGCTGATCGACTTCGGCCGGCTGCTGGGGCAGCTGGTCCCGGAGGGCCGCCGGTAGGCCCGGGGCCCACCGGCGGCCGCCCGGCGCGGCTCAGGCCAGCCCGGCCAGCTCCAGCGCCGCCACGCCGGTGCGCAGCGCCTCGATCCGCTCCGCCAGGGTGAGCCCGGCCGGGGAGAGGGTCAGCGTGGTGACCCCGGCGTCGGCGTACGCCTGCATCCGGTCGGCGATCCGCTCCTTGGGGCCGATCAGGGCGGTGGAGTCGATCAGCTCCTGCGGGACGGCGGCGGCCGCCCCGGCGTAGTCCCTGGCCAGGTAGCGCTGCTGGATCTCCTCGGCGGCCTGCTCGTAGCCCATCCGGCGGGCCAGCCGGTTGTAGAAGTTCTGCTCCTTGCTGCCCATGCCGCCGACGTAGAGCGCGGTGTACGGGCGGAAGGCGTCGGCGGCGGCCGCGATGTCGCCGCCGACGGCGATCGGCACGGTGGGCACCAGGTCGAAGCCGTCCAGCGTCAGCCCGGCCCTGGCGCGGCCGGCCCGCAGCGGCTCCAGCGAGAGCTCGGCGTGCTCGGGGGCGAAGAAGATGCCCAGCCAGCCATCCGCGATCTCGCCGGTCTGCTCCAGGTTCTTCGGCCCGATCGCGGCGATGTACAGCGGGATGTGCTCGCGCACCGGGTGCACGGTGAGCTTGAGCGGCTTGCCGGCGCCGCCGGGCAGCGGCAGCGTCCAGTTGGCGCCCTGGTGGACCAGGCGCTCGCGGGACATGGCCTTGCGGATGATCTCCACATACTCGCGGGTGCGGGCCAGCGGCTTGTCGAAGCGGACCCCGTACCAGCCCTCGGAGACCTGCGGACCGGAGACGCCGAGGCCGAGCCGGAAGCGGCCGCCGGAGAGGGTGTCCAGGGTGGCGGCGGTCATCGCGGTCATCGCCGGGGTGCGGGCCGGGATCTGGAAGATCGCCGAGCCGACGTCGATCCGCTCCGTCTTGGCGGCGACGTAGGCGAGCACGGTGGCGGCGTCGGAGCCGTACGCCTCCGCCGCCCAGCACACCGCGTAGCCGAGCCGGTCGGCCTCCTGGGCGACGGCGACGTTGTCGGCGTCGTTGCCGAGGCCCCAGTAGCCGAGGTTGATACCGAGTCGCATGTGCTGCAAGCCTCCGTGGTGTGGCCGGATGCGGGGTGTTGCAGGGTGTGGTGTGTTGCGGGGTGTCGAGGTGTTGCGGGGTGTCGAGGTGGTGCCGGATGTGCGGTGTGGCCGGACGCGGGCGTCGGGGCGAGCGTAGCCGCCGGCCCCCACAGCATGCTACCGGCGGGTAGCTGTGTGCCGCATCACGCTCCGCAGCCGTCGCGTACCGCCCCGGATACGCCCCCACCTGCGGGTCTGCGCGACGCGCCGCAGGCCGCCCACTACGCTCGGCGGACATGGAACAGCGACACCTCGGCCGGACCGGGCTGCGGGTCTCCCGGCTCGGCCTGGGCACCATGACATGGGGCCGCGACACCGACGAGCAGGAGGCCGCCGAGCAGCTCAAGGAGTTTCTGGACGCCGGCGGCAACCTGGTCGACACCGCCGACGTGTACGCGGACGGCGGCGCCGAGTACCTGCTCTCCCGGCTCATCGAGGACCTGGTGCCCCGCTCCGAGCTGGTGATCGCCACCAAGGCGGGCAGCGTGCCGGACGCCGACCGGCGCTTCGACGCCTCCCGGGGGCACCTGCTGGCCGCGCTGGACGCCTCGCTGCAACGGCTGGGCACCGACTACGTGGACCTGTGGCAGGTGCACGCCTTCGACCCGGCCACCCCGACCGAGGAGACCCTGCACGCGCTGGACCTGGCGGTCTCCTCCGGACGGGCCCGCTATGTGGGCGTCTCCAACTTCTGCGGCTGGCAGCTGGCCAAGGCCGCCACCTGGCAGCGGGCGGTGCCCGGCCGCACCCCGCTGGCGGGCACCCAGATGGAGTATTCGCTGCTCCAGCGCAACATAGAGCGCGAGGTGCTGCCCGCCGCGCTCGACCTGGGCGTCGGGCTGCTGGCGTCCTCGCCGCTGGGCCGGGGCGTGCTCACCGGCAAGTACCGGCACGGCCTCCCGCCGGACTCCCGGGGCGCCTCCCCCTACCTCTCCGGCTTCGTCCTGCCGTACCTGGACGACCGGGGGCGGCGGATCGTGGACGCCGTGACCACCGCCGCCGACGGGCTGGCCAGCAGCCCGCTACAGGTCGCCCTGTGCTGGGTACGGGACCGGCCCGGCGTGGCGGCGGCACTGGTCGGCGCCCGGACGGCCACCCAGCTCCAGGCGGCGCTGTCGGTGGAGGCCCTTACGCTTCCGGAGGAGATCCGCGGTGCGCTCGACGACATCTCGGCGCCGGTCCACCGCTATCCCGACCAGGACTGGAGCGAGTTGTAGCCGACTCCTCCGCACATCGACCAGCACCAGGGAGCGTGAGCCGTGAGCGACGAGGACACCCCCGGCACGGAGGGGCTTCCGGGGCCGACCGGGCGCGAGGAACAGGGCGCCGAGGGCGCCCCCGGCGTGCGGGCGGCGGTCGCGGAGCGGCCGGACACCGCCCGGCTCGCCGAGGCCATCCGCGCCATGGGCGGCAGCGGGCCGCCGCCCGCCGAGGCCGGAGCGCCGGGCGGCGGCGCCGACCAGCCCCAGCCCGCCGACCAGCCCCACCCCGCCGACCAGCCGCCGCCCACCGACGAGCAGCGGGCGGCGGCGCTGCGCGCGACCGCCGAGGTGCTGGCCGAGGGCGGCGCACCGGCCGAGCTGGCCGCGGGCGCGGTGGCCGCGCTGGGCGACGGCGCGGCGCAGGCGTTGCGGGACGACCCCTGGGCGGTGCTGGCGCTGCCCGGGGTGCGGCCGGAGCAGGCGGACGGCTTCGCACGCGGCCTGCTGGGGCCCGCCGCCGGGCCCGGTGACGAGCGCCGGGCGCAGGCGCTGACGCTCTGGCTGCTGGAGCAGGCCGCGCTGCTGGGCCACACCGCGCTCGCGGCGGCCGAGCTGCGGTCCGGGCTGGCCACGCACGGCGTGCCGAGCCCGGAGGAGGCGCTCGGCGGGATCGTCACCGACGGCCGGGTGATGGCCTTCCAGGAGGAGGAGCCGCAGGCCGCCGGCCGGGCCGCCGAGGACGACGACGAGGAGCCCCCGGTCCGGCTGCTGCTGGCGCTGGACCGGCTCGCCCTGGCCGAGGAGAGCCTGGCCGACGGGCTGGTGCGGCTGATGTCGACCTTCGAGCCGGGCGAGGACGGGCCCCCGGCGGCGGGCGGCGAGGACGGCGAGGAGCGGGCCCACCCCGGCCCGGCCGCCTGGGAGGCCGCAGCGGCGGCGGCGCCGTCCGCGTCCGCCGCGGCGCTGGTCCGGGCGGCGGCCGACGCCGGCCTGGTGCTGCACACCGGCGGCGAGGCGGCCCGCGCCGAGCCCGCCGCGCTGGTCGCCGCCGCGCGGACGCTGGGGCTGCGGGCCTGGGCCACCGCCTGGACGGCCGAGGGCGCCCGTGCGCTGGGCGGCGCGGCCGAGCCCGGCGCCGAGGTCGCGGTGACCCTGGGCGGGCTGCTCTCCGGGGCCGAGGGGCCCGGCCGGTCGGCGGACGGCTCGCTCGCCCTGGACCTGCTGGTGGTCTGCGACGCGCCGCTGCTGGACGTGGAGACCGCCGCCACACTGGCCGAGTCGCTGGCCGACGGCACCCGGCTGGTGCTCAGCGGCGACCCGGGCCAGCTGTGGTCGGCCGGCCCCGGCCGGGTCTTCGCGGACCTGCTGGCCGCCAAGGCGTGCCCGGCGGTGGCCTCCCGTACGCCCGACTTCGGGCCGATCGGGGAGCTGGTGTCCGGGATCGGCGTCGGTGAGCTGGAGCCGGTGGAGGCGCCGGGCAAGGAGGTGGTCATCGTCACCGCCAAGGACGGCGGGGAGGCCGCCCATCGGGCGGTGCAGCTGGTGCTGGACTCCATCCCGCGCGCGCTGGGCATCCCCGCCGACCAGGTCGCGGTGCTGACCCCCGGGCACGGCGGCAGCGCCGGTACGCGGGCACTCAACGCCGCGCTCAAGGCACGGCTCAACCCCGGCCCCGGCCGGTTCGGCGGCTTCGACCCGGGCGACCGGGTGGTCCACTCCCCGGTGCCGGGCAGCTGCACCCCGGGCACGGTGGTCTCGGCCGACGCGGCCGGGCTGCACCTGGAGCTGGACGGCCGGCCGGTCGTGGTGCCGCGCGACCGGGTGGCGCAGGTCCGCCACGGCTGGGCGCTCACCGTGCACCAGGCCGTCGGGCGGCGCTGGCCCGGCGTGGTCGCGGTGCTGCCGGACGACGCGGCGCGGGCGCTCACCCGGCAGCTGGTCTACACGGCCTTCGGGCGGGCCGAGCGCCATCTGTCCGTGGTGCACGCGGCCGGTCCGGCCCTGGCGCAGGCGGTGGCCTCGCTGCCCGCGCGGCCGCGTACCACCCGGCTGCGCGGCATCCTCGCGGAGCAGACCGCGCAGCCGTGACACGGCGGTGGGGCGGCCACCCGGCGTCGGGTGGCCGCCCCCCGCCGGGACGGCTGCGGTCCGCTGCGGTCAGCGCTCCGGGTCCAGCGCTCCCAGCTCGTCGTCGTACACCTCGCTGACGTCGAACCGGCAGATCAGCAGTTGCGGGTCCGCGTCGTCGAACGGCTCCGGCAGCCACTCCCCCGGCTCGGACGGCTCGGCGGCCGACACCCAGAGCGTGGAGTCGCCCTCCTCCAGGCCGAACTCCTCGCAGCGGGACGCGATCTCGTCCGGCTCGTACTCCCCGAAGAGCACCCCGATCGCGGCGTTGAGGCTGCCCGCCGCCGTGCCGGGGGCGGCGGGCGCGGCCAGGCCGCTGTCCACCCGGTCGGCCTGGCCGCGCAGCCGCTCCGGGTCGGAGATCACATAGTCGCGGCGGACCAGCACACTGATCGCCTCCGGCTCGTCCGGCCCCAGGTAGGCGGCGGCGCTCTCGTCCCCCGGCACCTCGAAGGGCGTCACCTCGTCATAGGCGTCGTAAAGGACCTCGTCATAGGCGTCGGCGGCCGCAGCCAGCGCTTCGTAGGCGGCGAACACCGCCGGGTCGTTCTCCCCCGAGCGGCTCTCCACCGCCGCCAGGTGGCGGTCGATGGCTGCCTTGACCGCCTCGGCGGCGGCGCGTACCTCGGAGACGGTGGGCTGCGCTGCATCAGACATGGCTCAGACGCTATCCGTACCGGGCGCTGAACTGCACCGTCGTTATCGGCTCGACGCATGTTTTCGGCATAACTTCGCTCCGGCGTGCGCCCCCGAACCGGTACCGGACGCCCCGCTTCCGGTGCCCCGTCCGGACGGACCTGGCCCGGCCGTCTGTCCCGGCCCGGTGCAGCGTGAGACGCTGAACCCCGGTGGCTGTCGGTGAGCGCCAGTAGGCTTGCCGGAGAGTGTCCAGCGGGAGGATAGCTTGATCCCATCGAAGACGGTCCGGCAACCGGAGTACGAGTACCAGTCACTGCGGCTGCCCAGGGGCACGACCCGCAACGCGGCCCGACGGCTGCTCACCGAGCACGCCGAGTACGGCCACTGGGAGCTCGACCGGTTGCGCCTGTTCCCCGACGGCAGCCGCAGCGTGGTGCTCCGGCGCAGGATCATCCGCCAGGTGCGTGCCTGGTGACTCCCCGGGAAGGACGCCCCTCGGGTAGCGCCCTCAGCTGACGGAACGGCGCGGCAGACGAACGTGGCAGACGAACGTGGCAGACGAACGACCGAGCGGGAGCCCCCTCAGGGGCTCCCGCTCGGTCGCGCATGCGATCCGCGTCACCTCACCGGTCTGCTGCCTCAGCGGCTCCCGACCCGGCCACGCCGGTAGAGCACGGCACCGCCGAGGATCATCCCGGCCGCGACGGTACCGGCCAGCGCGACGTCACCGGCGCCCGTGGAGGCAAGCTCCGGCGCGTGGTGCACCACCGCGGTGGACCCGCCGCTGGGCGCGGTCGGGTGCGGCGACTCGTGGTGGACCGGCGTGGGCCGGTGGTGCGTCGGCGGGCGGTGGTGGACCGGGGGCTTCGACGGGTGGTGCACCGGCGGGGTCACGTGCGGGGCCGGCGTCTCCACATTGGCGCAGTCGTTGCCGGCCGCGATGTTGCCCAGCCCGATCACGTCGATCGAATTGCCGCACGCGTTGATCGGCACATGCACCGGCACCTGCACGGTGTTACCGCTCAGGACGCCGGGCGACCCGTTCGAGGAGCCCTCGGCGGTGGCCCCGCCGCCCCGGCTGTGCCCCGCCTCCCCGTGGCCGTCGCCGACCTCGTGGCCCGCGTCGGCGCCGACGCCGTGGGCCTCGGACCGCTGCTCGGACGCATTCACGCAGGTGTTGCCGATCGCGGGGTTGAGCAGCCCGACGACATCGATCGTGTTGCCGCAGATGTTGATCGGGATGTCCACCGGCACCTGCACGGTGTTCCCTGAGCCGACCCCCGGGGAGCCGATGGCGGCACCCTGGGCATCGGCGGTGGCGTACGCGTAGCCGGCCGTCGATGCCAGCACGCTGCCGGTGGCCATGACCGTGAGGAGGCCCCTCTTGGCTGCCTGTCGCATTGTTCCCCTGACCTCATTCAATCCGTGTAGTTGATGTTGCGTTCGAAATCTCCACCCGCGCACTGGTCAACGAGGGACGGGCAGTCGGGTTGGGCCATTCGCAGCGTTTTCACCCCGCCGGGTGACCTTTGGACCGAACAGCCGCAGGGCCGTACGGGGTGCGCCCTCCGGAAGGCCACACTGCCTTCCGGAGGGCGCACCGGCCGTTCAGAGATTCCGGACGCGCCGGATCACGCTCAGAAGTTCGCGCAGCTGTTGCCGAACACCGGGTTGAGCACCCCGATCACATTGATGCTGTTGCCACAGACGTTCACCGGGATGTGGACCGGAACCTGGATCACGTTGCCGGCCACGACACCCGGCGAACCGATCGCGGCACCCTCGGCGGCGGAGCCCCCGTGCGCACTGGCGGCGCCGGCACCGGCCAGCACCAGACCACCGGTCGCGGCGACAACAGCGGCGATCTTCTTGACCTTCATTGGAATCCTCCTAGTCATCAGCGCAACCCCAAGCGTGGGCTGCATATGGGTGAACGACACTGCGGCAAACGGGGTACGCCGCAGTGTGGATATTCACCCCCAGCGGTGATGACTCGTACCGGCGTCCGAAAATGACAAGGCCCGTCCCCCGATAGGCGTACGTATCGGGGGACGGGCCTCGCGAAGGCGGGTCAGCAGGCGTCGATGAAACGGTCCAGCACCCGGACGCCGAACTGCAGGCCCTCCACCGGCACCCGCTCGTCCACGCCGTGGAACATCCCGGCGAAGTCCAGCTCCGGGGGCAGCCGCAGCGGGGCGAAGCCGAAGCAGCGGATGCCCAGGTCCTGGAAGGACTTGGCGTCGGTGCCGCCGGACAGGCAGTACGGCACGGCGCGGGCGATCGGGTCCTCGGCCCGCAGCGCCGACTGCATCGCCTCGACCAGGGCGCCGTCGAAGCTGGTCTCCACCGCCCGGTCCGAATGCAGGCTCTCCCGCTTGACGCGCGGGCCCAGCACCCGGTCCAGGTCGCTGAGGAACTCCTCTTCCAGACCCGGCAGGAACCGGCCGTCGACATGCGCCGTGGCCTGGCCGGGGACCACGTTCACCTTGTAGCCGGCCCCGAGCATGGTCGGCTGCGCGGTGTTGCGCAGGGTGGTGCCGATCATCTTGGCGATGCCGCCGAGCGTCTTGAGGGTCTCGTCCATGTTCTCCGGGTCGAGCTCGACGCCCAGCGCGTCCGACAGCTCGTCCAGGAACGCCCGGACGGTCTTGGTCACCCGCACCGGGAAGGTGTGCCGGCCGAGCCGGGCGACGGCCTCGCACAGCTCGGTGATGGCGTTGTCGGTGTTGGCCATCGACCCGTGGCCGGCCGTGCCCTCCACGGTCAGCCGCATCCAGTGCATGCCCTTCTCGGCCGTCTCGACCAGGTAGAGCCGCAGGTTCTCGTTGACGGTGAAGGAGAAGCCGCCGACCTCGCCGATCCCCTCGGTGACGCCCTCGAACAGCCCGGGGTGCTTGTCGACCAGGTAGCGGGCCCCGTAGACGCCGCCCGCCTCCTCGTCCGCGACGAAGGCGAGCACGATGTCGCGCGGGGGCTTGCGGCCGGTGCGCAGCCGCTCACGGATGACGGCCAGCGTCATCGCGTCCATGTCCTTCATGTCGACGGCGCCGCGCCCCCACACGCAGCCGTCGGCGATCTCACCGGCGAACGGGTGGTGGGTCCAGTCGTCGGCGTTGGCCGGCACCACGTCGGTGTGGCCGTGGATCAGCAGGCCGGGACGGGAGCGGTCCTCACCCTCGATCCGGACCACGGTGCTGGCCCGGCCCTTGGCCGACTCGAAGATCTGCGGCTCCACCCCGAACTCGGCGAGCTGCTCTGCCACGTACTCGGCGGCCGCCCGCTCGCCGGGCCCCGAATGGTCTCCGTAGTTGCTGGTGTCGATGCGGATCAGGTCGCGGCAGATGTCCGCGACCTCCGACTCGGCGGTCACCTGCGCGGGCTTCGACTCGCTCACGGTCTCTCCTGCTCTCCCGGAAGGACCGGGGGTCCGCCCCGGCCGCCCGGGGCCATGGATACAGGGCTCACTACCGCCCATCCTCCCCCGCCCACCCGCTCCTCCCCAAGGCCCCTCCCCACTGGATCACCCCAGGTCGGACCCTGGGAACGGCGCCGGGCGATTTTGGGAACGCCTGCCGGTCTTTGCTATGGTTTCCATGTCGCCGGGGTGATCAGCACGTGAACCACGGCACACACCCTGTCCGGGTGGCGGAATGGCAGACGCGCTAGCTTGAGGTGCTAGTGCCCTTTATCGGGCGTGGGGGTTCAAGTCCCCCCTCGGACACCAGCAGAGACCCCAGTTCACCTGGGGTTTTTCTGTTTCTCCGGCTGTGGCGTGACACCTGACCAACAGCCGAGCGAACTTCCTGGTCAGACCAGGGATGACAGGCCGAGTCGGCTGGCACTCGAAGCGGCCAGCTTCTTCGCTCCCTCAGCGCGGCGCCTGCCGTAGCGCGCCATGGTGTAGCCCGGCGAGTGGTGCCGGGCGTTGGCCGAGACCTCTACGGGGTTCTCGTGGTTGTCGAGATCGTTCGTGATCTTCGATGCCCGCCAGTCGTGCAGCCGGAAGTTCTCCGGCAAGTGCAGACGGTTGCGTGCCGTCCGCCAGCGGGCCGACACCTTCTCGGGGTCCTGCGGTCCGCCTGCCTCACCCCGGTACAGCTTGAAGCCGTCACGGGCGAACACAAGGTCATGGTCCACCCAGAGATCCCCGAGGCGTTCCCGCTCCGCGTCCTGGCGCTCCCTCTGCCACTTGAGGATGTTCATCAGGGCTTGGTCTCCGTAGATGATCGCGTTGTCGTCTCCGTCCTTGGTGAGCTTCCGCAGCCGGGACGTGTGGCCTTCCTCGACCAGCGGGGCGTCCCTGACTGATCGTTCTGGAGTTGCTGTCCGGCCCGCTCACGGGTGTCTACGACCCGAACGGGGCGGGTGTCGTGTTCGCCGTCCTGGCCGTCGCGGCCGAGGTCGAACGGGAAGGCATACGAGAGCAGACGTTGGAGGGGCTGGACACTGCGGCCCGCAAGGGCAACCACGGTGGGCGTCCCTCCGTTGTGGACGACGACAAGCTAGCCGTAGCCCGCGCCCGACATGCCACGGGAGAGAGTGTCACAGCCATCGCCAAGGCCCTGGGGATCGGTCGTGCCACTTTGTACCGGCACATCGGAGAGAGCGCCTGAGACGGGCGCACAGGGCATTGAACGCGTAGGGCCCCGGCGTCAGGGGAAGATCGCCGAGGCCCGTGGCGGGAGAGATCATGCACTTACTTCAGAGTGTATGGGGACCGGTGGCCGAACGCCGGTGAGTGACTCCGCACGAGTGAGCAGGCGTGGCGCAAGGTCCGGATACCAGCCACGGGCTACGGCTTGCAGCATCTCCGCCAAGGCCGCGAGTTCTCCGATTCGGCCGGCGGGGGTGTCCAGGACCGCAGCGAACTCCTGCCGGATACGGTCGGCCACGTCAGGGACCAGCAAGCTGTTGGCGTGGAGGAGTCCCGCGTCGTAGCCGAAGGGCACCCGTCCCCACCGCTCCCAGTCCAGCAGGCACAGGGGCGCGGCGCTGAGGTTGCCCCAGTGCAGGTCGCCGTGACCGGTCACCCGCTCCACCTTGGCGGGGGCCGGGATGCCGAGGAACTGGGGGAAGGCTCGTTCGATCCACCCGTCCCGCACGGTCGTCTTCACACCCTCCGCTTCAGCAAGCAGGGCCAGGGCTTGGCGAAGGTCCGCCCACCACTCGTCAGGCAACCCCGGGTCGTGGTCGATGTCGGCCCGGTCCGGGGACACGATGGGTTGCGTGAGGTAGTCCAGGACTTCCGACTCGAAGGCCCACTCGCCGTCAGTCCAGTCATGCACCGCGTACAGGTGGGGGCGGGGCACGCCGTCAGGCACCAACTCAGAAGCCCCGGCGATGCCCTGCCCCTGCTTCCTGCCCGCGTTCCTCTTCGCCGCCCGGCTGACCCGTAGCCACCGGTCCCCGGCTCGGCGTCCGAGGGTGACACCGAGGAAGCCCCATGCCAGCGGACCCGTGCAGGTGAGGCCCAGTGCCTTGGCCGCCCGATCGTGGGCGGCCTCCATCAGGGCCTGTACCTCTTCATTCAGAGGCGAGTTCATCCGTCACCCTCCTGAGTTCCTGGGCCGTCAGCGGCGCAGCCAGAGCCTTGGCCACGTCGTCCCAGTGCTCGCGGGTGCTAGCGGAGGTGAGGACGACATCGAGGCCGGGGCACGAGCCAGCGGCCAGCAGGGCAGCGGCTGCGGCCGACAGGCCGGGGCGGATGAGTGTCCCCGCCCAGACGCCCCGCCCACGAGGCTGCATCAAGCACCGTGGGCGCTCCCGTCAGTCGTTGCCGTCGGAACGGCCACTGCTGACGTCAGACTCCTGCTCGGCACGGGTGCGTGCGGCCACGATCTTCCGCTTCGCGACGAGCAGGCCACCCCCCTCGGGGGCCACGGAACCGGTGTTCTCTTCCACCATCGGACTACCTCTCTCTTCTCGGGGACTCCCGCCGGGATTCCGGCGGGAAGCAAAGGGACAGCGACGAGCGCGGCGGACGCCGACCTCGGCGACGACGGACGCCCCGTGCACCGAGGGCACCCGCACGGCGGGTACTTGGTCGGCGAACCCAAGATCACTGCGTTGCGCGGGTTCACCTGCACCGTGCGCACCGGGCCGTACGTCCGGCCGCCGTCGTATGACACCCGGAGAGTCATGCGCCCGGTCGTCATCAGCGCACACCGGCGTCAGGGCCGAACCTCCGCCGGTACCCCAGCCGCCATCCCACGCCGTAGCGGACCCACTTTTCGTTTCGCTCGGTCGCTGCTTTGGGGGAAAACATTGGCCTAGAAAGTGACGGCTGTGTAGTTCTTTCCCGTCATGGACTAAAGATCATGAACGACAGGCGGCGGACCACTCCGCCAACAAGGCTCGCGCTTCGCTCCCGAACAGCGCATAACCCTCCAGAGTGGAGAACAGTTCCAAGTGCATGTCGATGTCGCGTGGATCTCTCAGAACCACGACACCGGTGGTGTTGTCCACGGTGGCCAGGGTCTCGTCATAGGTGGTGAAGGTGTCCATCGGCGCCATGGGCTTGTACCCCGTGATGGGGATGACACCGAGCTTCACGTTCGTAAGATGAGTCAGTGAGGCCAGCCGGTCAATTTGCATCGCCATCGCAGCCGGGGCAAGAATGGCCACCTCACAGCCCGCTCAGTGAGAATGAAAGTGAACCGCTTCTTCGTGCCGTAAAGAACCTCCTGCCGCTCCAGCTTCCTGGCGATCGTCTTTGTGACATCGGCCGGAGAATGGGAAAGGCAGGGCCGCCAGTTCCTGTTTCGGCTGCCCGAGCTGCTCAGGATCGAACGTCACCCGCTGCTCACGTACTCCAGGAAAGGCACGGATTCGGCAATGGCAATCTGCTTCCACTGCCGGTACGGCTCCGGGTCACCCTCGTACAGTTCCCGGTCGATCTGCGTCCCGTCTTCCCGGTAGTTCATCAGGACCACCTTGGACTCATCGAACATCCAGAAATCCTGATCCGGAAGTCCCGGGTTCTCCCGGTCGGTGAGGTCGAGGATGCTGATATCCTCACCCACCTTCACGTGGTGCCGGTAGTAATACTCGAACTCGAACCGAAGGTAGTCCGAGAGCGGGCGGGTCACGACGTGCACCCTGCCGACTCCTTTTCCTTCCGAGGCCCATTGCCGAACCTCGTCCATCCAGGCCGACGTGTAATCATCGGGGGATTTCTCCCCGGCGAGGAAGCGCTTCAGCTTCTCCGCTTCCTGGGGCATTGTGTAAACGGGCAGCGTTTCCAGCCGCCATGCCTCACGCTCCATGGAATCGAAGCAGTCATTCCATGCATCACCATCCAAGTGCACGGATTGCCTCCCTGAGAACCGCTTCCGGGATTTCCACGAGCCCTTCCCCGGCGGGCGGGGTGAAGGCGTCGGACACGTCGCCCTGCACCACGAACGATCCAGTCGCCGTGCGGTACACGTTCGGGCAGTCCTTCTCTCCGCACTCGCCGTTGCCGTTGCCCGTGAGCCGGGTGAGTGCCGAACGTTCGGACATGGCAAACCCCCTTGCTCTGGCCCCGTTTGGGTCGCCTGGCCAACGACAGTAGAGGGGGTGGCGCCATGCGTCTATGCGTGAACGCGACTATGCGTGTCCTTGCATAAACAGGTCTCCGACCGCCCCAGCCCACCCCTTACGTGGTCACGCACGCGCCCGTGCAGGCTAGGCCAAGCCCTGTGGCGCCATCCGGGAAGCCTGACCAGGGACGGACCGCCTCGGAGGAGGGTTGGTCACGTGACCAACGCATGACCAACAGGGACCCGAGAGGGCCTGAAACAGCAGGAAAGAACAGGAGAAACGCCCGCCGAAATGAAGCCTGTCAGCGGGTGTTTCCCCAGGTCAGAGCGGTTGTGGGCTGGTGCCCGAGTGGAGAGTTCAAGTCCCCCCTCGGACACCACATCATCACCCTGCGGGGTGATGGCACAGCGTTCCGGTGCGGGTCGAGGTCCACCTCGGCTCGCACTTTCGGTTGCCCGGGTGCCGAGTTTGCGGTAGTTGGCGGCCTTCTCTTCCCCAGCGGCCTCGCGAAGCGCCTCGGCCATGTCTCCCAGCGCCCTGATGTCGCGTTTGGACGGCGCGGTCCGTGGCGGGACTGCACGGAGACGCACCCGGGCTTCGGTCCTCTGCGCGGGCCGGGATCTCCACCCCGTTGGGCCGACCGGCGTAGCCGGGGGCGGCTACGGAGGGACACCGGCGCGGGGAGTCGGCTGGGGCCGTGACCGGCCTTTGACGAGCGGTATAACTGCTGCTGCATCGTCCAGAGCGCGGCTGAATCGGGAGAGCGATGAGAAGGATCACCCGGGTTGGCGGGGTAATCGTGGCCGGAGCCTTCGGGGTCCTGGTGCTCCCAGGGCAGGTGCCGTCCGCGCACGCCGCTGCGGCGGCCCCGCCGCAGTCCCTGCTCTACGCGGTGGCGGGTGCGGACCTCGGCTCGCTCGCGAGCGTCACCTCGGGGGTCCTCTGCGGTCCCATCGTCGGCGTCAGCTACAAGGCTCCGGTCGAGTGCGTCAACGGCGCGATCCACAGCGGCAACAGCGTCAACAGCGGGAACTTCGTCAACCACGGGAACCCCAACAACAGCGGAAACCTCTCCAGCGTCAACGGCTCCTCCAACGCCAACAACACCACCAGCGGCAACACCCGGGACAGCGGCAACAGCGTCCAGGCGGTGGCCGCCCGCCCAGGGGGCCGGAAGCACACGGCGTTCGGGTGAACGCGCCGAACCGCCCACTGCTGGTAGGGCCCCCGGGGGTATGCATGTCGCCGAGCCCGCTGTGCAGGCGGCGGCGCAGGAGACCGGAGATGCCGATGAGACGTGTGGTGGGGAGCTTTGTGGTGGCTGTCGCCGCTGGTGGCCTCCTGTTGACAGGGGCCTCACCGGTCTCCGCCTCCTCGTTCGACTGGCCGTTCGGGGCCCGTGGCGAGGTCGACCACTTCGGGGACTCGGTGAACGTCGATGCCGGCCTGTCCTGCCGACAGGGTGAGCGCGTCTGCGCCAACGGGCCGGTGGACAGCGGAAACCTCAGGAACAGCCAGAATGTGTCCGTGAAGGGCGGCGCCAACAACACCGGGAACCTCAATATCGTTGTGGGCTCGCTGAACAGCACGGGCAGCTACGAGGGGCCGCAGACGAACAGCAACAACAGCGTGCAGAATGTCGGCCGCGCGCCACGGGCGCCCAAGCCGGCCCGGGGCCGGGCAAGGCGCTGAGGGCCGCCCGGCCACCGACCGGCTGCGGTCTGTCCGTCGTCCCCGAGAGGGCACCGACCATCACCCACGGGGCGATGGCCCAGCTTCCCGGTGCGGGTCGAGGTCCACCTCGGCCCGCCCTTTGCTGTCCCCCGGGCACAGGGGGGCGCCGGTGGCGACGAACCGCGTCGACCCGGGGTGCTGTGTGGGGTCGAGCGATCGCTTGGACGCGCCGGCGGTGCTGCCGGCGGCGGGCTGGGCGGGCGCACCGCGCGGCGCAGTCGTCCGTTCGAGGCGGTGGCGGTCAGCTGCCGCCCGGCCGCGCGGGGCCTTGGCTCCTGGTCAGAGCTGGACGCCGGGCCGGTGCTGCGGGCCACGGGGGCCGTAGTCGACCTCCGCCATTCCGTGGCCGGAGTCGATGACGAGCTGCGGGGCGTCGTACTTGTCCATGACCGCCTCGATGAAGATCATGCTGTCGTGCGGGGCGGCCAGCGCCTCCTTCAGTTCGGCCGGCGTCCGCACGACGAACGTCCGGGCGGTCGTCCCCGGGTGCAGGACCTTCGGCAGCTCGGCGTAGGCCCAGTTGGCGATGTCGTTGAAGTGCCCCTGCTTGCCGCAGATGGTGCGCTCCACCGTGTAGCCGCCGTTGTTGATCAGAAAGATGACGGGCTTGAGGTCGTGCCGCAGGATGGTCGACACCTCCTGCGCCGTGAGCTGGAAGGACCCATCGCCCACGAAGAGCAGGTGCCGCCGCTGCGGCGCGGCCAGGAGCGTACCGAGGACCGAGCCCACGCTGTAGCCGATCGAGCCCCAGACGGCCTGGGTGACGATGGAGCACTTCGACGGCAGTTGCAGCCCCCAGCAGCCCGCCTCGGAGGTGCCGTCCTCGGCGATGAGCACATCGCCCTCGCGGATGAAGTCCTGGACGATGCTCCAGTACGCCGCCTGGGTGAGCGGGCCGGACAGCGCGGCCGCGCTCGGCTTCTGCGGTGCCTCGGTCTGCCGGGAGTATCCCGACGTCCTGGCCGGGGCGTGATCGACGACCCGGCGGAGCAGTTCCTTCAGGTAGACGGCCTGGTAGTTGTCCGAGCCGATGTCCACGGCGTCACCGCGGGCGTCGATCCGTCCGGCGGGGAGCGCGTCGCTGAAACCCCCGGACGTCGTGTCCACCCGCCGTACGCCGATCGCCAGCAGGCAGTCGCTGTTCTCCACCAGCTCGCGGATCTCGGGCTTGCTGCCCGCTCCCGCGTAGAGGCCGAGGAAGTGCGGGCCGGTCTCGTCGATGAGCCCCTTGACGGTGTTGACGGCGGCGATCGGCAGCCGCATCCTGCCCGCCAGCTCCGACAGCTCGCCGGTCACATCGAAGCGGTCCGCGTCGATGTCGACCAGGATCACGGGCGAGCGCGCACTGCTGAGCCGGGCGACGATCGCGTCGCTGCACGCGCTCAGCCGTTCGGGATCGCTCCGTGGCATGGCGAGCTCCAGCGGCTCCGGCGGGACCTCGACATCCAGGTAGGCGATGTCGGAGGGCAGCTCCAGGTAGACCGGGAGCTTGCGCTGCCAGGCGGTGAGGATGAGCCGGTCGATCTCCGTCACGGCGTTCTGCGGCGTCAGCCTGGCCTGTGCCACCGTGACCTGGGCGTAGCCGCGCATGACGTCGTCGTACTCGGTGTCGCCCGAGGTGTGGTGCATCAGCAGCTTCCGGTCCAGCGCCTTCAGCGGAAGCGACCCGCAGACGCAGACGACGGGGACGTGCTCGCTGTAGGCGCCGGCGACACCGTTGATGGCGCTCCAGGCGCCGACGCCGTGGGTGACCACCAGCCCCGAGATGCCGTTGAGCCGCGCGTACCCGTCGGCCGCGTAGGCGGCGTTCAGCTCGTTGCAGTTGCCGACCCAGGTGAACTCGTCGCGGTCCTCCATTTGCAGGAGGAATTCGAGGTTGTAGTCGCCGGCCACTCCGAACAGGTGCGAGATGCCCGCCTCCCGCAGGCGGCGCAGCAGGAAGTCGCCGATGGTCATGGTCGAACGCGCGGTCGTGGTCGTCATGTCGTTCCCTGTCTCGCGACTTCCGGAGCCCCCTGGTGCCTCTCCCAGGCAAACCCGCCCGGGTCACCCCCGCGACCCAGGGCAGCCGCCGGAGTGACCGGGTGGGGCGGGCCGC
This sequence comes from Streptomyces sp. NPDC092296, assembly GCF_044755465.1. Classification (NCBI taxonomy): domain Bacteria; kingdom Bacillati; phylum Actinomycetota; class Actinomycetes; order Kitasatosporales; family Streptomycetaceae; genus Streptomyces; species Streptomyces sp. NPDC092296. Next base: position 419,944 of record NZ_JBIVRB010000002.1, on the reverse strand, counting down.
CGTCGGCTGACCTCAGGCCCGGTCCGAGGCCACCAGGCCGGGATGGTGCCGCCGGGCGACCTCGGGGTGGGCGCGGAGCCAGCCCTTGAGCTCGTTGCGGCCGTACTCGGTGAACAAGGGGTTCGCGGGGTCCTGGGTGACACCGGGCGCCCGGTCGGTGTGCGCGAAGGGCAGCGGGTCGATCCGCGCGTCCAGGCGGGGGTTGTAGAAGAACGGGACGGAGAAGCGCTCGCGGCTGCCGGGCGGGCTCACCACCCGGTGGTCGGTGGCCTTCAGGTAGCCGTTGGTGGCGACTTCGAGCAGTTCGCCCAGGTTGACCACGAACGCTCCGGGCAGCGGCGGCACGTCGAGGAAGGTGCCGTCCGGCTGCTGTACCTGAAGACCGCCCACCTCGTCCTGGAGCAGCAGGGTGAGGAAGCCGTAGTCCTTGTGGACGCCCACGCCCTGGTCGGCGCCGTCGGGGGCGCGCCCCGGGTAGCGGACCAGCTTCAGGTGCAGCTGGGGCCGTTCGGCGAAGATCGGGGCGTAGAAGTCGGCCGGTGCGCCGATGGCCGCCAGCAGCTCGCGGAGCAGCCGGTCGGCCACACCGGCCAGCCGGTCGATCCAGCCCAGGGCCGCGGGGCGCAGCTCCGGCAGGGCGGCGGGCCACTGGTTGGGGCCTTCCAGCCACCAGTACGGCGGTTCGCCGGGCTGCGGGGCGCGGCTGGGGCGCTCCGCGCCGATGTCGAGCTGATCGCGCCAGTCGCGCCGGCCGGCCGTGCGCTCGTCACCGGTGCGGGTGTAGCCCCGGAAGTGCGGGGAGCGGAGGTTGGCGATGGAGAGCCGGTCCGCCTCGGGGAGGGCGAAGAACGCCCGGACGGCCCGCATCAGCGCGCCGGTCTCGGCCGGGTCGATGCCATGGCCCACCAGGTGGAAGAAGCCGACCTCGTGGGCGGCGGTGTGCAGGTCCTCGTGCAGGCGCTCGCGGTGTCGCGGGCCGCGCTCTGCCGCGGAGAGATCGATGACGGGCAGGGCGGACAGGTGGGACTGCTCGGGCATGGTGGTTTCCAGCGGTGTCCGGGGACCCGGCGGTGTCCGGCGGTGGCCGGGCGCACCGTGGCTGCGGATGGTGCCGCGCCACGGGACCGTGTCCTGGTGGGAGGGGTATCCGCTCGGCAGGCGGCGGCGGTCGTCAGGCTCCGTGGCTACAGGAGGCGCCGGCAACGCGGAGCAGATCCACGTGGCGGCGGCTGACGAGCATGACCATGGCCTGGAGCATAGGCGACCGCAGGTGCTCCTGGCCATGGTGAGCGGGCCCCTGCCGTAGCCGGCACGCCGGGTCGGAAGGGGCGCACTGCCGAGCGGGTCGACCGGTACCACCGCCGCCGCCCGCCCGGGGCCGGCGCGGGCGGCGGCCGGTCAGTCCGGGACGGGCTGGAGGACCCGATCGGCCTCCCGGCCGACGCACTGCCAGGCCTGCTCCACGTGGTGCCGCCGGGTGAAGGTGCCGCCGACCGCGATCCGCAGCACCACCCGGCCGTCGATCCGGCTGTGGGTGAGGAAGGTCGTTCCGGAGGCGTTGACCCGGTGGAGCAGCCGCTCGTTGGCCTCGTCCGCGTCGCCGCCCGGCGGGGTGCGCAGCCGGAAGCACACCAGTGCCAGCGGATGCGCCGCGGCGAGTTCGAAGCGCTCGTCCGCGCGGACCCACCGGGCGAGTTCGGCGGCCAGGCCGACGCCCTGCCGGATGTGCCGGCGCAGCCCCTCGACGCCGTACCAGCGGATGACCGCCCAGAGCTTGAGCGCGCGGAACCTGCGCCCCAGCGGGACCTGCCAGTTGCGGTAGTCGGTGACCCGGCCCGACTCGGAGGCGGCGTTGCGCAGGTACTCGGGCAGGAGGGTCAGCGCCTCGGTGAGCCAGGTCCGGTCGGCGACCCAGAAGGTGTCGCAGTCGAAGGTGGTCAGCAGCCACTTGTGCGGGTTGGTGCAGTACGAGTCGGCGTACTCGGCGACGCCGTCGTTGAGCCAGCGCAGCTCCGGGCAGACCGCGGCGACGCCCGCGTAGGCGGCGTCCACGTGCAGCCAGACCCCGTGTCGGCGGCAGAGCTGCCCGACCGCCGCCACCGGGTCGATCGCGGTGGTCGAGGTGGTGCCGACCGTGGCCACGGCCAGCAGCGGGGTGATCCCGTCGGCCAGGTCCCGCAGGACCAGGGTCTGGAGGTGGGCGACGTCGAGCGCGAGGGTGTCCCGGTCGGTGCGGACATGCCGGACGGCCTGCTCACCGAGTCCGGCGATGATCGCTGCCTTGACCGCCGAGGAGTGCGTCTCGCCGGTGACGTAGACGCCGAACCGCCGGCTGCCGATCCCCTCCTTCCGGATCTCCCCCTTCCCGGCGCGCTGGAGTGCGGCGAGGAGCGCGACGAGCAGGGCGCTGGAGGCGGTGTCCTGGATGACGCCGCCGCCCCGGCCGTCGGAGCGGAAGCGGTCCGGGAGTCCCAGGATCTCCACCAGCCAGTCGAGGACGTGCTCCTCCAGTTCGGTGCAGGCCGGGCTGGTGGACCAGGACATGCCCTGGACACCCAGGCCGGCCGAGAGCAGGTCCGCGAGGACCGCCGCGCCGGAGGTGTTGGCCGGGAAGTAGCCCAGGAACCGGGGGTGCTGCCAGTGCAGCAGGCCGGGGACGACGACGCCGTCCATGTCGCGCAGCAGCGCCTCGAACGGCTCCCCGTGCTCGGGCGGGTGCCGGGGGAGCATGCGGCGCACCTGGCCCGGCTCCACCTGCGGTGCCACCGGGAGCGATTCGAGGCGCTCCCAGTAGTCGGCGACCCAGTCGACCGTCCGATGGCCGAGTGTCCGGAACTCCTCAGGGCTCATGTGGTCCACCCGGTGCCTCCTCCTGCTCATGGTGGGTCAGCAGCGGGGTGTCCAGGTGCCGACCCAGATAGGCCAGGCCGTCCGTGCCGCCCGTGCCGGGGACGTCCCCGATGATCCGTCTGGCCACCCCGCGATGGGTCCGCTTCCAGTGCAGCCACGCGCTGTCCACGGCGGCGACCGCCTCGTCCAGCCGGGCGGCGCCTTCCCGGTCCAGCCGGCCGCGCAGCGCGGTCAGGGCCTGACCGAGCGGCATGTCGGGCAGCGGTGAGCGGTCCAGGGGGACCGCCTCCAGCGTCTCCGGTCGGAGGGCCTGCTCGCCCCGGCAGCACCGCTCCAGCGCGGCGAACGCCGGGGACTGCAGCGCGCCCGTGCCGTAGGTGGCCGCGCGGATGTGGGCGAACTGGTCGGCGTCCAGGGTGGAGAGGAGGTGGAAGATCCGGGTGGCGTGGCCCAGGGTCTCCGCGACGGCGTGCAGCCGGGGCAGCAGGCCGCCGGGCTGGTGCGGGGCGCTGCGCTTCGCCTCGGTGGCGTGCTCGGCCGCCACCGCCGACAGCACCTCCATGACCTGGACCGACCGGGTGAACAGGTACTCGTCCGGCTCGGCCGTGGCGGGCAGCGGCGTGCAGTCGACGATGCGGCGCAGTACGGGCGGCTGGGTGCGACAGAGCCGGCGGCTCAGCCGGGTGCAGAGTCGCAGTGCGGCGTCGTGGCCGAGCGGTCGGGACGGGCCGCCACCGGGTCGGACCGCCCGGCACAGGTCGCCCGCCAGGCGGGCCGCGGCGGTGGCGCGGCCGTGCGGCTGGTCGCCGCGGTCCAGGTCCAGTTCGTGCCGGATCAGGTCGGCGGTCAGGACGGCGCTCAGCAGGCGTCCGCGCTGCTGGTAGTCGTCGGCGCCGGACCGGCAGTACTGGTCGAACAGGCCGCACATGGTGTACGCCTCGTAGGACTCCGTCCCGGTCGCCGTCATGGTGGCGGACCGCAGCCAGCGGTCGGTGAACCAGCTCTCGCCCAGCGGTTCCCCTGCCCGGGAGCGCGCCACCTGGGCCGCGTCCACCAGGACCTCGGCCAGCTCCGCCGGCAGGTCTCCGGTGCCGTGTGCCCGGATGGCGGCCGTCGCCTCCGCGAACGGGAACGCCGGGGCGCGGCCGCCGGGGCCTGCGGCGTCCACGGCATGTGACCAGGCCCGGATCACCTGCTCCGTACGCCCCTCGCTGGTACTCATACGTCCGCCTTCGCCGGGAACCGCCCCGCCGGTCTCCCTCCCGGTGCGGGGTCGCGCCAGGCGGGGTGCAGCGCCGGGCCGCCGGGTAGCGGGACCGCCGGCAGCGGGGTGAAGCCGTGGCGGACCATCAGTGCCAGGCTTCCCGGGCTGCTGCACTCGACGTAGCAGCCCGCCCCCGCCGCGTCCGCCCGGTCCGCGACGTGACGCAGGATCGCGCTGCTCACGCCGCGTCCCTGCCAGTCGGGGCGCACCGCGTTGAAGACCACGTGGTAGTGGGCGCGGTCACGGGGATGGTGCTCGTCGAGGAGCTGCCCGATGGCCACCGCCCGGTCGGCGCACTCGGCGGTGGCGGCGCGCAGCCGCTCCTCATGGCGGCGGCGCCGGGCGGGGGTGGGGTCCGGGGCGTCCGGTGGCGCGACCAGGGTGACGCCGACGTCGCCGGCCAGGTGGATCTCGCCGTGGGTCAGCAGGTCGTCGACGACGACGCGGAAGAATCCCGGCAGCAGGGCGCGGCGGCGGTCGGCGCCGGGGAACACCCAGGCGGTGACGGCGTCGTCCTGGAACGCCTGGGCGAGTATCGCCACGGCCGCGTCGGCATCGGCCGGGCGGGCGGGCCGGACGGCCGGCCCGGGGGTGCGGGTCCTCGGTGCGGTCGCGCGGGCGGGCCGCCCGGCGCCGGAGCTGTCCTTGTCGTACATGCGCGCTTGTCCCTTCCTGCGCGGTCCGGAGGGGAGGCGGCCCGGCGGTGTCCACGAGGGCGCCCGCCGGGCCGCCGTGGTCACGGACGGCGCGTGTAGAGAAGCCCCTCGCACCAGATGAGTCCGGTGCGGCCCCACTGCGCCGCCGCCTCGACGGAGGGGAAGAAGCCGCGGCCCTTCCGGTTGGCGCTGGTGTTGCAGAGCACGGGGATGCCGCTGAGCCGCTCGTAGGCGGTGAGTACGTCCGCCAGGAAGGGGTCCTGCTGCGGGTTGACGGTCTGTAGGCGGGCGGTGCCGTCCAGGTGCACCACCGCCGGAATCCGCTCCGCCCAGCCCGGCCGCATCGCGTGGTCGAAGAGCATGTAGGGGTCGGGGCAGCCCGGGGTGAAGATGTCCGGGGCGCGGTCCTCCAGGCACACGGGGGCAACCGGCCGGTACTGCTCGCGCTCCTTGATGTCGTTGAGGACGTCCTTCGTCTTGGCGTCGGTGGGCGCCGCGAGGATGCTGCGGCCGCCCAGCGCCCGCGGCCCCAGCTCGGCACGCCCGTGCAGCACCACGACCGGGTCCCCGCTCTCGTGCAGCACCGTCGCCAGCTTGGCCGCGTCGCACGGCTCGCACTGCCACCCCGGCAGGTCCGCCGCCGGGATGACGCCTGGTCCACGGTGGACGGACCAGTCCAGCCGGGTCCCGCCCCGGTGCACCAGCTCGACGGTGGCCGTGCCCAGCGCCGCTCCGGAGTCGTTCGGGAAGGGCGGGACCCACACTTCGCGGAAGAGGCCGCTGGACCGGATGGCGCTGTTCCACTTGATGTTGAGGGCGCAGCCTCCGGCCAGGCAGAGGTTGGGCGGCGGGCCTTCGGCGGCCCCGGCCAGCCGGTCGCGCAGTGCGGTCAGCAGCCGGGCGCCGAGACTGCCCTGGAAGGAGGCGATCAGGTCGGCGTCGGAGGCGCCGGGCCACAGCCGGTCGCGGTCCTCGCCGATCCGGCGGCCCAGCTCGACGGCGGCGTCGAAGCCGAGCGGGAGTCGGGCGAGTTCGGCGTCCAGGACCGGGTGGAAGTCGGGCTCGTCCCGGCCCAGCGCCGCGTACGCCATGGCCTTGCCGGCCACGTCGAGGTTGCGCGGGGCGATGTGCAGGTCGAAGCTCCGCTCCGGGGCGTCGGCTGCGCGGAAGGGCTCGAACTGGGCGGCGAAGTCCGCGAAGGCGCTGCCGTAGACCGGGAACAGCCCGCCCAGGCTGCGCACCCGCAGCGGCGCCGGGTCCACCCGGTACAGCGTGGGCACCATGCCGCCGTCCCAGACCAGGACCAGGGCCGCCTCCTGCCGGGCGGCGAAGGGGCTGGTGCAGTAGGCGCCGATCAGGTGCTGGGCGGCGTGGTGGTAGCTGGTGTAGCGGACGGTCCGTGAGCCCAGCGGCAGCCCGTCGAAGGTGTACCGGTGCAGCGGGTCGGTCCCCGGCCCGGCCTCCACCTCGCTGTAGGGCGCCACCTCCACCGTCGTCGGGCGGCCCTCGTGGGTCAGCCGCAGCAGCGGGCGGGACTCCCCGGGTGCCGCGAACCAGCCGTCCACCACGAAGGTGTCGATGTCCGACGGGCGCACCCCCTCGCGCAGCAGTACCTCCTCCACGATCTCCAGCCGGTCCAGCGGCTGGAAGCGCGGGCTGCCGTCCAGCTTCTCCATCTCGACGCTGAACAGCAGCTCGCAGCCGTCGAGCACGGCGATTCCGCCGTCGTGGGTCAGTTTCAGTCCGCACAGAAGCACTGCCAGATCCTTCCGGGTGGCCGGTCCTCCGACCGGGGGTGTCGTCCGGTCGCGGCGGTCAGGCGCGGGTGAGGGTCCACGTCTCGTAGTTGGTGGAGTCGCCGACCGGGTGGGCCGAGTAGTTGTCGAAGACCGCGATGTCGGTGAACCCGGCCTCCGTGGCGGCCTGCCGGAGGGTGTCGTGGTCGAGCGCGTAGAGCCGGTGCAGCTCCCTGGTGGCGGTGAAGGTGTCCGCGTCCGGACCGCCGGCCTTGAGGAACTGCGTGTACGTCAGGTCGGAGTAGCGGCCCTCGGGGTGGTGCTCGAACTTCCAGATGAACGCCAGGTCGTCCAGGTCGCCGGCCCACACCTGGGTGCCGAAGTCGCCGCGCAGCCGGTGCGCGGAGAGGATGTCGAAGACGAAGGAGCCGCCCGTGCGCACGGTGCGGGCCACCGCGTGGAACGTCCTGACCAGGCTCTCGTGGTCCGGCAGGTAGTTGAGCGCCGACGCGGCGCACACCACCGCGTCGAACTCCCGGTCCAGCGGGATCTCCGGCAGTTCGGAGTGGACCAGCGGAATCCGCGCCCCGAGGCGCTTGCGTGCCTGGCCGAGCATGGCCTCGGAGCGGTCGAGCCCGGTGACCGAGTAGCCGAGGCGGGCCAGCTGCTCCAGCATCAGGCCGGTGCCGCAGCAGATCTCCAGTACCTCGCGGATCGGCTGGGCGCGGTCCGACCAGAGGTGCTGGAGGAAGGCCGCCATATGGGGCCGGGGGCGCTCGCCCCACTGGTCGATCGCCCAGCCGACGAGCCGGTCGTAGGTGTCCGCCGTGGCCGCGTACGGCTCCGGGTATCCGGCGGACAGGCACGGCTGTCCCTTCATTGGCACTCCTCGTTGCTCGGGGTTCCTGGTGGTCGTTCCTTCGGCGTTCCCGGTGGTCGCTCCGTGTGCGTTCCTGGTGCGCCGGGGTGCGCCGAACCGGCTAGGCGCGGGTGAAGGTCCACGTCTCGTAGAGCGTGCCTTCGTGGGCCGGAGCCGCGGTGTAGTTGTCCAGGACGGCCGTGTCGACGAACCCGCAGTCGTGTGCGGCACGGCGGATCGTCTTGGAATCCAGGACGTACAGCCGGTGCAGTTCCCTGGTCCTGGTGTAGCGCCCTTCCGGTTCTGCCTCATGGCGGAGGAACTGGGTGTAGGTGGCATCGGAGTAATCTCCGGAGGGGGAGTTCTTGAATTCCCATACGAATGCCAGATCTCCCAGATCGGCCGCCCAGACCCTGCGGCCCGCGTGACCGTCGATCATCGCCGGGGAAAGGATGTCGAAGACGAACGACCCCCCGGGGCGCAGCACGTCGGCCACCGCACGGAAGGTCGCGGCCAGGTCCTCCTCACCGGACAGGTAGTTGAACCCCGCCCCGGAGCTGAGCACCGCGTCGAACCGCCGGTCCGCCGGGATCGACGGGAGCTCGGCATGCAGCAGCGGCACGTCCACCCCCAGGCGCATCCGGGCGTGGCCCAGCATCGGGGCCGACCGGTCGAGTCCGGCGACCTCGAACCCCCGCTGCGCGAGCTGCTCCAGCATCAGGCCGGTGCCGCAGCACACCTCCAGTACGCTCCGGACCCCTCCGGGCCGGCCCTCCCAGAGCCCTTTCAGGAAGTCCGCGCGCTCCGGTCGGGACTTCTCCCCCCAGGTGCTGACGATCCAGTCGTCCAGCCGGTCGTAGGCGTCGGCGATGACGTCGTACAGGTCCGGACTTTCCTCTGTCAGGGTTGGCTGACCTTTCATTTGATTCTCCTTGCCGATCGGTCGTCAACCACCGTAGTTGGTGTGCGAACTCGATGCGACTCGAAAATGTTTGCGATGGTCGGTTTGGATGAGTCGGCCACCCGCTCGGCGCACCCGGGTTGTTCGTGGACGGATCGCACCCTAGAGTTCTCAGGAATTCCCCGGGAGCCGTCCGGCCGCAGAATTGGACGCGCCCATTTCGGAAGAACAGGGGTCCTGTCGCGATGACGACCGAGGTTGCACGACTCTACGAGGACTTTCCCTTTCCCTGCCCGGAGCGGGATTCCGGGCTGATCGGCGTCGTCGCGGACGAGCTGCCGCTCGTCCTGGGCGACACCGCCCTGGACGGCTGCCGGGTGCTCGACGCGGGCTGCGGCACGGGGCACACGCTGGTGGCGCTGGCCCAGCGGCATCCCGGGGCCCGGTTCACCGGGGTGGACGCCTGCCGACGCTCCCTCGACCTCGCCCGTGGCCTGGCCGAACGGCACGGCGTCGACAATGTCGACTTCGTCCACGGCGCCATGCCGCAGCTCGACCTGGAGACCCGCTTCGACCTGGTCGTCTGCTTCGGCGTACTGCACCACCTGCCCGACCCGCGCGCCGGACTGCGCTGGCTGACCGAGCACCTCGGCAGCGACGGCCTGCTGCACCTGTGGCTCTACCACGCCCTCGGCGAGCACGGCCGGATGCTGGACCGGGAGCTGGTCCGGCTGCTGGCCCCGGCCGACGACACCGCCGCCGGCCTGGAGACGGTGCGGATGCTCGGACTCAGCCTGCCCCTCGCCGAGTACGGCTTCCCCGCCGGCTGGACCGGGACGGCGCTCACCCAGGCCGAGCAGGACGTGTTCGACGTGGACGCCTACCTCAACCCCGTGGTCCAGCCGATGCGCTTCGGCGACCTGCCCGAACTGTTCGACGGACTGGGGGTGGACTGGCTCGCCGCCGACCGGGTGTACTACCGCGACGGGGTGAAGTTCATCGACCTGGACGGCCTGGAGCCGGACAGCGACTTGTTCGTACGCCCCGAGAGCCTCTTCGACAGCGCCCCGCTGCGCCGGCGGCTCTCCGCCCTCGGCAACCTCGACCGGGTACGGGCCCTGGAACTGCGGCTCCGCCCCACCGGCTTCCGCGTCCTCGCCGGGCGCGGCGTGAGCCTCGACCGCTGCGTCCCCCGGATCAAGGCCAATCTGCTGCCGCTCGACCACCGGGCCGGGAGCCGCTGAGATGGAGCTCGATCCGCAGGTCGTGGCCCTGCTGGACGCCCACGGGCCCGGACCCGCCGTGCATGAGCTGCCCCTCGCGGAGTTCCGTGCCACCATCGAGGGCCTGGTGGCGTACTGCGCACCCACCAGCCCGGTGGCGGAGGTCCGGGACCTTGCGCTGCCCGGCCCGGCCGGACCCGTACCGGTCCGGCTCTACCATCCGCGCCCCGGGACCGCGCTGCCGGTCGTCGTCTACTTCCACGGCGGCGGCTGGATGACCGGCAGCATCGACCACATGGACCCCGTCTGCCGGAGACTGGCCGTGGGGGCGGAGGCCGTCGTCCTCAACGTCGGCTACCGGCTCGCCCCCGAGCACCCGTTCCCGGCGGCGCTCCAGGACGCCTGGGCGGCCACCGCATGGGCTGCCGCCAACGCCGCCTCGTTCGGCGGCGACCCCGCCCGGCTGGCGGTGGCCGGGGACAGCGCCGGAGCCAACCTCGCCACCGTCGTGGCCGCGCTCGCCCGCGACGCGGGCGGCCCGCAGCTCACGCACCAGCTCCTGATCTGCCCCGCACTCGACACCGCCATGGACTCCGGCTCCTACCGCGAACTGCGCGACGGCTACGGCTGCTCCCTCGCCGTGATGCGGCTGTGCTGGCGCACCTACCTGGCGATGCCCGAGGAGTCGTTCCCCGACGCGCCGTGGCAGGCCGTTCCGATGCGCGCCCCCGACCTGGCGGGGCTGCCACCGGCCACCGTGCTCACCATGGAGTACGACCCGCTGCGGGACGAAGGGGAGGCGTACGCGGAGAAGCTGGCAGCGGCCGGCGTGCCCGTCCGGGTCACCCGCTGCCCCGGCGTGATCCACTGCGCGCTCCACCTCGACGGCATCTCCCCGCGCAGCGCCCAGGCCGGCCGGCTCGCGGTGGAAGCGCTCCGCGAGGCCTTCGCCACCGCCGTCCCGGACGCACCGGACGCGGCGCTGCGGGGGGCCGGCCGGCTCGCCGCCGTCCGGGCCGCCGACCCACCGCAGGCGCGGGGCCGCTGACACTTCCGGGGGCGGACCGCGTTCGTCCGCCGGGCGATGGCCGCGGAGCTACCGGTCCAGCGCCGCTGCGGGCGGCTCGGTCACAAAGATCGTCTTGTAGTGCAGGTACGCCTCGATCCCCTCCCGGCCCAGTTCGGAGCCCAGGCCGCTGTCCCGCCGCCCGCCGAAGGGCGCGCCGATGTCGAAGTTGGCGTGGTTGACGCTGAAGGTGCCGGTGTCCACCGCGCGGGCCACCTGGCGGCCCAGTGCCTCGTCCGCCGTCCAGACGCTGCCGGCCAGGCCGTACGCGGAGTCGTTGGCCAGGGCGACGGCGTCCTCGACGGTTCCGCCGTGGGTCGAGATGGTCACCACCGGGCCGAAGATCTCCTCACGGGCCACCACCATGGCCGGGTCCACGTCGGCGAAGACCGTCGGCTCGACGTAGCAGCCGTGGTCCAGCCCGGCGGGACGGCCGCCGCCGGTGGTGATCCGCGCGCCCTCCTCCCGGCCCCGGCGGATGTAGCCCTCGACCCGGTCCCGGGCGGCGGCCCCGGCCACCGGGCCGATGACCGTCTCCGGGTCCAGCGGGTCGCCGGTCCGCCAGCCCGCGACCGTCTCGGTGACGGCGTCCACCACCTCTTCGTACCGGGACCTGGGGACCAGCAGCCGGGTGTTGTTGGTGCAGGTCTGCCCGTTGTTGTTGAACGAGAGGTCGAGCAGGTGGTCGAGGAAGAGGGGCAGCGGGGCGTCCTCCAGCAGGATCGCGGCGGACTTGCCGCCCAGCTCCAGGGTGACCGGGCGCAGCAGCCCGCCGCAGAGCGCGCCGATACGGCGGCCGGCCGCCGTGGAGCCGGTGAAGGCGACCTTGTCCACGCCCGGGTGGGTGACCAGGTACTCCCCCACCTCCCGCTCGGCCGGCAGGAAGTTGACCACCCCGGGCGGGAAGCCCGCCTCATGGACCGCGTCCGCGACCAGGAAGGAGTCGAGCCCGGTGGTGGGCGAGGGCTTGACCACGGCGGTGCAGCCCATCGCCAGGGCGGGCGCGAGCTTGAAGAAGAGGGTGCTCAGCGGGTAGTTCCACGGCACGATCATGGCGACGACGCCGACCGGCTCGCGGCGGACCAGGCTGTGGCCCACCTGGGCGGGGCGCAGGTCCTCGGCGTCCATGGTGCCGGCGAGCGGGGCGTAGAAGCGCAGCAGGGCCGCGGCGGCGCCGACGTTGGCGTCGATGGCGCGGGCGAGGGGGGTGCCGACCTCGTGGGCGATCAGGGTGCCCAGGGCCTGGGCACGGGATTCCAGGGCGACGGCCAGGCGCTCCATGGCCTCGGCGCGCTGCTGTGCGGACGCCCACCCCGCAGGGCCGCCCAGGGCGCCGCGCGCGGCGGCGACTGCGGTGTCCACGTCGGCGCGGTCGGCTTCGGGGAAGTCGGCGATGCGTTCCCCGGTGGCCGCGCTGACCGCTGTGAACGTCCTGGCGGTCGACGGCTTGCGCCAGTCTCCGTTGATGTACAGCGCCGCACGGTCGGTCGGGTGGGCCATGGCAGTCTGCTCCTCTTGCTCTTCAGGCGCGTTGCTCTACGGGTGCGGCGTCTTCCGGGACGGCGTCGGCCGGGGTCGGCCGGGATGGCGGGCGGCGGTGCTCAGTGCGCAGGCCGGTGCTCGACCACTCCGCGCAGGTTCCGGCCGCACCGCAGGTCCTCGAACCCCTGGTTGATCTCGTCCAGGCCGTAGGTCCGGCTGACCAGTTCGTCGAGCCTGATCAGGCCCTGGCGGTACAGGGACAGGACGCGCGGGATGTCCCGCGTCGGGCTGCACGAGCCGAAGATGGTGCCCTGGATGCGCTTCTCGGCGAAGACGAGCTGGGTGCCGGGGAGCTGGATGTTGATGTCGTGGACGTCCTCCGACATGCCGGCCAGGACCACCGTCCCGCCCTTGCCGGTGGCCTCGAAGGAGGCGCGCACGATCTCCGCGGTGGTCTCGCCGGTGCAGACGATGGTGGAGTCGGCCCCGGCGGCGCTGGGGTTGAGGTCGGCGGCGAGGGCCGCCGCCTCCGTGAGGGAGCGGCAGGCGTGCGAGGCGCCGAGGTCCAGGGCGAGCGGGTGCTTGGCCTCGTTGGGATCGACCAGGATCACATTCCCGGCCCCGGAGAACCGCGCCCCTTGGACCGCGTTGATGCCCACGCCGCCCGCGCCCACCACGATGACGGTGTCCCCGGGGTGGGGCTCGGCGGCGTAGACCGCCGCGCCCCAGCCGGTGAGTACGCCGCAGCTGACCAGGGCGACGACGGACAGCGGTACGGCGGAATCCACCCGGACCAGGGAGTTCTGCGAGACGACGGAGTGCTCGGCGAAGGTGCCCAGGGCGCAGTTGGCACCGATGCGGCCCGAGGGGCCGGTGAACCGGAAGGTGCCGTCGGGCAGCCTGCCCTCGGGGCCGCCCGTCGCCGCGTCGCAGAGGTTGGACCGGCCGCTGGCGCACCAGCGGCAGTGGCCGCAGGAGGGCTTGAAGGAGGCGGCGACATGATCGCCGGGGGCGACCCTGGAGACCCCTTCCCCGACGGCCTCGACGATGCCCGAGCCCTCGTGCCCGCCGATGATGGGCAGCGTGGCCATGTTGCCGGTGCGCACATGCTCGTCGGAGTAGCACAGCCCGGCGTGGGTGAAGCGGACCAGGACCTCCCCCGCCCTGGGGGCGTCGAGTTCGAGTTCGGTGACCTCCCAGTCCTTGCCGGGGGCGGTCATGATGGCGGCACGGGTCTTCATCAGGGGCTCCTCCTGGGGAGACGTCGTCTTGGGTGGGCGCGCCCCGGGCGGGGTGGGCGACGTTCGGGCCATCGGGTTCAGTGAGTGAACCATCGGTTCAACAGATAGTCAATAGGCCCCCGTACCGGTCCCGATGGCCGGGGTCGGAGTAGACGGGCAGGCTGGACGGGGGGAGGTCAGCGGGCGGGCCGGGTGCCGCCGAGCGCTGCGGTGCGGTCGCCGGGCGCGGGGAAGAGCCTGCTGAGTCCGGCGTGCAGCACGATGCCGCCGAGGAACGCGACCGCCCAGTTGTAGTCGAAGAGCGGCCGCAGCAGCGGGAGGTAGCCGTCGGCCGGGAAGGGCCCCGCGCCCCCGTCCGAGTAGGCCCCGCCGAGGGAGAGCACCAGGACGACGGCCAGCGAGACCAGCGGCCTCCAGTTGAAGCCCCGGGCGTACTCGTAGGGGCCCCCGCGCCGGTAGAGCCCGGCGAGGTCGAGCGTGCGCCCGCGCAGCAGCCAGTAGTCGGCGGTGAGGATTCCGGCGACCCCGCCGAGCACCGCGCCGCTCACGCCGAGCCAGGTGAAGATGTACAGCTCGGGCGAGGAGAGCAGCCGCCAGGGCTGCATCAGGATGCCGATGACGCCCGCGATGACGCCGCCCACGCGGAAGCTGACCCGCCGGGGGAAGAGGTTGCAGAAGTCGTAGGCGGGACCGACGGTGTTGGCCGCGACATTGACCGCGACGGTGGCGACGATGACGCAGAGCAGGGCGAAGAGGATGACGACCGGGTTGGAGAAGCGGCTGACCAGGTCGATCGGGTCCCAGATGGCCTTGCCGTAGACCGTGATGGTGGCCGAGGTGGTCAGCGCGCCGATCATGGAGAACGCGGTCATGGTGATCGGCAGTCCCAGGGTCTGGCCGACGATCTGCTCGCGCTGGCCCCGGGCGAAGCGGGTGAAGTCCGCGATGTTCACCGACATGGTGGCGAAGTAGGCGACCATCCCCATCAGCGAGGGTGCGAACAGCAGCCAGAAGTCGGTGCCCCAGCCCAGCTTGGACCCTTCGGTGGCGAGCGGGCCGAGGCCGCCGGCCTTGCTGACCATCCACCCCAGCAGGAAGACCGCGACGACCAGGATCAGCGGTGCGGCCCAGTTCTCGAAGCGGCGGATGGACTCGATCCCCCGGACGATCAGGCCGATCTGGAGCAGCCAGAAGAAGGCGAAGGAGAGCCAGAGCGTCCCCGGGTGCCCCCACAGCGGACGGGCGTGGGTCCAGCCGTCGCCCGCGAAGGCGCCGACGACGGTGTGGATGGCCTGGCCGCCGATCCAGGTCTGGATGCCGAACCAGCCGCAGGCGGAGAGCGCGCGCAGCACCGCCGGGACGTTGGCGCCGAGGGTGCCGAAGGCGGTGCGGGCGAACACCGGGTAGGGAATCCCGTACTTGGTGCCGACGTGGCTGTTCAGCAGGATCGGGACCAGGACGAGCAGGTTGCCCAGGGCGATGGTCAGGACGGCCTGGACCCAGCTCATACCGAGGTCGATCAGGCCGCTGGCCAGGTAGTAGGTCGGGATGCCGTGAGCGATGCCCATCCACAGCGCCGCGTAGTTGTACGTCGTCCACGTACGCTCGGCGACGGGTACGGGCGCCAGGTCCCGGCTGTACAGCGGGCTCGATTCGATGCCGCGCGGGTCGCTGAGTTCCACCTGCGGGCTGGGGCGGCCAATTACGCGCATGTTCATCATGACTCTCTGCGGTCTATCCAGCGAACCATTGGTTCTGCCCAGGAGTGCTGTGAGTTTCCTTGAGGAGACGGGAGGTGTCAATGAATTCCGGCGATTCCCCGCAGCGGGCGGGTGGCGCGGCGGGCCCGGCGCGGCGGGTCTAGCGCGGCGCGGCGGGGCCGCCGGTCTCGTACAGCTCGGGGCGCCGGTCCGCCAGCGGCTGGTTGAACGGGTTGCCGTGTCGTGCGGCGCGGGAGCCGATCAGGTCCACCTCGGCCAGCACCAGCTCCTCGCCGGTGCCGCCGGCCGGGCCGGCCAGCGGCCAGCCGCCCGGTCCCACGATCAGCGAGCTGCCGATGAACCGCTGGCCGCGCTCGACCCCGGTGCGGCTGATCCCGGCGACGTAGAACTGGTTGCTGTGCGCGCCGGTCATGCACATCAGGTTGGCCATCGTGGGCGCGTCGGCGGGCTGCCCCGGGACCGGCACCCAGTTGGACGGCAGCGCCAGCAGGTCGGCCCCGCGCAGCGCGGCGCTGCGGAATGTCTCGGGGAACCAGGCGTCGTAGCAGATGCCGATGGCGATCCGGCCGAGCGGGGTGTCGAAGACGGGGAAGCCGTCCTGCTGGCGGTCGTACACGTCCTGCTCGGCGTTCCACAGGTGTGCCTTGCGGTACGTCCCGATGTACCCGTGCGGGCCGATCAGCACCGCCGAGTTGTACAGCCGCTCCCCGGCCAGCTCGGTGATGCCCGCGACGATCCAGAGGTCCAGCTCGGCGGCGAGCGCGGCCCACGCCGAGTACACCGGGCCGCCGGGCACCGGCTCGGCGTGGCGCAGGGCCTCCGCGCGGTCGGTGAACATGTAGCCCGCCGACGACGCCTCGGGGAGCACCACCAGCCGGGCGCCGCGCCGGGCCGCCTCGCGCACCCAGTGCCCGGACGCCTCGGCATTGGCCGCCGGGTCGCCGAGCACCGGCTCGAACTGCACTCCGGCCAGCAGGAAGCCGGTCACGGCTCGGCCCGCACGGCCAGGTACTTGGTGTTCAGGTACTCGTCGATGCCCACGGCACCGCCCTCCCGACCCAGACCGGACTGCTTGACGCCGCCGAACGGCGCGGCGGGGTTGGAGATGATCCCCTGGTTGAGGCCGACCATACCGCTCTCCAGGCGTTCGCTGACCCGCAGGCCGCGCGCCAGGCCCTCGGTGAACACATAGGCGGCGAGCCCGTACTCGGAGGCGTTGGCCAGGGCCAGCGCCTCGGCCTCGTCGTCGAAGGCGACGATCGGCGCGACCGGGCCGAAGATCTCCTCGCGCAGGGTGCGGGCCCCGCGCGGTACGGAGGCGAGCACGGTCGGCGCGAAGAAGTGCCCGTCCCGCTCCAGCGGCCCGCCGCCGGTCAGCACCTCGGCACCCGCCGCGGCCGCCTCGTGGACCAGGGCGGCGACGCCCCGGACCGCTCGGGCGTCGATCAGCGGTCCGACCTCGCTCGCCGGGTCGAGGCCGTGGCCGACGGCCAGGTTGCCCAGCCGTCCGGCCAGCCGCCGGGCGAACTCGGCGGCGACCGGGCGGTGCACATAGAAGCGGTTGGCGGCGGTGCACGCCTCCCCCACGTTGCGCATCTTCGCCTGGTACGCGCCCTCCACGGCCGCGTCCAGGTCGGCGTCCTCGAAGACCAGGAAGGGGGCGTTGCCGCCCAGCTCCATCGAGGTGCGCAGCACCTGCGCGGACGCCTGCTCCAGCAGGGTCCGGCCGACCTCGGTGGAGCCGGTGAAGGAGAGCTTGCGCAGCCGGGGATCGGCCATCAGCCGGGCGGTCAGCTCGCCCGACCTGGCGGTGGTGAAGACATTGACCACGCCCTTGGGCAGCCCGGCCTGCTCCAGCACGGCGACCAGGGCGAGCATCGACAGCGGGGTCTGCCTGGCCGGCTTGACCACCACGGTGCAGCCGGCCGCCAGGGCGGGGCCGATCTTGCGGGTGCCCATGGCCATCGGGAAGTTCCACGGGGTGACCAGCAGGCAGGGGCCGACCGGCTGGCGCATCACGACCACCCGGGAGCCGCCGCCGGGTGCCACCAGGTAGCCGCCGTCGATCCGGACCGCCTCCTCGGCGAACCAGCGCAGGAACTCCGCCGCGTAGGCGACCTCCGCCCGGGACTCCGCGAAGGGCTTGCCCATCTCCAGGGTCATCACGGCGGCCAGCTCGTCCTGGCGGGCGAGGATCGCCTCGAAGGCGCGGCGCAGCAGTTCGCCACGGTCCCGGGGCGGGGTGCGGGCCCAGGAGTCCTGGGCGCGGGCGGCGGCGTCGAGGGCGTCCAGGGCGTCCTGCTCGGCGGCGTCCGCGACCTCGGCGAAGACCGTGCCGGTGCCCGGGTCCTCGACGGGGATGGCGGCCCCGCCGCGCGGCTCTCGCCACTCGCCGTCGATGTACAGGCCCTTGGGTATCCGGCCGGCGGCCTGGCGGGCGGTGTCGATCCGCTCCTGAAGGGCGGCCATGTGTCTCCTCCTCGTGGGTGGCGTGGCTGGCGGTGCGGCGTGGCTGGGGGGGTGCGGCGTGGTCGCTACTGTTCGCTGAAGCCGCTGGGCAGCTCGATGCCGGTGACGCTCAGCAGGTCGCCGAGCTGCCGGGCGGCCTTCATCACGCACTCGGCCACCTCCTCGATGCGCGAGCGGGTCAGCCGGTAGGTGGGGCCGCCGATCCAGACCGCGTAGGTGGTGTTGCCACGGATGCGGACCGGGGCCGCGACCGAGGCGGCGCCGACCTCCAGCTCGTCGTAGGCGACGGCGTAGCCCTGCTCCCGGACGGCGTTCATCGAGTCGATGAACGCGTCCAGGCCGCCGAGGCGCTCGGGGGCGCCGGTGCGGAACTCCTCGCCGAAGTCGGCCCGTACGGTCTCCGGGTCGAGCGCGCTGAGCAGCACCTTCCCGGTGGAGGTGGCCCACACCGGCTGGGTGCGCGGCACGGGCTTGAGGGTCTGCCCGATCAGCGAGGGGCCGGGGACCTGGGCGAC
This sequence comes from Streptomyces sp. NPDC092296, assembly GCF_044755465.1. Taxonomy (NCBI): domain Bacteria; kingdom Bacillati; phylum Actinomycetota; class Actinomycetes; order Kitasatosporales; family Streptomycetaceae; genus Streptomyces; species Streptomyces sp. NPDC092296. The sequence goes on along the minus strand of NZ_JBIVRB010000002.1, from coordinate 401,961 downwards.
GACCATGACGTTGGGCGGCAGCAGCACGTCGAAACCGGCGGTCTCCGCGGTCTGCTTGGCCAGGTCGCGCAGGACGTCCCGCATGTGGCCGTAGGCCCCGCCCCCGTCGAGCAGGCCGCCGACGATGGACAGCAGGCCGAGGGAGACGCGGTAGCGGCGGGTGACGGGGTCCAGCGTCAGCCAGCTCTCGCGTTCCAGGACGGTCAGGACCCGGTAGCAGGTGGCCTTGGGGATGCCGGACTCACGGGCGATCTCACTCAGGCCGACCCCTTCCGGGTGTGCCGCGACCGTCCGTAGCAGCCAGATCGTCCTGCGGACGAGCCCTGCTTCGCTGGGTGCCATTCTTCCTCCGTCTGTCACATCGGGCTCCGTCTGTCACGTCGGGCCCCTGACCGGTGCGCGGTCAATCCTGGCAGGCGCGGGGCCTTGCCCGGCCGCGGTTCGGGGAAGGCGGCGCGGACCGGCGGATGCTACTTGCCGCCCGGGGTGATGGTGACCTGCTGCGGCTGGTAGGAGTCGCCGGTGACGTCGAAGCCGTCGGCCTTGAGCTCCTGGTCGGCCCGCTCGGTCAGGTCGGTCCGGTAGGCGTCCTGGCCGGGGTCCTTCTTGAGCACGCCGGCGTTGACGGCGATCTCGATGGTCTGGTCCCAGGCGGCCTTGTCCACCATGCCGACACCCGCCTTGGCGGGCCAGATCAGCTTGTTGACCTCGTTGAGCATCCAGGTCTGGTGTCCCTTGCCGAGGGCGCTGCCGTTCTTCAGGACGATGTCCACGCAGCCGTCGAGGTCGTCCCGGCAGTAGCCCCAGCCCTGGTAGGTGGCCTTGAGGAACTTCACGGCCGTCTCCTGGTTGGCCTTGCTCGCCAGCCAGTCGCCCTTGGCGTAGATGCCGTCCTCCAGGCTCTGGTAGCCCGCGTCCTGGAGGTTGATGGTGGTGAAGTCGGAGGGCTGGTACAGCTTGCCGGTCTTGGGGTTGGTGCTCTCCAGCAGCTGGGCGTACTCGTTGAACGTCTTGGCCTGCGCCGCGTCGACCTCCCGCTTGAGCAGCAGGGACATGTCGAACGGCTGCTGGATGATCTTGGCGTCCTTGGCCGGTTCGACGCCCGAGCCGCGCATCGCCGCGTACAGGGTCAGCTCATTGCCGTACCCCCAGCTGCCGACGCGCTTGCCCTTGAGGTCGGCCAGGGTCTTGATGCCGGAGTCGGCCCAGGCGACCTGGAGGTAGGCGCCGCGCTGGAAGACCTGCCCGATGTTGACCAGGTCGGCGCCCTGCTCGCGGGTGACCATGGTCTTGGTGACGTGGGAGACGGCGAACTCGGCGTTGCCCGCCGAGAGCACCTGCTGCGGGACGATGTTCACCCCGCCCTCCTGGATGGTCACATCCAGGCACTCCTTGTCGTAGAAGCCCTTCTCCTTGGCGGCGTAGTAGCCGGCGAACTGGGCCTGGGCGACCCACTGGAGGACGACCCGCACCTTGGTCCTGGCGGTGCAGTCCTTGCCGGCCTCCGCCGCGGCCTTGCTGGTCTCGCCGGACGACATCCCGCCGCAGCCGGTCAGCAGCAGCGCCGTGGCGGCGAGTCCGGCGGCCAGCCGCAGCGGGCGGGCGGGGCCGGGGCGGCGGGGCCGCCGGGGGGACGGGGAATTCACGGGTCTACTGGTGGACATTGTTACCTCCGCCGGGATGGGAAGGAGAAAGTACGGGAAGCAATCGCCGCCGAAAGGCGGTCTGCGGATGTGCGGTGACGCGTCGGATATCCGGGGCCCACGGTTATGCCTGGCTGTCGTGGAGCGATTCATGCCAGGGCATGAGCAGCCGTTCCAGGAGCGTGACGACTCCGAACATGGCGAGTCCGAGCAGGCTGGCGACCAGGATTCCGGCCCATGCGTAGTCGAATCTCGGCAGGGCCGCCTGATAGGCGATGTAGACGCCGAGCGCCTCGGTGGGGCCGCCGAAGTACTCGCTGACGATCACGCCGATCACCGCGAGGGTGGTACCGAGCTTCAGCGCGTTGAAGATGTACGGCAGCGCGTTGGGGAGCCGCACGATCAGGGCGACCTGCCGGGGCCGGGCCGCCAGCGACTCCATGATCTCCAGGTGGAGGGGGGAGACGTCGAGCAGGCCCCGGGTGGTGTTGACGAAGACCGGGAAGAAGACCATCACGGCGGCGACACCCGCCTTGGAGAGCAGGCTGGTGACGCCGAACCAGTTGTTGAAGATCGGTGCCAGCGCCACGATCGGCGCGCAGTTGATCAGTACGGCGGCGTTCAGCACCGGTCCGGAGACGGCCGGGAAGCGGCTCACCACCAGGCCGACCGCGACCCCGCCGACGGCGCCCAGCAGCAGGCCGAGCAGGACCGCCTGCACGGTGACCACCGAGGCCGCCATGATCGTGGTGAAGTCGTGGCCGAACGCCTGGGCGATGGTGGCGGGCGTCGGCAGGATGAACGCCGGGATGTCGAACACGGCGACGGCCAGCTGCCAGCAGCCGAGCACCAGCAGCGCGGTCAGTACGACCGGCAGCGACCGGCCGGCCCTGCCCCGCAGGCCGCCGGCGACCCGCGCCATCCCCCGCGCCGTCCGGGGCGCCTGCGGTGCGGCCTGGGCGGCGCTCATGCCGCGGCCTGCTCGGCCGGGGCGGAGTGCAGCGCCTGGCGGACCTCGGTGACCTTGGCGAAGAACTCCGGGGTGGTCCTGGTCTCGGCGGTGCGCGGGTAGGGCAGGTCCACGTCGATGCTGGCGGCCACCCGGCCGGGCCGCGCCGACATCACCACGACCCGCGAGGAGAGGAAGACCGCCTCGGAGATGCTGTGCGTGACGAACACGACGGTGGTGCGGGTGTCGGACCAGATGCGCAGCAGCTCGCCCTGGAGGCGTTCGCGGTTCATCTCGTCGAGCGCGCCCAGCGGCTCGTCCATGAAGAGGATCTCCGGGTCGGCGGAGAGCGCTCGGGCGATGGCCACCCGCTGCTGCATGCCGCCGGACAGCTGCCGGGGGTAGTGCTCGGCGAAGTCCGCCAGCCTGACCAGGTCCAGCATCTCCAGCGCCTTGGCCCGGGTCACCTCCTTCCTGGCGCCGGCGACCTGGAGCGGCAGTTCGACATTGCGTCGTACGCTGCGCCACTCCAGCAGCCCGGCCTGCTGGAAGACCATCCCGTAGTCGCGGTCGGTACGGGCGGCGCCCGGGGTCTTGCCGTTGACCGTGACCTGGCCCCGCGACGGTTCGGTGAGGTCGGCCATCACCCGCAGCAGGGTGCTCTTGCCGCAGCCGCTGGGGCCGAGCAGCGAGGTGAACTCCCCGCGTGCGATGTCCAGGTCGATGTCCTGGAGCGCGGTCACCGAGCGGTCGCTGCCGCCGTTGAACACCTTGCTGACGTTGCGGACGGAGATGATTGCGGGCTCGCCCATCAGTGGCTCCCGGTGGTTCGAGGGTCGAGGGGGTGGGGTCGGACGGCGGGTCAGCGGGCGGCCCGGTGGCGGAGGGCGAAGCGCTCCGCGAGGGCCAGCAGCTGGACGAAGACGATTCCGGCCAGGGCGGCGACCAGCACCGCGGCGTACAGCTTCTCCGGGCCGTTGGAGTAGTAGTAGGCGGAGGAGAGGATCACTCGGCCGATTCCGCGTCCGGTGCCGGCCGACAGCTCGCCGACGATGGCGCCGACGACACTGGCGGTGGCGGCGAGCCGCAGCCCGGCGAAGACGAAGGGCAGCGCGGCGGGCACCCGCAGCCAGAGCAGGACCTGACGGCGGCTGGCGCCCACGCTGCGCATGAACTCCAGCTGGACCTTGGGCGGCGACTTCAGGCCGCGCAGCGCGTTGATGGTCACCGGGAAGAACGCCAGATAGGCGGCGATCCCGGTGACGGCGACCCACGGCGGGGCGCCCGCCTTGCCGCCCCAGATGACGATCATGGGCGCGATGGCGACCAGCGGGACGGTCTGGGAGGCCACCAGCCAGGGCATCAGACCCTTGCTGACCGGTGCGGCGTGCAGGAAGAGCACCGCCAGCGCCAGGCCGAGCACCGAGCCGGCGACCAGGCCGTAGCACGCCTCCCGCAGGGTCACCACCGTCTCCCCGACCAGGTAGCCGGCCAGCGAGGTCGGGTCGCCCTGACGGGCCGGCTCCGCCAGGGAGCGCAGCACCGTCCACAGGTGCGGCATGGAGAGGTCGTCGGTGGCCACCGGCAGGCTCCAGCCCGCGATGCGGTCACCGAGGGCGCGGCCTACGGCCTTGTAGCCCTCCCAGAGGGCGGCGATCAGGGCCACCACCAGCAGCGCCCCGAGCAGGTTGACCGTCGTCGCGCCGAGCGCGCGGCGCCGGCGGGTGGTGGTGGGCGCGGCGGGCTCAGCGAGCGGGCCCCGGTCGGCCGTCGGGGGTCTCGGCGATGCAGGGATCTTCGTCGCTGTCATGCTCAGGCACTCTCCGAATCCTTCGGAAGCGTCGTCCGGGGGGAGGCGGCTCTTGCCGGCCTGCCCAGCTGTCGGATCACTCAGTGAACTGGTGGTTCACGGTAGAGGGCGGCCAAGACCCCGTCAACGGGTCGGGAGAACTTTCTCCGGTTACGTTGCGCAGCCGTTTCCGGCACGCATCCGAAAAGCATCCAGGCTCATTCGGAGAAAGGCCGTACGGGGCCACGCAAAGCGCGCCGCCGGGTTACGGAGCGAAACCGGCGGCGGGCCGGACGGATTCCATGAAGAGGCGGCGCCCGGCGGAAAGGGGCCGGGCGGCAGGGATTTGCGTACCGGCGGTTTTCCCGCCTTTCCGTCCCCGGACCGCTCCGGGGACGGGCGAGCGCCGGAGAACAGCGGGGCGGCTGTCCTCCGGCACCCTTCAGGGGCGGCCGACCAGCGGAAGCGGCGCGGGGCGCCAGAGTCCGTCGTGCGCCCGCGCCACCGCCTCCCGTCCGGGGTCCACGGCGCCATAGGTCGTGGTGCGCATCCGGGCGGGCCGCCCGGCGTCCGCAGCCAGCTGCTCCAGGTCGGCGACGCCCTTGGCGCTGCCCTGCTGCGAGCCCGCCATCCGGCTGATGGTCTCCTCCATCAGCGTGCCTCCGACGTCATTGACACCGCCGCGCAGCACGTCCACCACGGTGCGGCGGGCGAGCTTGACCCAGCTGGTCTGGATGTTGCCGATCCTGCCGTGCAGCAGGATGCGGGCCAGGGCGTGCACCGCCCGGTTCTCCAGGGCGGTCGGGCCGGGCCTGGCGATCCCGGCGAGGTACACGGGCGAGTTGGTATGGACGAACGGCAGCAGCACGAACTCGGTGAAGCCGCCCGTCTCCTCCTGGAGCCGCCCGATCAGCCGGATGTGGTCCACCCAGTGGCGCGGGGTGTCGACATGCCCGTACATCATCGTGGCGGTGGTGGGGATGCCCAGCCGGTGGGCCGTGGTGACCACCTCGATCCAGGCGGCGGCGGGCAGCTTGCCCTTGGTGAGCACCCAGCGCACCTCGTCGTCCAGGATCTCGGCGGCGGTGCCGGGCAGCGAGTCCACCCCGGCCTCGCGGGCGGCGGTCAGCCAGTCCGCGATCGACAGGTCCGTCCTGGTCGCGCCGTTGACCACCTCCATCGGCGAGAAGGCGTGCACATGCATCCCGGGAGTACGCCGCTTGACCTCCGCGGCGATGTCGAAGTACGCCGTCCCCGGCAGGTCCGGATGGATACCGCCCTGGAGGCACACCTCCCCCGCGCCGGCCTGCCACGCCTGCTCCGCCCGGACCCCGATCTGGTCGAGGGAGAGCGTGTAAGCGTCGGCGTCGGTGCGGCGCTGGGCGAACGCGCAGAACCGGCAGCCGGTGTAGCAGACATTGGTGAAGTTGATGTTCCTGGTGACGACATAGGTGACCGCGTCACCGACGGCGGCGGCCCGCAGGCCGTCCGCGAGGCTCGCCAGCGCCTCGATCTCGGCGCCCGGCCCCGCGTCCAGCAGGGTCAGCGCCTGGCCGTCGGCCAGCCCCGCCGGGTCGGCCTCGGCCGCGCGCAGCGCGGCGGCGAACCCGGGGCGCAGCCGCCCGGCGGGGCCCACCGGGTCCCGCCGCCGGCCGCGCCGGGTGGCAGCGGCCGGGACGGCGGCGGCCACCGCCTCCCAGTCCCCGTAGACCGAGTCGAAGTCCGCCCTGCGGTCGGCGGTCCGGCCCGCCGAGTCGATGGTGTGGAAGAGGTCGGTCCGGCCGGTGTCGGCCAGCGGGGTCTCCGGTTCCTGCCACGGCCGCCCGGTCGGCGCCGTGCCTTCGGCGGCCAGTGCGGTGCCCGGCTCGGCCAGCGCCTCGACGTGGCCGCGCAGCCGGGGGTCGAGCCAGGGTTCGCCCCGGGCGATGTACTCGGGGTAGATGGTCAGGCGCTCGCGCAGGGTGAACCCGGCGGCGGCGCTCTGCGCGGCCAGCTCCTCGATCTGCGGCCAGGGCCGCTCCGGGTTGACGTGGTCGGGGGTCACCGGGGAGACCCCGCCCCAGTCGTCGATCCCGGCCCGCAGCAGCAGCGCGCGGTCCGCGCCGACCAGGTTGGGCGGGGCCTGGAGGCGGATGCCGGGGCCGAGCAGCAGCCGCGCCACCGCGACCGTCGCGGCCAGCTCGGCCGCCTCGGTGTCCGGGGCGTTGCGCATGGCCGTGTCGGGCTTGGCGCGGAAGTTCTGGACGATCACCTCTTGGATGCCCTGGTAGGCACGGGCGGTCCGGCGGATCGCCAGCAGCGCGTCCACCCGCTCGCGGTGGGTCTCACCGATGCCGACCAGGACGCCGGTGGTGAACGGGACGTTGGACCGGCCCGCGTCCTCCAGCACCCGCAGCCGGACGGCGGGCTCCTTGTCCGGTGATCCGTGGTGCGGGCCGCCGGGCTCCGACCAGAGGCGGGTGGCCGTGGTCTCCAGCATCATCCCCATCGACGGCGCCACCGGCTTGAGCCGCTGGAGGTCGGTCCAGGACAGCACCCCGGGGTTGAGGTGCGGCAGCAGGCCGGTCTCCTCCAGGACCAGGACCGCCATGGCCCGGACGTAGGAGAGCGTGTCGTCGTAGCCGCGCGCGTCCAGCCACTCGCGGGCCTGCGGCCAGCGGTCCTCCGGCCGGTCGCCCAGGGTGAACAGGGCCTCCTTGCAGCCCGCCGCCGCTCCGGCGCGGGCGATCTCCAGCACCTCGTCGGGGCTGAGGTAGGGCGCGGGCAGCCGGCCGGGGACGGTGGCGAAGGTGCAGTAGTGGCAGCGGTCGCGGCAGAGCCGGGTGAGCGGGACGAAGACCTTCCGGGAGTAGGTGACGACCCCGGGCCGCCCGGCGGCGAGCAGTCCGGCGTCCCGTACCCGGCCTGCGGCCTCGCAGAGCCGGTCGAGGTCGGTCCCCCGGGCGTGCAGCAGGACCTCGGCCTCGGCGGCGTCCAGGGCGACGGCGTCGCGGGCCCGGCGCAGCGCGCGGTTCATCGCGGAGCGGGTGGGGGGCGGGACCGGGGTGGACGGGGCGTCAGGCGGTGCGTTCACAGGGCCGCGACCTCCGGTATCCGGGTCCGGGCCGCCGGACGGTCCGGCTCCCGGGCGGCGAGCCAGGCGCGGGTGGCGGGGCCGAGCGTGGCCTGCGGCAGCGCGCGCAGCTGCCGCACGGTGTCGATGTCGCGGCGCAGCGGGGACGCGGCGGGGACGTCCAGCTCCCGGTAGCCCGCGGCGAGGAAGCGCCCGCGCGACCCCGGGCCGAGGAAGGGCCGGAACTCCTGCGGACCGGGCAGGGCCAGCAGGGTCGTCCCGGTGCCCTCGGCGTCCGCGACCAGGGCCGCGCCGCCGTGCCGACCGGCCGCCGCGAGCGCGGCGGCGAAGTCGGCGGGGGCCGCGCCCGGCAGGTCGCCCATCACCACGGCGAACCTGCGGGCCGGGCCGGCCAGCGCCGCCAGGGCGTCGGCGGTCTCGGCGTTGAGGCCGGGGCCGCAGGTGGTGCTGAAGGCGGCGGCGCCCGAGGCGAGGGCCGTGCCCGCCACCTCGGGGCCGCCGCCGACCACGACGACCGCGTGCACCGAGGGGACCGCGCCCAGGCGGGTGACCACGTCGGTGAGCATCGCCCTGGCCAGGGCCCGCCGGGCGGCCGGGGTGAGGTCCGCGCAGCGGCTCTTGGCCAGCGCGAACGGCTTGGCCGGCACCAGGGCGGTCCACACCGGGCCGGCCGGGTCGGGGCCGGCCGTCGCGCCGTCGGCGGGGAGGCGGCCGGTCATGAGGAGGCCGGTCCCATCCGGGTCAGCCGCTCGTACAGCTCGGGTCGGCGGTCGCGCAGGAACGGCCGGCTGCGGCGGGTGGCGGCCACCCGCTCCGGGTCGACCTCGGCCACGGCCACGTCGTCGCGGTCGTCGGCGGCCTGGGCGAGGATGTCGCCGTCGGGGCCGTAGACGGCGCTCAGTCCGAAGTACTCCTTGGCGCCCTCGGTGCCGACTCGGTTGGCGCAGATCACGAAGAGTCCGTTGAAGACGGCGTGGGCGCGCAGCTCCAGTTGGAAGACCTCGCGCATGGGGGCGGAGGCCGACGCCACGGGGACGCAGAGCACGGAGCCGCCGCGCAGCGCCACGATCCGGCTCAGCTCGGGGAAGTGCCGTTCGTAGCAGATGATGGTGCCGACGCCGGTCTCGCCGGTGTCGACCACCTCCGGCTCGGTGCCGCCGGGCCGGAAGTAGTACTTCTCGGGGAAGCCGTTGGAGAACGGCAGGTGCGACTTGCGGTAGACGGACTTCAGCTCGCCGCGCACATAGGTGCAGGCGGTGTTGTAGTACACGCCCGGGGTGTCGCCGGCCTCGAAGACCGAGGAGACGACGGTGATCCCGGCGCGGCGGGAGCGCTCGGCCGCCATGGTGTTCGACGGGCCGTCCAGGCGCTCCGCGAGCCGGAAGTACTCCGGGTCGGGGTCGGGCTGGACGAAGGGGACGGCGAACAGCTCGGGCAGCAGGACGATCCCGGCACCCTGGTCGGCGGCGGCGTCCACCAGGTCGGCCGCTCGGGCGATGGTCTCGGTGCGGTCGTCGGTGGCGCGCAGCTGGACTGCGGCGAGTTTCATGCGACTGCCTCCTTCGGGGCGGCGGTCGGGCCGGTCGGGTCAGGCAGGCTTGCCAGGCCGGTCAGGGAGACGCCCGACCTCGTCCGGTAGCGCTTGTTCACGGAGATCAGGACGGCGGTGAGGGGTTCGAGCTGCCGGGCCAGCCGCAGCCGTCCGGCGTCCAGGGCGCGGCCACCGGTCACCTCGGCGGCCAGCGCGGCCACCCGGGCCTTGGCCTCGGCATCGTCACCGCAGACCAGGACGTCCTCATGGCTGAGGTCCGCGTCCGGGTCGAGCAGCAGCGGCGCCGCCAGGTGGTGGAAGGCACCGACGACGGTCGCGGTGGGGACGAGGGCCGCGGCCTCCTCGGCGGCGCTGCCCGCCTCGACGCTGAGCCCGTAGGGGCCGTGGCGGTCGAAGCCGAGCGGGTTGACGCAGGAGATCAGCAGCTTGCCGGCCAGTGCGGCGGCGAGGGAACCGACCAGCTCGGCGTGCCCCTGGTAGGGGACGGCGAGCAGGACGGTCCCGGCGGCGCGGGCCGCGTCCTCGTTGGCCGCGCCGCTGACCGGCGCGGTGACGCCGGGCAGCACGCGCAGCTCGGCGGCGGCGGCCGCCGCCCGTCCGGCCTCGCGGGAGCCGAGGATCACGGGGTGGCCGGCGCGGGCGAGACGGTACGCGATTCCCTTGCCCTGCGGCCCGGTGCCGCCGACGACGGCGACCGGGGTGCGGGGCGGGCTGTCGGGGGTGGCCACGGCGTCAGTCCTTCGCGGCCTGGGCGAGGCGGGTGAGGGTCCGCTCCTTGTCGCCCAGAGTGGAGATGATCGGGCAGCGCACTCCGGCCTCGTGGTAGGAGAGCAGCTTTTCGAAGGCGTCGTCGGTGGAGCCGCAGGCGGTGACGTTCTGCACCAGGTGGTTGGGGACGAGCGGCATGGCCCGCTTGATGTCGGCGGGAGTGGCCGGCCAGCCCGCCACCTCCTGGATGCGGTCGACCAGCTCGCGTTCGACGCCGCAGTGCTCGGCGATGTGCGGCTGCTGGGCGAGGTAGAGGGTGAGGAACGCCTTGCAGGCGTCGATGGCCTCCTGCGGGTCGTCGTCGTTGACGCTGCACGCGACGATCTGGGTGAGGTCGATGCCGGTCCTGCCGTCGGTCCGCTTGGCGACACCCCGGTCGATGGCCTCGCGGGCGCCGGTCAGGTACGAGGGCGGCAGCAGGAAGTCCATGTGCACGCCGTCGCTGATCTCGCCGGCCAGTTCCAGCATCCGGGGGCCGACGGCGCCGATGTAGATGGGGATGTCGACCGGCTTGTTCTCCCGGTACATGCTGTCGAACCGGACGTCGTTCATGGTGACGAACTCGCCGTCGAAGGTGACGACCTCGTTGCTGAAGAAGCGCTGGAGGACGGTGATGTACTCGCGCATCGAGGCGACCGGCTTGCGCAGCGGCTGGCCGACCTTGGTGGCCAGCGGCTCCCACCAGGCGCCGATGCCGAGGATGGCCCGGCCGGGGGCGACCTCGTCGAGGGTCTTGAAGGTCACCGCCATCAGGGCGGCGTTGCGGCTCTTGTTGTTGACGACGCCGGTACCGATCTTCACGTTCCTGGTCCGGCTGGCGATGATCGCGGCGGGGACGATGCCGTCGCGGGCCAGGCGCCCTTCGGCGACCCAGACGGATTCGAAGCCGTTGGTGTCGGCGAGTTCGGCCTGCCAGTAGGTCTGCTCCAGGCTGAGCCGTTCGCCGACGTGGATGCCCAGGGGGATCTTCATTGGGCCACTGCTCCGTTCTGTGCTTGTCCGTTCCGTGCTTCTCGGAAGTCTCACTCGGAAGTCTCAGAAGAGGTGCGGCTTGCCGCGGCTGAGGAAGGCCCCGCGGCCGGCCGTACCGGTGAAGGTTCCTTCGGCGCCGACCAGGTGGTCCCCCCGGGAGAGGACGTGGACCGGCCTGCCGGTCACCCGAAGGCCCTCGTAGAGGTTGTAGTCGGTACGCATATGGCTGCCCGCCGCCGTGATCACGTGGTCGGCCGCCGGGTCCCAGACCACCAGGTCGGCGTCGGCGCCCACCGTGACCGCGCCCTTGCGGGGGTAGAGGCCGAACAGCTTCGCGGGGCGGGTGGCGACCAGGTCGACAAAGCGGCAGGGGTCGATCCGGCCGGTGGCCACGCCGGTCTCCCAGAGCACCATCAGCCGGTCCTCGATGCCGGGCACCCCGTTGGGGACCTTGGGGAAGTAGCCGGGGCTGCGCAGCTTCTGCGGGGGCAGGTCGTCGGGCTGGTGCAGGCAGAAGCCCGCGTGGTCCGTGGCGACCGTGGAGAGCGCGCCGGTGGCCAGGAAGGTCCACAGCCCCTGCTGGTTGGCACGCTCCCGGATGGGCGGTGAGCAGAGGTAGGCGGCGGCGCGCTCACCGAGCCCCTGGTAGTCCTCGAAGGCGACGGCCAGGTACTGGGGGCAGGTCTCGCCCCAGACCCGGTGGCCCTGGGCGCGGGCGCGGCTGATCTCGGCCGCCGCCTCGGCGCTGGAGACGTGGACGACGTACAGCGGAGTCCCGACCGACTCCGCGAGGACGACGGCGCGGTGCACCGCCTCCGCCTCGGAGTCATGGCCGTGGGCGACGGCATGGAACGGCTCGGCGGTACGGCCCGACTCCAGCAGCAGCCGGGTCTCCCGGTCGATCATGTGCCCGTTCTCGGCGTGCACCATCGGCAGCACGCCGTTCTCCAGGGCCAGTTCGAAGCCTTCGAGCAGCTCGCCGTCGTCCACCATCTGGGTGCCGGGGTAGGCCATGAAGAACTTCCAGCTGGTGGCGCCCTCCTTGGCGAGCTGCCGCAGGTCGGCCAGCACATCGGGCTGCTGGGCGCGCGGCGGCACGATGGCGTGCAGCCCGAAGTCGATCACCGCCTTGGCCGCCGCGGTGTCGCGCCGGGCCAGATAGGTGTCGCGCAGGGTGCGGTCCGGCTCCTTCTTGACGAAGTCCAGCACGGTGGTCGTACCGCCGTAGGCCGCCGCGACCGTGCCGCTGTGGAAGTCGTCGGCGGTGCGGGTGGTGAATCCGTCGATCGGGTATTCGAGGTGGGTGTGCGCGTCGATGCCGCCCGGGATCACCAGCATCCCGGTGGCGTCCAGCACCCGGTCGGCGGTCCAGGAGGGGTCGGTGCCCAGGGCGGCGACCACGCCGTCCCGTACCAGCACATCCGCCCGGACCGCCCCCTCGGCGTTGACGACCGTACCGCCTCTGATCAGTGTCGATGACATCGTGGATACCCCTTCAGGTGGCCTGTCGCGCTCACCCTACGTACTGCTCGTCGGCCAGCTTCAGCACGTCGTCCAGGACGTCGAGCGCGAGGTCGATCTCGGAGTCCCGGATGACGAGCGGCGGTGTCAGCCGCAGGACGTTGAAGTTCGCGGTGAGGTAGAGCCCGCGCTCCATCGCCGCCTTGAGCAGCCGCCCCACGGGCGCCGCCGCAGGGCCCTTGGCGTTGAACGGGACCAGCGGTTCGCGGCTCTCCCGGTCCTTGACCAGTTCGACCCCGTAGAAGAGGCCACGGCCGCGGATCTCACCGATGCTCGGGTGCTGCTCCGCCAGCCGGGCCAGGCCGGCGCCCAGCCGCTCGCCCATCGCCTTGGCGTTCTCCACCACGTGCTCGTCCTGCATGATCTTCAGCGAGGCGACCCCGGAGGCGCAGGCCAGCGGGTGGCCGGCGTAGGTCAGGCCGCCCCAGAACATGTTGTCCTTGAGCCAGTCGGAGATCCGCGACGAGACGGTCATCGCGCCCAGCGGGACGTAGCCGGAGTTCAGGCCCTTGGCGGTGGTGACGATGTCCGGCACCACGTCCCAGTGGTCGCAGGCGAACCAGGTGCCGGTGCGGCCGAAGCCCGCCATCACCTCGTCGAAGATCAGCATGATGCCGTAGCGGTCGCAGACCTCGCGCAGCGAGCGCAGATAGCCGTCCGGCGGGTAGATCAGGCCGTTGGTGCCGGTGACCGGCTCGATGATCACGGCGGCGACGGTGTCGGGGTTCTCGTACCGGAGGATCTCCTCCAGGTGGGGGCCGCCGGTGCAGACCGGGCACGGGTCGGGGTGCCCGGCCGGGCAGCGGTAGGTGTACGGGTCGAGCATGCGCACCACGCCCGGCATGCCGGGCTCGGCGGACCAGCGGCGTGGGTCGCCGGTCAGCGAGATCGCCCCGTTGGTGGCGCCGTGGTACGAGCGGTAGCGGGCGATGACCTTCTGACGGCCGGTCACATGGCGGGCCAGCCGGATCGCGTTCTCGTTGGCGGCGGCGCCGCCGGTGGTGAAGAAGGTCATCTTCAGGTCGCCCGGGGTCAGCTCCGCCAGCATCTCGGCCAGCTCGGCGCGGGAGCGCTCGGCGAAGCCGGGGCCGATGTAGCAGAGCTGCTCGGCCTGCTGGCGGATGGCCTCGACCAGGCGGGGGTGCTGGTGGCCGAGGTTGAGGTTGACCAGCTGGGACTGGAAGTCGAGGTACTTGCGGCCCTCGTAGTCCCAGAACCACGATCCGGCGCCTCCGGCGACCGGGATCGGGTCGAGTGCTCCCTGCACGGACCAGGAGTGGATCACATACTCCCGGTCGGCCTCCCTGACCCGCTGGCCGGTCCAGGTATCGCTGTCGGTGACGGTCAATGGACTGCTCTCCCTGTGTGCGTCGTCTCGCCTGCTGCGTCGTCTGGCCTGTTGCGTCGTCTGGCCTGTTGTGTCGTCTGGGGCCTCGGAGTCCGGCGGCCGGCAACGGCCGCCCGACTCGGGCGCCTACTTGGTCTCGGCGCCGAAGGTCGCGAGGCGGGCCAGCGGGCGGCCGGCGTTGGCGGCGGCGCAGATGACGAGGATCTCCCGGGGCCGGGGCACATCGGCGACCTGGAGCGTCACCGTCTGGTGGTGGGAGCGGGTCTTGGCGTCGAGCTTGTGCTTGAGGGGGATGTCGATGGGGCTGCCCGGCAGGCCGACCTTCTCGGCGGCGGGCAGCAGCTCGGTACCGCCGGCCGCGTTGCGGAAGACATTGCCGAAGCGCAGGTTGTGGATGAGCGCGGACCCGTGCTCGACCTCGCCGTCGATGCCGACCAGGGCGGCCTTGCCGAACGCCTCCACCTCGCCGCCCAGCAGTTCCACGCACGGGGGGCCGACCAGCAGACCGATCTCCTCGCCCAGCTCGTCGGCGAGGGTGACCAGGTCCTGGACGTAACCGCTGGGGTAGGGGTTCTCGATCACCGCCCCGACGAAGGCCACCCGGTGGACCGGGTCGACCGGGCGGCCGTTCTCCAGCCGCGTCTCGTCCACATGCTTGATGATCTTGCGGATGCGAATGCTCACAGCTCTCCCCTGGGGACGATCGAACCAGCGGTTCATTTAGCGAACCGTTGGTTCATATCCTGAGCACGGGTGGCAGGGGTGTCAAGAGATCCGGACGCAGCAGTACGGGTGACCCGGGCGTCGAAGGCGGAGGGGGGCGGCCGCCGGTACGCCTGCGGCGTCCGGGCCGTCCAGGGGCCGAGCAGCGCGGATGAATCCGGGGTGGCATACGGAGCATTCCCGTGTGCACGGTCGACGGGACGGGTACCGGTGCCCCGTCCGGCACGTACGCCCCCTGATCAGCCTCGTTCAGAGTTCCAGACCCGGAGATCCGCATGTCCACCGGTTCGAGCGTCCACAACTGCCCTTTCGACTACGCCGAGGCTCTGGAGTTCGATCCGGTGCTCAGGCGTCTGATGACCGAGGAGCCGGTCGCACGGATCCGGCTGCCGCATGGTGAGGGGGATGCCTGGCTGGTCACCGGCTACGACGATGTACGGACGGTGACCACCGACCGGCGCTTCAGCCGTCATGCCGTCGTCGGCCGGGACTTCCCCCGGATGACACCCGAGCCGATCGTCCAGGACGAGGCGATCAACGTCATGGACCCGCCCGCCAGCAGCCGGCTGCGCAGCCTGGTCTCCAAGGGCTTCGCCCCGGACCAGATCGACCGGATGCGGCCGCGCATCCGAGCCGCCGTGAATGAACTGCTGGACCGGATGGCGGAGCAGCGGGACGTGGCCGACCTGATGGAACACCTGGCCGGGCCGCTGCCGCTGATCACGATCTGCGAGGTCCTGGAGATCCCGGCGGCCGACCAGGGACAGCTGCGCGCCCACGCTCGGACGATGATGGACATCGGTATCGACAACCGGGCCGCCGCAGTACAGGCCAAGGCCGACCTGCGGAACTACTTCACGGCCCTGACGGCGCAGCGCCGGGCCGACCCCGGCGAGGACCTGATCAGCGTGCTGGCGACGGCCCGTGACGGCGATGAGATCCTGGACGACCGGGAACTGGCGGTCATGGCCATGGTCCTGCTGATCACCGGCCAGGACACGACCACCTATGAACTGGGAAACCTGTCGTACACCCTGCTGACCCGGCCCGAGGTGCACACCGCGCTGCGTGAGCGCCGCGAGGAGCTCCCGCAGATCATCAATGAGCTGCTGCGCTTCATCCCGTTCCGCAAGGGGGTCGGCATCCCCCGGGTGGCCACCGAGGATGTGGAGCTGAGCGGGGTGACGATCCCGGCGGGCGACATCGTGCACGTCTCGTATCTGACCGCCAACCGGGACGGCCGCAAGTTCGACCGCCCGGACGAGCTGGATCTCGACCGCACCAGCCCTCCCCATATGACCTTCGGCTGGGGCGCGCACCACTGCCTCGGTGCACCGCTCGCCCAGGCCGAGATCGAGACCGCGATCGGGACGCTCCTGGACCGCTTCCCCGGGATCGCCCTGGCCCGGCCCGCCGAAGACATCAAATGGAACACGACATCGATCTGGCGCTATCCCCTGGCGCTGCCCGTCAGCTGGTGAACCCCGTCAGCCGGTGAACCCCGTCAGTTGGTGAACCCCGTCAGTTGGTGAATCGGGGCAACCCGCCGGCCCGGACGCGCCGCAGCAGTGGCGGACGCGTCCGGGCCGAGTGACGTCCGGGACAAGTGACGCGGGCCGAGTGACGTCCGGGGTCGACATGCGTTGCGGGCACGCCTGCCGTAAATTGATGAAGTCGGCTAGAAGAGCAGCTCGCGAGTGGTCCGTCCGGTCCCAGAACGGGAATCTCCCTGATCCGTGATGATCTGTGACCGGCCTTTCGGGGAATCCCCCTCCGCATGTCTGCGTCCGCAGTGCCTACCGCCTACGGGTGAGCGTTTGGGTCCCGGACCGGCGAGGCTACATGTGGGGCCGCCCTCCGTTAGGAGAGATCCCATGGCAGTTCTGTGCAAACCGGCCATAGCGGTGCCCGAGCATGTCATCACCAACGAGGAAACCCTCGAACTGGCGCGGAGGCTGCACGGCGATCATCCGCAACTGAACCTGGCTCTCAGCCTGATCAAGCACACCGGAGTGCAGAAGCGGCACCTGATCCAGCCCATCGACACCGTGCTGAAGCACCCCGGCCTGGACGCCCGCAGCATCGTCTACGAGCGGGAGTCCAAGGCCCGCGTGCCCGCCGTGGTGCTCCGGGCACTGGAGCACGCGGAGCTGGAGCCGCAGCAGATCGACCTGATCATCTACGTCTCCTGCTCCGGCTTCATGATGCCGTCGCTGACCGCGTGGCTCATCAACACCCTGGGCTTCCGGACGGACACCCGGCAGCTGCCGATCGCCCAGCTCGGCTGCGCGGCGGGCGGGGCGGCCGTGAACCGGGCCCACGACTTCTGCACGGCCTACCCCGACGCCAACGTCCTCATCGTGGCCTGCGAGTTCTGCTCCCTGTGCTACCAGCCCACCGACCTGGGCATCGGCTCGCTGCTGTCCAACGGCCTCTTCGGTGACGGGGTCGCCGCCGCGGTGGTCCGGGGCAAGCGGGGCACCGGGATGAGCCTGGAGCGCAACAGCTCGTACCTCATCCCGCACACCGAGGAGTGGATCTCCTACGCCGTCCGCTCCACCGGCTTCCACTTCCAGCTCGACAAGCGGGTGCCCGGCACGATGGAACCGCTCAGCCCGGCGCTGCGCACCGTGGCGGAGGCGCATCAGTGGAACGTCAGCAAGCTGGACTTCTACATCATCCACGCGGGCGGTCCGCGCATCCTGGACGACCTGAGCCGCTTCCTCGATGTGCCGTCCGAGGCGTTCCGGTTCAGTCGGGCCACCCTCACCGAGTACGGCAACATCGCCAGCGCGGTCGTCCTCGACGCCCTGGCCCGGCTGTTCGACGAGCAGACGGCCGTGGACGGCCACCACGGCATGCTGGCCGGCTTCGGACCCGGCATCACCGCCGAAATGTCCCTGGGCACTTGGACGGCGCCGGGCAGCTGACCAGCGGACACTTACCCGGTCCGGGCGGCCGCCGCGAGCTGATCTCCACCACCGCCGCCGCCTGGCCCGTGTCTCCGAAACCCGCCCCGCTCCCGCTCGCCGCCGAAACGCCCAGTGAGGGAACCCGCTACAGGCGATACGCTCGGCTTCCGGTCGGCTGCGATCCTGCGGAGCCTCAGTGACGGTGTTCGATTTCTTACTCATCATGCTTTTTTCCTGGATGGCCTGGTCCGTACGACGGATGCACCATTTGCCGTCCTGGCGCCGCCGGCTCCCCCTGGGGCTGCTGGCAGCTTCCGCGGTTTGCTCGCTTGCCCTCACCCACGTCAACGCCACCGCCCTCCCACTTCGCTGGCTGCCGGCCCTCATCGCGCTGACCTCCTGGGCCGTGAGCCTGTTCGAACGCAAGTCGGCAGCTCAGCGGCCTGCCGGAGCATCAGCGTGAAGCAGGTCGAGCCCGGCGCCACCGGCGGGCGGGAAAGTGAGTTCTGGGAGACCAGGCGCTCGCCGAAGCCCTCCTGGAGGCGGCCCCGGACGCCTGGCAAGCCGTCACCGGTGACGCGTGGGACCAGGACCAGCCCTTCGACTACGAGACCGGTTCCCACGAGGCCGGCTGGCGGGGAGAAGCAGCGGAGCCGGCTGTGCAGTGCGTCGCCCCGCCGTGCCCACCGCTCCGGTGGGCCGTTTCGCATCCGTGTGGTCGCCGGGACCGGTGCGTCCGGCACGCCGGGCGGGTCGGTCACTCCGGCCAGGGGGAGTTCCGGACCACCTCGACAAAGTCGCCACGGACGAAGCCGGGGGTGAAGTGCTGTAGGACGTCTGCCTTGACGTTGCCGAAGGTGGTCTCCGGCTTGGGGGCGATGCCGTCGGTGAAAGCCTGCAGGATGCGGCGCTTGAAGTCCGGACGGGGGTGCAGAGCGGTGATCTCGGCGCGGTCGCCGTCGCTGATGTCGTGGTAGCCGATGCCCAGGACGTCGTACTCGACACCGGCTGTGACCAGCGCGACCTCCGGTTCCATGAACTCGGGGATGCCGGGGGTGGTGTGCAGGGCGATGGCCGTCCACACCCGGCGGATGCTGTCCTCGGGCACTCCATGGCCATGCAGGAAGCGGCGGGCCTCGTCGGCGCTGTCCACCTCGAAGCGTCGGCCGCTGCCGTGGAACCGCTCGCCCAGGCCCAGGTCGTGGAACATCGCGCCGATGTAGAGCAGTTCCGGATCGAAGCTCAGGTCCCGGTGGCGGCCTTGCAGGCTGCCGAACCAGAAGACCCGCCGGGAGTGGTGGTAGATCAGCTCGCCGGTCGTGTCGCGGACCAGCTCGGTGGCCGCTGCGGCGAGCTTGGTGTCCGGCACAGCCACCCCGGCGGCGAAGGATGATCCCTGAACGGCCATGACGGCGGCCTCCTCGGTGCGAAGGGCCTGTCCCGGCCCTGCTGTCTCCATCCACACTGACCCGGACGCCGCCGTGCGGCCATCGCTGCGACGACAGGGAAGCCCATGGCTGCGGACACGCCCGCCGTACGACGGTACGAGCCGCCGCTGCCGCTGCCGGGCAGGCACGCCCCACCGACCGCGCGCGGTGGCGGTGGTGGGGCGCGGCGGCCGGGTCAGCCGGCGGTGGTGAGGCGGAAGGACTGGGCGGGGCCGCCGGTGCAGTCCCACTGCTGGAGGCGCGCGCCGTCGGCGGTGGAGACGTCGGTCACGTCCAGGCACTTGCCGCTGCTGCGGGCCGTGAGGGTGTAGCTGCCGTCGGCCTGCTGGACGGGCTTGAACTGCTGGTTGGCGCCGCCGCCCCACTGCCAGGTCTGGATCTTGGCGCCGTTGGCGGTGGAGTTGTCGGTGACGTCCAGGACCTGGCCGGTGGCGGCCGCGTTGCGGTTGGTGACGCGGTAGTAACCGCTGTCGGTGGCGGTGAACTGCCACTGCTGGTTGCTGCCGGTGCCGCAGGCCCACTGCTGGACGGCGGTGCCGTTGGCGGTGCCCCAGTCGGCGGCGTCCAGGCACTTGCCGGAGTTGGCGTTGGTGATCTTGTACCAGGCGGCGGTGCTGATCGGGCCGCCGGGCTGGGTGGGCGGCGTGGTCGGGCCGGTGGCGGGGGCGCCCGGCCAGGTGAAGGTGGCCACGGCGCCGGCCGGCAGGTCGTAGCTCAGCGAGCGGCCGTTCTCGGTGACGGAGAAGTGCTGGGCGGAGGACGTGGCGTTGAGGACCAGGTCGCCACGGGAGCCGTCGGCGTTGAGGAAGGCGACGTTCTGCAGCCCGCCGCTGCCCTGGCTGGTGGAGCCGATCCGGTGGGCGCCGGGCCGGGCGAACTTGGAGATCTGGCCGAGCAGGTAGTACTCGGCGTTCTTGGTGTACGTACCGTTGGAGATCTCGACGACGCCATTGCAGGCGGTGCCGCAGTTGCCGTACTGCGGGCCGCCGTTCGCGTCCAGCGCCAGGTTCCACAGGACGACGCTCTGACCACCGCTGCGCAGATTGCGGATGACCAGGTTCTCGGTCTGCCACTTGAGCGTGTCGGCGAAGGTGGCGGCCTTGTTCGCCGAGTCGGTGCCGGAGCACTCGGTGAACATCACGGCCTTGCCGGTGTTCGCCACCGACTGCTCGGCCTCGGGCTGGCCGCCGTAGCAGTGGAAGGCCGCACCCTTGAGGCGGGCGATGCCGCTGTCCTGGGAGAGGACGGAGAGCGGGAAGCTGGTGTCGTCCCAGTTGTGGTCGTACGCGAAGATGTTGGTGGGCAGACCGGCGGCGGTGAGCTTGGTGTCGAGGACCTTGATGAAGTCGGCCTGCTGGTTGGCGGTCATGCCCATGGAGGGGTAGCCGGTCTGGAACTTCGGCTCGTTCGCCACGGTGAGGTCGGTGATCGGTGCGCCCGCCGCCTGGTACGCCTGGACGGCCTTGACCAGGTAGTCGGCGAAGTCACCGTAGTTCGCCGGCTTGAGGCTGCCGCCGTTCAGCGAGTTGCTGTCCTTCATCCAGGCGGGTGCGGACCATGGCGTACCCATGATGCGGATGGCGGGGTTCACTCCGCGCGCCTGGGTGATCGCGGGCAGGATCTCGCGCTGGTCGCGGGCGATGCTGAAGGAGCCCCGGGTGTCCTCGTAGGAGTAGAAGGGCTGCTGGGCGATGAAGTCGGAGGCGCCGAGCGGTTGGCGCAGGTAGTCCAGGCCGATGCCGCTGCCGGTGCTGAACAGGTCGTTCATCAGGGTGGCGCGGGTGGCTGAGTTCAGGCCCGCGACGAGATGGGCGGCGGACTCGGTGAAGGACGCGCCGAAGCCGACCAGCGGCTGCTGGACGTCGGAGGCGTCGATCCTGATGTCGGTGCTCTGCGGGCTGCCCGAGGAGAAGGCGGCGTCGGCGCTGCGGGCGAGCTTGCTGCTGCCGTCGGCGGTGGTGATCCAGACCTGGGCGGTGGTGTCGGCGGCGTGCGCGGTGCCGGCGGTGGCCAGGCCGGCGCCGGCCAGGGCGAGCGTGGCCGCGACGGCGGCCAGCCTGCCCCGGTGGGTACGGGAGCGACGGAATCCGTGCATGGTGCGGCTCCTAGCGGGGGGTGAGGGGAGCCTCAGTCGTAGGGCCGGATGTCCGCGAGGCTCCATCAGGCGTCGGTGCTACCGGTGCCGATCACATGAAACTTAATGTAACAATTTCTTGGGATTCTCTCGGTCGGTCATAGGAAACGGCTTAGTTGACGTAGTGTCAAGGGATTGAACGCCGAAACCATGGCCCTGTCGCTCTCGTTCGGCAATGAAGTCATGAAACAAAAAGGGTGAAACAAATGGGTAGGCCGAGGTCGTCGAAGGTGACGGTCCGGGACATCGCCGCTGCGGCGGGGGTCTCGATCGCCACCGTCTCGCGGGTGATGAACGGCCGGACCGCCGTGAGCGCCGAGACCCGGGAGGCGGTGCAGAGTGCGATCGAGCGCCTCGGCGCCCCGCAGGCACGCGGGCGTACCTCCGGCAGGCCGGGGCGCGACGTGTTCGTCCGCTGCCCCTACCTGCTCACCGACTACTTCGGCATCATCGTCTCCGCCGTGGCCGAGACCCTGGAGCTGTACGGCCGGCAGGTGATCCTCAACGCCGGTGACGCCGTGCTGGACTCCGATGTCCTCACCGGGCTTCCCGACCGGGCGCAGTTGGGCGGCGCGATCCTGATCATCCCGCCCGAGCCGGCCCACTCGCTGGAGACGCTCAGCCGCCGGGACTTCCCGTTTGTGGTCGTCGATCCCCGGACGCCGCTGCCGCGCGACATCGCCGCCGTGTCCGCCGCGCACTTCTCCGGCGCCCGGAGCGTCACCGCGCACCTGGTGGGCCTCGGGCACCGGCGGATCGGGATGATCGGCGGCCCCGGCGAATGGCTCGCCAGCCGGTCGCGCCTGGCCGGGCACGCCTCCGCCCTCTCCGAGGTGGGGGTGCTGCCGTCGCCCGAACTGTGCAGCAGTGTCGAGCCCACCGCCGACTGGGGTTACAGCGCCGCCGCGCGGTTGCTTGACCTGCCCCAGCGCCCCACCGCCCTGATCGCCTTCAACGACAAGGCCGCCGTCGGAGCGCTGCGCGCGGCGTACGACCGTGGACTGCGGGTGCCCGAGGAGCTGTCGATCGCCGGCTTCGACGATGTCTACCTCAGCAGCAGCACCGTGCCGATGCTCACCACCGTCCGCCAGCCGCTGGGCGAGCTGGGCAGGATGGCCGTCAGTCTGCTGATGCGCCTGATGGAGGGGCATGCCGTCGAAACCCTGCACGTCGAGCTTGCCACGGAGTTGATCGTCCGGGGCTCGACGGGCCCGGTGCCGCCCGCTAGGCGGAGTGGATGAGGCGGCTCTCCCAGGCCCAGGCGGCGATTTCGACCCGGTTGCGGGCGCCGAGCTTGGCCTGGGCGCTGGCCAGGTGGCTCTTGACCGTGCTGAGGGAGATGAAGAGTTCGGCGGCGATCTCCTGGTTGGTGCGGCCCCGGGCGATGGCCCTGATGACCTCGAGTTCCCGCTCGGAGAGCGGCTTGGCCGGGCGGGACGCCTTCGACGGCTTGGCCGGTGCCAGGTGTCGGAGGAGCCGGACGGTGACCGACGGGGAGATCAGCGCCTCGCCGGTGCTCGCGGCCCGTACCGCCTCGACCAGCAGGGTGGGGCCCGCGTCCTTGAGGATGAAGCCGACCGCCCCGGAGCGCAGCGCGCCGTAGACGTACTCGTCCAGGTCGAAGGTGGTGACGATGACCACCCGCAGCGCATGGGCGACGCCGGGGCCGGCCAGGGCGCGGGTGACCTCGATGCCGTCCAGGCGGGGCATCCGGATGTCGACCAGGCACACATCGGGGCGCAACCGGCGGGCGGCCTCGATGGCCTCGGCGCCATCGGCCGCCTCGGCGACCACGGTGATGTCGGGCTGGTCCTCCAGGATGAGGCGCAGTCCGCTGCGGACGATCGCCTGGTCGTCGGCGATCAGGACCCTGATGGTCACCGGTGCTCCCCCGCCGCGACGGGCAGGGTGGCAAGGACGGACCAGCCGGTGTCGGGGCGTGGGCCGACCCGCAGTGTCCCGCCGAGCGCCTCGACCCGCTCGCGCATCCCGATCAGGCCGAAGCCCCCTCGGTGCAGGTGGCGGGCCGCGCCGGGTGCGGCGTCGTCGGTGATCGCCACGGTGATGCCGAGCGGGTCGCGGTCCACGTCGACGGTGGCCAGCCGGGCATGCGGGGCGTGTCGGGCGATGTTGGTCAGTGACTCCTGCACGATCCGGTAGACGGTGCTGGTGACCTCCGACGGCCAGGGCGCCGCGTCGGCGGGCAGATTGAGGCGGACGGCGGGGCCGTGCCCCTCGAAGCGGCGGACGAGTTCGGTGAGCCGCTCCGGCCCCGGTGTGATCCCGGGCCCGTCCTCGGTGTCCCGCAGCAGGCCGACCACCCGGCGCATCGCGGCGAGCGCGTCGGTGCCTGCCTGCTCGATGCCGGTGAGGGTGCCGTCCAGCGCCTGCGGGTCCTTGCGGCTGACGATCCGGGCGGCCTGCGCCTGGAGCACTATGCCGGTGACGTGGTGGGCGACGATGTCGTGCAGTTCGCGGGCGAGCAGCAGCCGTTCCTCGCGCCGCACCGCCTCGGCGGCGGCGTGGCGGCGGTAGTCGAGAAACCGCAGCCCGCACCCGGTGGTCAGCGCGACGGTCCAGCCGAGCATCGCGAGTTGGAACGGGCCGTGCCAGGCCCCGGACCCCGGTTCGATGGTCAGCCAGTCCACGGCCATGGCCGCGATGCCGCCCGCTGTGATCCCGGCCGCCGCGCGCAGGGGCAGCGTCCTGATCGCGCTGCCGCCGAGCACGAGCAGCGCGAGGGTCGCGGCCGCGCCGGGCTCGCGGGGCAGCTCCGCGAGCCTGGCGACCAGGCCCGCACCTGCGGCGACCGCGATGCCGGCGACCGCCGCCCACACCCGGTGCCGGGCGCGGAGCAGGGCGGCCGCGCTGACCGCCAGGCCGACGCAGCAGTCGAACGCCCACTCGCGGCCGTCGCGGGCGATCCGCCAGGAGAAGAAGGCGAGGACCAGGGCGAGGACCAGGGCAAGCGCCAGGTTGGCCACTGTCCACAGCCGTGTGTTCGGCCGATCCGCCGTGTTCACGCTCACGCGGACCAGGCTACGTGACCGCCCCGGTGCGGCAGGAGTGGCCGAAAGTACGATCCGCGTCGCGGCCCGCCCGTACTTTCGGTGGATGTCGGGTCCGGCCGTGCGCCGCAGGCTGAACCCATGACCACATCACCAGCGTTCGGCCTGATCGCCGCGTCGGATTCGCCGGGCGTGCACTACAGCCCGGTGTTCTACCTCCTCTGCGGCGTCGTGGTGCTCGCCTGCTTCATCGTCTTCTTCACCGTCGGCCGCTTCCTGCTCCGGTTCCTCGACCGCCGGCGCGACGGCTCGGCGTGATCCCGGTGCCCGGCGCCGACCCGCTCCCACCGCTGTACCGAGGTCCGGTCCACCGGGTCTCCGACGAAGGAAAGACATGACTCCAGTACTGGAAGCCGACCGGCTGGGCAAGCGGTACGGCCGCCGCCATGCCCTGACCGACTGCGAGCTGAGCATCCCGCAGGGGCGGGTGGTCGGCCTGGTGGGGCCCAACGGCGCGGGCAAGTCGACGCTGCTGCAACTGGCCTGCGGGCTGATCGCGCCGACCTCGGGCAGCATCCGCGTCCTGGGTGGCCGGCCGGCCGCCGACTCGGCGCATCTGGCGAAGGTCGGCTTCGTCGCCCAGGACACCCCGGTGTACGGCGGGCTGTCGGTCGCGGAGCACCTGCGGCTCGGGGCCGGGCTCAATCCGGGGTGGGACGCGGCGCTGGCTCGGCGGCGGATCGAGCAGGTCGGGCTGGACCCGGCGCAGAAGGCGGGCCGGCTCTCCGGCGGTCAGCGGGCCCAGCTCGCCCTGACCCTCGCCACCGCCAAGCGGCCGGAGCTGCTGATCTTCGACGAGCCCGCCGCCGCGCTCGACCCGCTGGCCAGGCGCGGGTTCCTGGAGAACCTGATGGAGTCCGTCGCCGATCTCGGCGCCGGCGCCATCCTCTCCTCCCATCTGATCGCCGATGTGGAGCGGGTCTGCGACTACCTGGTCGTGCTGTCCGACTCCCGCGTGCAGGTCGCCGGTCCGGTGCGGGACCTGCTGGCCGGCCACCGCCGGTTCACCGGCGGTCGTGGCGATCTGGCCGAGCTGCCGCCGGGGGTCGAGGTCATCCAGACGGAGCGCACCCCGGACGGCAGCAGTCTGGTGGTGCGCGCCGACCGGCCGCTGCCGCCGGTCGGCCTGCTGGTCGAGGAGGTCGGGTTGGAGGAGCTGGTGCTGGCCTATATGTCCCGGGCGGGCGGTCCGGCCGCCCGTCCCACCTCGACCCGCTCGGAGGTGCCGCGATGATCTGGCTGACCTGGCGCCAGTTCCGTACCCAGGCGCTGGCCGCGCTGGCCGCCGTGCTGCTGCTCGGGAGCTATCTGGTGACGCTCGGGGTGCAGATCCACCGCGAGCACGACCGGGTGCTCGCCCAGTGCCGCAGCCATGGCAACTGCCCGAGCCTGCTGGCCTCCTTCACCAGCCAGTACCACCTTCCGGTCACCCTGCTCGGGTATCTTCTGATCATCGTGCCGGGCATCATCGGCATGTTCTGGGGCGCCCCGCTGATCACCCGCGAGCTGGAGCTCGGCACCCACCGCCTGGTGTGGAACCAGAGCGTGACCCGCCGGCGGTGGCTGGCGGCCAAGCTGGGGCTGGTGGGCCTGGGCGCCATGGCCGTGACCGGCGTGCTCAGCCTGCTGCTCACCTGGGCGGCGAGCCCGTTCGACCAGGTCCAGGCGGACCGGTTCACGCCGATGCTGTTCGGTGCGCGCAACATCGCGCCGGTCGCGTATGCCGCCTTCGCCTTCGTCCTCGCGGTGGCGCTGGGGCTGTTCGTCCGCCGTACGCTGCCGGCCATGGCGCTGACCCTGGTGGTGTTCGCCGTCGTCCAGATCATGATGCCCGCCCTGGTCCGGCCGGGCATCGTCGCGCCGGTCAGCTCCTCGGTGCGGCTCACCCCGGCGGCGCTCGGCACGCTGGACTTCCTCGGGCAGTACGGGGCAATCGGCGGGCTGAAGGTGCCCAGCGGAGACTGGGTGGTGTCGACCAGCCCGATGCTGGACTCCGCCGGGCGGGACGTGGGCCACAGCGCCATGTACGCCGACTGCATCGACAACTCGGTGCAGTCCGCGATGCTCGCCTGCCTGGCCAAGGCGGACCTGCATGTGGAGGTGACGGAGCAGCCCGCCGACCGCTACTGGAGCTTCCAGTGGTACGAGTCCGGGATCTTCACCGCAGCCGCCGCCGCGCTGACAGCCCTCTGCTTCTGGCGCATCCGAGGCCGGCTCACCTGACCGCAGGCCCGGGGGTGCGGGCCGGAGGAGATCCCGGCCCGTGTCCCCCGGGTCTGGTTACTGAGAGGGGAGGGGATGGTGGCGCAGTGTGGTGCCGGAGTCGCAGGTGTCCTCGATGGCGGCGAGATGGGCTGTCGTGAGCGGGGCGGTCGTGGTGCCGTCGGGCAGGCCGAGGTAGCGCAGCGTCTGGTGGGTCAGCGCCGCGTCGTCGTGGGCGAGGTCCCAGTGGCGCTGGTCGGCGGCCCCGGGGGTGGCCGTCTCGGCCGTCGCGGTGAGGGTGATGCGTTCCGCGTGGCCCTCGGCGTGCACCATCCGTACGGTGACATGCAGTTGGTCCCCGGAGCGCGGCAGGGCGTAGCCGGCGTTGACCTGCCCGTCCAGGGCGCTCTGCACCCTGGCCCGCAGCTCGGCCAGCCGCGCGGGGGTGAGGCCCGGGGCCAGTTCGAAGGGGAGCGTCACGGTGAAGTCGCGGACCCAGCGGCCGTCGTCGGCCTGGAGACGGCGGACCGCCGCGCGGACCAGCGTCGGGCCGCCGGTCCCCGTACCGGGGCGGTCGCCGCGCAGGCCGACGGAGGGTGCCTCGATCCGGCGGTGCGCCCAGCCGGCCGGGTCGGCCGGTGCGTCCAGCGGGCGGGCGGCGCCCGGTTCGGTGTCCTGCGGCGCGGCCCCGGACTGGGCGGGTGCGGAGTCGAGGCCGGTGCTGGGGCTCGGGTCCGCCGTGGGGTTCGCCGGGGCGCGCAGGGACTGCTGAAGGTGCGTGAGGCGCTGCTGGAGTTCGCTCTCGCTGCGGCGGCGTTCCTCCAGCAGGTGTGCCGCGAGTGCCTGGCGGTCGCCGGTGGCGCCCTGCTGGAAGCGCTCGGTGAGTTCCCGGGCGGCGGTCGCGGACTTCAGGGCGGGCTTGAGGAAGCCCTCCGCCCTGCGGCGATGGGTCAGTGCGTCGGCCTCCCGCTTGGCCCGTTCGGCGGGGGTGGCGGTCGGCGGGATGCCCTCCAGGATCTTCCGGTGGATCTCCTCGGCGTTGTCGGCCTGGCGGCGCCGGTCGTCCGCCAGGTCCGACTCCTTGGAGGCGGCCAGCGCGGCGGGGTCGACGGTCCCGTCGGGGCGGTACCGTCCGTCGCCGTCCGGGTTGACGACGGCCTTCGGCCGGGGCCAGCCCGTGGGGGTGCCGCCCTCCGGGGACAGGTCGACGGGCAGTCCCGAGCCGAACTTCGCCTCCGGCCGGTACAGGCTGGACACCAGGTCGGAGAGGGCGTCGGCGTCGTGCTGGCGCAGCGCCCGCTGCTGGAAGTCGCCGCCGATCCGGGCCACTTCGCGTACCACCGAGAGCGCGATGCCCTCCCGGACGTCAGCGCCGTGGAACACCTCCTGCTCGAAGGAGACCTCGTGGGTACGCGCCTCGCCGGTCACCCCGGGATAGGTGTGGGTCCACCGGGAACGGGAGCCCGCCCCGCCGGTACCGGGGGCGTAGGCGGCGGTCCGTACCGGCTCCTCCTCCCCCGGCTGACGCAGCGCCTGCATGGTGGGGCGGTCCAGCGGGTGCAGTTGGTCGTGGAGGGAGACCCAGCCGCCGAGCCGCTCCAGCTCCTCGATGCCGAAGATGATGGTCGTCGGCCCGTAGCGGGTCTGCATCGGCTTGTCGTTGGCCTCCACCCGGAAGAACACGAAGTC
Organism: Streptomyces sp. NPDC092296; assembly: GCF_044755465.1. Taxonomy (NCBI): domain Bacteria; kingdom Bacillati; phylum Actinomycetota; class Actinomycetes; order Kitasatosporales; family Streptomycetaceae; genus Streptomyces; species Streptomyces sp. NPDC092296. Next base: position 374,170 of record NZ_JBIVRB010000002.1, on the reverse strand, counting down.
GTCGTTGCCCAGGCTGGAGGTGTTGCTGGCGCTGCTCTTGCCCGACGCCAGGAAGCGCGCTCCACGCCGCGCCAGGTCGCCCTGCGACGACATCACGCCGCTGTTGGCGATGGCGTGGTAGGCCGGTGTGGCGTGCTTGAGGCGGTACGGGAGGTCAAGCAGCCGCTCGTACAGCGACCGGAACTCCGGCTGCGCCAGCAGGTCACGGGTGTCGGTGCGGAGGTTGTCCACATTGCGGCGGGAGAGGTCGCGGACGAAGGAGGTGCGCTGCTCGGGGGTGAGGCTGTCGAGGTCCGGGATCACGCTCTTCCACTGCTCGCCCGCCGGTACTTCGGCGTACGCCTTGCGGCCCCGGAACTGCCGGGCCGCGTCGCCCAGCGACCGCAGGGTGTCCGGGCTGACCGGCTTGCCGGGCCCCGACTGCCCGTCCTCGCCGTTCAGCGACCGATCGACGGTGTCCGCGAGGTTGCGGGCGGCGGAGGCGAGCGGGGCGTGCGCATCCCGCAGTGCGTAGGTGCCGCCGAAGGCGGCGGCGTCCTTGACGTACCCGCCCAGTGCCGTCGACAGCTCGTCGGCGGAGCGGCGGACCCGGGCGGCGTGTTCGGCAAGCCGCTCGTCGCTGCGGGCGGCGCCGGTCGCCGCGTACTCCCGCTCCAGGTCGGCCAGGTCGGATTCCAGCCGCTGCGAGCGGGTCCGGATGTCCTCCCCGGTCCAGATGACCTGGTCGCTCCGGGCGGCGGGGTCCTCCCCCAGGGCGGCGCGGGCCTTGGCGTCCAGCTGCTCGGCGCGGGTGTTCAGCTTGTCCGCGAGGTCGGCGTGGCCGGTGCTCGCGAGGTGGTCGACCAGGTGGTGCAGGTCGTGCTGCGACATCTCCTCGGCCACGGCGGAGGCCGTCGTGCTGCCACGGTCGGCGCCGGTCAGCTCCTTCCAGGTGTCCCAGGGGGTCTGGCCGCCCAACTTGCCCTTGGCGGGCAGCTCCTGCCACTTGCCGGCCCTGGTCCGCACCAGGCGCAGCGGCGCGTCGGACGGCGTGCCCTTCGGGCCGCGCTGACGGGTGGGCGGGGTGCTGCCGGACCGGGTCGCCTCGACGGGCGGCGGGGGCGACACCTGCGGGGCGGCCGGACGGTGCTCCCTGACCGGGGGCAGCGGGGGCGGCGGCGGGGGCGATACGTCGGCGTCGTCGGCGCGGGAGCGCTTGGGTGCGGACGGTCCGGGCTGCTGGGAGCCGCCCGGCTCATCGTCCGGGGCCTGCCGCTTCAGCCCGCCGCCGGCCGGGGCGGGCTCGGCGGTGGGCGGCCCGTCCAGCTCCATCGGCTCGCCCTGCGAGCCCCGGTGCGGGTCGGGGGTGTGCGGGCCGGGCGCCTGGGGGGCGGGCATCCGGGGGCCGGGGGCGTGCGGGTCGGGCGCCTGAGGGTCGGGTGTCTGCGGCCGGGAGGGCGGCTGGCTGTCGACGTCCATCGGGTCGCCGTCCGGGGTTGCCGGCTCCGGCGTACGGCCCATCGCGCCCTCTTCGACGCGTACCTGAGCATCGCCCAGCCGGACGGTGCCGGGCCGCTGGGTGAGGTCCCCGGAGGACGACACCGGGATGCGGCCCTCCCCGGGGCCGGGCACCTGGAGCCGGTTGGCGCTCTCGCTCGCACCCCGACCGTCCAACTCGGCCTCGGTCTTGGGGGCCATCATCTCGGCCAGCCCCGGCGGGACCAGGCCCGCCGCCTCCAGCACGCCGACGCCGCGCAGCACGTCCTGGGTGTGCGGGGTGTACAGCGCCTCGGGCGGCAGCTGCCCGTGGGAGACCCCAGTGAGCAGGTCGGGGTCCCTGGTGACCTGCGGATCGAGGAAGTTCTGAATCCACTGGTTGATCTTGTCGTCCCCGAACCGCAGGTTGGAGGAGTTGTTGGACAGCAGGTCGGTGATCTCCGCGATCCGGGCGGGCAGCTCGGCGGCCGGCAGCGTCATCGCCTCAGCGAACAGCGCCTCCGGGCGGTTGGCACCCGGGCCGGAGCGGGCGGTGTGGCCGCCGCTCTGCTCACCGACCAGCCGTACGTCGGCCGCGCCCTGGTCGGCAAGCCTAGACTCCAGCCCCGCCGCCTTGCCGGAGGCGACGGCCGCCGGGTTGCGCGCGGCGTCGGCGGCGGCACGGGCGGGCTTGACCCCGAGGCCCGTCCGGGCGTCGAAGTCCGCGATGGCCCGGCCCGCCAGCTGCTCGGTGTGGTCGAGGTCGGCCCGGTGCAGCCCGTCGCGCTCGCCGCCCAGGTCGGCGGCGAGCTGCCGCAGCTCATCCCGGGTGGGTGGCGGCGCCGAGCCGTCCCGCAGGGCCGTGGCGTGCCCGGTCAGCCGGTCGTGCACATCGCCGGCCGGGGTGTGGCCGACCCGGTCGAACGTACCGGCCAACCCGTCGAGCCGGTCCGCGAGGGCGGTCCGCGTCGCCGGGTCTCCCAGGTCGGCGTAGTCGGCGGCGCGGTCGAGCGCCGCCGCCGTGTCGTCCAGCTCCCGGTGGCCGGTGACGCCGTTGACCAGCGCCAGATCGTCCAGCGCCTGGCCACGGACCGCCTGCTCCAGCCGGTCGAAGCCGTCGTGGACGGCGGTGAGGTCCGCGTCGCCGGAGCCGAGCCGGTCGACGGCCGCCCGTACGTCCGCGAGCTGCGGCCCCAACGGACCGTCCAGGCCCTTGCCCGCCAGTGCGTCCCGCACCGAGTCGTACGAGTGCTGGGCGGAGGCGGCATCGGCGGACTGCTTTCCCGCCGCGAGGTCGCCGCCCAGGGCGGGCAGGCCGTAGAGGCTGTCGTAGTCGGGGCGGCCGTCGCGGTACGCGGCGAGGTCGCGGCGGAGCAGCGCCGCCGCCTCCGGGGTGCTGCGCCACTTCTTCTGCGCGTTGTGGACCCGGGCGCCGCTCAGCACCCGGTGCGGGTCCGCCGGGACGGTGCCGCTGAACTCCGCGAAGGCGTGTTCCGCCTGCTGCCGGCCCTGCGGGTCCAGCGTCCGGGCCTTGAAGACGGCGGATGCGACGTACTTGTGCAGCATGGTGTCCGCGATGATGTGGTTGCGGTTGACCTCGGCGTCCTTGAGGCTCACCTTGCCCTTGGCGTCCGCCGTCTGCGCCACCTTCTCGGCGTGCGGGTCGGTGTGCAGCGGGCCCGCCCGGTGGTCGGTGAAGTGGTCGGCGTAGACCTGCGAGACATCACTGCGCCAGTCGTCCGGAATCCGGGTGTCGTGCTCGCCGCTGCGCTTGAGGACGTCGAGCAGCAGTTCCTTGCGCTGCTGGTGCTGGGCGAGCAGCGCGGCGGTGTCCCCGTCGGCGAGGTTGGCGCGCTCGTACGCCTCCAGGTTCGCCCGCTGGGCCTGGAACTCGGCGGCTCCCGGCTGCCCGAGGAATTCCTCGACGGCGTTGAGGGCGTGCTCGGCGGCGATCGTGTGGACGTACTCGCCGCCGGCGCGGGCGGTCGCGGGGTCCTGCCGGGGCGCCGGGGCGGCGGAACCGGGGACGGGCGGCGGGTGCGGGGCGTCGCCGGGCGGGGTGGCCGAGGCCGTGGGCTGTGGGGATTCCGGGGCTGCCGGCTGCGGGGTCTCCGGTTGGGGGGTCTCCGGTTGGGGGGTCTCCGGTTGGGGGGTCTCCGGTTGGGGGTCCGCCGGGGGGACGTGGGGTTCCTGCGGTGTCCCGTCGACGCCCTGCGTGAACTCGCGGAACCCGTCGTACATGTCGTCCTCGGCACGGGCCGCCGCGACGGGGTTGGCCGGCTCGGCATGCACGGCGGTGGGGTCGGGGCCGTACAGCCGCTCCAGCAGCGGCACCAGCTCCGGTACGTTGCCGCGCACCCAGTCGGCGCCGTTGTTGCGGTCCTGGCCGGTGTACGGGTCCTGGCCGTGGTTGGTCCCCAGCCAGGCGTTGGTGACCTGGGCGAAGTACTCGTCCTCGTTCTTCGAGGAGTAGTTCCTGACCAGTTCGCCGTGCTCGTCGTGGCGGTTGGTGCCGTCGGGCCAGATGGCCTTCTCTTTCTGGCCGTCCCGGGTGTCGAAGCTCTGGGTGATGCCGGCCCGGTCCTCCTGGGTCAGGCCGTGGCCGTGGATGGTGTGCGCGAACTCATGAGTGGTGGTGGAGTAGCCGTCCGCGTAGTGGCCGCCGCTGCCGACGCTGGTGTCACCGCCGAGCAGGTTCTCCTCCGTCACGGCGGTGCGGCGCCCACCGGACCCGCGTACGTCGTCCCAGCCGCGCCCGGCACCGGCGGCGCCCACAGCGTGGGTGCCGCGCAGGTTGTGGAAGGCCGGGACATCGGTCATCCGGACGTCCTTGGGCACCACCGTCACCTGCGCGCCGTTCTTCAGCAGCCGGGCGGTGGTGTCGGGGTCCTGGAGCATCCGGGACACCTGGGCCTGTGCCTCCTGCCGTGCGGAGGCGGGCTGGTGGGCTCCTTCGGGTACGTGGACGAGCAGTTGGGCGGCGGTCTCGGCGAAGTCGCGCGGCGGCAGGCCGTTGCGCAGGCCGTCGACCAGGGTCGGGTCCTTGGCCAGCCAGCGCCGGTACTCCGGCTTGAGGGAGTCCAGGGTCTGCGCGCGCTCCTGCGGCGACATGCCGGGCAGGTCGCGGACCAGCTCCTCGGCGTGCGGTGGCTTGGTGACCACATGCCGCTGCTCGTGGCCGAGGGCCGCTGCCGTCTCCCTGACCTGGCCGGTGGCCCGCAGGCGGTCGAGTTCCGCCTGCCGCTCCCGCTGCTGACGGGTGGCCAGGTCCTCCCGCCGGTCGCCGCCGGATGCGGCGGCGGGCTGCTGCTCGCCACGCCCCGGGCGCGCGCCCCCGGGGCGGGCCCCGACGACGCCGATCGCGCCCACGGCCGCACCCTCGCTGCCCGGCCGGGGAGTGGGCTCGGTGGTGGTGCTGGGCGTGGGGTGGGCGGTGGGGGTGGGGGTGGTCGGCGTGGGTGTGGTCGGGGTGGGCGTGGTCGGGGTGGTGGGGTTGGTGGGGCCCTGCCGGGTGGGCGGGGTGGTGGCGGTGCTGGGCGGCGGAGTCGAGGACGCGGCGGGCGAGGAGGGCCGGGTGGTGGACGGGGCGGACTGGACCGGAGTGGACGCGGCCGGGGCAGGCGGCGGGGTCGGCACGGCGGGCGGCGCCTGCCGGGTGGGCGAGGGTGCCGGGGAGGACGGGTTGGGTACGGCCGACGGGGTCGGCGTCGTACGTCCCGAGAAGCCACCCGGGGACGGCGTCGAGGCCGCCGCCGGGCCCGGGGCAGCCGGTCCCTGGACCGGGGACGGGCGCAGCGGGGCGGAATGCGCCCCCGGGCCGGCGCCCTGCGAGCCGGCGGCCATGGATTCCCCGCTGCCGGACGGGAAGTTGGGGGACGCGGGCGCCGGTGCGGGTGTGCCGGAGGGCGGTTCGGCCGCCGGGGCCGACACGGGCGGCGTGCTGGTGGACGGTCCGGCCTCGACCGTGTCCAGTCGGGCCGTACCCACCCGGATGGCGTCCGGGTCGTGCACCCGCTGCGTCGGTGCCTCCGCGGCCCGGGGCGCGGTCCCGGTCTCGGGGACGATATGCGCCGAGGCTCCGCCGTCCGCGTACCGGGCCGCGGGCTGGGGCTCGGTACGCGGCGCCGTGAAGTCGGCCGTCGTGGTCTCGCGATGTGCGGCGACCGGGGCCGGGGCCGCCTCCGAGGAGTGGCCGGCGGGCGGATCGGTATGCACCGACGCCTCGACGACCGGGTGCGCCTCCGAGGCCGGGGGCCGACCCGCGCCCGCGGACTGCTCCAGGGTGGTCTCCGTCGCGGTGGGGCCGTGGTGTTCCGTACCGCCCGTCGCCAGGAAACTGTCCGGCCGCACCCCGGACGAGCCGTCCACCCGCTCAGCAGTGGGACCGCCGGCCGGTACGGCTGCCTCGGCAGACCGACCCGGCTCCGTACCGCCGGCCCACGTGGCGGCATCCGATCGCACACCGGACGGCCCATCCGAACCGACCAGGGAAGGGTCCGTAAACGACCGAGCCCCGGACGGCCCATCCGAACCGACCAGGGAAGGGTCCGTAAACGACCGAGCCCCGGACGGCCCATCCGAACCGAGCAAGGAAGGGTCCGTAAACGACCGACCCCCGGACGGCCCCGCCCCGCCGAGCAGGGAGGTGTCCGTGAACGGCAGCGAGGCCGACGAGGAGCCGCCGGCGGTCGTGGAGTCCGGCCCGGCGTACTCGGATGCCAGGGATGCGCTCCCGTCGGGCGTCGAGCCGAAGGGCACCAGGCCACCGGTGCCCGTCTCGCCGGAGACCGGCGGCGCGCCATCCGTGCCCAGCCCCTTGTACGCCGAGCCCGAGCCCGCGCCGGCCGGGTCGGAGAAGATCGTCTTGCCGCCGCCGGCGGCCCCGCTCCCGACGTTCGGCATGTCCACCTTGGGCGGCCCGGAGAAGTGGGTCTTCGCCGCGCCCGCCGCAGCGTGCGCCCCGACCCCGCCCGCGCCGTTCAGCCCGGAGCCGAGCAGGCTGTCGCTGTCGACCTCGCCGGTGGTGATCAGCTGGGTGCCCACATCGGTGCCCACGCCCACGGCCGCGCCGGTCGCCGCCCGGCCCGGCAGACTGCCCATGGCGTTGCCCAGACCCACCTTGGAGCCCGCCGCGCCCACGCCCTTGCCCAGGCCGTGGCCGAGCGCGCCCGCGACGGCGCCGCCCTCGATGTTCTGCCCCAGCTCCTTGAGGTCGATGCTCTTGCGGTGGCCCTCGGCGACCTCGATGGTCTGCGCCATCAGGTTGACGCCGCCCATGATGGCCGCCTGCTTGGCGGCGTGCTGGAGGGCCTCCTTGAGCAGGGTCTTGAGGATCTGCTGCACCACCGTGCGGCTGATCCCGACCGCGATGGGGATCTCGGCCAGCGAGGCGCCGAAGGTGAACGGCGCCTCGGCCTCGGCGGTCGCGATCTCGAAGGCCAGGATGACGATCTGGGCGATGATCTGGATCTTCGCCGTCTCGATCGAGTTGGCCATCTGCTCCAGCATGTCGCCCAGCCCGGCACACGCCTGCGCGGTGCCGGGGAAGTACCCGGGGGCGCCGTCCGCGCCGGACGTGTACGCGCTCCAGTAGGTGGCCAGCGCGTCCGCCGCCGCTCCCTGCTGCCCATCCAGCGCCCGCTGGACGGTGGAGTCCGCCGCGCGGCCGGCCTCCTCCAGTTGCTCACCGGCCTGGCGCCAGCGGGCGGCCATGTCGCGGAGCTGGTCCTCGTCACCCTCCGGCCACCGGGTGCCGGAGAGCAGCATCAGGACCCACTGAAGGGGCTCGGGTACCTCGACTGCCATGGTGGTTCAGTGCCTTCCGCTGGTATTGCCGCGTTCTGTTGTCAGGCGGGCGACCGACTCCGTACGCGGGAGGGCGGCGGAGAACGAGGTGGGTGACCAGTACGTGCCCTGACTCGACTGGAGTTCGGCGTCCTGGTCGGTCATGCCGGAGGCGATGGCCTCCTCGACGCTGCTGTAGTTCTGCGCCATCGCCTTCATGCCCTCGGCGACGTTGCGCAGCCCCTCGGGCAGGGTCTGGAGCCCGGTGAGGGTGTCGGCGGAGTACTTGATGTAGCCCTGGTCGCCGTCGGCGAACTGGTGCCCGGCGTGGTCGTCGCCCCAGGGGGTCTGGAGGCCGGAGAGGAAGCCGTTGAGGCTGGAGTACAGCTCGCTGAGCTGGTCCGCCACCGCCAGCAGCGGGCCGGCCGCGGCCGCGTACTGGTCGGCGGTCACCCGGAACCCGCTGCCTGCGGAGCCGCTGACGCCGGTCTGCGTGGGGAGGCTGGGCTGGATCGCGGTCTGCGGTTCCATCGCGCTGGCCGGTTCCGTGGCGCGGTCGGGCAACACCGTCCCGACCCGCAGACCCTCCCGGAGAGTGGCCGGCTCCGTGGCGCTGTCGGGCAGCACCCTCCCCACCCGCAGATCCTCCCGGGCGGTGGCCGGCTCGTCGGGGACGACCCATTCCCGGGCGAACTCATCCATGACGTCTCCTCACTTCGGTGGTGCGCTGCTGCCCGCCGGACCCGGTCACCGCTCTGGACCGCCTGCCGTAGCGCCGCCCGCCTGACCGGCGCCGGCCCCGGCGCCCGCACCGGCGGCCCGGTTCTCGAAGGCACCGGACGCGGCCATCCGGGACAGCGCCGTACGCAGGAACGGGCTGGGCACCGCGTAGCCCTCCTCCTGCCGCAGCGGAGGCGGTGTCCTCGGCTCGCCCGCCGCCGCGGCGCCCGTACCGGCGCCGCCGTCGGGCAGCCCGCGCCGGGCCGCGACCGCCCGCGACCGGTCGAGGTGGTCGGCCTCCGGCGTGCCGGTGGCGGGCTCGGTCGGCCGCTGCGCCTCGCCGCCGGTCGGCGGCGTCCCGGCGCCCTCGCCGGGCTCGGGGCCCAGGACCGCCGAGCGGAGCTGCATCAGCAGGTCGTCGCCCTCGGTGGCGTCCGGCGCCGCCGCCGCGCCGCCCGCCTCGGCGGTACGGGCGGGGCCGCTGCCGCCGTCCGCGCCCGAGGGCTCGGCGGCCTCGCTCCTGGCCGTGTCCATCCAGCGGCGGCGCATCCGCTGCCAGTGCCGGTCACCGGTGGGCGCCGCCACCGCGTCGCCGGTGACGCCCGCGTCGGTGAGCCGACCGTCCTCGTCGTCGAACTCCTCGTCACCCAGCGGGGTCGCCCGTACATAGCGGCGCCCGCTGCGATTGGCGGCCCGCCCGCCTCCGCCGCCGTGGCCTCCGCCACCGCCGAGGCCGCCACCGGACCGAGCCCCGCCGGCGCCGCCCGCGGCCCCGCCCGCAGCCGACGTACGGGTGCCGGCCGACCCGCCGACGCCGCCCTCGCGCCCCCCGGCCGACCCCGACACCGTGCCCCGGGAGCCCGCAGCGCCGCCCTCTCCGGCCAGGCTGCCCACGCCGGCGGTCCGGCCGACCCCGCCATACCCGGAGCCGCCCGAGCCCAGCCGCCCGCCGAGCCCACCGCCCGCCGCCCGCCCGCCGAGCCCACCGCCCAGCCCCGAGCCCGAGCCGCCGAACCGGGCCCCGCCGCCCGCACCACCCACCCGGGAGGCCGCCCCCGAGCCGGTCGACCAGCCCGAGCCGGAACCGCCGAACCCGCCGGAGCCCAGACCCGACGAGCCCAGACCCGACGAGCCGCCGAAGGAGGCGCTGGGCAGCGAGAAGGACGGCAGCGTGCTGCCGCCGGAACTCGACACCGTCCACGGGGCCAACGCGGACGTGGTTCCGAGGGTGCCGCCGGTTCCGACGGCCCCGCCGCCCAGGTCACCGAGGCCGGAGAGCTGGAGTCGGGGCATGGCGGGCGAGGAGGTGTCGAAGACCGGCGACCCGCCGCCGGAGCCGCCGGAACCGCCGAACCCCTCCACCCCCGACGGGGTGTACGACGCCTGCGGCAGGCTGAACGGCTGGAGCGCGGACACGGTCCGGGGCGCGGCGATGTCGGAACCGCTGCCACCGCCGCTGCCGCTGCCGCCGAAGTCGGCCTGGCCCTGGTCGAGGCCGCTCCACTCCCGGGGCGTGGCGACGGCGCTCCGCGCGTCATAGCCGCCCGCGTCCGCGCCGCCGGCGCCCTGCGGGTCGTACGCCCCGGCCTGCGCGCCGGTCAGCGGCCGGCCGTCCGCGTCGAGGCCGTCCGCGTCGAGGCCGAGAGCGGTGAACCTCGGGTCGAGGCCGAGCTCGGCCGCCCTGCGGCCGGTGGCCGCGCCCTGCTGGTCCGTGCCGTCGGTCGACTCGCCGTACCGGGGGTCGGCCACCGAGGAGGAGGGCCGGTTGGGCAGCAGCGGGCCCGCGCTGGAGACGGTCACGGTGCCGTCGGCGCCGGGGAGGGTGGCGGCCTGCCCGGCGTTGGCCATCCGGTCGACGTGGGTGGAGCCCTGACGCAGCATGGTGTCGATGCTGTGCGACGCCTCACCGATGTAGCTCTGGTAGGTGTCGGCGGCCTGCATCACGCCCTTGGACTGGGCGACGTCGCCGTGCTTGCCGCCCGGATGGCTGGCGATGTAGTCCTTGGCGTACTGGAGTTCGCGGGTCATCTCCTGCTTGGTCTGGGTGACCGCGTGTGTGGCGCCCTTGAGGGACTGCGCGACCGCGACCCCGGCATCGAGGGTGGTGCCGACGTGGGAGTCCTCGCGGACCGCGTACTTGCGCAGGTACTCCTCGTACTGGTCGGCCGCCTCGCCGTCCATGTTCTGCCGGGCGTGGGCGGCACCGGTGACGATGGCCTCGGTGTGGGTGGCGGCGGCGCGGTTCCAGGTGTCCCATGCGTCGGCCAGCTCAGCGAGAGCGTCCTCGTCGCCGTTCGGCCAGGCGATGCCCGCGCCGTGCTTGTTGCTCTGCACGATCTTGAGTACTTCGGCCAGGTCGGGCGGGAGCTCGATCACGATGTGTCACTTTCTCGACGGTGGGACGGCGCGCTCAGAGTTCGCGGCGGCTGCTGCCGACGGCACGGCCGACGATGAACGGCCCCGGGGGCCGGTTGTAGTCGAGATCGGGTGTGTCGGGGTCGTGGTAGGCGGTCAGTTCGGGTTCGGTCCCGGTCGGCGCCTCGGTGACCGGGGTGTCGGTGACGACCGTTCCGATCCTGGGCGTCGGCCGCACCGCGTCGAACTCGGGACCGGGTGCGCGGACGCCCGCGAGGAGGGGCTGCATCGGCTCCGACGGCGCGTCACCCTCGATGCGGCGCAGCTCGGACGCGGTGGCGGCGTCGTTCTCGGCGTGCCGGTCGCACATCAGCATCAGGTTGTCGGAGAGCTTCGAGGAGTTGCGCAGATAGGTGCGGATGCCCTCGACGACCCGCTGCTGGTGCTGGAGGAGGCCACCGACGCCGGAGCTCTCGCCCTGGAGGGCCCTGCCGAGCGGGTCGGTGCCGAAGTGGGCGGCGGAGACCCGCTGTACGGCCGCTTCCAGGTTGCGGGTGGCGAGGTCGAGGTCGTCCACCGCGCGGCGGATGGTGCGCGCGGCGGTCCGGACCTCGGTGAGGTCGATCTGAAACGACGAGCTGCCCAACTGGTACTCCCCCAGTAGTCATGCATATGACACCGGGGCGACGGGCCGACTGCCGTCCCGGACCCCCGATGAAGCCAGATTACTTAAAACTTGTACAGACCCCTTGGGGTGACACACCATCACAACGTGGTCAGACCACCGGCCCCCGCCACATGCAGCCCGGTGTCGCTGAAGGAGACCGCCAGCGGCACCGTGCCCACCGCCACCTCGTTGAGCAGCGCGCCCCCGGCCAGATGCCAGAGCCGCAGCGTGCCCCCAGCGTCACCGACGGCGGCCAGCACCTCGCCCTCCAACTCCTCGCAGACCAGGCTGCGCACGGCCGGACCGCCACCGCCCAGCACCGAGATCCGGCGGCCGTCCGCGACGTCCCACAGCACGACCGAGCCGTCCGCCGCGCCGCCGACCACCACCCCGCGCTCCCCCAGCACGGCGAACGCCAGCGCATGGGCCGGCGCCGCCAGCCCCGAGAGCACCGGCCCGGCCAGACCGCTGAGCCCGTGCCAGAGCCGTACGCTGCGATCCTCCCCCGCCGTGGCGAGCAACGCATGGCCGCCGACCTCGCCCGCCGCCACCGCCGTCACCCCCGCCGGGTGGGCCCGCAGCCGCAGCAGCGGGGTGCCGTCCAGCGGGTCCCAGGTCCGCACGGTGCCGTCCGCGCTGCCCGAGACCAGCACACCGGACGGGGCGAAGGACAGCGCCGCCACCCGGCCGACGTGCGGCCCCGGCACCGAGAGCGGCGCGCCGTCGCGCAGCGTGTGGCAGCGGACCACCCCGGCGGCGGTGCCGCAGACCAGCACCGGCCCGGCGGAGTCCCCGGCGGTGACGGCCAGCGAGGCGATCGGGCCGCCGTCCTCGGCCAGCTCGTGGAGCAGCGCGCCCCCGGCCGGCTCCCACACCCGCAGCGTGCCGTCCCCGTGGCCGGCCGCGAGCACCGGGGCGCCGTCCAGCTCGGCCGTGGCCAGCGCGTTCACCGGGGACTGCGGGCCGTCCGCCGGCTCCCCCAGCCGGCCCAGCGCCGCACCGGACTGCGGCTCCCAGAGCCGGACCAGGCCGCTCTCGTCCCCGGTCGCCAGGACCGGCGAGCCGTCCACCACCACGGCGGCGAGCGAGGTCAGCCAGCCGCTGCGGGCCGACCAGCCGTGCAGCGCCCGGCCGTCGTAGACGTCCCAGGTGCGTACGGTGCCGTCCAGCGAGCAGGAGGCCAGCACCGGCCTGCCGCCCAGGTCCAGGAAGTCCAGCCCGGTCACGGTGGCCGCGTGGCCGGTGAGCCGGGCGATCGGGCGGCCCGTCGCCAGGTCCCAGAGCCGGATCTCCTGGTCCGCGCCGCCCGAGGCGAGCACCGCCTGGTTGCCCAGGCTGAGCACGGCGAGGGCGGTGACCCGCTCGGTGTGGCCCACCAGCAGGTGCAGCTGCTCGCCGCCCGCCACGTCCCAGACCCGGACCACGGCGTCGTCCCCGGCCGCCGCCAGCAGGTCGAGATCGGCGCAGCGGGCGTGCCGCAGGACGGCGGCGCCGCGCCCGCCGGTCGCCAGCGCTCCCAGCGGGCGGGCGTCGTCGGCCCGCCAGGCCCGGACGTCGCCGCTGCGGCCGCCGGCGAAGACCAGCGGCACGCCCTGCACGGTGCCGGCCGCCACCGCCTGGGTGCCGGTGGCGGAGCCGGTGCCGTGCAGCACCGCGCCGGTCACCGCGTCCCAGACCTTGACGGCGCCCCGGTCGTCTCCGGCGGCGAACAGCTCCCGGCCCTCGGTGGCACCGAGCGCCACGGCGGCGGGCACCAGGACGGCTTCGGCCGATGAGGAGCCCAGCAGCTCCTGGTCGAGCGTCGCGTACAGGCCGAAGCCCTTGCCCTGCTCGGCCAGGGCGTAGGCGGCCCGGCCGCCGACGGTGCCGAAGGCGGCCGCCGCGCGGGGGTCGGCCTGCGGCTCGGCGCCCGCGGGGGCGTACGGGGTGGCGGCCGGCTCGTCCGCGTCCTCGTCCGGGTCCAGCAGCAGTGCGGCCTCGGGCAGCGCCCCCGGGCGGCCGCCCGCGAACACCTGGTCGACCAGCGCCTCCAGCAGCCGCACCGCCGCCGGGGGCGGGCCGTCCGTGCCCTCGCCCCACACGGCGTCGCCGGACGGCAGCAGCCCGTGGACGGACAGCCGCCGCCGGGTGCCGCCGTCGCCCGCCGGGGCGCCGGGTTCCGCGAGCAGGGCGGCCAGCCGGGCCAGGACGGCGGGGTCGACGCTGCCCGACCGGCTCTGCGGGCCGGTCGGGGTCGGCCGCTGCGCCCAGAGGGGGCCCTCCGGGGCGATGAACAGCTCGGTCCGGCCGCCGGACGGGCCGTCGGCCTCGATGCTCAGGCGCACCCCCGACACCTGGGCGGTTCCGACCGCGCCGCGATGGCTCTCGTTGTCCGGCATGCGGGTCCTCTCCGGTGCTGGGTCGTACGGTAAGTCTGTGGTGTGCCGGGTCCGGTGATGGACCGTCAGCACAGATCGTCGGGGACAAGCGTCGCATAGACGGCATCGTGCAGCTGATGCGTCCGGGAACTCCGGAACAGCGCCGGGCGGAATCCCGCGCGGCGAAAGCCGATGGCGGCGCCGACCACCTGGACGGGCATGTTGTCGACCGCCGCATAGGCGTCGATCCGGCGCAGTCGCAGGACGTCGAAGCCGAACCGGCACAGCAGGCGGAATCCGGTGGTGGCCGTCCGCATTCGGCGGGCGTGCGGAAGCAGCCACAGCGATGCCTCCGCCGCGCCCTCCTCGGGCCGGAAGTCGACCAGTTCCGCCAGCCCGATCGCGGTCCCGTCCGGGCCCGCCAGGGTGAAGTGGGCCGCCAGGTCCTGCTGCCACAGCCGGGGGGCGAGCCGGGTGATCCACCGCTCGGCCGCCGCCCGGTCCCGGTGCGGGAGCACGCCCTGCATGAACTCCCGCACCACCGGATCGCGGCTGCCCGCCACCAGGGCGTCCGCGTCCTGGAGCAGCGGCCGGCGCAGCAGCACGCCGCCCTCGGTGAGCGCCGGCACCTCCTCCAGCGAGCTGGGCAGGCGCACCCCGACCCCGCCGGGTGCGGGCGACTGCTCGGGGACGTGCACGGAGGACTCCAGGGTGGTACGGGTGTCGCGGGGCGCTCAGGGGGGCGAATGGGGTGTCATCCAGGTTATCAGGCGCTGTTGATGGCCAGTCAGGTCATGCTTTCGGACATTCCCGTGGCACGTCCCCGCCTCTGATTGCGGTACTTCTGTGCAGGCCATGCAGGCCGTGTGAACGATATCCGGATGGGAGGTGGTTGCCATACGTCCCGTCATAGGACCGCCCTCGTCCGATCCGCCCGAACAGCGCGGCGGCGGCCGGTCAGTGCAGCAGGACGGGGAGTTCCCGGACGCCGTGGGCGATGAAGGACGGGACGGGGAGCAGGGTGTCGGCGGCGACGGCGAGCCGCAGGTCGGGGAAGCGGTCGAAGAGCAGCCGCAGCGCGGTGTCCGCCTCGGCGCGGGCCAGCGGGGCGCCGATGCAGCGGTGGATGCCGTAGCCGAAGGCGAGGTGGTCCTCGGCGGCGCGGCCGGGGCGGAAGGCGTCGGCGTCGGCGCCGTAGACGGCCGGGTCGCGGTTGGCGGCGGCGAAGTGGGCGAGGATCGCGTCACCGGCCCGGATGACGGTGCCGTCCGGCAGGGCCAGGTCGGTGACGGCGTAGCGCAGCGGGATGGTGGCGATCGAGGGGGCCCAGCGCAGCCCCTCCTCGATCACCGCCGACCAGCCGACTTCGCCGTCGCGCAGCCGCCGGTGCTGCTCGGGGTGGGTGAGCAGGGCGTGGACGGTGCTGGCGATCAGGTTGACGGTGGTCTCGAAGCCCGCCCCGATGACCAGCAGCAGGGTGTAGATCAGCTCTTCGTGGGTGAGCCGGCCGGCCTCGTCGTCGTGGCTGGCGATCAGCGCGCTGGTGAGGTCGTCGCCGGGGGTCTCGCGCTTGCGGTCGATCAGGGCGGTGAGCAGCGCCAGCACTTCGGCCAGGACGGCCTGGGCCTGCTCGGGGGTGCCGTCGGTGGCGACGATGTCCTCGATCAGACGGGCGGCGTCGGCCCGCAGCTCCACCGGTACGCCGAACAGCGAGCAGATGATCTCCATGGGCAGGGCGTGCGCGTATGCGGCCTTGAGGTCGACCGGCTCGCCGACCGGGCGGGCGGCGAGCCCGTCCAGCAGCCGGGTGGCGGTCTCGGTGATCAGCGGCCGCATCGCCTCGGTGCGGCGGGCGGTGAACGCCGGGGCGACCAGCTTGCGCAGCCGGGCGTGGTCCACGCCGTAGGTGTTGAGCATGTTGATCGGGCCGACCCAGTTGAGCAGCCAGGGGGCCCGCTGCGCGATGGCGGGCCAGGCCGGCCAGTGGAGATTGGGGTCCTTGGACACCTCCGGCCCGACCAGCAGTTCCCTGAGCACGGCGTGGTCGGTGACCGCCCAGGCCGGCACCCCGCCGGGCAGCTCCACCCGCGCGGCCGGGCCGGCGGCCCTCAGGTCGCGGATCTCGGCTGCGAGGTCGGCTCCGGCGGGGTCGACTCGGTACGCGGGGCGCTGGTCCACGGGGCTGCTCCTGGGGTGTGCGGAGATACGGGCGTGAAGCGGACGGGCAGGGCCGCGAGGGAGCGGTGGAACGGGCCGAGGCGCCAGTCCAGCTCCTCACGGCGCCGGGTCGGCGCCAGGTCCGGTATCCACTGCAGCAGGCGGGTGATGGCGGTGGTGGCGATCAGTACCGCCTCGTGCTTGACCGGGCAGGTGTGCGGCCCGGCCCCGAAGGACAGGTGGGAGGCGTCGTCGGCCGAGCGCGGCCGCAGGTCGTGGCGGCGGGCCTCGGCCTGCGCGCCGTACGAGATCAGCACGGCGCTGCCGTACGGGATGGGCACCCCGTGCAGCACGGTGTCCGAACGCGGGGTGTGGATGCCGTAGTTGGCGAGCGGGGTCTCGTGCAGCAGCACATCGGCCACCGCCTCGCCCACCGGCCGGGCGCCGTCGGTCAGGGTGGCGTGGTAGGCGGGGTCGCTGAGCACCCGGGAGAGGGCGTTGGCGACCAGGTTGGCGGTGGGTTCGTAGCCCGCGCCCAGGGTGAGGAAGACCTGCCAGGTGACCTCGTCGGGGGTGAGCCGGGCCGGGTGGTCCAGCAGCCAACTGGTCAGGTCCTGGCCGCGCCGCCGCTGCTTGGCCCGCACCAGGTCCATCACGTACGCGCCGAACGCCTCCTCGCCGGCGGCGGAGCCGGGCCCGCCCTCCATCATCGCGGACACCGCGTCGTTGAGCCGGTGCGCGGAGTCCGCGGGCAGGCCGAACAGCGAGTTGAAGACGATGCCCATCAGCGGCGCGCTGAAGCCGGACACCAGGTCCGCCTCCCCGGTGGGCCCGAAGGCGCGCATCAGGGTGTCGGCGGCGTCCTCGACCCGGCGGCGCAGGTCGTGGGCGGGGAGGTTGGCGAAGGCGTCCAGCAGCGAGGTGCGGTAGCGGAAGTGCAGCTCCCCGTCGTTGAACAGCACATTGGGCCGCCAGCGCAGCATGCCGAGCACCGGCGCGTCGGCGGGGACGGTCTCCTGCCACGGGCGGGGGTCATGGGACCACGTACCGGTGTCGTGCAGCAGGTCGAGCGCCGCCCGGTAGTCGGTGACCACATGGACGGTGATGCCGGGGCTCAGCTCGGCCAGGCCGACCGGACCGTGCGCGCGCAGCCGCGCGTAGGCGTCCTCGGGACGCCGGGCGTACGCCTCGTCCCACAGCGGGACCGGCTCGGGAGTCATAGGGCTGCCCTTGAGATCAGAAGGTGGATGAGGGCGAGGAGGGCGTCCACGCAGGAGTCGGTCTCGCGGGCGTCGCAGACCACCAGCGGGGTGTGGTCCTCCAGGTCCAGGGCGCCGCGCAGCGCGCCCTCGCTGTGCCTTGGGCTGTCAGGGAAGGCGTTGACCGCCACGGCATGCGGCAGACCGAGATCCTCGATCAGGGCCAGCGCGTCGAAGCTGGCCTCCAGCCGCCGTACGTCCACCAGGACCAGCGCGCCCCACGCGCCGACGGCCAGGTCCTGCCAGAGCGGGCGGAAGCGCTCCTGGCCGGGGGTGCCGAACAGGTACAGCACGATGCCGTCCCCGAGGCTGAGCCGCCCGAAGTCCAGGGTGACGGTGGTGGCGGTCTTGGCACCGATGCCGACCAGGTCGTCCACGCCCTCGGACGCCTGGGTGATCCGCTCCTCGGTGCTGACCGGCGCGACCTCGGAGACCGACCCGATCAGGCTGGTCTTGCCCACGCCGAACGGGCCGGCCACCAGGATCTTCACCCGGTGGACCGGCGCGACGGCGGCACCGGGCTGCGGGTCAGCCCTTGAGTGCGCGGAGCCCATCGGCGACTTTCTGTAGCAGGGACAGGTCGGGAGGTGCGGCGGTGGGGTTGGCGTAGGTGACCAGCCCGGCGGCGACCAGCGCGCCGGCGAGTTCGCGCAGCACCGCGATCGGCAGGGCGAGGGCGGCCGCCGTCTCGGCGACGGTGAGCGGGCCGTCCGCCAGGACGTCCATCACCGCCCACTGCCCGGCGGGCAGCTCGGGCGGCGCGGCGCTGATGACCCGCAGCAGCGCCACATGGTCCAGCCGTACGCCCTTCGCGGACGAGGTGCCGGCCAGTGCCGCGTACGGCGGCACCAGCGGGCGGCCCCGGGAACGGGCGGTCATGACCGGGCGTCACCGGTGCGGACCCGGGCGGCCATGGTCTTGCCGGCCAGCCGGCCGATCTGGTCGCGCACCACGTACGCCAGCTGCTCCAGGCGGACACCGGGACCGGCGTGGACGGCGAGGGTGCTGTTGCGGCCGGTGGGGGTCAGCAGGATGTAGCCGTTGTCGGCGGTGCGCACCACCACGTCCTGGAGCGAGGCGGCCTCCACCCCGGCGAACACGGCGGCCATCGCCGCGCAGGCGCCCTTGGCGGAGCTGGCGACGGCCGCCGCCCGGTCGGCCTCGTCGCGGTCCAGACCGGCGCCGGCCCACTGGGTGACCAGGCCGTCGTCGGCCACCAGCAGGGCCGTGCGGGCGTCGGACACCTCGTCCAGGATGGCCTGAAGGGGCCAGTTCTTCTCGTGGTCCATCATTCGCCGGTCCTCTCGGGGAAGTCGGATGCCTCTACGGCACGCTGGAAGCCCGCCCAGTCCGGCTCGGGTCGGGGGCCGCGCGCGGCCTCGGGGGACGCGGCGGCGGTGGGGGCTGCCACGGGGGCGGGGGCGGGGGTGGCGGCCGTGCGGCGGCGGCGCTGCGGCAGGCCCTCCGGGCCGACGGGCGGAGGGATGTCCATCCGCCCGGAGTGCGCCCGGGGGGTGGCCGCGTCCAGCGGGTGGGTGCGCTCGTCCAGCCGGGTCAGCAGCGCGGTGGGGACGAACACCACGACCCGAACCCCGCCGTACGGGGAGGGGCTGCCCAGGTTCACCCCGAAGCCGTACTCGCTCACCAGCCGGCCGACCACCGCCAGTCCCCGGCGGGGCGGGTCGCCCAGGTCGGAGAAGTGCACCGGGAGGTGGCCGCCGGCCACCGCCATCGCGCGGTCCCGCTCCTCGCGGGTCATGCCGACCCCGGCATCGTCGATGGTGACGACCGCGCCGTTGTGCGCCGACTCGGTGGTGATCCACAGTGCGCTGTCCGGCGGTGAGAAACGCAGTCCGTTGCCGATCAGCGCGGTGAGGACCATCGCCAGCGGCTCCACGGCGTGCGCGGCGACGGCGGTGCCGGTGGCGACCCGGTGCACCGCCCTGATCCGGTCCACCTGCTTCAGCCGGGAACCGGCGCCGCTGACGATGTCGGCCAGGTGGGCGACCTCGCGGACCACTCCCGGCCACGACCCGGACAGTACCGCCAACTCCTGGACCAGGCGCAGCAGCTGCTCATTGGTGTGGTCCAGCTCGCGCAGGGCCGCGTTGGCCTCGGCCATCTCCCGGCCGGAGAACCGCATCTGATGGGTGCGCAGCCGGCTCTGGGTGTCGTACAGGGCGACCTGCATGGACCGGGTGGCGCCGCTCAGCACCGCCGCCGCGCCGGACTCGGTACGGGCCTGCTCGGCCAGCACCGCCTCTTCGACCTGGTGCAGGCACTGCTGGAGCAGGTCGGCGGGCTCACTGCCGGGTAAACGGCTGTCGGACAGGCCGGGGTCACGGGAGAACGGCAGCGCCGCGCGGCGGGCGGCGGCGGGCAGGCGGACCTCGGCGAACTCGCGTAACGCGGCGGTGAGGTCCGCTAACTCCCGGCGCGCCTGTTCGGCGCGCTGGTCGGCGTCGGCGGCCAGGGCTTCGGCCTGCTGGGCGCGGGTGGCGGCCTGCTCGGCCCGCTCCCGGGCCCTGCGGACTTCGGTGTCGCTCCGGGCGCGCTCGTGCTGCCGCTTCACCGCCTCGGCTTCGGCGGTCTCGGCGCGGGTGGTCGCCTGGGTGGTCTCGCGTCGGCGCCGGGTCAGCGCGGGCCGCATGGCTGCCGCGCCTCCGGCGGCGCCGACGGCGGCTGTCGCGGCGACGACAGCCACGTCTATCGGGATCATCGGGGTTTGCCTAGGGTCGGGGGCCGGGTGGGTGCCGCGGGGCAGGTCGGTGCCGTCGGCGAGGCGACGCGCGGCGTGATCACTCTGGCACGATTATGCCGACGTCCTGAACGCAGGAGGTCACTTTGGCCATTTCGTACGGGCTCACGGGCACGTGCGCCGCCCCTGGCGGGGGGCGCGGGGAAGTGACGGGCACGTGCCCCACCAGGGCGCGAGGAACTGCGCGGCCGGCCGACCACCGAGGTAGTGGGGTCCGTACGGCGGTGAGTTGCAGGTGCGAAGGGGGTTTTTCGCGCAGTTCCTCGCGCCCCTGGGAGGTGCAGGGTTGCCGAACGGGGGCGAAGTGCAGGTCAGGGCGGGGTTATTCGCGCAGTTCCTCGCGCCCCTGGGAGGTGCAGGGTTGCCGAACGGGGGCGAAGTGCAGGTCAGGGCGGGGTCATTCGCGCAGTACCCCGCGCCCCTGGGGAGGCGCAGGGTTGCCGAACGGGGGGTGAAGTGCAGGTCAGGGCGGGGTGGGGGTCAGCGGGTGAGGACGCAGTCGCCGCAGAGGGGGCCCCGGGTGTCGGGGGCGGCGCGGTAGATGAGGCAGCAGCTGCGGCGGCGGAACGCCCCCGTGGGGGTGGTGGTGCTCGCGGCCCGCAGTGGGGGGCGGGCGAGCAGCAGGGCGGCGAGCGTACGGACGCGGTCGGCCAGGGCCGGGCGGGCGGACGCGATCATGTCGGCCGCGCCGTTGACGGCGGAAGCCGCATTGCCGTGCAGGATCTGCGGCGAGACCGAGAACGGCCGGAAGGCGGCGGCCAGTTCCGCCAGGCCGGTGTCCAGCAGCCTGCATCCCAGCAGCTCCGCGAGCTGTTCCGGGGTGCGCCGCTCCGCGATCGGGCCGTCGGGGGCGGAGAGCGGGACGGGTCCGCCGAGGACGGGCTGCCACCACAGCGTGCCGAGGTCCGGCGCCAGCAGCCGGCCGTGCAGCACGGCGGCGGCCAGCGCCGGGGACAGCAGCCGGGCCGCCAGCCCGAGGTGGGCCACCGAGGCGGCCACCCGCAGCTCTACCGCGTCCGCGGCCTGACCGCCCGCCAGGGCCAGCCAGTCGCGTACCGCCGCCACCCGGGCCGCCGGGACGGCCGGGTCGCGGACCAGCTCGGACATGGGCCGCCACGGCGGGGTCGGCGCCGAGCCCGCCGGGTGGGTGTGCAGGGCGAAGAACGGCCCGAGCGCGGTGATCTCCTCGATCACCGCGCTCGACGCCGGTCCGTCAGGGCCGGAAGCGGTCATGCGCCGACCGGGTCCGGCTCCCGGGTGGGGGCGCCGGTCGCGGTCCGGGGCTGGAGCAGGCGCTCGGCCAGCGGGCCGAAGACCAGTCCGATGGCCGCCCAGAGCAGCAGCTGCGCGGCGACGGAGTAGAACCGGAACGAGAAGAGCAGATCCGCCGGGAAGCCCGGGAAGACGATCGCGCCCTTGTCGTCGGTCAGCGGCAGCGGCGTCTCCGTGGCGTGGTCGCCGTAGTGCTCCTTGTTGAACGCCAGGTGGCCGAACGACGGCATGATCAGCATGACGATCCCGATCGCGACGACGAACGCGGCGGCGGCCAGCAGCGTGGCGTTCCAGTTGCCGAAGCGCGGCTGGAGCCGCCTGCCGAGCCAGACGGCGCCGACCGAGAAGGCGACCGAGAACACCACCATCAGCAGGTAGAGGCCGCTGCGGGCGCCGATGGTCTCCTCGTGGCCGATCGCGGGCGGGTTGGCCGGGTACTTGACGAACGGCACCAGGTAGAGCGCGAGGAACCCGGCCCCGGCCACCAGCAGCGCCAGCGGCCGCGCCCGCAGCCCGCCGACCCGGCCCAGGCAGACGGCGTAGGCCACGGCGAACAGGGCGCCCATGGCCATGCCGAAGAGGATCATGCCCACGCCGATGCCGACGTCGGCCTGGATGGTGCGGCTGAACAGGTCCGGGTCCGCTGCCTCCGTGGTCAGGCCGGTGGCCTTGTCCAGGACGGCCTGGGCGGCGTCACGGCCGCTCTCGTAGTCGATGGCCTTGGTGATCTGCGGTTCGGCGAAGATCCGCGCGAAGACGAAGGCGAGCAGGCCCGCGACTGCGCCGGCGAGTACGCCGCGCAGGAGGAGCTTCTTTTCCATGTCGAGTTGTCCGTGCCTTCTTCGAACCGGTCAGTGGCAGGGGAAGCCGAGGAAGTGCCGGGCGTCGTGGACGAACTCGTGCACATGCATGTCGTTGCCGAACACCGAGACGGCGCCCTGGTCGACACCGATGAAGTAGTAGGCGATCAGCGCGATCAGCGCGGTACCGGCAAGCCAGAGTACGGACTTGGAGACCGGCAGGACGACCGGTGTGGCGGCCGGACGGGGCGTGGAGACACTGCTGCTCACGGAGAGCCCTCCTTCGGGGATCGTGCGTCCCTTGATCAAATGGGCGGTGTGATGGAGGAGTGTCTGACTTCACCGGTCACCGTGGGTGACCGGCACACAGTGGCGCGACCGTGCTGGATTCTCACCAGCTTCCTCATGCCATCACTACTCAGGGAGCGTAGGGGGCGCCGCTCCGGTGCGTCAATCAGACCGGTCGTACCCGTACCGGGCGGCCGGGGCGCGCAACACCGCAGGTGAGCCGCGCCCCGGCCGCCGCCGGGTCAGGAACCTGGGTCAGGAGTCCGCTCCCGGCAGGCCGCCCCGCACCTCGCGGGCGGCCGTGACCAGGTTCTCCAGCGAGGCCCTGACCTCCGGCCAGCCCCGGGTCTTCAGACCGCAGTCGGGGTTGACCCAGAGCCGCTCGGCGGGGATGGCGTCAAGCCCCCTGCGCAGCAGGGCGGCCGCCTCCTCGGCGCTCGGGACGCGCGGCGAGTGGATGTCGTACACCCCGGGGCCGACCTCGCGCGGGTAGCCGGCGGCGGCCAGCTCGTCCGCGACCTGCATGTGGGAGCGGGCGGCCTCCAGGGAGATCACATCGGCGTCGAGGTCGTCGATGGCCTGGAGGATGTCCCCGAACTCCGCGTAGCACATATGGGTGTGGATCTGGGTGGCCGGGCGGACGCCTGCGGTGGTGAGGCGGAATGCCTCGGTGGCCCAGTCCAGATACGCGGGCCGGTCGGCCGCGCGCAGCGGCAGCGTCTCGCGCAGCGCGGGCTCGTCCACCTGGATCACGGCGGTACCGGCCGCCTCCAGGTCGGCCACCTCGTCGCGCAGGGCGAGGGCGACCTGCCGGGCGGTCTCGCCGAGCGGCTGGTCGTCGCGGACGAAGGACCAGGCCAGCATGGTGACCGGGCCGGTGAGCATGCCCTTGACCGGGCGGTCGGTGAGCGACTGGGCGTACCGGGTCCAGCGGACCGTCATCGGCTCGGGGCGGGAGATGTCCCCGGCCAGCACCGGCGGCCGCACATAGCGGGTGCCGTACGACTGGACCCAGCCGTGCCGGGTGGCCAGGTAGCCGGTGAGCTGTTCGGCGAAGTACTGCACCATGTCGTTGCGCTCGGGCTCGCCGTGCACCAGGACGTCGAGTCCGGCCTTCTCCTGGAAGCCGATGACCTCGCGTACCTCGGCCTCGATGCGCTGCTCGTACGCCGCGCCGTCGATCCGGCCGGCCCGCAGGTCGGCGCGGGCGGTACGCAGTTCGGCGGTCTGCGGGAAGGAGCCGATGGTGGTGGTCGGCAGCAGCGGCAGCCGCAGCCGAGCCTGCTGGGCGGTGGCCCGCTGCTGGTACGGCTGGGAGCGGCGGGTGTCGGCGTCGGTGACGGCCGCGCTGCGGGCGCGGACCGCCGGGTCGCGGGTGAGCGGGGAGTCGGCGCGGGAGGCGAGGTCGGCGCGGTTGGCGGCGAGTTCGGCCGCGATGGTGTCGGTGCCCTGGGTCAGCCCCTTGGCCAGGGTGACGATCTCGGCGGTCTTCTGGCGGGCGAAGGCGAGCCAGCGCAGGATCTGCGGGTCGAGGTCGCGTTCGGCGGCGGCGTCCAGCGGGACGTGCAGCAGCGAGCAGGAGGCGGCCACGTCCACCCGGTCGGCCAGACCGAGCAGGGTCGCCAGGGTGGCGAGCGACTTCCCCAGGTCGTTGATCCAGACGTTGCGGCCGTCGACCACGCCGGCGACCAGGCGCTTACCGGGCAGTCCGCCGGCGGCGGCCAGGTCCTCCAGGTTGGCGGCGGCCGGGCCGGTGAAGTCCAGCGCCAGGCCGTCGACCGGGGCCTTGGCGAGCACGGGCAGCGCCGAACCGAGGCGGTCGAAGTACGAGGCGACCAGCAGCCTGGGCCGGTCGGTGCGGCCGCCCAGCTCGCGGTAGGCGCGGGCGGCGGCATCCAGCTCGGCCGGGGTGCGGTCCTGCACCAGCGCGGGTTCGTCCAGCTGTACCCACTCGGCGCCGGCGGCGCGCAGGTCGGCCAGGAGCTCGGCGTAGACGGGGAGCAGCCGGTCCAGCAGGGTGAGCGGCTGGAAGTCCTCCGCGACGCCGGGGGCGGGCTTGGCCAGCAGCAGATAGCTGACCGGGCCGACCAGCACCGGGCGGGCGGTGAGGCCCAGCGCCAGGGCTTCCGTCAGCTCGCCCACCTGCTTGGCCGGGTTCGCGGTGAAGACGGTGTCGGGGTCGAGTTCGGGCACCAAGTAGTGGTAATTGGTGTCAAACCACTTGGTCATCTCCAGCGGCGCCACGTCCTGGGTGCCACGGGCCATGGCGAAGTAGCCGTCCAGCGGGTCGGCGTCGACCGCCGCGCGGTGGCGGGCGGGGATCGCGCCGACGGCGACCGTGGTGTCCAGCACGTGGTCGTAGAGCGAGGAGTCACCGGTGGGCACCTCGTGGATGCCCGCGTCGGCGAGCTGCCGCCAGTTGGACCGGCGCAGGTCGGCCGCCGTCTCCCGGAGGGCGTCGGCGGTGAGCCGGCCCTTCCAGTAGCCCTCGATGGCCTTCTTGAGCTCCCGGTCGGGGCCCTGGCGGGGGTAGCCGTACACGGTGGCCCGTGCTGCCGCGGCTGCGGACTTGCTGGTCATGGACTCTCCTTCGCGAGCATGTCTCCCTACCGACCCCGGGTCGGTTCGAAGGGCGCGAAGGGTGCGAAGGAACGGCAGACCCGGCGGGCCGCGTCGCGCGGGTGCCCTGCCTGGTGTGCCCTGCCTGTGTACGCCGACCCGCCCACGAGGTCACCGGGATCTCCGCGTGCGTGGCCGCACGCGGGCAGTGGCAGGTCTTCGGACTCGCGGGCACGTCTCGTGGGGTCGAGGCTCCTACTGGCCGTCGCTTCCCAGACCCGGTGGGCCCAGTGCGTATGACGGCGGTCGTTCCCGCTCACCGCTGCGGGGCAGTCCCGGATTCCCACCGGGTTCCCTCTTGCGACGCGCCTGCCTGGCGGACAGGGCGAACCAGCTGCAACCGCCAGCCTAGGCGCTCGATCAAGCCGAGGAGGGTCGTTGTCCATAGTGCGGACGGGGGAATGAGACCTGGCCGGGCCGACCCGCGCGGGCCGGCCCGGCGAAGGGCGGCCCAGTAGGGGTTGGCCCAGTGGGGGTCAGCCGCCCGGACGGAGTCCGCACCCACCGACACCTGGGCCTCGGGGGGTGGCGGTGTCGTCGGCCGCGAGGGTGAGCCGGTGGGTCGCTCCGCCGGTGCCGAGGGCGGCGGCACCGGCGGTGGGCGCGGCGGAGCGACCGGTTGGGTCTGCGGACAGCCGTACGGGTCCGGTCAGAAGGCACGGTCGGCCCCCCGGGCGGTGGGGCGTGTCGCACCCGGACACGGTGACGGCCGCCGGGCGGACGCGTCCGGCACCGGCTGCGCCCACCCGACGGTGCGCTCAGGTTCCCGACCTCACCGAGCCGCGCGCCCCCGGCGAACCCGGGACTCAGGCGTCGATGATGACCGGGATGATCATCGGCTTGCGGCGGTGCGCCCGCCAGGCCCAGGAACTGACGGCCCGGACGATGAGCTGCTCCAGTTGGTGGGCCTCGCCGATCCCTTCCTGCGCGGCGTTGGCCAGGGCCTTCTCGATCACCGGGATGACCGGCTCGAAGGTGGTGTCGTCGTGGACGAAGCCGCGCGCCAGGAAGTCGGGAGCCTCGGCCAGCGCGCCGGTGTCGGCGTCCACGATGGCGATGACGGTGATGACACCCTCTTCCGCCAGGGTGCGGCGGTCCTTCAGCGACGCCTCGGTGGCGCCGCCGACGGTCATGCCGTCGACGTACACGTACCCGGCCGGCACCTTGCCCGTCAGGGAGGCGCGCCCGTCGACCAGGTCGACCACCACGCCGTCCTCCGCGATCAGCGCGCGGTCGGGCTCCACCCCGGTCCGGATGGCCAGGTCGGCGTTGGCCCGCAGATGGCGCCACTCGCCGTGCACCGGCATCACATGGCGGGGCCGGATGATGTTGTAGCAGTAGACCAGCTCACCGGCGCTGGCGTGCCCGGAGACGTGGACCTTGGCATTGCCCTTGTGGACCACGTGCGCGCCCCAGCGGGTGAGGCCGTTGATGACGCGGTAGATGGCGTTCTCGTTGCCCGGGATCAGCGAGCTGGCCAGCAGGACGGTGTCGCCCTTGCCGATCCGGATGATGTGGTCGCGGTTGGCCATCCGGGACAGCGCGGCCATCGGCTCGCCCTGGGAGCCGGTACAGATCAGGGTGACCTGCTTGTCGGGCAGCCCGTCCAGCTCCTTGTGGTCGACCAGCAGGTTCGGCGGGACCTTGAGGTAGCCGAGCTCCCGGGCGATGCCCATGTTGCGGACCATGGAGCGGCCGACGAAGGCGACCTTGCGGCCGTGCTGGTGGGCGGCGTCCAGCACCTGCTGGATGCGGTGCACATGGCTGGCGAAGCTGGAGACGATCACCCGGCGCGGCGCGGTGCGGAACACCTGCTCGATGGCGGGCGCGAGGTCGCGCTCGGAGATGCTGAAGCCGGGGACCTCGGCGTTGGTGGAGTCGACCAGGAAGAGGTCGACGCCCTCCTCGCCCAACCGGGCGAAGGCACGCAGGTCGGTGATCCGCTCGTCCAGCGGGAACTGGTCCATCTTGAAGTCGCCGGTGTGCAGCACCAGCCCGGCCCGGGTGCGCAGCGCAACCGCCAGGCCGTCCGGGATGGAGTGGTTGACCGCGACGAACTCGCAGTCGAAGGGGCCGAACCGGCGGCGGTCGCCCTCGCGGACCCGGACGGTGCGGGGGGTGATGCGGTGCTCCTTCAGCTTGGCCTGGAGGAAGGCCAGGGTGAGCTTGGAGCCGACCACGGGGATGTCGGAGCGCTCGCGCAGCAGGTACGGCACGCCGCCGATGTGGTCCTCGTGGCCGTGGGTGAGGACGATGGCCTCGATGTCGTCCAGCCGGTCGCGGATCGCGGTGAAGTCGGGGAGGATCACGTCCACCCCGGGCTGGTTCTCCTCGGGGAACAGCACGCCGCAGTCGACGATGAGCAGGCGTCCGGCGTGCTCGAAGACGGTCATGTTACGGCCGATTTCGCCCAGTCCGCCCAGCGCGATGATGCGCAGGGCGCCGTCGGCCAGCGGGGGCGGGGGTCCCAGTTCGGGGTGCGGGTGACTCATGTCCATCACGCTACTGGAGAGTTGCGGAAGGTCCCGCCGAAGACCCGGCGCCGTCGGGGCAGGCCGGACCGCCCGAGCCCGCCGGGGGCTCGGGCGGCCGTACCCGGCGCGCCGGGTGCGGCTCCCCGGCTACGCGGCCACGCCCTGCCCGGCGGCGGGGGCGGCCGGGGCCGTCCGCAGCACGGCGAGGGTCAGCACGCCCAGGACGCAGCCGTCCTCGTCCAGCACCGGCACGGCCGGCAGCGACCGGGTGTGCATGGCGCCGACCGCCGCGGCCAGCGGCGTGCGGGGGCCCGGGTAGGGGCCCCGGTCGTGGACGATGTCCCGGACGCGGATGCGCTCGGTGTACCAGGAGCGGGTGCGGTACGGGGCCAGCTGGGCCCGGGTGAGGACCCCGGCGCAGCGGCCGTCGTCGCCGCGTACCAGCAGGTAGTCGACGTGGGCGCTGTTCAGGATGTCCAGCGCGGTGTCGACGATGACGTCGTCGCTGATCTGGAGGCCGGCCGGGGTGGCGGCCTCGGTGGCGGTGGCGTCGCCGGACAGGGCCGGCGGGGTGGACATGGTGAGCACGGGGGCGCCTTCCTCGGTTGGCTTGTGGCGCGGTACGGGTGGGGCGCCGGGGCGGGCCGGGGTCACCGGTCCGCCCCGGGTGGCGCGGCGTGCTGCTCCGGTCGTCCGACCGGGTCCGGTGCTCAGGCGGCGAAGGAGGAGCGGTCGCCGCCGGAGCGGCCACTGCCCGAACGGTCGGCGGCGGAGCGGTCGCCGCCGGTGCGGTCGCTGCCGGTGCGGCGGCGGGGACGGCTGCGGCGGTTGCGGTCGGGGCCCGCGTCGCGGCGGGACCGGCGCGGCGCCGGGGCGGGCTCGCTGATGGTGACCGCGATGCCGGAGGGGGTGCGGGCGCCGGTGATCCGGGCCAGCTCGGGGTCGGCCGAGTGCACCCGGGCGGTGTGCGCGGTGATGCTGGCGGTGGCCATCATCCGGGTCATCTCGCGGCGCTGGCTGGGCAGGACCAGGGTGACCACGGTGCCGGACTCGCCGGCCCGAGCGGTGCGGCCGCCCCGGTGCAGGTAGTCCTTGTGGTCGGCCGGCGGGTCGACGTTGACGACCAGGTCCAGGCCGTCGATGTGGATGCCCCGGGCGGCGACATTGGTGGCCACCAGCGCGGTGACGTGCCCGGTGCGGAACTGCTCCAGGGTGCGGGTGCGCTGCGGCTGGGACTTGCCGCCGTGCAGGGCCGCCGCCCGGACGCCGCTGGCGAGCAGGTCGCGGACCAGGCGGTCGGCGGCGTGCTTGGTGTCCAGGAACATGATCACGCGGCCGTCGCGGGCCGCGATCCGGGTGACGGTGGCGCTCTTGTCGGCGTCCGCGACATGCAGCACGTGGTGCTCCATGGTGGTGACCGCCCCGGCGGAGGGGTCCACCGAGTGGGTGACCGGGTCGCTCAGGTAGGCGCGCACCAGCCGGTCGACATTGCGGTCCAGGGTGGCGGAGAACAGCATCCGCTGGCCGTCCGGCCGCACCTGGTTGAGCAGCGCGGTGACCTGCGGCATGAAGCCCATGTCGGTCATCTGGTCGGCCTCGTCCAGCACCGTGATGCGGACCTGGTCCAGCCGGCAGTCGCCGCGCTCCACCAGGTCGTTGAGCCGGCCCGGCGTCGCGACGACGATCTCGGCGCCGCGGCCCAGCGACTGCGCCTGGCGGCCGATCGACATGCCGCCGACGACGGTGGTCAGCCGCAGCCGCACCGCGTGGGCGTACGGGGTGAGCGCGTCGGTGACCTGCTGGGCCAGCTCGCGGGTGGGGACCAGCACCAGCGCCAGCGGCTTGCGGGGCTCGGCGCGCTGTCCCGCCGTACGGGCGATCATGGCCAGGCCGAAGGCGAGGGTCTTGCCGGAGCCGGTGCGGCCCCGGCCGAGCACATCCCGGCCGGCCAGCGCGTTGGGCAGGGTGGCGGCCTGGATCGGGAACGGCTCGGTCACGCCCTGGCGGCCGAGGACGGCCAGCAGCTGCGCGGGCATCTCCAGCTCGGCGAAGGCGGCCACCGGCGGCAGGGCCGGCGTGGTGCTCACCGGCATGGCGAACTCGCCCTGCACGGCGGGCGCCGGGCGGCGGCGCGGGGCGGCCGGGCGGCGGGAGGCACCGGACGAACCGGAGTAGCCGGATGAGCCCGAGTAACCGGAGGAGCCCGAGTAACCGGAGGAGCCGGCGGAGCCGCTGCGGCTGCGGGAGAAGCGGTCGTGGGAGCGGGGAGTGCGGTCGCGGTTCATCGGAACCCTTCCTCGATAGCGGCACGTATCGAGGAGGCATCCGCAGCCGGAGGGCCGCGCAGAACTCGACAAGAACGAGCCGGGGGTGGAGCGAAGCATGGGCGCGGGCGGGCCGCGTGGAGTGCCTCGGACGGTCGCGGCGGCCACCGCGGTGCGGCGGGCTCGGTGCGGACCTGGTGCTGCGGAGCTGATGCGGGCGCCCGATGGATCACGGGCACACAGCACATTCGTGGAACGTGCGTTCGCAGAGAACGAAAAGGCGGCGGTCGGGTGGGCAGTGCCGCAGCTCCGCACCGTGCGGTGCTGCGTGTGGCCGCGATGATTGACCCGTCCGGAAAACGCCGGAGAAAACAAGAAGTGCGCCTGATGGTCACAACCAGGCAGGCGCACACAAAAAATCTCTGGGAACCACTGCAACTGAGATCAACAGTAGCACTGCTCGGGCACCGACAGTGAATTTCCCACCACCGGCCGGGGGAAGCAGGACGTTTCCCGCCACCCCCGGCCCGGGGGACGTACTCGGTTTACCGGGGTGGGCCGCTCAGTGGGCGGCGTCGAGGAACCCGACGCTCGACGGCAGCGGAGCCGGCATCGAGGCGGCCTGCGGGGCCACCTGGGACGGCGGAGCCGCCACCGGCTCGGCCTGGGCGACCAGCGGCAGATCCTCGAACATGGCCACCGGCTCGGGCGCGGCGGGCTTGGTGCAGACGAAGCCCAGCCGCTGCAGAGCGCGCGACACCTCGGCGGTGCTGAAGTCGCGGCGGTCCTGGCGGGTGATCACGGCGCCGACCTGCTTGATCGGATAGGAGTGGCGCCCGATCCGGACGGACTCGCCGGAGACCAGCTCGGGCTTGACTCCGCGCAGGGCGCGTTCCACCTCGCTCGCGATGAGGTCGAAGGAGTATCCGGCGATGGTGCAGCGCATCGTGCCTCAGCAGGGGAAGTAGGGGTGGTGTAGTGGTTCAAGCGTCTCATGGACCACCGCAACCGCATAGGCACGAGCCGTCCGCCCAACCCCCTCGGCGCAACCCGGCCCCGGAATGTGCCCGGCCGGACCCGCTGGGGTGCGGGTCCGGCCGGGCGTGCGGTGCTCAGCTGGTGGTGCCTGGGTCGGCTCAGTACCAGTGGTGGGTCTGCCAGAAGGCCCAGGCGTTGTTCGGGCTGCCGTAGCGGTCGTTCATGTACGACAGCGCCCACTTGGCCTGGGTGGCCGGGTTGGTCTTCCAGTCCGACCCGGCGGCGGCCATCTTGGAGCCCGGCAGCGCCTGGCCCAGACCGTACGCGCCCGAGGACGCGTTCACCGCCGAGGGGTTCCAGCCGCTCTCATGGCTGACGATCGCGTCGAACGCCGCCCACTGGCCGGCGGGCACGATCGACTGCGCCATGCCCCGCACGCCGCCCGCCGTCACCGGCGCGGCCACGGCCGAACGCTCCAGCCCCGCCTTGGCGGCATGGTGCGCGCCGGCGGTGTGGTTCACGTGGTTCACGTGGTGCAGGTGCAGCCGGTGGGCGCTCATCGTCGCGGCGGACGCGGCCGGAGCGGCCACCGCCGCCACAGCACCCAGCGACGCGGCGGCGGCCACGACAGCGGCGGTCGAACGGAGACGGGGCATGGTGATGCGCTTCAAAATCTGAGACCTCAATCGGTTGGCTTGGACGACCCGGATCTCTTCGACCCGGCGCCCGGGGCACCCCGGTTTCGGCTGGTGCCTGGTGGCAGCGTCAGGAGCAATGCGAACCCGCCGACGCCATCGGACTCGTCCCAGTCTTAGCGGCCCACCCAAACCCCGACAAACACTCCACCTACTACCCCAACCCGTACCCAAGCCCCCAAACCACCCCACCCCGAAAACCACCCGACTGCCCCGGAACAGCCCCCGCAACCCCTCCGGCCCCCCACCCCGAAACCCCCGCCCACCTGCGCAAACCAGTGACCAGGCCACCGAAACACCCACCCGCCCGCTTTCTCGGACCAGCCCCCGGCACACCGGCGCCCACACCCCCTACTACGCCCCCTAGTGTTCCCCCGAGCCCCTGTGAGCCTCTTCACGCGCCCGCCCCCACCACTGTGACCGCGACCACCGCAATCAGGCCGAAACGCCCCCGCGACCGCCCCGGAAATGGATTGCCGACCGCGCCGCGACTAGGGCAGCCTCGGGGCCGGACACAGGCGGGTACGGCCTGTGCATCGGTCCGGAGGGGGCAGCGTGGCGGCCAGTCGGGACGCAGCCGAGGGGATCGTCGCCCTCGGCCTGGGCAAGACCTTCCACACCACCGTCCGCAGACCCGGCTTCGGCGGCGCACTGCGCTCGCTGGTCGACCCGCAGCGGGTGGCCAAGGCCGCCGTGCAGGACATCTCCTTCAGCGTCGGGCGCGGTCAGCTGCTCGCCCTGCTGGGGCCCAACGGCGCCGGGAAGTCCACCACCATCAAGATGCTCACCGGCATCCTGACGCCGACCACCGGTGAGGCCCGGATCGCCGGGGTGGTGCCCTACCGGGAGCGGGAGCGCAACGCGCGCAACATCGGCGCGGTGTTCGGCCAGCGCACCCAGCTGTGGTGGGACCTGCCGGCCCGGGAGTCGTTCAGCATCCTGCGCGACATCTACGGCGTGCCGGAGGCGGAGCACCGGGCCCGGTTACGGGAGTTCGACGGGCTGCTGGAGCTGTCGGAGTTCTGGGGCACCCGGGTCCGGCACCTGTCGCTGGGCCAGCGGGTGCGCTGCGACCTGGCCGCCGCGCTGCTGCACGATCCGGCGATCGTCTTCCTGGACGAGCCGACCATCGGCATGGACGTGGTGGTCAAGGAGCAGGTGCGCGGCTTTCTGCGGCACCAGGTGGAGCAGCGCGGCCGTACGGTGCTGCTGACCACGCACGACATGACCGAGGTGGCCCGGCTGGCCGAGCGGGTGGTGCTGATCAACCACGGCCGGATCGTGCTGGACGGGCCGCTGGCGGAGATCCGACGGCGGTTCGGCGGTACGTGGCAGATCCACGCGACGCTCACCGACCCGCCCGCCGCCGGAGCGGCCGACGCACCGCCGCCCGGGGTCCGGGTGCTGCGCCGGGAGGGGCCCCGGGTGGTGTTCGGCCCGGACGGCGACCCCGCACCCGCCGTCCATGAGGCGCTCAAACGGATCATCGAGCGCTACCAGGTCACCGACCTCGCCCTGGAGGAGAACGACCTGGAGGACGTGATGCGCGCCGCCTATCTGCGCCGCGACACCGACGACGGCGCCGCCGGCCTCGGGGACACCGGCCTCGGGAACACCGGCCTCGGGAATACCGGTCTCGGGGACAGCACCGACGGCGCCGTGCCCGCCGGGCGGAGCAGCTGACCGATGACCGCCGCCCCCGCGCCGACCGCACCGCCCGCGCCGCAGCCCGCACCCCAGGCCCGCATCGACCGGCCGACGCTGCGGGCCTGGCGGACAGCCATGATCACCCCCAGGGGCGAACTGCTCACCCCGCCCCGGCTCACCGCCACCGCCGCCCGGCTGGCCGTGCAGGTCTTCCTGGCGGTCTGCCTGTGGCGGGGGCTGTACGCACACACCACCTCCGCCGCCGGTCTGGACCGCGAGCAGGCGGTGACCTACGCCGTCCTGGCGGTGCTCGCCACCCGCATCCGGGGCCTGGACCGGCAGTCCGGCCGGGACACGGTCGTCAACCATCTGCGTACCGGCACCATCGTCTACTGGTTCCTGCGCCCGCTGCCGCCCCGCCGCTACTACATGCTGCGCGCCCTGGGCGAGCAGCTCTACGGGTTCGGCTGGGTGCTCGCCGGCTATCTGGCCTGCCTGGCCGCCGGGGTGGTCGGGCCGCCGGCCTCGGCCGCCGCCGCTGCGGGCTTCGCGGCGGGGCTGCTGCTGGGGCAGCTCGTCCTGCACCAGATCACGTTGCTGATCGACCTGATGTGCTTCTGGACACTGCGCGACGGCGCCGCGCTGCGCATCCTGCAGTTCGCGCAGAACCTGCTCTCCGGCTCCTTCGCGCCGCTGTGGTACTTCCCCGGCTGGTTCCTCACCATGAGCGCCTTCCTGCCGTTCCAGGCGACGCTCAACACTCCGCTCTCGCTCTACATCGGGCGCATCCCGCCCGCCGACGCGCCGCGCCAGCTGGCGATCCAGGCGCTGTGGGTGGTCGGGCTCTCCGTACTCACCAGGTGGCTGTGGCGGCGCGCCGCGCGCCGGGTCGTCTCCCAGGGAGGGTGACCGTGGTCCGCACTCCGCAGCGGCCGTACCAGGGCCAAGACCAGGATCAGGACCAGGGTCAGGACCGCCCGCCCGCCGCCACCACCGGCCGACTGCACCGGGCCGCCCGCGCCTGGGGGGTGGCCTGGCGGATCACCCGGCTGAACTTCCGCGCCCAGCTGGAGTACCGGGCCGAGTTCCTGATGATGATCGGCATCGGGGTGGTCTGGCAGCTGTCCATCATCGTCTTCGCCACCGTGCTGCTCACCCGCTTCACCGGCCTCGGCGGCTGGACCAGCGCCGATGTGCTGCTGATCGCCGGGATGCGGATGTTCAGCCATGCGCTGTACGTGCTGCTGTTCGGCCGGGTCTACAGCCTGTCGTTCCTGGTGCAGGAGGGGGTGATCGACGCCTATCTGCTGCGGCCGATGCCGGTCTACCGGCAGGTGCAGCTCTCCTCCTTCCCCACCAACGGCTTCGGCGACCTGGCGGTGGCCCTCAGCATGTTCGCGGCCGCCCTGTGGCGCAGCGGGCTGGACTGGACACCCGGCCGCTGCGCGTTCCTGGCGGCCGGGGTGGTCGGCGGGACGCTGGTCGAGGCGGCGGTGGGGACGGCCATGTCCAGTGCGGCGCTGCACTTCCCGGCGACCTTCTACTGGAGCAGCTGGGTGGAGGAGCTGACGGCGACCTTCGGCAGCTATCCGCTGAACATCCTGCCCCGGGCGGTCGGCGGCCTCTTCACCTTCGCGCTGCCGCTGGCGTTCGTCGCCTACCTCCCGGCCGGGGTGCTGACCGGGCGCGGCGGGTCGCTGGGGGTCCCGGTGTGGCTGGCGGCGGGTTCGCCGCTGGTGGGGCTGGCCGCCTTCATCGCGTCCCGTCGGCTGTGGAATCTGAGCCTGCGGCGGTACACCGGCGTCAACGGCTGAGCCGTCTGCCCTGCTCTGCCCCGGTTTTCGCCCTTTCCGCCCGGGTAGGCGAAGTCCCTTCGACGGCGGAGGCAGCTCCGTGGAGAGGAGGCGGTGATGGTGGACCGGGCCAGCAGCAAGCACGGACCCCGGCTGGACGACGAGATGGAGAAGGAGGTGCAGGGCCAGCTCCACGCCGGGCACCCCACCCGGGTGGAGGAGTGGCACGACCCGGAACCGCCGCTCGCCCCGGAGGACGAGACGGCGGAGCGCGACGCCAGGCGCCACGACAGCGGCTGACCGCTCCCGCAGCCGGCCCGCTCGGTGTCGTGCGGCGGTTTGCCGCCGCCGGTCGGGGGCACTTTCGGGCCCATGATTGCCGACATGCTGAAGGGCGCGCTGGCCGGCGCGGCCGGTACCGCGGCCCTGGACGCCGTCACCTATCTGGACATGGCCGGTCGCGGCCGACCCGCCAGCAACACCCCCGGCGAGGCGGTGACCCGCTTGGCGGACAAGGCGGGCATCGGCATCCCGGGCGAGGGCGAGCAGCGCGAGAACCGCATCGCGGGGCTCGGGCCGCTGCTGGGCATCGCCACCGGGGTGGCGGTGGGGGCCGCGTACGGGGCGGTGCGGGCGGCGGCCGGCCGCAGACCGCCGCTGCTGCTGGGGGCGGGGCTGGTGGGGGTGGCCGCGATGGTGGGCGCCGATACGCCGCTGGCCGTGCTGCGGATCTCCGACCCGCGTACCTGGTCGGCGGTGGACTGGCTCTCGGATGTGGTGCCGCATGTGGCGTTCGGGCTGGTGACGGCGGGGACGTACGCACTGCTCGACGGCCCCGGCCGCGCGGGGACCGGCTGCGCGCGGCGACCGCGACGAAGGGGTGCCTGCTGAGGGGGTGCCCGATGAGGAGGGTGGACGACGATGAGCGACCCTGAACCCCGCAGTACCACTGGTCTGGAGCCCGGCGGCGGTGTGCCGCCCGGGGAGACGCCGCCCGCCGAGGGCGGTATCTCGGGGATCTCGCACCCCGAGCCGTCGGAGATCCGGCGGACCTGGGGTGAGCTGTCGGTGGCGCTGGTGATCGGCGTGGCCGTGCTGGTGGCGGCGATGCTGATCGCCATGGTGTTCCTGCTGGCCTGACCGTTGCTGCCGGCTGACCCGGCCCCGGCACGGTCCCGCCCCGGCCCGCTGACCACGGGCCGGGGCGGGGGCGGGGGCGGTTCAGTAGCGCTTGGCGCGGCCGGTGAGGTGGTCGCGGACCCGGTCCACCAGTGCGGCGCCCGGGGCCAGTGCCTTGTTGAACGGCGGCTTGTCGGGGGCGTGCGGGTGCGGGTGGGTGGGCGCGTGCTCCTTGGCGCGGATCACCTTCTGCCCGAGCGTCCGGCGCTCCTCGGGCGACAGCGCCTGCTCCAGCCGGGGGAAGACGTCGTCCTCCTCCTCGCGGACATGGGCGCGGATCTCCTCCTCCAGCGCCTCCACCAGCGGCCGGAAGTCGGCGTGTTCCGGGCTCATCCCGTCCAGCGCGTTCATGGTCCGCTCGGCCTCGGCGTGCTCCGCGATCTCGCGGTCCGCGATGGCGTCGCCGGAGGGCAGCACCCGGCGGATGGCGGGGTAGAGGTACTCCTCCTCGGCGATCGTGTGCCGCACCAGTTCGATGATCATGTGGTCCACCAGCTCGCGCTGCTGGACGGTGTCCGTGCTGACGTCGAAGGCGGCGAAAAGGCGCTCCACCTCCCGGTGGTCCTTCACCAGCACCTGCAGAACGTCCTGCGACTCACCCATCGGCGGTTGCCTCCTCGGTCTGCGGCCCGGTCCGCCCCGGCCGGGGCGGACCGGGCCTTCGGGTTTCCCCGCCCCGGGTGCTCAAACCCGCCCGGCGTGCGGCGGGGCGTCCGGCGCCGCCGGCAGCGCGTCCAGCAGCGGGTACGCCTCACCGGGCAGCCGCACGCCGGTGCGGCGCGCCCGCTCGCGCCCCGGCGGACAGGCACCAGCGCCACCAGCCGTCCAGCTCGGCGGGGTGCGCGCGGTCGGCGGGCAGCAGGGCCGACCAGTCCAACGCCCGCCGCACCCGCACGGCGGCCGGTACGTCACCGGCGGCGGCCTCGCCGTGCGGAAAGCCGAACCAGCCGGTGGGCAGCGCCCGGCCGCCCGGCGGGGTCAACCGACATAGCGGCGGGCGGTCGACGCCTGCTGCGGCCCGTCCAGCAGGCGGAAGCGGCGCTCCACGGCGGGCGGCAGCGGCCGCCGCTCGCGCAGCACCCAGGGCAGCCCGGCGGCGGCCTCCGCGAACGCCCGCACCGAGACGGCGTCGTGCGGCACCGTCGCGGTGAGGCGGGCGGTGCGGCGGACGGCGGCGGGCAGCGGGCGGCGCAGCCAGGTGAACCAGAGCGTGTTCCGCAGGCCCTGGCGGCGGCGGGTGGTGCTGTCCCGCCGCAGGGAGGGGCGGTGGTGCACGGTCAGCTCCTCGGCGTACACCAGCCACCAGCCGGCGGCGGCCAGGTCGGCGGCCAGCAGCTCCTCCTCGCCGCCGAGCCACAGCCGCGGCGAGAAGCCGCCCGCCGTACGGAAGGCGTCGGCGCGCAGCACGGTGGCGGCGGCGAGGAAGGAGCCCAGGGCCGGTCCGGGCAGCCAGCCGGGCCGGGGCAGCGGGGAGTCGCGCAGTTCGGTGACGACCGGGTCCTCGGTGGGCGGCTCGCCGTCCGGCGCGTCCGGGCGGTGGACCAGGATGCGGCCGGTGACGGTGGCCACGGTGGGGTGGTCGTCCAGCAGGTCGGCGGCGCTGCTCAGCGAGCCCGGTTCCCACCAGGAGTCGTCGTCGCAGAAGGCCAGGTAGGGGGTGGTGGCCTCGCGGGCGGCCAGGTTGCGGCCGCAGGCGCCCAGGTTGCGGCCCGGGGTGAGCAGCCGGACCGGTGGGTCCAGCTCGCGTACGGCGTCGGCGGTGCCGTCGGTGGAGGCGTTGTCGACCACGGTGACGGCGGGGCGTTCGGGCAGCTCGGCCAGGCGGTCCAGGGTGTGCAGCAGCTCCTCGCGGCGGTTGCGGGTGATGACGACGACGGTGACGCGGGGGTCGGGCACGGCGGCTCCTCGGGCGGACTGGGTGCCCGGGTCAGGGCGCCACCAGGCGGGCCGACCGCTCGACCCAGGGCGGCAGCGGGCGGCGGTGGCGCAGCGCGGCGGGCAGTCGGGGGACGGCGGAGGCGAGCGCCCGGCGGGCCTGCGGGTCGGTGGCGGCGTCCCGGGCCAGCCGGGCGGTGGCGCGAGCGGTGTACCCCCAGGGGCGGCGCAGCCAGGCGGTCAGCAGTTCGTTGCGGCGCAGCCGGGCGGTGCGGCCGGGGCGGGGTTCCGCGCCGGGGTCGTGGTGGGCGACGACCTGCGGGCAGTGGGCGACGCCCCAGCCCTCGGCGGCGAGGTCGAGGGCGAGCAGTTGCTCCTCGCCGCCGAAGTGCAGCACCGGGTGGAAGCCGCCCGCCTGGAGGAACACCTCGCGGCGGACCACGCTGGCGCAGGCCAGGAAGCCCAGCACCGAGGGGCCGGGCAGGTCGGCGGCGGTGCCCAGCGGGGAGGCCGCCAGGACGGCGTCCAGCGGGTCGGGCCGCTGCTCGGGCCCGACCAGGGTGGTGGCGGCGATCAGGGCCAGCCGGGGGTGGGCGTCCAGCAGGTCGGCGGCGGTGGCCAGGGCGCCGGGCTCCCACCAGGAGTCGTCGTCGCTGAACGCGGCGTACGGGGTGGTGAGGCGGGCGGCGCCGACGCTGCGGGCGGCGGCGCCCCGGTTGCGGTCCAGGGTCAGCAGTCGGACGCCGGGGTGCAGGTCGCGTACGGCGTCGGCGGTGCCGTCGGTGGAGGCGTTGTCCACGACCACCACCGGCGGGCGTTCGGGGAGGGCGGCGAGGCGGTCCAGGGTGCGCAGCAGGCCGTCCTTGCGGTCACGGGTGATCACGACCACTCCGACCCGGGGTGGGTCGGGCCGGGCCGGGTCGTGGTCGGTCGGGTGGTCGGGCGGGCGGTCGGTCATGGGTGGGTCCCTGTCACTGGGCTTGGGGTCACTGGGCGTGGCCTTGTCGGGGGTGCGGGCCGGGCCGAGCCGGCGGCGGCCGTGGGCGGCGGGAGGGTGGCGAGGGCCTGGAGGACGTCGGTGGGGGTGATCCGGAGCAGCCGGGGATCGGGGCGGTCGCCGTGGGCGTCGCCGGGGCGGGGCGGGGAGCCGGGGTCGGGGTGCCAGAGGGTGCGGTGCCGGGGGCGGTCCGGTGGGCCCCACAGGCTCGGGGCGACCGGGCCGAAGAGGACGACGGACGGGGTGCCGAGGGCGGTCGCCAGATGGGCCGGGCCGGTGTCCCCGACCACCAGGGCGCGGGCCCCGGCCAGCAGGGCGGCCAGCTCCGCGAAGGTGGGGTCGGCCACGATCCGGTGGGCGGGCAGCCCGGCGAGGTCCGCGACCCGGCGGGCGAGCGGCCCCTCCCCCGGCCCGGCGGTGAGCACCACCCGGCGGCGCCGCGCGGTGAGGGCCGCGGCGACGGCGGCGAAGCGCTCCGGCGGCCAGCGGCGGGCGGCGGCGTCCGCGCCGGGGTGCAGCACGATCGCGCCGGGCGCCGGGGAGGGCCGGGCGGGGGCGGTGATCAGCAGGTCGTCGGGGTCGGCGGGGATGCCGTACCAGCTGAGGAGCCGGCACCAGCGGATGCGCTCATGCTCGTCGGGGTGCCAGGGCGGGCCGGGGAGGCCCGGGGTGCCGGGGTGGGCGAAGGCGAGCAGTCGGCCCGGTCGGAGGCGTTGCAGCAGCCGGTGGCTGGGGGGTCCGTTGCCGTGCAGGTCGACGGCGAGTTCGGGGGGCGGGCCGGTCCAGTCCAACCGGTCGGGTACGGCGCGCCCGGGGGCTTCGGTGGGCAGCAGCCGGTCGACGGCGCCGGTGGCGGCGGCCGGTTCCGCGAGCTGGGCGGGCGCGGCCAGCACGATCTCCCGGCCCGGGTTCGCCCGGCGCAGGGCGCGCAGTGTGGGCACGGCGGTGAGCAGATCGCCCAGGCCGAGCGCCCGCAGCACCAGCACCCGCCCGGCGTCGCGGCGCGCCCCGGGGGTCACCGGGCCGCCCCGGCCGCGCGCTGACCGGCCGCCAGCCGTACCGCACCGCCCGGCGGCCTCGCGGGGGCGGTTCCGCGGGGCGGGGTCATCGGTGGGCCCGGGTGGTGCGGTGGGTGAGGGCGGCGCGGTGGGTGAGGGCGGTGGTGGAGCGGCCGTCGAGGTAGGGGAGGACGACGGCCTGGCCGTCCCAGGCGGCGAGGGCGGCGGCCTCGGGGAGGTCGTCGGGGGTGTAGTCGCCGCCCTTGACCCAGACATGCGGGCGCAGCGTACGCAGCAGGGCCTCGGGAGTGTCCTCGTCGAAGACGGCGACGGCGTCGACGCAGCCGAGCCCGGCGAGGACCCCGGCCCGGTCGGCGGCGGGGTTGAGCGGGCGGCCCGGCCCCTTGAGCCGCCGTACGGAGTCGTCGGAGTTGAGGCAGACGATGAGGCAGTCCCCGATCCGGCGGGCGCTCTCCAGCAGCCCGACATGGCCGATGTGCAGCAGGTCGAAGCAGCCGCCGGTGGCGACCACGGTGCCGCCCCGGGCCCGTACGGCGGCGGCCAGCGCGGCGGCGTCCGCCGACGGGGAGGGCGGCGCTGCGGGCCCGGCCGGGTCGCGCCACAGCGCGGTGCTGCCCGCGCCGCCTGCGGCGACGAAGGCGGCGGCCGCCGCCACGGCCTGCTGGAGCGCCTCCTCCGGCAGGGCGCCATCGGCCAGCGCCCCGGCCGCGACGGCGGACAGGCAGTCGCCGGCGCCGCAGGGGTCGCCGGTGGCGGCCTGCGGCGGCGGCAGCAGCATGGGGCTGCCGCCCCGGGTGAGCAGCACGCCCCGCTCACCGAGGGTGAGGGCGACGGCGGCGGCCTGCCAGTGCCCGGCCAGCAGCGCGGCGCGGGCGGCGTCGGCGCGCAGCGAGGTGTCGTCGGGGCTGGGGCTGTCCGGCAGGGCGGCGGCCAGGGCGCGGGCCTCGGCGGCGTTGGGGGTGGCCAGCCGGGTGCCGGGTACGGGGGCGTCGCCGCGCGGGTGGGGGTCCCAGAGCACCGGTATGCGGCGGGCGGCGGCGGCGAGCAGCGGCCGGAGTACGGTGGCGGCGCCCCGGCCGTAGTCGGCGACCAGGACGGCGGCGGCGCCGTCGATGGCGCGGCGGGCCGCGTCGCCGGGGCCGCCGGGGGTGCCGCCGCCGTGGTCGAAGCGGACCAGCGGCCGGCCGGCCGCCCGGACCCGGGTCTTGACGGGCAGGCTGCCGTGCAGCGGGAGTTCGGCCAGCCGGACGCCCCGGGCGGCCAGGGCGTCCCGTACGGTGCCGGACGCGGCGTCGCGGCCCAGCGGTGTCACCAGGACGACCTCCCGGCCGTCGGCGGCGGCCAGGGCCGCCGCCAGCCCGGCGCCGCCGGGGCGGCTCTGCTCGGCGGCGATGTCGACCACGGGTGCGGGCGCGTCGGGGGTCAGCCGGGTGGCCTCGCCGTC
Source organism: Streptomyces sp. NPDC092296 (assembly GCF_044755465.1). Classification (NCBI taxonomy): domain Bacteria; kingdom Bacillati; phylum Actinomycetota; class Actinomycetes; order Kitasatosporales; family Streptomycetaceae; genus Streptomyces; species Streptomyces sp. NPDC092296. The sequence goes on along the minus strand of NZ_JBIVRB010000002.1, from coordinate 333,314 downwards.
GATGTCGCGGTCCAGCAGGGCGTCACCGACGACGACCAGGGGTGTGTGACGGCTCGTCATGTCGCCTCCCGCTGCGGATCGCCTGGCCCGGCGGCCGTACCCGTCGGGCGCGCCCCAAGAGGGTGGCGGGCCGTCATACCGCCTCCCACGGCGCCTCTTCCGGCGCCGTCCGGTCCCCGCCGCCGTCGGCGGGCGGGGTGGTGGCGCGGGTCAGGGCGCTGTCGAACGCCTCGCAGAGCAGGTGGAGTGCCACCAGGTGCATCTCCTGGACGGTGGCGGTGGCGGCGGCGTCGATGGTGAGGGCTTCGTCGGCGGCGGCGGCCAGGGGGTTGGGGCGGCGGCCGGTCATCGCCCAGACGGTCATTCCGGCTTTGCGTCCGGACCGGGCGGCGGCGAGCAGATTGGGGCTGCGGCCGGAGGTGGAGAGCAGCATCAGGACGTCGCCGGGTCGGCCGTGGGCGGCGATCTGGCGGGCGTAGAGCGAGTCGAAGCCGTAGTCGTTGCCGACGGCGGTGACGGTGGAGGTGTCGGCGTGCAGGGCGATGGCGGAGAAGCCGGGGCGCTCCCGGCTGTAGCGGCCGACCAGTTCGGCGGTGAGGTGCTGGGCCTGGGCGGCGCTGCCGCCGTTGCCCGCGGCGAGCAGCCGGCCGCCGCCGGGGAGGACGGCGGCCAGTGCGGTGCCCCAGGCGGTGACCCGGGTCAGGCCCTGCCGGTGGAACCGGGCGAGGGTGTCCTGGAGGGCCCGGCAGTGTTCGGCGGCGGCCCTGGCTGCCGCCTCGGCAGTGGCGGCGGCCGGGGGGACGGGGGCGGTTGCGGTGCGCAGTCGGGGCATCGGGCTGCTCCTGTCACGGTGGTGGCGGACTCAGCTGGGCCGGCGGTGGCGGCCGACGGGGCGCGGACGGCACGGCGATAAGCGCAGGGACGGGGGCATCAGATCGCCCCGGTGACGGTGGCCGTGGCCTTGGCGGTCCGGTGGGCCGCCATCAGGACCTCCCGGTAGACGGCCTCGGTGGCGGCGGCGACGCCCTCCCAGCTGTAGCGGGCGAGCACCCGGCGCCGCCCGGCCGCCCCGTACGCGGCCCGTACGCGCGGGGTGGCGAGCAGTTCGACGGCGGCCGAGGCCAGCGCGTCCGGGTCCCCGGGCGGTACCAGCCGCCCGGTGCCCCGGTCCGCGACCGTGTCCAGGTGGCCGCCGACCGCGCTGGCGACCACCGGTACGCCGCAGCCCATGGCCTCCAGCGGCACGATGCCGAACGGCTCGTAGTCCGGCGGGCAGAGCACCAGGTCGGCGCTGCGCAGCAGGGCGGGCAGCTCGGCGGGCGGGACGCTGCCGAGCAGCCGCAGCCGGTCCGCGACGCCGGTGTCCCGGGCGAGGGCGGTCAGCCGCCGGGCCTCGGGGTCGGTGTCGAGCCGGTCGGCGGGCGGGCCGCCCGCGACCAGCAGTTCGGCGCCGGGGATGCGGGCCAGCGCGGTGATGGCAGTGGCGACGCCCTTGCGCGGGACCAGTCGGCCGACCTGGAGCAGCCGGGGCCGGCCGGTGCGCCGCGCGATCGGCCCGTCGGGGGTGAAGCGGGCCGGGTCGATGCCGCAGGGCACCACGGTGGCGCGGTCGCGGGGCAGGCCCATGGCGGCCAGTTCGTCGACCTCGTCGCGGCAGGTGGCGATGATGCGCCGGCACATCCGGCCGACCGTCTGCTCCAGCGCGACGCGGCGGGCGGGGCTGGTGTCGGCGGCGCCCTGGTGGCGGCGCTTGACGGCGCCCAGCGCGTGGAAGGTCTGCACCACCGGTACGTCCAGCTCGCGGGTGCCGCGCAGCGCGGCCAGGCCGGACATCCAGAAGTGGGCGTGCACCAGGTGGGGCGGGTCGGCGGCCCAGGTGCGGGCCAGGTGCTCACCGAAGGCGTGCATATACGGCAGCAGGTCGTCCTTGGGGACGGCGCGGGCGGGGCCCGCCGGGACGTGGTGGACGGTGACCCCGGCGCGCAGCGGTACGTCATCGGCGAGGGCGGGGGCGTCCCGGCGGGTGTGGACGGTGATCTCGTGGCCGAGGTCGGCGAGCGCCGAGGCCAGCGCGGCGACATGGACGTTCTGGCCGCCCGCGTCGACGCCGCCCAGCGCGGCGAGCGGGCTGGCGTGCTCGGAGACGAGGGAGATCTTCAGGGGCCTCATGCGCACACCTCTTCGATCACATGGTTCCAGTCGGCCAGGAAGCGCTTCAGTCCGTAGCGGTCCAGCGCGGCCTGGCGGGCCCGGAAGCCGTCGGTGACGGCCGCCGCCGGGTCGTCCAGGTAGTGGCGTACGGCGTCGGCCAGCTCCTCGGGCCGGGTGGAGAGCACTCCGGCGCCGGGCGGCACGGCGTGCACCGCCTCGGTGGTGGCCAGGGCGACCACCGGCATGCCCAGGTGCATCGCCTCCAGCAGCGACAGGCCGAGCGAGGTCCAGCGCACCGGGTGCAGGTAGACCCGCCGGTCGGCGAGCGCCCGGTGCAGTTCGGCCTGCGGGAGGTCCTGGGTGCGGCAGCGGTCGGGCGGCAGTCCGAGGTGGCCGGCCAGCCCTTCGGTGCCCATGCCGAAGACGTCCAGCGGGGCGGCGGCGGCAAGGGCGGGCAGCAGGTCGGTGCCGGTGGTGCGGCCGCGCCGTACCGGTTCGTTGACCACGACGGCGGCGCGGGCCAGCCGGCCGGTGTAGCGGTGGCCGGGGTCGACGATGCCGTGCTCGATGACGGCGGTGCGGGTGGAGCCGCTGTCCCAGAAGAGGCGGTTGAAGTGGGTGACGTGCACCAGCAGCAGGTCGTCGCGGTCGGCCGCCGGGTGCCGGGTGTCGGGCACCGCGCCGTGCGGGGCGTTGTGCTCCAGGTAGACGGCGGGCAGGTCGCGGCCGGGGCGGCGGCCGAGCCACTCCTCGGCCAGCGCGGCCTCGTGCGGGCGCTGGAGGACGACCAGGTCGATGTCGGCGGTGCGCAGCCGCTCGGGCGGCAGTTCGAGGACACTGGCCGGCCAGTCCCAGGTGCGGGCGCGGCCCAGGCCGTCCGGGCCCCGGTCGGGGGTGACCGGCAGCAGGTAGGTGTGCGGGCCCTGGACGAAGGAGGTGGTCCAGGAGCCGTGGACGTGCCAGAGCAGGATGTTCACGCGGTCACCTCGCGGCGGGTCGGGGCGGGGCCGGTGGGTCCGATCGGTCCGCCGGTGAGGGTGGCGACGGCGGTGAGGAGTTCGGCGTCGGTGACCGAGTCCAGGCAGGGGTGGCCGGGGACGGGACAGCTGCGGGCCCGGCTGCCGGCGCAGGGCGCGTCGGGGCGGCCGAGCAGGACGTGCGGGACGCGGTACGGGGCCCAGCGCTCGGCGGGGACGACGGGGGCGAACAGGCTGACCACCGGGGTGCCCACGGCGGCGGCGAGGTGGGCGGGGCCGGTGTTGCCCACCACGGCGGCGTCGGCGTGGGCCAGTATCCCGGCGAGCTGGTCGGGGGCGGTGCGGCCGCCCAGGTCGAGGGCGGGTCCCGCAGCGGCGACCTGGGCGGTGAGGGCTTCCTCGCCGGGGCCGCCGGTGACCACGACCCGGTGGCCGGCCCGGGTGAGGGAGCGCAGCGCGGTGGCGGCGCGGCCGGGGCTCCAGGTGCGGGCGGGTACGGCGGCGCCGGGGTGCAGCACCAGGTAGGGGGCGGTGCCGGTGAGCCCGGAGGTGTCGGGCGGCGGGGTGATCCGCAGCCGGCCGTCGTCGCCGGGCGGCAGCGGCAGGCCCGCCGCCGCCGCGAGGTCGAGGGCGGCCTCGGCCTCGTGGCGGCCGGGGGCGCGGCGGTGCCGCAGGTCCAGCAGCGAGCCGGGGTAGTGCTCGCTGTCGGCGGCGATCCAGCGGACGCCGGCCAGCCGGAGCAGCAGCGCGGCGGGCAGCGGGCTCTGGTGGTGGGAGGCGAGGACCAGGGCGCGGTCGAAGCGGCGTTGGGCGAGGTCGGCCAGGAGCGCACGGACGTCCTCGGTCCGTACCGGCGGCGGCTCCAGGCCCTCCCAGGGCGCGTCGTGCACCAGGACCTCGTCCACGCCGGGCAGCATCCGGGCGGCCCAGGCGCCCTGCGGGCCGCACAGCACGGCGGTGTGCTCGGACGCGGCGGCGGCGGCCCGTATGGCGGGGCCGGCCAGCAGGACGTCCCCGGCGCTGTCCAACCGGACCACCAGCGTCCTCACGGCGCGCTCCCCGGGGTGGGCGCGGGCGGCAGGTGCAGGGCCAGCCGGACGGCGGCGAGCAGGTCGGGCGCGACCTCGCCGGCGCGGTCGACCTCCTCCGGGCGGGTGGCGGGGGCGGGGACCAGGATGCCGCGCGCCCCGGCGGCGGCCGCCGCCGCGACGTCCGCGCCGATGTCGCCGATGACCACCGTGCGGGCCGGGTCGGCGCCGATCCGGCCGCAGGCGGCCAGGATCAGGCCGGGGGCGGGTTTGCGGCAGCCGCAGTGGTCATCGGGTCCGTGCGGGCAGACGGCCCAGACCCGGAACGGGCCGAGCAGCTGCTCCACCCGCTCCTGGACGGCGGTGACCTGGCGCCGGGTGAGCACGCCCCTGGCCACGCCGGACTGGTTGCTCACCACGCCGACCGGGACGCCGAGGGTGCGCAGCTGGGCCAGCGCGGCGCGGGCCTGCGGCACCGGGCGCACCCAGCCGGGGTCGCCGTTGTACGGGACGTCGAACACCAGGGTGCCGTCGCGGTCGAAGAGGACGGCGTCCGGCAGGCCGCGCCCGGCGGGTCCGGGCCGCCCGGGGCGCCGGGGCCGGTCGGGTCCGGGGGGCGGTCGCCGCTCGGCGGGGGCGGCGTGCGGGAAGATCCAGGGCTGGGCCGCCGGTGCCGGGGCGGCGGGGACCGGTCGGGCGGCGGTGGCGGCGGGCGGCATCGGCATGGCAGGCGGCTTTCCCGGTACAGCACTACCAAACCTGGACAATTCACTCACCTTCCGTGACGGCGGCCCGTCGCGGCCGTACGGCGCTCCCGGCGGTCCGGGCGGGCGTGGGGGGCGGTCGGGCGTGGGGGGACGGTCGGGCATGGAGGGCGGTCGGGCTCAGACGCCGGTCAGCATGCCGCTGCGCAGCGTGGCGCACGAACGGGCTATCAGCCGGGAGACGTGCATCTGCGAGACGCCGACCGCGTCCGCGATCTGATGCTGCGTCATGCTGCGGAAGAAGCGCAGGAAGAGGATGCGGCGCTCGCGCTCGGGCAGCTCCTCCAGCAGCGGCCGCAGCGAGATCCGGTCCACGACCAGGTCCAGGAAGCGGTCCTCGGTGCCCATGGTGTCCGCCAGCGACCCGGCCTCCATGCCCGGCACCGGCGCGTCCAGCGAGACGGCCGTGTACGCCTGGTACGCCTCCAGGCCGAGGATCACGTCCTCCTCGGGCAGCCCGGTGTGCCGGGCCACCTCCGCGACGGTGGGGCTGCGGCCCTCCAGCGGCTGGAGCAGCTCCTGCTGGGCGCGGCGCACCTGGTTGCGGGCCTCCTGCACCCGCCGGGGGACGTGCAGGTCCCAGGCGTGGTCGCGGAAGTGGCGCTTGAGCTCCCCGACGATGGTGGGCACGGCGAAGGACTCGAAGGCGTGGCCCTGCCGGGGGTCGTAGCGGTCGACGGCCTTGACCAGGCCCACCGAGGCGACCTGGAGCAGGTCGTCGTCGCTCTCCCCCCGGTTGCGGAACCGCCGGGCGAGCCGGCGGGCCATCGGCATCAGCGAGGAGATGACCTGCTCGCGCAGCCGGTCGCGCTCCGGGCCGGCCGGCAGCCGTGCCAGCCGCTCCAGCCGCTCCGGCAGGTCGTGCGGCGAGCGGTCGCCCGCCGGGGGCGGGGCGTGGCCGTCCGCACCGGGACGGGGGCGGGCGGGGCCGGGCCCGGGACGGGTCATGGCAGCCTGCTTTCCTGGCACAGCCTGCGGCGGTGCACACTCCGGGGGCGGGGCGGTCGGGCGCAGTCCTGCGGCCTCGGGTCGCCACCGTGGGCGGGCGCATGACCCGGGGCAGGCCGTCGACCGTCCAGGGCGGCCGATACAGCCCTTTTGTGCCTTTTGTCGGTGGCACTGGCCCGCGCCTTCCCAGGGCGTATCGCGGCAAACACCCGCCCCGGCGGCGATGGCCGCCCCCGGCGCCCGCCAAGGCCGGCCGCCCCGGTGGCCGCCCGACGCCCGCCGGAGCCCCGCCGGGCGTCGCGCCGCAGCTCAGAGCGCATCCTGCGCGGTCGGCGCGGGCCGGCGGGGCTCCGGCGCGGCCGGGGCGGTCCACGGCCCGGCCGTCCGGTGCCGCAGGCGGCCGCGCAGCCAGTGGAGTGACGCGGCGGGCGGGATCAGGGCGCTGGTCGCCGCCATGGCGGCGACCTCCTCGGCGGTGCCCGGCCCCGGCAGCGTACGGGCGAGCGTGAACTCGGCCGTGCCGAGCGCCCAGGCCGCCGCGCAGCCCAGGGCGGCGGCCGGGCGGCGGGCGGCGGCGCAGCCCACGGCGGCCAGCGCGGCGGCGGTGACGGCCAGGTGGACCGGCAGCCGTCCGCGCGGGGCCTGGGCGCGGGCCCACCAGCCGTGGCCGTGCAGCCGGGTCATCAGGGCGTCGTCGGCGTTGCCCGCCTGGGCGCGGACCGAGGCCCAGCGGTCGGCGGGCCGGACCGGGTGGGTGGTGCGCCGGGTGCCCATGGTGATCGTCCAGCCGGCGTCCAGGGTGCGCAGCGCCAGGTCGGCGTCCTCGCGGAAGGCCCGCCGGAAGCGCTCGTCGAAGCCGCCGACCGCCTCCAGCGCCGCCCGCCGGTAGGCCATGTCGGCGGTGATCCACAGCGCGGTGGCCAGCCCGGCGGTGCCGCGCTCCCAGTCGGTGGGGCGGCGGTCCTCCGGCAGCGGCACCCGGATGCGGCCCTGCACCGCGCCGACCTGCGGTCCGGCCGCCGTGAGGTCGACGGCCAGATCGGCGGCCCAGGTGGGGCCGGGCAGCACGTCGTCGTCCAGGAAGGCCACCCAGGGCTCATCGGTGGCCCGCCAGCCGGCGTTGCGGGCGGCGGCCGGGCCGTTGCCGCAGCCGGGCACGGTGGTGGTCCGGTCGCGCAGCGCCTCGGGGATCGCGGCCGGCAGCGGGCGGCAGTCGTCCAGCGGCCGGTCGTCGACCAGCACCACCCGCCGGGGCCGGGGCCCGGTGGATGCGGCCAGGGCGTGCAGGCAGCCGGTGAGGCTGGGCCGGCCCAGGGTGGGGATGACCACCGCGTAGCCGGTCACCGGGCCACCTCGGCCGGGTCGGCGGCGGCGAACAGCCGGCCCCGGCGGACGGCGAACGGGCCGAGCGCCAGCAGGTCGACCGGGGAGGAGCCGAAGCACTCCAGGGCGTCGCGCGGGTCGTCCACCATGGGCCGCCCCGCCGTGTTGAGGCTGGTGTTGACCACCACCGGCAGCCCGGTGAGCCGTTCGAAGCGCTCCAGCATCCGGGCGACCAGCGGTTCGGCCCGCCGGTCGACGGTCTGGATGCGGGCGGTGCCGTCGACGTGCACCACGGCGGGGATGCGGTCGCGCCACTCGGGGGCCACCTCGTGCACGAAGAGCATGTACGGGCTGGGCAGCGGCCCGTCGAAGATCGCGGCGGCGCGCTCGGCGAGGACCATCGGCGCCACCGGCCGGAACTGCTCGCGGCCCTTGACGTCGTTGAGCCGCTCCAGGTTGCCGGAGTGGCCCGGGTGGGCGAGCAGCGAGCGGTGGCCGAGGGCGCGCGGGCCGTACTCGGCGCGGCCCTGGAACCAGGCCACGATCCGGTCGGCGGCCAGCGCCTCGGCCACCTCGGCGGCGATGTCGGCGGGCCGGTCGTAGGGGACGCCCGCGGTCTTCAGCCACGCCTCCAGTTCGGCTTCGGACCAGCCCCGGCCCAGGTCGGCGCCGTGCATCGGGGCGGGCCGGTCGCCGCCGCCCGCCGCCAGGTGCAGGGCGGCGCCGAGCGCGGTCCCGGCGTCGCCGGCGGCGGGCTGCACCCAGACCCGGTCGAAGGGGCCCTCCCGGGCGAGCCGGGAGTTGGCCACGCAGTTGAGGGCCACTCCCCCGGCCATCGCCAGCAGCCGGTCCCCGGTGCGACCGTGCAGCCAGCGGGCCAGGTCGAGCAGCACCTCCTCCAGGCACCGCTGGGCGCTGGCGGCCAGGTCGGCGTGGTCCTGGGTCCATGCCTCGGCGGGGCGGCGCGGCGCGGTCAGCTCGGCCCAGGGCACCCGGGAGGCGCGGAAGCCGCCGTCGCCGGTGCTGTGCACCCGGCGGCGCAGTTCGGGGAGCATCCGGGGCGTGCCGTGCGAGGCGAGGGCCATCACCTTGTACTCGTCGGAGGAGCGCAGGAAGCCCAGGTGCTCGGTCAGCTCCTCGTACACCAGGCCGAGCGAGTGCGGCAGCGCCTGAGTGTGCAGCGGTTCCAGGTCGCGGCCGACCCGCCGGGCGGCCAGGTGGGAGGCGGCCTCGCCCCGGCCGTCCAGCACCAGCACCGCGCAGGTCTCGGCGTCGGGTGCGGCGTGCGCGGCGGAGGCGGCGTGCGCGACATGGTGCGGTACGAAGCGGACGGCGGCCGGGTCGAGGCCGGGCAGCGCGGTGGCCAGGAAGCGCGGCGCCTCGCGAGCGTACGTCAGCCGCAGGTGGTCCCAGGGGTCGTCCAGGCCCAGTTCGTCGGCGGGCCTCGCCAGCGCCGGGTCGAAGGAGTAGGCGACGGCGTCGAGGTCCTGGGGCCGCAGTCCGGCCTGGGCCAGGCACCAGGCGGCGGCCTGCTCGGGCAGTTCCCAGGCGGCGAAGGGGACCGGGCGCTTGCCGTGCTTGCGGCGGGAGAACCGCTCCTCCTCGGCTGCGGCGACGGTGCGGCCGTCGATGACCAGGGCCGCCGCCGGGTCGTGGAAGAGGGCGTTGATACCGAGGATGCGCATGGGATCGGTGGCCTTTCGGTACTCGCGGGGCGGCGGTGCCGTACGGGGCTCAGGCGTTGGCGCGGAACCAGGTGATGGTGCGCCGCAGCCCCTCCTCGGGATCGGTGAGCGGGTCCCACTGGAGCTTGCCCCGGGCGAGGGTGATGTCGGGCCGCCGGACGGCGGGGTCGTCGGTGGGGCGTTCGATGAAGCGCAGCTCGGAGGAGGAGCCGGTGAGCCTGATGACCAGCCGGGCCAGCTCGGTCATGGTCAGCTCGGCGGGGTTGCCGATGTTCACCGGCCCGGCCAGGTCGGAGCCGGCCAGCGCCAGGACGCCGCGCACCGTGTCGTCGACATAGGTGAGCGAGCGGGTCTGGCTGCCGTCGCCGGTGACGGTCAGCGGCTCGCCGGCCAGCGCCTGCCGGATGAAGGTGGGCACGGCCCGGCCGTCGCGGGCGCGCATCCGGGGGCCGTAGGTGTTGAACAGCCGGACGATGGCGGCGTTGGTGCCGCGCACCGCGATGTCGGCGGTGGTGAGCGCCTCGGCGAAGCGCTTGGCCTCGTCGTAGACGCTGCGCGGGCCGACCGGGTTGACATTGCCCCAGTAGTCCTCGGGCTGCGGGTGCCGCAGCGGGTCGCCGTAGACCTCCGAGGTGGAGGCGAGGACCAGCCGGGCCTGGTGCTCGCGGGCCAGCGCCAGCACATTGCGGGTGCCCAGGCTGCCGGTGTCCAGGGTGTGCAGCGGCAGCCGCAGGTAGTCGGCGGGGGACGCCGGGGAGGCGAAGTGCAGCACCAGGTCGACGGGCCCCTCGACCTCGAACGGCTCGCAGACGTCGGCCTTGAGCAGGGCGAAGCCGTCGCGGCGGGCGAGGTGGGCGACGTTCTCCGGGCTGCCGGTGGAGTAGTCGTCGACGCAGACGACCCGGGTGCCCCGGTCGAGCAGCGCGGTGCACAGGTGGGAGCCGACGAAGCCGGCGCCGCCGGTGACCACGGCACGCTTCCAGCGGACGGGGGTGGTGTTCATACGGCCTCCGTAAGGGCTGACGGTCTCCAAGGGCTGACGGACCCCAGGGGCTGACGGACCCCAGGGGCTGACGGTCTCCTTGGCGGGCTCCTTGGCGGGCCGGCGATCCCCCCGCCCCGCCGGTGCGGCGGGACGGGGGCACCGGCCGGTCAGGCGTGCTTGAAGAGGGCCTTGCTGACCTCGGCGGGGTTCTCGAAGCTCTTGGCGTCGAGCTTGCGGATGCGGTCGATCAGGCTCTTGTCGGCGCCGTTGCCGGCGGCACACTTGGCCAGCGACTCGCGATCGGCGGGGTAGTTGGCGCCGGAGAGGGCCTTCTGCAGGTCGATGGGGCTGATGGCCACGGGTTCCTCCATGGGTCGGACGGTGGGTGCCGGCCCACGGGTGCGGCCCGGCAGCCCGGTGCGGTACCCGGGTCGGTCCGGTTCATGCGCGCCGATCCGCGCCCAGGGCCGTCCGGGGGAAGCCGGGCGGCCCTGCCGTCCGCCGTGCATGAACCGGGACGGCCCGGGTACCGGGGCGGACCGCCGGGCGGCATCGCCGCCGCCGACCGTTCGAGAGGGAGCACAACCATGGCCGTAGGGCCGGAGACCGCGGGCAGCGGTGCCGATCGGGACGACGAGAAGGACCAGCAGCTGGACGGCTTCCGGGTCCCGCCGGGACCGGCGCTGACCACCGATCAGGGAGTGCGGGTCGACGACACCGACAACTCGCTGGCGGCGGGGGACCGCGGACCGACGCTGCTGGAGGACTTCCACTTCCGGGAGAAGGTCACCCACTTCGACCATGAGCGCATCCCGGAGCGGGTGGTGCACGCGCGGGGTTCGGGCGCGTACGGGTACTTCGAGCCGTATGAGTCGCTGGCCGAGTACACCTGCGCGGACTTCCTCCAGGAGCCCGGCCGGCGCACCCCCGTCTTCGTGCGGTTCTCCACCGTGCAGGGGCCGCGCGGCTCGGCGGACACGGTGCGCGACGTGCGGGGCTTCGCGACGAAGTTCTACACCCGGCAGGGCAACTACGACCTGGTGGGCAACAACTTCCCGGTCTTCTTCATCCAGGACGCCATCAAGTTCCCGGACTTCGTGCACGCGGTGAAGATGGAGCCGCAGAACGAGATGCCCACCGGCGCCTCGGCGCACGACACCTTCTGGGACTTCTGCGCCCTCACCCCGGAGACCACCCACATGCTGATGTGGCTGATGTCGGACCGGGCGATCCCGCGCAGCTTCCGGATGATGCAGGGCTTCGGCGTGCACACCTTCCGGTTCGTCAACGCGCAGGGGCGCGGTACGTTCGTGAAGTTCCACTGGAAGCCCAAGCTGGGCGTGGCCTCGCTGGTCTGGGACGAGGCGCAGCTGGCGGCCGGGCGGGACCCGGACTTCAACCGGCGGGACCTGTGGGAGGCCATCGCCGCCGGCAGCTACCCGGAGTGGGAGCTGGGCGTGCAGCTGGTGCCGGAGGAGGACGAGTTCGCGTTCGACTTCGACCTGCTGGACGCCACGAAGATCATCCCGGAGGAGCAGGTGCCGGTCCGCCCGATCGGCCGGATGGTGCTGGACCGCAACCCGCAGAACTTCTTCGCCGAGACCGAACAGGTGGCCTTCCACACCGCCAATGTGGTGCCCGGCATCGACTTCACCAACGACCCGCTGCTCCAGGGCCGCAACTTCTCCTACCTGGACACCCAGCTGATCCGGCTGGGCGGCCCCAACTTCTCCCAGCTGCCGGTCAACCGGCCGGTCGCCGAGGTCAGCCAGAACCACCGGGACGGCTTCGGCCAGCAGCTGATCCAGACCGGCACCAGCTACTTCCCCAACTCGCTGGGCGGCGGCTGCCCGGCGCACGCCGGGTCCGGGGCCGGGCTGCCGGAGGGCGTCTTCAAGCACTACCAGGTGCGGGTGGACGGCGACAAGATCCGCCGCCGCAGCGACAGCTTCCAGGACCACTACAGCCAGGCCACGCTGTTCTGGAACAGCATGGCCGACTGGGAGAAGCAGCACATCGTGGCGGCGTTCCGGTTCGAACTGGGCAAGGTGGAGGACATCGGCGTACGCGAGCGCATGCTCGCCAACCTGGGCAACGTCGACCGGACGCTCGCCACCGAGGTCGCCACCGGGCTCGGCCTGGAGCCCCCGGCGGGGGCGCCCGGAGCGGCCCACAACACGGTCTCCCCCGCGCTCAGCCAGCAGAACCTGCTCGGCGGCGACCCGGCCACCCGCAAGGTCGCGGTGCTGGTCGCGGACGGCGTGGACGGGGCGCAGACCGCGGCGGTACGCGAGGGCCTGACCTCGCGGGGCGTGATCGTGGAGCTGCTGGCCCCCCGGGACGGCCAGGTGCGGGCCGAGGGCGGCGGCACCGTCGCGGTGGACCGGGCGCTGGCGACCATGGCCTCGGTGCTGTACGACGCGGTGGTGGTGGCCGGCGGCGACGAGTCGGCCGGGACGCTGGCCGAGGAGCCGGACGCGCTGCGGTTCGTCGTGGAGGCGTACCGGCACGGCAAGCCGGTGGGCGCGCTGGGCGCCGGGCGCCGGCTGCTGGGCCCCGGCGCGGAGCAGTCGCCGGCCGGGGAGGTGGTCGCGGAGCGGGGCGTGGTGACGGCGGGCGGCGACGCGTCGGCCGCCGGGCCGTTCGCGGACGCGCTGGCGCAGGCGCTGGTCGAGCACCGGTTCCCGGACCGGCCGCTGCTGGTCCGGTAGTCGCGCGCTGCTGGGGTCGTCGTCTGTGCATCGGACCGGGTACCGGTGGGTACCCGGTCCGAACGTACGGCTGGACGTTCGGACCGGTTTCCGGCGCTGCTCAGGCCAGGCCGCGCGGCGCCTGCGGGTCGGTGCCGCCCGCCCGGGTGCGGGCCCGTGCGCCGAGCCGGGTGCGGCCGGCGGCGACCTGGCGCTCCGGGTGGCGGCGCAGATACTCCTCCTCCAGCTCGGCGGTCCGCGAGGTGTGCCGGTCCAGCGCCTCCGGCGAGCCGTGCAGCAGGGTCTCGTGGCGGGTGCGGTGGACCTGCTCCAGCTCGTGCATGAGCAGGCTCTCGTCGAGTTCGGCCGGGTCGATGCCGAGTGTCGTCGCGGACATGGTGCTCTCTTTTCGTACGTGGGGTGGGGCTGCGTGGCGCGGGCCTCACAGCTCCCGGAGGGCGGGCAGCAGCGACTTCTCCGCCCAGTCCAGGAACGGGTACTGGGCGTCGCCGCCGATCTGCACCAGCGCGATCTCGCTGAACCCCGCCTCGGCGTAGGGCCGCACCGCCTCGACGAACGCCTCGACGTCGTCACCGCAGGGGATGGAGGCGGCCACGTCGTCGGGGCGGACGAACTGCGTCGCGGCGGCGAAGGCGGCGGTGCCGGGCAGCTCGGAGTTGACCTTCCAGCCGCCGCCGAACCAGCGGAACTGCTCGTGCGCTCGGGCCACGGCGGCGCCCGCGTCCGGGTCGTAGCAGACCGGCAGCTGGCCGACCCGGGGCTTGCCCGCGCCGCCGTACCGGTCGAACGCCTCCAGCAGCCCGCCCTCGGGCTCGGTGGAGATCACCAGATCGGCCAGTCGCCCGGCCAGCTCGCAGGACTGCTCCCCGGAGACGGCGACACCGATCGGCGGGGGCGGCTCCGGCAGGTCCCACAGCTTGGCGGACTCGACGTCGAAGTGGGTGCCGTGGTGGTTGACATAGCCGCCGGCGAACAGCGCCCGGATGACCTCCACCGCCTCCTCCAGCATCTCGTGGCGTACGTCCACCGGGGGCCAGCCGCCGCCCACCACATGCTCGTTGAGGTTCTCCCCCGCGCCGAGGCCGAGCCGGAAGCGGCCGTGCGAGAGCAACTGCACGGTGGCCGCCTTCTGCGCCACGACGGCCGGGTGGTAGCGGATGGTCGGGCAGGTCACATACGTCATCAGCGGAATCCGCGCGGTGGCCCGAGCGGCGGCGCCGAGCACACTCCACGCGTACGAGGCGTGGCCCTGCGCGTCCAGCCACGGGAAGTAGTGGTCCGAGACCACGGAGAAGTCGAAGCCCACCTCCTCCGCCCTGACCAGGTGGTCCACCAACTCGACGGGCCCGGCCTGCTCGGTCATCATCGTGTATCCGATCTGCACCATAAGGCCCGGATTCCCCGCTTACCGACCCGAAAACGACCTCACCCGCTCCACCACCCACCACCCCAGGGGCGCGAGGAACTGCGCGAACAACCACCCACCCCCCCACAGCCCAAGACCACCCGCCCAACCACCCAAGGCGCGAAGCACCATACGTTCGGCGCACCACGAGAGCACACCGTTCCCCGCGCCCCCGGCGAGCACGTCTGCCCGGGGCCGTAGGATCGGGTCCTGATGACTGCCACTCTCGTCGCCAAGGATCTCGCCGCCGGCCACGGCGACCGCGCACTCTTCTCCGGCCTGGACCTGGTCGTCGCGCCGGGCGATGTCGTGGGGCTGGTCGGCGCCAACGGCGCGGGCAAGTCCACGCTGCTGCGCCTGCTGGCCGGCCTGGACGCCCCCGACCAGGGCACCCTGCGGCTCAGCCCGCCGACCGCCAACGTCGGCCACCTCCCCCAGGAGCCCGACCGCCGCCCCGGCGAGACGGTGAGCGCCTTCCTGGCCCGCCGCACCGGAGTGGCCGCCGCACAGGCGGCGCTGGACACCGCCACCCAGGCGCTGGTCGACGGCCTGCCCGGTTCGGACGACGCCTACGCCGTCGGCCTGGAGCGCTGGCTGGACCTGGGCGGCGCCGACCTGGAGGAGCGGGCGGCGGAGGTCGCCGAGGGGCTGGGGCTGAAGGTCGGACTCGACCAGCAGATGACGGCACTGTCCGGCGGCCAGGCCGCGCGGGCGGGCCTGGCGTCGCTGCTGCTGAGCCGGTACGACATCTTCCTGCTGGACGAGCCGACCAATGACCTGGACCTGGACGGCCTGGACCGGCTGGAGGCGTTCGTCACCGGGCTGCGCGCCGGGACGGTGCTGGTCAGCCATGACCGCGAGTTCCTGGCCCGTACCGTCAACCGGGTGGTCGAGCTGGACCACGCCCAGCAGCAGGTGCGCAGCTTCGGCGGCGGTTACGCGGCGTATCTGGAGGAGCGGGAGGTGGCCCGCCGCCACGCCCGCGAGGAGTACGACGAGTACGCGGACACCCGGGCGGCGCTGGAGTCGCGGGCCCGCACCCAGCGGTCGTGGATGGAGAAGGGCGTCAAGAACGCCCGCCGCAAGGCGACCGACAACGACAAGATCGGCCGTAAGTTCCGCAGCGAGGCGACCGAGAAGCAGGCGTCCAAGGCCCGCCAGACCGAGCGGCTGATCGAGCGGCTGGAGGTGGTCGAGGAGCCGCGCAAGGAGTGGGAGCTGCGGATGGAGATCGCCGTGGCGCCGCGCGCCGGGGCGGTGGTGGCGACGCTGCGCGGCGCCGAGGCGCGGCGCGGCTCCTTCGCCTTCGGGCCGGTGGATCTGGAGATCGGCTGGGCGGACCGGGTGACGATCACCGGCGCCAACGGCTCCGGGAAGTCCACCCTGCTGGCGGCGCTGCTCGGGCGGCTGCCGCTGGACGCCGGGCACGCGTCGCTGGGCTCCGGCGTGGTGGTGGGCGAGGTGGACCAGGCCAGGGGGCTGTTCTTCGGTACGGAGGCACTGCTGGACGCCTTCGGTGCCGCGGTGCCGGAGCTGGCCCCGGCGGACGTCCGCACCCTGCTGGCGAAGTTCGGGTTGAAGGCCCACCATGTGCTGCGCCCGGCGGCCACCCTGTCGCCCGGCGAGCGGACCCGGGCGGCGCTGGCGCTGCTCCAGGCGCGCGGGGTGAACCTGCTGGTACTGGACGAGCCGACCAACCATCTGGACCTGCCCGCGATCGAGCAGCTGGAGTCGGCGCTGGCGACCTTCCCCGGCACGCTGCTGCTGGTGACCCACGACCGGCGGATGCTGGCGGCGGTGGACACCACCCGGCGGATCGAGGTGGCGGCGGGCCGGGTCACCGAGCGCTGACCGCCGACTCCTGACCAGCCCGACTCCCGACTGCCCGACTCCCGACCAGCCCGACTCCCGACGGGCCGACTCCTGACAGGCCGTCAGCCGACCGCCCGCGCGGCGGCGCGGCCCGCCGTACGGCCGGAGAAGAGGCAGCCGCCGAGGAAGGTGCCCTCCAGCGAGCGGTAGCCGTGCATCCCGCCGCCGCCGAAGCCCGCCGCCTCGCCCGCCGCGTACAGGCCGGGCAGCGGCTGGCCGTCGCCCCGCCCGTGCATCCGCAGCACCCGGCCGTCGAGGTCGGTCTCCAGGCCGCCGAGTGACTTGCGGGTGAGGATGTTCAGCCGGACGGCGATCAGCGGACCGGCCTTGGGGTCGAGCAGGCGGTGCGGGGCGGCGACCCGGATCAGCTTGTCCCCGAGGTAGCGGCGGGCGCCGTGCACTGCGGTGAGCTGGAGGTCCTTGGTGAAGGGGTTGTCCAGCGCATGGTCGCGGGCGGTGATCTCGCGGTGCAGCGCGGCCTGGTCGATCAGCTCCTCGCCGGTGATCCGGTTCATGCCCCGGACTAGTTCCGCCAGGTCGTCGGCGACCACGAAGTCGGCCCCGTGCTGCTTGAACGCCGCCACCGGGCCGGTGGCGCCGGGCAGTGCGCGGCCGAGGACGGCGCGGATGCTCCTGCCGGTGAGGTCGGGGTTCTGCTCGGAGCCGGAGAGGGCGAACTCCTTCTCGATGATCTTCTGGGTGAGGACGAACCAGGTGTGGTCGTACCCGGTGGACATGATGTGTTCGAGGGTGCCCAGGGTGTCGAAGCCGGGGAAGAGCGGCACCGGCAGCCGGTTACCGCGCGCGTCCAGCCAGAGCGAGGACGGGCCGGGCAGGATGCGGATGCCGTGGCGGCTCCAGATCGGGTCCCAGTTCTCGATGCCCTCGGTGTAGTGCCACATCCGGTCGCGGTTGATGTGCCGGGCCCCGGCCCGCTCCGCGATCCCGAGCATCAGGCCGTCGACGTGGGCGGGCACCCCGGAGAGCAGCCGGGCGGGCGGAGTGCCCAGCCGCTGCGGCCAGTTGGCGCGTACCAGATCGTGGTTGCCGCCGATGCCGCCGGAGGTGACGATCACGGCCTGGGCCCGCAGCTCGAAGGAGTCCACCACCTCCCGGGAGCTGGCGGTGCCCCGCTCGGCGCCGCTGGGCGCCAGCACCTCGCCGCGTACGCCGTCCACCGCGCCGCCGGTGACCGTCAGGCCGGTGACCCGGTGCCGGAAGCGCAGCTGCACGGTGCCCCGGGCGGCAGCCTCCCGGACTCGGCGGGCGAACGGCTCGACCAGGCCGGGGCCGGTGCCCCAGGTGATGTGGAAGCGCGGCACCGAGTTGCCGTGACCGGTCGCCAGGTAGCCGCCGCGCTCGGCCCAGCCGACCACCGGGAAGAACCGCACCCCCAGACCGCGCAGCCAGGCCCGCTTCTCCCCCGCCGCGAAGGCCACGTACGCCTCGGCCCAGCGCCGGGGCCAGTGGTCCTCGGCCCGGTCGAAGCCCGCCGTACCCAGCCAGTCCTGCCAGGCCAGCTCGTGCGAGTCGCGGACCCGCAGCCGGCGCTGCTCGGGCGAGTCGACCAGGAAGAGGCCGCCGAAGGACCAGTGGGCCTGCCCGCCGAGCGAGGCGGCCGGCTCCTGGTCGAGCAGCAGCACCCGGCGCCCGGCGGCGGCCAGTTCAGCGGTGGCGACCAGCCCGGACAGCCCCGCTCCGATCACGATGACATCGGCGTCCAGTGCCATGGGCTCGCTTCCTCCGAGGGCGGCTGCGCGGCGGCCGGGGCCGCTGCCTGCACGCATCCTGCGCCCTGAAGATCGCCGGGTCAATGCACGGCGGCCCCACGCGGGACAGCACTTCCCTGCGACGCGACGCCGAGGAAGGGAGCGCCGCTGGAGCAGTGCCGTCTCCGTCTCGAATGGTGAACCGCCGTCCTTCCTCGAGCATGAAGAGGAGGTAATTCGTGACCACCAATAGCTGTATATGTCTTCAAATCTTCACAGTGTGATACGAGTCACTCTTGCGCGCGGTTGTCGCCCAACGCTAACTTGACGCGGTTTTGTCATGTCGTCCACAACCTTTATTCGGGGGGAAGCGTGCTCCATACCGGCATGCGTATATCTCGACGCCTGAGAGGCCTGCTCGGTGCCTCTGTCGTCTCGGCAATGCTGCTGGCTGGGGCCGGCACATTCGGGGCTGCGTCGGCGCAGGCCGATCCCGTGCCTGCTCTGGGGGCGGGGCAGAGTGCGGCGCAGCGGGCAGCGGATGAGGCTGCGGCGTCGGGTGAGCGGGTGGAGGTGGTTGAGGAGCGGACGGAGTATTCGCAGACGTTCGTCAATCCCGATCGGACGATGACGTTGGAGCAGTCGGTCGCGCCGCAGCGGGTGCGGTTGGCGGATGGGTCGTTCACGGCGCCGGATGCGACGTTGGTGCGTCGGGCGGACGGGTCGATCGGGCCGAAGGCTGCGGTGGTGGACCTGTCGTTCTCGCCGGGTGGTGACACCGATCTGGTGACGCTGGGTGAGGGTGGTCGTTCGCTGGGTCTGGGGTGGCGGGGGGTGCTGCCGGTGCCGGTGCTGGACGGGTCCAGTGCGGTGTATCCGGAGGTGCTGCCGGGGGTGGATCTGCGGGTGACCGCGTCGGTGGAGGGCTTCCGGCAGGTGCTGGTGGTCAAGTCCCGGCAGGCGGCGGAGAATCCGGATCTGGCGAAGGTGTCCTTTCCGCTGCGTGCTGAGGGTCTGTCGGTGCGTGAGGGGCCGGGCGGTGGCATGACTGCGGTGGATCCCGACGGCAATGCGGTCTTCCGGGCTGCGGCTGGGGAGATGTGGGACTCCGCCGAGCGGGGTGAGGGCGGCGCCGGGTCGGTGCTGTCCGCCGCTGGGAGCCCTGCGGGGGGCCGCGCTGCGGTGCGTTCCGGTCGGGCAGCGTCCACCGGGCCGCTTTCGGCCGGGGATGCGGGTGGTGATGACCGGGCGTCGGACGGCGAGGTCACGCGTGATCCGGCCGACGCGCCGGGTGACGGGGCCGCGACAGCGGCGCTGCCGGTGCGTCTGGACGGCGGTGCTCTGGATCTGGTGCCGGACCCGGATGTCCTGAAGGGGGAGGATACGGTCTACCCGGTCTATATCGATCCCGCCACAAAGCTGGACGACAACCGGGAATGGACCATGCTGTCCTCGGACGGGGACAAGTTCTGGAAATTCTCCGGGGACAAGGGGGTGGGGCACTGCGGTACGTACAACGGGTACTACTGCGGTACCGGCTACACCAACCGGATGTTCTTCGAGTTCTCGCCGTCCAAGCTGGCGGGCAAGCACGTCCTCAGCGCCACGTTCCGGATCACCGAGACCTGGTCGTTCTCCTGCGACGCGACCACGGTCGACCTCTCGCGCACCGACAACATCTCCTCTTCCACCGCCTGGCCGGGCCCCAAGGCCCTGGACCTGATGGTCGACCGCACGGTGTCGCACGGCCGCGGTTCGGCCTGCAGCCCCAGCCAGCCCGCCGCTCCCGTGGAGTTCAAGGACAACCCCAGTGAGACGAACGAGAACCTCACCTCCACGGTGCAGGCGTTCGCGGACGGGAAGTGGTCGCGGCTGACGCTGCGGCTGGCCGCCCACGACGAGAGCGACACCAACTCCTGGAAGCGGTTCGACAACGACGGCACCCTCAGCGTCACCTACGTCGGCATTCCCGCGCTGCCCGGTGCGATCGGCATCCTGGGCGACGGCGTGCACCGGACCTGCGAGACCAACGCCGCCAGTCCGGAGACGATCTCGGACCCGACGCCCACCCTCACCGCGACCGCCAAGACCGAACCGGGCGGCGAGGCGGAGGCGCAGCTGCGGATCACCTACGACCTGGACACGAAGAACGCCGACGGCACCTGGTCCGACACCCCCGAGCCCGCCAGTGTCGTCCGGCCGGCCAGCGGCTACGCGGCGAACAACACGGCGCTGGTGCTGGACTGGTCGACGCTGGCGGAGGGCAAGACCTACCGCTACCGGGCCTGGACGGTCTCCCACTACTCCGGGGGCGATCTGGCGGGCCCGTCCAACGGGTCGACGACCGGCTGGTGCTACTTCACTGTGGACACCACGGCGCCGAAGGCGCCGGTGATCACGTTGAAGAGCCCGTACACGGAGTGCCTGCCCAACAGCTGCGTGCCCGGTGGGGCGCCGGGGACCAAGGCGTCGTTCACGTTCGCGCCGAACAGCTCGGACGGCAACGTCACCGGCTACACGTACAAGATGTCGAGCGGCAGCGCGTGGTCGTCCGTGGTCACGGGTGCGGCCGGGGGGTCGTTCGTCCCGCCGACCGGTGGCACGTTCACCGTGCAGGTGCGGGCGAAGGACAGCCTGGGACGGCTGGGGGCCACGGCCTCCAAGGAGTTCGTGGTGAGTGAGGGCAGCGGCCCGGTCGGGCAGTGGCGCTTCGACGAACCCTCCGGCACGGCAGGCGACTCCTCCACCACCAACGCGGCCCTGCGCCGCAACGCGACCCTCGGCTCCACCGCGACCCGCGACCCCAAGGGACGCCGGGGCACGGTCGAGTACGACGCCTACGGCAACAAGCTGGCCCAAAAGGTGACGGACAGGGCCCTCGCTCTCGACGGCACCGAGAACAGCTACGCGGCCACAGCCGGCCCGGTGATCGACACCAGGGCCTCCTACACCGCCTCGGCCTGGGTCCGGCTGACGGCCGGCGGACGTAACCGCACCGTCCTGGGGCAGGACGG
Source organism: Streptomyces sp. NPDC092296 (assembly GCF_044755465.1). NCBI lineage: Bacteria > Bacillati > Actinomycetota > Actinomycetes > Kitasatosporales > Streptomycetaceae > Streptomyces > Streptomyces sp. NPDC092296. Next base: position 312,742 of record NZ_JBIVRB010000002.1, on the reverse strand, counting down.
CGTGCACATCAGCCCGTTCTTCCTCTCCTACGAGTCGGCTCTGAACACCTGGACGCTGCGGCTGCCCAACACGGACACCAACACTTCCTGGACCTACACGAAGATCACCGCTCCGCAGCCGGCCGTGCTGGGGGCCTGGACCCACCTGACGGCCAGCTACGACTCCGCAGCGCACCAGGTCCGCCTGTATGTCAACGGCAGGCTGGCGGGCAGCGCGTCCTTCACCACCGCGTGGAACGCCACCGGTCCGATGCAGATCGGCCGGGTGCGGTGGACCGACACCAACACCGACTTCTTCGCGGGTGACATTGATGAGGTGCGGGTGTGGCAGCGCACGCTGACCGATGCGGAGATCGCCCGTGAGGCCGACGCGACGCTGCCGAACAACGACAACGCGATGGCCCTGGTCGGGGACTGGAGCCTGATGCCCGCGTCGGGCAACGCGGTGTCCGACGGCTCCGGGTACGGCCACGGTCTGGCGCTGAGCGGCGGCGCCGGGCTGAGCGAGGACGGCCTGACGCTCGACGGCTCGACCGGGGCGGCGGGCACGGCCGGTCCGGTGATCGACGACTCCGGGTCGTTCACGGTGACCGCCGAGGTCGCCCTCGACCAGGACAGGCTGGCGCTGAAGCCGGCCGGGTACACCGCCCAGGTGTTCGGCGAGCGGACCGCCACCGGCTCCTCCTGGGGCATCTGGTACGAGCAGAAGGCTGTGAACAGCAACTTCGGGACCGTCACCGGCGTATGGCACTTCGGCCGCCTCAACCCCGACGGCAGCACCACCGCCTTCACCTCCGTGAAGAGCAACAGCGAAGCGGAGATGGGCGCGGCCGTGCGGCTGGTCGGCACCTACGACTCGGTCACCGGCGAGGCGTCCCTCTACCTGGGCGTGGTCCGCCAGGGCGCGGCCACCGCCTTCACCAGCGCCCAGGGGGCGGGCGACCTGGCCGCCGGGAAGGGCTTCGCCAACGGCGCCTGGGGCCACTACCTGCCCGGCGTGATCACCGACCTGCGCATCTGGGCCGGAGCCGCCGCCGACCAGGACCAGATCCGCCGCGTCGTCCTCGGCGAGACCGACGACACCTGACCCGCACGGGTGCGGGGCGGGCCGACCGCCCGCCCCGCCCCTGCCTCGGAACGGCCATTCCCACTTCCGCGCGCCGACCCCTGCGGGTGCCCCTCAGCCGGCCGCGACCACCGACTCCAGCAAAGGACCTGACGTGGGTACAGGACTTCCCGCCGATCCGCCACGCCGTGAAGGCGCGCCGGCGGCCGCGCGCCGCCGGCTGGCCTGGGCCGCCGCAGCGGCGGCCATATCCCTGCTGCCGCCCCTCGCCGCCGTACCACTCGCCGCAGCCCCCGCCGCGGCCGCCGCCGCGGCCGCCGCACCGCAGAAGGCACTGGGCAAGCCCGACGTGCCCGAGCCCCGGGTGAGCAAGGTGCACCCCGTGGACAGCACGGTGGGCAAGGCCGCCGCCGACCGGGCCGCCAAGGCCCGCGCGGCCGACGACACACAGGCCGCCCACGCCCTGGCCGAACAGAACACCAAGCCCGCCTGGCCCAAGGCGGCCCAGGCTTCGATACACCTCCCCTCCGCCGGATCAGCCGCCGCCCCCGGTGGACTGCCCGTCACCCTCGCACCGGTCTCAGCCGGCAGCAAGGTGAAGAGTGCTGCCGGTGGAGCGGCGGGCGACGTACGGGTCAGCGTCCTGGATCAGCGGGCCGCGCAGCGCGCCGGAGTGACCGGTGTCCTGCTCACCGCAGCCCCGGACACTTCCGGAACCGCCCATCTGGCGGTGGACTACAGCGGCTTCGCCTCCGCCTACGGCGGCGACTGGGCCGGTCGCCTGCGCCTGGTCCAGCTTCCCGCCTGCGCGCTCACCACTCCGCAGCGGGAGGTCTGCCGCACTCAGACCCCGGTCACCTCCTCCCGCAACGACACCGCTGCCCAGCACGTCGAGGCCGATGTCGCCCTGACCAACGATGCCGTCGGCGCGGCAACGGCCTCCACTCGGGTGGTCTTCGCGCTGGCCGCAACCACTGGTGCGTCCGCTTCCGGTTCGGGCTCCTACGCGGCCACGCCCCTGTCGGCTTCGTCCTCCTGGGAGTCTGGTGGCTCGTCGGGTTCGTTCACCTGGTCCTATCCGCTGCGCACTCCGCCTGCGGCAGCGGGTCCGTCACCTGCGCTGGCGGTCTCCTACGACTCCGGCAGCATCGACGGCCGCACCGCGAACACCAACAACCAGGGTTCGCTGGTTGGTGAGGGCTTCGATCTGACGTCGTCCTACGTGGAGCGCAAGTACGGGTCGTGCGACGATGACGGCCACTCCGGCAAGTACGACGAGTGCTGGAAGTACGACAACGCCTCGCTGGTGCTGAACGGCAAGGCGAGTGAGCTGGTCAAGGACGACACCACCGGCACATGGCGACTGAAGGACGACGACGCCTCCCAGGTGGTGCAGGGCACCGGTGCGGACAACGGCGCCCACGGCGGCGAGTACTGGACCGTCATCACCGGCGACGGCACCACGTACGTGTTCGGCCGGCACAAGCTGCCCGGCTGGAGCGACCACGGGGCCGCCGCCGACGACCCCGTCACCGACTCCGTCTGGACCGTGCCCGTCTACGGCGACGACACGGGCGAACCCTGCCACGCCAACACCTTCGCCGACAGCGTCTGCAACGACATGCCGTGGCGGTGGAACCTCGACTACGTCGTCGACACCCACGGCAACGCCATGGCCTACTTCTACAACAAGGAGACCAACTACTACGCCAAGAACGGCGACGACTCCCCCACCACCGCCTACACCCGCGGCGGCTCCCTCAAGGAGATCCGCTACGGCCTGCGCACCGGGCACCTCTTCGACACCGGCAGCGCGGACGGCGGCCCGTCCCGCGTCACCTTCGACTACGCCGAGCGCTGCACCGCGTCCGACTGCTCCACACTGACCAAGGACACCGCCAAGAACTGGCCGGACGTGCCCTTCGACGCCATCTGCAACCAGGGCAAGGACTGCACCAACCACGGCCCGTCGTTCTTCACCCGCAAGCGCCTCACCGGTATCCACACCTGGACCTGGGACACCCGCCCGGCCACTCCCGCCTCGCTCCAGGTCGACGCCTGGACACTGAAGCAGAAGTTCTACGACGGCGGCGACATCGACAACAGCTCCGACCAGACCCTCGTCCTGGACAGCGTCCAGCACACCGGCAAAGCCGGAGCCGGCCTGACCCTGGACCCGGTCACCTTCACCTACCAGGGCCGCGCGAACCGGGTGGACGCCACCGACGACGTCCTGCCGATGACCAAGCCCCGCGTCTACACCATCACCTCCGAGACCGGCGCCGTCACCACCGTCAACCTCTCCGACCCCGAGTGCGTCCGCAGCGCCCACATGCCGGAGCCCGACGCCAACACCGCCAGCTGCTACCCGGTGTACTGGAACGTCAACGGCGCGGTCGAGCGGACACTGGACTGGTTCCACAAGTACCGCGTCACGCAGGTGACGACCGCCGACCCCACCGGCCACGCCCCCGCGGTGGAGAACCACTACACCTACTCCGGCGGCGCCGCCTGGCACTACGACGACGACCCCTTCACCGCCGAGAAGAACCGCACCTGGTCGCAGTGGCGCGGCTACGGCCAGGTCACCACCACCACCGGCTCCGCCGGCACCCTCTCCAAAACCGTCTCCCTCTACCTGCGCGGCATGGACGGCGACCGCCAGGCCAAGTCCGACGGCAGCCCCGACACCCCCCGCAGCGTCACGGTGACCGGCATCAAGTCCGGCGCGATCACCGACAAGGACCAGTACGCCGGCTCGCTACGCGAAACAGTCCTCTACAACGGCGCGGCGGAAATCTCCGGTAGCGTCCTCACGCCTTGGTCCAAGCAGACCGCAGTGCAGCACAAGTCCTACGCCGACACCGAGGCGTACATGGTGCGCACCTCCGCCACCAAGGACTGGACCCGGGTCACAAGCGGCACCACCCCCCACGACCGGACCCGCACCGTCACCACCACCTACGACGACTACGGCATGGCCGCGACCGTCGACGACGCGGGCGACGACGCGGTCAGCGGCGACGAGACCTGCACCCGCACCTGGTACGCCCGCAACGACAACGCCGGCCTGACCAACCTGGTCTCCCGCGTACGCACCACCGCCAAGCCCTGCTCCACCGCCGAGACCGCCCTGACCCTGCCGACCTCCTCCGCGACGCCCGGTGACGTCGTCTCCGACACCGCCACCGTCTACGACAGCACCACGGCCACCGCCTGGACACCGGGCCAGACCCCGACCGTGGGCGAGGCGAACTGGGTCGGCCGCGCCACCGCCTACCCGGCCACCGCCACCGGCGGCGGTGAGCGCAACCCCACCTCCTGGCAGACCGCCGCCACCTCCTTCTACGACACGCTGGGCCGCCCGACCACCGTCAAGGACGCCAACGGCGCCCCCACCGTCACGGCCTACACCCCGGTCGCCGCAGGCCCGCTGACCAGAACAATCACCACCAACGCCAAGCAGCAGAAGACCATCACCGTCTACGACCCCTTCTGGGGCGTGCCCGCCCAGTCGGCCGACGCCAACACCAAGGTCACCGAAGAGGCGTACGACCCGCTGGGCCGACTCACCGATGTGTGGCTGCCAGGCCGCTCCAGCGCGTCCGGCTACGCCGCTGACCTCCACTACGCCTACAGCGTCACCGCGGGCAAGCCGTCCTGGGTGTCCACCGGCACGCTGAAGGCCGACGGCACCACTTACCAGACCAGCTACCAGATCTTCGACTCCCAGCTGCGACCGCTGCAGACCCAGAACCCCGGCGCCCAGCGCGGCCGGGTGATCAGCGACATCCGCTACGACGACCGCGGCCTGGCCTACGAGGCCCTCAGCGATGTCTACGACGACACCGCGGCCCCCTCGGGCACCCGCGTGGGCGTGGACTACGGCCAGGCCCCGACCCAGACCGAGACCGCATTCGACGGCGCCGGACGCCCCACCACCAGCACCGTCTACACCTTCGGCGTCAAACGCTGGTCCACCACCGCCACCTACACCGGCGACTCCACCGCCACCACCGCCGTGGCCGGCGGCTCGGCCACCCGCACCATCACCGACACCCTGGGCCGCACCGTCGAGCAGCGCCAGTACAAGAGCACCTCACCGGCCGACAGCGACTACGGCACCACCGCCGGCAGCGCCTACACCACCACCCGCTTCACCTACACCCCCGCCGGCCAGCCCAAGACCATCACCGGCCCCGACAACACCGCCTGGTCCTACACCTACGACCTGCTGGGACGCCAGGTCAGCACCACCGACCCCGACAAGGGCACCACCACCACCGGCTACACCACCCTGGACCAGGTCTCCTGGACCAAGGACGCCGCCAGCCGCACCCTCTCCTACAAGTACGACGACCTCGGCCGCAAGACCGACGAGTACAGCAGCACCGACCAGGCCGACACCCACAAGCTCGCCCACTGGGCCTACGACACCCTCGCCAAGGGCCAGCCCGACTCCGCCACCAGCTACACCGGCGGCACCACCGGCCAGGCCTACACCAAGACCATCACCACATACGACACCCACTACCGGCCACTCGACACCAAACTCACCCTGCCCGCCAACGACCCCCTGGTCACCGCGGGCGTCCCCAAGGACCTCACCTTCGAGACCGGCTACAACCTCGACGGCACCGTGCAGTACACCCGGGAGCCCGCAGTCGCCGGACTGCCCCTTGAGAACGTCTCCTACGGCTACAACACCGCCGGCCTGCAGACCACCGCCTCCGGCGCCACCGGCTACCTCCTCGCCGCCGACTACAGCCCCTACGGCGAAGTACAGCAGCTCACCCTCGGCCCCTCCACCGCCAACGGCACCAAGAAGACCTACCTCACCAACACCTACCAGGACGGCACCCGCCGCCTGACCCGGTCCAACATCACCGACCAGACGCACTCCTACATGCTGCAGGACCTCAACTACACCTACGACGACGCCGGCAACATCACCTCCCTCACCGACCCCACCACCCTCGGCACCACCGGCAAAGCCGACAACCAGTGCTTCACCTACGACGGCTACCGCCGCCTCACCGACGCCTGGACCCCCACCACCCCCAACTGCGCCACCACCGCCCGCACCACCGCCAACCTCGGCGGCGCCGCCCCCTACTGGACCAGCTGGACCTACAACGACGCCGGCCTGCGCACCAGCGAGAAGAACAACACCACCGGCACCACCACCACCTACTGCTACGGCACCACCACCCACCACCAGCCCCACGCCCTCGCCGCCACCACCACCACAGCAGCCAACTGCACCAACACCACCCCCGCCTACGACTACGACCCGACCGGCAACACCACCAAACGCCCCGCCCCCACCACCGGCCAACCCGCCGAAAACCTCACCTGGGACAACCAAGGCCACCTCAAGCAGCTCACCGGCGGCACCCCCAGCACCGCCAGCACCGACTACACCTACGACGCCGACGGCAACCTGCTGATCCGCCGCCCCACCAGCCCCACCGGCAACGGCGAGACCGTCCTCTACCTCGGCGCCACCGAAATCCACTACACCCTCAACGGCACCACCAAGAAGCTCTACGGCCAGCGCTACTACACCGCCGCCGGCCAGACCACCGCCCTACGCACCACCCAAACCGGCACCAGCGTCGTCTCCTACCTCGCCGGCGACAACCACGGCACCTCCAGCCTCACCGTCGACTCCGTCACCCAAGCCCCCACCAAGCGCTACACCACCCCCTTCGGCGCCCCCCGCGGCACCACCACCGGCGGCACCTGGCCCGACGACAAGCAATTCCTCGGCAAACCCACCGACACCACCACCGGCCTCACCCACATCGCCGCCCGCGAATACGACCCCACCACCGCCCGCTTCCTCTCCACCGACCCCCTCCTCACCACCAACGACCCCCAATCCCTCAACGGCTACACCTACGCCGACAACAACCCCACCACCCTCAGCGACCCCACCGGCCTCGCAACCGCCTGCCTCGACACCTGCAGGCCCAACGAGCCACGCAACGTCAACGGCACCACAGTGCTGCCCAGCACGCAGGGCGGAGGGCACCTATCCGGAACCAACGCCGGCTCCGCAGCAGGAAACGGTTCCGGTGCCAGTAGCACTGGAGGAACACACAGCAGCAGCGCGCATGGCTCGGCGGGCGGCTTCTGGAGCGGCATGTACGACCAGGCTTCCGATCTGATCATGGGAGGGTTTAGCGAGGCTTATGACAGCGCTAAAACGATCGGTGGATGCGCTATCGGACACCTCGGCGATTGCTCTCAAATCCTTTGGAAAATCACCCCAACAGGCCAGTTGGAGCAAGGAGTCGGGGCACTCAAAGGGATATGGGACACCGGCGCCAGCATCAATGATGAGTTCCAGCAGGGCGACGGGTGGTACGCCACAGGACGGTTGACCGTTTTCGCCATTGTTGCAGCTGCTGGCAAGGGCGCTGGAGTCGAGGTCGAGGGGGAGGAAGCGGGACTTGCCGGCCGCATTTTCAGAGCCTGCAGCTTCGATGCCTCCACACCCGTCCTGATGGAGGATGGAGCTGCCAAACCCATCGGAAAGGTCAAAGTCGGGGACAAGGTCGAAGCCGGCGACCCCTCTACCGGAAAGCACCAGGGACCGCACTTCGTCACGGCCACCCATGTCAACCACGACTACGACCTGATCGACGTCGGCATACGCAACACCGATGGCAGCTATGCCACCATCCGCACCACCTCCCAACACCCCTTCTGGGACGACACCCTTCACACGTGGGTCCCAGCTGGCCAGCTTGCCGTCGGCCATGCCCTCGAAACAGCCAGCAACGAGCATGCCCATGTCTCGGCGGTCACCGTCCACGCCGGCAACCGCGACATGTACAACCTGACTGTCGAAGACCTGCACACGTACTATGTGCTGGCGGGGGCCACGCCGGTACTCGTTCACAACAGCAATGGGAACTGTGGCGTCACAGATCTCGCAGCCAAGATTGATGTTGAGAACCTTTCGATGACCAAGACCGTCGAAAATCACACCTGGGACATTGCTGGTACTCGGAATGTCGATGCCCCTAACTTCGGTAAGGCTGCACGCCCTTACATGAACGGCAACAATGGGCAGCTCCTTCGGGGGATCATGGACGGATCCGCGCCCAGGATGGATTCCCGTGGCGCTCCTGGGGTTGTCGAGTGGAGAACGCCCGGAACGATGAACGGAAGCAACGGGACCTGGGAGCTCAACATCGACGCAAATTCCAACAGGATCGTTCACTTCCTCTTCAAGAGCACAAAAGGCTAGCCCGAAATGAAATTCTCCATCCAAGACGGATCTCCTCTTGAGGGTGTTCTCACCTATGACGAGTCCGAGTACGGATTCTCCTTCAGTGCGCAGAGCGGGGAGTCGTTGAGCGAGAGGCTCGGCTCGGAGGGGGTTGCGAGTGTGCTGATCGGCACGCTCCAACTTGAGGTCGATATTGAGTCTCGGGAAGTCCTGTTCGCCTGGGGATACTTCCCAAACGTTCGGGGTGTGATGGCCGAGTTGACTGCTCCACAGTCCAATCCCGGACGGGTATTCATCTCGTCGGACCACTCCTTCGAGCCTGGGGTTTCTTTCGAGGTCCCTGGAGACAGGTGGCGGGTTTCGTATGATCCTTCCTCCGGGTGGGTCGCCATTCGTCTGAACGATGCCGCCGGCGCTAATTTCGTCCAAATCGCTAGCGGAACTGTCTTGGGCGTCGACAACGGTGATCTGGTTTCGGTCTGGCTCAATCCTGTTTTTGCAGAGTGACAGGCGATGAGGCGGACGGGTAAGCAGATCCGTTAGCAGCAGCAAAAATGAAGCCCCGTCAGGTGCGTCCTGGCGGGGCTTCTGCGGTGGGTGACGGCAGTAGTTGACGGCAACGTCAGTGGACGGTGGCTCCGCACAGCGGCGGGTCGTCGCCGCCGTCGCGGTTCGACTCGTCGCTAACAGGACCGCCGCTTAGCACATGTACTATGTGCTGGCGGGCAACACGCCGGTATTTGTTCACAATGACGATGGCGATGATTACAACCAGGCGATGGACAAGGCGCTGAAATGGATCAATCAGCGTGGATTCAGTACCAAAAGGCCAACAATCGGAAAATTTGGCACTATTCAAGGCAAGCCGATCGGCATGCAGACCAGCGACGAGAAAGGCAGGATTCAGGATTGAGTTCGACGGGCGCAATGGTGCTCACATCAATGCCTGGAGCGGAAAAGAAAAAGGTCCACACTTTAACTTCGATGCCACCGAGTCGACCGTAACGAAAATCCAAGGCCGTTTTGGATGTAGATGATGCTGAAGATTACTGGGCAAATTCCGTATATTGAGCCCCGCCGCTTGAGGGTCTGGAGCGTTGTGATGACTCGGCCATATTCAACTGGCTAAGTCTTCAATTTCCGACCATTGGCACGAAGATTGATTGGGCTCGCGCGCCAGGCAGGCATGCGCACTGGCGAATTGATGATGGAACGCGGCTAGCGGCGATGGCGGCCAAGGAAGTAAGTCTGCGTACCCTCGCGGATTCGGTGGTTGAGCACGTAGGAGACGGTCTCTCTCCCTATGGGGTGCATTTCACGAACGCCAGCTGCGCTTCGATTGTCGCCGAGTTGCTCGAAATCCCTGAGCACCACTATTTCCTTGCCGTGGATCGATCATGGATTGTAGCCGTTAGCACCGAAGGGGATCTCGACATCATCGATCAGCTCCGATTTGAAAATGATCAGCTTAGAGATCCTGGCGAGCGGTGAAAAGGAAGCTGGTGGCGGTGCTTGCCGTGCCTCTTGCGGCTGCCGGGCTCTCGTCCTGCGCTTCGGGTGCCGAAGTCTACAGAGCTGGGGCGTACGAGATTACCGGGACTTGGCGAGGGCCTGGCGGGCAGGAGTACGTCCTTCGCGAGGACCGGAAAGCGACCGCCCCTGAGAATGGCGCTCCCCAGGGCAGCTCGAGTGGATGTCCCGGGCCCGATGGGGGGAGTGGCAAGTGGGGTTTCTACAAGCCCGTGAGCCCAGGTTCCGGAACCTCGACGGTCTCTTATGAGGAATCCGCCGGGGACATGCTCTCGGTTCGATTCGAAGGCGCGGGGGCCGGCGGCCTCTGCTACTTCGATATGAATGCCGTGAAGCGGGACGGAGAGCTACAACTCTGCATAACCGATGATCCGGACGATCCTTGCGACTCCGGGGAGTACTTCCGCAGGGTCCCGTAACGCGGACTGGTACCGGTCGGGCAGCAGGCAGGGGCAGAGCGGTTTCTGTCCCTGCCGTCAGACCTCGCGGCCGGATCCGGTGCCGGCTATCAGCGGCCGCCCCGGTCGGGGCCGGTGAGGCCGGCGCGGCGGAGGGCGTCGGCCATGGCGCCGCCGCCGGCCGGGAGGGGGCCGGAGCCGCCGCGCTGCTGGCGGGGCGGCCGGGGCCCGCGCGGGGCGCCCTGCGGGCGGCGCGGGCCGCTGTCGGCGGGTGCGGCGGCGGTGGCCTCGTCGTCCAGCCGCAGCGTGAGCGAGATCCGCTTGCGCGGGATGTCCACGTCCAGCACCTTGACCCGCACCACATCGCCCGGCTTGACCACATCGCGCGGGTCCTTGACGAAGGTCTTGGACATGGCGGAGACATGCACCAGGCCGTCCTGGTGCACGCCCACGTCCACGAAGGCGCCGAACGCGGCGACATTGGTGACCACGCCCTCCAGCAGCATGCCGGGCAGCAGGTCGGAGAGCTTGTCGACGCCCTCCTTGAAGGTGGCGGTGCGGAAGGCGGGGCGGGGGTCGCGGCCCGGCTTCTCCAGCTCGCGGAGGATGTCGGTGACGGTCGGCAGCCCGAAGGTGCCGTCGGCGAACTCGGCGGGCTTCAGCGACCGCAGCACCGCGCCGTTGCCGATCAGCGCCTTGAGGTCGCCGCCGGTCGCGGCCAGGATGCGCCGCACCACCGGGTACGCCTCGGGGTGGACGCTGGAGCCGTCCAGCGGGTCGTCACCGCCGGGGATGCGCAGGAAGCCCGCGCACTGCTCGAACGCCTTGGGGCCGAGCCTGGCCACGTCCTTGAGCCCCTTGCGGGTGCGGAACGGGCCGTTGGCGTCGCGGTGCAGCACGATGTTCTCCGCGAGCCCGGCGCTGATCCCGGAGACCCGGGTGAGCAGCGGCGCGGAGGCGGTGTTGACGTCCACGCCGACGGCGTTGACGCAGTCCTCGACCACGGCGTCCAGCGAGCGGGAGAGCTTCAGCTCGGAGAGATCGTGCTGGTACTGGCCGACGCCGATCGACTTGGGGTCGATCTTGACCAGTTCGGCCAGCGGGTCCTGGAGCCGGCGGGCGATGGAGACGGCACCGCGCAGCGAGACATTGAGGTCCGGCAGTTCGGCGGAGGCGTACGCGGAGGCGGAGTACACCGAGGCGCCGGCCTCGGAGACCATCGCCTTGGTGAGCCCCAGGTCGGGGTGGAGCGCGATCAGGTCGGCGGCGAGCTTGTCGGTCTCCCGGGAGGCGGTGCCGTTGCCGATGGCGACCAGGTCGACCCGGTGGGCGCGGGCGAGCCGGGCCAGGGTGGCGATCGAGTCGTCCCAGCGGCGCTGCGGCTCGTGCGGGTGGATGGTCTCGGTGGCGACGACCTTGCCGGTGCCGTCCACCACGGCGACCTTGACGCCGGTGCGGAAGCCCGGGTCCAGGCCCATGGTGGCGCGGGTGCCGGCGGGCGCGGCGAGCAGCAGGTCGCGCAGGTTGGCGGCGAAGACCCGGACCGCCTCGTCCTCGGCCTCCTGGCGCAGCCTGGTCCGCTGGTCGATGCCGAGCCGGACCAGGATGCGGGTGCGCCACGCCCAGCGGACGGTGTCCTGCAACCAGCGGTCGGCTGGGCGGCCCCGGTCGGTGATGCCGAACCGGCGGGCGATGCGCTGCTCGTACCCGCTGGGTCCGGTCTGTCCGGCGGCGGGCTCCTCCTCGGGCTCCAGGGTGAGGTCGAGGACCTCCTCCTTCTCGCCCCGGAACATCGCCAGGACGCGGTGCGAGGGCAGCTTGGTGAACGGCTCCGCGAAGTCGAAGTAGTCGGCGAACTTGGCGCCCGCCTCCTCCTTGCCCTCCCGCACCTTGGCCGCCAGCCGGCCCCGGCTCCACATCCGCTCGCGCAGCTCCCCGATCAGGTCGGCGTCCTCCGCGAACCGCTCGACCAGGATCGCGCGGGCGCCGTCCAGCGCGGCGGCGGCGTCCGCGACCTGCCGCTCTGGGTCGACGTAGGCCCCGGCGGCGGTCTGCGGGTCCTGGGCGGGGTCGGTGAGCAGCAGTTCGGCCAGCGGCTCCAGACCGGCCTCACGGGCGATCTGCGCCTTGGTGCGGCGCTTGGGCTTGTACGGGAGGTAGATGTCCTCCAGCCGCGCCTTGGAGTCGGCGGCCATGATCCGGGCCCGCAGCGCGTCGTCCAGCTTGCCCTGCGCCTGGACGGACTCCAGCACGGCGGTGCGCCGCTCCTCCAGCTCGCGCAGGTAGCGCAGCCGCTCCTCAAGGGTGCGCAGCTGCGCGTCGTCGAGCGTGCCGGTGGCCTCCTTGCGGTACCGGGCGATGAACGGCACGGTGGCGCCGCCGTCCAGCAGCCCGACGGCCGCGACCACCTGCCCTTCGCGTACGCCGAGCTCCTCGGCGATCCTCTGCTCAACCGACGTCGTCGTCACGATCTCGAACCACCCTTTTCGCTGTGCCTGCCGTGCATTGTGGCAGCTCCGAGTGACAGAGCGGGTGGAGCGACGCCGGTGGACCGCTCCGGTCCGGCGGAGCTGACCGCCTGTCAGGTGTGTGGGCGGCCGACCTCATTGTCTATCTTTGTCGCTACTTAACGGTTATCACCCCTATCTGATCTGATCGCGGAGGCGGACGGTGGCGGACACCCGGTCGGTGCTCGGACCGCAGCGGCGGCGTACGGCGGACCCCACCCGGCCGGACCGGCCGGACCGGCCAGGCTGGACGCACCGATTCCCCCGGCTCCCCCGGCTCCCCCGGCCCTCCCGGCCGGACGGCGGCCCGCGCTGGTACCGGCCGGAGAGCTGGCCGCCCGATGTGCTGACCCTGGCCGGGTACTGGGCCGCCAGCCGGCTGGTGATGCTGGCCCTGGTGGTCACCGGCCGGGTGCAGCGGCCGGGCGAGCTGCGGCTCTACCGCCAGTGGTGCGACCAGCTGCTCGGCGGCAGCTTCCCGGTCGGTGACGTCACCTGGCAGTACCCGCCCGGCGCGGCGCTGGTGATGCTGGCGCCGGGGCTGCTGCGCCCGCTCGGCTATGCGGCCGGCTTCGTGGCGCTGACCCTCGCCGCCGACGCCGCCGTGCTGGCGGCGCTGCTGCTGGCCTCCCGGGGCTCCGGCCGCAGCCGGGCCGGGGCGCGGCTCTGGGCGCTCGGCCTGCCGCTGCTGCTGAACCTGCCGTACCTGCGCTATGACGTGCTGGTCACCGCCGTCGCGGTGGCCGCACTGCTGGCCCAGGGCCGCCGCCCCCGGCTGGGCGGGCTGCTGGCCGGGCTGGGCGCGCTGGTCAAGGTGTGGCCGGCCCTCACCGTGCTCGGCACCCCGCGCGGGCGCACCACCCGGGCGGCCTGGCTGTCGCTGCTCGCCTCGGCCGCCGTGCTGGCGCTGCTGCTGGCCACCGCCTTCCGGGGGGCCTTCGACTTCCTCGGCGCGCAGCACCACCGGGGGGTGGAGTTCGAGTCGCTGGGCGGCAGCGCGCTCCAGGTCGCCCGGCTGCTGGGCTGGTCGGGGCAGGTGCGGCTGCGCTACGGATCGGTGGAGTTCCACGGTCCGTATGTCTCCTCGGTGGCCGGTGCCTCGCTGCTGCTCACCGTCGCGGCGTTCGGCTGGCTGCTGCTGTGGCGGGTGCGGGCGCGGCGGTGGACGGCGGCGACCCCGTACGACGCGGCGCTGGCGGCGGTGCTGCTGTTCACCGTGACCAGCAGGGTGATCAGCCCGCAGTACCTGATCTGGCTGATCGGCCTGGCGGCGGTCTGCCTGACCGTCCGGGACACCGTCCAGCGGCCGGTGGCGGTGCTGCTGCTGCTCGCCACCGGGCTGACCACGGTGGGCTTCCCGCTCTGCTTCTCGCGGATGGTGGCCGGCACCGTCCCGGCGGTGGCGGTGATCGTGCTGCGCAACGCCCTGCTGGCCGCCGCCGCCGTCCTGTGCTGCCGCCGCCTCTGGCGCACCACCACCCGTCCGGCGGTATGACCCGCAGGCGCGCGGCACCGCGCGCACTACCCCCGCCGCCCCAACGCACCCGCCCAACTCCCGGCGGGCAGCGCGCCCAGTCGGCCGCGCAGCAGTCGGACGATGTCGACCCGGTGAGCTGATGTCCACTCAACCCGTCGGCCATGGCCGCGGGTCGGCCGCCGGGCGCCGGACGGTCACCCGGCGGCCCGCAGCGCCGCCGCCAGCGGGGTGGTGCCGTCCACGGTGAGCCGCTCCCGGGCGGTCGCGGCGCCCAGCGTGAGGCGGCCGGCCGCGAGGTCGGCGGCGGTGGCGTCGTCGAGGGTGAGTACGGCGTCGGGCCGGTCGGCGGTGTCCTCGGCGGGCCCGTCGGCGTACCCGGGCCCGTCCGGGTCGTCCGGGTCGAGCAGCAGCCGGAACGGGCCGCCGGGCAGCCGGACTTCGGCGGTGCCCGCGGCCTGCGGCGCGGCCCGCCGTACCGCGCGCAGCAGCGGCAGGGCGAACCAGTGGCTGCGTACGGCGTCGGTGGGGCGGGGCTCGCCGAGGTCGTCGGCGCCCCAGGCGGCGAGCGCGGCGAGCACCGGTCGCAGCCGGCGGCCGCGCGGGGTGAGCTCGTAGTGGTGGGTGTTGGCGGCGCGGCCGGGGCGGCGGCGCTCGACCAGGCCGTCGGCCTCCAACTCCTTGAGCCGGGAGGCGAGCACGTCGGTGGAGACGCCGGGCAGGTCGGCGTGCAGGTCGGTGTAGCGGCGCGGCCCGGCGAGGAGTTCACGGACGATCAGGAGCGTCCAGCGCTCCCCCACGGCGTCCAGGGCTCGGGCGGCGGCGCAGTACTGGGCGTAGCTTCGGCGCGGCATGGGGTCAGCATAGCCATAAGGTTGGACTTTCCAAGTGCAGACTTGGTAGAACCAAGTAGCGGCATCGGCCGCGAGGATCGACAGGCCCACGGTCGGGGAGGCCCCACATGGAGTTCCGGCAGTCCAGCAAGCTCGCGGACGTCTGCTACGAGATCAGGGGCCCGGTGATCGAGCAGGCCAACGCCCTGGAGGAGGCCGGGCACAGCGTGCTGCGGCTCAACACCGGCAACCCGGCGCTGTTCGGCTTCGAGGCGCCGGAGGAGATCGTCCAGGACATCATCCGCAATCTGCCGCGCGCGCACGGCTACAGCGACGCGCGGGGCATCCTGCCGGCCCGCCGCGCGGTGGTGCAGTACTACCAGCAGCGGGGCGTGCCGGGCGTCGGGGTGGACGACGTCTACCTGGGCAACGGCGTCTCCGAGCTGGTTTCGATGGCCGTGACCGCGCTGGTGGACGACGGCGACGAGGTGCTGATCCCGGCGCCGGACTTCCCGCTCTGGACGGCGGTCACCACGCTGGCCGGCGGCCGGGCGGTGCACTACGTCTGCGACGAGGGCGCGGACTGGTTCCCGGACCTGGACGACATCGCCTCGAAGATCACCGACCGCACCCGGGCGATCGTGGTCATCAACCCCAACAACCCCACCGGCGCGGTGTATCCGCGCGAGCTGCTGGAGGGCATCCTCGACCTGGCCAGGCGCCACCACCTGATGGTGTTCGCCGACGAGATCTACGACAAAATCCTCTACGACGGCGTCGAGCACCACTGCCTGGCCGCCCTGGCGCCGGACGTGCTGGTGCTGACCTTCAACGGCCTGTCCAAGTCCTACCGGGTGGCCGGCTTCCGCTCCGGCTGGCTGGTGGTCTCCGGCCCCAAGCAACTCGCGGCGGACTACCTGGAGGGCCTGACCATGCTCGCCGGGATGCGGCTCTGCCCCAACGTCCCGGCGCAGTACGCGGTGCAGGCGGCGCTCGGCGGCCGGCAGAGCATCCAGGACCTGGTGCTGCCCACCGGCAGGCTGGCCCGGCAGCGCGACGTGGCGTACGAGGCGCTGAACGCCATCCCCGGCGTGAGCTGCGTCAAACCCAAGGGCGCGCTCTACGCCTTCGCCCGGCTGGACCCGGCGGTGCACCGGATCGAGGACGACGAGCGGTTCGTGCTGGACCTGCTGCTCCGGGAGAAGATCCACATCGTGCAGGGCACCGGCTTCAACTGGCCGCGCCCCGACCACTTCCGCATCCTCACCCTCCCCCGGGCGGAGGACCTGGAGGTGGCCATCAGCCGGATCGGCCGCTTCCTGGCCGGCTACCGCCAGTAGCGGCCCGCTCCGGGCCCGTGCTCCGCCCCGGGTCCGCGCCGCTCAGCCCGCCGCCGGCCCCAGCCGCCCCCGCAGGAAGGCCGCCACCCGCTCCCGGGCCGCCGGCGCCGGGTGGCCGGGCCGGTCGCGGACCTCGGTGGTGAGGACGGCATGGGCGGACTCGGCGAAGCCCCCGGCGTTGCCCCGGGAGGAGTCCGGCTCGATCACCTCGAAGGCGTCGCCCAGCCGCTCGCGCAGCCCGGCGCGCCCGGCGGCCGGGACGGGCGAGCGGCGCCACCCGGCCGGTCGGAGACGGGTGCTGAGTCGGTGTCGGCCCTGCGGGCCGCTCTCCTCGGAGGTCCCGCCCCGGGCGGTTGCCCGGCGGAAGACCCGCCGGATCGGCCCGCGTTGACGGCTCCGCCGGGTGTCCGGCGAAAACGGATCGGCCGGACCGGATCGAAGTTGCGTTTGGACAGTGGGGCGGGAGCGGGCATCGCTGCTACTCTCGTGCAACCCGCGACACGCAGCCGAACTCCGTGCATACGTACGGTATTTAGGGGAGGTCGCCGCTCGCGGGTGACCCTCGGGCCGCATCGGCCCGGAGGCCCCGGGCGCGTCGGCCGGGGCAGCACAGGGCCGGCCTGAGCCCATGCCGCACCGTGGGCGGGCACGGAGGGAGAGCGGAGATTCCCCAGGACACTGCCGATGCGCGGGAGTTCCACGACTTCTTCGAACGCCACCACGCGGAGCTCTCCCGCCTCGCCTACCTGCTCACCGGAGACCCGGACTCCGCCGACGACCTTGCCGCCGACGCCCTGGTCGAGGTCTGGCGGCACTGGGACCGGGTCCGGGCCGCCGATCGCCCCGTCGCCTATGCCCGGGGAGTCGTCACCAACCTGGCGCGCAATCGCATCCGCTCCCTGACCCGGGAGCGCCGCCGGGTCGGTGTGGTGGCCACGCTCTGGCGCGAACGCTCCGACGGCCCTGACATACCGGCGGTGGTGGATGTCCGCACCGCCCTGGACCGACTGCCCTTCCGCAAGCGCGCCTGTGTCGTGCTGCGGCACGCGTTCGACCTCTCGGAGCAGGAGACCGCCCGGGTGCTCGGCATCTCGGTGGGCACCGTGAAGAGCCAGACCTCACGGGGCGCCGCCCAACTGGAGGCACTGCTGCGGCCGGGCCCCGGGGGCGCCCCGTACGATGCCGGGGAAACCGTCGGCGGCCGAGCGCCGAACGGCGGTGATCCGGCCGGACGGCGCCGGGCCGTGCCCCGGCGCCGTGGGCGGCGGTCGGTGGCGACTGTCGGCGGCACCCGTAAGGAGGAGTAGATGCCGGGCCAGGAGCAGGATCGCGGGCGCGCCGACGACCTCGGCCCGCTGCGCGCCGCACTGCGCGCCGAGGCTGCCCGGCACTCCCCCGACCGGCAGCGCATCCTGTTCCAGGTGGAGCGGAGACGGCTGGACCCGCTGGGGGCCCCGGAGGCCCGGACCACCGAGCGGCCGGCGCCGAGGCGGCGGCCGCTGCGGCAGGTACGGGTGTCCGGCGTCGGCGCGGCGCTGGGCTCGCTGCTGATGCTCGGCGGGGCCGCCGCCTGGGCGGTGACGGCCTTCCAGGAGGACGGCCGACCGACCATCCGGATCACCGACACCCCCCTCGCCCCGCCGGCCCCCGGCGGGGCGACTGTCGCCGACCCGGGCGCGAGCCCGCACCCCGGCACCTCCCACCCCCCGGCCGGGCCGGCCACCGGCGCCGCCCCGGGCGCCGACGTCACCCCGGTCCCCCCGCTGGGCGGCGGCCCCGGCCACTCCCCGGAGACGGGCACGGTCACGCCCCCCGCCGCCGACGGCGGCGCGACGGCCGACCCGACCGGTACGGCGACCGCAGGCGGGCCCGCCGCGCCGCCCGCCGGTGCGACGACGCCGCCCCCGGTCGGCCAGGGCAGCCCGGTCACCGACCACTTCCTGACCGCCGACGCCACGGTGGACCCGCACTCCACCAGCACCTGGGCGCAGAGCGACCTCACCGTCACGACCAAGGTCGCCGTGCGGACGCTCCAGGTGGAGGTGCGGATCATGCGCACCTCGGGCGTACAGCAGCCGACCTCCTGGACGACGCTGGACCCGGCCGACCTCACCACCGAGATCATGAACAGCGACAGCGAGATCGTCTACCGGTTCACCCTGCGGGACGGCGTGGTGCTCCAGCCCGGCCAGTACGTCTTCGCCGCCCAGTACATCCGGGGCGACGGCGACCGGGACGCGGGCCAGGACCGCTACACCGCGTCCGCGTCCGGCGTCGACGGCTCCACCGGCTCCGCCTCGGTGCACGGCGGCTTCCACTGACCCCGGCCTGACCCCCCGTCCGGCCCCGGCCTGACCCCCCGGCCTGACCCTCTGGCCTGCCCCCCGCCGGGCGGCCCCGGCACAGGCCGGCGGCGGCCGGCCGGGGAGCGCCCCGGCCGGCCGCCGCCGGTGTGTCCGTACCGCCGTCAGCGGCCCTGCGGCGGCACCACCGGACCTGCGGTGACCAGCACCTCCTGCCCGGCGGGCAGCTCCACCCGGACGGCCCCGGAGGAGTCCCGGCCCTGCGGCTCGACCCCCGCGACCCGCAGCCGGGTCACCGGGCGGCCGAAGCGCAGCGCCACCGTCCGGTCGGTGTCGGAGCGCAGCACCGCCCGGATGCGGCCCGCCGGCAGGTCCCAGCCGAGCGAGGTGACGGTGGCGCCGAAGCGGGTGCGCACCCCGGTCAGGCTGCCGGTGGGCAGGGTGTCGGGCAGTGCGGGCAGCAGGGTGAGCCTGGCGACGCCGTCCGGCCCGGTGGGGCGGGAGCGCACCAGCATCTCGATCAGCACCGCAGGGAGCCCGTGCGCCACATCGGCGTTGTAGACATTGCGGTACGGGTAGTGGCTGCTCATCAGGGACCGGAAGAAGAAGTCCCCGTCGAGAAGCCGGGAGAGGTTGCGCGCCGCCCAGGAGGCGTCCTCCAGCCGGGCGGCGGCCAGGGCGCGGTGCAGGTAGCCGTGGCCGGAGTCGTTCTCGTCGCCGCGCAGCCGCAGGGCGATCCGGGCGGCCTGGGCGAGACCGGGGGTGTCCTCGGGGGTGATCTCGTCCAGCGGCCAGACCGGGTAGAGGTGGCTGACGTGCCGGTGGTCGTAGCGGTCGCGGTGGTCGGGCCAGGCCCACTCGGCCAGGGCGCCGTCCTCGTTGACCCGGTACTCGGGCAGCCGCGCGGCCAGCCGGCGCCACAGCTCGGTGCGCTCGGGGGTGACCCCGTCGGGCATGAGTCTGGCGCAGAGGTCGGCGGCGGTGCCGAGGGCGTGCCGGGCGGCGGCAATGTCCATGGTCGCGTTGACCGAGGCGGCCGGGCCCGGGGCGGCGTCGTCCGGGTCGCCGGGGCGGACGGGGTGGTTCTCCGGGGAGTAGGACGGCACGATGACGACCCGGCCGTCCGGCCCGGTGCGGGTGAGGAAGTCCTCGTAGAAGGCGGCGACCTCGATCAGGGCGGGCAGCAGCCGGTCACGCAGGAACTCCTGGTCGCCGCTGGTCTCGACGTACTCCAGCAGCGGTTGCAGCAGCCAGTCGGCGCCTGCGGTCCACATGTGGTGGGCCCAGACGGCGTCGAAGTGGTACTGCCGGCCGTTCTCCCCGTCGGTGTGCGCCGGGGCGACCACACCCCGGGTGCCGAAGAGCAGCCGGGCGTTGCGGCGCCAGTCGTCCAGCTGGCCGAGGACCAGCTCGGCGTGGGCCAGCGACGCCTCCGGGAGGGCGGCGGTCGCGGCGGAGGCCAGCTGGAGGTTGAGGTTGGCGTTGGTGGTGAAGGCGCCGGACCAGGCGGTGCCCCAGTCGCCGGACCAGAGCCCGCACAGCCGGGGCGGCCGGTAGCCGCTGGCGCTCAGCAGGTGGTAGCGGCCCGCCGCGAACAGCTGCTCCAGCAGCGCCGGGGTCAGCCGGCCGGGGGTGGCGGCCTGCCGCTCCAGCAGCCGGGCGACCGGCAGCGCCCGCTCGGCGGGGTCGCCGCCGAGGTCCAGGGTGACCCGGTCGTATGCCTCGCGGTGCAGCGGCAGGTGCCGGGCGAGCAGCGTGGCGTGGTCGTCCGGGATGTCGTACATGCCGGTGTCCAGCCGGGTCAGGTCGGTGCACTCGGCGGTGACCGGGCCCCGGGCGGTCCGGGTGAGCAGCAGCAGCTCCCGGGCTCCGCTGACCCGGATGCGGGGGCCGTCGCAGACCACCTCGCCGCCGACCGCGATCACCCGGGTGGCGCCCCGGTAGCCGATCTCGCTCTCCGGGTAGCGGGCGCGCAGCCGCAGCAGGGCGGAGTCGCGCGGGCCGGGCGGGGTGGGCGGGGTGCCGGGGACGGCGGGCGCGGCCAGCGGGCCGGGCCGGTACACCGACCGTACGGCGAGCCGCAGTTCGGGGGGCGAGCCGGGCAGCCGGCCGTCGAGTTCGACCACGGCCTCCACGGTGCGGCCCTGCGGGGCGGCCAGGTGCTGGACGACGGTGTCATCGGCGCGGGAGACGAAGCAGCTGGAGCGCCACTCCCCCTCGCCGGGGCCCTCCTGCCAGGTGGCGGTGACCACTCCGGTGCGGAAGTCGACCCGGCGGCGGTAGCCGGTGGCCGGGCGGGCGTCGGTGCGGTGCCGCCGCACGGCGAAGGCGGGGTGGAACGGCTGGGTGGCCGCCAGCTCCCAGTCGCCCGCGAACCGGCGTACGGCGGTGTCCGCGTCCCCGGCCAGCAGGGCGTCCTGGACCTCGCGCAGCAGCGGGGCCAGGTGCGGCGGTTCGGCACCCGCCCGGCCGCCGGGGCGGACCATGGCGTGGTGGGTGACGATGACCATCTCGTCGATGGTGGCGCCGTGGACCAGGGCGCCGTGCCGGCCGTTTCCGGCGAGGTAGCAGTCCTCCCAGCGGGTGGCGGGGGCGGTGTCGTGGATCGCGCGACCGCCGGGCGGCGTGGCGGCGACCGGCAGCGGGTGGGTGGGAGAGGCGGGCAGGGGCGAAGTGGGGACGGGCATCCGGTGCACGCCGGGGACGGCGGCCTCGGTGGGGTCCGCCGGGGTCCGCAAGGCCGCACTGGACGGCCTCGTCCGGGCTGCTTCGTGGGGGGACATGGCGGCTCGGTCCTCTCGTGAGCGGCAGGGTGGGGTGGCTCGTCCCTAGGTGGCCGCCGTGGACGCATTGGTTGCCGAGCTTGACAAATTGTTCTTGTTAAGTGGCTGCGCCGTTTCGGCGCCCGAGCACCACCCCCTCGGCCCCCCGGCGGACGGGGCGTCCGCCGGGGGGCCGAGGGGGTGGCGCGGCCGGTTATTCGGGCCGCAGCACCGCGGCGCCGTAGCGGGGGAGGCGGATGGCGCCGTCGGTGCTGCGGCCGGTCAGCAGATCGCGGTGGCGGCCGGTCAGGTCCACCGTGACCTGCTGGTCCCCGTGGTTGAGGAGGAAGAGCAGCGCGCCTCGGCGCACCGCCTCCACCTCGTCGGGGAGTCCTGGGAGTGGGGGGTGCGCGCCGGCCCGGCGGGCGGCGTCGGCCAGCAGGCGGCGCAGCGCGGCGGGTTCGGGGAGGGTGGCGAGGTACCAGGCGGTGCCGTCGCCTGCGGCCCGGCGGGTGACGGCGGGGGTGCCGGCCAGGTCGCCGCCGCTGATGGTGGCGACGGTCTCGGTGCCGGGTGCGGTGCGCAGCTGCTCGGACCAGAGGGTCCCGGTGAAGGCGCCGAGCCGTGTGGAGGCGCAGCTGACGGTGTGGCCGTCCTCCAGTGGCCACCACTCCTGGGGGTGGACGCCGAGCAGGTCGCGCAGCCGGGCGTCCATGCCGCCGTCGCGGATGGTGTCGGTGGGGTCGGCGATCCCGGTGAGGAACCCGGTGACCAGGGTGCCGCCGCCGCGTACATAGCGGATCAGGTTGTCGATCGCGGCGTCGGAGGCGAGGTAGAGGTTGGGGACGGCGACCAGCCGGTAGCCGGAGAGGTCGGCCTCGGGGTGGGCGAAGTCGGCGGTGAGGTGCTCGTCCCACAGGGCGCCGTGCCAGCTCTGGAGCAGCGCGGGCAGGGTGACCAGGGCGGAGGGGCGGCCGGCCTGCTCCAGGGCCCACCAGTTGTGCCAGTCGTGGACCAGGGCGATGTCCGCTTGTACGGGGGCGCCGACGGCCTCGGTGAGCAGCCGCAGTTCGGCGCCCAGCTCCTTGATCCGGCGGTGTCCCGGGCTGTCCGGTCCGGCGTGCGGCACCATCGCGGAGTGGAACTTCTCGGCGCCGGAGCGGGAGGCGCGCCACTGGAAGAAGAGCAGCCCGTCGGCGCCGCGTGCCACGGACTGGAGCGACTCCAGCCGCAACCGCCCCTCGGGCTTGGGCCGGTTGACCGGCCGCCAGTTGACGGCGCTCGCGGCCTGCTCCATGAGCAGCCAGGGGCCGCCGGCCAGGGAGCGGGTGAGGTCCTGGTCGGCGGCGGCGGAGGCGGCGGCGCGGGGGTCGGCGGGGTCGGGGTACATGTCGAGCGAGACGGCGTCCTCGGCGGCGGCGAACGCCCAGCTGTCGATGCCCTTGTACCGGGTCATGAAGTTGGTGGTGACCGGGATGCCGGGGGTGTGCCGGCGCAGGATGTCGCGCTCGGCGGTGAAGCACTCCAGCAGTACGTCGGAGCAGAACCGCTGGAAGTCCAGCGCCTGGGCGGGGTTGGGCAGGTAGGGGGCGCTGCGCGGGACGGTGACGGTGGCCCAGTCGCTGTGGTGCTGGCTCCAGAAGGCGGTGCCCCAGGCCCGGTTGAGCCCGGCCAGGTCGCCGTGGCGCTCGCGCAGCCAGTCGCGGAAGCGGGCGGTGGTCTCGGCGCAGTGGCAGACCGGGCCCAGTTCGTTGGAGACGTGCCACATCCGCAGCGCGGGATGGCCGGCGTAGCGGGCGGCCACTGCCTCGACCAGGGAGTGGGCGTGTTCGCGGTAGGCGGCGGAGGAGGGGCAGTACTGGTTGCGCGAGCCCCACCACAGGGTGGTGCCGTCGGCGGTGACCGGCAGCGTCTCGGGGTGGCGCTCGCCGAGCCAGGGCGGCGGGGAGGCGGTGGGGGTGGCCAGGCAGACGTCCAGGCCGCCGTCGTGCAGCAGGTCCAGGACGCGGTCCAGCCAGCCGAAGTCCCGTACGCCGGGGGCGGGTTCCAGCCGGGCCCAGGAGAAGACGCCGACGGTGGCGGTGGTGACTCCGGCCTCGCGCATCAGCGCGATGTCCTGCGGCCAGACCTCCTCGGGCCACTGCTCGGGGTTGTAGTCGCCGCCGTAGAGGATGCGGCCGCGGGTGGCGTCGGCGAGTGCGGGCATGGCTGGTGGTCTCTCCTGGGTGCGGGCGGGTTCAGCCCTTGATCGCGCCGGTGAGCATGCCGGTGGCGAAGTACTTCTGCATGAACGGGTAGACGATCATGATCGGCGCCAGGGTGAGGACGACGACGGCCATGGAGAGCGACAGCGGTGCGACGGCCTGGTGGGCGGCGCCGAAGCCGCTGTTGGCGGTGCCGGGCATGGTGGCGCCGAGGTTGACGTACTGGTACAGCACGTACTGGATGGGCCACTTCTGGCTGTCGGTCGGCATGTAGAGCATCACATTGAAGAACGAGTTCCAGTAGCCGACGGCGTAGAAGAGCGTGATCACGGCGGTCACCGCGCGGGAGGTGGGCAGCACCACCGACCACAGGATGCGCCACTCGCCCGCGCCGTCGATCCGGGCCGCGTCGATCAGGTCGGCGGCGGTGGTGGAGTAGAAGGACCGCAGCACCAGGATGTTGAAGACGGAGACCGCGCTCGGCAGGATCAGCGCCCAGTACTTGCCGTACCCGCCCAGTTCCGAGACGACCAGGAAGGACGGGATCAGGCCGCCGCTGACGAACATGGTGACGATCAGCAGCAGCAGGATGAAGCGGTGCCCCAGTGAGCGGGACCGGGACAGCCCGTAGGCGCAGAGCACCGAGACCACCATGGAGACCAGGGTGCCGACGGCGGTGATGCCAAAGCTGACCAGCAGTGCCCGGGTGACGATCCCGCCGGTGAGGATCTCCCGGTACGCGTCCAGGGTGATCCCGTGCGGCACCAGCACCAGGCCGCCCGCGCTGTTGATGGCGCCCCGGGTGGAGACGCTGGTGAGCGCGATGGAGTAGATCGGCACGATCACCACCGCGAGCACCACCAGCAGGACGGTGCCCTTGCCCGCCTGCCCGACGGCGGTGGGCGGCTCCTCCCAGACGGGGCGGGCGGTGCCGGGC
Source organism: Streptomyces sp. NPDC092296 (assembly GCF_044755465.1). Classification (NCBI taxonomy): domain Bacteria; kingdom Bacillati; phylum Actinomycetota; class Actinomycetes; order Kitasatosporales; family Streptomycetaceae; genus Streptomyces; species Streptomyces sp. NPDC092296. Next base: position 288,145 of record NZ_JBIVRB010000002.1, on the reverse strand, counting down.
GCTCCCGGGCGGCGCGCGCCCCTGGTCAGCGTGTCGCTCATTTGCGGTACAACCCATCCTCGCCGAAGGCGTGTGCGAGCTTGTTGGCGCCGAGGACCAGCAGCAGCGAGATCACGCTCTTGAAGAGGCCCGCCGCGGCGCCGTAGCCGTAGTTGCTGGTGCCGATGCCGTAGTAGAAGGCGAAGGTGTCCAGCACATCGGCGGCGTCGTGGCCGACCGCGTCCCGCTGGACGAGCAGCTGCTCGAAGCCGACGGTCAGGGCGTTGCCCAGCCGCAGCACCAGCATCAGCACGATGACGCCCCGCATGCCGGGCAGCGTGATGTGCCACATCCGCCGCCAGCGGCCGGCGCCGTCGGCCGCCGCCGCCTCGTACAGCGACTGGTCGATGGCGGCCAGCGCGGCCAGGAAGACGATGATGCCCCAGCCCGCCTCCTTCCAGACCGCCTGGGAGGTGACCAGCAGCTTGAAGGTCGCCGGGTTGGTCATGATGTTCCACGGCTCGGCGCCGTGCTGGCGCAGGAACTGGTTGAGCAGCCCCGCACCGCCGAACATCTGCTGGAAGACGGTGACCACCAGCACCCAGGAGAAGAAGTGCGGGAGGTAGACCACCGACTGCACCACGGAGCGGATCTTGCTGCTCACGATGGTGTTCAGCAGCAGGGCGAGCGCGATCGGGATCGGGAAGAACAGCACCAGCTGGACGGCGCTGATCGCCACGGTGTTCGCCATGGCGTGCCAGAACAGCGGGTCGTCGAAGAGCTGCCGGAAGTTGTCCAGGCCGATCCACTCGCTGTGCAGCACGCCGACCAGCGGGTCGTAGAACTGGAAGGCGGTGACGGTGCCGAACATCGGCACGTAGTTGAAGACGAGCAGCAGCACGACGGCCGGGACCGTCATCAGGATGAGCGACCGGTCGCGGCGCAGCCTGATCCGCCAGGTGAGCCCGCGCGGTGCCGGGGCGGGGCGGGGGTCGGCGCGGGTGGCGCTGCCGGGCTGTGCGGCGCTGCCGGGGTCGGCCTCGTCCGGCGCCGGGGGCTTCCCGCCGGGGGGCTCCCGGCCGGGGGGCTGGGCACCGCTGGTGGTGACTGTCACGCCACCGTCCTCCTTCGTTCGACCGCCTGGCTTCGTTCGACCGCCTGGCTTCGTTCGACCGGCTGGCTTCCTGCGACCACCGGGCTGCGCTCGACCGGCCGGTCCGCGCCCCCGTCCCCGGTGGGCCGGGGGACGCGGGGCGCGGCGGCGGTCGGGGGCGGTTACCGGCCTGCTGCGGTCACTGGCCGGTCCCGGACTTGTCGGCCACATTGGTCTGGTACCAGGCGATGAGGGCGTCCCCGCCGCCCTTCTTCCAGGTGCTGACCGCCGCCTGGAAGTCGGCGACGGTCTTGCGGCCGTGGTAGACGTCCTTGATGGTGTCCTCGACCGCCTGGGCCGCGTCGGCGGTGGCGTAGCGGGCGGGCACGGTGATGTTCATGTTCCAGAACACCGGCTTGTAGGCGTACTTGCCGGCCACGGTGTTCCAGGTGCAGATGTCCCGGGTGATCTGGTCGTAGCCGGGGTTGGAGATCACCGCCTCCGGGCTGGCGAGGAACTGGTACGTCGACTGGTTGGCCTCCTTCTTGCCGGTGTCCGTGTAGTCGGGGCCGGCCGGGGTCATCGTGTAGTCGACGCCTTCGACGCCGTAGTTGAGCAGGGTGTACTCGGCCGAGCCGAACGGCGCCGCCAGGTAGTCGGCGATGGCCAGGCACTCCTTGATCTGCTCCGGGGTCAGCTTCTTGTTGAGGTAGCTGACGAAGCTGGTGGTGGTCTGGAGGGCGATGGACGGCTTGGCGTGGCCGTCCGCCGCGAACGGCACGAAGGCGCCACGCCGGTAGTCCTTGTCGGCCGCCTGGCCGGACTGGGCGTCCTGGAAGTTCCAGGCGCCGGTGCCGTCACCGGTGATCAGCACCTTGCCGGCGTAGAAGCGGGTCTTGGCGTTGCTGGTGTCTCCGGCCAGCGCGTCCGGGTGGATGAAGCCGGCCTTGGCCAGCTTGTGGGCCCACTCCAGGGACGCCAGCATCTCGTCCGTCTCGTACTTGTGGACCAGCTTGCCGTCCTTGACGGTGAACTTGTTGACCACCCCGAACGGCTGGGCGAGGTAGGTGAAGACGTCGTCGAAGGCCCAGACGCCGGCCTTGGCGCTGGTCAGCTCCTTGCCGAGCGCGAACAGGTCGTCGGCGGAGGAGACCTCGCCCTTGATGCCCTTGGCCTCGAAGACGTCCTGCCGGTAGTAGATGGCGCCGGTGAAGACCTGCCCGGAGGCGTACGAGGGGATGCCGTAGAGCTTGTCGCCCCAGGCGCCGCACTGCCAGGCGCCGGTGGGGATGGCGGCGAGGTTGGGGTACTTCTTGACGTTGTCGCCGGAGAGGTACGGCGTGAGGTCCGCCAGCTGGGTGCCGGCCAGGGCGCTGGTGTTGAAGGTGGGGTTCCACCAGGTGGGCAGCTGGATCCAGTCCGGCAGCTTCTTGCCTGCGGTCAGCGCGGTGATCGCGGTGTCATAGGTGTTGCCGTTGGCCGGCTGCATGGTCAGGGTGGCGCCCAGCGCCTTGTTGACGGCCTGGTAGTACGCGTTGTTCGCGGCGGGTATCGAGCCCCACAGCGGGGTGACGGCGGTGTAGTGACCACCGGAGCCGGGCACGCCGCTCACCGACTTGACCGGGTTGGCCGGGTACTTGAGGAATCCGGCCGGGGAGAGCGCACCGGCCGCGCCGGTGCTGGACGGGATGTCCGGGCTCACCGACGCGTTGGGGAGGTACGCCGGAAGGGCCGCCGCGAGACCCGACTTGCTGTTGGTGCCCGTCTTGCGGCCGCTGTCGCCGCCGCCACCGCACGCCGTGAGCAGGGGGGAGAGGGTGACGGCACCGGCCACTGCGGCAGCGGCGGTGAGGAACGATCTACGGGACACGGCGTTGCTCATGGGTGCTTGCGGCCCTTCGTCGGGTTACCGGTCATCAGCTGCGTCACCGTGCGGCCATCGACCTGGGGTGGAACGGTGCGCCACATATGGGGAGGTCACAAGGGAGCGATCGCCGGCGGCGTGCGGAGGGCCCTGGCCAGTCGAAGCGCTTCGATGTTGCGGTGAGCATAGTGAGGGCCCCGGTGCCGGACAAGGGCCACTGCGAAGATCTTTTCGAGGGTGTTTCGATCCCGTGGCCTCCATCCGCCCACGGTGGCAACGCCTTTGCCGAGGGATCGCCACAGGCCGGACGGCACAGGCGGGCCGGTACGGCATGCGCCGCCGACCGGCCGCTCCGCTGGCCCGGTATGCACGGCCGTACCCATCGGCCGACGGCTCGCCGCACCGCTTTCGAAGCGCTTCAATCCCGGCGACCGCCGCCGAGCAGCCGCGACACCGCCGCGCCCACCCGCCCTGGCCGCATTCCGGACTGCGGCGAACCCTTCAGTCGAAGCGCATCGACACCCGGCTTGGCACGGAAATTCTCAGCCCAGCCAGCCGATCCACCGACCCGGAAACCTTGACACCGGCCCCGTCCACTGCCACTTTCGAAGCGCTTCGACCAACCGCGCCCCGGAGGTACCGCCCCATGGCAGCCGCAGCCGAGCACCGCGACGCGCCCAGCGCCGACGCGCCCTACCGCGACCCGGCGCTGCCGGTCGCCGAGCGGGTCAAGGACCTGCTCGACCGGCTGACCCTGGACGAGAAGACGGCCCTGCTGCACCAGTACGCGCCGGCCGTCCCCCGGCTGGGGCTCGGCCCGTTCAAGACCGGCACCGAGGCGCTGCACGGCGTCTCCTGGCTGGGCGAGGCCACCCAGTTCCCGCAGGCCGTCGGCCTCGGCGCCACCTGGAACCGCGAGCTGCTGCGCCGGGTCGGCGAAGCCGTCGGCACCGAGGTCCGCGCCTTCCACCACCGCGCCGCCGCAGCCGGACAGCCGCAGATCAGCCTGAACGTCTGGGCTCCCGTGGTGAACCCGCTGCGCCACCCGCTCTGGGGCCGCAACGAGGAGGGCTACGCCGAAGACCCGCTGCTCACCGCCGAACTGGCCACCGCCTACACCCACGGCCTGCGCGGCGACCACCCCCAGTACTGGCGCACCGCCCCCACCCTGAAGCACTTCCTGGGCTACAACAACGAGACCGACCGCTGCACCACCTCCTCCGACCTGCGGCCCCGAGTGCTGCACGAATACGAACTGCCCTGCTACCGGGGCCCGGTGGAGGCCGGAGCGGTGGCCGCCGTGATGCCGTCCTACAACCTGGTCAACGGCCGGCCCAACCACGTCGGCACCCACCTCGCGGACCAGCTGCGCAGCTGGCGGGGCGGCGCCGACCTGCTGGTGTGCAGCGACGCCGAGGCGCCGTCCAACCTGGTCGCCGCCGAGCGGTACTTCGACGACCACGCCGAGAGCCACGCCGCCGCGCTGCGGGCCGGGGTGGACAGCTTCACCGACCACGGCGAGGACTCCTCGGTCACCGTCCGCCGGATCAGCGAGGCGCTGGAGCGCGGCCTGCTCACCGAGGCCGACCTCGACGCGGCGGTGGCCCGGCAGCTGACCCTGCGGCTGCGGCTGGGCGAACTCGACCCGCAGCTGGACCCGTACGCGGGCACCGGACCCGAGGTGATCGACTGCGCCGCCCACCGCGAGCTGGCCCGTGAGACCGCCCGGCAGTGCGCGGTGCTGCTGCGCAACGACCCGCACGGCGCCGCCGGACCGCTGCTGCCACTGGCCCCCGGGGTGCGGCTGGCCGTCATCGGCGCACTCGGCGACGACGTACTGCGCGACTGGTACAGCGGCAGCCTCCCCTACCGCACCACCCTGCTGGACGCGCTGCGCGACCGGCTGGGCGCCGACCGGGTCGCGTACACCGACGGCCTGGACCGGATCGCGCTGCGCTCCACCAGCACCGGCGGCTACCTCACCGCCGCCCCCGACGGCCTGGTCTCAGCCGACGCCGAGGCGGTGGGCGCGGCCGAGCAGTTCGCGGTGCAGGACTGGGGCCACGGCGTCAGCACGCTGCGCGCCGCCCATGGGCGCTACCTCACCACCGACGAGTACGGACTGCTGGCCGCCACCGCCGAGCACCCCGACCAGTGGGTGGTGCAGGAGACCTTCCGGCTGGAGCGCGGCGCCGACGGCCGGGTGCGCGTCCAGCACCTGGGCAGCGGCAGATGGGTCGCGGTCGCGGCGGGCAGCGGCGCGCTCACCGTCTACGCGGCCTCCCGCGACCAGGCCGAGCCGTTTGTGCAGCGCACCGTGTCGGCGGGCGCGCAGCGGGCCGCCGAGCTGGCCGCCGCAGCCGATGTCGCGCTGGTGGTCGCGGGCAACGACCCGCACCTCAACGGCCGGGAGACCGAGGACCGCCGCGACCTGGCGCTGCCGCCGCAGCAGGAGGAGGCGCTGCGGGCCGCGCACACCGCCAACCCGGCCACCGTACTGCTGCTGACCAGCAGTTACCCATACGCGGTCGACCGGGCCGCCGGGTCGGTCCCGGCGGTGCTCTGGTCCGCGCACGGCGGCCAGGAGGGCGGCCGGGCGCTCGCGGAGGTACTGCTGGGCGACCACTCCCCCGCCGGGCGGCTGCCGCAGACCTGGTACCGGACCGGGCAGCGGCTGCCCGATCTGCTGGACTACGACGTGATCGCCGCGCGGGCCACCTACCTCTACCTGGACGAGGAGCCGCTGCACCCCTTCGGCCACGGACTGTCGTACACCAGCTTCGGCTACGGCGAGGCGCGGGTGGACCGGGCCTCGGTCACCGCCGACGCCGAGCCGCTCACCGTCACCGTCCGGGTGCGCAACACCGGCGACCGGGCCGGCGACGAGGTGGTGCAGCTCTACAGCCGCGCCGTGGACTCCCGGGTGCCGACCCCGCTGCGACGGCTCCAGGACTTCGCCCGCGTCCCGCTGCGGGCGGGCGAGTCGCGTGAGGTGGAGCTGACCGTACCGGTCCGGGCGCTGGGCCACTGGGACGTCGCCCACGACCGCTGGACCGTCGACCCCGGCGGCTACGAGCTGCTGGTCGGCTCCTCCAGCGCCGACCTCCGCTCCCGGGTCGGGATCACCGTCACCGGCCCCGCCCCGCAGCCCCGCCCGGCGCTGGACAGCGCGATCCTGGCCCGGGACTTCGACCGGAGCACCGCGATCCGGATCGTGGACCGCACCCGGGAGCGCGGCGAGGCCGTGGCGAGCGGCCCGCACACCCCCGGCACGCTGGTCTTCCGCGACTGCGACCTGGGCAGCGGCGCCGCCCGCGTCACCCTCACCGTCTCCCGCGCCGCCCCGGGCAGCGCCACGGTCGAACTGCACCTCGGCACCCCGGCCCCGGGCGCGCCCCCGGCCGCGCTGCTCACCGTCCCGGCCACCGGCCACCGGCACAGCTGGACCACCACCAGCGCCGACCTCGCCACCCCGACGCCCGGCGTGCACGACGTCCACCTGACCCTGCGCGGCCCGCTCCGCCTGGCCGAGCTGCGCTTCACCGCGGCCGACTGACCCCCGGCGGGGGCCGATGGCAGATCAGCCGGTCCCGGGTTCCCTCAGGAACCCGGGACCGGCTGCACAGGCGTGGTCAGCGTCCGGGGTGGCGGGCTCCGCCGGGAGTGCGCACCAGGGAGGGCCCGCCGGGTCAGACCTCGGCGGGGGCCGGGTGCGGGCGGGCGGCGGCCCAGGTGTCGCGGGCGTGCTCCACCAGGGTGACCAGCAGCTCCTTGCCGTCCTCCCGGCGGCGGGCGTCGCAGAGCGTCACCGGCACGGCCGGGCCCAGGTCGAGGGCCGCGCGCACCTCCTCCACCGGGTGGCGCGGGGTGCCGTCGAAGCAGTTGACCGCGACCACGAAGGGGATGCCCCGGCGCTCGAAGAAGTCCACCGAGGGGAAGCAGTCCTCCAGCCGGCGGGTGTCGGCGAGGATGACGGCGCCGAGCGCGCCCACCGCCAGCTCGTCCCAGACGAACCAGAAGCGGTCCTGCCCCGGCGTGCCGAAGAGGTACACCGCGAGGCCGGCCCGGATGTCGATCCGGCCGAAGTCCATGGCCACCGTGGTGGTGGACTTGCCCTCCACGCCGGTGAGGTCGTCCACCGGGCGGCCGGCCTCGGTGAGCATCTCCTCGGTACGCAGCGGCCTGATCTCGCTGACCGCGCCGACCAGGGTGGTCTTGCCCACGCCGAAGCCCCCGGCGACCAGGATCTTCAGCGCGACGGGCGGTGCGTCCGGGACTCCGGACCCACGGGGCGAGGGGTCAGAGGGCGCGGAGGCCATTGATCACTTCTCTCAGGATGCGTTCGTCGGGGAGCTGGGCCGGCGGGACGGGGCGGGTGACCCGGATCAGCCCGGCCTCGTCGAGGTCGCCGAGCAGGACCCGGACCACGCCGAGCGCCAGGTCGGTGGCCGAGCCGACCTCGGCCACGGTGAGCGGCTCGCGGCGGCACATCGCGACGATGGCGTGGTGCTCGGGGTCGAGCAGCGGCTCCGGTTCGCCTTCCGGGCGGGCGGCCTCGGCCGGGTCGACGGCCGCGACCACCGAGATCAGGTCGAAGAAGCCGGCGCCGGCCGGCCGGGTGCGGCCCCGGGTCATGGCGTATGGGCGTACCACCGGGCCGGCGTCGTCGTCGTACCAGATCAGGTCCCAGGCGTTGGACGGCGTGCCCGGCCCGGCGTCCAGCGGCGGCGGCCCGGACTCGGGCGGCTCCGGCGGCTGTTCGAAGGGATCGGCCATACCTGCCGTCACCCCCGGGCGGGGGCGGCGTCCGCCCTGGGCTCCGTCCCCAGGTGCTCACCGACCCGCTTCACCAGCAGGGCCATCTCGTACGCGATCAGGCCCACGTCGGCCTCGGCGTCGCTGAGCACCGTCAGGCAGCTGCCGTCACCCGCCGCCGTGACGAAGAGGAACGCCTCGTCCAGCTCGACCATGGTCTGCCGGACGCTGCCCGCCTTGAAGTGGCGGCCGGCGCCCTTGGCGAGGCTGTGGAAACCGGAGGCCACGGCGGCCAGGTGCTCGGCGTCCTCCCGGCCGAGCGAACCGGAGGCACCGGTGGCCAGGCCGTCGCTGCTGAGTACCACCGCGTGCTGGATCTCGGCGACCCGGCTCACCAGGTCGTCCAGGAGCCAGTTGAGGCCGGCGGACGTTGTCGCTGCGGTCATCGACCGTTCCCTTCCACTGAGACATCTGGTGCGGTTCCACCAGGCGTCACCATTCTTCCGTCCGGCTCGGAGCCGGTCGAGGACCTCTTGCCGGCACCGGGCGGTACCAGGGTGCCGGGTGTGCCGGAGTCGCCCCGGCCCCGGGTGAGGCCGCGCTGGAAGGAGGCGAAGGTCGCCCTGGCCTCCTCGGGCGAGCGCTGGCGGGCGGAGGCGCCCGCGTCGCCGGGCCGGGCGGCACCGTGCTCCGGCTCGGTTCGCAGCTGCGGTGCCAGGCTGGCCTGGCGGACCCGGCGCGGCAGGGCGGCGGACCCGGCCGGGGCGGCGGGCGCGGGTGCGGCGGCCGGGTGCCCGCCGTGGTCGTGTGCGGCGCCGGCGGCGGCCGGGACGGCGGCGCTGCCGTGGTGATCGTCGTCCGGCTCCCGGTCGGCGTCGTCGGGTGCGCCCACCGGGGCCAGCAGCCGGTTGGCGCGCCGGCGCGGCAGGCCGCCCGGGGTGGGCGCCTCCTCGGGCTCGGCGGGGCGCGGCCCGGTGGGGCGGACGGCGGGGCGCGGCGCGGCCTGGTCGGGGGTGCTGAGGTCGGGGGTGCTGTCGTCCGGCTCGGTACGGTCGGCCTCAGTACGGTCGGCCTCAGTACGGTCGGCCTCAGTACGGTCGGCGTCGGTACGGTCGGCGTCGGTACGGTCGGCCTCGGCGGGGACGGCCCCGATGCGCTCGGCCTCAAGGCTGTCGGCCCCGGTGCGGTCGGCCGCAACGCGGTCGACCCGGGTGCGGGTGGTGCGGCCCGGCGCCTCCTCGCCCGCCTCGGGTGAGGTCCGGGGCGACGGCACCGGCAGCAGTTCGCGGCGCGGCCGGGAGCGCAGCCGGGCCGGGGTGCTCTCGCCGGAGGCGGGCGCGGTGGCCGCCTCGGCCAGCAGCTCCCGGGGCAGCAGGACGACCGCGCTGGTGCCGCCGTACGGGGAGGGGCGCAGCGAGACCTTGATGGCGTGCCGCCGAGCGAGCCGGCTGACCACGAAGAGGCCGAGCCGGTCGGTGTCGGCCAGGTCGAACTGCTGCTCCTCGGCGAGCCGCCGGTTGGCCTCGGCCAGCGCGTCGGCGCCCATGCCGAGCCCCCGGTCGTCGATCTCCAGGACGAAGCCGTTGGCGACGACCTCGCCGTGCACGGTGACCTGGGTGGTCGGCGGGGAGTACACGGTGGCGTTCTCGACCAGTTCCGCGATCAGGTGGGTGACGTCGGCCACCGCCGGGCCGGTCAGCGCGGTGCCGGGGAAGGACCGCAGGGTGACCCGGGCGTAGTCCTCGACCTCGCCGACGGCGGCGCGGACCACGTTCACCATGCTCACCGGGCGGCGCCAGTTCCGGCCGGGGGAGCCGCCGGAGAGGATGATCAGGCCCTCGGCGTGGCGGCGCATCCGGGTCGTCAGGTGGTCGAGCCGGAAAAGGTCGTCCAGCTCCGCCGGGTCCTCGGTGCGGCGCTCCATGGCGTCCAGCAGGGTGAGCTGGCGGTGCAGCAGCACCTGGTTGCGGCGGGCGAGGTTGACGAAGACGGCGGAGACGCCGCGGCGCAGCTCGGCCTGTTCGACGGCGGCCTCGACCGCGGCGCGCCGTACGGCGTCGAAGGCCCGGCCGACCTGGTTGATCTCCTTGAGTCCGACGGGCAGCAGCGGCGGGGTCTGGGCGGCGATGTCCACCGGTTCGCCGCGGCGCAGCATCCGCATCACCTTGGGCAGCCGGATGCCGGCCGTCTCCTGGGCGGCGTTGCGCAGTGCCAGCAGGTCGCGGATCAGCGAGCGGCCGATGCGTACCGAGAGCAGCAGCGAGACCACGATGGCGAGCAGGCCGGCGGCGCCGGCGAAGACGGCCTGCCGGACGGCGCCCTGGGCGACGTCGTCGGCGCGGCGGTCGGCGTTGGCGGTCAGCTCGGCGTTGAGGGTGGCGAGGTCGTTGAGGACCGGCACGGTGGCGGCCCGCCAGGAGGCGGGGCTGACGACGTCGCGGGCGGCGGCGCCGTGGTTGGCGAGGAAGAGCGTCTCGTAGACGTGCAGGGTGGTCCAGTGGTTGCTGGCGAAGAAGTCGTCGTACAGCGACCGGTCCTCGTCGGTGAGCTCCGGGCGGTACAGGTCGAAGAGCAGGTCGTGGGCCTCGATGGCGCTGGTCACCTGCTCGACCTGCACCTCGGTGGGCCGGGTGGTGCCGCGCAGGCCGGCCATGGCGGCGTCCTCCTGCGAGACGTACTCGCGGGCGCGGGCCAGCTCGGCCAGTACGGCGCTCTGCCGGGCTATCTGGCCGGTCTGCTGGGTGCTGAAGGAGGTGCGGAAGCGCAGCATCGGCTCCAGCAGCTTGCTGTACCGGTCGAGGGTCTCCTCCCAGGAGATCGCGCCGCCGGCGGTGTCGTGGCGCAGTGCGCTGAGCCGGTCGGCGGCGAGCAGCACGTCGGAGAACCGTTCACGCTGGACGGGGTCCAGGTCGGTCAGCTTGCTCTCCCGGGCCACCGCGCGCAGGGCGGCGGCGCGGCGGTCGGTCTGGGCCTGGTCACCGCGCAGGGTGGAGGCGGCACCGCCGGAGCCTGGGGCGGCCAGGTGCTGGACGGCGGCGCGGCGCTCCTCCTGGAGGGCGCGGGCCAGGTCGTCCACCGGGCTTCCGTAGCGGTGGTAGTTGTCGCTGACCTTGGCCAGGTCCCAGACCTGGCCGGTGGTGGTCAGCGTCGCGAATGCCCACAGGCCGACCAGGGAGGCGATCGGCACCACGAGCAGCGCGAAGATCTTCGCGCGGATCGATGTGCTGCGGAAGCGCATGGAGTCCTCGGGTTCCCGGGCGCGGGAGGGCGCACGATCGGGCGCGGGATGGTGCCACCCGCCTGACACGGCTGCGGCGCAGGGCCGGTGAATCGGCGTGAGCCTACTACTGGTTGCACCCTGTGTTCGAAGCCTGCCTACAGACGGGCAGTCAACTCCGGCTGTTTCGGGGGTATTTGCCGGTAATCGGAGGAGCGGACGGGTGGCATCGGCACCGGGCTCAGCGCAGGCCCAGCTCCCGGTAGCGGCGCCGCCGGGCCGCCTGGCGCTCGACCGGGTCCCGGGCCAGCAGGGCGGCCAGCTCCTGCTCCAGGACCGCGCCGACCCGGGCCAGGAAGGCGCCGGGGTCGTCGGCGGCGTCCGGCTCCTCGGCCACCAGCCGGTCGGCGATCCCGGCGGCCAGCAGGTCCTGTGAGCGCACGCCCTGGTGCTCGGCCACCTCGGCGGCGCGCTCGGTGGTCCGGTACATCAGCGCCGAGGCGCCCTCGGGCGGCAGCGGGGAGAGCCAGGCGTGCCGGGCGGCGACCACCCGGTCGGCGGGGAAGAGTGCCAGCGCGCCGCCGCCCGCGCCCTCGCCCAGCAGCAGGCAGACGGTGGGGCTGGGCAGGGTGGCGAGTTCGGCCAGGCAGCGGGCGATCTCCCCGGCGAGTCCGCCCTCCTCGGCGGCGGGGGACAGCGCGGCGCCGGGGGTGTCCACGACGGTGACCAGGGGCAGGCCGAGTTCGGCGGCGATCCGCATGCCGCGCCGGGCCTCCCGCAGCCCGGCCGGGCCGAACGGCCCCCGGCGGCTGTGCGTCTCGCGGTCGTGCCCGACGACCACGCACGGCGCCGCCCCGAACCGGGCCAGCGCCAGCAGCAGCCCCTGGTCGCGCTCGCCGGCGCCGGTGCCGCTGAGCGCCGTGAGGTCGGTGGCGGCGGTGGCGAGCAGGGCGCGCACGCCGGGGCGGTCCGGGCGCCGGGAGCGCCGGATCGACTCGGCGGCGGGCGGCGCGGGGGTGTCGTCCGCCTCGGGCACGGGTGCGGGGGCGGCGGCCGGCAGCGGCGCCGACCCGTCGCGGGCGCTGAGGACGCGCAGCGCACGGGCGGTGGCCCCGGCCAGCTCCGCCGGGTCGAGTACGGCGTCGACCAGGCCGTGGGCCAGCAGGTTCTCCGCCGTCTGCACCCCGGGCGGGAACGGCTCGCCGTTCAGCGCCTCGTACACCCGGGGGCCGAGGAAGCCGATCAGCGCGCCCGGTTCGGCGGCGGTGAGGTGGCCGAGCGAACCCCAGGAGGCCAGTACGCCGCCGGTGGTGGGGTGGCGCAGATAGACCAGGTAGGGCAGCCCGGCCGACTTGTGGTCGGTGACGGCGGCGGCGACCTTCACCATCTGGAGGAAGGCGATCGTGCCCTCCTGCATCCGGGTGCCGCCGGAGGCGGGCGCGGCGATCAGCGGCAGCCGCTCCCGGGTGGCCCGCTCCACCGCCCGTACCAGCCGCTCGCCGGCCGCCACCCCGATCGAGCCGCCCAGGAAGCCGAACTCGCAGGCGACCAGGGCCGCCCGGTGGCCGCGCACCACGCCCTCGCCGGTGACCACCGACTCGTCGAGGCCGGTCCGCTCGCGGGCGCGCAGCACGGCGGCCCGGTAGGCGGGGTCGGCGGGCAGTTCGGTGACCGGCTCGTCCCAGCGGCGCCAGGTCCCGGGGTCGACCAGGGTGTCGATCAGCGGGAGCGAGCGGGCCCCGGCGGGGCGGGCGGCAGGGTTCATGGGTCAAGACTCCGTCGGTCCCGGCCGGGCGGGCCTCCGGCACGCGGGCCATGATCCCGACAGCGCACGGCGCTGTCGACACGGCCCGCGGCCCGGCCCGGGGCCCGGTCGGGCCGCCGGAGAGCGGGTCAGACGTGGGAGCTGAAGCTGGGCAGGTAGCCGCTGGCCTGGCCGGTCTGGTTGGGGTGGTAGCTGTCGTCGATCGGCAGCGTGGTGCTGTTGATCCAGGACGAGCTGGAGCAGATCTCGTGCCCGTTGAAGACCGGCCGCATGTCCACGAAGGTGAACCCGGCGTCGGCGGCCCGCTTGGCGGTCACCTCGGCCAGGTCGTCGGCGGCGGCGTTGATGGCGCTGCGCTTGGTGTCGCCGATCCCGATGATGCAGGTACCGCCGATCTTGTAGAGGTGGGGGTAGCCGAGCACGACCACATGGGCGGCGGGCGCCTTGGCCTTGATCGCGGCGTACACCTGGTCCAGCTTGCCCGGCAGCGTGTTCACCGCGTAGCTGCGGGCGGTGGCCACCGCGTTGAGGCAGGTGGTGTCGGAGGAGAGCACACAGGTCGTCATCACGTCCGCGAAGCCTGCGTCATTGCCGCCGATGGAGATGCTGACCAGCGTGGTGGCGGAGCTGAGCGCGGACAGCTGGCCGGACAGCACGTCACCGGTCTTGGCCCCCGAGCAGGCGGCGAAGGTGAAGGAGGACGGCGCGTGGGCGGCGTTCCACAGGTACGGGTAGGCCTTGGTGCTCCGCTTGCAGTCGCCGCTGGAGCCGATGTAGCTGCCCGAGCCGACCCCCGCCGAGTAGGAGTCGCCCAGCGCCACGTAGTTGACGGTGGCGGCGTTGGCGGTCGGTGCGTTGAGGAGTGCCATCAGGGTGGCGAGCAGGACCACCACGGTGGCGGACACAGTGCGGGAGTGTCTCAAGGGGGCCTCCACGAAAGCGAATTGGACACCATGTAAATAGCAGTGCCCGAGCACTCTCGGGAAGTGGGCATGTCAACAGTTCGCGTGAAAATCCTCCGCCGTTCACCGCTGCCGGGGACATGAATTACCCCGAACGGGCGCATCCGCAGCGGGACGTTCAGCCGGTCGGGCGGGGGAAGACCTCGCAGCCGTCGGCCGGCAGCTCCTCTATCGCCTCGTTGGCCACCGCCGGCACGCCCAGCCGGTCCACCGCCGCCCGCACCGCGGCCCACGCCTGGCGCACCCCCGGTGCGCCCCAGCCGAGCAGCTCGACGGCGAGCCCCGGGGCGACCAGCAGCCGGCGGTAGTGGCGGCCGGACGCCGAGTCGGGCCGGGTCGGGCCCACCGAGCACAGCGCCGCCGCCATCCGCACCCGGGCGCACTCCCGGCCGCCGTTGGCGGCGCCCACCCGGTCGTAGAGGTAGCCCAGATAGCGCGGCGCGGCGATCACCGCCTGCGCCTCCTCGGCGGCCTCCCGGGCCAGCGCCGCCGCCGGATCGCCGCCGTCCTGCGGCTCCAGCGAGCCGCCGGGCAGCCCCACCGCGCCGTCCCGGGGGTTGACCAGCGTGAGGACCCGGCCGTCCGGCGCGAACAGCCACCCCCAGCACTGCTTCACCGGCAGCTGCCCGGGGACCTCCTCCCCCGGCCGCCACGGCCAGTCGGCGACCGGACGGCGGCGGACCCGGCCCAGCAGCTCCGCGATCTCGGCGCTGTACTCGGTGCTGCCGCCCATACATCCCTCCCGCCGGGCCCGCACGGCCGTCCGACTCTTGATCATCCGATCCTCTCCGATCCGGGGGGTCGAAGAACAGCCCGGCGACCGGACCGACCGGCGGAACCGGTGACCGGCCCCGACCCCGCCCGCGCGCCCTGGTCACCGGTGTGTGGCGGGCGGCGGGCCGGGTGGCTCTACGGTTGTCAGTGCCGACCGGTAGAACTGGAGCGGTCAGAGGGCGGCTCCCGGCGAGAGGTGGCAGGCGTACATGAAGGGCGGGGCGGAGCGGTGAGACTTCTGCACACCTCGGACTGGCATCTCGGCCGGTCCTTCCACCGGGAGAGCCTGCTCGACGCCCAGCGGGCCTTCCTCGACCACCTGGTGGCCGTGGTGCGGTCCGAGCGGGTGGACGCGGTGCTGGTCGCGGGGGACGTGTACGACAGGGCGCTGCCGGGCCTGGACGCGGTGGCGCTCTTCGACGACGTACTGCACCGGCTGGCCGCCCTGGAGGTGCCGGCCGTGTTCATCAGCGGCAACCACGACTCGGCGCGCCGCCTGGGGGTGGCCGCCGGGCTGATCGGCCGGGCCGGCATCCATCTGCGGACCGACCCGGCGAACTGCGCCACCCCCGTGCTGCTGGCCGACCGGCACGGCCCGGTGGCGCTCTACGGCCTGCCGTACCTGGAGCCCGCGCTGGTCCGGGAGGGCCTGGGGCTGGAGCGCGGCGGGCACGCGGCGGTGCTGGGCGCCGCGATGGACCGGGTGCGCGCCGACCTGGCGGGCCGCCCGGCGGGCACCCGCTCGGTGGTGCTGGCGCACGCCTTCGTGACCGGCGGGCAGCCCTGCGACAGCGAGCGGGACATCACGGTCGGCGGCGTGGCCGGCGTGCCCGCGCCGGTCTTCGACGGGGTGGACTATGTGGCGCTGGGTCATCTGCACGGCTGCCAGACGCTGACGCCCAGGCTGCGCTACAGCGGCTCCCCGCTGGCGTACTCCTTCTCCGAGGCCCGGCAGCGCAAGAGCATGTGGCTGGTGGAGCTGGGCGCGGACGGCGCGGTGGCGGCCGAGCGGATCGCCTGCCCGGTGCCGCGCGAGCTGGCCTGCCTGCGCGGGTCGCTGAAGGAGCTGCTGACCCTTCCCGAGTACGACACCTACCGGGACTGCTGGGTGCAGGTGACCCTCACCGACCCGGGCCGCCCGGCCGAGCCCATGGAGCGGCTGCGGCGGCGCTTCCCGCACACCCTGCAACTGCTGTTCGACCCCGATGAGACACCCGGCGACGGCAAGCCGTCGTACGCGGCCCGGCTGCGCGGCCGCACCGATCTGGAGGTCGCCGAGGGGTTCGTCCGGCATGTCCGCCCCGGTGACGAGGTCGACCCGGCCGAGCGGGTCTGGCTGCGGGAGGCGTTCGAGGCGGTGCGGCAGAGCGCCGACCGCGCGCAGGAGGGGGCCCGATGAGACTGCACAGCCTGACCGTCACCGCCTTCGGGCCGTTCGCGGGCACCGAGCGGGTCGACTTCGACGCGCTCACCGCCTCCGGCCTCTTCCTGCTGCGCGGAGCCACCGGCGCGGGCAAGACCAGCGTGCTGGACGCGGTCTGCTTCGCGCTGTACGGGGCGGTGCCCGGCTCCCGGCAGGGCACCCGGCTGCGCAGCGACCACGCCGACCCGCAGCTGATGACCGAAGTCGTGCTGGACGTCACCCTCGGCGGCCGCCGTCTGGAGATCACCCGGCGGCCCGAGCAGCCGCGCCCCAAGAAGCGCGGCGAGGGCTTCACCACCGAGCGGGCGCAGACCCTGCTGCGCGAGTGGACCGCCGGCGACCCGCCGGGCTGGCGGGCGGCGAGCAAGTCGCACCAGGAGGTCGGGGAGGAGATCGGCCGGCTGCTGGGCATGAGCCGCGACCAGTTCTGCCAGGTGGTGCTGCTGCCGCAGGGCGACTTCGCCCGCTTCCTGCGCGCCGACGCCACCGAGCGCGCCGAACTGCTCGGCAGGCTCTTCGACACCCGCCGCTTCGGCCGGGTGGAGGACTGGCTGACCGAGCGGCGGCGGGCCGGCGAGGAGGGGCTGCGCTCGGCGCAGGACGGCCTGCGGCAGCTGGTCGCCCGGCTGGAGCAGGCCGCCGGGGCGGACGCGGAGCCCGCCGAGGCGTGGATTCCCGCCGACGACGCCGCCGGACTGGCGCGGTCCGCCCCGGCCTGGGCGGCGATCCTGCGCTGCGGCGCCGAGGAGCAGCGGGCGGTCGCCGCCGCGGCGCTGGACCGGGCCGAGCAGCAGCACCGGCTGCGGGCGGAGCAGGAGGCGGCCGCCCGGGAGCTGACCCGCCGCCAGGAGAGCCACACCCAGGCGCTGCGCCGGGCCGGGGAGCTGGCCAAGGCCGACACCGAGCGGGAGGCGCTGCGGCAGCGGCTGGCCGCCGCTCGGGCCGCCGATGTGGTGGCGGCGGCGCTGCGGCTGGAGCGTACGGCGGACGCGGCGTACCGCACGGCCGCCGAGCGGGAGCGGCGGGCCCGCGCCGGGCTGGGCGGCGAGGCGGCGGACGCGGTGGCCCAGCTGGTCGAGGCCGAGCAGCGGGCGCGGGCCGACCTGGTCCGGCTGGAGGCGGCCCGGGAGGACGAGCGGCGGCAGGCGGGCGCGGCGGCGGAGCTGCACCGGCTGGAGGCCGAGCGGCGGGCCGCCGAGGAGCTGGCCGAGGAGGCCGAGCGCTGGCTGGCCCGGCTGCCCGAGCAGCGGGCCGGGCTCGATCTGCTGCTGGCCGGTGCCCGGGAGGGCGCGGCGCGGGCCGAGCAGTTGGCCGCCCGGGAGCAGGAGGCCCGGCAGCGGCTGGCGGCGGCCCGGCAGCGGGACGCGCTGCGCGACCGGGCCCGGCGGGCGGCGCAGCTGGCGGCGGACGCCGGTACGGCGGCGGCCGACGCCCGCACGGGCTGGCTGGACCTGCGGGAGCGGCGGCTGGACGGGATGGCGGCCGAGCTGGCGGAGCGGCTGCGGGACGGCGATCCCTGCCCGGTCTGCGGCTCGGCGGGGCATCCGGCCCCGGCCCGGCCGTCCGGGGGCCGGGTCACCCGGGAGGACGAGCAGGTGGCCGAGGCGGCCTTCCGGCACGCCGAGACCGCCGAGCTGCGGGCCGCCGAGGCGCTGCGCTCGGTGCGCGAGGAGGCGGCGGGTGCCGCCGCCGTGGCCGGGGAGGAGCCGGTGGCGGCGCTGGCCGCCGGGCTGGCCGAGCTGGCGGCCGGCCTGGCCGACGCGCTGGCGGTGGCCGAGGGGCTGGTGGGCGCCGAGCAGGCGCTCGCCGCGCTGGATCGGCAGTGTACGGAGCAGGAGGACCAGCAGCGGCAGGCAACCGGCCGGGTGGCCGTGCTCACCGCGCGGCTGGAGGCGCTGACCGCCGAGCTCGGCCAGTTGGCGGCCCGGGTGGCCGCCGCCCGGGGTGACGCGCCGTCGGTGGCGGTGCGGGCGGCCGGGCTGAC
This sequence comes from Streptomyces sp. NPDC092296, assembly GCF_044755465.1. NCBI lineage: Bacteria > Bacillati > Actinomycetota > Actinomycetes > Kitasatosporales > Streptomycetaceae > Streptomyces > Streptomyces sp. NPDC092296. The sequence continues at coordinate 270,329 of NZ_JBIVRB010000002.1, read as the reverse complement.
GGACCGGGCCGAGCGGCTGGCCGCCGCCGCCGGGGCGGCCCGGGAGGCCGAGGAGGCGGCGGCCCGGCTGAAGGACGCCCAGGCGGAGGTGTCGGCCGCCGCCGTGGCGGCCGGGTTCGCGGGCGCCGAGGAGGCTTCGGCGGCCCTGCTGGACGCCGAGGAGCGGGCGGCGGTCGAGGCGCGGCTGACCCGCTGGGACCGCGAGCACGCCGCCGTCCGGGCCCTGCTGGACGATCCCGATCTGGCGGCGGCCGCCGCGCTGCCCCCGGCCGATCCGGCGGCGGCGCGGGTGGCGCTGGAGGCCGCGACGGCCCGGCTGCGGACGGCGGCGGCGGCCGACGACGCGGCCCGCAGGCGCTGCGCGGAGCTGCGGCGGCTCGGCGGCGAGCTGGCGGAGCGGGCCGCCGGGCTGGCCCCGGCGCTGGCCGAGCAGGCCCGGATCAGCCGCCTGTCGTTCCTGGCGTCGGGCACCGGCGGCGGTAACCGGCTGCGGATGCGGCTGGAGTCGTATGTGCTGGCGGCCAGGCTGGAGCAGGTCGCGGCTGCGGCCAGCGGCCGGCTGGTCCGGATGTCGGGCGGCCGCTACACGCTGGTGCACAGCGCCGACCGGGCGGCGGGAACCAAGCGGTCCGGGCTCGGCCTGCGGGTGGTGGACGCATGGACGGGTACCGAGCGGGACACCGCGACCCTCTCCGGCGGCGAGAGCTTCTTCGCCTCGCTGGCGCTGGCGCTGGGCCTGGCCGACGTGGTGACGGACGAGGCCGGGGGCATGCCGCTGGACACCCTCTTCATCGACGAGGGCTTCGGCACGCTGGACGAGCAGGCGTTGGAGGAGGTGCTCGACGTACTGGACGGGCTGCGCGAGCGGGACCGGGCCGTCGGCATCGTCAGCCACGTCGCCGACCTGCGCCAGCGGGTGCCCGCCCAACTGCTCGTCCGCAAGGGCCGCACCGGCTCCACCCTCCACCTGACCGGCCCCGACGCCGCCTGAGCCGGGGCGCGGCTGCCGTCCGTGCCGGGGTCGTGCTGGGCGGCGGCCGACCTGGGGTGGTCGCCGTCCGGCACGGTCCAGCCCCCGGCACCCGGGCCCACGCACCCGCGTGCCGCCGTGGGCGGACACACCGTCGGCGGCCCACGCCGGAAGGCCGACCGCCCAACCAGCCGACGCCAGCGACCCGGCCCACCACCCCAACCACCACCACGGGCAGACACACCACCAACAGCCCACCCCAGACAACCGACCACCCAACCAACCCACGCCAACAACCCAGGCCCACCACCCCAACCACCACCACGGGCAGACACACCACCGGCAGCCCACCCCAAGCAACCGACCACCCAACGAGCCGACACCACGGACCGGGCCCCCAACCCCAACCACCACCACGGGCAAACACACCACCAGCAGCCCACCCCAAGCAACCGACCACCCGACGAGCCGACACCACGGACCGGGCCCCCAACCCCAACCACCGCCATGGGCAGACACACCACCAGCAGCCCACCCCAGACAACCGACCACCCAACGAGCCGACACCAGGGGCCGGGCCGGGGCTCTACGCTGGGAGTGGTCGTCCGGGTGGGCCGGAGGGCGAGAGCGAGGAGACCGGTCGATGGCGGACCTGACAGCGCACTGCTACACCGCACCGGCCTCGGACACGCCCGACCACCCCGGCCTGGCGCCCGCGCCCGAAGAGGCCGGGCCCCGGGCGGACTGCGTCCTGTGCGGCGAACCCACCGAGCACCCCGTCACCCAGCCCGGCGGCACCCTCTGCCCGGTCTGCACCTGGCAGCAGGCCCAACGCGCCGCCTGCTCCGGCTGACCGTCCCCGCCACCCGTACTTGGACCGACCCCGGCCCGGCAGCGAGCCCCACGCCGCCCGCCCCACACAGACGAGCCCCCACAAAGACGAGCCCGCACCGACCCCCGGCCCGGCAGCGAGCCCCACGCCGCCCGCTCCCCACCCCGCCCCACACAGACGCGCCCCCCGGCCCGGCAGCGAGCCCCACGCCGCCTCTGCCCCGCCCTTGCCCGCCGGGAAGCGGACCCCACGCCGCCCGCTCCCCGGCGGGCCGAGCCGCTGCCGCCGCCCCCGGGGGGCCGTCAGCCCAGGAAGGAGAGCCGGACGGTGCGGCGGGGGTTGTCGCGGTTGGTGTCGACCAGGACGACGGACTGCCAGGTGCCCAGGGCGAGTCGGCCGTCGACCACCGGCAGGGTGGCGTGCGGCGGGACCAGGGCCGGGAGGACGTGGTCGCGCCCATGGCCCCGGCTGCCGTGGTGGTGGCGCCAGCGGTCGTCGGCGGGCAGCAGGTCGCGCAGCGCGGCCAGCAGGTCGTCATCGCTGCCGGCGCCGGTCTCGATGACCGCGATCCCGGCGGTGGCGTGCGGCACGAAGACGTTCAGCAGGCCGTCGCGGCCCGCCGCCGCCTCCCCGAGGAAGGCGGCGCAGCGGTCGGTGATGTCCACCGCCGCCTCCTGGGAGCCGGTGGTGAGGTCGAAGGTGCGGGTGAGGAAGGTGTCGGCCATGGACCCATGGTGGCCCCTGCGGACCGGCCCGCGCAGGCGGCGCACGGAGTTCGGACGGTCCGGGTGCCCTCAGCCCGCCGGGAGCGGCCCGTCCCCGGGGCGGCCCGGGGTGCGCCGCCGCTCCCTCAGCTCCGCCTCGTACACATGCCGCCGCCCGCCGACCAGCACCTGACGGCCCTTCGCCTCCAGCGCCCGGAAGATCGCGTAGTACCCGTCGTCGAACTCCTCCACGATCTGGTACGTCCAGCGGCCCTCCAGGACGTCGCGGCCGATCAGCCGCTCGCGCAGCTCGATGGAGAGCTCGTCGTGGCCGAGCCGGTCCAGTGCGTCCGCGACCTCGTCCAGCAGGGCGTCGGCCCGCCCGACCAGCTGGTGGAAGTCGTACAGAGCCCCCCGGGCCCGCTCCAGCCGCTCCAGCGCCTCGGAGAACCGCCCGGCCGCCGTCACCGCCAGGTCCGGTGTGCCGTCCGGTCGGCTGTGCCCCGGGTCGTGCCCCTGGTCGTGCCCCGGGTCGGCGGGCCCGCTGCCCCGCTGCTCCATGCTGCCTCCTCGTCACGACGTGCTGCGCCCCGCCCCGGCAGCCGTACCCGCTGCGGTGCCGGGCGCCCGGCGCCGGCCGGGCTTTACAGCCCTTCGGCCGCCAGCTCCCGCACGGTGGCGAGGGTGTCGGCCTCCGCCGGGCCCTTGTCGTCGCGGTAGCGCAGCACCCGGGCGAAGCGCAGTGCCAGCCCCGCCGGGTAGCGGGGGCTGCGCTGGAGGCCGTCGAAGGCCACCTCGACCACCAGCTCCGGCCGGACGTGGACGGTGTACGCCGAGCGGTGCACCTCGCGGGCCAGCAGCTCCCGGGTCTGCCAGGCCAGCAGCTCGTCGGTGAGCCCCTTGAAGGTCTTGCCCAGCATCACCCACGGCTCCAGCCCCTCGGCCCGGCCGCCACCGGCCGCCAGGTGCAGATTGCTCAGCCACCCGCGCCGCCGCCCGTGCCCCCACTCGGCGGCCAGCACCACCAGGTCCAGGGTGTGCCGGGGCTTGACCTTGATCCACCCGGCGCCGCGCCGCCCCGCCGCGTACGGCGCCGCCGGGTCCTTGACCACCACGCCCTCGTGGCCGTGCGCCAGCGCGTCGCGGAAGAAGGCGTGCGCCCGGTCGGCGTCGCCGGTGACGGTGCGCGGCACCCGCAGCTCCGGTGGCAGGGTCTGGGCCAGGGCGTCCCAGCGGCGTTCGCCGGGCAGGTCGAGCAGGTCCTCGCCGTCGCGGTGCAGCAGGTCGAAGAAGAAGACGTGCAGCGGCACCTCGGCGCGCAGCCGCGCCGGGTCCTGCCGGGAGGCGGTACGGGCGGCGGTGACCTGGAACGGGCGGGGGCGGCCGTCGGGTCCGAGGGCCAGCGCCTCGCCGTCGAGTACGGCGCTGCGCAGCGGGAGGGCCCTGGCCGCCTCGACCACTTCGGGGACCCGGGCGGTGATGTCGTCCAGGCTGCGGGTGAAGACCGCGATGTCCGCGCCGTCCCGGTGCACCTGGACCCGGATGCCGTCCAGTTTCCATTCCAGCGCGGCGGGGCCGGTCCGCTCCAGCGCGGTGGACACGTCCGGCGCGGCGGCGGCCAGCATCGGTCGGACGGGTCGGCCGACCTCCAGGCCGAAGGCGCGCAGCGCCGGGGCGCCGCCGCTGAGCGCCGCCGCCGCGACGGCCCGCGCGGAGCCGCGGAACATCAGCGCGCGGCGCACCTCGGCCGCCGGCACGTCGGCGGCCCTGGCCACCGCGTCCGCCATCACGGCGTCGAGGGCGCCCTGCCGCAGCTCCCCGACCAGGACGGCACGCAGGAAGTCCTGCTCCTCGGCGGTGGCGCGGGCGAACAGCGCGCCCAGCAGCCGGCGCCGCTCCGCCTGGGCGCCGCTGCCGTGCACGGCGGCGATCCGGGCGAGTTCCCGTTCGGTCGGTGCCACCTCCAGCTGCGGCCGCCCGGCGGGGTCGGGCAGGTCGCGCAGTGCGGCCGGTCCGACGCCGATCCGCATCCGCCGGGACTCGCCGGAGAGCAGGGCGACGGCGGCGGGCAGTTCGGCGGGGTCCAGCTCGCGCAGCACCTCGGCGAGCAGGGCGGTCTTGGCGTTGCGGGCGGGTTCGGCGCCGACCGCGCGGGAGGTCAGGGCCAGTCGGTGCAGCAGCATGGGCGGCGGACTCCCTGGTCGGACGGGAAGGCTGGGCTGATCCCTACCCCGCCCGCCGGTCGGTCGACCCGCTGCCGGTTGGCCGGGGTGACGACGGCGCTCGGTGCGACGGCACGACGCCCGGTGCCGGAGGGTCCACCACGGATGGCCCGCTCCTCCCCTAGCGTCCGGTCATGTCCGTGGCGCCGAGCCCGCTGCGGCGGCGGGCCCCGGCACCGTTGTGGCGGCGCCGGGCGACCAGTTCCTCGTACAGTGCGACGGTCCGCCGGGCCAGCGGCTGCCAGTCGAACTCGGCCACCGCCCGCTCCCGTCCGGCGCGGCCCAGTCCGGCGGCGGTCTCCGGGGCGCCGACCAGGGTGTTGACGGCGGTGGCGAAGGCCGCCTCGAAGCCCGCCGGGTCCTGCTCCCGGTACGGGACGAGCAGGCCGGTACGGCCGTCCGCCACCACCTCGGGGATGCCGCCGACGGCGGAGGCGACCACGGCGGTGCCGCAGGCCATCGCCTCCAGGTTGACGATGCCCAGCGGCTCGTAGACCGACGGGCAGGCGAAGACGGTGGCGTGGCTGAGCAGCTGGACGACATCCGGGCGGGGCAGCATCTCGGGAATCCAGAAGACGCCCTCGCGGCGCTGCCGCAGCTCCGCGACCAGGCTGCGGAACTCCCGGTCGATCTCCTCGGTGTCCGGCGCGCCCGCGCAGAGCACCAGTTGCACGCCGGGGGCGAAGTCGCGGGCGGCGCGCAGCAGATGCGGTACGCCCTTCTGCCGGGTGATCCGGCCGACGAAGACCACGATCGGGCGGGCCGGGTCGATGCCGTGCCGCTCCAGGACGGCGGTGCCCGGGTCGGGCCGGTACAGCTCGGTGTCGATGCCGTTGTGGATGACGTGCACCCGGTCCGGGTCGACCGCCGGGTAGCAGCTCAGGACGTCCCGCCGCATGCCGTGCGAGACCGCGATCACCGCGTCGGCGGACTCGGCGGCGGTGCGCTCCGCCCAGCTGGAGACGGCGTAGCCGCCGCCGAGCTGCTCGGCCTTCCAGGGGCGCAGCGGTTCCAGTGAGTGGGCGGTCATCACATGCGGGATGTCGTAGAGCAGTTGGGCGAGGTGCCCGGCGAGGTGGGTGTACCAGGTGTGGGAGTGCACCAGGTCCTGCCCGGCGACGGCGTCGGCCATGGTGAGGTCGACGCCGAGGGTGCGCAGTACGGGGTTGGCCCCGGCCAGTTCGACCGGGACGGGGTGGCGGTGCACGGAGCCCCGGCCGTTGCGGTCGTGGTGGCAGACCGGTGTCGCCGGGGCGGCCGGCGCCCAGCAGTGCACCTGGAGGTCGATGAGCGGACGCAGTTCCCGGGCCAGGAACTCGGCGTGCACGCCTGCCCCGCCGTAGACGTCGGGCGGGTACTCGCGGGTGAGCAGGGCGACCCGCAGCCGCAGGGCCGCCGTGCTCCCCCCGGTGTCCATCAGCCCGCCCCGCCCAGAGCGGTGCCGACCAGGGCCCGCGCCTCGTCCTGCACCCGGGCCAGGTGGTCGGCGCCCTGGAAGCTCTCGGCGTAGATCTTGTACACGTCCTCGGTGCCGGACGGCCGGGCGGCGAACCAGGCGCTGTCGGTGCAGACCTTGAGGCCGCCGATCGCGGCGCCGTTGCCGGGGGCCTCGGTGAGCACGGCGGTGATCGGCTCGCCGGCCAGGGTGTCGGCGGTGACCTGGTCCGGGGAGAGCCTGGCCAGCACCGCCTTCTGCTCGCGGGTGGCGGGGGCGTCGACTCGGGCGTACGCGGGGGCGCCGAAGCGGCCGGTGAGGTCGGTGTAGTGCTGGGAGGGGGTGCGGCCGGTGACGGCGGTGATCTCGGCGGCCAGCAGGGCGAGCAGGATGCCGTCCTTGTCGGTGGTCCACACCCGCCCGTCGCGGCGCAGGAAGGACGCGCCTGCGGACTCCTCGCCGCCGAAGCCGAGGCTGCCGCCGTACAGCCCCTCGACGAACCACTTGAAGCCGACCGGGACCTCCACCAGCTGCCGCCCCAGGTCGGCGGCGACCCGGTCGATCATGGAGGAGGAGACCAGGGTCTTGCCGATGCCGACATCGGCGGGCCAGCCGTTCCGGTGCGTGTAGAGGTACCGGATGGCGACGGCCAGATAGTGGTTGGGGTTCATCAGCCCGCCGTCGGGGGTGACGATGCCGTGCCGGTCGGCGTCGGCGTCGTTGCCGGTGGCGATGGTGTAGGCGTCGCGCTGGGCGATCAGCGAGGCCATGGCGTACGGGGAGGAGCAGTCCATCCGGATCTTGCCGTCCCAGTCCAGCGTCATGAACCGCCAGGTGGGGTCGGCGGCCGGGTTGACCACCGTGAGGTCCAGCCGGTGCCGTTCGGCGATCCGGCCCCAGTAGCCGACCGAGGCGCCGCCCAGCGGGTCGGCGCCGATCCGCACTCCGGCGTCGCGGACCGCGTCCAGGTCCAGGACGGCGGGCAGGTCGTCCACGTACGCGGTGCGGAAGTCGTACCGGCCGGTGGTGTCGGCGGCCAGCGCGCGGGCGTACGGGATGCGGCGGACCTCGCCCAGGCCCTTGTCGATCAGGGCGTTGGCCCGGTCCTGGATCCACGAGGTGGCGTCCGACCCGGCGGGGCCGCCGTGCGGCGGGTTGTACTTGAAGCCGCCGTCGGCGGGCGGGTTGTGCGAGGGCGTGATCACGATGCCGTCGGCCAGGCCGTCGCCGCGGCCCCGGTTGTAGGTCAGGATCGCGTGCGAGACGGCCGGGGTCGGGGTGTAGCCGTCCTCGGAGTCGATCAGCACGGTGACGCCGTTGGCGGCCAGCACTTCGAGGGCGGTGACCCGGGCCGGCTCGGAGAGGGCATGGGTGTCGGCGCCGAGGAACAGCGGCCCGTCGGTGCCCTGGGCGGTGCGGTGGTCGCAGATGGCCTGGGTGGTGGCGGCGATGTGGTCCTCGTTGAAGGCGGTGGCCAGGGCGGAGCCCCGGTGCCCGGAGGTGCCGAAGGCCACCCGCTGGGTGGGCTCGCCCGGGTCGGGGTGCAGCGCGTAGTAGGCCGTCACCAGCCGCGCCACGTCCACCAGGTCTCCGGGCTGCGCCGGCTGCCCGGCCCGCTCGTGCGCCATCGCTTCTCCTTGTACTCATCGGGTGGGCGGATCGCGCCGTGATCCCTGCCCAGCTTGCGGTGGATCGACTCCTGGCCGGGCGGCCCGTGCCGCCCGGGACGGGGCCGGGCCCTCGGCCGCCGCTCCCGGGCACAGCGAAGGCCCGGTGGACCGTGTGGTCCACCGGGCCTTGACCGGCCGGCGGGAACGACTAGCTGCGGCCTCCGAAGAGGCTGCGCCGCAGCCGCCGGAGCGGTGCGAGCAACGAGACCCGGGCGCTGCGGCTCGGGGCTTCCGGTGTGCACACACCGCGCGGTGTGAGCTCCCTTATCAGGCCCGCGGCATCGGCGGAGTCCACCGCCGGCACAGCGGGCGCACCAAGCACCGCCAGGTGGCGGTCGATGCGCCGACCCGTGGTACCGACACCGCATTGGATGGCCGGCACGCGGGGCCTGCTGCGCACATGCATCTGTTCCATGAGACTTCCCACCCCTACGAGGCGCCAGGGCCGTGGGCGAAGACTACCCGTGCTTGGCGGTCGCCACGCAACCGTCCCTGTGATTTTCCACCGTATCGCGTGGCCACAACTCGCCCGGCGGCAGGGGCCGCTGGGCCGGGTGCCGCCGGGGAGTGCCTGCGGGCCGCCATTCGCCTACGCCCAGTGACAACACGTTCAGGAGGTGAACACACCGCAGGGATTGACGCAACGGAAACCTGAAAGCAATATATTCATGAGCGCTGCACAGGAAAGCTCGGGCCGCACACCGTTCGACTGGTGAAGCCACGAGCGAGCACTGTGACGATCAGCGCTCACCCAGGACTTCCGACACCGCTCCGAGTCGCTGTCCGGCCCTCTCGACGCTGCGGGGGCCTGGCTCCCGGCGGTGTGCGGACCGGCGGTCGGCCGTTGAGGGTCGGTCGGGCCGCCATGGACGGTCGCCGGTGTCGCACCCCGCACTGGTGCGGCACCGGCGGTCGTACGACCTCTCCCCTCGGGCCCGCTGCGTGCATCCACCGCAGCCGCCGCCCGTCCTGCGTATCGACCCGCCCTGTGTGCCGGCCGCCCTGTGTATCGACAGCCATCCGATCGGCCGCGCGCCGGGCGCCCCCGGTGGCGCCGCTCCCCCGCCCGTGCGGGGATGGTCGGGGTGCCATGCCCCGTCCCGTCCGCCGCCCGGAGGTCCCGATGGCCAAGCAGACCGTAGCCGAGCAGTTTGTCGAGGTTCTGGTCAGGGCCGGGGTGCAGCGGCTGTACGGCGTCGTCGGGGACAGCCTCAACCCGGTGGTGGACGCGATCCGCCGACACCGGGGCATCGACTGGGTCCAGGTCCGCCACGAGGAGGTGGCCGCCTTCGCCGCCGGGGCGGAGGCGCAGATCGGCGGCCGGCTGGGGGCCTGCGCCGGCTCCTGCGGGCCGGGCAACCTCCATCTGATCAACGGCCTGTACGACGCCCACCGCAGCATGGCCCCGGTGCTGGCGCTGGCCTCGCAGATCCCCAGCAGCGAGATCGGCACCGCGTACTTCCAGGAGACCCACCCCGACCAGTTGTTCCGCGAGTGCAGCCACTACTGCGAGCTGGTCTCCTCCGCCGGGCAGATGCCCCGGGTGCTCCAGACCGCCGTCCAGCACGCGGTGGGCCGCAGCGGTGTCGCGGTGATCGCGCTGCCCGGCGACGTGGCGGCCGAGCCGGCGCCGGAGCGGGCCAGTGAACACGCCCTGGTCACCCGCAGGCCGCTGGTCCGCCCGGGTGAAGCGGAGCTGGACGCGCTGACCCGGCTGGTGGACGCCGCCGGGAAGGTCACCCTGTTCTGCGGCAGCGGCACGGCCGGGGCGCACGCCGAGGTGATGGCCTTCGCGGAGCGGGTCAAGGCGCCGGTCGGCCATGCGCTGCGCGGCAAAGAATTCATCCAGTACGACAACCCTTACGACGTGGGGATGTCCGGCCTGCTCGGCTACGGCGCCGCGTACGAGGCGATGCACGAGTGCGATCTGCTGCTGCTGCTCGGCACCGACTTCCCGTACAACGCCTTCCTGCCCGACGACGTCCGGATCGCCCAGGTCGACGTGCGGGCCGAGCACCTGGGCCGCCGCTCCCGGCTGGACCTGGCGGTCTGGGGCGATGTGGGCGAGACGCTGCGCTGCCTCACCCCCCGGGTGAAGGAGAAGACCAGCCGGCGGTTCCTGGACGGGATGCTGAAGAAGCACGCCCAGGCGCTGGAGGGCGTGGTCAGCGCCTACACCCGCAAGGTGGACAAGCACGTCCCCATCCACCCGGAGTACGTGGCGGCGGTGCTGGACGAGGAGGCGGCGGACGACGCGGTGTTCACCGTGGACACGGGCATGTGCAACGTCTGGGCCGCCCGCTACCTCACCCCCAACGGCAAGCGCCGGGTGATCGGCTCCTTCACCCATGGCTCGATGGCCAATGCGCTGCCGCAGGCGATCGGCGCCCAGTTCCTGGACCGGCGACGGCAGGTGGTCTCGATGTCCGGCGACGGCGGCTTCACCATGCTGATGGGCGACTTCCTGACGCTGGTCCAGTACGACCTGCCGGTGAAGGTGGTCCTCTTCAACAACTCCTCGCTGGGCATGGTGGAGCTGGAGATGATGGTGGCCGGGCTGCCCGCCTTCGGCACCGGCAACCACAACCCCGACTTCGCGGCGGTCGCGGAGGCGTGCGGCGCCTTCGGGGTGCGGGTGGAGAAGCCCAAGCAGCTGCGCAGCGCGCTGCGGGCGGCGCTCAAGCACCGGGGGCCCGCGCTGGTGGACGTGGTGACCGACCCCAACGCGCTCTCCATCCCGCCGAAGATCACCGGCGAGCAGGTGAGCGGCTTCGCGCTGTCGATGGGGCGGATGGTGCTGGAGGGCGGGGTCGGCCGGATGGTCCAGCTGGCCCGCTCCAATCTGCGCAACGTCCCCCGGCCCTGACGCCCGGCCCGGCCCGGTGCTCTGACCGTGAAGGTTCGCCGGGTTGGTGGTCGCGACGGTTCGATGTGCGGTGACGTCCGATCCGATCGCTGGAGGCGCGGTGGCTGAGCCTGTCCGTGTGCGCAGGTTGACCGACCAGGAGGGGCAAAAACAGCAGCAGATCGTGCGTCGGGGCAGCACCGGTTCGGTGCGGTTCCGGCGCGCGATGATGCTGCTGGCCTCGGCCGGCGGGAACCGGGTCCCGGTGATCGCCCAGCTGGTCCAGGCCGACGAGGACACCGTGCGCGATGCGATCCACCGCTTCAACGGGATCGACCTGGCCTGCCTGGACCCTCAGTGGGCGGGAGGCCGTCCCCGCCTACTCAGTCGTGACGACGAGGACTTCGTCATCCGGACGGCCACCACTCGCCCCAGCAAGCCCGGCCACCCTTCACCCGCTGGTCGATCCGTGCAAACCCAGGCACTGCACCGCTACCTGCGCTGGCGCAACACCGACGCCCGCCACCCCGACGTACTCGCCGCCCAACGCAAGGAACGCGCCCGCATCCGCAGCGAAAAGGGCATCCGCTGGGGCGGACGTCCCCCTCGACACCGCAGCCTGACCAACTGCGAACCGCAGCCCCCCGAGCGCCGAAGGGGGCAAGTTCAGGAGAAGGACAGCGACAGAAGGATGACTCAGGAGGCGGATGGCTCGATCTCCCCCGCAAAGACGATGACCTGGTCGATGAGGCTCCGCCGCAGATGGACGACGTCCGTTCCCGCCAGGCGGGGGCCTCCATCCGGCGTGGTGAAAACCCACTGGTACCGGGCCCACTCGTCAGGCATGTCCACCTCTGAGCAGCGCACCATCGTGCCGGTCCCCGCCGGGTGGCGCCGGATGTCCAGCACGAACCGCTCGACCGCCGCGATTCCTTCGCTGCGGCCCAACGGCCCCCAGAAGACCACGTCTGAGGTCAGGGCCTGGGCGAGGAGGGCAGTCACATAGCTGTCGTCCGAGGCGTTGAACGCGGAGATGAACGTGTCGATCGCGGAGCGTGCGGTCTCTTCCTGCATGTTCCAGTAATACCAGCCGTTTCGCGTGCGCCCGTCCCGCGAGCCGCCTTCCGATCACGGTGAACCATCCCGGTCACAGCACTAGCCGACAACCCACCGACTCCGCAAGGGTGCTGGCGCCGCCCCCGGCTCGGCGCTAGGGTCTTCGCCATGACCGTGCTTGTGATTCGCCGCCACGTGGACTACGTGCGCGTCACCAGCACCGGCTGTCGCCGCCAGGGCTGATCCCGCGCGCCGCATCCGGTCGGATGCCGCCTGCCCGATCCCCGGCCCAGCCCCCGCCCGCCGCGCAGCGGCCGACCCGGCCCACCCGACGCCTGTCACCGGTACGCCGCCGCCGCTGCCCGCCGCCCCACCTCGCCCACCCGGCCCACCCGGGCACCGCTGCGGCCCGTCCGCGAGCACCGCCCGGCCGGACCGCCGGGCACCCGCCCCACCCGTCCCGGGGGACCGCCGCGTCCCCACGCACCGCTGGAGCCGTCCATGAGCGCTTCCGTCGACCCCGCAGCCGCCGAACTCGACCTGGCCGTCGCCGCCGCCGAGGCCACCACCGCCGAGACCGCCGCCGCCTGGTCCTTCGAGACCAAGCAGGTGCACGCCGGCGCCGTCCCCGACCCGGCGACCGGTGCCCGCGCGGTGCCGATCTACCAGACCACCTCGTTCGTCTTCCGCGACACCAAGCACGCCGCCGACCTCTTCGCCCTCGCCGAGGAGGGCAATATCTACACCCGTATCCACAACCCCACCCAGGATGTGCTGGAGCAGCGCATCGCGGCCCTGGAGGGCGGGGTGGCGGCGGTGGCGACCTCCTCGGGGCAGGCCGCCGAGACGCTGGCGATCCTCACCCTGGCCGGCGCGGGCGACCACATCGTCTCCAGCAGCTCGCTGTACGGCGGCACCTACAACCTGCTGCGGCACACGCTCCCCCGGTTCGGCATCGAGGTGAGCTTCGTGGACGACCCGGACGACCTGGACGCCTGGCGCGCCGCGATCCGGCCGAACACCAAGGCGCTGTTCGCGGAGACGCTGGGCAACCCGCGCGGCAATGTGCTGGACATCCGGGCGGTGGCCGACACCGCGCACGCGGCGGGCGTGCCGCTGATCGTCGACAACACCGTGCCCACCCCCTACCTGCTGCGGCCGATCGAGCACGGCGCGGACGTCGTGGTGCACTCCGCGACCAAGTTCCTGGGCGGCCACGGCACCGCCATCGCGGGCGTGGTGGTGGACGGCGGCACCTTCGACTACGGCGCGCACGCCGAGCGGTTCCCGGACTTCAACGAGCCCGACCCCTCGTACCACGGGCTGCGCTACTGGCCGGACCTGGGCGCGGCGGCCTTCGCGGTGAAGCTGCGGGTGCAGCTGCTGCGCGACCTGGGGCCGGCCATCGCGCCGTTCAACTCCTTCCTGATCATCCAGGGGCTGGAGACGCTGTCGCTGCGGCTGGAGCGGCACTCCGCCAACGCGCAGGCCATCGCGGAGTGGCTGGAGGGCCGCGACGAGGTCAGCGCGGTGCACTACCCGGGGCTGCCGTCCAACCGCTGGTACCCGGCCGCGCAGCGCTATCTGCCGCGCGGCGCCGGCGCGGTGCTCGCCTTCGAGCTGCGCGGCGGCGTGGAGGCGGGCAAGCGGTTCGTGGACGCGGTGGAGCTGTTCAGCCACCTGGCCAACATCGGTGACGTACGCAGTCTGATCATCCACCCGGCCTCCACCACCCACAGCCAGCTGGACGAGGCCGAGCTGGCGGCCACCGGCGCCTCCCCCGGCCTGGTGCGGCTCTCGGTGGGCATCGAGAACCTGACCGACCTCAAGGCCGACCTGGAGGCCGGATTCCGCGCGATCAAGGGGACGGCCTGACCGTGTACGCCCGACCGGTCCCCCAGCCGCGCCCGGTGGCGGGCGGCGGCCCGCCGCCCGCCACCGGCGCCTGGCAGGACGGCGACCCGGTCGGGCGTCGGCAGTGGGCGGTCCTCCCCCGGCCGCTGCCGCTGGAGGCGGGCGGGGAGCTGCCGGGCGTCCGGATCGCGTACGAGACCTGGGGGCGGCGCGCGCCCGACGGCTCCAACACGGTGCTGGTGCTGCACGCCCTGACGGCGGACAGCCATGTCAGCGGCGCCGCCGGGCCCGGCCACCCCACCGCCGGCTGGTGGGACGGGCTGGTCGGGCCGGGCCGCGCGGTGGACACCGACCGCTGGTTCGTGGTGGCGCCCAATGTGCTGGGCGGCTGCCAGGGCAGCACCGGGCCGGCCTCGCGGCGGCCGGACGGCAGGCGGTGGGGCGGCGCGTTCCCGTACCTGACGGTGCGTGACCAGGTGGCGGCGGAGGTGGCGCTCGCGGATCTGCTGGGCATCGACCGCTGGGCGCTGGTGCTGGGCGGCTCGATGGGCGGCATGCGGGCGCTGGAGTGGGCGGTGGGCCACCCGGAGCGGGTCGGGGCGCTGCTGCTCACCTCCTGCCCGGCCGCCTCCGGGGCGGAGCAGCTCGGCTGGGCGCACGCCCAGCTGGCCGCGATCCGCGCCGACCCGCAGTGGCGCGGCGGCGACTACCACGACGCCGGGCCGGGCGGCGGGCCGCACGCCGGGCTGGGCGTCGCCCGGCGGATCGCCCACCTCACGTACCGCACGCCGGACGAGCTGGCGGCCCGGTTCGGGCGGGCAGCGCAGCGCGGCGAGGACCCGGCGCGCGGCGGCCGGTACGCGGTCGGCTCCTACCTGGACCACCATGCGGCCAAGCTCGCCCGGCGGTTCGACGCGGGCAGCTATGTGGTGCTCACCGAGGCGATGAACAGCCATGACGTGGGGCGCGGCCGGGGCGGTACGGCGGCGGCGCTGCGCCGGATCACCATGCCGACGGTGGTGGCCGGGGTGGACTCCGACCGGCTGTACCCGCTGGACGAGCAGCGGCGGCTGGCGGCGGGCATCCCGGGCGCCGACCGGCTGCGGGTGGTCGAGTCGCCCTACGGGCATGACGCGTTCCTGCTGGAGCTGGCGCAACTGGAGCCGTTGGTGGCGGAGTTGGCCGCCGGTTGAGCGGGGGTCGGGTGGCGCGTGGGGCCGTACGGAAGGCGCCTCCAGAGTCAAGTGAAAAGGGGGTGAGATTTCCCTTTTGACCCGATTCATGGAGGTGTAGGCTCGCAACTCGTGGGAGGTTCTCAAGCGCGCGCGTGAAGCGCGATCGGGGCGAAGAACCCGGCGCTGCCACCCACTGAAGGTTCGGCCCCTCCGGCCTGGCCGGAGTCCGGAATCCCGGGCAGGGCCGACGATTCCGAGTCAGCGTTAGAAGGTGTGGATTCATGTCCACCAACCGCTTCGTGCGAGCCGCAGCCGTGGGCGCCAGCGGCATCATGCTGATGGGCGGTGCCGCCCTGGCCACCGCCGGTGCGGCCTCGGCCGAGCCCGCGCACCCGACGACCAGCACCTCCGCGCAGCACTGGGGGCCCGGCGACCGCTTCGGTGACGGGCACGGCCGCTTCGGGGACGGACACGGCCGCTTCGGCTACGGGTTCGGTGACGGACACGGCCGGTACGGCAACGGCTATGGGTTCGGCGACGGGCACGGCCGCTATGGCAACGGCTACGGCGACGGACACGGCCGCTTCGGTGACAACCACTTCAACGACGGGTTCGCGGTGAGCGGCCACGGACACGGCGGCCATGGACACGGTGGCCACCACCACGGACACCACCACCACTACCGCTAGTCGAGCAGCACATCACGACCGGTCAGTGGTAAAGAAAAAGGGTGCCCGGGGCATATGCCCCGGGCACCCACTCAGGTCCGGCTCCGGTCAGGTCAGCCGCACGCGAGGTTGGTGAAGGCACCCGGCGCGCCGGTGCCGGTGCTGTTGGCCAGGAAGCCCGCGGTGGCCGTGGCACCCGGGGCGAGCGACTTGGCCCAGTCCGGGGCGTGGACCATGGCCGTGGTGCCGCTGGTCATGAAGTTGCCGCTCCACCCCTGGTTGAAGGTGGTGCCCGCAGGCATCGTCCAGCTGCCGTACCAGTCGTTCATCACCGATGTGCCGGTGTTCTTGACCGTGACGGTGGCCTGGAAGCCGCCCTGCCAGCTGCTGTCGACCGACACCGTGGTGGTGCAGTGGGTCGCCCCCGGCGGAGGCGTGGTCGGCGGCGTGGTTGGCGGCGTCGTGGGCGGGGTGGTGGGAGGCGTCGTCGGCGGAGTGGTGGGCGGGTTGGTCGGCGGGGTGGTGGTGCCACCGCCACCGCCGCTGAAGACCACGTCGGAGCAGCCGTAGAAGGTCTCGGTGCTGTCCGAGCGGTACCAGACCGCGTAGATGAGCTGGCGGCCGGTCCTGGCGGGCAGGGTGCCGCTCAGGTGGTAGGCGCCGTCGACCACGGCGGGCTCGGGATCGGCGGTGAGGAAGGGCTGGTCCTCGAGGTCGTTCCAGGTGAGCGGCTTGGTCGGGTCATAGCTCTGCTTGGTGATGTACAGCTTGAAGCCGCCGGGGTGCGGGACCCAGGCGCCGTACGACATGTCGATCTTCGCGCCGGACTGCACATTGGTGGCCGGCCAGTCGTTGCGGGCCGCGTCGTACGCCGCGTACTTGTCGAAGCCGCCGCTGCACAGCTGGCCGTCCGGGATGAAGCCCCGGGTGCGCCCGGCGCCGTCGGAGCGCAGCACGCCGTACCAGTCGTACAGCGGCTGGGTGCCGCCCGCCGCCACGGCGGCGGCACAGGCCGGGTTCTTCGGGATGATCTGGCCGCCGTTGCCGCCGTTGGTGCCGTCGACGTAACAGGCGTAGGTGCGGCTCGCCGGAGCGGTGAGCGCCCCGTGGGCCGAGGCGCCCTGCGGCGCGACCAGGGCGGTGACGGCGGCGGCCAGGGCTGCGAGCGCAGTCCCGATCGCCAGCCGCTTGCGGTGGAGCAGGGGCATGGTGGTGGTTCTCCTTCCTCGCCCCCGGCGGGGTCGTGCGGCCTGGACCCCTGCGGGGTGGGCGGGTCCGCGACCCCTGCGGGGTGGGTGGGGCAGGGACGGGGTTCGCCGGACCGCGCGCGAACGTGCGGAAGCGCTCCGGGGCGGTGGGCCCGGAGCGGGGCGGCCCGTACCGGTGGGTGGGTGCAGTGGACGGCGACCGGTCCCGCTCCGTCGACGGCGAGGGGGCGGCGGCGCTCCGGCGGGCGACATCATCAGACGTGGGAGCGCTCCCAGATCGCAAGGCCGATGGTCGCCCGGACCGGCGTACATGTCAACCCTTGCGGCATCGCTGCGCCGATCGAAAGTCGGTCGGCCGGCCGGGGCAAGCCGAGGCCCCCGCCGTCGGACCCGGGTGGGTTCCGGCGGCGGGGGCCCTGGCGCCCGATCGGGCTGCGGCGGTCAGGCTGCGACAGCCCGGCTCCGGCGGTTCAGGTTCCGGCGGTTCAGGCTCCGGCGGCGAAGAGCACGATCCGGGGCTGGAGCACGGCGTGCTCGGCGGCGGCCGAACCCGCCCGGTCGACCGTCAGCCGGTAGCGGACGTCCAGGTCGGCGCCGCCCGCCAGCCGGCTGCCCGAGCTGGGGATGGCGGTGTACAGGGTGCCGGTCTGGGAGCCGAGCGGCACGGCGGTCCAGTGCTGGGCCGCCTGGTCGAACCGCTCCAGCGTGACATCGCCCGGCGCGAGGTAGGGCCCGGCCTCCGGGGACTCGACCAGGATCTGCGGGGCGACCGTACGGGGCGTGGACCCGGTGTTGCGGTAGTGCACCGTGAACTCGTGGGCCGCGCCGTCGCCCGCCAGCGGCCGGGTCGGCAGGTCGACGAACCCGGACGGGACGGCGGGCGCCGCCGCTCCGGTCTCCGCCACGGGCGCGACGGAGGTCACGGGCGCGTCGGCGGAACCGGGAGCCCCGGCGGAACCGGAGGTCACGCCGGAACCGGAGGTCACGCCGGAACCGGGGATGGCAGGGGAACCGGGTGCCGCGCCAGCGCCGGGGGCGGCGGGTCCGGCGGCAGCGGACACGGCTGCGGGCGCGGGGTCGGAGGACGCTGCCGAGGCCCCGGCGGCGGTGTGGGTCGCGAAGACGGCGGTGGCGGCCACGAGGATCGAGGTCGCCACGGTCGCAGCCGTGCGCTTGGTCAAGCGGGGCACAGTGCCTCCCTGTCTGGCGGGTGCGGATGACTCGGTCACCTCTGCGGACCCGGGTGGCATTCCCGCCTTGTCGGATATGACACCTCCAGTCCGGAAAAAGTACGTACCGTGACACGCCGATAGCCCTCCGCCGACTCCGCCGACTCCGTGGCGGAGACCGGCGCGGCGGCGGATCGGCCGGGGTCCGGCGGCGCATCCGAGGGGGTCCGGCGGCGCATCCGCAGGGGTCCGGCGGCGCATCCGAGGGGGAAGGAGCACCCTGGAAGACGGGGGCACCGAGTCATCGACGAGCAGTGGAGGTCGACGATGCCGGGCAACAAGGCCGTCGTGTACAAGGGAGCGGGCCAGGTCGACGTGGAGAGCATCGACTACCCCGACTTCGTGATCAAGGACGGGCCGGGCGTCAACCCGGCCAACGTGGGGCGCCAGTGCCACCACGGCGTGATCGTCAAATGCGTGGCCACCAACATCTGCGGCAGCGACCAGCACATGGTGCGCGGCCGGACCACCGCGCCGGTCGGCCTGGTCCTGGGCCACGAGATCACCGGCGAGGTGGTGGAGACCGGCCGGGACGTGGAGTTCGTCAAGGTGGGCGACCTGGTCTCGGTGCCGTTCAACATCGCCTGCGGCCGCTGCCGCAACTGCAAGGCGGGCAAGACCGGCATCTGCCTGAACGTCAACCCGGGGCTGGCCGGTTCCGCCTACGGCTATGTCGACATGGGCGGCTGGGTCGGCGGCCAGGCCGAATACGTGCTGGTGCCGTACGCCGACTGGAACGTACTGGTCTTCCCCGACCGCGAGCAGGCGCTGGCCAAGATCCGCGACCTGACCATGCTGTCGGACATCTTCCCGACCGGCTTCCACGGCTGCGTCACGGCGGGCGTCGGGGTCGGCTCCACCGTCTACATCGCCGGCGCGGGCCCGGTGGGACTGGCCGCAGCCGCCGGGGCGCGGCTGCTCGGCGCCGCCGTGGTGATCGTCGGGGACCTCAACGGGGAGCGGCTGGCGCAGGCCCGCAGCTTCGGCTGCGAGACGGCCGACCTGACCAAGGCGGGGCCCAAGGAGCAGATCGAGCAGATCCTCGGCGTGCCCGAGGTGGACTGCGCGGTCGACGCGGTCGGCTTCGAGGCGCACGGCCATGGCGCCGAGGCCGGGGCGGAGCGGCCGGCGACGGTGCTGAACACCGCCATGGACGTCACCGCCGCCGGTGGTGCGATCGGCATCCCGGGGCTGTATGTGACCGGCGACCCGGGGGCGTCCGACAAGGCGGCCCAGGAGGGCTCGCTGTCGATCCGGATCGGCCTGGGCTGGGCGAAGTCGCTGTCGTTCGCCACCGGGCAGTGCCCGGTGATGCGGTACCACCGCCAGCTGATGCAGGCGATCCTGCACGACCGGGTGCGGATCGCGGACGCGGTCGACGCCACGGTGCTGCCGCTGGACGAGGCGCCGCGCGGCTACCGGGAGTTCGACGCCGGGGCGGCCCGCAAGTTCGTGCTCGACCCGCACGGGATGGTTCCCGCCGCGGCCTGACCGGCCGTTCTGAACGGCCGGGTCTGACCGGCCGATCCTCACCGGCCGGGCCCGGGGCCGCTCGCCCTCAGTGGGTGGGCGGCCCCGGGTTGCGTTCCGGATGGTGGGACAAGTCCTCAGACGTCTGAGGAGTCATGCTACGGTCCGTGCCGTCGAGGGAGCCGGAGAGCGGAGGGCGCCGGATGGCCGGATCAACCGGGCTGCGGCACGGACCGGTGGTGCCGCAGGTCGAGCACGCGCTGCGCGAGATGCTCCGCGCCGGGCGCTGGCGCGGCGGCGAGCGGCTGCCCAACGAGGTACAGCTCGCGGCCGAGCTGGGCGTGGGCCGCTCCTCGGTGCGCGAGGCCGTCCGGCTGCTGGCGCACGACGGGCTGCTGGACGTACGCCACGGCTCGGGCACCTACGCCGCCGACGCACCGGCCGCACGCCCGGCCGACGACGACGCGGGCCTGCGGCGGCTGCTGCGCCGCGCCCGGCTGCTGGAGGTCTACGAGGTCCGCCGGGCGCTGGAGGTCGAGGCCGCCCGGCTGGCCGCGCAGCGGGTGCGGGCCGAGGACGTCGCGAGGCTGGCCGCCCTGCTGCGGGGCCGCCAGCAGCGGGTCGGCGGTGAGCCGGCCGCCTTCGTGGCGGCCGACCTGGAGTTCCACCGCGCGGTGGTGGAGCTGTCCGGCAACGCCGTACTGCTGGCGCTGTTCACCTCGGTCCAGCCGGTGCTGCACGAGGCGCTGACCCAGATGATCACGTACGAGACCCGGCTGCCCGACCTGTCGTGCGCCCACGCCGACCTGCTGGCCGCGCTGGCCGACCGGGACGTGGACGCGGCGGTCGCCGCCGCCGTACGGAACCTCGACACGACCATGCAACACATCCGCTCGGAGGTGGCCGACCAGTGACCAGCAACCCGCTCCCCCCGGACGCGCCCGTACTGCGGGTGGCCGACGCCGGACTCGTCCGCGACGGCAACCCGCTGCTGGACGCGATCTCGCTGACCGTCCGGCAGGGCGAGCACTGGGCGCTGCTCGGCGCCAACGGCGCCGGCAAGAGCACCCTGCTCAGCCTGCTGGGCGCGCTCAACCACCCCACGCACGGCACCGTGGAGATCCTGGGGCAGCGGCTCGGCCGGGTCGACCTGCGCGAACTGCGCACCCAGGTCGGCCATGTGAACCCGCGCCACCCGCTGCGCTCACCGCTGCGGGTCCGCGACGTGGTCCTGACCGGGCTGACCAACAGCATCGAGCCGGTACCCCGCTGGGCGCCCACCGCCGAGCAGCGGGCGCAGGCCGACCGGCTGATCGGCATGCTGGGCATGGGCACCCGGAGCGAGGCCCGCTGGCCGACGCTCTCCCAGGGCGAGCGCGGCCGGGCGCTGATCGCCAGGGCGTTGATGCCCCAGCCGCGCCTGCTGCTGCTGGACGAGCCCGCCACCGGCCTGGACCTGCCCGCCCGCGAACAGCTGCTCGACAGCCTCGACCTGCTGCGCCTGGAACACCCGCAGCTGGCCACCGTCCTGGTGACCCACCACCTGGAGGAGCTGCCGGCCAGCACCACCCACGCCCTGCTGCTGCGCGCCGGCCGCTGCCTGGCCTCGGGCCCGGTCGACTCCGTACTGACCAGCGACGGCATCAGCGCCTGCTTCGACCACCCGGTCCGCCTCGAACGCACCGACGGCCGCTGGCACGTCCGCTCCGGCCGCCCCCGAGCCGCCCTGGAACCCCGCTGACGGTCCGCCCCTACCGCAGCGGGGTGGCCGCCGTACGGCTCGGAGCCGCCCGGTACGCGAGAATGGCCGACGTGAGCAACCACGATCTGGCCGAGCTCCTCGGCACCCAGGAGACCCCGGCCCTGGAGTTCAAGAGCACGGCCAAGCGGGAGGGCCGGCGGGGCGACGCCGTCGGCAACGCCGTCTGCGCGATGGCGAACGACCTGGCCGGCCTGGGTGGCGGGGACATCCTGATCGGCGTGGACGACCGGGGGTACCCGGTGGGCGGCGTGGACACCGGCGACCGGGCGCTGCTCGCCCTGACCGACCTGCGGGACGACGGCCGGATTCTGGACCGTCCGTCCTTCACGGTGCGGGCGGCCGTCTACCGGGGTGAGCCGGTGGTGCACATCCACGTCGCGGCCTGCGCCACCCCGCCGGTCCGGTTCGAGGGCGTGGTCTGGGTACGCCCCGGCCCGACCACCCGCCGGGCCACCCGGGACGACGAGCGGGTGCTGGCCGAGCGGCGCCGGGCCGGTGACGGGCCGTTCGACAGCCGTCCGGTGCTCGGCTCGACGCTGGACGATCTGGACCTGGACCTCTTCCGCACGGCCTACCTGCCGTCCATGGTCGACCCCGAGGTGATCGAGGAGAACGGCCGTCCGCCGGGTCAGCAGCTCTCGTCCCTGCATCTGAGCAGCCCCGGCGGGGTGCCCACCGCTCTGGGCCTGCTGGCCGTCGGGCTGGACCCGGGTAGCCGCGTCCCCGGAGCCTATGTGCAGTTCATCCGGTACCAGGGCGGCGACCTCGACGCACCGGTCGCCGACGACCAGGAGCTGCGGCAGAACCTGGTGGGCACGGCGGCCCGACTGGAGGCCGTGCTGCGGGGGCATCTGCACACCCGGCTCGTCGAGGAGGGGTTCCGCGAGACCCAGCATCCGGACTACCCCCTGGAGGCACTGCGCGAGGTCTGCATGAACGCTCTGATGCACCGCAACTACGAGACCTCCTACGCCCCCACCCGCATCGCCTGGTTCGACGACCGGATCGAGGTGACCAACCCCGGTGGCCCCTACGGCCAGGTCCGGGACGACAACTTCGACCGGGTCACCGACTACCGCAACCCCTCGCTCGCCGCCGCCATGAAGGGGCTCGGCTACGTCAACCGGTTCGGGCGCGGCATCGGGCGCATCCAGGCGGCACTGCGGCGCAACGGGAACCCGCCCGCCGAGTTCCAGGTGGACGCGTCCTCGTGGGCGGTCGTCCTGCGGAGGGCGGCATGACGTCGGTCGCGCTCTTCAACAACAAGGGCGGCGTCGGCAAGACGACGCTGACCTACCACCTGGCCCATATGCTCCGGCGGCTCGGGCTGCGGGTGCTCGCCGTCGACCTGGACCCGCAGGCGAACCTGACCGCGATGTGTCTGGACGAGTACGAGATCGAGGAGCTGTGGGAGAACCCCTCGGAGCTGATCGCGCAGGGCGCGGCGCCGAGACGGCCCGCCGGTGGCGGCCGGGTCAGGGCCGGGCAGACGATCGCCGACGCGGTACGGCCGATCCTGGAGGGCACCGGCGACATCGCCCGGGTCGAACCGGCGGCGCTGCAGCCCGGTCTGTGGCTGCTGCCCGGCAGCCTGGATCTGAGCCGGTTCGAGGACAAGCTGTCCAGTGAGTGGTTCAAGACCTTCGCCGGGGATATCGCGGCCATCCGGACCACCACCGCCTTCCACCGGATCGTGGACGCGGCGGCCGACGCGGTGGAAGCCGACATCGTACTGATCGACGTCGGCCCCAACCTCGGGGCCATCAACCGGGCCGCGCTGATCGCGGCTGACACGGTGCTGATGCCGCTGGCCGCCGACCTCTTCTCCCTCAAGGGGCTGAGCAACCTCGGCCCCACCCTGCGGGAGTGGCGCCGGGACTGGCAGCAGCTGGTGCTGCCGCGCATCCCGGCCGGCTTCCCGGCCCCCCGGGCGGACATGCGGCCGATCGGCTATGTGATCATGCAGCCGGAGATGCGCCTCGACCGACCGGTCAAGGCGTACGAGCGGTGGTTGGAGCGCATCCCGGGGGTGTATGCGGCGGCGGTGCTCGGCGGCCGACCCCCGGCTGCGGAGGACGGCGCCCACCGGATCGCCACCCTGCGGAACTACCGCAGCCTGATGCCGCTGTCCCACGACGCCCGCAAGCCCATGTTCGACCTCAAACCGGCTGACGGAGCGCTCGGCAGCACCCAGAAGTACGTGCAGACCTGCTTCCGGGAGTTCCGGGGGCTGGCCGAAGCGGTGCTGGACCGGGTCGACAAGAGCTGAGCTACCGCAGCCGGGGTGCCAGGGGTGAGGTGGGCGCGGAAGGCGCGGGCCACCTGGGCGGGGTCGTCATCGACACGGCCCTCGGGATGACGGCGGCCCGCTCGCGGGAGACCGGGTTTCCGGCGGTGGGCCGGTCCGACCCTAGGCTTGGGCCATGGAGATCTGGCTCAATCCCGCCTGCTCGAAGTGCCGCTCGGCCGTGGAACTGCTCGACGGCGCCGGTGCCGAGTACACCGTCCGCCGCTATCTGGAGGACCCGCCCGGCGCGCCGGAGATCACGGCCGTACTGGAGCGGCTGGGCCTGGAGCCGTGGGAGATCACCCGTACCGGCGAGCCCGTCGCGGCGGAGCTGGGCCTGGCGTCCTGGCCGCGCGGGGCGGCGGACCGGTCGCGGTGGATCGCCGCGCTGGCCGCGCACCCGGCGCTGATCCAGCGGCCGATCATCACCGCCGACGACGGCCGCGCCGTGGTCGGCCGCTCCCCGGAGGCGGTCCGCTCGGTCCTCGCCCCGGCCGCGCCGCAGCCGCAGGCCGGTACCGGCCCCCGGTGACCCCGGGCGGCCGCGCCGGGAGCCCCGCGCTCAGCGGCCCGGCCGGTAGCGGGCGGCCAGTGGGCCGCCCGCAGCGCCTCGGATGCCCAGTTCGGCGGCGGCCAGCAGGTCGACGGCCGCGGCGTCCGCCAGGCCCGGTACGCAGACCGTCTCGCCGGTCCGCAGTGCCGCCAGGGAGGCGGTGACCACGTCCGCCGCGGGCATGCCGCCGTCGGCGTGGACCTGCCCCGGGTCGCCCGCGACGGGCTCCGCACCGGTGGACAGGTGGAATTCGGTGGCGGTCAGCCCCGGGCACAGCGCCTGGACGCGCAGCGGAGTGCCGGCCAGCTCGGCGGCCAGCGTCCGGGTGAAGGTCACCAGGTACCCCTTGGAGCCGCCGTACACGGCCCGCTGCGGCAGCGGGTCGGGGGGCAGCGAACCGGCGAAGGCCAGCAGGGACGCCACATTGACCACCGCGCCCCGGCCCCGGGCCAGCATCCCGGGCAGCGCGGCGCGGGTCAGCAGCGTGGGCGCCATGACGTTCACCGCCAGCACCTTCGCCAGCAGCCCGGCGTCCGTCTCCGCGAACGGTCCATAGCCGCTGATGCCCGCGTTGTTGACCAGCAGGGTGACATCGGCGGCGGCGACCCGCTCGGCCACCCGGTGCAGGTCGTCGGGCCGGGAGAGGTCGGCCACCAGCTCCTCCACCGCCGAGCCGGTCCGCTCCCGCAGCTCCCCGGCCAGTCGGGCCAGCCGGTCGGCCCGCCGGGCGACCAGCACCACCGCGCTGCCGTCCGCCGCGAGCCGCCGGGCGTACTCGGCGCCGATCCCCGATGAGGCCCCGGTCACCACGGCCGTCCCCCGCGACGCGTCCTCCGCCATGCTCCGCACTCCCTCGCTCGCCTTCCCACGGCTGCGGCGGCCCGCGCCGCAGCCGGCGGGCGCCCGGCCCGCCCGCCGATCGTCCCCTGCCCGCCCGCAGCCGGGCGGGCAGGCTCGCCGACGCCCGGCCGGAGCGGCCGGTCAGTGGTCGGCGCTGCCGCCGTCGACGGACCAGGCCACGCCGGTGACGCCCGCCGCACCGGGGGTGGCGAGGAAGAGGGCGACGTCCGCGACCTCTTCGCAGGTGGTGAGGCGGCCGAGCGCGGTCCGCTGGGTGAAGGCGCCGATGAGCTGCTCGTACGAGATGCCGACTGCGGCGGCGGCGTGCGGGCCCTGCTGCTCGATCCAGTCGGTGACCACCATGCCCGGACAGAGGCAGTTGGCCGTGATGCCGAGCGGGCCGACCTCACGGGCCAGGCTCTTGGTGAAGCCGATGACGGCGTGTTTGGCGGCGGCGTAGGCGGCCAGGCCGGGATCGGCGTGCTTGCCCTCGATGGAGGAGACGTTGATGATCCGCCCGCCGTCGGCCCGGACCAGCTCGGGCAGGGCGCGGCGGGTGGTGTAGAACATCGGGTCGAGGTTGGCGGCCAGGGTGTCGTGCCAGTCGGTGTCGCTGAGTTCCGCGACGGTGCCGAATCCGGTGGCGCCGCCGACGTTGTTGACCAGGATGTCCAGTCGGCCGAAGTGGGTGAGGGCGTCCTCGACGGCCCGCTCGGCGTCCGGGCGGCGGGTGGCGTCCGCGCAGACGAAGACGGCACGGTCACCGAGGTCCGCCAGGGCGGCCTGGCCATGGGTCCGGCTGCGGCCGGTGATGACCAGGTCGGCGCCGGCCTGGGCGAGGCGCTTGGCGATGGCGTGGCCGATCCCGCGGGTGCCGCCGGTGACCAGGGCGGTGCGTCCGGTGAGCGGTGTGGTCGTCGGTGGGGTCATGACGGGCCTCCGGTGCGGTCGGTGGTGGTCGGGGCGGGCGGGGCGGGCGGGGCGGGGCCGTCCGACGGCAGGGTGGGCGGCCCGGCGCCGGGCGCAGCTGCTGTACGCGGTGGCCCGCAGCACAGAACGGTTCGTACCGGCAGCCGTTACGCCCGGTCGGCCGGAGCGTTCAGGGATGTCGGCTGCTTTTTCCAGGCAGGGGGAATTCCCCGGGCGGCGCTGGTGGCACTGCCGGGTTCGTAGTGGATGTGCAGGCCGATGACCCGCTGCTGCTGGCCGTAGCACCAGGTCGGGCGGGGTGCCGACCCCACGCGGGGATCGGTCTCGGTTGTACGGCCGTGTGCACCGGCGGGCGAAAACGATCGTGGAGGGACAACCCTGGCGGAATGACTGCGTACGACCCGAGAATAATCCCGGGTCGGGGCGCAGCACCGGAATTACGCTAATCCTCCGAATATGAACAGCCCATGATCAGAAGTGACGCTATTTGCCAGAGCCGTGTCGCTCCCGTCCACCGGGTCCGCCGACGTCGGAGAGAGTCAGCAGTCCCCGAGGGCCGGGCAGATCGGGGCTTCCAGTGCCCGCAGGACGGTGGCGTCCGAGGGCGCCGACCACGGGTTCACCGGGTGGTCCGCCCAGAGGGCGAGTTCGGTCACGCGCGGCCGGTCAGGGACAGGTACTGGTGGAGGGTGTACGAGCCGCCGCCGGACTCCGGGACGGTGACGGTCGCGGCCAGGTCCCGGTCACCGCCGTCGCCCGGTCAGTGGGCCGATGGCGGCCGGCAGGGCGGCGGCCGTGACGAGAGCGGTGGCGCGGGACACGTGGGTGGCTCGTCCTCGGGTGTCGGGTGTCAGGCACTGGTGAACGGCGCTTCGGCGCCGCCGCGCGGTCGGGCGTGCGGTCGGGACGTGCGGTCGGGACGTGCGTCAGTAGCCGTGCGGCGGCCGGTTCGGGTCGGCCTGCTGGACCTGGGCGGCGAGGTTCGAGCCGTCACGGGACACCTGGTACCGGGACATCAGGTAGTTCATGGACGCGGCGCAGTTGGCCACCGGGTCGTAGATGTCGGTCGAGGTGCCGGGCTGGTGGTACGCGGCGAAGGTGCTCGGGATGCACTGCCAGCCGCCGCGCGAGGACTGGGCCGGTGCGTCGTCCGGCATCATCGCGCCGACGGCGTTGCTGTCCGTCTTGTTGACCTGGTAGTTCGGTGAGTTGTAGGCGGACTCGCGGGAGGCGATGGTGAGCATGCCGCGCATCCAGTCCACCCGGGCCTGTGGGTCGGTGATGCCCAGCTCGTCCAGCGCCTGGTCGATGTAGTCCTCGCAGGCCGCCTGGCCGCCCTGCCACGATCCGGCGCCGCCGTAGGTGACCGCCGAGACCGGAATCCTGGCGGCGCTGGTCTCGGTACCGCCGTCGGTCCCGCCGGTCCCGTCGGTGCCGTCCCGGTGGCCCCCGGGCTCTGCGGGCTGCTGGGGTTCGGGGACCGGCGGGGTGGGGCGCTGCTGCCGCTCCAGGTCGTCCGCGATCTTCTTCTCGGTCGCCTCGTACTCGGCCCTGACCGCCTTGATCTTGTCGGCGTCCTGGGTGATCTCCTGGATCAACCGATCCTTGTCCGCCTGGAGGCGTTCGGTCGCCTCCCGGATCTGCCTCACATCGTCGAGTACCTGGAGGGCGATCCCGAACCCGGGTGTCCCGGCGAGCCCGCCCGCCGCGAGGTCGACGGCCGTCGCCCTGGTCAGCGTGGACTGGATCTGCCCGAGCCGCCGGCTCAGCTGCTCAAGCCGTGCGCTGAGCGAACGCCAGTCCTGCTCCATCGTGGCGAGCTCTCGCAGCTGGACTCCGAACTGGTCGCCTGCCATGTCGCGCTGACACCCCCGTGGATCGCGCCGCCGTGGAGAAAGCCCGTGCAATCAGTGGACGTCGGCCAGCCGGTCGACCGACCGGCCCAGCGAGGACAGGTCGTCGGCCAGCCCGTTCAGCTCGCCCGCCCGCCCCTGCGCGCAGCCGACGAAGGCGTCGGACGCCGGGCCGTGCCAAGTGAGGTTCCCCAGCGCGGTGGTGACCTCCTTGGCCAGCCCCTCCACCTGCCGGCTCAGCTCGGCCAGCTCGCTCGCGATCGCGTGCAGGTCGGCCTCGCCGCCGCCGAACATCCGGGTCAGCGCCCAGTGCGCGACCTCGGCCGGGGCCATGACGATGTCCTCGCCGAGCTTGACCGCGTCCCCGGCCGGCCCCTTGGCGTCGTTCCAGGCGCCCCCGATGGAATCCATCACTGCCCCCGTGCCGTGAACGGCCTGATGCCGTGTCACGAGGCTAGCGGACCGGGCTCCGCCCCGGGAGGGCCCGGCCGCTCAGGCGGCCTCGGCGTAGAGGCCGTTCCTGGCGACCAGGGCGGCGTAGCGGCCGCCGAGGGCCATCAGCTCGTCGTGGGTGCCGTGCTCCGCGATCCGGCCGTGGTCCAGGACGACGATCTGGTCGGCGTCGCGGACGGTGGAGAGCCGGTGCGCGATGGTGATGGTGGTGCGGCCGACGGCGAGGGCGTCGACGGCCTGCTGCACGGCCTGCTCGGTCTGGTTGTCCAGCGCGCTGGTGGCCTCGTCCAGGATCAGCACCGGCGGGTTGCGCAGGATGGTGCGGGCGATGGCCAGCCGCTGCTTCTCACCGCCGGAGAAGCGGTAGCCGCGCTCCCCCACCAGGGTGTCGTAGCCGTCCGGCAGCCCGGCGATGTGGTCGTGGATCTGGGCGGCGCGGGCGGCGGCGACCAGCTCGGCGTCGCTGGCGTCGGGCTTGGCGAAGCGCAGGTTGTCCGCGACCGAGGCGTGGAAGAGGTACGTCTCCTGGGAGACCACGCCGACGGCGGCGGCCAGGGTGGCGAAGGACAGCTCCCGGACGTCGGTGCCGTCCAGGGTGACCCGGCCGCCGGTGACGTCGTACAGGCGCGGCACCAGGTAGCTGAGGGTGGTCTTGCCGGAGCCGGTCTCTCCGACCACGGCGAGGCTGCCGCCGGCCGGTACGGACAGCTCGATGCCGGTGAGGGTGGGCCGGGCCGCCGGGTCGTAGCCGAACTCCACGCCCTCGAAGCGGACCTCGCCGCGCACCCGCTCCAGGTGGACCGGGTCGGCGGGCTCCGCGATGTCGACCGGCAGGTCGAGGTATTCGAAGATGCGCTGGAAGAGCGCCAGCGAGGTCTGCACCTGCACGCCGGTGGCCAGCAGGCTGACCGTCGGCCGGAACAGGCCCTGCTGGAGGGAGACGAAGGCGACCAGGGTGCCCAGCGAGACGACCGGGCTGCCGGCGGCGGTGGCCAGTCCGGCCGCCCAGTAGATGACGGCCGGCATGGCGGCCATCACGATCTGGATGGTGGACATCCGCCAGCGCCCGGCCATGCTGGAGCGGACCTCCAGGTCGGCGAGGCTGTCGGACTGCTCGGTGAACTCGCGGGAGAGCGAGTCGGCGCGGCCCATGGTCCGGCCCAGCAGGATGCCGCTGACCGACAGCGACTCCTGGACGGCGGAGGAGAGCACCGCCAGCTGCTGCTGCCGCTGGGTGGTGATCCGCTTGCGCTCGCCGCCGACCCGGCGGCTGATCCAGACGAAGAGCGGGAGCAGCAGCAGCGAGACGACGGTGAGCCGCCAGTCCAGCGCGATCATGGCGACGACGGTGGCGATCACGCCGGTGAGGTTGGAGACCAGCGAGGTGGCGGTGGAGGTGACGGTGGCCTGCATGCCGCCGATGTCGTTGGCGATCCTGGACTGCACCTCGCCGGTGCGGGTGCGGGTGAAGAACGCCAGCGACATCCGCTGGAGGTGGGTGTAGACGGCGGTGCGCAGGTCGTGCATGACCCGCTGGCCGACGGTGGTGGAGATCAGCGTCTGGAGGACGTTGAAGATGCTGTTGACGACGGCGGCGGCGACCATCCCGAGGGCCAGCAGGCTGAGCAGCCCGGTGCGGCCGTGCGGGATGGCCGTGTCCAGCATCTCGCGCAGCAGGAACGGCGAGGCGACCGAGACCACGGAGGAGAGCCCCACCAGCAGTCCGACGGCGGCGAGCCGGCCCCGGTAGGGCCGGAACAGGGCGACGATGCGTCGGACCTGCGCCGGGGGACGCGGCTCGCCGGGGGCGGGCGTGGGCGGGGTCCAGTCGGGTCCCTGGGGTTTCACGGGCGGCTCCTGGGCGTGGGGCTAGGGCGGACTCCGAGCATACCGAGTCTTGCTCATTGTTAGGCAACCTAATATCAGTAGGGGTTCATTCCCGGCCCGCGCTCCCGCCGGCCGACCCGTACTCCCGGGCCGCCCGGGACGACACCGCCCCCAGCGCCCCCGGCGGCACCACCCGGCTGAGGGCGACCACCGCCTGGTAGCGGCGGCTGGGCACCGACAGCGTGCGGCCCCGGGCCAGGTCGCGCAGCCCGTCGCGGACGACCCGGTCCGCCGACAGCCACGCCCAGCCGGGCACGCTGTCGACGCCCATCCCGGCCCGCTGGTGGAACTCGGTACGGGTCAGCCCCGGGCAGAGCGCCAGCAGCCGCACCCCGGACCCGGCCAGGTCGCGCGCCACGCCCTGGGTGAAGCTGACCAGCCACGCCTTGCTGGCCCCGTACGTACCGCGCGGCAGGAACGCCGCCACCGACGCCACATTGACCACCCAGCCCCGGCGCCGCTCCCGCATCCCGGGCAGCGCCGCCATGGTCAGCCGCAGCACCGCCTCCACATGGACCTTGACCATCGCCAGCTCGTCCGCCTGCGGCACATCGAGGAACCGGCCCCGGTGGCCGAACCCGGCGTTGTTCACCAGCACGTCCACCGGCCGCCCGGCGTCGGCCAAGCGCTGCTCGACGGCGGTGATCCCCTCGTCGGTCGCCAGGTCGGCCACCAGCACCTCCACCGCCCGGCCGCGCACCGCCCGCAGCTCCTGCGCGGCCTGCTCCAGCCGCTCGCCGTCCCGGGCCACCAGGACCAGGTCATGCCCGTCGGCAGCCAGCCGCCGGGCGAAGGCGGCGCCGATCCCGGCGGTGGCGCCGGTGATGAGTGAAGTCGTCATGGCCCGACGCTACCCAGGCCGACCGGCCCGGAGGCGCCGACGCACCGCCACCGGACGGCCCCGTGCGGCGGCGGCCGGTCGGGGCGTCCGGGACGCGGCGGGCCGCGCTGCGGCATGATCGGACGGACACCGCCGTCGAACACCCACCGGGAGCCACCGATGTCCGTCCGCCGGGTCGTGCCCGACATCCCGTCCGAGGCCATGGAGGAGAGCCGGGACTTCTACGGCCTGCTGGGGCTCCGGGAGGTCATGGACCAGGGCTGGGTGATGACGCTCGCCTCCCCCGCCAACCCCACCGCGCAGATCACCTTCGTCCGGCGCGACAGCAGCGCACCGGTCACCCCCGACCTGAGCATCGAGGTGGACGACGTGGACGCTGTCCACGCCGCCGTGGCCGCCACCGGCGCGGAGATCGTCCGCGAGCTGCGGGACGAGGAGTGGGGCGTCCGCCGCTTCTTCGTCCGCGACCCCAACGGCCGGGTGGTCAACGTCCTCGGCCACCGCTGAACCCGCCGGCCGACAGCAGCGGCGGCGGCCCCGGCGGCCGGACGGGCCGCGCGCTGCGGCGGCGGTCCGGCGCACGGAAATCCCGGTGCCGCCCGGCGCGGGTGCTGCGACCATGGGGCCATGCCCGTGCCCGCCGACCCGACCGTGGTCCGTCCGATGCCCGACCAGCCCCGGGTGGTGCTGCTCAGACCGCTGGTGACGTCCCCGCTGATCGAGGTCGGGGAGTACTCGTACTACGACGACCCGGACGACCCGACCGCGTTCGAGACCCGCAATGTGCTCTACCACTACGGGCCGGAGAAGCTGGTCATCGGCCGGTTCTGCGCGCTGGGCACCGGGGTGCGGTTCCTGATGAACGGCGCCAACCACCGGATGGACGGCCCGTCCACCTTCCCCTTCCCCCTCCTGGGCGGCTCCTGGGCCGACCACTTCGACCTGCTCACCGACCTGCCGAGCCGGGGGGACACCGTCGTCGGCAATGACGTCTGGTTCGGCCGCGGCGCGACGGTGCTGCCGGGCGTACGGATCGGGCACGGCGCGATCATCGGTGCCGGGGCCGTGGTCACCTCGGACGTGCCCGACTACGGCATCGCCGGCGGCAATCCGGCCCGGCTGATCCGCACCCGCCACAGCGCCGAGGACATCGCCCGGCTGCTGGCGGTGGCCTGGTGGGACTGGCCTGCCGAGCACATCACCGACCAGGTGCGGACGATCATGTCCGGCAGCGTCGCCGAGTTGGAGGCCGCCGCCCCGGCCCGCCGGGGGGCCGCCGGGAATCGAACAGACGAGCCGTAGTATCCGAGCCGTGACCGAACCCGAGATCCGCGAACTGCACGATCCCGAGCGCCGCAGCTGGGACTCCGACGGCCCGCGCCCGGTGCGGGTGTACACCTGGCGGCCGGAGCGGACCACCGCCGGGCCGCCGCCGCTGGTGCTGCTGTCGCACGGCACCGGGGGCAGCGCCCGCGACCTGGGCTGGCTGGCCGAGCCGCTGACCGACGCCGGGTACCTGGTGGCCGGCTGCGACCACCACGGCAACAACTACCTGGACGGCTATCTGCCGGAGGGGTTCACCTGCGGCTGGGAGCGGCCCCGCGACCTGTCCTTCGTACTGGACCGGCTGACCCGGCGCGAGGAGTTCGGCCCGGTGGGCGCGGCCGGGTTCTCGCTGGGCGGCTACACCGCCGCCGCCCTGGTGGGCGCGCGCCTCGCCCCGGAGCGCGTCCGGGCGGTGGGCGAGGGGCGGGTGCCGCTGCCGCCGCTGCCGGAGTTCCCCGACCTGCTGGGCGCCCTGCGGGCCAAGTACGACGACGCGGCGCTGGCGGCGCTGCTCGCCGACTGCGGTGCGGACCGGTCCGACCACCGGGTCCGGGCCGCCTATCTGATCTGCCCCGGGATCGGTGAGCTGGTGGACGAGGCGAGCCTGGCCAGGGTGCACCGCCCGGTCGCCGTCCGCTGGGGCGGCTCGGACGTGCACACCCCGGCCGAGCAGAACGCGCTGCGGTACGCGGAGCACATCCCCGGCGCCGAGCTGCGCCCGGCCGGCGACGAGGTGACGCACTATCAGTTCGTCCGGGACGAGCCGGGTGCGGCGGCCGTCCGGGCGGCGGCCGGCCAGGATGTGCTGGCCTTCTTCCGGCGCCGCCTGGGCTGACCGGTCGGCCGTGCCGGGCCGGGCGGCGGGGGCGGCTGGGGCCGATGGGGATGCGGTGCGGGCCGGGGCGGGCGGGGCCGTTGACACGATGTGTCGGCACTCCCATCATGGGAGCGCTCCCAGCGAGGAGCGCGCACGTCCGCTGTCGCCGCATCGTCGACGCCGAAAGCACTGCCCCACTCCGCCGTGCGCTCCCGACGATGCCCGCCCGGGACCGCGGCCGTCCCAGGAGGAACGCAACGTGCCATCGCTCCACACGACTTCCGGCCGACCCCGCCGGCTCGCCAGAACCGCCGCCGTGGCGGCCGTCCTGGCCGTCCTGCCCTTCGCCGGACCGGCCCTCGCCGCCGACGGCGCCGGCACCGCGCCGCCGGCGGCCGACGCCACCGTCACGGTGAACGCCCGCTCGGGCCTGGGGACGATCGGGGACGCCGCCCGGGGCGTCAACGCGGCCATCTGGGACTCGCACATGAACGACCCCGAGGTCGCCACCCTGATGCAGAGCGCGGGCGTCGGCGCGATGCGCTACCCGGGCGGCTCGTACTCGGACATCTACCACTGGAAGGACCACACCGCCCCCGGCGGCTATGTGGCGCCCGGCACCGGCTTCGACGACTTCATGGGCACCGTGAAGGCCACCGGCGCCCAGCCGGTGATCATCGCCAACTACGGCTCGGGCACCCCCGAGGAGGCGGCCGACTGGGTCCGGTACGCCAATGTCACCAAGAAGTACGGCGCCAAGTACTGGGAGATCGGCAACGAGATCTACGGCAACGGCTACTACGGCTCCGGCTGGGAGACCGACAACCACGCCGACAAGAGCCCGGCGGAGTACGGCAGGCAGGTGCTGGCCTACGCCGCCGCGATGAAGGCCGTCGACCCGACGGTCAAGATCGGCGCGGTGCTGACCATGCCCGGCAACTGGCCGGACGGCGTCATCAACGGCGGCGACATCGGTGACTGGAACCACACGGTGCTCAGCATCGTGGCCCACCACGTCGACTTCGTCAGCGTGCACTGGTACCCCAGCGGCGGCAGCGCCGACGACGCGCTGACCAAGGTCGCCCAGCTCCCCGGTGAGCTGCGCGAGGTCCGCAGCCAGCTCAACCAGTACGCCGGGGCGGACTCCGCCCACATCGGCATCGCGATGACCGAGGTCAACACCAACACCGGCGGCGCCCTGCTGACCGGGCGGCCCAACGGCCTGTTCACCGCGGACGCCATGATGACCGCGCTGGAGAACGGCGTCTTCACCGTCGACTGGTGGGACACCCACAACGGCGCCGGCGACATCCGCACCGTGGACGGCGAGACCGACTACGGCGACATGGGCATGCTGTCCAGCGAGACCTGCACCGGCACGGTCTGCGAACCGGCGGCCAACACGCCGTTCCACCCGTACTACGGGCTGAAGATGCTCACCGCGCTCGGCGCCACCGGTGACACCATGGTCGCCTCCGCCTCCTCCGACCGCCAGGTCTCGGTGCACGCCGTGCAGCGGGCCAACGGCGACCTGAGCGTGCTGCTGGTCAACAAGGACCCGAACGCCGCCCACTCGGTCGACCTGCGCTACAACGGCTTCACCCCGGCGGCCGGCGCCCCGCAGGTGCAGCGGTACGGCCGCGGCGACTCCGACATCACCACCGTGTCCGGCGGCGCCACCGCCTCCGGCCTCACCGTCGAGCCGTACTCGCTGACCACCGTCACCCTGCACCCGAAGTCCGGCACCACCCCCTCGGCCGTGACCGGCACCCCGGGCGCGCCCACCCTCACCGCCGTCACCGACACCACGGCCACCCTGTCCTGGGCGGCCGGCGGCGGCCCGGTGACCCGCTACCAGGTGTACGAGCAGCTGAGCGGCGTCAACGCGCAGCTGCTGGGCGAGTCCTCCGGCACCAGCGTCACGCTGCGCAACCTGCCGCCGGGCAGCACCCACACCGTCAATGTGCTGGCCATGGACTCCGCCGGGCGGCTCTCCCGCCCGTCCGACCCGCTGCTGCTGACCACCGGGACCCCGCAGCACAGCAGCTGCGCCGTCACGTACCACGTGGACAGCGGCTGGGGCAATGGCTTCGTCGCCACGGTCAACGTCACCAACCTGGCCGACACCGCCATCAACGGCTGGAGCCTGGACTTCGACTGGCCGTCGGCCGGCCAGTCGATCGACTCCTCGTGGAACGCCACGGTCACCGCCAGCGGCAGCCATGTGCATGTGACCAGCCCGGCCGGGAACGGCGTCCTGGCCGCGAACGGCGGCTCCACCGCCTCCTTCGGCTTCGTCGGCATCAATGACGGGGCCAACCCGTCGCCCACCGTCTTCCGGCTCAACGGCGCGGTGTGCAGCGGTTCCTGATCCAGCGTCACCCCAGGGGCTCCCGCCGTCGGCGGGGGCCCCTGGGCGCTTTTCGGGCTCAGTCGCGGACGCGGCGCGCCCGGCTGTCGGCCGCGCCGCCGGCGCCGACCGGGCCGAGGCGGGTGGCGGCGGTGGCCTTGAGACGCGGTTCCAACCGGCCGATCTCCCGGGGACCGAACCGGCCGATGACGGACGGCAGGCCGCCCCGGACGGCCTGCATGCCGCGCAGCCACCACTGGGCGTAGACATGCGGGGAGCGGCGCGCGATCCCGGCCACGAGCCGGTCCACGGCGGGCTCCAGCGGGTACGTCCGGCCGACGGGCCAGGGCAGCCGGGTGCGCAGCTCGCGCAGCACCTCGTCCTCGTCGGCGCCCCGGACCATGTCGGTGTCGGTCCAGCTGAGGTAGCCGACGCCGACCCTGACGCCCTGGTGGGCGGTCTCGGCGCGCAGGCAGTGGGCGAACGCCTCGACGCCGGACTTGCCGGCGCAGTACGCGGTCATCAGCGGGGCGGGGGTGATGGCCGCCAGCGAGGCGATCTGGAGCAGATAGCCGCGTGGCGCGGTCAGCGCGGGCAGGAAGGCCCGAGCGGTGGCGACGCTGCCGAGCAGATTGACTTCGACGACCCGACTGAAGGCGGCGTGGTCGGAGTCGAGCAGCGGGCCGCCGATGGCGATGCCGGCGTTGGCGGCCACGGTGTCGATGCGGCCGTAGCGGTCCTGGATGGCGCGGGTGGCCTCGGTGAGCGCGGCCAGGTCGGTGACGTCGGCCTCCCAGTGGCCGGCCCCGGGGCCGCAGGCGGCGGCTGCCTCGGCCAGTTCGGCCGGTTCCAGGCCGACCAGGGCGACCAGGGCGACCAGGGCGCCGCGCTCGGCCAGCTTGCGGGCCAGCAGCGCGCCGACGCCTCGGGCGGCGCCGGTGACGACGGCGACCTGGGCGGAGGTGGCGGCGGCGCTCCCCGGGCAGGCCGACGAGGCCGACACCCGCGCCTCGATCGAGCTGGGCTAGGTGACGGCCGACCAGGACGGCGTCACCCATGTCAGCCGGCGGCTGCTGGACGCCACCGCCGCCCTGGTCCAGGAGGGCATCCCGCCGGCGCCCGTCCTCGATGTCGCCCGGCGCACCCAGGAGTGCGCGGAGGCGGTGGCCGACGTCTTCCGTCCAGCTGGTGAGCGGTCGGCTGCTCGGCGGCCTGGAGGCCGGGCTCAGCCCCGACCAGGCGCACCGGCTGACCGAGACGGTGCTCCGGGTCCGCCCGCTGGGCCGCGCGGTGGCGGACGCCCGGTTCACCCTGGCCATGGACCGCCGGGTGCGCGAGGAGTACGAGAAGGTGCTGCGCCCCCGTCTGGCCCCGGACGACCGCCCCGAGGAGAGCTGACGGCCCGTCCGCCCGGCTGTCCCCCGGCGGCGGAGGCGGCTTGATTCGCCGTCGGAGCGTGGATTAGGTTTACCTAAGCTCAGGTGGTCCGGCGACGACGGCGCCTGCGCGGGCCACAGCACACCGTTCGCCGGCCCGCCGGTCGGCCGTACCCGGGGAGCACACCCTCATGTCCCGCACCGTCCTTCGTCCGGCCGCCGCCGGTGCGCTCGCCCTGGTCACCGCCTTCGCCGCCGCCGCATGCGGCTCCGACGGCGGCACCCCGTCCACGGACGGCACCGGGACGGCCGCCGCGAGCGCCGGCGCCGGCGCCGGTACGCACCCGGTGAAGCACTTCCGAGGCGAGACCCAGGTGCCGGACCACCCCTCGCGGGTCGTGGTGCTGGACACCGACGCACTGGACTCGGCGGTCACCTTGGGCATCACCCCGGTCGGCGCCACCACCGTGGCGGCGGGCGCGCCCTTCTCCACGTACCTCCCGAAGGACGAGCTGGCCGGGATCAAGGCGGTCGGCACCATCGGCGAACCCAATCTGGAGGCCGTCGCCGCGCTCAAGCCCGACCTGATCCTGAGCAGCCAGGTCCGCGACGAGAAGCGCTACGACGAGCTGTCGAAGATCGCCCCCACCGTCTTCACCGAGACCACCGGCCCGGTCTGGAAGCAGAACTTCGAGCTGCACGCGGAGGCGCTCGGCAAGCAGGCCGAGGCCAAGCAGGTGGAGGCGGCCTACCAGAACCACGTCAAGGAGCTGGTCGACCAGCTGGGCGGCGCGGCGAAGGTCAAGGCGACCAAGTTCGAGATGGCCCGCTTCGTGGAGGGCGCGCCCACCCGGCTCTACCTCAATGACACCTTCATCGGGTCGATCTTCAAGGACCTGGGCGTGGGCCGGCCGGCCAACCAGGACAAGGACGGCTTCAACATCGACATCAGCCCGGAGCAGGTCGACCAGGCCGCCGCGGACGTCATCTTCTACTCCACCTACGGCGACGCGGTGAAGAGCAACGAGAAGAAGATCACCGACGGTGCGCTCTGGAAGGACCTCGCGGCGGTGAAGTCCAAGCACGCCTTCAAGGTGGACGACAACCTCTGGATGCTGGGCATCGGCTACACCGGCGCCGGACAGATCCTCGACCAGATCCAGCAGGACCTGGCCGGCTGAGCCGCCGGTCCCTCCTCGGTACCCGGGTGTGCGAGGCGCCTGGTACGACGCCTCGATCACCGGCGTGGGAGAGTGAGGGGGAAGCGAGAGGAGCGGCGCGTGCTGGTCGACAAGGTGGCGGAGATCCTCGCCGAGACGGCGGCGGAGGTGATCGAGCCGCGCTTCCGGGCCCTGGCCGACGGCGATGTGTCGGAGAAGGCGCCGGGCGAGCTGGTCACCGTGGCCGACCGGGAGGCGGAGCTGATCATCGCCGAGCGGCTGCGCGGGCTGCTCCCGGTCCCGGTGGTGGGCGAGGAGGCGGTCTCCGCCGACCCCTCGCTGGTCAAGGCGGTCTGCTCCGAACCGGCCGTCTGGCTGGTCGACCCGCTCGACGGCACCGGGAACTTCGTCGCCGGCCGACCCGAGTACGCGGTGATGGCGGCGCTGATCAAGGACGGCGAGACCGTCGCCGCGTGGATCTGGCAGCCGACCACCCGCCTCGGGTACACCGCCGAGCTGGGCGGCGGCGCCTGGCGCAACGGCGAACGGCTGCGGCGCGCCCCGGCCGGGGGCGGGCCGGCGGCGCTGCGGGGGGTGGTGCTCAGCCGCTTCATGCCGCCCGACCTGCGGACGGCGGTGGACGCGCGTACGGGAGGCATCGGCACGCTGGCCCCCGGCAGTCGGTGCTCCGGTGTGGAGTACCCCCGGGTGGCGGAGGGTGACCAGGACTTCACCCTCTTCTGGCGCACCCTGCCCTGGGACCACGCCCCCGGCTCACTGCTGGTCACCGAGGCGGGCGGCGTCTCCGCCCGGCTGGACGGCGACCCGTACCGGGTCGGGCGGGACGTGGAAGGGCTGCTGGTGGCGGCGGACGAGGAGTCCTGGCAGCAGGTGCGCCGCGAGTTGGGCCTCCGCCCGGTGGACCTCGCCTGAGGGTGCGGACGCTCGCCTCTCGGGGGTGGCTGGTCGCGCAGTTCCCCGCGCCCCAGACGGGGTGACCGTCGGCCGCGCGGTGGGGCCGGACGCCGTGCGCGACCCCGCGCGGGCCTCAGGGGCGCGAGGAACTGCGCGAACGACCCCCGCCTGCCCGGCGCACGTCCGCATCCCCAGGCCACGCACCTCCCAGGGGCGCGAGGAACCGCGCGAACAACCACCCACCCGGCGGGTCAGAGCCGTTCGAAGCCGCGGACCCGTTCCCAGTCGGTGACGGCCGACTCGAAGGCGGAGAGCTCGGTACGGGCCGCCTGGGCGTAGTGGGAGACCACGTCGTCGCCGAACAGCTTGCGGGCCAGGCCGCCGTTCTCCCAGCGGTGCAGCGCCTCGGTGAGGGTGGTGGGCAGCCGGGGCACGGCGGGGTCGGCCAGCGCGTTGCCCCGGTGCGGTTCGGGCAGCGGCAGGCGGTGCTCGATGCCGTACAGCCCCGCCGCGACCGCCGCCGCCACCGCGAGGTAGGGGTTGGCGTCGCCGCCCGGCACCCGGTGCTCGATCCGCAGCGACTCCCCCGCGCCGACCACCCGGATCGGGCAGGTGCGGTTGTCCCGCCCCCAGGCGATCCCGGTGGGCGCGAAGGCGCCCGGCCGCAGCCGCTTGTAGGAGTTGACGTTGGGCGCCATCAGCAGGGTGAGTTCGGCCAGGCAGTGCAGCTGTCCGGCGACGAAGTGCCGCATCAGCTCCGACATGCCGTCCGCCGCGCCGGGGTCCGCGAGCACGGCGGCGCCGTCGGCGCGGCCGCGCAGCGAGAGGTGGATGTGGCAGGAGTTGCCCTCCCCCGCGTCGTACTTGGGCATGAAGGTGAGCGCCCGGCCCTCCTCGGCGGCGATCTGCTTGGCGCCGTTCTTGAAGACGGCGTGGTTGTCGCAGGTGGTGAGGGCCTCGGCATAGCGGAAGACGATCTCGTACTGGCCGGGGTGGCACTCGGCGCGGGCGGTCTCCAGGGTGAGCCCGGCGCCGGGCATCTCGCGGCGCAGCCTGCGGACCAGCGGTTCCAGTTCGGTGAGGCCCTGGAGGGCGTAGTCGACGTTGTGGCGGGTCGCCGGGCGCAGCCCCCGGTAGTCGTGCTCCCAGGCGTGCCGGTAGTCCTCCAGGAAGACCAGGAACTCCAGTTCGGTGCCGGCAAAGGCCGTCAGGCCGTGTTCGGCCAGGGCGGCGAGCTGGTGGCGCAGGATCTGGCGGGGGGCGACCGCGACGGGTTCGCCGCCGGGCCAGACGGCGTCGGCCAGGACGAAGGCGGAGCCGGGCTGCCAGGGCAGGGTGCGCAGGGTGGTGAGGTCGGGCCGGAGGACGAAGTCCCCGAAGCCCCGGTCCCAGGCGTCCACGGCGTAGCCGGGGCCGGTGGCCATCTCGACGTCGGTGGAGAAGAGGTAGAGGCAGGCGCCGAAGCCCTGTTCGGCGGCCTGGTCGAGGAAGTACGGCACCGCGAGGCGGCTGCCCTGGAGCCGGCCCTGGAGGTCGGGTACGGCGACCACGACATCGTC
This sequence comes from Streptomyces sp. NPDC092296, assembly GCF_044755465.1. NCBI lineage: Bacteria > Bacillati > Actinomycetota > Actinomycetes > Kitasatosporales > Streptomycetaceae > Streptomyces > Streptomyces sp. NPDC092296. The sequence continues at coordinate 230,082 of NZ_JBIVRB010000002.1, read as the reverse complement.
CAGTCGGCCGGCGGCGTGTTCGGCGCGGAGCTGTTCGAGGGTGAGGTGGGGTCCGGTGGCGGTCATGGGTCAGGCCACCTCGTGCCGGGGGGCGGGGAGGGCGGTGGCCAGCGGGTTCGCCACCGTGCCGTGGACGACGTCGAAGCCCTCGTCGCGTTCGGCGCGGTCGTGGAAGCCGCCGCCGAGCAGCTGTTCGCGGTTGAGCGCCACCCGGTCGAAGGCCGGGGCGAGCAGCCCGAAGTCGGCGAAGCGGTCGGCCAGTTCGGGGAAGCGGGCGTGGTAGCGCTCGATCTCGGCGCGGACCAGCCGCCAGAACTCGGGCTCGGGGACGCCCAGGTGCTCGGCCACCAGCGGTGCGAAGAAGCGGAAGTGCCCGGCGAAGACGGCGGACAGCAGCGAGTGGGCCAGCTCTTGGGCGGGCCAGCGCAGCAGTACGGCGTCGGCGCGGTCGGTGAGGGCGGCGTACTCGGGGCGGCGGCCGGGCAGCAGGTTGACGTCCTCCGCGAAGTCCTTGACCGCGATGCCGACCGGGATGTCAGTGGCGTCGTGCAGGATGACGGTGTTCTCGCCGTGCGGGCAGAAGGCGAGGCCGTAGCGGTAGAGGTGGTGCAGCAGTCCGGGGAGGAGGGCGGCCAGGAAGCGGGTGAGCCAGCTGCGGGGGGCGAGGCCGGAGCGGGCGACGAGTTCGGTGACCAGGGCGCGGCCGTCGGTGCCGATCTGGAGGTAGCAGGCCAGGGTCCGGGCCCGCTCGCCGGGGCGGACGTGGGTGGTGACGGGCTCGCGCCAGACGGCGCCGAGCAGTTCGTGGTAGCGGTACGGCGCGTCGTGGACGGCCTCGTAGAGGGGGTGGCGGACGGAGACGGCGGCGACCTCGCCGAGCGGGTGGAAGCGCAGTTCGTCGCGGAGGTACGGGTCGGCCGCGCGCAGGCCGTACAGGAAGGCGGTGATGTCGGGGGCGGCCTGGGTCGGCCGGGTGGACAGCCCGCGCCAGACCAGGGTGTTGCGGATCAGCAGTGGGACCTTGACGTTGCGTCGGCCGGGGTGGTCGAGGTTGGCCAGGGTGCGGATGGACTGGAGCGGCCGGTAGCGGTCCGGGCCCTCGCCCAGCAGGGCGATCCGGCCGTCGGCCAGATAGGGGGCGAAGAGCGGGGCGACGGCCTCGTCCCAGTGGAAGGGGTGGACCGGCAGCCAGCTGAAGTGGGCGGGGTCGTGGCCGGTGGCCGCGCAGTGGTCGGCCAGTGCGGCGGCGAAGCGGGTGCGGGTCTCGGCGGCCAGCTCCTCGCGGAGCAGGGTGTCGGCGTCGAGCCCGGGTATGCCGGCGTAGTCGGCCAGGTCGCGGTGGACGGCGGCCCAGAGCAGCCGTACCGTGCCCGCCGACTCGGGGGCGTAGGCGGCGGTGTCGGCCGCCGAGAAGCCCAGCCTGCCCTTGTTGAGCAGCATGCAGGGGTGGCCCTCCTGGTATCCCTCCAGGTCGAGGTGGTCCAGGTCCGCCAGGTCGGCGGCGGGCAGGGCGCGGGTGAGCAGCGCGGCGTCGGCGCGGCGGGTGGCGGTGAGTTCGCGCAGCACCTCGGCCGTGGTGGGGCCGTCGAGGCCGAGGGCGTCCCGGGCGTCGAGCAGCAGCAGCTCGGGGCCGGCCTCGGTGCCGTGCTCGGGGGCCGGGGTGCGGCGGATGGACCCGGCGTCCGGCTGCCAGCTGCCGAAGGTGCCGCGCCGGGCGGTGAAGGTCCAGGTGGCGCCGGAGCGCAGGCTGAGCCGGTAGCGGGCCGGGGCGCCGGGTTCCGGTTCGGCGTCCGGTTCGGCGTCGGGTTCGGCGTCCGGTTCGGGGGTGAGCAGTTCCTCGTACGCGAACTCCGCGATGGCCTTGGCCAGCAGGCGCTGTCCGGCGCGGTCCCAGGCGTCGGCGGGGGTGACGGTGGCGGATATGGGGGTGGTGTGCATGGCGGGCGGCGGTCCCTTCGGGGCGAGGCCGGTCAGCGGGCCTGGGCGGCGGTGGGGGCGGGGGCGGTCCCGGTGCCGGTGGCCCCGTCCGCCGGGGCGCCGAAGACGGTCCAGGCGGCGCGGGCGGGCAGCGGCAGCACGGTGCGTCCGGTGGCGGCGTTGAGGATGGTGGCGGCGCGCCAGGCGCCCAGGGTGAGGTCGGGCGCGCCGACGCCGTGCGTGTGCATCTCGGCGTTCTGCACGTACAGGGTGCCGGTGACGCGCGGGTCCAGCGCCACCCGGTAGTCGCCGTCCACCCGGTAGCGGCCCTGGGCGTCCCAGTCGACCAGGTCGCTGACCGGCGCCAGGAAGTCCGGCCGGGCCGCGGCGTAGCCGGTGGCGAGCACGATCCGGTCGGTGCGCAGGGTGAATTCGGTGTCCTGCTGGACGTGGCGGCAGGTCAGCAGGTAGCCGTCGCCGTCCCGCCGGGCGGCGGTGATGGCGGTGCCGGGGTGCAGCGCCGCGCGGGGTGCGCCGCCGCCGATGGTCCGCTCGTACAGCTCGTCGTGGATCTCCCCCAGCGTCTCGCTGCTGACGCCCTTGTAGAGCTGCCACTGCTCCCGGACCAGGCGGTCGCGGACCGGCTCGGGCAGCTGCCGGAAGTAGCGGATGTAGTCGGGGGTGAAGTGCTCCAGGCCGATCTTGGAGTACTCCATCGGCGCGAAGGCGGTGGAGCGGGCCAGCCAGCGCACATACGGGCCGCCCTGCCCGTCGCCGTCCTGGCGGCGCAGCAGGTCGAGCAGCACCTCGGCGCCGGACTGGCCGGCGCCGACCACCGTGACGTCGCCGGCCTCGGCCAGGGTGTCGCGGTGGGTGCGGTAGTCGGCGCTGTGCAGCACCCGGCCGGGCTCCAGCAGCGCACGCAGCGGCTCGGGCACCACCGGCCGGGTGCCGACGCCCAGCACCACCTGGCGGGCCAGCACCCGGCGCGGTCCGGCCGCGCCGCCGTGGGTGACCGCGAAGGCTCCGGCGCTGGCGTCCCACTCCAGGGCGGTCACCGGGGCGTCGAAGCGGCAGCCGGGCAGCCGCTCGGCCACCCAGCGGCAGTAGTGGTCGTACTCGCGGCGCGGGATGTGGAACCGCTCGGAGAAGAAGAACGGGAACAGCCGGTCGTGGGCGCGCAGATAGTTGAGGTAGGACCAGCGGCTGGTGGGGTCGGCCATGGTGACCAGGTCCGCGAGGAAGGGCACCTGGAGGGTGGTGCCCTCCATCAGCAGGCCGGGGTGCCAGGAGAAGGCGGGCTTGGCGTCCAGGAAGAGGGTGCGCAGCCCGGGGACGCCGTCCGCGAGGGCGGCCAGCGACAGGTTGAACGGGCCGATGCCGACGCCCACGAGGTCGTACACCCCGTCGTCGGGCTCGGCGGCGGGGGCCGTGGCGTCGCTGGGGCTGGGCTGGGGCACGGTCACCGGGATACCTCCGCGAGCGGGTTGGGCAGGTCGAAGTAGACGGACTGGTTGTGGACGTCCCCGACGAGTTCGTCCCGGCCGTCCACGCAGGTGAGGTAGTTGGCCTTGCAGCGCAGCACCGGGGCGTCGAGCAGCAGCCCGAGCAGCCCTCGGGCGCCGGGTTCGGCGGCGTGCAGCGCGGTCAGGGTGCGGCGGCAGACGGCCAGTAGGTCGGCCTCGTCGGCGAGGCCCTGGGCGCCGAGGTCCCCGACCAGGCCGAGCAGGTTGTTGACGCCGAGGTAGTAGGCGACCCGCTCGTCCACGAAGGCGTCGTCGAAGACCAGGTGGACACCGTCCGCGAGGCCGGGCAGCAGCCGTTCGGCCTGCTCGGCGCGGGAGGCGGTCAGGTAGTAGCCCTGGCTGTCGCGGTACCAGCCGGCGGTGGGCAGGCCGTCGGGGCCCAGGGCGACCAGGGTGTTCTGCTGGTGGGGTTCCAGTGCGATGCCCCAGTGGGCTTGGAGGCGGATCAGCGGGACGGCCAGCACCTGGAGGTAGCGGGTGAGCCAGCGGGCGGCGGCCGCTGCGGTGCCGAGCCCGTGCCGGGCGGCGGCGCGGTGCACCGCGGCGGCCAGCAGGGAGCGGTGGCGCGGCGGGGTGCCGTCGCCGGGGCCGGTGCGTTCGGCGGTGAGTCCGGCCACGCAGAGCGCGTCGCCGGGGCCGCCGTGGAAGGGGTTGTCCCGCAGGGCGGTCTCCAGGCCGGTCTCGGCGTCGCCGTGGCCCGCCGAGGCCCAGGCGAAGTCGCGCAGTACGGCGAAGTCGGGGTGCTGGGCGCGCAGCCACTCCCCCGGCCCCAGGTCCAGCAGGCGGGCGGCCCGGACGCCGAGGTGCATCTCGCCGCGCAGGTTGTTGCGGCGGGAGTTGGTGATCCGCATGCCCAGCGACAGCTTCAGCATCGCCCCGGCGTCGGGGCGGTGCACGGTGCGCAGCGAGGACGTCGGGTACCAGGCGGGTCCGGCGGCGCCGAGCGGCCGCAGCAGGCCCGCCTCGATCAGCGCGGCGGCGGCCGGGCGGCCGGTCACCTCGCGGGCCTGCCAGGGGTGGGCGGGCAGCGGTACCTCGCCGGGCCGCAGGTCGAGGCCGGGCGGGGCGAGGGCGTGCAGCAGGTCCGCGATGGGGCGTCCGGCGGCGTCCTCGCCCACCAGTGCGGTGGGGTGGGCGGCGAACCAGTGCAGCGGGAAGGCGCCGCGCAGTTCGGGCGACCAGGCGGCGAGTTCGGCGTCGGATGCCTCCTCGCGGCTCTTGGGCGCGGGGTGGAAGGGGTGGCCGAGCAGCAGGGCCTGTTCGGCGTCCAGGAAGGGAGTCGGGCCGCTCTCGGCGCCTTCCGCCCGGCGGTGGGTGAGGTGGACGGCGGTGCGGCGGGCGGAGCCGAGCACCCGGGCGACGGCGTCCGACCCCAGGTGGGCGGGGAGTCCCTGGCCGAGTACGGTCTCGCGGACGGCGGCGGCGGCCACCAGCGCGGTGTCCGCCGGGCCGCCGCCTGCGACGGTCGGCTCCCCGAACCGGTGGCGGCCGGTCGCGGAGCGGTAGCGGACGGGCACCCGCAGCGTGATCCCGGCGGCGGGCAGGGCCAGCCCCAGTACCTCGCCCGCCTTGGGCACGGCCGCTCCGGTCTCCCGTACGTAGGCCCGGAGCAGCGTCTCCACCGCCGCCGCCTCCCCGGCCCGGCCGGGGTCCGGCCCGTCCAGCGGGAGCGGGTCGTCCAGCGGGAACGGGTCGTCCGGCGGGAACGGGTCGTCCGGCGAGTCGTTCACCGGGAGCGGGGCGGACGCGAAGGCGGCGGAGCCGGGTTCGACGGCCCGTACGGGGGCCTCGCCGCCCGGCGATCCCGAACCGGGGACGGCGGGCCCGGGGGCGGGTCGCGGCGCCGTGGGGTCGGCGGGGGCCGGGGTCATGGGGTGGCCTCCTCGGCCTGGCCGGCGGCGGCGACGGTGTGCAGCAGCCGCTCGACGTCGGCGGGGGTGGTGTGCGGGTTGAGCAGGGTGAGTTTGAGCCGTACCCGCCCCGGGCCGGTGCCCGGCAGCTCGGTGCGGCCGACGACGGCCCGCCCCTCCCGCAGCAGCCGCCGCCGCAGCGCGGCGTTGACGGCGTCCCGGGCGGCGGGGGTGCGCAGCTCGGGCCGCTGCGGCAGGTAGTGGAAGACAGCGGTGGTGAGGACCGGTTCGGTGTGCGCTTCCAGCAGCGGGTGGGCGGCGATGGTGGCGGTGGCGTGCCGGGCGAGGTCATGGCAGGCGTCGACCAGGCGGCCGAGTCCGGCGCGGCCCAGGGTCCGCAGCGTCACCGCGATCTTGAACGCGTCGGCGCGGCGGGTGGTGCGCAGCGAGAGCCCCAGCAGGCTGGGGTAGCCGGCCTCCTCGTCGTCGGCCGGGTTGAGGTAGGCGGCGCGGCGGGCCAGCGGCGCGTAGTGCTCGGCGCGCCGGGTGAGGAAGATCCCGGCGGCGGCGGGCTGCCAGCCCAGCTTGTGCCAGTCCAGGGAGAGCGAGTCGGCGCGGGCTATGCCGTCCAGCAGCGGGGCGAGCCGGTCGGAGAGCAGCGCGCCACCGCCGTACGCGGCGTCCACGTGCAGCCAGGCGCCGTGTTCGGCGGCCAGGTCGGCGGCGCGGTGCAGCGGGTCGATGGCGCCGGTGTCGGTGGTCCCGGCGGTGGCGACGACCGCGACCGGGGTCTCGCCGCGCGCGGCGCAGTCGCGCAGGGCGGCGGCCAGCGCGGTGGCGTCCATCCGCAGGTCGCGGTCGACGGGCACCGCGACCACGGCCCGTTCTCCGAGACCGAGCAGGGCCGCCGCGCGCTGTACGGAGAAGTGGGCGGCGGCGGAGGCGAAGATCCGGGGCGTGGCGCCGGTCGGCAGTCCGTACAGCTCGGTGGGGCGCCCGCCGGTCCGGCCGAGCGCGTGGTCGCGGGCGAGCAGCAGGCCCATCAGGTTGGACTCGGTGCCGCCGGAGGTGAGCACTCCGGCGGCCGCGTCCGGGTCGTAGCCGGCCAGTGCCGCCAGGTCGCGCAGCAGCAGCGTCTCCAGGGCGGTGGCGGCGGGGGCCTGGTCCCAGGAGTCCTGGGAGGGGTTGAGCGCGCTGACCGCCAGGTCGGCGGCGACCGCGAGGGCCAGCGGCGGGCAGTGCAGATGGGCGGCGCAGGACGGGTCGGCGGGGTCGGCGCTGCCCTGGGCGAGCAGCGCGGTGAGCCGGTGCAGCGCGTCGTCGTCCGGTTCCGGCCCGCCGTCGCTCTCCAGCGTCCCGAGTGTCTCCGCGACCAGGGCGGTGAGCTGTCCGGGGGTGCCGGCCGGCAGTGGGCCGCCGCGCCGGGCGGCGCCCTCGGCGAGCGCGTCCAGCACGGTCTTCAGCAGCGGCCGCAGCGCCCGGGGGCCGGCGCCGCCGCCGGCCAGTGCGGGTGGGCGGCCGGTCACGCGCCTCCCTCCGGGCGGGTGTCGCGGGCGGTGGCGGTGAGGGCGTCGCAGAGCCGGTCCAGGACGGCTTCGACCTGCTCGTCGCTGATGGTGAGCGGCGGCAGCAGCCGCAGTACGGCGTCGTGGCGGCCGCCGAGTTCGACGATCAGGCCGCGCTCCAGGCAGCCGGCCCGTACCCGGGCGGCCAGGTCGGGGGCGGGCGGCAGCGCACCGCAGGCGTCCGGTGCGCCGGTCGGATCGACCAGCTCCACACCGATCATCAGACCGCGCCCCCGGACGTCCCCGACCACCGGCAGCACGGACCGCAGCGCCTCCAGCCGGGCGGTGATCCGCGCGCCGAGCACGGCGGCGCGGTCGGCCAGGCCCTCGGCGGCGACGAACCGCAGGGTGGCGGTGCCGGCCGCCATGGCCAGGGTGTTGCCCCGGAAGGTGCCGGTGTGGGCGCCGGGCAGCCAGCCGTCGTAGTCGTCGCGGTAGACGACCGCCGCCAGCGGCAGGCTGCCGCCGATGGCCTTGGAGACCACGATCGCGTCCGGCACGATGCCGCTGTGCTCCACGGCCCACATGGCGCCGGTGCGTCCGACGCCGGTCTGCACCTCGTCCACGATCAGCGGGATGCCGCGCTCGGCGGTGATCCTGCGCATCTCGCGCAGCCAGCCGTCGGGGGCCGGTACGACGCCGCCCTCGCCCTGGACGGCCTCCAGGATCATCGCGGCGGGCGGCACCACACCGCCGGACGGGTCGTCGAGCAGCCGCTCGGTGTAGACGGCGGAGAGTTCGGCGCCGCGCTCGCCGCCGACGCCGAACGGGCAGCGGTAGCCGTACGGGTAGGGCAGCCGGGTGACCTCGCCGGCGGGCGGCAGCGGCTGCTTGACGGCGACGCTGCCGGTGGCGGCCAGCGCCCCGGCGGTCATCCCGTGGTACGCGCCGGTGAAGGCGAGCACGCCGCGCCGGCCGGTGGCGGTCTGCATCAGTTTGAGCGCGGCCTCGACGGCGTCGGTGCCGGCCGGGCCGCAGAAGTGGATGCGGGCGCGGTCGGCGAAGCCGGCCGGCAGGGTGCCGAAGAGGGCGGTGGTGAAGTCGTCCTTCTCGGCGGTGGCCAGGTCCAGGATGTGCAGCGGGGCGCCGCTGTCCAGGGTGCGGCGGATGGCGTCCAGCACGACGGGGTGGTTGTGGCCGAGGACGAGGGTGCCGGCGCCGGAGAGGCAGTCCAGGTAGCGGCGGCCGTCGGCGCCCTCCACGGTCATGCCGTGGGCGCGGACCGGGACGATGGGGAAGGACCGGGCGTAGGTGCGGGCCGAGGACTCGCGGGCGCGCTGCCGCTGGAGGATGGCGTCCTGGTCCCCGGCGGGGGGCGGCGTGGTGGCCGGGCTCGCGGCCGGGGTGGCCTGGTCGAGGGTGCTGCAGCCGGCGAGGGTCATCAAAGGGCTCCGGGGGTGTCCGGGCGGGCAGGGCTGTAGGGGTGTCACGGCGGAGAGCTCACCTTTACTTAGGCAAGCCTTACCTTAGTAACGGCGTGCCCAACCTAGCGGCGGCCGTCCAGTGGGTCCAGTCGCACCGACCGGCAGCACCGGCGTTTCCGTCAACCGACGGAGTCGTCAGCCGCCCCCGATACCAGGGCATCTGACGCACCGGCCGCCTTCCGCAGGCGGGCACACCTGTCCAACGCGTCCGCCGGGCGCGGGGGCACGGGCACGCCGCGCCCGGCGACGGCCAGGGCACCGGACATGGCCAGATACCGACCCAACCACTACCGACCCGCCAGAAACCGACCCGCCAGAAACCGGCCTGCCGGCGACCGACCCGCCAGAACCCGACCTATCGGCTACCGACCCGGCCCCTGCGCCCGTGCCGGGAGCACCAGCCGGTCCGCGACCGGGTGGCCGAGGAAGCTGTGCATGGCGAACTCCCAGCCGTACGAGCCGGCGACCGGGAAGACCACCAGGTCCCCCGCCCGCACCCGCTCCACCCGGACATCGCGCAGCAGGGTGTCCTCCGGCGTGCACAACTCCCCGACCACGGTCACCGGCACCTCCGCCGCCACCGGCCGGGGCAGCCCGGCGGGCCAGCCGTCCACCGGGAGCACGGCCGCGTTGTGCACCAGCTCCCAGGAGGTGGGCAGCTGGAAGTGGTGGATGCCGCCGCGCAGCACCGCGTACCAGGCCCCGTACGCGTACTTGACGTCGGTCACCGCCGCCGCGTACCACCCGCAGTCGGCCACCAGGTAGCGGCCGGGCTCCAGCACCACCCGTACGCCCGGCGGCGGGGTGATCCCGGCCGCGAGCCGGCCGAACAGGGCGGTGTCGAAGCCGCCGTGCCGCTGGCCGCCGGGCAGTTCGAAGTCGACGCCGATGCCGCCGCCGATGTCGACGTGCCGCAGCCGCACCCCGCAGGCGGCGGCCGTCCGGGCGCTCCACTCCAGGCACCAGCGCAGATAGGCGGCGTGGGCGGCGGCGTCCAGGTTGTTGGAGGCGGCGTGGATGTGGAAGCCGACCACGTCCAGCCCCGGCAGGTCGCGGGCCTGGGCCAGCACCCCGGGGACGTCCGGCTCGGGGACGCCGAACTGGGTGGGCGCGCCGCCCATGCCCAGCGAGCCCCGGATCGGCACCGACGCCGGGTTGACCCGCAGCGCCACCCGGGTGGTGCGGCCGCAGGCGGCGGCGATCCGGCTGAGGCGGTGCAGCTCCAGCAGGCTCTCCGCGTTGACCACCTCGGCGTCGGCCCGCACCAGCGCGGTGAGCAGCGCCTCGGTCTTCCCCGGGCCTGCCGCCACCACCCGGTGCGGGCGCCCGGCGGCGCGGGCGGCGTCGGCGGTCAGCTCCAGTTCGGCCACGGAGGCGACCTCGAAGCCGTCCACCTGCGGGGCCAGCGCCTCGACCACCGGGGCGAAGGAGTTGGCCTTGACCGCGTAGAACACCTCGGCCCAGCCGGGCAGCGCCTCGCGCAGCGCGCGGGCGCGGTCGGCGGCCACCGCCGGGTCGTACAGGTACGCGGAGACGGGCGTCCGCTCGGCGGCGAGGGCGAGCAGCCGCTCACGCACCCGCTCGGGCAGCACCTCGGCGGGGTAGGCGGCGCGCGGTGCGGCGGACGGTGGCAGGTCGACGGTCACATCGGTCCCTCTCGCTCGGCGTTGACGGACCGTCAACCCGCAGTGCACGCACCGCCGTCGGCGGCGCACCACCGGCGGACCGGGCCGCGCGATCCAACGCCCGACCCTACGTAGGGAAGCCTGGCCTTACAAGGCTGCTCGGCCCCCGGTCACCGCTCGAAGCGATAGGCGCGCTCCACCCGGCTGATGTGCACCACGAACTCGTCGTACCAGGTCTCCCGGCCCCGCCGCCGCGCCTCGGTGTGCTCGGCGTCGGCCCGCCAACTGGCGATGGACTCCTCGTCGGTCCAGTACGAGACGGTGATGCCGAAGCCGTCGGGACCGCGCACCGAGTCGACGCCCAGCAGCCCCGGCCGGCCCTCCGACAGGGCGGTCATCCGGACATCGGTCTCGGCGTAGCCCTCGGTCTCCGCGCCGAGCCGCGAGACGAAGGTGACGACGTAGTACGGCGGCTTGGGAGTACGGACGGGACGCGGCACGGACAAGGTCGCTCCTCGGGTCGGACCCACGTGCGGACAGCCGCATGCTCCCATGCCGCCCCACCACCTCCGCCACCGGTTTTGCCGCCCCGGACGCTCCACCGCGCCCGCCGTGTCCGACCCCTCTCGTACGATGCCGGGAGCGGGCGGACACGGCGGAGGGAGCCCCGATGGCGGTACTGGTGGTCGAGCACGGAGCCGGCGAGGGCCCGTACGCGGCGGGCGACGCCCTGCGGCGGGCCGGTCTCGAACTGCGGGCCTGCCGCGCCCACCTGGGCGAACCGGTGCCGGAGCAGCTGCCCGACGACGTGGAGGCGCTGGTGGTGATGGGCGGCCCGCAGGACGCCTGGCGCGACCAGGGCTTCGCCTCGCGGCGGGCCGAGCTGACGCTGATCCGCGCCGCCCTGGCCGCCGAACTGCCGTTGCTGGGCATCTGCCTGGGCGCCCAGTTGCTGGCCGTGGCGGCCGGCGGGGCGGCCCACCGGGGCGCGGCGGGCCCCGAGATCGGCTGGGAGCCGGTCCGGCTGACCGGGGCGGCGGCGGCCGACCCGGTGTTCGGCGGGCCGCTGTTCGCCGGGCCACTGATCACCGAGCCGCTGATCACCGGGCCGGGCGGTGAGCACCGGGTGCTCCAGTGGCACAGCGACACCATCCGGCTGCCGGACGGCGCGGTGCTGCTGGCCACCGGCGAGCGCTACCCGGTGCAGGCGTTCCGGGTCGGCGGCAGCGCCTGGGGCGTGCAGTTCCACCTGGAGGCGGTGCCGGAGACCGTCGCGGCGTTCGCGGCGGGCTCCCCCGAACAGGCGTGCGCCCACGGCGGGGACGCGCTGCTGGCCGCCGCGCCCGGGCGGCTGGCCACGCTGGCCCCCTGGCGGGACGGCGTGCTGGACCGGTTCGCGGCGCTGGTGGCGGCGCGCGCCGACCACAGCCGCACCCGGGCGTTCTTCACCTCCCGGGCCGCCGACTGGGAGGTGCGCTTCCCCGATGACGGCCCCCGCTACCGAGCAGCCGTCGCGGAGCTGGAGCTGACCCCCGGCCAGGCGGTGCTGGACGCGGGCTGCGGCACCGGGCGCGCCCTGCCCGCGCTGCGCGCGGCGGTCGGCGCCGAGGGCACCGTGCTGGGCGCCGACCTGACGCCCGCCATGCTGCGCACCGCCGCCGCGGCCGGCCGGTCCGGCGCCGCCGGGCTGCTGGTCGCGGACTGCGCACGGCTGCCGCTGCCCGACCGGGCGCTGGACGCCGTCTTCGGGGCCGGGCTGATCTCCCATCTGCCCGACCCGGCCGCCGGGCTGGCCGAGCTGGCCCGGGTGACCCGGGCGGGCGGCCGGCTGGCGCTGTTCCACCCGGTCGGCCGGGCCGCGCTCGCCGCCCGCCACGGCCGGGCGGTCACCCCGGACGACCTGCGCGCCGAGCCCAACCTCCGCCCGCTGCTGGACGCGGCCGGCTGGCGGCTCACCCGCTACACCGACCAGGACGACCGCTATCTCGCGCTGGCCGTGCGCCACCGGTGAGGCGCCCGGCGGCGCGGTGGCCGATGTCGGACAGTGCCCGACCACGCCGGTGGCACGGCGTGACGGGGGCAGTAGCCTGCCCTGAGCGACGGCTGCGACGGATCGCGCGCCGCTTCGGCATTCCTCATGCAACGGGGCCCGGACAGCCCGGTTCCCCCACCACGCGCCCGCGCGCCCCTCCGGGGTGCGGCGAGCCAGTGACGCTGCGGACGTATCGGCCGCGCACTCCCCCGGCTCCCCCCGGCGGGACTGCCTGGCTCCCGCAGTGCGGGCACCGATACAAGGAGTCCGCACCCATGTTGAAACGCGTCAGGACGGCGGCCGTCGCCATGACGGTCACCGCCGGGCTGGGCCTGGGCTGGCTCGCCGGCACCGGCGCCGACGCCGCCGCGGCGACCCCGGCCGGGTCGTACAGCTGGAAGAACGTCCGCATCGACGGGGGCGGCTTCGTCCCCGGCATCATCTTCAACCAGACCGAGAAGAACCTGGTCTACGCCCGGACCGACATCGGCGGCGCCTACCGCCAGGACCCCACCAGCAAGAAGTGGATTCCGCTGCTGGACTCGGTCGGCTGGGACGACTGGAGCTACTCCGGCGTCGCCAGCCTCGCCACCGACCCGGTGGACACCAGCCGGGTGTACGTCGCCGCCGGCAACTACACCACCAGCTGGGACCCGAACAACGGCGCCATCCTGCGCTCCACCGACAAGGGCGCCACCTGGAAGCGCACCGTGCTGCCGTTCAAGATCGGCGGCAATATGCCCGGTCGCGGTGAGGGCGAGCGGCTGGCGATCGACCCCAACAAGGACAGCGTGCTGTACTTCGGCGCGCCCAGCGGCAATGGGCTGTGGCGCTCCACCGACTACGGCGTGACCTGGGCGAAGGTCGCCTCCTTCCCCAACGTGGGCAACTACGTGGCCGACCCGTCGGACAGCAGCGGCTACCAGAGCGACAACCAGGGCGTGCTCTGGGTCTCGTTCGACAAGCGCACCGGCAGCGGCAGCAGCGCCACCCAGTCCATCTTCGTGGGCGTGGCCGACAAGCAGAACAGCATCTACCACTCCGCCGACGGCGGCGTGACCTGGTCCCGGGTGGCCGGGCAGCCCACCGGCTACCTGCCGCACAAGGGCGTCTTCGACCCGGTCGGCGGCTATCTGTACATCGCCACCAGCGACACCGGCGGCCCGTACGACGGCAGCGAGGGCGACGTCTGGAAGTACGCCACCGCGACCGGCACCTGGACCCGGATCAGCCCGATGCCGTCGGACGACTCCAACGGCGACGACTACTTCGGGTACAGCGGGCTGACCATCGACCGGCAGCACCCGAACACCCTGATGGTGACCGGCTACAGCTCCTGGTGGCCGGACACCCAGATCTTCCGCTCCACCGACGGCGGCGCCAGCTGGAAGAAGATCTGGGACTTCGGCAGCTACCCCAACCGGGTCGACCAGTACACGATGGACGTCTCCTCCTCCCCGTGGCTGACCTTCGGCGGCAACCCGTCACCGCCCGAGGAGACGCCCAAGCTGGGCTGGATGACGGAGTCGCTGGAGATCGACCCGTTCGACTCCAACCGGATGATGTACGGCACCGGCGCCACCATCTACGGCTCCTCGGACCTGACCAAGTGGGACTCCGGCAGCAAGATCACCATCAAGCCGATGGTGGAGGGCCTGGAGGAGACCGCGGTCAACGACCTGATCAGCCCGCCCAGCGGCGCCCCGCTGCTGAGCGCGCTCGGTGACATCGGCGGCTTCCGGCACACCGACCTGACCAAGGTCCCGGCCATGATGTACACCTCGCCCAACTTCTCCACCACCACCAGCCTGGACTTCGCCGAGGCCAACCCGCTCCAGGTGGTGCGCACCGGCAACCTCGGCGACGGCGACACCTCCAAGCGGATCGCGTTCTCCAACGACAACGGCGCCAACTGGTACCAGGGCAGCAGCGAGCCGGCCGGCACCACCGGCGGCGGCACGGTCGCGGTGGCGGCCGACGGCAGCCGGGTGCTGTGGAGCCCGGACGGCGCCGCCGTCTCCACCTCCTCCTTCGGCGGCAGCTCCTGGACCGCCTCCAGCGGCGTGCCCAAGGGCGCCCGGGTGGCGGCGGACCGGGTGAACGCCAAGAAGTTCTACGCCTTCGCGGCCGGGAAGTTCTACACCAGCACCGACGGCGGCGCGAGCTTCACCGCCAGCGCGGCGACCGGCCTGCCCGCCGACACCGTGCGGTTCAAGGCGGTGCCCGGCACCGAGGGCGACGTCTGGCTGGCCGGCGGCGCCACCGGCAAGACGTACGGCCTGTGGCACTCCACCGACTCCGGCGCGCACTTCACCAAGGTGTCCGGCGTGGACGAGGCGGACAGCATCGGCTTCGGCAAGGCCGCGCCGGGCCGCAGCTACCCGGCGCTCTACACCAGCGCCAAGATCGGCGGCGTACGCGGCATCTACCGCTCCGACGACGCGGGCACCAGCTGGGTGCGGATCAACGACGACCAGCACCAGTGGGGCTGGACCGGCGCCGCGATCACCGGCGACCCCCGGGTCTACGGCCGGGTGTACGTCTCCACCAACGGGCGCGGCGTCATCTACGGCGACACCTCGGACACCCCGACCGCGCCGCCGACCACCCCGCCGACCACTCCGCCGACCACGCCTCCCACGAAGCCGCCGACCACCCCGCCGACGACTCCGCCCACCACTCCGCCGACGACTCCCCCGACGACCCCGCCGACCACGCCGCCCACCACCCCGCCGGCGGCCGGTGGCTGCGAGGTCACCTATGCGATCACCAACCAGTGGAGCGGCGGCTTCCAGGCCGATGTGACGGTGAAGAACACCGGCACCACCGCGATCAACGGCTGGAGCGTGAAGTGGAACTTCGCCAACGGCCAGCAGATCACCTCGCTGTGGAACGGCACCCTCGCCCAGAGCGGCGCCGCCGTGACGGTGACGGACGCCGACTGGAACAAGTCGCTGCCGGCCGGGGGCACCGCCTCCTTCGGCTTCACCGGCAACGCGGGCAGCACCAACGCCAAGCCCAGCGCCATCACCCTCAACGGCACCTCGTGCACCGTGAAGTGACGCTGTGGCGTGACACCTTGAAGTGACACCGTGAAGTGACACCGCGCTGAACCGGTGGGGCGGGGCCGACGTGCCCCGCCCCACCGGCCTGTGCTGCGGCGGCCTGGGCGCTCCAGGCGGCCGGGCACCGGGTGTTCGAGCGGAACAGCCCGGCGCTGACCGAGGGGTCCGTCGTGAGCCGGGCCGACCGGGGTCGGACCGGCCTCAGGCGGCGGGCTCGTTGTGGCGGCGGGCCGCCCGGTCACCCAGCGTGGTGAGCCGGCCGACCAGCCGGGAGCCCAGGCTGCGGGCGGCGGCCGCGCCGGGTACGTTGCGGGTGGTGCCGCCGTCGGCCGAGGGCAGCAGCCGGGCGGCGAGGCCCAGTGCCCGGGTGGTGGTGGCCGGGGCCAGGCCGTGCAGCCGTACCGCGAGCCGGGCGGCGGGGGTGAGCACCACCTCGGGCCGCCGGTGCTCGGCCGCCCGGACGATGGCGGCGGCGGCCCGCTCGGCGTCCATGGCCAGCAGCGGCATCGACGCGGCGGCGGCGAACCAGGCGTACTCCCGCTCCGACCGGCCGGAGAACTCGGCGGCCAGGTGGGAACCGGTGCGCATCAGGCCGGGCACCGCCGTGGTCACGCTGACGCCGGTCCCGGCCAGCTCGGCCCGCAGCCCCTCGGACAGGCCGGTGACGGCGAACTTGGCCGCGTCGTACGGCAGCAGGTGCGGCGCGGCGATCCGGCCGCCGATCGAGGCGACATTGACGATCCGGCCGCTGCCCTCGGCGCGCAACCGGGGCAGGGCAGCGAGCACCAGCCGCAGCGGGGCGAAGAACATCGTCTCCATCGCGGCGCGGAAGTCCTCCTCACGCATCGCCTCCAGCGGGCCGACCTGGATCACGCCCGCGTCGTTGACCAGCACATCCAGGCTGCCGTAGCGGTCGTACGCGGCCGTGACCAGCCGCTCGGCGGCGCCGGGCGCGGTGATGTCCACGGCCAGTGCGGTGACGACGGCGCCGCGTGAACGCAGCCGGTCGGCGGCGCGGTCGAGTTCGGCCGCGTCCCGGGCGCAGATCAGCAGCCGGCAGCCCCGGTCGGCCAGTTCGCGGGCGATCAGCAGTCCGAGGCCCCGGGAGGCGCCGGTGACCAGGGCGGTGCCGCCGGTCGGGATGCGGTGCTCGGCCATGGTGTGCCTCCAAGCCGTGGTGTCCGTCCGAGCCAGGGCGTGCTGTCCGGGCCGTGGCGCACGTCCAAGCCGCGTACGTCCGGTCCGCCCGGCGCGGCGGTCCGGCTGCCGACCGGGGCGCGGCTGCCGGAAGCCATCCGCTCGGGCCCGTGCTCCGCACGCCTGCCCGGCGGCGGCGGTTTCACGCACCGGACCGGGCGGGCCGCCGCCCGCCCGGTCCGGTCGCCGCCCGGGTCAGCGGGCGTCCAGTTCCGCCAGCTCGGCGGGGTCGAGCACCAGGTCGGCGGCGGCGGCCGAGTCGCGGGCGGTCTCCGGGCGGCTGGAGCCGGGGATCGGCACGATCACCGGCGACTTGGCCAGCATCCAGGCCAGGCAGACCTGCTGCGGGCTGACGTCGTGGGCCTTGGCCACCCGGGCGAACGCCTCGTGCGTGGAGCCCAGGCCGCCGGCCTGGGAGATGCCGCCGAGCGGGCTCCACGGCAGGAAGGCGATGCCGAGCTCGTCGCACAGCTCCAGCTCCGGTTCGCTGGACCGGAAGGCCGGCGAGAACTGGTTCTGCACCGAGACCAGTCGGCCGCCCAGCACGTCATTGGCCAGCCGGATCTGCTCCGGGTCGGCGTTGGAGACGCCGGCCATCCGGATCTTGCCGGCGTCCAGCAGATCGCGCAGCGCGCCGACCGACTCCGCGTACGGGACGCTCGGGTCGGGCCGGTGGAACTGGTACAGGCCGATGGCCTCCACCCCCAGCCGGGCCAGCGACGCGTCACAGGCCCGCTTGAGGTGCTCGGGGGAGCCGTTCACCGTCCAGGAGCCGTCGCCGGGCCGCAGATGGCCGCCCTTGGTGGCGACCAGCACCTCGGAGCCCCGGGGGTGGGAGGCGAGCGCCTTGGCGATCAGCGACTCGTTGTGGCCCACCTCGTCGGCGTGCTCATGGTAGGCGTCGGCGGTGTCGACGAGGGTGACGCCCGCGTCGAGCGCTGCGTGGATGGTGGCGATCGAACGCGCTTCGTCGGGGCGTCCCTCGATGGACATCGGCATGCCGCCGAGCCCGATCGCGCTCACCTCGACGTCACCGATACGGCGGGTCTGCATGGTCTTCACGCCCTTCTCAGTGCCGGTGCGCTCCGGTCGAGCACACGTTTCCAGCCTCACGCGCGGGCGGCCGCGCGTCCAATAGAAGAAATCGAAGGCATTGATCGACTAGGCTGCACAATCATGGAGTTGCGGCATCTGGAGTACTTCGTCGCGGTCGCGGAGGAGCAGCACTTCACCCGGGCGGCACAGCGGCTGATGGTCTCCCAGTCGGGGCTGTCCGCGTCCATCCGGTCGCTGGAGCGGGAGCTGGGCGCGCCGCTCTTCATGCGCACCACGCGGAGTGTCGAACTGACCGGCGCCGGCCGCGCGCTGCTGGTGGACGCGGTCCGGGCGCTGGCCAGTGTGCGGGCCGCCCGGGAGGCGGTGGCGGCCGTGCAGGGGCTGCTGCGCGGCACGCTCTCGGTCGGCATCGAGCAGTGCGTCGCGGGGGTGGACGTGGCCGCGCTGCTGGCCCGCTTCCGCTCCGAGCACGGCGGGGTCGAGGTGCGGCTGCGGCAGGCCGGCTCCGCCGCGCTGGTGGGGGATGTGGCGGCGGGGCGGCTCGATCTGGCGTTCGTGGCGCTGTGCGGGGAGCCACCGGAGGGCGTACGGCTGCTGCCGCTGCTCCGCGAGCCGATGGTGGTGCTCTGCCAGGCCGACCACTGGCTGGCCACCGTCGAACGGGTGGGCTGCGGCAAGCTGAGCGGCGAGGTGTTCGTGGACTTCCACCCCGACTGGGGCTCCCGGGGCGTCACCGACCGGGCCTTCGCCTCGGCGGGTGCGGAGCGGCAGGTCGCCCTGGAGGTCAACGACGTCCACAGCCTGATCGACCTGGTCCGCCACGGGCTGGGCATCGCCGTCGTCCCGCTCCCGTACGCCCGCAAGGAGCAGGCGGCGAGCCTGCGGGCCGTCCCGCTGGACTGCCCCGAGCCCCGGACCTGGCAGGTCTCCGCCGCCGTCCCCGCCGACGACCGCCTCGGCCCGGCCGCCCGCGAACTCCTCGGCTACCTCACCCCGCCCCCCACCACCGCCCCGCCGATCACGGCGCACGGATGACCGCATGGCACTCACCGCCCCCCATGGCCACCGAGCCGGGAAGGACCGCCAGTCGAAGGTGGTGTCAGCCATGGCAGCGATGCTCGCACCCGCCACTGACAGTCCGCCGGTGCTCGGCGGCGCTCAGGGGTTCACGGGCTCGGCCCGGACCGGGGTGGGGTGGTACTGGTCGGCCTGGAGGTGGTACAGCTCGGCGAAGTGGCCGTCGGCGGCGAGCAGTTCGGCGTGGGTGCCCTCCTCGACCAGGCGGCCCTGGGAGAGGACGTAGATCCGGTCGGCGTGCCGGACGGAGGCCAGCCGATGGGTGATCAGGACGACGCTCTGGCCGTCGTCCGCCAGGCTGCGGATGCGTTCGAAGGTCTCGATCTCGGCCTTGGGGTCCAGCGCCGCCGTGGGCTCGTCGCAGATCAGCAGCGGCGCCGCCCGGTAGTGGGCGCGGGCCAGCCCGAGGCGCTGCCACTGTCCGCCGGACAGCTGTACGCCGCCCGAGAACTGCCGGGCGACCAGGGTGTCCCAGCCCTTGGGCAGCCCGTCCACCACGGGCCGGGCGTCGGCCTGCCGGGCGGCGTGCTCCAGCCGGGCGTCCCCGGCGGCCGGGTCGGTGGCCGGGGGCAGCGCCTCGGACCGCCCGATGGCGACGTTCACCCGGGCGGTGAACGGCCAGCGGTGGAAGTCCTGCGAGACCAGCGCCACCCGGTCGAACAACTGGGCGCGGTCCAGCTCGGTGATGTCCACGCCGTCCCAGAGGATGCGCCCGGCGGTGGGCAGGTACAGCCCGGCCAGCAGCTTGGCCAGGGTGGACTTGCCGGAACCGTTCTCCCCCACCAGCGCGACGATCTCGCCGCGCCGCAGGATCAGGCTCACCCCGTGCAGGGCGGGCTGCTCACGGTCCGGGTAGGCGAAGCCGACCTGCTCGACCCGGACCAACTGCGGCCGGGCCGCCACGTCCGCGCCGCCGACCGGGATGGCCCGGCGCTCCGCCTCCTCGTTGACCCGCTCCAGGTCCTGGAAGAACAGCGCCTGCTCGTAGAGGATGTTCACCTGCATCACCAGCGAGCCCAGGTCGGCGGTGCCGGTCCGGATGGCCAGTACGGCGGTGCCGGCGATCGCCAGCGGCATGCCGCCGCCGACCAGCAGCAGGCCCAGCACCAGGTAGGTGGCCGCGGCGGCGACCCCGGCCAGGGCGGAGGCGGTCACACCGGTGACCGCCTCGGCGCGGGCCAGCCGGGTCTGCTCGGCCTCCGCACTGGCGGCCATCCGCTCGATGTGGTCCAGGACGAAGCCGCCCGCGCCGTGCACCCGCACCTCCTGGGCGGCCTCCCGACTGGTGATCAGCTCGGAGAGCAGCCGGCGGGCACGCTCGTGCTCCAGCCAGGCCAGGAACGACCCGTACCGGCGCCGCGCGGTGCGCACCGCCGCCCAGCCCCTGGGCAGCGCGATCAGCACCAGCAGCGGCAGCAGCACCGGGTGCAGCACGGTCAGTACGCCGCCGGCCGCGACCAGGGCCAGCAGCGCGTTGAGCACGCCCACGCTGTGGCCGACCATCCGGCGGGCCGCGTCCGCGCCGAACTGGGCGGAGTCCAGCAGCCGGTGGAACTCCGCGTCCTCCACCGCCGCCAGCTCCACCCGCGCGGCCCGCCGCAGGTAGCGCACGGTGGCCAGCCGCGCCACCTTGGGCTCCAGCGAGCCGGTGGCAGCGGTGGACCAGGCCGCCAGCAGCGCCCCGAGCGCGCCCGCCGCCGCCACCCAGGCCAGCGACGGCAGGGCGGCGCGCACCCGGTCCGGGGTGGGACCGGCCGCGAACAGCTTCACCAGCACCAGGTTGGTCGCCAGCAGCCCGAAGGCCCGGGACACACCCTGACCGGTCTCCGCCACCAGTACCGCCACCAGGGCCCGCCGGTCGGCCGCCCAGGCGAGCCCGAACGACTGGAGCGCGGTACGCGGCAGGCGCCGCGCCATGGCCAGGAACGACATCCCCATCCAGGCGAACTCATGCCGCGACCAGCCGCTCTCATAGCGCAGCGGGCCGCCGAACAGCAGCTCCTCGCTGCTGCGCCCCGCGCCGTCTTTCCCGCTGGGCGTCCGCCCTCGGCCCCGCCACCGTCCTGCCATCCGCATGCCCGCCTCCCCGGCCCGCCCCACCGTCTGACGGCAGGCTAGGGGTTGCGCGTGGTAACGGCCTCATTCCCCGGCGTGACCGCCCGACCGTGCCCCCGCCGAGCGCCCCCCGACCGCCCCGGGCGCTCCCCGTACGCCCCACGACCCGGCCGCCGCGGTGACGGGGGACGTGCGGCACTTGTCGCCGTCGGCACAGGAAGCGTTGCGGCTGCGGGCGGTGGCCGCGCCTGCGGATGGCCGCACCCCCTGCGGTGCCTGCTTGCTCGGCCCGCGGGTACCTGCGGGCGTACCCGGCCCGGCCTCGCTCGCGGGTACGCGCGGGCGAGGCCGGGCCGGGTACAGGGTGCCGGGGACGGCTGGGGCGGGAGCGGGTCGACCGGCAGCGCATGACGGACGGCGCAGCTCACATGGCAGCGACGGGGCATACGGCGGCCCGCGACGCAGCGAGCGACAGATCCCAGCCGAACACCCGGTCCTGGAAGAAGCCCGCGCGAATGGTGTGCGCGGCGCGGTCCAGGCCGGCCGGGAAGTGCGGAGAGGGCTATCGCCGGCGCTTTTCCATTTTACCGGATCTGTGACCCAAAGATTATGTAGTGGACGGCCGTGACGGGGTTCGTGAACGCGGAGACGGCCTCTCCGGCCCGCAGGAACATGCCGCCGTAGCCGTAGTCGTATTTCCACTCACCGAGCTTCATCCCGGCAACGGTTCCGATGGCCCCGCCGGCGACGGTTCCGACCAGTCCGCCCGCTCCCCCGATGGGGGCGGTCCCGATCGTGCTCACCGTGCCCAGGCCGACCCATCCGACGAAGAAGCCGCCGACCCCCCAGTCCCTGATGGTCTTTTCCCTGTCGGTGAGTTCTCGGTCCTCGCCCAGCTCGGGGTCGAAAATGCGGTTGCCGGGGGAAGCCACGCCGCCGAAGGCGCCGGCGAAGGGCGGAAGCGGACTGTAGGCGGCGACCGTGCGCTGGGGAACAGCCGGGGAGCCGGCGACGACGGGCGAGGGCGACGTGAGCAGCTGCGCGCAGGCGTCACCGATCCATTGGGACACTCCGAGCGAGAAGCCGAGATAGCTTCGCTGGGTGTCGGCGATGACCGAGGAGACGTCTACCGCGCCCTGGGCCGGCTGGGACCCGCCGAGGAAGGACTTGGTGGGCTCCGGGACGGCGGCCGCTCGTACTTCCTCATCGAGGGCCTGACGCAACGCCTCGTCCTGCCAGTAGAGGCGGCCCGCCAGCGTGATCGCCGCGTTCCGTGCCGTGCTGCCGCTGGTGGACAACCTGATGAGGGCCTCGGCCTCCGTGGCCCTGCGGATGAACGGCTCCGCGTCGCCCGAAGGCCGGCGAACCGGCACCGCCGGGGCGCTGGTGCGCAGCACGCGGAGCATCGACTGATGGATGACTTTGGCGGGTACCGCGGCTGCCGTTTCGGAGAGCGCGTTGTTCACTCGCGCGACGTGCTGGTTCACCGCGTCGATGACGGTGTCGAGGTCGGTGTCGTCCGGCTCGGGCAGGGTGTGGGCGTCGGCGTCGAACTGGACCGCCGCGGCCACGGAGGCGTCCAGTTGGCCGCTGAGCCGGGTGTCGCCGAGCTGCGTGGCCTGGGCTGCCAGGTCCTTGCGCAGGGCCACGACGCCGGCGAGCAGTTCGTCGGCCTGGTCGGGGTCGTCGTCAGCGATCCTGGCCACCATGGCCAGGTCAGGGTCGGACAGTACCGGAAGGACGGGTGATGCGGACAGCACCAGCCCCACCGCATCCTCGAAGGCGATGCCGTCGGCGGGCCCTAAGTCGGTTGTCAGGGGACAGGCCAGGAGGCGCGCCCTGGTAGCGGCCTCAAGCAGGAGCTCCACCGGAGGAACGGGGTCCGTCTTACGGACGAGGACACTCTTCGAGCCGATCACGCCACCACCGGACTCCAACGCCACTATTGCATCCTTTCACGGGCCAGCGAAAGCGCGATCGTAGCCAGATATTGAGATTATGTCAATAGTCCGATCGGAATGATCTATCGCGCATGAAAAGATGTTCATTCGCTTCTCGTTTTTGCCATTTTTTGATCGATTCGGAAACATTCTGCACAGTGGGCTTTCCAGCCTCCATGCGAGGCATGACGGCTGGAAAAGGCTCGCTCACGCAGCGTTCAGGAGCCAACCTGCTGCGTTGCCGTGTTGGGGGCAGGGTGGTGCGTCACGGGCGTCGTAGGCGCGGGAGGGGGCAGTAGCGCTCGCCTCCTTCCACTGCGACAGTCAGCCCGGGGGCGATCTCGGTGAAGCCGGCGTCGCGGACCACCGGCAGGCCGCTCGCGGTCAGGCGCCGCCAGTCGGCCGGGTCGGCGGTGCGGACGGCGAGCGGGAAGCCGGCGGCGGCCCAGGCGGCGCGCTGGTCCGCCGTCAGCTCCCACCAGGCCAGCTGGGCGGCGTGCCCGGCCTGGGCCATGGTCTTGCCCGCGGTCATCTCCAGCCCGGGGTTGAGCCAGAGCACCGGTGCGCCCGGGGCCGGGGCGGGCGGCGGGGCCGGGTCGTCCAGGTCGGTGCCGGAGACCTGGAGCTTGGCCAGGTCCTTGGGCCAGCCGTCCAGCGGTACCGGCGGGTAGACCCGCACCTCGGCCGCCGTACCGGTCACGGTGATGCCGGGCAGCGCCTCGGCCCGCCGCCACTCCCCCCGCCGGGCGCGGCGGACGACCTTGCGGATGCGGGCGTCCTGCCATGCCTCGACCACCGCGGCCCATTCACCGGCGCCGGTCGCGCGCGGGTCGGCCAGCAGGGTCAGCACGGCTCGGGCGGCGGTCTGGAGCGCGTCGGTGCGGCCGGGCGGCTCCTCCTTCTCCAGGTGGACGACCAGCGGCAGTACGTACTCCGGCGCGGCGGCGGTCACGGCAGCGGCGGCGGGGCTGTCGGCAGCGGCGGGGATGTCGAGGGGCTCACTCACACGCCCCAGCATGCCAGCCCCCGCCGACACCGCCCCGGCACGCCCCGGCCCCGGGGCAGCGGCCGGCCCCGTACGCGTGGCAGGGCACCCGTCGACCGTTCAGCGGAGCCGGGGGTCCAGGGCGTCCCGTACCGCGTCCCCCAGCAGCAGGAAGCTGAGCACCGTCACCGAGAGGAAGAGCGCCGGGAAGACCAGCAGATGCGGGTGGTCGGCGTAGAAGTCCTGGGCCGTGTTCAGCTGGAGGCCCCAGGAGACGGTGGGGTACTGGAGGCCCACGCCCAGGTAGTCCAGGGTGGCCTCGCCCGCGATGACATTGCCCACGTTGAGCATCGCCACCACGAAGACCGGGGCGAAGGCGTTGGGCAGGATGTGGCGGGTCATCACCCGCAGGTGTCCGGCGCCCAGCGCCCGCGCCGCCAGTACGTAGTCCGCCTCCCGGACGGCGATCACCTGGGAGCGCATGATCCTGGTCATGGTGGTCCAGCCGAGCGCCACCAGCACCAGGGTGATCGCCCACATCCCGTGCCCGGGGAAGGCGACCAGGATCACGGTGGCGCCCAGGACGAACGGCAGTCCGAAGAAGACATCGGTGAGCCGGGAGACCACCGCGTCCACCGCGCCGCCGAAGTATCCGGCCAGGCTGCCCAGCACCACCGAGACCGCCAGCGCGAAGAGGGTCACCGCCGTGCCGACCACCAGGCTCGGCCGGGCGCCGTGCACCACCTGCGACCAGTAGTCGCAGCCCTGCACGTCGAAGCCGAAGGGGTGCCCGTCCGCCGGCCCGCGCTTGGCGCGCAGCAGGTCGCAGCGCTCGTCCGCCGCGAGCCGGGCGAAGAGCGAGGGGGCTGCGGCCATCACCCCGGCCAGCGCCAGGATCGCGGCCGAGGTCCAGAAGAGCGGCCGGCGGCGCAGCTCGTACCAGGCGTCGCCGCCGCGCCGCCGGGCCGAGTCGCCGTCGTCGGGGGGCGGTTCCGGCAGCGGCGCGGCGACCGGGTCCAGCGTGGTGGGCTCACTCATGGCGGATCCTCGGGTCCAGCACGCCGTAGAGCAGGTCGACGGCGAGGTTGACCAGCAGGAAGACCAGCACCAGGGCGGTGGTGGCGCCGACCACCACCGGGCCCTCCTTGAGCTGGATGGACTGGAACACCTGCTGGCCGACGCCGGGCAGGTTGAAGATGCCCTCGGTCACCACCGCGCCCGCCAGCAGCGAGCCGAAGTCGACGCCCAGGTAGGTGACCACCGGGATCAGCGAGTTGCGCAGGGTGTGCACCAGGACGGTCCGGGTGCGGCCGAGGCCCTTGGCGGTGGCGGTGCGGACGTAGTCGGCGTGCAGGTTCTCGATCAGCGTGGTGCGGGTGAGCCGGGCGACGTACGCGAGGCCGAAGGAGCCCAGCACCATGCCGGGCAGCAGATAGCCGACCGGCCAGCCCGCGTCGGTCCCGGCGGTGGGCAGCAGCCCCCACTCCAGCCCGATCAGCAGCTGCGCGGTGTAGCCGACGACGAACACCGGCACCGCGATCACCAGCGTGGTGCCGGCCAGTACGGCGGTGTCCACCGCCCGGCCGCGCCGCAGGCCCGCGACGACGCCCAGGGCGATGCCGAAGACCAGCTCGAACGCCCAGGCGGTGAGGGCCAGCCGCGCGGTGACCCCCCACCGGTCGCTCAGCAGGTCGGCCACCCGCTGGCCGGTGAAGGTCTGGCCCAGGTCGCCGCGGACCAGCCCCGCCAGGTACCGGCCGTACTGCACCGGCAGCGGTTCGTCCAGGTGGTAGCGGTGGTGCAGCGCCGCCAGCACCGACGGCGCGAGCGGCTTGTCGCCGGCCAGGGCCCGGACCGGGTCGCCGGGCAGCGCGAAGACCAGGGCGTAGATCAGGAAGGTGGCCCCCAGGAAGACCGGGACGGCCTGGAGCAGCCGGCGTGCGGTGTAGCGCCACATCTACGCCACGCTCACCCGGTCGAGGTGCAGCGAGCTGTAGCCGTCGACCTGTACGCCGCGCAGCCGGGCGGAGGCGGCGGAGTACGCGGTCCAGTTCCACAGCGGGGCCATCGGCAGCTCGGCCAGCGCGATGTCCTCGGCCCGCTGGTAGAGCGGGACGGAGGCGGCGAGCCCGGGGGCGGCGGCGGCCTGTTTCAGCAGGTCCAGGAAGTGCTGGTTGTGCCAGCCCATCCGGTTGCCGTCGCCCCAGAGGTACTGGAGGTAGTCCTGTGCGCTGGGGTAGTCCATCACCCAGTTGGTGCGGAACGGGCCGGTCACCTTCCGGTCGGAGAGCGCGGAGAGGTAGTCGGCGGCGGGAACCTTGCGGAAGGTGATCTGCCTGATGCCGAGGTTCTGCTTGAGTTCGTTGGCGACGGCGGTCATCCACTGCTCGTACGAGGGGTCGGCGTTGGAGAACCACAGCTCCAGCGGGCCCTTCAACCCGCCCGCCTGGTCGAACAGCCGCTTGGCCCCGGCGGGGTCGTAGCGGCACGCCGCCCCGCAGGCGTCCGCGCGGTGGCCCGGGATGCCGGGCGGCAGCAGCGAGGCCATCGGCCGGTAGGCGCCGTTGAAGACGGCGTCCACGATCGCCCGGCGGTCGATGGCCATCGAGAACGCCCTGCGCAACCGGGGGTCGGCGAAGCGGTGGTCGAAGGCCGGGAAGCCCAGGTAGTCCACGGTACCGGTGGGGGTGGCGCGCAGCCGGTCGCCGAGCAGCCGCCGGGCCCGGGGCAGGTGGGCGGGCGGGACGTTGGCCAGGAAGTCGACCCGGCCGGCCTGGAAGTCGGTCCAGGCGGTGTCCTTCCCGGCGTAGATCCGGAACTGCACCCCGGCGGCGCGGGCGGGGCGCGGACCCCGGTAGCCCGGGTACTTCCGCAGGGTGATCCGCTGGTTGTGCTGCCAGTCGCCGTCCATGGCGAAGGGCCCGTTGCCGATCGGGTGGACGTCGAACCGGGCGGGGTCGGTGAAGGCGGCCCGGGGCAGCGGGGCGAAGCCGGTGTAGGCGAGGGTCATCGGGAACGGGCTGAACGGCGCGCTGAGCCGCACGGCCAGGGTGCGGTCGTCGACCACCCGCAGTCCGGAGAGCGTCCTGGCCCGGGGGGCGGCGCCGCCCTGGGGATTGAGCGCCCGGTAGCCCTCGATGGGGGCGAAGTAGGAGTTGTTCGCCCAGCCGTTGGGGCCGTACGCGGCAGCGTTCCAGGCGTCGGCGAAGCTCTGCGCGGTGACCGGCTCGCCATTGTGGAAGGTCTGGCCCGAGCGCAGCCGGATCGTCCAGTTGCGCTGGTCGGGGGAGGTGACCGACTCGGCGGCGCGCATCACCGGGTGGCCGTCCCTGGGGTCGAGCACCACCAGGGTGTCGAAGAGGCCGTTCAGCACGTCGATGGCGTAGCTGCTGGCGGTGTTGCCGGGGGTGAGGTGGTCCGGCTCGGTGAGGGCGACGCTGTACGAACCGGCCGGCGCGGCGGCGTCCCCCTGGCTGCCGACGCCGCCGCAGCCGGTGGCGGCGAGCAGCGCGGCGAGGGCGGCGGCGCCCCGGCGGCCGGGGCGGACGGGCCTGGTCATGGAACCTCCGTGGGGTTGTCCGGCGCTGCCGCCCGCCGGCGCCGCGCGGGCGGCCTCCCCGGGGCGGCGCGCGCCGGGGCGCCGGGCGGGGTTGCCACGTCGGCAATGGATGCCCCCGGCCCTCGGCGGGCAACCCCGTCACGCCCCCAGATCCCCCCCACGGCCCCCCGCGCCGGCGCCCGCGCCCCGCTGCGCGCCGGGGGCGCGCGGCAGCGGCGCGGCCAGCACGGCGGCCAGCAGCGCGGCGCGCGGGGCGAGCCCGTCCAGCCGGATGTGCTCCCCCCGGGCGTGCGCCCCGCCGCCGGGCGGCCCGAAGCCGTCCAGGGTGGGCACCCCGGCGGCGCCCGGCCAGTTGCTGTCCCCGGCACCGCCCGCCGGTCCGCCGCCGAGCCGCAGCCCCAGGCCCGCGCCGAGCCGCCGTACGTGCGCCAGCAGCGCCCCGTCCGGGCTCGGCTGCCAGGCGGGCCGCCGGGAGAGCACCTCGGCGCTGATGCGGGCCCCCGCCCGGTACGGCGGCAGTTCGGCCAGCAGCCGCAGCGCCTCCCGCTCGGCGTCGGCCTCGGTGAAGCGCAGCCCCAGCTCCGCTTCGGCGTGCCCGGCGACGACATTGGCCCGGGTGCCGCCCGCTATCCGGCCGACGTTGACGGCGTTGCCCGGCCGGGCGCCGATCCGCTGCCGCAGCCGCAGCAGCTGGTCGGTCAGCTCGTCGATCGCGGAGACGCCGAGTGCCGCGTCCAGCCCCGCGTGGGCCTCCCGGCCGGTGACCGCCAGCCGGACCCGGGTGGAGCCGCGCCGGGCGGTCTTCAGGCCGCCGTCGGGGTGCGGCGGCTCCAGGCCGAGCGCGGCCGCCGCGCCGGCCAGCTGCTCCGCGACCAGCCGCCCGCCGTCGGGGCTGCCGACCTCCTCGTCGGCGAGGATCAGCGCCACCATCGGCAGCGCGCAGGGCATCCCCAGGTCGGCGAGCAGCGTCAGCGCCGTCTCCAGCACCACCAGGCTGCCCTTCATGTCGAACACCCCGGCGCCGGTGGCGGTGCCGTCCAGGTGCTCGCGGTAGGGCAGCTCGGCCAGGCTGCCGGCCGGCCAGACGGTGTCGTGGTGGGCGAGCAGCAGCAGATGACCCCGGGCGGCCACACCGTCCCGCCGGACCACCAGGTGGTCGCCGTGCGGGCCGGCCCGCTGCTCGACCTTGGCCCCGGCGGCCTCCAGCCCCCGGGTCAGCTCGGCCGCCAGCCGGTCCAGCCGCGCGGCGTCCCCGGACGGCGACTCCAGCGCCACCAGCTCGGCCAGCCGCCGCCGCATCCCGCCCTCCCGCTGCCGGGCGGCGGCCAGCAGCCGGGCGGCCGGCCCGGTGTGGGTGGCGGGTTCGGCGGGCTCCGGATCGTCGGCGTCAGTCAAAGCCGGGCTCCCGGGCGGCGGTGGCCAGCTGGGTGAGGGCCCGGAAGCAGCGCATGCCGTCGTACATCCGCTCGGCGGTGAAGGCCACCGCGCGCGGCCCGACCGCCTCGACCGTCGGCACGGCGGTGCAGGCGTCCGCCAGCTGGGTGGCGACGAACTCCAGCTCGAAGTGCCAGGGTCCGCGCGGTACGGCCTGCGGCCGCCCGGCGGGCCGCAGCGAGCCGGCGGCGGCCTCCCGGATCAGCCCGGCGGTGCGCACGGCCGGGAGGCAGACCGCCGCATAGCGGCTGACGCAGGTCTTGACCGCGACGGTACGGGCGTGCGGTGCCCACTCGGCCGCCTCCCGGCAGGTCAGGTCGTCGCCGGTGACCAGCACCACCGGGACGCCCGCCTCGGCCGCCAGCAGTGCGTTCAGCCGGCCCTCGGAGGCGGGTTCGCCGTTGATCCGCAGCCGCAGCAGTCCGGTGCCCAGATAGGTGTGGGCGAGCACCCCGGGCTCGCCGCTGCCGGTGTGGTAGCCGACGAAGGCCACCGCGTCGGCCTGGAGGACGCCCTCCATCATGCCCAGCGGCTTGTGCCGCCCGGAGAGCATGGCGGCCCTGGGGTCCAGCTCCTCCAGCAGGATGTTGCGCATCGTCGAGTGCGCCTCGTTGACCAGCACCTCGTCCGCCCCGGCCGCGAGGAACCCCTCGATCGCGGCATTGGTGTCCGAGGTCAGCATCCGGCGGAAGCGCTGCCACTGCTCGCTGCCGGGGGCGACGTCCTGCGGACAGGTGACGCCGGTGGCGCCCTCCATGTCCGCCGAGACCAGAATGCGCATGTGTGCTCTCCTTCTCTGCCGGACCCTCCCCCGGGGCAGTACCACATCGCGCGCCGAGTAGCGGCCCGGACCGCAGAGGTCCCCCGGCAGGGTGAAGCCGGACCGCGCGGACAGGCCGTGCCGTACCTCCGGCGGCTGCTCCGGATCGCATGTCATGCGCAGGCAACGTAGCCCGGGGACGGCGACCGCGTAAACGGCGCGCGACCGGCACCGGCCGGTCTCAGCCGGACCGCCGCGAGGAGGCCAGGTCCACGTCGTCCGCCCGGACGAAGGCGATCCGGTGGCCGAACTGGATCTGGTAGTACCAACTGCGCCCCGTCACCACCCGGTGCCCGGCCGGGTCGAAGCTCTTGGACCAGGTGTACCGGCCGCGCACCGCGCCCCCGACCGCGTACCGCTGTCCGGCGGGCAGCCGGTACGCCAGCGGCGCCACCTCCTGCACCGGCACCTCCGGCGGATAGGCGGCGGCCTCCGGATAGGCGCGGCCGTAGACCGGGATGTCGGCCAGGCCGGCGCGCGGCGTGGCCACCTCGCCCTGCGCCCACAGCGCCGTGGGGTGGTCGGCGGGGTCGTGGAACCAGGCCCGCTGCCCCAGGTACCAGATCGCCGTCCAGTCGCCCTGCCGCCCGGCGAACGCGAAGTGCTGCCCGGTGGAGGCCCGGTCGCCCATGTCGTCCACCGCGTCGGTCGCCGGGCCGGGGCCCCGGCCGATGTCGGTGACCAGCGGCGTGTCCGCGCTCGGGCCGGTGTGCAGCGTGACCGCCGAGGAGCCCTGCGGCGGGCAGGCCGTCCCCGGCCCGTCGCAGCCGGTGTAGTCGGGCCGGTTTCCGTCGTAGCGGGGCCGGATGACGACCAGGCCGCCGCCCTCGTCCGCCGTACGGTCGAAGGGGCGGCCCAGCAGCTCGAAGTAGTGCGCCCAGTCCCAGTACGGCCCGGGGTCCAGGTGCATCCCGGCGACGGCCTCGGCGGTGGGCCCGGGGACGTTGTCGTGGCCCAGGATGTGCTGGCGGTCCAGCGGGATGCCGTACCGGTCGGCGAGGTACTGCACCAGGCGGGCCGAGCTGCGGTACATCGCCTCGGTGTACCAGGCGCCGCCCCGGGCCAGGAAGCCCTCGTGCTCGATGCCGATCGAGCGGGCGTTGACGTCCCAGTTGCCCGCGTGCCAGCCGATGTCCCTGGTGCGGATGTGCTGGGCCACCCGGCCGTCGGCGGAGCGGATCGTGTAGTGCCAGCCCAGCCGGGCCGGGTCCCGTACCAGCTTGAGCGCGGTGTCCCAGTCGCCCTCGGTGTCGTGCAGCACGATGTAGTCGATCCGCTGCGAGACCGGCCGGTCGGCCAGGTCGTGGTTCCCGTGGTCCTCGGGGTCCGCCGGACTGCCGGGGGCCGGGCTGTCGGGGTCGGCTGGGCCGCCCGGCCGGGCCGGGTCGGAGAGCCGCTGGTACGGGGCGGGCTGCCAGTCGCAGGGCAGGTCGGGCGGGCAGTCGGTCACCGGGGCGTCCCGGGCCGGAGCGGCGGCCGGCGGCGGCGGGGCGGCACCGGCCGGGAGGGTGACCGCCGTGCCGTCGTCGGCGGTGCGGTGCGCGCCGCCGCGCAGCAGGCCGTACACCTCGGCGGCGAACCGGTCGGCGGTCGCCCGGTCGGCGGCGCCGGAGTAGCCCGCCACCGCGCCGTACCAGGCGGCCGGGTCGGCGCTCGCCCGGCGGTGCGCCCGCCGCTGGAGGTCGGCCAGCAGCGCGGCGCCGCCGGCGATGTTGGCGGCCGGGTCGGTGCGCAGCGCCTCGGGCGGCAGGCCGGTGAGGGCGGCGGCCCGCTCCAGGGTCCGCAGCCGGGCCGGGACGGCCGCCGGGGCGGCGGGCGCGGCGGGGGGCGTGGGCGCGGCGGTGCGGGGTCGGGCGTCGTCGCCGCGCGGGTCGCCGTCCCCGTCGCCGTCCCCGTCGCCGGCCGGCCGCTGCGGGAGGGCGGCCAGGGCGGCGGGCGCGTCGGTGAGGTGCATCGGGCCGTAGCCCGCGCCGACGCTGGGCCGCCCGGCGTGGGCGTCCCAGCGGGACTCCAGGTAGGAGACGCCGAGCAGCAGCCGCTCCGGCACCCCGTAGCGCTCGGCGGCGGCCCGGAAGGCGGCCTGACGGGAGGTCGGCGGCGCCGCGTGCGCGGGGGGCAGGGCGACGGCGGGCAGGGCGACGGCGGGCAGCAGGGCGACGGCGAGCAGGGCGGTACGGCGGAGCACGGAATCGTTCACAAGTAGTCACCTTAGCGATCCGCACGGTCACCGACCGGCGGCCGGACACGCCGCCGTGGTCGCTGGCAAGCAGGGCGGCGGCGCAGCAGAGTGAGGGACCGTCACCTCCGCCTGCCGCAGGGAGCCGCCATGGCCGCGCCGTCCCGTCGTACCGCCCTCGCCGGGGTGCTCGCCGCCGTCACCACCGCCGCCGTCACCACCGCCGCGCGGTCCGCGCGCGCCGCCGGGCCCGGGGGCGGCCGGACGGCGGAGACTGCTCCCGTGGACTACCAAGCCTGGACCCGGCGGCGCGACTGGCTCACCGGCACCCCCGCCGGAGTGCGGATCACGCCCGCCGCCCCCGACGGCGGACCGGTCGGCCTGGCCGTCGACCGGCCGGCCGGCATCGTCCCGTACACCGACCCGTACACCGGCGCCACCGCCGAGTGGGAGTACGCCACCTGGACCTCCCCCGAGTACCGCCCCGGCTTCGGCGCGAGCGAGCTGGTCACCTCCTGGAACGCCGACACTCCGCCGGGCAGCTGGATCGAGGTGGCGTTGCGGGGCCGCTACAGCACCGGCGGGACCAGCCCCTGGTACGTACTGGGGCGCTGGGCGGCCGGTGACACCGACATCCGCCGCACCTCGGTCGGCGGGCAGGCCGACCCGTACAGCGCGGTGTCCACCGACACCGTCGCGATCGGCGACCGCTCCTCCGGGGTGCGGATCACCGCCTACCGGGTCCGGGTCACCCTGCACCGCCGCCCTGGCAGCGGCGGCCCCCGGGTGCGGCGGCTCGGGGTGCTGGCCTCCGACCTGCCGGACCGCTGCACCGTGCCGGCCGGCGAGCTCGGCGGCCCGGCGGTGGAGCTGGCCGTACCCCGCTACTCGCAGGAGGTCCACCGGGGCCGGTACCCGGAGTACGACGGCGGCGGCGAGGCGTGGTGCAGCCCGGCCTCCTCGCAGATGGTGATCGAGTACTGGGGCCGCCGACCGACCCCCGCCGAGCTGGCCTGGGTCGATCCGGGCTACGCGGACCCGGCGGTCTGCCATGCGGCGCGCCGCACCTATGACCAGCTGTACGAGGGCTGCGGCAACTGGCCGTTCAACGCCGCGTACGCCGCCTGCTACGGCCTGGACGCGCTGGTCACCCGGCTGCGCTCGCTGGGCGAGGTCGAGCGGCTGATCCGGGCGGGCATCCCGGTGATCACCTCGCAGTCGTTCCTGGCCGAGGAGCTGGACGGCGCCGGATACGGCACGGCGGGGCATCTGATGGCCGTCGTCGGCTTCACCGCCAGCGGCGACGTGGTCGCCAACGACCCGGCGGCGCCTACCGACGCGGCGGTCCGCCGGGTCTATCCGAGGCGGCAGTTCGCGGACGTCTGGCTGCGCACCCGGCGCCAGGACGCCACCGGCGCGGTCCGCTCCGGCTCCGGCGGCATCGCCTACCTGTACAAACCCCGCCACCACCCCTGGCCGGACGGCCTGGGGCTGGTCTGACCCGGACGGCCGGACGCGCGGGTCTTGTCAGGCTGACCCTGACAGTGTCACCGTGGCAGCACGGTCAGGGGCAGGGTCAGCCTGACAGAACCAGCGAACCAGGGGGTGTCTCCATGACTGCCGTCCACTGCTCGTTCTGCCTCAAGGCCGAGGCCGACGTGGCGAAGCTGATCTCCGGTCCGGGCGTCTACATCTGCGACGCCTGCGTCGGCGCCTGCAACGACCTGCTCGGCGCGGCGGCCGGGGCCCCCGAGATCCCCGCCTGGGAGGACATGCCCGACGAGCAGATCCTCCAGCGGCTGCCGCGTATCGCCCTGGTGAGCGCGCAGGTCGACGGCAGCCTCCAGACCCTGGTGCACCGGCTCCGCGAGCGGGGCGTCTCCTGGACGCGGATCGGCACCGCCCTCGGCGTCACCAGGCAGTCGGCCTGGGAGAAGTTCTCGGCGGAAGCCTGAGCGGCGCCCCCGCCCGGCGGCCCCGGGGTGTCAGCCCACGCTCCGCCCGCTCAGTCGCCGCTCGCTTCCCGCTGCGGCTGACGGACGGAGACTATCCGTGCGGGTGCGACGTCCGAGGCAGGCGTGTGGCCACGGCGGGCCGGCCCGGGGAGCAGTCGCTTGGCCAGGCCCTGCTGTTCCTTCGCGCGCCTGGCCGCATCCATCAGGCCCATGGCGTCGCCCGCCGCAGCGGTATCGTCCAGCTCGAAGAGGTAGATGAGGCCGGAGCGGTGCAAGTACTCGAACGCCTGGGCGTAGTTGTGGTTCTCATAGAGCAGTAGTCCGGCCTGGTGGCAGACGAGGGCCAGCAGTCGGCGGTCCCCGGAGTCCTCCAGAATCCCGACCGCGCGTTCCATGAGCGCGATCCCCCGGTGGCGCTCGCGTCGGGTGCCGAGGGCCAGCACCACGCCGGCACCGGCGAGCGCGGCTCCCTGGAGCGCCGGGTCCCCGACGGCCTCACCGATGCGGGCGGCGCGATCGTAGTGCTCCAGGGCCGCTCGGGGCCGACCGGCCAGTTGCAGTGCCTCACCGAGCGCGTTGTGCACCTCCGCCTCGGCGTTCAGGTCCGTGCGGGCCTTGCAGATCGCCAGCGCGTCCTCGAAGCAGCGCAGGGCGGGTGCGAGCTGTTCGGCCGCCACCAGTGCGTTGCCCGCGTTCTTCAGGCACTGGGCCTCCAGGCGTGAGTCGCCCAACTCGTGGAACTCCGACGCGACGTCCCGATAGGAGGTGTAGGCCCGGTCGAGGTCACCGAGGTCGTAGTGGATGTTGGCGACGTTGCCGAGGGCCTTGGCCCGGCCCTTCCGGTCGTCGATCTCCGTGAAGATGCCGCGTGCCCGTTCGAACGCAGCCAGTGCCTCCTGGGGCTTCCCCGTGTCGCGCAGCCACATGCCGCGCGACTGGGTCAGCTCGGCCTCCGCCGCACGGTCACCGCAGCGTGCCGCTGCCGCGAGCCCGGCCTTGGTGCAGGCTGCCAGGTCGTCCAGCAAGCGGCGGTACACCAGCAACTGCGCCACCGGGACGGCCAGGGCCGCGGCGTGCCGGTCCAGCCCGGCTTCCACGGCCGCCGACACGGCGGCGGTGAGATTGGGGCGCTCGCGGTCGAGCCACTCCTGCGCGGCAGCGCGCGCTATGCGCAGCTCGGTGGGCCAGCTGCCCGTGGTGCCCCGCATGTCCTCCGCAGCCGTCCGGGCCATCCGCGCGTACTCGTCGAGCAGGCGCTGCTGGGCGTTCTCGCGGACGGTCCGTGGAAGCCGACCGGCCAGTGCCGCCACCTCCCGGCGCGCGTGCGCGGGCAGCCGCCAGCGGTCGGAGCCGACCGGTTCCTCGACCAGCAGATGGGCGCGGGCGAGCGCCGCGAGCCTGGCGCGGATGTCATCCCACTCCGGCTCCGCGAGGCAGCCGACCTGACGGGTGGTGAAGTCCGGCCCGTTCACCAGTGCCAGCAGCGGCAGCAGTGCCGCAGCCTCCGGCCCCAGCCGCAGATAGGCATCGTCGAAGCCGTGGCGGACGGCCGGCAGCACCGGGCCGGCGGCGGGACCGCCCGCGAGGTAGGCATCGAGGTCGGAGCGGAGCCGGTGGCGGAGCTCGGCGGCGGTCAGACCCGGGTCCTGGGAGAACTGGTGGGCGATCGCGATGACCGCTGCGGGCAGGAACCCCGACAGCTCCACCAGGTCATTGAGGGGACCGACCGTCTGGGGCGTCAGCGATTCGACGGTGCCCGACCGCGAAAGCCCGACCCTGCCGACCCCGTGGTGGAGCAGCAGGTGGGCTTCGGCCGGTTCCAGCGGCCCGGTCACCACCGTCCGCGCACCGGTGACCGGCAGCAGCTGCCGGCTGATGGCCAGCAGGCGGTGTTCGCCGCCACCGGGGATCAGCGGCGTCACCTGGTCGACGGCGGAGGCGTTGTCCGCGATCACCAGGACGGGGCCGCTCTCGGTGGCACGCTCGTGCAGTAGCGAGCGGTAGAGCCCGGCACGGTCGGCCTCGGACTCGGCCAGGTCGGCCGGGCGCACGCCCAGCGACCGGAGAGCGGAGGCCAGTGCGCGGCTGCCGTCCAGTGGGGCCCCGCCGTATCCGCCGAGGTCCACGAAGACCACGCCCCCGGCGAACCCGCCCCCCTGGAGGGCTGTGCGCGCGGCCGCCACCGCGAGGGCCGTCTTCCCGCTGCCGGCGAAGCCGGAGACCAACGCGACCGGCGTGAACGAGAGGCCCTCGGCGCCGACGGCCAGGAAGTCGGTCAGCGCACCGAGTTGCTCCGCCCGCCCGACCAGATACGGCGGCGCCGCCGGCAGAGCGGCCATGGCACGCGGCACCGGCCCTTGGAAGACGATGTCGCGGCCCGCCACGAACGCCTGACCGGAGCCGCCCACCACGGTGGTGAAGGACAGCCCGGCGGACGCGGCCCCGCCGCCCGTCCGGTCCTGCCCGGAGTCCATCAGTTCCCGGACCCGGCAGGCGGCAGGCCGGTCACGTTCATGGTGCCTTGGCCGAGCTGGTTGACCGTGCCGGAGTCACGCGCCTGCGCGCGCATGTGCACATCCCCGGTGTAGGACGCGCCCTGAGCGGTGGTCGGTGTCACAAAGCCGTTCGCCATCAGGGCGCGCAGTTCGTCGGCCGCTCCCGGCGGCGCCGCGGCCAGCAGCGACCGGAACTGCAGCTGCCAGGCGGTCACGGCCATCCGCAGGGCGACCGGGTCGGAGGCGGCCGCGACCAGGTTCTCACGTGTCTCGGCGAGATCACTCTCCACCAGGTCGGCGTCCTCCTGGCGGTGCCGGTGCCACCACCGCGTCAGCGCCGCGCTGACGTGCTCCCAGCCGTCGGTGGCGATGAGCTGCACGAGCGTGGTCCCGGCGTTGTTGGCAAGGCTGAGCAGTTCCGGCTCCAACGTGTCCCCCCGGTGTTCCGCTGCCGATGCGATGGCAGATGCGCATCCTAGAAGGCATGGTGAGGTAACGTCAGTCGTTTGCGCGCACTCGGCGGGCGGCTGCGGTGGGCTGCGGGGATGCCGCCCGCAGGGTCGTACGGCCCGGGACGGGCCGCACTGCCGGCGCGGGCCCGGCCCGCCGGTCAGCGGGGCTGCGCGGCGGTGGAGAGTCCGGTCAGCAGGTCCAGGTCCTGGTCGGTGAGGGAGATCGCGGCCGCGTCGAGGTTCTGCTCCAGATGGGCGAGGCTGCCGGTGCCCGGGGTGGGCAGCAGCACCGGGGAGCGGTGCAGCAGCCACGCCAGCGCCAGCTGGCCGGGGGTGGCCCCGTACCGCTCGGCCAGCCCGCCGACCGCGGTGCCCGCCCCGGTCGCCAGCGTGCCGTTGCCCAGCGGGTGCCAGGGCAGGAAGGCCGTGCCGGTGGCCGCGCAGCGTTCGAGGACCGGCTCGGACTCGCGGTCCAGCAGGTGGTAGCGGTTCTGCACCGACGCGATCTCGGTGATCCCGGCGGCCTGCTCCAGTTGCTCGGCGGTGACGGAGTCCAGGCCGATGTGCCGGATCTTCCCGGCCTGCCGCAGGTCGGCCAGCGCGCCGAGCTGGTCGGCCAGCGGCACGGCCGGGTCGATCCGGTGCAGCTGGTAGAGGTCGATCGTCTCGACCCGCAGCCGGCGCAGACTCGCCTCGCACCTCGCCCTGAGGTCCTCCGGGCGCCCGGCGATGTGCCAGATGTCCGGGCCGGTACGCACCACGCCGCCCTTGGTGGCGATCACCAGCCCGGCCGGGTAGGGGTGCAGCGCCTGGGCGACGAGCTGCTCCGCGAGGTCCGGGCCGTAGTTGTCGGCGGTGTCGATCAGCTCCACCCCCCGGTCGACGGCCCGCCGCAGCACCGCCACCGCCCGCGCGGCGTCGCCGCGCGGGCCCCAGTAGCCGGTGCCGGTCAGTCGGCCGGTGCCGAAGCCCAGTCGGCGCACGGGCAGCTCTCCGCCGATCGGGAAGCGCTCATCAGTCATGGCGCAACCCTATGACCTGCCCGGATCGTCATGACGTCGGAGGTAATCGACCGCTCCGCCGGGCGCTGGCAGTGTGGTCGCCGTCGGAGGAAACCGGCAGCCGAAACCCGGCAGCAACCCGGACCGCACACACCGAAGGAGGGGCCGCCATGAGCGACCTCAAGGACCTCGTCACCCGCTACCTCGCCGTCTGGAACGAGCCCGACCCGACCCGCCGCGAGCAGGCGATCAGCGAGCTGTGGGCCGAGGACGGGACGTACACCGACCCGCTGGCGGACGTGGCCGGGCGCGCCGGGATCGCGGCCGTGATCGCCGGGGCGCGGGAGCAGTTCCCGGGCTTCTCGTTCCGGCTGGCCGGGGAGGT
The DNA here is from genome assembly GCF_044755465.1 of Streptomyces sp. NPDC092296. Taxonomy (NCBI): domain Bacteria; kingdom Bacillati; phylum Actinomycetota; class Actinomycetes; order Kitasatosporales; family Streptomycetaceae; genus Streptomyces; species Streptomyces sp. NPDC092296. The sequence continues at coordinate 192,491 of NZ_JBIVRB010000002.1, read as the reverse complement.
GGACGCCAACCACCACATCGCCCGCTTCCAGTGGGAGCTGGTGCCGGACGGCGGCGGTGAGGCGCCGGTCGTCGGCTTCGACGTGGCGGTGGCGGCCGAGGACGGGCGGCTGCGGGCGGTCTACGGCTTCCTGGACCGGGTGCCCACGCCCGCCTGACGGCACGCCGGCCGGGTCACTGGTCGTCGTACGAGGGGCGCAGCAGCTCCCGCAGTTCCTCGGACAGGCCCTCCCGCAGTTCGGGACGGCCCTGGAACCGGGCGGGGGTCTGCTGGAAGAGCACGATCCGCCAGTCGCCGCCGGACCGGACCGCGACCAGTGTGTGGCGGGCGTTGCGCTCCGGGACGAGGTCCGACCCGCCCGGCGGCACCAGGCCGGCGACGGCCTGGAGGACGGCGGTGTCCGGGCCGGGCAACCGCACCCCGCGCACCTTGGCCACGAAGGTCGGCCTGGGCTGCGCGGCGAGGGCGTCGGCCATGGCGGCGGCGATCTGCTCCCGGCCGCAGTACCGGCTGCCGTCGAAGCCGATCAGCTCGCCGTCCCCGGCGAAGGGGGCCGCCACCGCCTGCGCGTCCCCGGCGTCCCAGCCCTCCAGCAGGGCGCGGTACAGCTCGCGGACCGCCCGGTCGGCGGCGGGATCGGCAGCCATGGGGGCCTCCTGTACGGTCGCGCCCCCGCCCGCCAGCGTAGTCGCCGGGCGGCGGGCGGGCGCGGCGGCGGAAGAGGGAGCGGGCGGCGGGTGTTCCACCGGCGTGACCGCTTCCGCCGCAGAGATCCTGCCCGTGTCCGGCCCGGTGCTGCCCGCCACCGAGACCGGGGTCGTCGTGGTGGGCGCGGGGCAGGCGGGGCTGTCCACCGCGTACCACCTGCGGCGACGCGGGTTCGCCCCGTACGACGGCTTCGTGGTGCTGGACGCCGACCCGGCGCCCGGCGGGGCCTGGCGGCACCGCTCCCCCACCCTCACCATGGCGGCCGTGCACGGCTTCCATGACCTGCCCGGCCTGCCGCTGCCGTCCGGCGACCCGGCGCGACCGGCCCGCGACGCCATACCGGAGTACTTCGCCGCGTACGAGCGGGCGCACGCGCTGCCGGTGCTGCGGCCGGTGCGGGTGCGGGCCGTACGGGAGGGCGCGGCGGGGCGGCTGCTGGTGGAGACCGACGCGGGCAGCTGGTCGGCGCGGGCGCTGGTGAACGCCACGGGCACCTGGACCAGGCCGTTCGTGCCGCACTACCCCGGCGCGGAGCTGTTCCGGGGGCGGCAGCTGCACTACGCCCGGTACACCGGGCCGGCCGAGTTCCGGGGGCAGCGGGTGGTGGTGGTCGGCGGCGGGGCGTCGGCGGTCCAGGTGCTGGCGGAGGTCGCGGCGGTGGGGCACACCCGCTGGGTGACCCGGCGGCCCCCGGTCTTCCGGGACACGCCGTTCACGCCCGAGGAGGGGCGGGCGGCGGTGGCGCTGGTGGAGCAGCGGGTACGGGACGGGCTGCCGGTGCGGAGCGTGGTGGGGGTGACCGGGCTGACGGACAGCCCGGCGGTGCGGCGGGCCCGCGAGCTAGGGGCGCTGGAGCGGCTGCCGATGTTCGACCGGATCACCGAGTCCGGTGTGGCCTGGGACGACGGGCGGTACGCCGCCGCCGACGCGATCGTCTGGGCCACCGGCTTCCGCCCGGCGGTCGGCCAGCTGGCACCGCTGGGCCTGCGCGAACCCGGCGGCGGCATCCGCCTGGACGGCACCCGCGCCACGGCCGACCCGCGCATCCACCTGGTCGGCTACGGCCCGTCCGCCAGCACCGTCGGCGCCACCCGCGCCGCCCGCGCCGCCGCCAACGCCCTCCACACCCTGCTCAGCCCTCACTGACGGGCGGCGCCCGCCGGGGGCCCAGGGGCGCGAGGAACTGCGCGTACATCCCACCACCGAGGCGCACTCTCACCTCGGCAACCACCCACCACCACCCCAGGCGGGGGTGATCCACTCGTTCGGCGCGCTACGAAGCTGCGTGGTTGCGCGCGCCGTTCCCCGCGCCCCTGACGGGCCCCCGGGCCGGGTTCAGCGGTCGTAGTCGACCACGACCCGGTCGGAGACCGGCAACGCCTGGCAGGTGAGGACGTACCCGGCGTCGACCTCCGCCTCCTCCAGGGCGTAGTTGCGCCGCATCCGCACCTCCCCGTCCACCACCAGCGCCCGGCAGGTGCCGCAGACGCCGCCCTTGCAGGCGAACGGCAGGTCCGGCCGGGAGCGCTGGGCACCGTCCAGTACGGGCCAGTCGCGCGGTAGCCGCAGCTCGGTGGCCCGGCCGTCCAGCACCACGGTGACGTCGCTGACCGGCCCGGCCGGGGCGCCGTCGCCGTCGTGGCGCACCGGCTCGGGCGGCAGCTCGTCCTCGGCGTGGAACAGCTCCTGGTGGACGCGGGCGGTCGGCACCCCGAGGCCGACCAGCAGTTCGCGGGCGCCCCGGACCAGCTCGTAAGGGCCGCAGAGCCACCAGTGGTCCACCGCCGGGACGTCCACGAAGCCCGCCAGCAGCGCGGCGAGCCGCTGCGGGTCCAGCCGACCGGACAGCAGCTCGGCGTCGCGGGCCTCCCGGGAGAGCACATGCACCAGCTGGAAGCGGGTCGGGTGGCGGTCCTTGAGGTCGGCCAGCTCGTCCGCGAACATCACGGTGTCGGCCCGCCGGTTGCCGTACACCAGGGTGACCTGCGACCGGTCGTCCCAGGCCAGCACCGATGCCGCGATGGACAGCATGGGCGTGATCCCGGAACCGGCGGCCAGCAGCACATGGCTGCCCGGCTGGGACGGCTCCGGGGTGAAGGCGCCGCTGGGCGGCAGCACCTCCACGGTGTCGCCCGGCCGGGCCTCCCGGACCAGCCAGTGCGAGAACAGCCCGCCGGGCACCTCGCGGACGGCGATCCGCAGCGGCCCGCCCGCCGGGGAGCAGAGCGAGTACGAGCGCCGCTCGTCCCGGCCGTCGACCAGCCGCCGCAGCGTCAGGCACTGCCCGGGGCGGAAGGCGTACGCGTCGGCCAGGTCGGCGGGCACCTCGAAGCGGACGGCCGCCGCGTCGTCGCAGAGCGGCTCCACCCCGGCGATCCGCAGCCGGTGGAAGGCGGGGCGGGGGCGGGCGGGGCGGGCCGTCGCGGCCGGAGCGGACATCAGATCTCCTTGACGTACTCGAACGGCTCCCGGCAGTCCCGGCAGCGCCAGAGCGCCTTGCAGGGGGTGGAGCCGAAGCGGGACAGCTCCTCGGTGTCGGGCGAGCCGCACTGCGGGCAGGCCACGGCCGACCGGACGGTCGGGCCCAGGGTGAGCGGCACCGGGCCGGACCGGGGGGCCGGTCCCGGCGGGGCGATCCCGGCCTCGGCGAGACGGCGGCGGCCTTCGGGGGTGATCCGGTCGGTGCTCCACGGCGGGTCCAGCCGTCTGCGCACCCGGACCTGCTCGAAGCCCGCCGCGTGCAGCGCCGCGTCCAGGTCGGCGGCCATCTCGGCCAGCGCGGGGCAGCCCGAGTAGGTGGGGGTGATCCAGGCGGTGACGGCGCCGGACGGCTCCACCGCCACCTCGCAGAGCACCCCCAGCTCGGCCAGGGTGAGCATCGGCAGCTCGGGGTCGCGGACGGCCTCGGCCGCCGCCGTCGCCCGGACGAGCGCCCCGCTCACCAGGTCGCCCCCGGGTGGGCGCGGGCGACGCACTGCATTTCGGCGAGCAGCCGCCCCATCTCCTCGGTGTGCACGCCGTCCCGGCCGCCCCGCCCGCCGACGGTGGCCAGCGGCGGTACCGGCGGCAGGTCGAGCCCGGCGGCGGCGGCCACCCGCGCGACCGTCCGCTCGACCTCGGGGCCCAGCGCGGCGGGGTCGGCGGCGGCGCCGGACGCGGCCAGCCGCAGTTCCACCGGGTGTGCGGTCAGCAGTTCGGCCAGGTAGGGCCGCAGGGTGTCCAGGCCGCACTGCATCCGCTGCCGGGACAGCTCGGTGCCGTCACCAAGCCGGACCGTCCAGCCGGCGGCGTACTCGCGGTGGTACGCCAGCTCCTTGGCGCCCTTGGCGGCGACCGCCGCCAGCACCGGGTCGGCACTGGCGGCCAGCCGCTCGAAGAGGGCGAGCCGGGCGCAGCTGAACAGCAGCAGCCGGGCGATGGAGTGGGCGAAGTCGCCGCCGGGCAGCTCCACCAGCCGGACGTTGCGGAACTGCCCCTCGTCCCGGAGGTAGGCGAGATCGTCCTCGCTGCGGCCGCTGCCGTCGGCCTGACCGACCCGGGCGAGCAGCAGCCTGGCCTGGCCCAGCAGGTCGAGGCCGATGTTGGCGAGGGCGACCTCGTCCTCCAGTTCGGGGGCGCGGGTGCACCACTCGGTGAGCCGCTGGGCGAGCACCAGGGCGTCGTCGCCGAGCATCAGGCAGTAGGCCGCCAGGTCGGCGCCGTCCACTCCGGCGGGCAGGGTGGTGTCCACCCCGGCCAGCGGGTCGGTGAAGCCGGTGCCGTAGGCCCAGCGCGCCTCCCCCTGCGGGGACTCCTCGGCCAGGGAGAGGTAGACGTGGTCGTCGCTCATGGGGTGCGCCTTCCGTGCCGCCGTCGGCGGCGGCCGCGGGTCAGATGTGGGGGACGTCCTCGGGGATGTCGTAGAAGGTGGGGTGGCGGTAGACCTTGTCGCCGCTGGGGGCGAAGAAGGGGTCCTTCTCGTCCGGGTTGCTGGCGGTGATGGCGTCGGAGCGGACCACCCAGAGCGAGACGCCCTCGTTGCGGCGGGTGTAGAGGTCCCGGGCGTTCAGCAGCGCCATCCGCTCGTCGGCGGCGTGCAGCGAGCCGACGTGGACGTGGTTGAGGCCGCGCCTGCTGCGGACGAAGACCTCGTACAGCGGCCATTCGGCGCGCGGGGCGGCGGCTGCCTCGCGCGTGGTCCCGGTCGGGATTCCGGTCGCGGTCCCGGTCGGGGCCGGGGTCGGCGTGGGGTCGGTCATGCTGCTCCTCCTTCTGCTGCCGCCGGCTGCCCGGTCGCCGCCGCCTGCCGGGCGCGGGCGGCCTGCTTGGCGGCGTGCGCGGTGGCGGCCTCGCGCACCCAGGCGCCGTCCTGGTGGGCCCGGCGGCGGCGCTCGATCCGGTCGGCGTTGCAGGGGCCCTGGCCCCGGATGACCCGGCCCAGCTCGGCCCAGTCGGGTTCGCTGAAGTCGTAGTGGCCGCGCTCCTCGTTCCAGCTCAGGCCGGGGTCGGGGAGGGTGACGCCGATCCGGTCGGCCTGCGGAACCGTCATATCGACAAATCGCTGCCGCAGCTCGTCATTGGTGTGGCGCTTGATCCGCCAGGCCATCGACTGCGCGGTGTTGGGCGAGTCGGCGTCGGGCGGCCCGAACATCATCAGCGACGGCCACCACCAGCGGTCCACGGCGTCCTGCACCATCTCGCGCTGGGCGTCGGTGCCGGCCGCCATGGTCATCAGCAGTTCGTAGCCCTGCCGCTGGTGGAAGGACTCCTCCTTGCAGATCCGCACCATGGCCCTGGCGTACGGCCCGTACGAGCAGCGGCACAGCGGCACCTGGTTGCAGATCGCGGCGCCGTCCACCAGCCAGCCGATCACGCCGACGTCGGCGAAGGTCAGCGTGGGGTAGTTGAAGATCGAGGAGTACTTCTGCCGTCCGCTGATCAGCTTCTCGGTCAGCTCGGCCCGGTCGGCGCCCAGGGTCTCGGCGGCGGAGTAGAGGTAGAGGCCGTGGCCCGCCTCATCCTGCACCTTGGCCAGCAGGATCGCCTTGCGGCGCAGCGAGGGTGCCCGGGTGAGCCAGTTGCCCTCGGGCTGCATGCCGATGATCTCCGAGTGCGCGTGCTGCGCGATCTGCCGGATCAGCGTCGCGCGGTAGCCGTCGGGCATCCAGTCGCGCGGCTCGATCCGCTGCTCGGAGCCCACCACCTGGTCGAAGTGCTCCTGGAGCGCGCCTTCGCCGGGTGCGGCGGCTGCCGGTCCGGCTGCCGTGGTGCCGGTACTGGTCACGGAGACCCACCTCCCTACTGACCGTTCGGTCGGTTGCCAGTCTCGCGGATCACCACCCCCCACGGCAAGACGTGGCTTGCGCCTACAAGACGTGGCCGGCCCTAGTCGAGCCGCACGCCGACCAGGCAGGTGTCGTCGTCGGTGTCGGCGGTGCTGTGGGTGAGCAGCCGGTCCAGGTACTCCTCCAGATCGGCCGGCGCGTCGCCCGCCGTCTCCAGCAGCCGTTCGATCGACTGCTGCACCGAGCGGTCCCGCCGCTCGATCAGCCCGTCCGTGTAGAGCAGCAGCGTGTCGCCGGGCTCCAGCCGCCCGCTGCGCTCCTCGTACTCCGCCCCCGCCAGCGCCCCCAGCAGCATCCCGCTCGGCAGGGGCAGCGCCCGAGCCGTACCGCCCCGGACCAGCACCGGCGGCAGATGCCCGGCCCGCGCCCAGCGCAGGGTGCGGCGCTCCGGGTCGTACAGGCCGCAGACGGCGGTGGCGGTGACATGCTCGGTAAGGTCGTGCGCGACGGCGTTCAGCCAGCCGAGCAGCCGGCCCGGCCCGGCCCCGGTGACCGCCAGGCCGCGCAGCGCGTTGCGCAGCACCACCATGCCGGTGGCGGCGGCGATGCCATGACCGGCCACGTCCCCGACGACCAGCAGCACCTGCCCGGTGGGCAGCACCACGGCGTCGTACCAGTCGCCGCCCACCCGGTGGCCCTTCTCGGCCGGGCGGTAGCGGGTGGCCACGCACAGCCCGGCGGCGTCCAGCGGCGGCGCGGCGGGCGGCATCAGGGCCTGCTGCAACTGGAGGGCCAGCCGGTGGCGGTCGGCGGCCCGCTGCTCGCTGTCGGCCAGCCGGTCGCGGGTGGCGGCCAGCGCCACCTCCGTCCAGTGCTGCGCCGAGACGTCCTGGTACGCGCCCCGTACGCCGACCAGGACGCCCTGGTCCAGCACCGGTTCCGCGACCACCCGCACATGCCGGACGACGCCGTCGCCGCGCAGCAGCCGGAAGGTGGCCGCGCCCTCCTGGTGGTGGTGCAGCACGGCCCGCAGGAAGCGGCCGATGGCGATGGCGTCATCGGGGTGCGCATGGCTGCTCAACCGCTCCACCGGCACCGGCGCGGCGGAGGGCGGCAGCCCGTACAGGGCGTGCAGCTGGGCGTTCCAGGTGACGGTGCCGGTGAGCAGGTCCTCCTCGAAGCCGCCGATCCGGCCGAGCCGCTGGGCGTGCTGTAGTAGCCGGGCCAGCCGGGTCTCCTCGCCGACGGTCCGCAGGCTGAGCAGCACGGCGTCACCGAACCGGCTGATGCCGACGCTCGCCGTGACCGGCACCGGCGTCCCGTCCACCAGGAGGCGCAGCCGCAGGTCCTCGCCCCGGAACGGCTCGCCGGTGGCCAGGGTGCCCGCCGCCGCCCGGAAGAGCCCGCCCTCGGCGGCGGCCAGCGGGTAGCACTCCAGGAAGCCCCGGCCGATCAGGGTGCCGACCGGGCGGCCCGCCGGGTCGGTGAAGCGGCCGTTGGCGCACTCGATCCGGAAGTCGGTGAGCCGCCCGTCCGGGTCGCGCAGCGGGCGGAGCACCAGCGCCGGGTCCAGCAGCCCGTCCAGCAGGTCGGGCAGCGGATTGCCGGGCTCGGGGCCGGTGGGGTCGGGCGCGGTGGGGTCGGGCGCGGTGGGCTCGGGGGCGGTGTCCAGGCTGTGCGCGCACAGCTCGGCCAGCGACTCCAGCTGTCGGCGCAGCCGCGCGGTGAGCGGCGGCCGGGCGTCCGGCCAGGCCACCTCCAGTACGCCCGGCTGCCGGCCGGCCAGCCCGGCGGGCAGCACCGCGCGGGCGCCCGAGGTGGCTCGGGCGCGGCGGCCGATGGCGGCGGCCGCGACATCGCCCTCCCGGGCGCGCAGCTCCGGCAGCCACAGGGTGCGCCGCTCGGCCAGCGCCCGCTGGGCGAGGGTGCCGACGCCGGGCGGCACATGGTGCCAGCGCATCGCCTCGGCGGCCCCGAAGCCCGCCTGCCCGGCGAGCCGCAGCGAGCCGTCCGGGGCGGCGGCCCAGACGGCGACGGCGGTGGCGCCGTGCGGGGCGGCCGCCTGCGCCAGTACGGCGGCCGCGACCGCGCCGGTGTCGTCGTCGGCGGCCGGCGCGGCGGATTCGGCCAGCCGCAGCCGGACGGCGGCGGCGCGGTCGGGGCCGCCGTCCGGCCCGGCGGCGGTGGCGCGGGCCACCAGGTCGCCGGCCGCGTGGTTGACGATGTCGGCGGCCAGCTCGGCCGGGGGCAGCCCGGACTCCTCGGCCAGGGTGCGCAGCTGGCGGGCGGCCTCGGCAGGGGCGCAGTGCAGGCGCTCGACCAGGACGCCCTTGGCCAGTTCCAGCAGCGTCCGGGTGCCCAGCTCGGCCCGCAGCCGGTCGACCGTACGGGCGAGCAGTTCGGTGCCGGGCTCCGGCGGGTGGCCCGCCGTGTCCCCGGCGGGCGGATCACCGTACGGCTGTGCCGGTCTGTCCACGGCGGGTGCTCCCTTCGCGTCCCCGGCGGGCGGCTGCTGGGCCCGGCTCGTCACCGGTGGCCGCTCACCGGTCCAGCCACCGCTGCATGCACTCCACCAGCTCCCGGGCGTCGACGGGCTTGGTGACATGGTCGCCCGCCCCGGCGGCGAGGCTCTTCTCCCGGTCGCCCTGCATGGCCTTGGCGGTGACGGCGATGATCGGCAGGTCCGCGAATCCGGCCGTGCGGCGGATCTCGGCGGTGGCGGTGAGGCCGTCCATCTCCGGCATCATCACGTCCATCAGCACCAGGTCGACGTCCGGGTGGCGGCGCAGCATCTCGATGCCGGCCCGGCCGTTGTCGGCGTGCAGCACACGCATGCCGCACAGTTCCAGGATGCCGGTGATGGCGAAGACATTGCGGGCGTCGTCGTCGACCACCAGCACGGTACGGCCGGCCAGGCGGCCGTCGGCGCCTTCGAGCGCGGGCTCCGGGTCGCCGTGCGGGGCGGCGAGCCGGGCCAGGCCGGGGGGCTGCTCGGCGGTGAGGTGCAGCACGATGCGTTCGCGCAGCTCGTCCAGGCCGGCGGGCAGCTCCAGCGGCCGGGTGCGGGCCCGGGACCGCAGCTCGTGCTCCCACTCGGGGGACAGCGGGCGGCCGTGGTGGGCGATGACCGGCAGGTCGTGCCGGACGGGGTCGCGGTCGAGTTCGGCCAGCAGCCGCAGGGCCTCCTCGCCGGGCAGGTCGAGGTCGAGCAGCAGGCAGTGGAACCGCTCGGCGGCGAGCGCGGCGGCGGCCTCGGCGCGGCCGACGGCGGAGCGGACCGTGACCGGTCCGGCGCTCGGCGGCAGCTCGTCGGCGGCGCTCTCGGCGAGCAGCGACAGCAGGCCGCGCGGGCGGCCCTCGACCACCAGCAGCCGGCGCTCGGGCGGGGCCGGGCGGGCGGCGGGCCGGGCTTCGGCGCCGGGTGCGGTGTCCCGTACGGCGTCGGGGGTCTCGCCGCCGGGGAGGACGGCCGGCAGGTACAGGGTGAAGGTGCTGCCCTCGTCCGGGGTGCTCTCGGCGGTGATGGCGCCGCCCAGCAGGTAGGCGATCTCCCTGCTGATGGAGAGGCCGAGGCCGGTGCCGCCGTAGCGGCGGCTGGTGGTGCCGTCGGCCTGCTGGAAGGCGCCGAAGATGGCCTCCAGGTCGGGTTCGGGGATGCCGATGCCGGTGTCGGAGACGCGGAAGGCGATCACCGGGCCGCCGCGCCGGACGGCGTCCGGGAGCCCGTCCTCCGCCTCGACCGGCGCGATCCGCAGCTCCACCGAGCCCCGCTCGGTGAACTTGACCGCGTTGGAGAGCAGATTGCGCAGCACCTGGCGCAGCCGCGCCTCGTCGGTGACCAGCTCGGCGGGCAGCCCGGGGGCGGTGGTGACCCGGAAGTCCAAGCCCTTCTCGGTGGTCAGCGGGCGGAAGTTCGCCTCGACGTAGTCGAGCAGGCCGCGCAGCCGCAGATGCTCCGGGCTGACGTCCATCTTGCCCGCCTCGACCTTGGAGAGGTCGAGGATGTCGTTGATCAGCTGGAGCAGGTCGGAGCCGGCCGAGTGGATGACGCCGGCGTACTCGACCTGCTTGGCGGTGAGGTTGCGGGTGGGGTTCTGGGCCAGCAGCTGGGCCAGGATCAGCAGGCTGTTCAGCGGGGTGCGCAGCTCATGGCTCATGTTGGCCAGGAACTCCGACTTGTACTTGGAGGCGAGGGCGAGCTGCTGGGCGCGGGTCTCCAGCTCCTGGCGGGCCTGCTCGATCTCCAGGTTCTTGGTCTCGATGTCGCGGTTCTGGGTGGCGAGCAGCGCGGCCTTCTCCTTGAGCTCGGCGTTGGAGCTCTGTAGCTCCTCCTGCCGGACCTGGAGCTCCTCGGAGCGGGCCCGCAGCTCGGCGGCCAGCCGCTGGGACTCCCCGAGCAGCTCGTCGGTGCGGGCGTTGGCGACGATGGTGTTGACGTTGACGCCCACCGTCTCCATCAGCTGCTCCAGGAAGTCCCGGTGCACCTGGGTGAAGCGGTGTACGGAGGCCAGCTCGATCACGCCGAGGACCTGCCCCTCCACCGCGATGGGCAGTACCAGCAGGCTGGCGGGCGCGGTGCGGCCCAGCCCGGAGGTGACGGTGACGTAGTCGGCGGGGATGTCGTCCACCGCGATGGTGCGGCGGCTGCGGGCGGCCTGGCCGACCAGCGACCGGCCGAGCGGGAAGCGGGTGGGCCGGTCGCCGTCGGCGGGGTAGCCGTAGGAGCCGACCAGCCGGAGCTCGGTGCCGCCGGGGGCCTCCTCCGCGAGGAAGAAGGCGCCGTACTGGGCGGAGACCAGCGGGGCCAGCTCGTCCATCACCAGCCCCGCGACCACGGCGAGGTCGCGGCGGCCCTGCATCAGTCCGGAGATCCGGGCCAGGTTGGACTTCAGCCAGTCCTGGTCACGGTTGGCGCGGGTGGTCTCGCGCAGCGAGCCGACCATGGAGTTGATGTTGTCCTTGAGGTCGCCGACCTCGCCGGGGGCCTCCACGGTGATGGAGCGGGTCAGGTCGCCCTCGGCCACCGCGCTGGTGACCTCCGCGATGGCGCGGACCTGCCGGGTGAGGTTGCCGGCCAGCTCATTGACGTTCTCGGTGAGCCGCTTCCAGGTGCCGGAGACGCCCTCCACCTCGGCCTGGCCGCCCAGCCGGCCTTCGCTGCCGACCTCGCGGGCCACCCGGGTCACCTCGGCGGCGAACGAGGACAGCTGGTCGACCATGGTGTTGATGGTGGTCTTCAGCTCCAGGATCTCGCCGCGCGCGTCCACGTCGATCTTGCGGGTGAGGTCGCCCCGGGCGACGGCGGTGGTCACCTGGGCGATGTTGCGGACCTGGTTGGTGAGGTTGTTGGCCATCGAGTTGACGTTGTCGGTGAGGTCCTTCCAGGTACCGGCCACATTGGGCACCCGCGCCTGGCCGCCGAGCTGGCCCTCGGTGCCGACCTCCCGGGCCACCCGGGTCACCTCGTCCGCGAAGGCGGAGAGGGTGTCCACCATGGTGTTGATCACTCCGGCCAGCGCGGCGACCTCGCCCTTGGCCTCGACGGTGATCTTCTGCGACAGGTCACCGCGCGCCACCGCCGCCGCCACCTGGGCGATCGAGCGGACCTGGCCGGTGAGGTTGGACGCCATCACATTGACGTTGTCGGTCAGGTCCTTCCAGGTGCCGGAGACGCCCCGGACGGTGGCCTGGCCGCCGAGGTTGCCCTCGGTGCCGACCTCCCGGGCCACCCGGGTGACCTCGTCCGCGAAGGCGGAGAGCTGGTCGACCATCGTGTTGATGGTCTCCTTCAGCTCCAGGATCTCGCCCCGCGCGTCCACCCGGATCTTCTGCGACAGGTCACCGCGCGCCACCGCCGTGGTGACCTGGGCGATCGAGCGGACCTGGGCGGTCAGGTTGTCGGCCATCACATTGACCGACTCGGTGAGGTCCTTCCAGGTGCCGGAGACCCCCTGGACGTCCGCCTGGCCGCCGAGCTGGCCCTCGGTGCCGACCTCGCGGGCCACCCGGGTGACCTGCTCCGCGAAGGCGGAGAGCTGGTCGACCATCGTGTTGATGGTCTCCTTCAGCTCCAGGATCTCGCCCCGCGCACCGACCTCGATCTTCTGCGACAGATCGCCCCCGGCGACGGCTGCGGCCACCTGGGCGATCGAGCGGACCTGGCCGGTGAGGTTGGAGGCCATCACATTGACCGACTCGGTGAGGTCCTTCCAGGTGCCGCCGACGCCGGGCACCTCCGCCTGCCCGCCGAGCCGCCCTTCGGTGCCGACCTCGCGGGCCACCCGGGTGACCTCGTCCGCGAAGGCGGAGAGTTCGTCGACCATCGTGTTGATGGTCTCCTTCAGCTCCAGGATCTCGCCCCGCGCACCGACCTCGATCTTCTGCGACAGGTCACCGCGCGCCACGGCGGTGGTCACCTGGGCGATGTTGCGGACCTGGTCGGTGAGGTTGCCCGCCATGAAGTTCACCGAGTCGGTCAGATCGCGCCAGACCCCGCCGACGCCGGGCACCTCCGCCTGCCCGCCCAGCCGCCCTTCGCCGCCGACCTCGCGGGCCACCCGGGTGACCTCCGAGGTGAACAGCGAGAGCTGGTCGACCATGCCGTTGAACACCGTGGCGATCTCAAGCAGCAGCCCGTTGCCGGTGTCGGGCAGCCGAGTGCCGAAGTCGCCGTCCCGGACGGCGGTCAGCCCGGCCAGCAGCCGCCGCAGCTCGGCCTCCCCGACCGGGCCCTGCCCGCCGGTGGTGCCGTCCGGTGCCGTCGTACCGGAAGCCTCGTCCATGTCCACTCTGCCGCCGCCCTCACTGTGCCGCCGTGGGCCTCACCGGGCCGCCCTCACCGGGCCGCCCTCACCGCACCGCCCGATCGCCCCTCGGCCGGTCCGGGACGAACCGGACCACCCGAGGGGGCACGCCGACGCGCCCGCGGGGGATGATGCCATGCCTGCCCCGGGGTCATCGGCCGTCCGCGTGATGCGCGCCCCGGTCGGCCCACCGCCCGGCGACCCGCCCGGTCGGCTGCCGGGCCAGTACGGTCATGTGCAACCTCAGGGTCAGCCCGCTCGGCGCCGCCCGCACCTCGACCAGGTCGCACAGCTGGTGGATCATCCACAGTCCGCGCCCGCCGTCGGCCGTCGCCAGCCCCGGCCTGCGGCGCCCGGCCAGCGGGTCGCGCAGCCACCCGGCGTCGCGGACCTCGGCCACCACCTCGCCCGGTGCCGTCCACAGCCGCAGCACTCCGCTGCCGCCGCCGTGCACCACGGAGTTGCCGGTCGCCTCGCCCACGGCGAGCACCAGGTCACCGCGCTGCTGCCGGTCCAGCCCGGTGCGGGCCAGCCGGTCGTCCAGCCAGCGGCGGACCTCGGCCAGGCCGCCGGCGGAGTAGGCCAGCCGCTCGGCGGCGGCCGGCTCGGGCAGCTCGGTGTCGCAGTCCGCGCAGACCTCGGCCGGGTCCACATAGCAGCCGGAGGCCACCAGCTCCCCGTCCTGGATCACCTCGGGGTGGGTGCGCAGGGCGTCCTTGAGCACATACGGTTCCAGCCCGTCGGTGTCGTACGGGCAGAGGATGCTGACCGGGCGGCCGGCGAAGGCGAGGTTGATCAGGGCCTCGTGCCGGGTGGCCTCGCGCACCTCGGCCGGTGAGCGCTCCGGCCAGATCGGCTCACCGACCACCCGGCTCCTGCGGTCGGCGTGGCGGTCCGCGAACTCGCGCAGCGCCGCCAGTATCCGGCCCGGGTTGCGGCCCAGCTCGGTCATGTCCGCGAAGGTGACGGCGGCGCCCGCCGGGCCCAGCCGTTCGCGCAGCGGGCCGAGTCGCGGCCCGGGGACCGCGACCAGCACCGGTTCACCGGCCGCCAGCCCCGCGCTCACGAAGCCGCCCACCCCCGCCAGGTAGTCGTCGAGCCCCTGGTAGAACAGCGCCGGATGCACCAGCGTGGTGCCCCCGGACCCGTCCACCGACCAATCGTCTTCGCTCACGACTCGCGCACCTCCACCGCCCGTGGCGCCTCCGCTCGCTCTCGAAACGCCCCGGTCCGAAAGCTGGAACGGCCGCGCTGCCGCCGGACGTACCTGGACCCACCGTATCGGGGCCGCCGCGCAGGGACGGCCGACGGGTCGGCCCGCGGCCCGGTGCCACCGGCCTCCTACCCATTTCCGGGCGCCGACTCCCCCCGCCGCCACTCCGGTCGACAGCGCTCGCGCCCTTCACCTGGAGTGCGCTCCGACTGACAGAGTTGTCCCGTACACGGTCGGCAGCGAACCGGATCGATCCAGGAGGACGAAGATGCGCACCACCACACTCGGCACCAAGGGCCCCGAGGTCGGGGTCGTCGGCCTGGGATGCATGGGCATGACGCACGCCTACGACCCGGCGGGCCGGGACGAGGGCGCCTCCGTAGCGGTGCTGCGGCACGCCCTGGACCTGGGCGTGACGCTCATCGACACGGCCGACATCTACGGCCCGTACACCAATGAGGAGCTGGTCGGCCGGGCGCTGGCCGGGCACCGGGAGCGCGCGGTGCTCGCCACCAAGGTCGGCCTGGTGCCGGGCGGGACGCCCGGCGGCAGCGCACCGGGGCTGGGACGCGACGGGCGGCCGGAGCACGTCCGCCGGGCGGTGGACGAGAGCCTGCGGCGGCTGGGCACCGACCATGTGGACCTCTACCAGCTGCACCGGGTCGACCCGGAGGTCCCGATCGAGGAGACCTGGGGGGCGATGGCCGAGGCGGTGGCGGCGGGCAAGGCGCTCCGGCTGGGGCTGTCGGAGGTGACGGTGGCGGAGATCCGGCGGGCGCAGGCGGTGCACCCGGTGGCGTCGGTGCAGTCGGAGCTGTCGCTGTGGACCAGGGACCCGCTGGCGGAGGTGCTGCCGTACTGCGAGGAGCAGGGCATCGCGTTCCTGCCGTTCTCGCCGCTGGGGCGCGGCTTCCTGGCCGGGCGCTTCACGTCCGCCGCCGACCTGCCCGGCGACGACTGGCGGGCCACCCTGCCGCGCTTCCAGGACGAGGCGCTGCGGGCCAACCAGGCGCTGGTGGCGAAGGTCAAGGAGGTCGCCGGGCGGCACGGGGCGACGCCCGCCCAGGTGGCACTGGCGTGGGTGCTCGGGCAGGGCCGCTTCGTGGTGCCGATCCCGGGCACCAAGACGCCCCGCTACCTGGAGGAGAACGCGGCGGCGGCCGACCTGGAGCTGACCGCGCGGGACCTGGCCGAGCTGGACGGGCTGCCGGCGCCGGTGGGCGGCCGCTACTGACGGCTGGTCAGCCCGGTTCGTCCATCGGGATTCGTCCATCGGGAAGTGGAACCGTGGGAGCGCCGACCGGCTCGCGGCGGCAATGCCGCACATCGCGGGCGCGAGCCGCAGACGGCGCTCCGGCAGTTGGTGCGGGCGGAGGACGGGGGGACCCCCGCCCGCACCCGGAGCCTGGCACAGTCTGCGCGCGTTGACAATACGGAGCGGGCACGCGCGTTTCGGCCACCCACCCCATGCGGACCGGCCACCCGGACGGCCGCAGAAGCGTGTCCGGAGCGTGACCCCGGCGCGCCCCGGGCGTTTCCCGGGCATGGATGCCGACAGCACGCACACCGACCCCGACGAGCCCGTCCCCGCCGAGGGGACCCCGACCGCCGCACCGGAGGACGACGACGGCTGGGCATGGACGACCGCCGTCCCGCAGACGGAGTAGTCGGCGGCCCCGGCCCGGAATCGAGACGGCGGCGGCGTATCCGACGGGATCGATGCGCCGCTGCCGTCGGCGTTTCCGACCGGGGGGCGGGCGCGAGGGGCAGGGTCAGCCTCCGTACAGCTCCTCGACGTCCTGCGCGTACGCCTTGACGATCACCCGCCGCCGCAGCTTCAGCGAGGCGCTGAGCATCCCCTCCGCCGCCGTGAACTCGTGCGGCAGGATGCGGAACGCGCGGATCGACTCCGCCCGCGACACCGCCGTGTTGGCGGTCACCACGATCCGCTGCACCTCCTCCTGGAGGTCCTGGTCGCCGACCGCCGCCCAGCCGGTGGCCGGCGGCTTGTGCCGCACCCGCTGCCAGTGGCCCAGCGCCGCCGGGTCCAGGGTGATCAGCGCCGCGATGTACGGCCGGTCGTCGCCCACCAGCAGGCACTGCGAGATGAGCGGATGGGCGCGCACCCGCTCCTCCAGCACCGCCGGGGCGACGCTCTTGCCGGTGCTGGTGACGATGATGTCCTTCTTGCGGCCGGTGAGGGTGAGGTAGCCGTCCTGGTCCAGCGCCCCCAGGTCACCGGTGGCGAACCAGCCGTCGCGCAGCACCCGCGCGGTGCCCTCGGGGTCGTTGAGGTAGCCGGAGAAGACGGTCTGCCCGCGCACCAGGATCTCGCCGTCGGCGGCGATCCGGACGGTGCAGCCCGGCAGCGGGCGGCCTACCGTGCCGTACCGGGCCCTGCCCAGCGGCTGCCCGGTGACCGCCGCCGTGGTCTCGGTCAGGCCGTAGCCCTCGTACACCGTGATGCCGACCCCGGCGAACAGCAGGCCCAGCCGCCGGTCGAGCGCCGAGCCGCCGGAGACCGCGTTGCGCACCCTGCCGCCCAGCACCTCGCGCAGCCGCCCGTAGACCAGCCGCTCATAGAGCCGGTGCCTGGCCCGCAGCGCCGGGCTGGGCCCCCGGCCCCGGCCGCGGGCGCGCGCCTCCCGGGCCTCGGCGTAGCGCACCGCCACGTCCATCGCCCGGTCGAAGACCTCCCGGCGGCCCGTCTCGTCGGCGGCCTGGCAGGCGCGGGCGAAGATCTTCTCGAAGACGTACGGCACGGCGAAGACCAGCGTCGGCCGGAAGGACGCCAGCGCGGGCAGCAGCTCCGCCGCCGACAGCTCGGCCTGGTGCCCGAGCCGCACCCCGGCCCGCAGGCAGTAGACCTGGACCATCAGCCCGTAGATGTGCGCCGGCGGCAGGAACGCCAGCACGGACGGCTGCTCGCCGGGCCGGGCGGCGATCCCGTCCCAGCCCGTCCGGAGGGTGTCGCACTCGGCGGCGAGGTTGGCGTGGCTGATCACGCAGCCCTTGGGCCGCCCGGTGGTCCCCGAGGTGTACACGACGGCGGCCGTCGCGTCCGGCAGCACCGCCTGCCGGTGGCGGTGGACGCTCTCGGCCGGCACCCGCGCGCCGAGCCCGGTCAGCTGCTGGACGCAGCCGCCGTCCAGCTGCCAGATCCGGCGCAGCGTGGGCAGTCCGTCGTAGGCGGCGCCGACGGTCATCAGGTCGTCCTCGTTCTCCACCACGCAGGCCACCGCCCGGGAGTCGGCCAGGATCCAGCTGACCTGCTCGGAGGAGGAGGTGGGGTAGATCGGCACCAGCTGGGCGCCGACCGACCAGAGGGCGTAGCAGAAGACCGTCCACTCGTAGCGGTTGCGCGCCATGATCGCGACCCGGTCACCGAAGCGGACCTCGCCGGCCAGCAGGCCCTTGGCGAGCGCCAGCACCTCGTCCCGGAAGGCGGCGGCGGTCACGTCCGACCACTCGGCGCCGCCGCCCGGGGTGCGGCGGCTCAGCTGCGGCAGCTGCGGGGTGCGCTCGGCGACCTCGTACACCGTGTCGGCCAGCCCGCCGGCCCGCAGAGTCTCCACCAGCGGCGGGACGCCGAAGTCGCGCACCGTGCCACCCTCCCTCACCCTTCGGCACCGCCGATCGGACCGACACCGGCAGGGCAAGCTACCGGACCGGGCGGGCGCTGCCTAGGCGGGTGAGGAAGGAGTGATGATGCGTCAGAAGCCTTGGGGAGAGGGGGTGGAGGCGGTGTGCCGGTCGGGCCGTCGACCCCGGGAGGTATGCGGTCGGGGCCGGTCATACCGCAGCAAACCGTAGCGGCAGCCGCCCTCCCGCCTTCCGGATACCCGCCGGTACCCAGTACCCGTCGGTATCGTAAGGTGACGCCATGCCAGCCAACCCGCCACCCCCGCCCGTCCTGCGCGTGCCCAATGACGTGGTCCGCCGCCGCCTGCTGGACGCCGCCGCCCTCGCCTTCGCCGAGCACGGCTACGACGGCAGCCGGCTGGAGGAGATCGCCCGCGCGGCCGGTTTCACCAAGGGCGCCGTCTACTCCAACTTCGGCAGCAAGCAGGAGCTGTTCGCCGAGGTGCTGGCCGAGCACGGCCGCGCGAAGTCCGCCGCCGTGCTGGACAGCCTGGACACCGAGGAGCGCCCCGAGGCACTCCCGGGGCGCGCCGCCGCCCTGCTGGCGCAGGGCCTGGTGCAGGGCGCGGTCTGGCACCGGCTGGCGCTGGAGTTCGCCCTGCGGGCCGGCCGCGACCCGGCCGTCCGCGAGGTGTACGCCCCGCACCGCCGCGCCCAGCGCGCCGAACTCGCCCGGCACCTGCGGGAGCAGGCCGAACGGCTGGACATCACCCCCACCCTCGACCTGGACGGGGCCGCGCTGATCCTGCTGGCGCTCTGCCAGGGCCTCGGGCTGGAGCACGCCGCCGACCCGGAGGCCGTGACCGGCCGGGCGCTGGAGGCGGCGGTCGCCGCCGTACTGACCGGCTTCATGGCACCGCCGCCGGCCCGCTGAGCCCCTACATCCGCATCCGCAGCGAACCGGCTCCCACCCGGAGCCGGTGGAGGGAACCCCGCATGCGATCACTCGTCCTCTTCTGCCACCGGCGCTCCTGGTGGGTGATATCCGGCTGGCTCCTGGTGCTGGCCGCTCTCACCGCCGCCGGCGCCGCCGCCGGGAGCGACTACCGCGACACCCTGAAGCTGCCCGCCTCCGACAGCACCCGGGCGCAGGCCCTGCTGACCGAGGTGCAGGGCGGCGGCCAGGGCGGCGACCAGGAGCGCATCGTCTTCAGCGCCGACGCGGGCACCGGCTCCGCGACCGTGCGCGCCCGCGTCGAACCGATGCTGGCCGAGGTCGCCCGGCTGCCACAGGTCGCCCAGGTGGTCTCCCCGTACACCGAGCAGGGCCGGGCCCAGGTCTCCCCGGACGGCCGTACCGCCTTCGCCGTCGTCGCCTACGGCGGGCCGGCCAATGACGTCAGCACCGACCAGGCGCGGCAGCTGGTCGACACCGTGCGGGCGGCGGACGGCGACGGGGTGCGGGCGGCGGTGGTCGGCGCGGTCGCCAAGCGGGCCTCGCCGCCGGACCTGGGCGGCGCCTGGATCGGGCTCCTCGCCGCCGCGCTGGTGCTGCTGGTCACCTTCGGCTCGCTCTTCTCCATGCTGCTGCCGGTGCTCACCGCCGGAATCTCGGTCGGCACCGGCCTCGCGGTGGTCGGGCTGCTCACCCATGTGATGGACATGGCCCAGGTCAGCCCGGAGATAGCCGCGCTGATCGGCCTCGGCGTCGGGGTGGACTACGCGCTCTTCCTGGTCACCCGCTACCGCCAGGGCCTGCTGGCCGGGCTCACCCCGGTCCGGGCGCTGGGCGAGGCCGCCGAGACGTCCGGGCGCAGCGTGCTGTTCGCGGGCATCACCGTCTGCGTGGCGCTGCTGGGCATGTTCCTGGTGCGGCTGGACTTCCTGTACGGCCTGGCGGTGGGCGCCTCCGTGGCCGTACTGCTCACCATGGTCGCGGCGCTGACCCTGCTGCCCGCGCTGCTGCGGCTGCTGGGTGACCGGGTGCTCTCCAAGCGGGAGCGGCGGCGGCTGGCGGCGGGCGAGTGGGCGGACGGCGCGGAGGGGCGCCGCTGGGGGGCGTGGGCGCGCGGGGTGGTGCGGCGCCCGCTGCTGCCGGGTCTGGCCTCGCTGGTGGTGATCGTGGTGCTGGCGCTGCCGTTCCTGTCGATGCGGCTGGGCATCTCGGACGCCGGTGTCGACGCCAAGGGGACGACGACCCGCCAGGGGTACGACCTGCTGACCGAGGGGTTCGGCCCCGGATTCGGCGGGCCGCTGGTGGTCACCGGACGGGCCGACGGCGCCGGGGCCGAGCAGGCCGTGCAGCGCGCCGCCGCACAGCTGGCGGAGCTGCCGCAGGTGGCGCGGGTGGCGCCGGCCCAGCTGCTGCCGGCCACCGGCGGCGGGCGGATCGCGGTGGTCACCGTCTACCCGCGCAGCGCGCCGCAGGACCGGGCCACCTACGATCTGGTACGCACCGTGCGCGACCGGGTGGTCCCGGCGGCCGTGCGGGGCACCGGGGCCGAGCTGCACGTGGGCGGCACCACGGCGGCCAACGCCGACTTCGCGCGGGCGGTCACCGACCGGCTGCCGCTGTTCATCGGGGCGGTGGTCGCCATCTCCTTCCTGCTGCTGATGCTGGTCTTCCGCAGCGTGCTGATCCCGCTGACCGCCGCGCTGATGAACCTGCTGGCGGCGGGCACGGCCTTCGGGGTGATCACCGCCGTCTTCCAGTGGGGCTGGCTGGGCGGGCTGATCGGGGTGGACGGCACCGGTCCGGTGGAGCCGTACGTTCCGGTGCTGCTCTTCGCCGGGCTGTTCGGGCTGTCGATGGACTACGAGGTGTTCCTGATCAGCCGCATCCAGGAGGAGTGGCGCCGGCGCGGCGACACCCGGGAGGCGGTGGTGCACGGGCTGGCCGCCACCGGGCGGACCATCACCGCCGCCGCGGCGATCATGGTGCTGGTCTTCGGGTCGTTCGTGCTGGGCGGCGACCGGGTGGTGAAGATGGCCGGGCTCGGCCTGGCGGTGGCGGTGCTGCTGGACGCGGTGGTGCTGCGGACCGCGCTGGTCCCGGCGGTGACCGCGCTGCTGGGGCGGGGCAACTGGTGGCTGCCGTCCTGGCTGGACCGGCTGCTGCCCCGGGTCGACGTGGAGGGCCCGGGGTCGCCCGAGGAGCCCGCGTCCGGGTCGCGCGACGAGCGGGTGGAGGAGCCCGCCGGCCGGGGCTGACCGCGCCCGGCCGCTGCGGCCCCCGGCGGCAGGCACCGCCGGGGGCCGCAGCGGCGTACCGCCGGGATCGGCCCTCGGCCGGGGTCAGTCCTCGCCCGGGACCGGTCCTCGGCCGGGATCAGTCCTCGGCCGGGGTCAGTCCTCGGCCGGGGTCAGTCCTCGGCCGGGGTCAGTCCTCGAAGGAGGCGAAGTAGGAGGCGACCATGTCCTGGTCGGCGTGCCCCTGGGCGGCGGCGCGGCGGAAGCGCTCGGCACCGGCGGCGGCGACGTCCAGGGCGACGCCCGCCTCCCGGCCGGCCGCCACGATCAGCCGGGCGTCCTTCTCGGCGTTCGTCACGGTGAAGCTCGGGGTGTAGTCGGCGGACAGGATGGCCGCCGACTTGGCCCGCAGATAGCCCATGTCCAGGGCGCCGCCCGAGACCGCGTCCAGGAACGCCCGCGCGTCCACCCCCAGCCCGCGCGCCAGCGACAGCGCCTCGGCGGTGCCGTGGGTGACGGCCAGCACCCAGCTGTTGCAGACCAGCTTGAGCCGGGTGGCGGCGCCGCTCGCGCCGTCCTCCCCGACCCAGGTCGTACGGCTGCCGACGGCGTCGAAGACCGGCGCCAGCACCGGCCGGACATCGGCCGGACCGGCCGCCAGCACCACCAGCTGCCCGTCCTCGGCGGGCTTGCGGGTGCCGAGCACCGGCGCGTCCACGTACCGCAGGCCGTACTCGTCGGCCAGCGCCGCGAGGGCGGGCTGCGCCGCGAGGCCGGCGGTGGAGCACTGCGCCCACACCGCTCCGGCGCGCAGTCCGGGCGCCGCCTCCCGTACGGCGTCCAGGGCGGCCGGGCCGTCGTACAGCATGGTGAGCACCACATCGGCGTCGCGCACCGCCTCCGCCGGGCTGTCGGCGACGGTGGCGCCGTCGGCGGCGAGCGGCTCGGCCTTGGCCCGGGTGCGGTTCCAGACCCGTACGTCGAGGCCGGCGCGGGCCAGGTTGCGGGCCATCGCCGCTCCCATGATGCCGGTGCCCAGGACGGCGACGGAGGTCGTGTCGGCCACGGGTGGTTCCTCTCTGCGGCGGGCCGCCGGCCGCCTTGCCGGCCGGCGGTCTCCGGGGGACATCCTGCGCGCCGCGCGCCCCGATGTCACCGACATCGGGGCGCGCGGCGGCCGGATCAGCGGCGCGGTGTCAGCAGCTCAGCCGCTCAGCAGCTCAGCGGCTGCGACCCGACCGCGACATCGTCGTACCACAGGGTGTCGTCACCGCCGCCGTAGCTCTCCCAGCCGAGCCGGAAGGTGGTCGGGCGGGGTGCCGTGCTGCGGCTCAGCCACTGGCTGTCGATGTCGTGGGTGGGGACGCCGTCCACGTGCAGGCCGGGGACCTCGGAGTCGTTGAGGTAGGTGCGCATGGACTGCTTGGTGGTGTCGATCTCGAACCGCAGGCAGTTCCAGGTGTTGGTCGGCAGCGGCGCGGACTGCGCCACACCGGCCGGGCTCTGCTCGGGCAGGGTCGAGTCGTCGGACTGCCGGTTCCACTGCATGGCGCTGTTCTGACCACCGAACCGCAGGTCGCGGCCGCCGTCGTTGGAGTCCGCCATGGTGATCGCGGCGACGTGCGCGGCCGGCAGCGCGGTGGTGTGCCGGACCCACAGCCGGGCGTAGAACACCGGGCCGACCGAGGAGACGTTGCGGGTGGTGCCGACGAAGACGTGGTTGCAGTAGCCGGCCTGGCCGTTGATGCGCAGCGAGCGGCTGCCGCTGTGCGCCACGCTGGTGTCGATGGTGGCCGTGCCGGAGCCCTGGCAGTCGGGGGTGATGATCTGCCAGTCACCGCTGGGGCTGGAGCCGGTCTGGTCCTCGAAGCCGGAGCAGACGGCGGCGGCGGTGCCGCAGCCGGTCTGGGGCTGCGGGGTGGTGGGCGGCGGCGTGGTCGGCGGGGCGGTGGTCTTGCTCGGGGTCGGGGTCGGGGAGGTCGGCGGGGTGGTGGGCGGCGGCGTGGTGGGCTTGACCGTGTCGGAGGCGGTCGGGTTGGGCGCGCCGTTGCAGCCGGTGCCGTTGAGCGAGAAGTTGGCGGGGATCGGGTCGGCGATGCTCCAGGTGCCCTGGAAGCCGAAGCTCGCGGTGCCGCCGGTCGCGATGGAGGCGTTCCAGCCGACGTCGGTGGCGGTGACGGCCTTGCCGCTCTGGGTGACGGTGGCGTTCCAGGCCGAGGTGATGTGCTCGTCGGCGCCGTAGGTCCACTTCAGGGTCCAGCCGTTGACGGCCGGGCCGAGGTTGGTGATCTTGACGTCGGCGGTGTAGCCGCCGGCCCACTGGTTCAGGGTGTAGTCGACCGTGCAGCCGGATGCGGCGGCGGCCTGGGCCGAGGGCAGTGGCAGCAGCGCTGCGGCGGCGGCGAACATGGCGGCCGCAGCGGCTATCAACGGGGTTCGGGTACGGCGTGTGGTACGGGTCATGGTCTTCCGCTTCCTCTCGCAAGCCTGGGTGGGGGCTCGGTCATGCGGACCTGTGCGGGGCGCCGGGGGACGGTCCGGCGCCCCGTACGGAGGTCAGCCGCAGGCAACGCCGTTCAGGGTGAACTGCGTCGGTGCGGTGTTGCTGCCGGAGTAGCCGGCCTGGAAGCCGAAGCTTCCGGTGCCGCCGGGCGCCAGGGTGCCGTTCCAACCGGCGTCCTTGGCAGTCACGGCCGCTCCGTTCTGGGTGACGGTGGCGTTCCAGGCGTTGGTGATCCGCTGGTTGCCGGGGAAGGACCAGCCGAGGGTCCAGCCCTTGATGGTGCTCTGGCCGGTGTTCTTCACCGTCACGGTGGCGGTGAGGCCGTCGCCCCACGCGCTGTCGACGTGGTACGTGACCGAGCAGCCGGCCGCCGGAGCCTTGTCGTCGTCGGCCTCGGTGGCGGTGAAGGTGGCGCTGTCGGCGCCCGCTCCGGCGACGGTGAAGACGGCGCTGCCGTCGACGGTGTCGGCGTCCTGGGCGGCGGCGATGGTCACCGGCTGCGCGGTGGCCCAGTTCGCCGGGGTGAAGACCAGGGTGGCGCCGGCCGCGACCGTGAGGTCCTGGTCGCCGGAGGTCCGGGTGACGGTGACGGTGACGTTCTGCTTGGGGGCGCCGGAGAGCCGGACGCCGACGGTGGCGCTGGAGCCCTCGGGGACGGTGACGGCGGACGGGTTCACCAGCACCTTGGGGGTGACCGGCTGCGGCTCACCGGAGCCGCCCGGGTCGTCGGCGGCGAAGGACGCCAGCCAGGCGAGCGGGGCGTTCCAGTTGATCGCCACCTCGTTGGTGGAGTACGAGCCGATGTCGTCGATGTAGCACGTGGCGGGCCGGCAGCCGGTCAGCTCGGCTTCGGCCACCGGGTCCTGGAGGCCGGAGTTGGGGCCGCCCGCGAAGGAGCCGGGCGGCGGGTGCGGCAGCGAGGCGTCGTACTCGTGGGCCCAGAAGCGGTGGTGCTCGTTCTCCGAAGCGTGCTCGCCGTAGCCGGACACGTACGACTGGTTGAGGGCGTTGCGGCCGAGCAGGTAGTCGAGCGTCTGGAGCGCGCCGTCGCGGTAGCGCTGCTGCCCGGTCAGCTCGTACGCCACCGCGATCACCACGGCGTTGTTGGCGACCTGGCTGTTGGAGCCCCACACATAGCCGTCGGCGGGCAGCGGCACGGCGTAGCCCTGGGCGGCCATGGTGGCGAGGTAGCCGTCGGCGGCGTCGGTCACCGAGGCGCGGATGCGGGCCAGGTCGGCGGCGGGCAGGCCGTTGGGGACGGTGGCCAGGGTGATCCGGCCCAGCGCGGCGGTGTCGCCCCAGGAGAAGCCGCCGGGGCTGAAGACGGCCGAGGTGTGGTAGGTGGAGCCGGTGACCGCGTCGCGGTACTGCGCCTCGCCGGTGGTGGCGTAGAGCTCGGCGGCGGCCCAGTAGAACTCGTCGCCCACGTTGGCGTCGTCGTAGGAGCCGCCGCCGGTGCCGTCCGAGGCGGGGGCCAGCAGGGCCGGGTTGGCCTTGGCTGCGGTCCAGGCGCGGCGGGCGGAGTCCAGGCACCTGGCGGCGAAGGCGGCGTCGTACGGGGCGTAGACGCGGGCGCACTGGGCGGCGGTGGCGGCCAGGTTGAGGGTGGCGGCGGTGGACGGCTTGTGCAGCTCGCGCTGCTGGCTGTCCTGCTCGGGGCGGGTGGGCAGGCCGGTCCAGTCGGCGTCGTGGATCTTGTGGAACGCCATGCCGGCCAGCGGCTTGCCGGCCGGGACCTGCATCCGCATCAGGAACTCCAGCTCCCAGCGGGCCTCGTCCAGCACATCGGGCACGCCGTTGCCGCGCTCGGGGACGCGCAGCGTGGAGTCGCCGAGCGCGGCGTCGGTGCCGGCCCGCTTGGCGCGCTCGAAGGAGTTGACCAGCTGCCAGGCGGCGATGCCGCCGTTGACGACGTACTTGCCCTGGTCGCCCGCGTCGTACCAGCCGCCGCGCACATCGAGGCCGTAGTCGCAGACGCCCGCCTGGCAGGGGACGCTGGTGTCGCCCTTGTTGGGCGCCACGCCGAGGTGTCCGGCCGGGCGGGCGTAGGCCGCGCCGCCGGCCAGCGAGGCGTCGATGGCGATGCCGCTGCGCTGCTGGTAGAAGAAGTTGAGGCTGTCCGAGCGCAGCCCGGCGTAGAGGTCGGCCGCGATGTCGAACGGGTAGCTGGTCTGCCCGGCCACCGCCAGGGTGAAGCCGGTGCCGGTGCCGGTGTACGCGGAGAAGTCCACCAGGTGGGTGCTGTCGCCGGAGGCGGCGTCGGCGCCGTGCACGACGGTGCTGCCGGAGGCGACGGTGGCGCCGGCCGCGTTGCGCAGCTGCCAGGCCAGCGGCGTGGTGGCGCTGCTCACCACGGTGGCGTTCTTGGGCCCGTCGGGCAGGTAGCCCAGCTGGTTGACGCGGACCGGGGAGCCGGTGTCGGCGGCGGCCGCCTGCGGCGCCGCGCCGGGGGCCGCCGTGGCGGCGAGGGCCGCGGGGCTGCCGGTGGCGGCCCCGGCCGCGAGCAGCAGCGCGCCGGAGAGCAGGGCCACGGCCCTGCGGCGGCGACCGGGACGGGTGGTGACGGGAGGCACGGGTGGGGGCCTTTCGCCGGGTGGGTGGAACGGGGCTCGGGTGGGAGCGCTCCCAGACGTCGGTGGCCATCAGCCCCGGCAGCGTCACGGGAAGTACGGGCCCGGGGGCGGGACCGGTCTCCACTTCTCGCAGTCGGAAGGAGTCAGCGAATCGCTACACATGAAGCCAGCAGTGTCACGAGCGCGTCAAGACCACCGCGCGTCTTCACTTCTCGAAGGCAACTTTCGACCGTAACGGGCCTCTGCGGGAGCGCTCCCACGACAGGGGGAGGTTTTCCGCCACGCCACCGAGATCCGGCCACCGGCGATCCGCTCCCCGAACGGCCCTGCGAACGGCCCTCCGAGCAGCCTCCCGAAAAGGACCCCGGACAGGACGCCGGACAGGACCCCGGAGAGCCCACCTGACGGAACGCCCGACCGCGCCCCAGCCCGCGCCCCCGCCTCACTGCCGCCCCCCGGAGGGCTCCGGCAGCCGGTCACGCAGCTCACCCAGCGCCGCACCGAGCCGAGGCGAGCCGCACCACGCCGCCAACCGCCCCGCCTGCCGCGCCAGTCCCCGGGCCCGGTCGGTGTCGCCCAGCAGCAGCGCGGCGGTGCCCGACCGCACCGAGTACAGCGCCCTGTCCCGTACACAGGACGGGTCCTGGCTGGTCAGCGCCCGCTCCAGCAACGGCGCGGCCTGCCCCGGCAGCCGCAGGTCGAGCAGCGCGCTGCCCGCCTGCCCGGCCAGTTCCGCCGCGTCGAAGTAGTAGAGCCAGGACGGCGCCTCCTCCCCCGCCGACGCGTCGAGCAGCTGCTCGGCGTCGGCCAGCGCCCGCCGCCCGGCGACCTCCTCCCCCAGCAGCGCATGGGCACGGGCCCGCCGGGTGGCCATCAGCGCCCGCACCCGGGCCGGACCGCCGCCCGGCACCGCGCGCCCGGCGGCGTCGGCGGCGGCCAGCGCCTCCGCCGGCTGCCCGGCGACGACCGCTTGCAGGCTGAGCCCGGCCAGGATGCCGGCCGTCAGCAGCGGGTCCTCGGCGGTGTGGGCGACCCGCAGGCCCGTCAGGTGGTAGCGCTGGGCGGCGCCGTAGCGGCCCGCGTCGGTGCACGCCCAGCCGCCGAGCTGGGCCAGGTCGGCGGCCACCCGGTAGAGCCGGCGGCGGCTGCGGGGCCGGTGGGCGCCGCGCCGCAGCAGGTCGGCGGTGAGCGCGAGGTCCGCCTCGACCCGGCCGCGTATCGACTCGCCGCCGAACCGGTCGTCCAGCCCGCGCAGCACCGGCACTCCGCGCTCCAGCCAGCCGAGGGTGCCGTCGTCCAGCTGGCCCCCGTCCACCTGGCCCCCGTCCACCTGGCCCCCGTCCACCTGGCCACCATCCACCGGCCCGCCGGGCGGCTGCTCGCGCTGCGGCGGCACGGCGGGGGGCGCGGCGGACGGGGGCGGGGCCGCCGTCCACTCCTCGATCGCCCGCAGCAGCTCGGGCCCGGCGGGCGCGGGGTCGCTGCGGGGGTCCGCCGGGGGCGCGGTCTGCAAGGCGGTGAGCGCGGCGAGGCTGCCCGCCCGGTCCCATGGCCAGCCCGCCGTCGGCGGGCCCGGCTCCACGGTGAGCCAGGCGGGCCACGGCCGGGTGTCCAGCTCGGTGTGGGGGACGCCGAGGGCGCGGGCCAGGGCGCGCTGGCTGTCCCGCTCGGGGATGACGCCCCAGTGCTCCCAGCGCCACACCTTCTCCCGGCGGGCGGCCATCGGTACGCCCAGTGCCCGCGCGTTCTCGGCCACCAGCCGGGCGACGTCCTGGTAGCTCCAGCCCCGGTCCCGCCGGACCTCCGCCAGCGGATGCACCTCGTCCTGCGCGGTGCCTGCTCGTACCACGGCTGCCTCCTCCTCGGTTCGCCCGCCGTATGTGCGCGGACATGCCAGGGATCGATTACCAAGGACGGCCGCCATCCGCAGCCGAATCCGGCAAACGGTGCCGTTTCGTATCCCGCGCCGGGGCCCTGGGGGCTCTCCGGTGCCGCTCCGCAGCCCAGCGGTGCCGGGGCGTGTCCACAGGACTACATCGAGACAACAAGCACAGCCTTGAAGGCGCCCCCCGCGCATTGCTTGGCTGGTCCCGGGTGATCAGCGCCGCTTGGGTCCGCGCGCCGCGCCCCCAGTCCGGTCCGCGGTAGGCGCGCCGGCCGCACCTCACACCAGAAGACTCGGAGCCGGACGTGACGCACGCCCCGAAGGCCCCCAGCCGGCCACTCGGCGACGACCAGGGCAGGCGATGACCCCCTTCGGCTTCTCCCGTTCCCGGTACGACTTCACCCTCGATCCGGCACTGGACGACACCGCGCTCGCGGCCGCCCGCGACGACCTGGCGCAGGGCCGCTGGACGAGCGCCCGCGCCCTGCTCGACGAGACCGGCCAGGACTGGGACCGCCGCTCGCACCGGCTGGCCGTGCTCGCCGGGGCCGACACGGCGGGCTGGGCCAAGGACTGGCTGGCCGTCGAGCCGGACAACGCCGACGCCGCCGCGCTGGACGCCTTCGCCACCGTGCTGCTCGCCGTCCGGGGCAAGGCCGCGCCCGCCGCCGCGCAGGCCGCCTGCCTGGCCCTGGCCGAGCGGGCGCCGCAGGACCCCTCCCCCTGGGTGGGCCTGCTGCTGCTCGGCGCGCGCGGTGCCCTGGACCAGGCGTTACTGGACGGCAGCTTCGAACGCGTCCGGGAGCTGGACCCGTGGCACCGCGATGCGCACCACCTGGTGGTGGCCCGGCTGGCCGAGTACAGCCCGCCGCACCCCGACCCCGACGACCCGGACCACCCGGTGTACGACTTCGCCGACCGGGCCGCCGCGCAGTGCCCGGCCGGGTCGCCGCTGGCGGTGCTGCCGCTGGTGGCGCACATCGAGCGGTACCGGGTGCTGGCCGCCGCCGGGCTGCTGCCCGCCGACCCGGCGCGGCTGCCGCGCTGGTCCTCGCCACGGGCGCGGCGCAGCCTGGACGACGCCTTCGCCTGGTGGCTGGACGACGCCCGGGAGCAGCACGCCCGGCTCAAGCTGGACCTCAACCACCTGGCGTACGCCAAGGTGCTGGACGGCCGGCTGGTCGAGGCTGCCGCGCTCTTCCACGCGATCGGACCGCACGCCTCCCCCGAGCCGTGGTCCTACGGCGGCCCCGACCCCCGGAAGTCCTTCCGGGCCGCCCGGGAACAGGCGGTCGCGCTCGCTCCCCCGCCGTCCGGCTGATCCGTCCGCCGCCCGGCCGCACCACACCTCCCCACCACCCTTTTCGGAAGGAAGTCCCCCTCATGCTGACGGGCAGCGAACCAAGTCCCCGGACGACGGCATCGAAAGCGCCGGCGATCAAGACCTACCGGGGCGAGGAGCAGGCGCTGCGGGCCGGCCGGATCGGCACTCCCGGGCTGCTGCTGTCGGTGCTGGCGGCCAGTGCGCCGATGATGGTGGTCGCCGGGGTGATGCCCACCACCTACGCGGTGATGGGCATCGTCGCGCAGCCGCTGCTCTATGTGATCCTCGGCGTGGTGCTGGCCCTGTTCAGCGTGGGCTATGCCGAGATGAGCCGCCATGTGCACAATGCGGGCGCCTTCTACGCCTACATATCCCGGGGGCTGGGCGGCACGGCGGGGACGGGCGCGGCGTTCGTCGCGCTCATCGCCTACGCCGCGCTCCAGGTGGGCATCTACGGCATCTTCGGCTTCCAGGTCTCCTCGCTGTTCGAGACCTTCTTCCACACCGACGTCGTCTGGTGGGTGCCGTCGCTGGCCGCGGTGGCGCTGGTCGCGGTGCTCGGCGCGCTCAAGATCGACCTCAACGCCCGGGTGCTGGGCGTGCTGCTGATGCTGGAGTGCCTGTCGGTGTTCGTGGTGGACATCGCGTTCGTCTCCGACCCGGGGCCGGAGGGGGTCACCTTCCACGCGCTCAACCCGTCGACGCTGACCGGCGCCGGGCTGGGCACCGCGCTCTGCTTTGTGATCGCGGGTTTCACCGGGTTCGAGCAGGCGCCGGTGTACGCGGAGGAGACCAGCCGCCCGCATGTGGTGGTCAGCCGGGTGATGTTCTCGGCGATCGGCTTCACCGCCGTGTTCTTCGCCCTCAGCTCCTGGGCGATGGGCGTGGCCACCGGCCCGTCCAAGATCGTGGGTGCCTCGCAGGAGGCGAGCGCCGGGCTGATCTTCGGGCTGAGCGCCGACCGGCTGGGCAGCAGCTTCTCCGATGTGCTGGGCGTGTTCTTCGCCACCGGGATCTTCGCCTCCATGCTGAGCTTCCACAACGTGGTCGCCCGGTACGCCTTCGCGATGGGCCGTGAGGGCCTGCTGCCGTCGGCGGTCGGCCGGGCCTCCCGGACCAGCGGCGCTCCGGCGTTCGGCTCGCTGCTCCAGACCGTGATCGCGCTCTGCGTGGTGTCGGCCTTCGCCCTGACCGGCAAGGACCCGGTGGACGACCTGTTCATCTGGATGGGCAATGTCGGCGCGCTCGGTGTGCTGCTGCTGATGGCGACCTCCTCGCTGGCGGTGGTGGTCTTCTTCGTCCGGCGCGGCGCCGTCGCCGCCCAGGGGTGGCGGCTGGCCGCCGCGACGGTGGCTGGGATCGCCCTGACGGTGATCATGGTCTACGCGGTCGTGGACTTCGACATGCTGCTCGGCTCCGACCCCGACTCCGCGCTGCGCTGGGTGCTCCCCGGCGTGATCGCCATCGCGGCGGTCGGCGGCCTGGTCTACGGCCTGCTGCTGCGGTTCCGCCGCCCGGCCGTCCACGCCCGGATCGGCCTGGGCCACGAGGCGTACCAGCTGGAACTGGCCGCCCAGCGCCAGACCACCGACTGACCCGCCCCGCCAGGGGCGCTGAGCCGCGCGACCGACCCCCACCCACCCAGGGGCGCGAGGAACCGCACGGCCGCCCCCCCACCCCCACCTCGGCACCATCCCCCCAGGGGCGCGAGGAACCGCGCGGACGACCACCCACCCCGTGGCATCCCGGTTCCCGCGCCCCTGACCCTCGTCACGCTGACCCCCGCGCCACAGCAAGCCCCCGTACGAAACCAGGTGAGGCTCATGGACTGCCACAACCCCCCGGCCACCACCCCGGCCACCACCCCGGCACCCGCCACGTCGCCCCCCCACCCCCTGGACGACCTGACCGCAGCCGAGTTCGCCGCCGCCCGCCGCATCCTGGAGCAGTCCGGCCGGGTCACCCCGACCACCCGCTTCCCGCTGGTCCTGCTGGACGAGCCGCCGCGCGCCGAAGCCGCAGCCCACCGCCCCGGCGCCCCCGTCCACCGCCGGGTGCGCGCCACCCTGCTGGACACCGCCACCGGCGCCGCGGGCGAGGCCCTGGTGGACCTCACCGCCGGTACCGTCGCCTCCTGGCACGATCTGCGGACCGATCAGGCGCCCTACGGCCAGCCGCCGCTGCTGTTCGAGGACTACGAGCTGTGCGACCGGGTGGTGAAGGCCGACCCCGGCTGGCGCAAGGCCATGGCCGACCGGGGCATCACCGATCTGGAGCTGGTGGTGGCGGCGCCGCTGGCGGCGGGCAGCTTCGGCATCCCCGGCGAGGCCGGCCGCCGGATGCTGCGCTCGCTGACCTTCCTCCGCTGCGACGAGGGCGACAACCCGTTCGCCCACCCGGTGGCGGGCCTGCTGGCGGACGTCGACCTGATCGAGCAGCGGGTCCTCCGGCTGCTGGACACCGGCGCGGTGCCGATCCCGGCCGAGTGCGGCCGGTACGAGGCGGAGTTCACCGGCCCGCCGCGCACCGATCTGCGCCCGCTGGAGATCACCCAGCCCGAGGGCCCGTCCTTCACCCTGGACGGCACCCTGCTGAGCTGGCAGAACTGGTCGGTACGGGTCGGCTTCAACGCCCGCGAGGGCCTGGTGCTGCACCAGCTGTCCTACCGCGACGGCGAGCGCGAGCGGCCGGTGCTGCACCGGGCGTCGCTGGCCGAGATGGCGGTGCCGTACGCCGAGCCGAACCCCACCCGCAACTGGGTCTGCTACCTGGACGCCGGCGAGTACCTGCTCGGCCGCAACGCCAACGCGCTGCGGCTGGGCTGCGACTGCCTGGGCGAGATCCGCTACCTGGACGCGGTGCTCACCGACGACCACGGCCACCCGTACACGGCGCCCAACGCGATCTGCATCCACGAGGAGGACATCGGCCTCCTCTGGAAGCACACCAACATCTTCGACGACAACGCGGTGCAGAGCCGGCGGTCGCGGCGGCTGGTGATCTCGTACATCGCCACACTCGGCAACTACGACTACGGCTTCTACTGGTACCTGTACCAGGACGGCACCATCGGCTTCGAGGTCAAGTCCACCGGCATCGTGCAGACTTCGGCGATCGAGCCGGGCGCCGGCTCCCCGTACGGCACCGAGGTCGCCCCGGGGCTGCTGGCGCCGTACCACCAGCACCTGTTCTGCGTCCGCCTGGACCCGGCGGTGGACGGCCCGCGCAACACCGTGGAGGAGGTGGACGTGGTGCCGATCGCGACCGGCCCGGAGAACCCGCACGGCAACGCGTTCACCGCGCGGGCGACCGTCGTCGCCGACACCTCGCAGGCCGGGCGGCTGGCCGACCCGGCGGTCGGGCGGCGCTGGCGGATCGGCAACCCCGGCTCGCTCAACCGGATGGGCGAGCCCGTCGCGTACACCCTGGTGCCGCAGCCGGGGCCGGTGCTGCTCTCCCAGCCGGGCTCGTCGGTGGCCCGCCGGGTCGCGTACGGCACCCGGCACCTGTGGGTGACGCCGTACCGCGCCGACCGCCGCTACCCGGACGGCGACTACCCCAACCAGCACGAGGGCGACGCCGGCATCCCGGAGTGGCTGGCGGAGCAGCAGCCGCTGACCGACACCGAACTGTCGCTCTGGCACGTCTTCGGCCCGACCCACCTGCCCCGGCTGGAGGACTGGCCGGTGATGCCGGTCGACTCGGCGGGCTTCACCCTCCGCCCCACCGGCTTCTTCGACCGCAACCCGTCACTGGACGTGCCGCCCACCGCCCAGGGCGGCCACTGCCACGCCTGAGCGCCCCGGACCGCCGGTCAGCAGCGGCTCAGCCGATAGGTGTTGAGGCCGTCCTGATCGGCGGTCCGGGTGAAGCCCGCCCGGTCCATCACCCGCTGGGAGGGCCGGTTGGCGGGCGTGGTGATCGTGGTGACCCGGTCGACGCCGGGCTGCCGCAGCGCCCAGCCGGCCAGCGCGCGCAGCGCCTCGGTGGCGTAGCCGAGGCCGCGCGCGCCGGGGGCGAGTTCGAAGCCGATCTCGGCGCCGCCGTCGGCGGGCGGCCCGTGGAAGCAGATGCCGCCGACCGTCATGCCGTCGTCCCGGCGGGCGATCCGGTACAGCGCCCAGCGCGGCGTGTGGCAGCCCGCCTCGGCGGCCAGGGTGAGCATCCCGGCGGCCTCCCTGGTCCCCTCGCCGGGCCCGCCGCCGAGCCATTCCCGGCCGGTGGTGCGGCCCGCCAGCAGTTCGGCGGCCTCGGCGGGCAGCACCTCGTGCAGCAGCAGCCGCTCGGTCGGCAGGGTGTGCTCGGTCGGCAGGGTGTACGGGATGGCGGGCTGGTCCATGCCGCCAGTATGGCCGAGCCGCCGGTCCCGTCCCGGTGGGGCGGGTGCGCCCGGCGTTGTAGCGTGCTCGCCATGGCACCCAGATTCGCTACCGCCGACCGCCCGGACCTCGCCGGGCTGCTCGACTTCCTGCGCCCCCGGCACCGGGCCCTGCTGATCACCACCCGCGCCGACGGCCGCCCGCAGACCTCCCCGGTGGCCTGCGGCGTGGACGCCGAGGGCCGGATCGTGGTCTCCACCTACCCCCAGCGCGCCAAGGCCCGCAACGCCCGCCGCGACCCCCGCGCGTCGGTCTGCGTGCTCTCCGACGACTGGGACGGGCCGTACGTCCAAATCGACGGCGACACCGAGGTGCTGGACCTGCCGGAGGCGCTGGAGCCGCTGGTCGAGTACTACCGCAGCATCTCGGGCGAGCACCCGGACTGGGACGAGTACCGCGCGGCCATGCACCGCCAGGGCAAGTGCCTGCTCCGGGTGACCCCCCAGCGCTGGGGGCCCATCGCCACCGGCGGCTTCCCCCCACCCACCGACGGCTGACGGCCCACCGACGGCTGACGACCGCACCCACCCCGGCCGGGGCCGGGCCCGCGCAGGACCGGGCGGGCCCGAGCCCAGGTCAGGGACCGGGCTGCTTGCGGGAGTCCCAGACCGGTGAGCCCGGACTGTCCGGGGGGTGGATGGTCATGAACCCCTGGTCCCACACGGTGAGCCGGTATCCCGGGGTGCCGTCCGGGTTGTCGGAGGCCCAGTAGACCGTCTCCTTGCCGGGCTCGCCCCTGCCCCGGACCCGCAGGTGCCCGTCGGCCTCCATGGCGCAGTGGCCGACGTCGTTCCGGTTGCGGTTGCGCGAGTTCCAGACCGGATGTGCCGTGTCATCGGTGGGGGCCAGCACCAGGTTGCCGTCGGTCTGGTACCCGAGGAGGAACCTGCCGCCCTGGGACACCACATTGTGGCCGCCCAGGAGGGTGTCGCCGGGGAGCATCTGGTCCCCCCGGGGTTCGGGGCCCTGGGTGTCGTACACATAGCCCAGGGCCCCGGGGTCGAGCACGCTCCGCACCGTGGTGCCCCAGGGCTTCATCGGGTCGTTGAGGTTGTGGCCGGGGCGGGCGCCGGTGGCCGGCGGGCCGTCGCCGGGGTGCCCGGCCTGCCACTGGGACCACAGGCGGTCCGTGTTGCAGTGGTGCAGGAAGAACACCGGGTCGTTGGGGGAGCTGGCCGGCCCCATGTGTCCGCCCACCCAGTTGTGGACCCGGTTGTGGATGTCCTCGAACGCGTTGCGGAACCCGGCCGAGCTGCCGTCCCAGGGGGCGGTGTCGTACGGCGTGCGGGTGAGGCAGTCCCGTACGGCGGCGGGGGTGGGGAGCGCCTCCTCCCCCAGGCCGAACTCCCGGCTGAGCCGGGTCCGGTCGATGCCGAGCGGGAGGCACTTCCAGCCGGTGTCGGCGGCGAAGCGCCCGTCCGGCACGGTCCGGTCCGCGTCGTCGCCTCCGTCACCGCCCAGGAAGTCGGCGTCCCAGATCGACGACCACGGGTCCCGGTCGACGGTCCAGTCCCAGTAGGGCACCGCCATCCCCGGTGCGAACCGTTGCAGACCCTGCTCGAAGCGGAGCAGGAACTCCCGGTGCCACGGCAGGAAGGCCGGCCCCGAATGGCCCACGGCGCTGTCGAAGAGGTCATAGTGCGCCCGGACGAAGCTGTCGTACCCGCCGGGGTCGCTTCGCTTCAGGGCCCACACGGCGTCGGCGTAGGCCCTCTTCTCCGCCGTGCTCAGCACGGCCTGGTTCCTGCGGACGACCAGGGCCATGGCTCCTCCTCGATGCGACAGTGCCTATGGGCGACGGTGCGTATGGGCGACGGTGCCTATGGGCGACGGTGCGTATGGTCCTCCGTGCGTGCTCGCGGTGCGTGCTTGCGCCCCGTCCGACCACCGTTGGACCCAGTCGTCGGCCCCCGCAACCGGGATTGCTCCATCCGGGGGATGCGCGGGCCGGCGTAAGGGGCGCGCGCAAGGCGGCGGAACGCCGAATTCGGGTGAACCCGATCGGCGCGCCTCCGGCCACGCCTACAGTCCCGAATGTGTGTCAG
Source organism: Streptomyces sp. NPDC092296 (assembly GCF_044755465.1). Lineage (NCBI taxonomy): Bacteria > Bacillati > Actinomycetota > Actinomycetes > Kitasatosporales > Streptomycetaceae > Streptomyces > Streptomyces sp. NPDC092296. The sequence goes on along the minus strand of NZ_JBIVRB010000002.1, from coordinate 157,023 downwards.
CAGTACTGCGGCAGAACCACGGGGCGAGGGAAGCAGAATGGATGTCAAACACCGGTTCGCATGGAGTGCGGTGACCGCCGCCATGACCGCGAGTGCGGCGATCACCGCTGCCTTTCCCGCCGAGGTGACATCGGCGGCGGCCACCTCGGCGGCACCGCCGAAAACCCAGCAGGTGGCCTATTTCGCGGACCGGCCGCTCAGCCCCGCGAAGGCGGTTCCCGCGTCCGTGCTCCCCGCCGAGGCCCGCGCGCAGCTGGCCGGGAAATCCGTGACGCCGAACATCGCGACGCCGCGCGGCTACCGGCTCCGCGAGGGCGGCCTGAAGACCGCCTACATCTACCAGTCGGCGTACGTCTGGGCCATCGAGGCGTCCTGCGGCGCCAACGGCTGCAAGCCGGTCCAGCAGGTGAAGCTCCACCTCAAGGAGAACGCGGTCGGGAAGACGTCCAAGCGCTGGACGCTGACCCTGTACGCCGGCCCCTGGAGCGGTCCGTCAAGCTTCAGCCTCCGCTATTACTACGAGTGCGGCGTCAACATCTCGAAAAGCCAGGACAAGACGTGCAGCAGCTGGCGCCACGATCACGCGGACGGCTCCGCTTCCAGCGCCGCGCACAACGGTACGACGCTGAACCACGGATTCGGCAGCACGAACAACGTCACGAAATTCCCGCTGGTCAGGTTTGACGTCAGGTTCGCCAACGGAAGTTCGGCGGTCGGCGACGACGGACACACCGGGGAGAAGTTCCGTGGCTGGGACGTCTGCGTCCGGGCGAGGACCACTAGGATGTGCCCGAAGACGGGCACTGGCGGCTGAATTCCGGAAACAGGAGCTCTCCATGGCTGCGCCGACCTGGGAGGAGCTGTGGAGGGCGCTGCTCTCCCGCCCGCGACCGGCCGTGACGGGTACGTACGCCGTGGTGCGGCCGCGCCGGGACCACGGGCACGGCCGCCCCCCGGGCCGGGTGGCCACCACCGAGACCTTCGCCTTCCGGCCGCCCGGGTCGTGGCGGTGCGCGTACACGGACCCGCTGGCCCATGCCGACGGGGCGCTGTGGATCGCGACCCCCGAGGAGTCCGGTGACGACGCTCCCTCCGGTCTCGACTTCGCGGAGGACGGCTTTCCCTGGGGCTTCGCGGAGTCGCCGGAGCGGCTGGTCCTCACCTCCGGGTACGGCCCGCTCGCCGCCGCCGTACCGCTGTCCGAGCCCGAGGAGGCCGTGCACGCGGACCGCAAGGGCTGGGCCGTCACGCTGGACGTACCGCTGGCCGGGCCGCTGGATGTGGTGGTGGACGGCACCGAGGGCCTGCTGCTGCGGGTCGGGTCGCCGGACGGCGCGTACCGGGAGGAGCTGCGCGACCTCGCCTTCCCCGACCGTCTCCCGGACTCCCTGTTCGACCCGGCGGACCTGGCCGGGGCCCAGGCGGCCTGGGAGGAGCGCCGCCGCGCCGCCGAGGCCGCCCACCGGGGGCGTCCGTTGCCCGTGCCCGGCTACTGGCCGGGGCCGAGGCAGCAGCCCTCCGTGCTCGACGGCGATCTGCCGAGCGGGCTGCTGGTCATCGACCTGGGCCTCGACCTGGGCGCCGGCACCCGGGCCCACGGCCCCTTCGACGCCCGCCTCGCCCGCAGCCGCCCCGGCGACCCGCCCTACCTGGGCGGCATCTTCGGTGACCCCGGCATCTGCGTCCACACCTGGACCGACCACACCTGGCAGTGGTCACTCGCCACCGACGGCCCCACCCTCACCCCCCGCGAGCTCGACGCCGTGATCACCTCGATGCCCGCCCCGCACGCCGACTGATCAGCGCCCGCCCGCACGCCCCGTCGCCGGCAAGCTCGGCGTCGAGGGTCGGGAGACGGAACCCCCCGATCGGCTACCCCTTCACAGTGATCTGGGATGCCGCGCTGGACCACAGGGGCACCCAGGACCTTCTCCCCCGAGCAGCAAGGGAGTTGAGCAGGTGAACAGTGCCGACCTGGCAGGTGCGGTCTGGCGGAGGAGCAAGCGCAGCAACGGACAGGCCGAGTGCGTCGAGGTGGCCTTCCTCGATGACGGGCGGGTGGCCCTGCGGGACAGCAAGGACCAGGGCAAGGGGCCCGCGCTCGTCTTCGCCCCCGGCGAGTGGCGGGCGTTCGAGGGCGGGATGCCGGACGGCGCATTCAGCCGCCCGTAAGCCTGGCAGAGCGCCCGGCCGCGGTCGACGGCCGGGCGCTCCCGGGTCACTGCGGGGCCGGGGCCGGGTCGGTGGGGGTGGCGGGGGTGGCGGGGGTCGGGGCGAGGGCGCCGGTGAGGGTGGCGGCGACGAGCAGCAGGGCGAGGACGACGGTCATGGTGGCCCGCAGGCCGAGGTGGTCGGCGAGCAGGCCGAGGGTGGGCGGGCCGACCAGGAAGGCGACATAGCCGGCGGTGGCGACGGCGGCGACCCGGGTGGCGGCGTCGTGCGGGTGGTCGCCTGCGGCGGAGAGGGTGACGGGGAAGCCCAGCGAGGCGCCCAGGCCCCACAGTACGGTGGCGGCGCCGGCGACCAGCGGGCTGGGCGAGAGGATGACCCCGGCCACGCCGACCACCGCGACCAGGGCGCTGACCCGCACGACCTGGACCCGCCCGAACCGTTCCAGCAGCGGCCCGCCGGTGAAGCGGCCGAGGGTCATCGCGGCGGCGAAGACCAGGAAGGTCAGCGATCCGGCGGTGGCGCTGACGTGGTGGCCGTCGACCATGAGCAGCGGCAGCCAGTCGTTGGCGGCCCCCTCCGCGAAGGCCATGGCCAGCACTATCAGGCCGATGAACGCCAGCCGCCGGTCCCGCCACACGCTCAGTTGGCGGCGCCAGCCACCGGGTTCCGGCGCAGCGGTGGCGGCGGTGGCCGTCTCCCGGCCGGTGCCCGGCGGGATGGAGAGTACGGACCAGCTGCCGGCCGCCGCGACGAGGACCGCGACGGCCGCCAGGTGCCAGCCGACCGGGAGCCGGACCGCGACCAGCCCCATGCCCAGCAGCGCGCCGGCGACGGTGCCCAGGCTGAAGCAGCCGTGCAGCACCGGCAGGACGGGGCGGCCGATGACGCCCTCGATGGCGGCGCCCTCGATGTTGAAGGCGACCTCGGCCAGCCCCAGGCCGAAGCCGAACAGGGCGAGGCCGCAGAAGACCCCGGCCGCCAGCGCCAGACTGGCGGACCCGGCGACGATCAGCAGCCCGGCCACGACCAGGGTGACCCCGGCGGTGATCGCGGCCCGGCCGCCCCGGCGGCGTACGAGGTGGCCGGAGGCGGTGACCCCGGCCATCGAGCCGGTGGAGAGTCCGAACAGCACCAGCCCCATGGCGCCGGTGGACACGTCCAGGCCGTCGCGGACCGCCGGGGTGCGCGCCACCCAGGAGGCCACGCCGGTACCGGCGGCGAGCATGAAGACGAACAGGGCGGCACGCCAGCGGCGGGTGGCAGCATCCATGGCAGCAGGGCCTCAGCAGACGGTTCGGATGGGCGGGAAGTACGATCGTACGCCCAGGTGTACGATCGTACGCATGCAGGACTACTTCGCCGGGGACCCCCGTACCAACCATGAGCGGATGCTCGCCGGAGACCTCTACATCTCCGACGACCCCGAGATCGCCAAGGCCCAGCAGCGCGCCGTGCGACTGGCCGCCGAGTACCAGGCCGCGTACGCCGAGGACGCCGGGGCCGCGCAGTCCGTCGTCACCGAGCTGATCGGTTCGCTGGGGGCCGGTGCCCACATCAGGCCGCCGCTGTTCGTCGACTACGGCACGTACATCAGCGTCGGTGCGGACACCTTCATCAACTACAATCTCACCGCCCTCGACGTCGCCCCCATCACCATCGGCCGCGACTGCCAGATCGGCCCCAACGTGCAGCTGCTCACCCCGACGCACCCGGTGGAGCCGCAGCCGCGCCGGGACAAGCTGGAGGCGGCCCGGCCGATCACGATCGGTGACAACGTCTGGCTCGGCGGCGGCGCGATCGTCCTGGCCGGGGTGACCATCGGGGACAACAGCGTCATCGGCGCCGGAGCCGTCGTCACCAAGGACATCCCCGCCAATGTGGTCGCTGTGGGCAACCCGGCCCGGGTGGTCCGTTCGATCTAGCAGAAGGAAGCACCGTGGCGACCGGACAGACCGACCCCGAGCGGCGGGAGCGCATCATCACCGCCGCGCTCGACCTGATCGCGGAGGCCGGGGTCGCCGGTACCTCGCACCGCAAGGTCGCCGCGCGGGCCGGGGTGCCACTGGGCTCGATGACCTACCACTTCGCCGGCATGGACGAGCTGCTGCGCGAGGCGTTCACCCGCTTCGCCACCAGCGTCGTCACGGTGTTCGAGGAGCGGCTCGGGGCCGCCGCCACCCCCGACCAGGCCCGGGAGGCGGTGGCGGACCTCGTGCACCACCTCTCCAGCGGCAACCAGCGCGAACTGGTCCTCACCCATGAGCTGTACACCCTGGCGGCCCGCAAGCCCGCCTACCGGGAGCTGACCCGGGAGTGGATGCGGCGCAGCCGCCGGGCGCTGGAGTGGCACTTCGATCCGGCGACCGCCCGCCAGCTCGACGCCCTCATCGAAGGACTGTCCATTCACCGCGCGCTGGAGACCGAGCCGCACGACCGCGCGCTCACCCTGGAGGCCATCACCCGGATCACCCGTGCGAACAGCGGCCCAGCCGCCTGACCACCCCGCTCCTCCGGGCACCCGGCAGCCCCAGCCACCCGCGCCCCGGCACCTGGCCGGCACCCGACCTGACATCGGTGCCGGCCAGGGTTTTTTCTGCCCGCCGACGGGATTGGGCGGCCGAGCCGGGGGAACCTGCGGAGGCCGGACCACCGATCCCCTTGGAGTGTGTTGGCCATGACCGCACAGAACCCCAGGACCGCGCTGGTGACGGGGGCGACCTCCGGCATCGGCAGGGCGACGGCCCAGGCGCTGGCCCGCGACGGCCACCGGGTGCTGATCCACGGACGGGACGCGGACCGGGGCGCGGCCGTGGTCCGCGCCGTCGAGGAGGCCGGCGGCCAGGCCCGCTTCCTCGCGGCTGACCTGCTCAACCCGGCCGACGTCGCCCGGCTGGCGGCTGAGGCGGGCCCGGTGGACGTCCTGGTGAACAACGCGGGGCGGGCCTGGTTCGGGCCCACCGCCGAGCTGGACACCGACACCTTCGACCGGCTGTTCGCGGGCAATGTACGGGCCGCCTACCAGCTGGTGGGCGCCCTGGCCCCGGGCATGGCCGAGCGCGGCTCCGGCGCCGTCATCAGCGTGGACAGCGTGGCCGGCCGCATCGGGCTGGCCGGCGGCGCCGCCTACAGCGCCTCCAAGGCGTCGCTCAGCGCGATGACGCGCTCCTGGGCCGCCGAGTTCAGCTCCCGGGGCGTCCGGGTGAACAGCGTCGCCCCCGGTCCGGTCTACACCGACGGGGCCAGCCGGGAACTGATCGAACAGCTGGGCGCCGAAACCCTGCTGCGGCGCCCCGCCCGCCCCGAGGAGATCGCGGCGGTGATCGCCTTCCTCGCCTCCCCGGCGGCCGGCTATGTGACCGGCGCCGTCATCCCGGTCGACGGCGGGCGGGGCGCCGTGTGACCGGCCCCCGCCCGCCCGGCGGGGGTCAGCGGGCGGCGGCCCACTGCGCCACGGTGAGCACCTCCGCCTGCCGGGGGAACACCTTCTCGGTGAGCACCCGGTGCACCTCGGGGTCGGCGTCGGCGCAGCCGTCGGCCAGCACGGTGAGCTCGAAGTCCAGGTCGGCGGCCTGGCGCAGGGTGGAGAGCACGACGCCGCTGGTGGCGACGCCGGTGAGGACCAGCTGGCCGACACCGCCCGCCCGGAGCACCAGGTCGAGGTCGCTGCCCGTGAAGGCGCTGACCCGCTTCTTGGTGACCACCACGTCGCCGGGCCGGGGCGCGACGTCCGGGTGAATCCGGGCGCCGGGGTCGCCCTCGGCGAAGGCGCCGCTGCCGGCGAGCCCGCCGAAGCGCTGGTTGCGGGCGCTGACCTCCGGGTGTCCGGCGCGGAATCCGAGGACCACGTAAATCACCGGGATGTCCGCCGACCGGGCGGCGTCGACCGCACCGCGCAGGCGCGGCAGGTATCCGGGGTCCGGGATGCGGTCCACGATGGCCCGCTGGATGTCCATCACGAGGAGGGCGCGGTGCGACATTCTTCCTGTCCGTTCGTCGGGTCGGTCTTCTGGCCGGCCGGGTCGGTCTTCTGGCCGGTCGGGACGGTCTTCTGGCCGGCCGGGTCGGTCGGGTCGGTCGTCTGCTCGGTGGTCGGGGCGCCCGTCGGGTCGGCCGGCTGCCCGGAGCCGGCCCGGTGGTGCCGGCCGCGCAGCGCCGAGGCGACCGCGCCGACCAGGGCCATCGCCGCGGCCACGCTGAAGACGGTGACCAGGCCGTGGTGGAACGGTCCGGTGACCAGTTCCGGGAAGAAGCGCGTCCCGGTCAGGGTCTGCGCGTTCTGGGCGGGCAGGGTGTCCAGTACGCCGCTGGGCCCGAGCAGATTGCCGACCGGGTTGTTGCCGAGGAAGGTGGCGAACAGCGTGCTCACCGGCGGCAGTCCGGCCACCTGCCCGGCCGTCGCCGCCGGTACGCCCTGGGCTTGCAGGCCGCTGTCCAGCGCGTGCGGCAGCGACCCGGCCAGGCCCGCGATCATCAGCGAGAAGAACAGCCCGATCGACAGCGAGGTGCCCGAGTTCTGGAGCGTCGAGCGCATGCCCGAGGCCGCCCCGCGCTGCCCCGGCGGCACACTGCCCATGATCGCCGAGGTGTTGGGGGCGGAGAACATCCCCTGCCCGAGCCCGCTGACCAGCAGCAGCGCCGCGAAGGCGGGGTAGGAGAAGTCCACCGGCAGCAGCAGCAGGCCGAGGAACGAGCCGGCCACCAGCAGCAGCCCGGTGGTGGCGAACAGCCGGGCGCCGAAGCGGTCCGACAGATAGCCGGACGTCGGACCGCCGATCAGGAAGCCGACGGTGAGCGGCAGCATGAAGATGCCGGCCCACAGCGGGGTGCGTTCGAAGTCGTAGCCGTGCAGCGGCAGCCAGATCCCCTGCAACCAGATGATCAGCATGAACTGCATGCCGCCCCGGGCGATGGCGATGAGCAGCGCCGCCAGGTTCCCGGCGGCGAACGCACGGATGCGGAACAGCCCGAGTTGGAACATCGGCTCCGCGATCCGGGTCTGCACCAGGCAGAACACCACCAGCAGCAGCACGCCGCCGACCAGTCCGGCCAGCACCCAGGGGTTGGTCCAGCCGGTGGAGTGGCCGCCGTACGGCTGGATGCCGTAGGTGATGGCGGCGAGCAGCGCGCCGGCCCCGGTGGCGAAGGTGATGTTGCCGGTCCAGTCGATGCGGCCCGGTCGGTGGGAGCCGGTCTCACGCAGACTGCGGTACGACCAGAAGGTGCCGACCACCCCGAACGGGACGCTGACCCAGAACACCGCCCGCCAGTCGACGGCGGCCAGCACGCCGCCGACGAGCAGCCCGAGGAACATGCCCGCCAGCGCGGTGATCTGATTGATGCCCAGCGCCATGCCGCGCTGCCGGGCCGGGAAGGCGTCGGTGAGGATCGCCGCCGAGTTGGCCGTCAGCATGGACCCGCCGACGGCCTGCACCATCCGGAAGCCGATCAGCCAGAGCGCGCCGCCGCCGCCCTTCAGCGGGTCGAGCGAGAGGGCGAGCGAGGCGCAGGCGAAGATCGCGAAGCCCATGTTGTACATCCGGACCCGGCCGAACATGTCCCCGAGCCGGCCGAGCGCGACCACCAGCACCGCCGAGACCAGCGTGTAGCCGAGGATCATCCAGAGCAGGTAGCCGATGTTGCCGGGGGCGAGCGGGTCCAGCCCGATGCCGCGGAAGATCGCGGGCAGCGAGATGATCACTATCGAGCTGTCTATGGTGGCGATCAGCACGCCGATCGTCGTGTTGGACAGCGCCACCCACTTGTAGCGTCCGCCGACCTCGCGCCCGCCCGGCTGCCGAGCGTCGGCCGCATCCGGCCGCCCGGCCGTCACAGCCGCTCCGCGAGGCGGTCCAGCAGCGGCAGCAGCGCGAGCATCTGCCGCCGCTCGGTGGGGGTGAACTCCTGGTCCAGCAGGGCGGCCAGCCGCTGCACCGACTCCGAGCGCCGGTCGGCCAGCACCTTGCGGCCGGTGTCCGTCACCGACACCACCGCGCGGCGGCCGTCGGCCGGGTCCTGACGGCGGCTCACCAGGCCGCGTTCCTCCAGCCCGGCCAGCGTGGCCGCCATGGCCTGCGGGCGCACCCGCTCCGTCTCCGCGAGCGCCCCCGGGGAGTCCGCGCCCTCCCGGTCCAGCCGGGAGAGCACGGACGCCTCGGAGAGGGTCAGCTCGCCCACCGTGTGGGCCTGCCGCACCCGGCGGGCGATCCGGCCGACGGCGAGCCGCAGCGCTGCGGCGACCTCGACGGCGTCATCAGGGGGTGTTCCGGTCTCATCCATGAGTAGTAACAATAGGTTAATCAATCTGTCGTAACTACCCCCACTCCGCCCCACCGCTCCGTACACCGCCTGGACGCCCCGCCGGGGGCGCCAGGAACCGCGCGCGCCCAGCCCGCACCGCCCCTCGGCACATCAGCCCCGCGAGGGAGCGGCCCGTCCTCGTCGAGCCGCGCGGCGGCCGCCTACGCGAGCGCGCGTACGGGCGTCAGAGTGGCGGCAGTGCCTGCTCGGCCCAGATGGTCTTGCCGGTGGACGCCTGCCGGGTGCCCCAGCGCTGGGTGAGCTGGGCGACCAGCAGCAGGCCCCGGCCGCCCTCGTCGAAGACCCGGGCCCGGCGCAGATGGGGGGCGGTGCTGCTGGTGTCGGAGACCTCGCAGACCAGGGCGTGGTCGTCGCGGATCAGCCGCAGCCGGATCGGCGGCCGGCCGTACCGGATCGCGTTGGTGACCAGCTCGCTCACCACCAGCTCGGTGATGAACCCGGCCTCGACCAGCCCCCATTCGGCCAGCCGCTGCCCGGCCGCCGCCCGCACCTCCGCGACCGCCGCCGGATCGTACGGCACCTCCCAGGTCGCCACCCGCGCCGGATCGAAGGCCAGGGTACGGGCGATCAGCAGCGCCACGTCGTCGCTCGGCCGGCCCGGCAGCAGGGCCCGGAGCACCTGGTCGCAGGTGGCCTCCAGCGAGGCGGCCGGGATGGCCAGCACCCGGCGCAGCTCGGCCAGCCCCTCGTCCACGTCCCGGTCGCGGGACTCGATCAGGCCGTCGGTGTACAGCACCAGCAGGCTGCCTTCGGGCAACTGCCGCTCGGCCGCCTCGAAGGGCAGCCCGCCCAGGCCCAGCGGCGGCCCGGGGGCCACGTCGAAGAAGTCCACCGTGCCGTCCGGAGCGACGACGGCGGGCACCGGGTGGCCCGCGCTGGCCAGGCAGCAGCTGCGGGAGACCGGGTCGTAGACCGCATACAGGCAGGTCGCGCCGACGTCGCCGCCGCCCTCGGAGGCCGGGTCGGTGACCCGGTCCTCGTCGGCGGCCAGATGGGAGACCAGGTCGTCCAGGTGGGTGAGCAGTTCGTCCGGCGGCAGGTCGACGTCGGCCAGGGTGCGGACCGCCGTACGCAGCCGGCCCATGGTGGCGGACGCCTGGATGCCGTGCCCGACCACGTCCCCGACCACCAGCGCGACCCTGGTCCCGGAGAGCGGCACCACATCGAACCAGTCGCCGCCGACGCCCGCCTGGGAGCCGGCGGGCAGGTAGCGGAAGGCGACCTCGACGGCCGCCTGGCCGGGCAGCCGCTGCGGCAGCAGGCTGCGCTGGAGGGCCAGCGCGGTGGTGTGCTCGCGGGTGAAGCGGCGGGCGTTGTCCACGCAGAGCGAGGCGCGGGCGACCAGCTCCTCGGCCAGCAGCAGGTCGTCCTGGACGAACGGCTCCGGGTGGGCGCTGCGGGTGAAGACGGCCACGCCGAGCAGCGCACCGCGCGCGCTCAGCGGCACCACCATCATCGAGTGCTGCCCACGGCCGTGCCTCCGGTCGGCCGACCCGGGGTGGTCGGCCGGCCAGCGGACGAAGGCCGGGTCGGCGGCGCCGAGCAGGGCGGACCGGCCGGTGGCCAGGCAGTCGGCGGGCGGCGAGCCGGGGGCGTACGCGGTGATCGCCCCGACGCCGGGGCACTCCCCGGTGGCCGAGCGGTGCGCGGCGCGGCGCATCGCCACCGGTCCGGCGATCGGCCCCGGCACCGGCTCCTCGCCCTGCCACAGGCCCTCCAGCAGGTCGACGCTGGCGAAGTCGGCGAGCCGGGGCACCGCCATGTCGGTCAGCTCCTGGGCGGTCTGCACCACGTCCAGGGTGCTGCCGATCCGGATGCCGGCCTCGTTGAGCAGGGCGAGCCGGTCGCGGGCCAGCTGCTGCTCGGTGCCGTCGATCGACGCGACGGAGACGCCGCACAGCTGCCCGGCCAGGTCGCGCACCGGCCAGAGCCAGGTGTCCCAGGCGATGGCGTCGGGCATGCCGGGCTTGCGGGTGCGGCTCTCGAAGTGGACGGGCAGCCCGGTTTCGAGCACCTGCCGCAGCCGCCGCAGGTACTCGGCGCTGACCGCGCCCCGGTTGCCCTCCTCCAGGCGGAACCCCCGCACGTCGGCCTTGCGGATCTTGAACGCCCGGCAGGCCGTGTCGTTGATCCAGCGCCGCCGCAGTTCCAGGTCGTAGGTGGCGAACTGGGCGGGCGACTGGTCGAAGGACCACTCCAGCAGCGTCAGATCCTGCTCGGAGCGCAGCCGCTCCACCGGGAGGGCGAACAGCTGGTGGGCCAGCAGCCGCCCGGCGCCGTCCAGCAGCGGTTCGATGCGCACCTCGACCGCGAGCCAATGCCCGGCCAGGTGCCGCAGCCGCAGCAGGCCGCGCCATGGGCGGTGGGCGGCGCAGGCCCGCAGCGCTTCGCGCGGCGGCTCGGTGCCGAGCAGGTCGGCGGCGGGCCGGCCCACCGCCTGGTCGGCGGTGTGGCCGAGCAGCAGCCGGGCGCTCTCGCTCCACCCGGTCAGGACGCCGCGGGGGTCGGCGGTGGCCGTCGCCGGCTCCGCCGGCCAGCGACGATCGCCGGGCTGGTCCCGGGGGTCGCTGCCGTGCGTCTCCATCGCTGCCCATTCCGCACCGGTCGGGGTGGTCGGTGCTCCCAGCGTCTCCCCTGGGCCGCAGCCGCTCAACTCGGCGGCCGGTCGGCGGGGCGGCCGACGCGGGCCCGGCGCGGGCCGGTGCACGGGCGCCGGGCCGCGCCGCGCGCACCGGCGTGCGCCCCTGCCGCGCAGGGCCGATCGGGGTGTAACGGAACCGGTCCATCCGGCTGCGCCGGGGGGCCGGAGGCGATGTAATGACCATGTGGCCGGGGAGCAGACGGAGAGACGCGGGGTGAGACCGCTGCGCGCCGACCTGGCCCGGCGGTCGCTGCGCGCGGGGGTCGACGCGGCGGTGCCGCTGCGGGCGGTGGTGGAGCAGCTCCTGGTCGCGACGGGGGCCACGCTGGCAGCCGTGTACGCGACCCGGGAGCACGCCGGGGAGCTGAGCCTGGTCGAGGAGGCCGGGGTGCCCCGGGCGCTGTACGGGCTGCGCCGCGAGTACCCGGTGCCCGGCCGCTCCCCGCTCGCCGCCGCGCACGAGGCGGGGCGCCCGCTCTGGCTGGCCCCGGCGGCGGTCGCCGGGGGGCAGTACGGGCCGGCGCTGACCGGGGAGGTCGCGCTGGCGGTGCTGCCGCTGGTGGCGGGCGGCCGGAGCACCGGCGGCTGCCTGCTGGTGGTGGACGAGGACCGCGACGGGTTCGACGAGGAGTACCGGGCGCTGCTGGCGCTGTTCGCGGACCGGATCGCGGCCGACGAGTCGCTGGCGCCGCCCCGCCCCGAGACGCGCGGCAACGGCGCGGGCACCTTCGCGCTGACGCTGGCCACCGGCCGGCTGGAGGCGGACGCCCGGGTGCTGGAGCTGTTCGGGCTGGCCCCGGCGGAGTTCGACGGCCGGGTGGAGACGCTGCTCGGCCTGACCGTGCCGGAGGATCTGCCCGCCCTGATGTCGGTGATGGACCCGGGGCCGCGCGCCACCGGGCGCGACCTGGAGTTCCGGGTCCGCCGGGGCAACGGCGAGCTGACCTGGCTGCGGCTGCGCAGCGAGGTCACCCCGGGCGCCGACGGGCTGCCCACCCGGCTGCTGGGCAGTGTCGCGGACGCCTCCCGGCTGCGGCCGGGGGTGGACGACATCTCCCGGGTGCAGCGGCTGGCGACCACCCTGGCGACGGCGGTCACCGTGCAGGACGTCGGCCGGGCGATGGTCAGCGCGCTGCGCCACCCGCTGGGCGCCGACCGGGTGGCGCTGGCGGAGCTGGAGGCGGACCGGCTGGTGGCGACCCTGCTGGACCCGCCGGAGCCGGAGGCCTGGCCGGACGTGTGGCGCGCGGAGTGGCGCTCGGAGTGGCCCGACGCGCCGGCGCGCGCGATGCCGACTCTGGAGTCGGCGCTGCGCGACGGCCGCCCCTCGTTCTGGCCGGCGGGCGCGCCGCTGGAGCCGGGACTGTCCGAGATGGGTCCGGGCGGCCTCGCGCTGCTGCCGCTGCCCGCCGCCGGCCGGGTGGTGGGCGCCTGCCTGCTGGGCTGGGAGCAGCCGCACACCTTCAGCTCCGACGAGCGGGCGCTGCTGACGGCCGCCGCCGCGCTGGCCGGGCAGGCGCTGGAGCGCGCCCACACGCTGGACGCGGAGCACGAGCTGATCGGCACCCTGCAACGCGCGCTGCTGCCGCGCCGGCTGCCGCAGCTGCCCGGCGGGGTGGCGGTCGCCCGCTATCTGCCCGCGACGGCCGGGTTGGAGGTGGGCGGCGACTGGTACGACGTGATCCCGCTGACCGACGGGCGGGTGGCGCTGGTGATCGGTGATGTGCAGGGGCACAACGCCGGGGCGGCGACGCTGATGGGCCAGATGCGGACGGCCATCCGGGCGTACGCGGTGGAGGGGCACCCGGCCGACGTGGTGGTCTCGCACGCCAACCGGCTGTTGGTCGGGATGGGCACCGACCTCTTCGCGACCTGCTGCTACGTGGTGGTCGACATGGAGGAGGGCAGCGCCTGGTGCGCGCGGGCGGGGCACATCCCGCCGGTGCTGCGGCTGCCGGACGGCCGTACCGAGGTGGTGGTGGCCGAGGGCGGGCCGCCGCTGGGCGTGCTGGAGGACGCGCACTTCCCGATCACGCCGCTGGCGCTGCTGCCCGGCACGCTGCTGGTGCTGACCACCGACGGCCTGGTGGAGTCCCGCACGCTGACGCTGGACGACGGTCTGGGCCGGCTCTGCGCGACGCTGGGCCGTACCGAGGCCGGTGATGTGGAGCAGGTGGCGGACACCCTGCTCGGCGACGCGACCCGGCGCGACGACGACGTGGCGGTGCTGCTGCTGCGCTACGACGGGATGGGGTCGCTGCCGGTACGGGCCGGGTGGACGGTGTGGCGGCTGCCGGAGGCGGTCTCGCACGCCCGCCGCTTCGTGGCCCGCACGCTCTCCTCCTGGGGGCTCGCGGAGGAGGCGGACGCGCCGCTGCTGGTGGTCTCGGAGCTGGTCACCAATGCGCTGGTGCACACCCAGGGGCCGGTACGGCTGGACCTCACCCATGTGGGCGACCGGCTGCGGATCGCGGTGACGGACGCCTCGCCGCGGTCCCCGGTGAAGCCGGCCAACATCGGCTGGGAGGCGACCGGCGGGCGGGGAATCATGCTGGTCGAGGCGGTGTCCGGGACGTTCGGTTCGCTGCCGATGGGCGGCGGCAAGCAGGTGTGGAGCGAGATCACGGTGTCGGCGCGCGCCGTACCGGAGTAGTGCGCCCCGGGCGTGTGCGCCCTTGCCGCACCCCACCCCGGTCATGTAGATGTCACATACACGCGATAAGGTTGCCTCCGACAACTAACTACATCCCACGGCCTGCACTCGCCGACGCGCAGCAGTCGCAGGCGGAGGAGTACACCCGCAGTGGCCATAGCCGACCGGACATCACAACCACCCCAGCCGAACGGGCTGAGCCCCCACTACAAGTGGATCGCACTGTCCAACACCACGCTCGGTGTGCTGATGGTGATGATCAACCAGTCGATCGTGCTCATCGCACTCCCGGACATCTTCCGCGGCATCCATCTCGACCCGCTCGACTCGGCCAACACCAGCTACCTGCTGTGGATGCTCATGGGCTTCATGGTGGTCACGGCGGTGCTGGTGGTGACCTTCGGCAGACTCGGCGACATGTTCGGCCGGGTCCGCATGTACAACATGGGCTTCGCCGTCTTCACCTTCTGCTCGATCATGCTCTCGATCACCTGGTTCGGCGGCAGCGCGGGCGCGCTCTGGCTGATCGGCTGGCGGATCGTGCAGGGCATCGGCGGGGCGCTGCTGTTCGCCAACTCCACGGCCATCCTCACCGACGCCTTCCCCGCCGATCAGCGCGGCACCGCGCTGGGCATCAACTCGCTGGCCGCCATCGCGGGCTCGTTCATCGGGCTGATCCTGGGCGGCGTGCTCGCGCCCACCAGCTGGAAGCTGATCTTCCTGGTCTCGGTGCCGTTCGGCCTCTTCGGCACGGTGTGGGCGTACCTCAAGCTGCATGACACCGGCGTCCGGCGCCGCGCCAGGATGGACTGGTGGGGCAATGTCACCTTCGCCCTCGGACTGGTCTCCATCCTGGTCGGCATCACCTACGGCATCCAGCCCTACGGCTCCTCCACCATGGGCTGGAGCAACCCGTGGGTGCTCGCCGCGCTGATCGGCGGCGCGGCGGTGCTGGCGGTGTTCGTCCGGATCGAGATGACCGTCGCCGACCCGCTGTTCCGGCTCTCGCTCTTCCGGGTCCGCGCCTTCACCGCCGGCAACATCGCCAGCCTGCTCACCGCGCTCGGCCGCGGTGGCCTCCAGTTCATGCTGATCATCTGGCTGCAGGGCATCTGGCTGCCGCTGCACGGCTACAGCTTCGAGAAGACCCCGCTCTGGGCCGGCATCTACATGATCCCGCTCACCATCGGCTTCCTGATATCCGCGCCGCTGTCCGGCTGGCTCTCCGACCGCTACGGCGCCCGGTCCTTCACCGTCTCCGGCGCCCTGGTCACCGCCGCCAGCTTCGTCGCCCTGATGCTGCTGCCGACCGACTTCTCCTACCCCGTCTTCGCGGTGCTGCTGCTGGTCAACGGCCTAGGCTCCGGCCTGTTCTCCTCCCCCAACCGGGCCGAGATCATGAACGCCGTGCCCGCCCAGTCGCGCGGCGTCGGCGCCGGCATGACCGCCACCTTCCAGAACTCCTCGATGGTGCTCTCCATCGGCGTCTTCTTCAGCCTGATGATCGCGGGCCTGTCCACCAGCCTGCCGCACGCCATGCACGACGGACTGGTCCAGCAGGGCGTCCCCGCCGCGCAGGCGGATCAGATCTCCCAGCTGCCGCCGATCGCGGTGCTGTTCGCCGCCTTCCTCGGCTACAACCCGCTGAAGGAGCTGCTCGGCAGCAGCCTCAGCAGCCTGCCGGACGGCGGCAAGAGCGTCACCAGCAAGGAGTTCTTCCCGCACCTGATCTCCGGACCGTTCCACGACGGCCTGGTGATCGCCTTCTGGTTCGCGGTGGCCGCCTGCGTCATCGCCGCGCTGTCGTCGCTGCTCACCGGTCGCATCGACCGCAAGCACCCGGTGCCCGCCGCCGAGCCGCTCGGCTCCGAGCTGGCCGCCGTCTCCAGCGGCGCCGGACTCGCCCCCAGCGAGCTGGTCGTGCCCGAGGAGGGCGAGCGCCCCGAGCGGACCGACTGAACCGCCACCGCCGCCACCGGCCCCCGGGCGGGTGGCGGCGGGACTCGAACGGCCCGGCAGCGCGCGCGGGACCCGGCGGCCCGGCCTAGCGTGGGAGCGGCCACCGCCCCCGCCGCTGCGAGGACCCAGAGATGATCGAAGCCGTCGGCCTGACCAAGCGCTACGGCCCCAGGACCGCCGTCGCGGACCTCCGCTTCACCGTCCGGCCCGGCACGGTCACCGGCTTCCTCGGGCCCAACGGCGCGGGCAAGTCCACCACCATGCGGCTGATCCTGGGCCTGGACGCGCCCAGCTCCGGCACCGTCACCGTCGGCGGCCGCCGCTACGCCGACCATCCGGCGCCGCTGCGCGAGGTCGGCGCGATGCTGGAGGCCCGCTCCGTACACACCGGCCGCAGCGCCTACCACCACCTCGCCGCGCTCGCCGCCACCCACGGCATCCCCCGCCGCCGGGTCGAGCAGGTCATCGACCTGGTCGGACTCGGCGAGGCGGCCCACCGCCGGGTGGGCGGCTTCTCGCTCGGCATGGGCCAGCGCCTCGGCATCGCCGGGGCGCTGCTCGGCGACCCCGGCACCCTGCTGCTGGACGAGCCGGTCAACGGGCTCGACCCGGAGGGCATCCGCTGGGTGCGCACCCTGCTCACCTCGCTCGCCGCCGAGGGGCGGACCGTACTGGTCTCCTCGCACCTGATGGGCGAGATGGCGCTGACCGCCGAGCACCTGATCGTCATCGGGCGGGGCCGGCTGATCGCGGACACCTCGGTCGAGGAGTTCACCCGCCGCGCCTCGCACCGCACCGTACGGGTCCGTACGCCCGAGGCCGCGCGGCTCGGCGGGCTGCTCAGCGCGGCCGGGGCGCGGGTCGGCGCGGGGGAGCGGCCCGATGTGATCGAGGTCGCGGGGGCGGACAGCGAGCGGATCGGGCGGCTGGCCGCGCGGTACGGGCTGCCGCTGGTCGAGCTGACGCCGCAGCCGGCCTCGCTGGAGGAGGCGTTCATGGAGCTGACCCGGGACGCGGTGGAGTACCAGTCAGCCGACCGGCCGGCCCCGGCGCTCCGGCCCGTGACCGCGCTGGTGACCGCGCCCGTGGTCGATGCTGTCGAGGAGGTCGCCGGATGAGCGCCACCGCTTCCGCCGTCGCCGCCGGTGCCTCCGGTACCGCCGCCGGTGCCGCCGTCCGTGCCGTCGTCCCGGACACCGGGCGCGGCGGGGTCACCGCACTGCGGGTCGTCCACTCCGAGTGGATCAAGTTCCGGTCGCTGCGGTCCACCTGGTGCACCCTGCTCGCCGCGACCGTGGCGATGATCGGCTTCGGCGCGCTGATCTGCTGGGTGACGGTCGACCACTGGGCCCGGCTGCCCCAGGACGAACGGCTCGCCTTCAGCCCGGCCGGGCAGAGCCTCAAGGGGTTCTACCTGGCCCAGCTGGCGATCGGCGTCCTCGGCGTCCTGGTCGTCACCGGCGAGTACGCGACCGGGGCGATCCGCTCCACGCTGGCGGCGGTGCCGCGCCGGGTGCCGGTGCTGCTGGCCAAGGCCGGGGTGTTCGGCGCGGTGACGCTCGCCGTCACCGGGGTGGCCTGCCCGGCGGCGTTCCTGCTGGGGCAGTCCGTACTGGCCGGGCAGCACCTGGGCACCGGGCTCGCCGCGCCCGGGGTGCTGCGGGTCGTACTGGGCACGCCGCTGTATCTGACGGCCGTCGGGCTGCTGGCGGTCGGCGTGGGCAGCCTGGTGCGCAGCACGGCGGGCGGTGTCGCCACCGTCCTCGGGCTGCTGCTGGTGCTGCCCGTACTGGCCCAGGTGCTGCCCGGCTCCTGGCGCGACCACATCTTCCCGTACCTCCCCGGCCCGGCCGGCCAGGCCCTCACCACCCTCCACGCCCAGCCCTCCGCCCTCGCCCCCTGGCCCGGCTTCGCCCTGCTCTGCGGCTACGCCGCCGCAGCCCTGGCCGCCGGCGCGCTCCTCCTGCGCCACCGCGACGCCTAGCCTCCCCCGGGGGCCTGCGGGACTGCCTGTGTACGGGGCTTCACCTCCGTGCATGGTTGCTCGCGCAGGTGGCCGCATGGCCGACAATCCGCCGGCCACCCCGCACGGGCCTCGGGGCGCGAGGACCGGCGCGGCCGACCCTCCACTCCCGCAGAGCGCAGCCCCACGCCCCCCGGTAGCCGCAGCGCCCCTGGGCCATCCGGGTGAGCCGAGGGCCGGCCGGGGCGCGGGGCGGCCGAATGGGTGCCGGGGGCCTCTAGCGTGCTGCCGGGGAGCGCGAGGACCGCCTCCCGTTCCCGGGGCGGCCGCTGCCGTGGCCGGGAAGTCGCCGGACCCGGGGAGGACCCGCCCATGCCCGCTGCCGCACCGCCGTCCGCCGCCCGGGGGCGGCGCCTGTTGCCCTTCCTGTCCGGCGGCGGGAGAGCGGTCGGCGCCGGGGCCGCGGCCCTGGCCCTGCTGGCGGCGGCCCCCGCCCCGGGCACCTCCGGCAGCGCCGGCCGCGCCGCGCCGCCGGCGGCCGACCCGGCGGCCGACCCCGCGTCGCTGGTGAACCCGCTGATCGGCACGGCCGGCGTGGTCCACACCTTCCCCGGCCCGGTGGTCCCGTTCGGCATGATGCAGCTCGGCCCGGACACCACACCGGAGCGGGCGTACGGCGGCGGCTACTCGTACGCGGCCAAGCGGCTCACCGGCTTCGGCCTCACCCATCTGAGCGGTCCCGGCTGCCCCGCCGCAGGCGACGTCCCGCTGCTGCCGCTCGCCGGCGAGCTGCCGGACGACCCGGGCGCCGCCTCGGTCGGCTTCTCGCACCGCCGCGAGACCGTCCGTACCGGCTTCTACCGGGTCACCGACGACAGCGGCGTCACCACCGAGCTCGCCTCGGCGGCCCGGTCCGGCGCCGCCCGGTTCACCTTCCCGGCCGATCGGCCGGCCCGGCTGCTGCTGAAGCTGCGCGGCGGCGCCACCCAGGTCGACGGGACGCGGGTCCGGTTCGTCTCCGACCACGAGATCGCGGGCTCGGTGCGCAGCGGCCACTTCTGCGGCGCGGCCAACACCTACACCCTGCACTTCGCCGTCGTCTTCGACCGGCCGCTGTCCGGCGGCGGCACCTGGCGCGGCGGCCGGTCCAGCGCGCTGCCCGGTCCGGACGGCGAGGAGCTGTCCGACGCGGACGGGGCGTACGCGGAGTTCGACCCCGGGCGCGGCCCGGTCACCGCCCGGATCGGCATCTCGTACACCAGCCAGGACGGCGCCCGGCGCAACCTCGCCAAGGAGGCCGAGCACCGGGACGTCCGGGAGCTGGAGGACGACGCGCACGCCGCCTGGAACCGGGAGCTGGGCCGGATCAGGGTGACCGGCGGCACCCGGGACGAGCGGGTGCAGTTCTACACCGCGCTCTACCACGCGCTGCTGCACCCCAATGTCTTCAGCGACACCGACGGCCGCTACGCCGGGATGGACAAGGAGATCCACACCGCGCCGCGCGGCCACGCCCACTACGCCAACTTCTCCGGCTGGGACACCTACCGCAGCCAGGCGCAGCTGATGGCGCTGGTGGACCCGGCGGTGGCGAGCGACATGGTCTCCGCGATGCTGCGGGACTTCGACGAGTCCGGCAGCCTGCCCAAGTGGACGCAGAACAACGGCGAGAGCTGGGTGATGATCGGGGACCCGGCGGACGGCATCATCGCGGGGGCGTACGCCTTCGGCGCGCGCGGCTTCGACGCCCGGCGCGCGCTGGCGGTGATGGTCCGCGAGGCGACGGACCGCAATGACGCGCGGCCCGGCCAGGCGGTCCGCGACCGGCTGGGCTATCTGCCGGTGGACGGCAAGGACTGGGGCTGCTGCCACTTCTACGGCACGGTCTCCACCCTGCTGGAGTACGACAACGCGGACTACGCCATCGCCTCCTTCGCCCGCGGCCTCGGTGACCGGGACACGTACACCCGGTTCGCCACCCGGGCGCAGGACTGGCAGAACGTCTTCAACCGGCGCAGCGGCTACCTCCAGCCCCGGCTTGCGGCGGGCGGGTTCGCGCCCGGCTTCACGCCGGGTGCCACCCGGGGCTTTGTGGAGGGCAGCTCGGCGCAGTACACGCCGATGGTGGCGTTCAACCTGCGGCGGCAGATCGAGGGGCGCGGCGGCACCCGGGCGTGGAGCCGCTATCTGGACGGCCTGCTGAAGGACGTCCGCCACCCGGCGCCGACCCGGGCCGACCTCAACAACGAGCCCAGCCTCGGCATCCCGTGGCAGTACGACTGGACCGGGGAGCCGTGGAAAACGCAGCGCGCGGTGCGCGAGGTGCAGCGCGCGCTCTGGTCGAACTCCCCCGGCGGGCAGTTCGGCAACGACGACCTGGGGGCGATGAGCTCCTGGTACGTCTGGTCGATGCTCGGGCTGTACCCGGCGGTGCCCGGCTCGGACCTGCTGGTGCTGGGCAGCCCCGGCTTCCCGTCGGTGACGGTCTCCCCGCCGGGCGCGGCGCCGTTCACCGTGCGCGGGCGCGGGGCGGCGGCGGGCGCGCCGTACGTACAGCGGCTCACGCTGGGCGGTCGCCCGCTGGACGCGCCCTGGCTGCGCTTCGGTGAGCTGCGCGGCCGGACGCTGGACTTCACCCTGGCCGCCACCCCGGCCAAGGGGTGGGGCGCGGCCGCGTCGGCGGCGCCGCCGTCGGACGCGACCGGGCAGCGGCCCTGGCCCAAGGGCTGAGGGCCCATCGCGGGGAGTGACCGGGCGTCAGCCGGCCTCGGTACGGGCGGCGAACTCCCGTACCAGGCCGGCGACGGCCGGCCCCTGCTCCAGCAGCGCCGACCAGTGGCCGGCCCGCAGGGTGCGGCGGGTCAGCCGGGGTGCCCAGCGCTCCAGCCCGGCGGAGAGCACCGGCCGGACGTACCGGTCGGCGGTGAGGGTGACCAGCTGGACCGGGACGGCGGTGCCGCGCCGCCCCGGGTGGCGCAGCCGGGGGCGGAAGTTGGCGCGGTACAGCTCGATGCCGTGCACCGCGTCGCGCGCCAGGGTCGGCTGGGGGTGTCCGGGGCGCGGGGTGACCCCTTCGCGGCGGGCCAGCAGCCGGGCCCAGTGCCGGGCGAGGCCGTGCCGCCACAGGGCGGGGGCGAGCAGCGGCAGGTGGAAGGCGGCGATGTACCAGGAGTGGGCCGACTGGACGAGCAGCTGGCGCAGGTGGCGCGGGGTGGGCCGGGCCAGCCGGTCGCGGTACCAGTGGCCGACGTGGTCCGGGCAGGGGCCGGACAGGCTGGTGTACGAGGCGATCCGCTGCTCGGCGCCGGGCGAGGTGACGGCCTCCCAGGACTGGATGGAGCCCCAGTCGTGGGCCGCCAGGTGCACCGGCCGGCCGGGGCTGACCGCGTATGCGACCGCGAAGAGGTCGGCGGCCAGCAGCTCCAGCCGGTAGCCGGCCCGGTCGCGCGGCGTCCCGGAGGCGCCGGCGCCGCGTACGTCGTAGCGGACCACATGGTGGTCGGCGGCCAGGTCGGCGGCGATGTCGTCCCAGACCCGGTGGGTGTCGGGGTAGCCGTGCACCAGCAGCACCGTCGGCCGGGCGGGGTCGCCCTGCTCGACGACGGCGAGCGGCAGGCCGCCGGAGTGGACGGTGCGGCGGCGCGGCGGGGCCGGAGTGGTGGTCACCCGCCGAACCTACCCACCGGTAGCACCGTTGTCGACGGTGCGTCCGACTGCGGGTCGCGCCGCGACAGCCCCCCGAACGGAAACAGTCCCCCGAACATGTGTAAGACCTCCGAACCCGCCTTCTCTCCACCGGCAACCCCTCATTCGTACAAGGAGCGCAGGCCGATGCAGCACCCCCTGGAGTTCGGAGTGGCCGTACAGCTGCTCACCCCCACCACTGACGACCGGCCCACCACCAACGACCGGACCGCCACCGACATCCGGACCCAGGCCGACATCCGGGCCGAGGCCCGGCTGTCCTGCCGCCCGCAGGCCCCGTACGAGATCGTGCTCACCCTGCCGCTGGACGGCCCCGAGCCGCTGGAGTGGACCCTGCCGCGCGGGCTGCTGACCGAAGGGCTGTTCCGCGCCTGCCGGCAGGGCGGGGCGGAGGTCCGCCCGGTGCGCCGGGACGGGCGGCGGGCCGTCCGGCTCACGCTGGCCTCCCCCGGCGGCGAGGTGGCGCTGGAGGCACCGGCGGGCGCACTGGGCGCCTGGCTGGAGCGGTCGCTGCGGGAGCTGCCGTACCCGGCGGCGGCCCGGCGGCGCCGTCCGCAGCCGCTGCCGGTCTGGGAGGACCTGCTGTACCCGGTGCCGCTCCCCCGCCGCCGGGGCGCGGACGCCGACGCGCGCCCCACCCGCCTCGGCGCGCCGGACCGCGACGGTGCCGGACCGCGTCGGCAGCCCTAGCCTGAACAGCAGTCACTTCTCCGAGGAGGCACAGGATGAGCAGCGCGCTGCCGGAGTTCCCCGCGGACTTCCGGTGGGGGGTGTCCACCGCCGCGTACCAGATCGAAGGCGCGGTCACCGAGGACGGCCGGGGGCGGTCCGTCTGGGACACCTTCACCCACACCCCCGGGCACGTCCGCGACGGCCAGACCGGGGACACCGCCTGCGACCACTACCACCGCTGGCCCGAGGACATCGCCCTGCTGGCCGACCTGGGGGTGGGCGGCTACCGCTTCTCCATCGCCTGGCCCCGCATCCAGCCCGACGGCAGCGGACCGGCCAACCCCAAGGGGCTGGACTTCTACGACCGGCTGGTCGACGCCCTGCTCGCCGCCGGCGTCACCCCGCTGCCCACCCTCTTCCACTGGGACCTCCCGCAGGCCCTGGAGGACACCGGCGGCTGGCTGAACCGCGACACCGCCCACCGGTTCGCCGAGTACGCCGCCGTCACGGCGGACCGCCTCAGCGACCGGGTCCCGGCCTGGATCACCCTCAACGAGCCCTTCGTGCACACGGTCTACGGCTACGCCCTCGGCATCCACGCCCCCGGCCGCACCCTGATGCTCGACGCGCTGCCGACCGCCCACCACCAGCTGCTGGGCCATGGGCTGGCGGCCACGGCGCTGCGCGACCGGGGCCTGGAGGTGATGATCGCCAACAACCTCACCCCGGTCCACCCGGCCGGCGACGACCCGGCCGACGTGGCAGCGGCCACCGCCTACGACACCCTGCACAACCGGCTGTTCACCGACCCGCTGCTGCTCGGCCGCTACCCCGACCTGGCCGCCCTCGGCCTGCCCGCCGACCCGCCGTACGTCCACGACGGCGACCTGGCGGCCATCGCCGCGCCGCTCGACGCGCTCGGCGTCAACTACTACCACCCGACCCGGGTCGCCGCCGCCGACCCCGGCGGCGGGCTGCCGTTCACCCTGCCGCCGATCGAGGGCGTACCGACCACCGCCTTCGGCTGGCCCGTGGTGCCCGAGGGCCTTGACGAACTGCTCACCGGACTGCGCGACCGGTACGGGGCCGCGCTCCCGCCCATCACCATCACCGAGAACGGCTGCTCCGTCGCGGACACGGTGGACGGCGACGGCCGGGTCCGCGACACCGCGCGCATCGACTACCTGGACGGACATCTGCGGGCGCTGCACCGGGCGATGGCGGCGGGGGTGGAGGTGCGCGGCTACTTCATCTGGTCGCTGCTGGACAACTTCGAGTGGGCCGAGGGCTACCACCAGCGGTTCGGCCTGGTCCATGTCGACTACGCCACCCAGCGGCGCACCCCCAAGGACTCCTACCACTGGCTGCGCGCGGCCCTGGGCCGCCGGGGCTGACGCCGACACCGCCGGACGGCGGCACCCCGCGTCACCCCCCGCCCGGGACGTCGTTGTACGCGGCGTGGAGACCACCCGCATCCCCCGGCAGCTCCCGCCGCCCCCGGCGGAGGCCGCCCGCAACCGGCCGTCGCCCGCCGGCTGGCTGGACACCCCGCTCTTCGCCTCGCTGGCCGAGCAGTGGCGCGCCATCGGCCGAGCCGTCCCCGGCCAACCCGACACCGAATGGAACGACCTCACCCGCCGCCCCCCGACCTGACCCGCGCCACCCGGGGTATTTGCCGCGCCTCCCGGTGAGGCGGAGGATGTCCCGCGACGAAGGCGACCACTGGGAGAGGGTGACCGCATGGCTGCGAGGCCGCTGCTGAACCGCAGGTTGGAGGGGCTGGGGACGACGATCTTCGCGGAGATGTCCGCGCTGGCCGTCGCCACCGGGGCGATCAACCTGGGCCAGGGCTTCCCGGACACCGACGGGCCCGCCGAGGTGGCCGAGGCGGCGGTGCGGGCGATCCGCGACGGGCGCGGCAACCAGTACCCGCCGGGCCCCGGCGTCCCCGAGCTGCGGCAGGCCGTCGCGGAGCACCAGCTGCGGTTCCACGGCCTGGCGTACGACCCGGACACCGAGGTGCTGGTCACGGCCGGCGCCACCGAGGCCATCGCCGCCGCCCTGCTCGCGGTGCTGGAGCCGGGCGACGAGGTCATCGCGCTGGAGCCGTTCTACGACTCGTACGCCGCCTGCATCGCCATGGCCGGCGCCGTCCGCGTCCCGCTGACGCTGCGGCCGCCGGCCTTCCGACCGGATCTGGACGAGTTGCGAGGGCTGATCACCCCGCGCACCCGGCTGCTGCTGATCAACACCCCGCACAATCCGACGGGCACCGTGCTCACCGCCGACGAACTGGCCGCCATCGCGGAACTGGCCGTCGAGCACGACCTGCTGGTCGTCACCGACGAGGTCTACGAGCACCTGGTCTTCGAGGGCGGCCACCATCCGATCGCCGCCCTGCCCGGCATGCGGGAGCGCACCGTCTCCATCTCCTCCGCCGGCAAGACCTTCTCCTTCACCGGCTGGAAGGTGGGCTGGGTGACCGCCGCCCCGGCGCTGGTCGCGGCCGTCCGCACGGCCAAGCAGTACCTGACCTACGTCAGCGCCGGGCCGTTCCAGTACGCCGTGGCCGAGGCGCTGCGGCTGCCCGACGCGTACTTCGACGGGCTGCGCGCCGATCTGCACCGCAAGCGCGAGCTGCTCTGCGACGGCCTCACCGCCGCCGGCTTCGAGGTCTTCCGGCCGGCCGGCACCTACTTCATCACCACCGACATCACCCCGCTCGGTGAGAAGGACGGCCTGGCCTTCTGCCGCACCCTGCCGGAGCGCTGCGGCGTGGTGGCCGTCCCCAATGTCGTCTTCTACGACGACACCGCGGCCGGCCGCTCCCTGGTCCGTTTCACCTTCTGCAAGCGGGACGAGGTGCTCAAGGACGCCGCCGGCCGCCTCCAGCAGCTCCGGGGCTGACCCCGGCAGGGGGCGCGGGCGGGCCCGCGCCCCCTGGTGGCGGGGTGGCCGGGGTGGGTCAGGGGGTGGCCGGGGTGACGGGGGTGACCTTCTGGCGGAAGGCCGCGAGGCAGGGCTCGCAGTACTGCTCGGCGGCCGGTTCGTCGTCCTGGACGGGTTGGACCGCCGCGTCCCGGTGCAGTTCGCGGCCGCACAGGGCGACATCGGCCCCGCTCGCCACCACGTGCCAGAAGTCCACCGGACGGTGGTCGCCGGCCGCCGCCGGTCCGTGTTCCGCTCGCATCTCGTGCATTGACTGCCTCCAGGGCATCGTGCCGCAGCGCGGTCCGCGGGCCGCACGCCGATCGGCCCGGCCGGGCGTCGCGCCGCCAACCATGCCTACACCGGAACGGTAAGCGCGAACGGGCGCCGGGGCACGCCGGGCGGCCCGACCGAACGACCCGCCGCCGGGCACCGGCCGCTGCGCCGATCGGCTGACGCTGCCTCACCCCCCGGTCGGCCTAAGGCCGCCGGGTCACCCACACCGGGGGCGCGCACTGTCGTCCACGCGCCCCCCAATTGGCCGTGCACCGGTAAACCCGTAGCACCTTTCGCCCTCTTGTCAAGACCACGCCCATCGCCCACAGCCCGGCGGCTATGCTCCTGGTTGCGCAGCGCGCCGAGGTGATTACCGCAGGTCAGGGCTGGCTGCTGCGCTCCCGGCGAGCGGCGCGCGCCCTGGTGTGCGCCCGCAGCGCCACAGACACCGGGTGCCCGACCGCTTCACCCGATCGGCCGTACCCCAGCGCACCGCCCGGTCGTTGTCCCGATTGTCGTTCCTGACCTTTCAACTGCTTGAGGATGCCGATGGTTCGTACTGGAACGCCATCCGGAGGCCGCCGGGCCGCCTCCGCCCTCGTCTGGATACTCCCGCCCGTCCTGATGGCGGCGTGCACCGCAGGGGCGATGACCACGGTCTCGGCGACGATCCGGCTCCAGGTCGCCTGGTGCGGCGCGGTGGCGACGGCCGGCATGCTGCTGATCGCCACCGAGACCGCCCGCCGGGGCCGGTCGATCACCGTGCTGCGCCGTCGGCAGGCCGAGCAGGAGGCCGAGCTGCACCGCAGGCTGGCCGAGCAGGAGGCCGGTACGGTACGGCTGGCCAAGACGCTGCTGCCCGCGGTGGTCGCCCGGCTCCAGCGCGGCGAGCGCGCCACCGAAGTGCTGCGCAGCGCCGCCCATGAGGCCGAGCTCGACCCGGACTTCACCCCCACCCACCAGGCCGTGCTGAGCACCGTGGTGGAGGCGGTGGTCATCGAGGAGGACCTGCGCGACTCCGCGCAGCGCGCGTTCGTCAACATCGCCCGCCGGGTGCAGGCCATCGTCCACCAGCAGGCGCAGGACCTGCGGGAGATGGAGAACCGGCACGGCGACAACCCCGACGTCTTCGGGGATCTGCTGCACATCGACCACGGCAACGCCCTGATCGGGCGGCTGGCCGACAGCATCGCGGTGCTGGGCGGCGCCCGGCCGGGCCGGCAGTGGAGCCAGCCGGTGAGCATGTTCAGCGTGCTGCGCGGCGCCATGTCGCGGATCATCGACTACCAGCGGGTCGACCTGCACTCGGTGGCCGAGGTGGCGGTGGTCGGCCCGACGGCCGAGCCGCTGATCCACGCGCTGGCCGAGCTGCTGGACAACGCCACCCGGTACTCGCCGCCGCAGACCAGGGTGCATCTGACGGCGACCGTGGTGCAGACCGGGGTGGCGATCGAGATCGAGGACGGCGGGCTGGGCATGGGCGACGAGGCCCGGGGGCGCGCCGAGCGGGTGCTGACCCAGGCGTCGGCCGGGCTGGACCTGACCGACCTGGGCGAGACGCCGCGCCTGGGCCTGGCGGTGGTGGGCCGGCTGGCCCAGGCGAACGGCTTCCAGGTGTCGCTGCGGCAGTCCGCCTACGCGGGGGTCCGCGCGGTGCTGGTGGTCCCCGGGGACGTACTGACCTCGGTGCCGCCGCCGCGGGCGATGCCCGGCCCCGGCACCATGCCGCCGCCGCGGCCGATGCCGACCCGCCCGGCGCAGCCGCGTCCGGGCCGGGCGCCGGTCCAGTTGGAGGAGGAGCCGGTCGAGGTGGAGCACAACGCCTACGGGCTGCCGCAGCGCCGCCGCCGGCACGCCTCGCCACCAGCGGCGCGCCGGGCGGCGGCCCCGGCCCCGGCACCCGCCCCGGCCAGGGCTTCGGCGCCCGGCGGGGCGAGCGCCGAAGCACCCGTGCAACCCGGCATCTGGCTGGCGGCCTTCCAGGCCGGCGTCTCCGGTGAGGCGCTGCCTGCCGGGCCGCCCGGCCGGCGGCCGGCCGACGAGTCGTTGGAAGAGGGGGAGTAGCAGTGTTGCAGCAGCAGCGGCCCAACATGGACTGGATGCTCCAGGACCTGGCGACCGGTGTCCCGCACACCCGCCAGGTGGTGGTGCTGTCCTCGGACGGCCTGCGGATGGCCCAGTACGGCACCGACGCGGACACCGCCGACCGGCTCGCCGCCGCCTGCGCCGGGCTGCAGAGCCTGTCGGCGGCGGTCGCCGCCGAGTTCCCGCACGGCAACGGGCAGATGCGGCTGGTGGTGATCGAGATCGACGCCGGCTTCTTCTACCTGATGGCGGCGGGCGCCGGGGCGTACCTCGCGGTGCTGGCCGACGAGGGGGTGGACGCCGGGCTGATGGGCCACCGGATGCGCGACCTGGTCGCCCGGATCGGTGAGCATCTGACCAGCCCGCCCCGCGTCGACGGATCGGTCGCCACATGAGCGCACCGGGCGGTGAGGCGGACACCGGCGGTCCGGAGCGGCTGTATGTGATCACCGGCGGCCGCAGTCGGCCGACCGGCCCGGCCGAACTCGACCTGGTCACCCTGGTGGTGGCCCGGTCGCTGCCCGAGCCGGGCATGCCACCGGAGCACACCGCCATCGTACGGATGTGCCACTACCCGCTCTCGGTGGCCGAGATCTCCGCCTATCTGGTGCTGCCGGTGAACGCGGTCAAGGTGCTGCTGGCGGATCTGCTGGCCGGCGGCCAGGTGGAGGCACGGGCACCGATCCCGGCGGCGTCGCTCCCCGACATCGAACTCTTGGAGGCGGTGATGCATGGACTCCAGAAGCTCTGAGGAGCTGCTGCCCGGCCCCCGGCAGGAGGACACCCTCCCGGCCTCGGCCACCGCCGCCGTCAAGGTGGTGATCGTCGGCGGCTTCGGGGTCGGCAAGACGACCCTGGTCCGCTCGGTGAGCGAGATCCGTCCGCTGACCACCGAGGAGACGATGACCCAGGCCGGGGTCGGCGTGGACGACACCGCCGGGGTGGAGCGGAAGACCGCGACCACCGTGGCGATGGACTTCGGCCGGATCAGCCTCAACGAGCGGCTGGTGCTCTACCTGTTCGGCACGCCGGGCCAGGAGCGCTTCTGGTTCCTGTGGAACCGGCTGTTCGACGGGGCGCTGGGCGCCGTCGTGCTGATCGACACCCGTCGGCTGGAGGTCAGCTTCGACGTGATCGGCCGGTTAGAGGAGCGCGGCGTGCCGTTCGTGGTCGCCGTGAACGCCTTCCCGGACGCCCCGGCGCATCCGGTGGCGGAGCTGCGGGCGGCCCTGGACCTGGACGCCACGGTCCCGATGGTGGACTGCGACGCCCGGCGGCGCAGCTCCAGCCGGGACGTCCTGCTCACCCTGATGCGCTACCTGTACACCCTCACCGCCTCCCGGGAGCCGCAGTGACCGCACCCCCGCCCCACCACGCCCGCAGCGCCGCCCCTCCCCCGGGCTGCCCCGCGCACGCCCACACCGGGGCACCCGCCGGCACACCCGCCGGGCCGCACGCCGATCCGTACGCCGCTCCGTACGCCGACGACGCCGACGACGCCGACAGCGGCCCGGTACGGTTCTACGGGCCGGCCGCGGAGGCCGACCCGATGGGCCTGTACGAGGAGCTGCGCACCCGGCACGGGCCGGTCGCTCCGGTGCTGCTGGACGGCGACGTACCGGCCTGGCTGGTGCTCGGCTACCGGGAGAACCTGGAGGTCATGCGGGCGCCCAACCGCTTCTCCCGGGACTCCCGGATCTGGCGGGACTGGCGGGAGGGGCGGGTCTCGGAGGACTCCCCGCTGCTGCCCATGGTGAGCTGGCGGCCGGACTGCATCTCGGCGGACGGCGAGGAGCACCAGCGGCTGCGCACCCCGGTCACCGAGAGTCTGGAGCGGTTCGACCGGCGCGGGGTGCGCCGCCACACCCACCGGGTCGCCAACCAGCTGATCGATGCCTTCTGCGCCGACGGTGGCGCCGAGCTGCTGGTCCAGTACGCGCAGCATGTGCCGATGCTGGTGCTGACCCATCTGCTGGGGCTGCCGGAGTCGGAGGGCCCCCGGCTGGTGGCGGCCAGCTCCGACCTGATGACCGGCACCGAGCAGGCCGGCCGCGCCAATGAGTACATCCTGGGGACGCTGCGGGACCTGGTGGCGCGCAAGCGCGCCGATCCCGGCCCCGACCTGGCCTCCTGGCTGGCCGCCCACCCGGCGGGGTTCACCGACGAGGAGGTGCGGCACCATCTGCGGCTGGTGCTGGTGGCGGCCAACGCCACCACCATCAACCTGATCGCCAACACGCTCCAGGTGGTGCTGACCGACCGCCGCTTCCGGGCATCGCTGGCGGGGGTGCGGATGACCGTCGCCGACGCGGTGGAGCAGGTGCTGTGGAACGAGCCGCCGCTGACCGCCTGCCCAGGCGGCTGGGCGGTGGACGACACCGAGTTGGGCGGGCAGCACATCCGGGCAGGGGACATGGTGCTGCTGGGCCTGGCCGCCGGGAACGTCGACAGCTCGGTCCGACCGGACCCGGCGGCTCCGGTACGCGGCAACCGCTCGCATCTGGCGTTCAGCAGCGGCCCGCACATGTGCCCCGGCCAGGACATCGGCCGGGCGATCACCGACGCCGCCGTGGACTGCCTGCTGGTCCGGCTGCCCGATGTGCGGCTGGCCGTCGGGGAGTCCCAGCTGACCTGGCACTCCTCGATCTGGGCCCGCCATCTGGCCGCGCTGCCGGTGGTGTACGCCCCGCGCCGGCCGGAGCCCGACCCGGCGCTCGCCCCGCCGACCCGGATCGCCCCGCCGCCGGAGGCCGCCGACGAGGCCGCTGCGGAGGGCACCGACGAGGACACCGCCGGCGAGGACACCGCCGAGGGGACCCCGCTGCGGCCTGCGGGCGGCCCGGTCCCGGTGGCGGCCGGGCCGGGGGAGCCGTCCTGGTGGCAGCTCACCACCCGGTGGTTCTTCGGACGGTGACGGGGGCTCGCGTCTCCCGGTGTCGGCGGCGCTCCTCCGGGGGCGCCGCCGACTGCTGCCCACGGGTGGCGCTCGGCATCGGCGCCCCGGTCGCGGCGGCGGTGCTCAGGAGGGGTCGCTGTCGGGGGCCACCAGGGCCTGGGTCAGCGGGGCGCGGGCCAGGACCACCGCACCGCCGGCGACCAGGCCCACGCCCAGCACCTCCGGTACCAGCCACCAGCCCGCGCGGATGTGCTCCTGGTACAGCGTCACCCCCAGCGACAGGCTGACCAGCGCGTCCCCCAGGGTCAGGGCCGGCTGCGAGGCCACCAGCGGCCCGGACTGCATGGCGTTCTCCAGCAGGAAGAGCGCGGCCACCCCGGCGGCGGCGAAGCCGTAGGTCTGCCAGCTGGTGAAGAAGTCACCGATCCCGCCGGCCTGCCAGATACGGGTGGCCGACTTCATCAGCGCGGCGGTGAGGGCGTAGCCGACGGCGGCGGCCAGGCCGAAGCAGGCCGCCCGGGTCGGGCCCGCCGGGCGGCGCAGCGCCGTACCGACGAGCAGCACCACCACGCCGCAGCAGCAGGCGAGCCCCAGGATCCAGCGGCCGGTGCCGGGCTGCTGCACTCCGGCGGACGGCGCGGCCGCGGCCAGGGCGATGCCCAGCCCGATCACGATCGCGGCGACCCCGGTCCAGGCCCGGTGCGGCATCCGCTGCTTCAGTACGAGGCCGCCGATCAGCAGCGCGAACGGCAGCTCCAGTACGAAGATCGGCTGGACCAGGGAGAGCGCCCCGTTGGTCAGTGCCAGGGCCTGGAAGCCGGCCGCCGCCATGACGGCGCCCATGCCGCCGAGCCACACCGGCCGGTGCACCAGCTCGACCAGCAGCCGCAGCCGGAAGCCCACCGAGAGCGGCACCGTCCGGGCCGCATACCGCTGGAGGGCGGTGGCCAGCGCATTGCTGACCGCCGCCAGCAGCGAGAACACCACCGCGAGCGCAGTCTGCACCGGCACCTCCTCGGGATCTCAGCGGTCCGCCCCTCACGCTACGTGACCGCCCGGCGCCGGGCAGCCCGGCGCGGCCGAGGCGTACCGGGAACGCAGCAGGCCGCACCGGGTCGCCGTGCCCGGAAGGGCGGCGGCGGGCCGGTGCGGCCTGCGGGGGTGACGCGGGTCAGGCGGCGGGCTGGCCGGCCGCGTCGGCCACCTGCGCGAGCAGCGCGGGCAGCTTCTCGATGATCTCCTCGTCGTTGGCCGGGTGGGTCTCGGCGAAGCGGACGACGGAGCCGGGGACGGAGAGCTTGACCTCCTCCAGCACGGTGGCGCCGGCGATGCCGGCCGCCTTGCGCGCCGCGTCCTGCGCCCACACGCCGCCGTACTGGCCGTAGGCGGTGCCGACGACCGCCACCGGCTTGCCCACGAAGGCACCGGCGCCGTAGGGGCGGGAGTACCAGTCGATGGCGTTCTTCAGGACGGCCGGGAGGGTGCCGTTGTACTCCGGGGAGAAGAGCAGGAAGGCGTCGGCCTGCGCGCCGGCCTCGCGGAGCTTGCCGGCGGCGGCCGGGACGGAGCCCTCGACGTCGTTGTCCTCGTTGTAGAAGGGGACGTCGGCCAGGCCCTCGAAGATCTCGACCTCGACGCCCTCCGGGGCGAGCTTGACGGCGGCCTCGG
Organism: Streptomyces sp. NPDC092296; assembly: GCF_044755465.1. NCBI lineage: Bacteria > Bacillati > Actinomycetota > Actinomycetes > Kitasatosporales > Streptomycetaceae > Streptomyces > Streptomyces sp. NPDC092296. Next base: position 125,087 of record NZ_JBIVRB010000002.1, on the reverse strand, counting down.
CAAGCTGGCGGTTGTGCGAGCCGGCACGGAGGCTGCCGACGAGAGCGAGTACGCGGACGGTCATGGGAACTCCCGGGGGGCGGAGTGGAAATCGGTAAGGACAACAAGCGGACCGTGGTCCGGTACTAGGTTGTAGCACGCTAAGCGGACCTCGGTCCACTTGTCCTGGGTGGGCGCTACCCTGAGCAGATGACTCCCTCCCCCCTCACCCCGGGATCACCACACCCGACGCCGGCGGCGGTGTGTACGCCGCTGCCCATGGCGGACGAGGGTCCGCAGGAGCGGGCGGACGCGGCACGCAACCGCATCCGCCTGCTGGAGGCCGCGTCCCGGCTGGTGGCCGAGCACGGCGCGGAGCATGTGACGATGGAGGCCGTCGCCGCGGCGGCCTCGGTCGGCAAGGGCACGGTCTTCCGGCGGTTCGGCGACCGGGTGGGGCTGATGCTCGCCCTGCTGGACCACGCGGAGCGCGAGCACCAGGCGGCGTTCCTGACCGGGCCCGCCCCGCTGGGGCCCGGGGCACCGCCGGTGGAGCGGCTGGAGGCGTTCGGTGTCGCGACGCTGCGGCACCAGGTCCGGTACCTGGACCTCTTCCTGGCCGCCGACCAGTGTTCGTCGCGGCGCTTCACCGCGCCGCCGCGCCTGGTCCGGGCCGCCCACATCACGACGCTGCTGCGGGAGGCGGGCGTCGGGGGGGATGTCGACCTGCTGACCGAGGCGCTGCTCGGCTTTCTGGACACGGCGCTGATCAGCCACCTGTGCAAGCAGCGCGGGCTGCCGGTGGAGCGGCTGGAGGCGGGGTGGCGGGATCTGGTGGGGCGGCTGGTGCGGTGAGGGTGTCACCGCGGGGACGGCTGGGCGCCCCCACCGGGGCGCCCAGCGGGGCGGTCAGTAGGGCGGTCAGTGGGGGATGGAGTCGATGACTTCCCGGGCGCCCTGGCGCAGGAGGGCCACGGCGACGGAGGTGCCGAGGGTGGCCGGGTCGAGGGGGCCGGCCCATTCGTGGGCGTCCAGGACGGTCTTGCCGTCCGGGCTGAAGACCCGGGCCCGCAGCGAGAGCCGGCCGTCGCGCTCCGCCCTGGCGTAGCCCGCGATCGGGGAGTTGCAGTGGCCCTGGAGGACGTGCAGCAGCATCCGCTCGGCGGTGGTCTCCCGCCAGGCGTCGGTGTCACCGAGGGCGGAGACCGCCGCCACGGTGGCGCTGTCGTCCTCACGGCACTGGAGGGCGAGCACCCCCGCGCCGACCGGCGGGCACATCGCCTCCACCGAGAGGATCTCGCTGATCCGGTCGGTCAGCCCGATCCGCTCCAGCCCGGAGACGGCCAGCAGCAGCGCGTCCGCCTCCCCCGCGTCCAGCTTCTGCAGGCGGCGGTTGGCGTTGCCCCGGAACGGCACGCACTCCAGCTGCGGGTGCGAGACCGCCAGCTGGGCGATCCGCCGTACCGAGGAGGTGCCGATCCGGCTGCCCGGGGGCAGCTCGTCCAGTGTCAGACCGCCCGGGTGCACCACCGCGTCGCGTACGTCGTCGCGCTTGAGGAAGGCGGCGAAGACCGTGCCCGCGGGGAGCGGACGGTCGGCCGGCACATCCTTGACGCAGTGCACCGCCAGGTCCGCCTCACCGGCCAGCAGCGCGGCGTCCACCTCCTTGGTGAACGCGCCCTTGCCGCCGAGCGCCGACAGGGCGCCGGGCCAGCGGTCGCCGGAGGTGGTCACCGGGACGACCTCGGTACGCAGGCCGGGGTGGAGCACGGCCAGCTCGGCGCGGACCCGCTCGACCTGTGCCAGGGCCATCGGCGACGAGCGGGAGACGATGCGGATCAGCTCGGGAGAGGGCATGCCGGACACGATAGGGCGTCAGATCGCCTCGCTCCCAACCGGTCCGGCGAAAGCTCACTCCGTCGGCGCCCTGCCACCGACCCGGTCGGCCGTGCCGGGCGGCTACTCCTCGTCGCGGACGACATGGACGGCCGCCTCCTCCGCCGAGGCACCCGCGCCGTCCACGCCGATGTCGCTGGCGAACAGCTCGGACTCGGTGTCCGGCCGGGCGCCCTCGTCCGGCGCGATCAGGCGGCCGGCCCGCCGGTCCCCGACCTCGCCGTCCACCAGCTCCCCGTCGGTGCCGACGACGTCGCCCAAGCCGTCGCCCTCCGGGCCGGGGGTCTCCGGCCGCTCGCGGGCCAGCCGCCGGTCCAGCGTCTCGCCCCGGTGCTGCTCGTCGGCGGTGGTGCCCCAGTCCTCCACCACCAGAGGTCTGTCCGGCGGCGAGTAGCCCTCGTCGAGCACCTGGTCCACCCCTCGGTCGACCAGGGTGTCCTCGGGCTCCAGCGGGCCGGCGTCCTCGACGACGTCGTCCCCCTGGGGCTGGTAGACCTCGTCACCCATGGTGTTCTCACTCACAGCGGCACCTCGTTCACGCGACCTGTCGGCGAGCCGATCGGTCAGCCCACTTCCGATCGTGTGCCCCGCCGGGCGCCGGGGCAAGCGGCGCCGGGTGCGGTCCGGCCGGGACCCGGTCCCGGCCGGGGTGCTGGAGCGGGCGCCGGACGTCAGGCGGCGACGGCGGGCCGGCTGCGGCGGAGCCGGCCCGCCTCGGTGAGCCCGATGGCCTGCACCTGGCGCTGCGGGTCCTGCACCACCGCGCCCAGGGTGATCAGACCGGCGTCGAGCAGGGCGTCGCAGACGGACGCGGGCAGCGCGGTGTAGCAGTTGCCGGTGCGGGCCGCGGCGTCCCACGGCTGCCAGGAGATGAAGCTGCGGCGGGCGACACGCCCGGTGGTCACCACCAGGTGGACCGGCCGCTGGGGATCACCGACGACCGCCAGCACGGCCTGGGTACCGGCGGGGAGGGTGGAACCAGGACGGGCCCGGTGGCGGGCCTGGCCGGCAAGCGTCGAGTTCATGGAGTGGCAGTCTCCCCGGGTCGGGCGGGCGGCAGGACGTTCGGCTGACTGGACTAATGCCCAGCCGTACCGGGTTCGCACGTGCATTCCGGTCACAAGATCGCGACAGCCGCAGAGTCGCACAGGCCACCGACATCGGCACACCGCCGACCGTGTGCCGCCACCCCGGTGGCCGGTCGCCGCACCCGCGTACCCGCCGACCGGCCGCGCGCGGCGCCCGGACCCGCCGCCCGGACGATCTTCGCGCCGCACCGCGCCCCGCAACGACGCCCGCCGGCCCGGCCGGGCCGGGCGCCGTCACCGGTTTGGCGGCAGGTGGCCCGATCCGTAGAGTTCCCGAGAAGCCAGGTGGTACGGACGAGCGAGGAAGCAGCAGCGGGCATGACGGCAAGCGAGGACGGCCAGGGCACGACGGTGCTGCACGAGACGACCGCAGGCATCGACCCGGCACGCCTGGAGCTGTGCCTGAGCGTGCTCGCCGAGCTGGACGACCTGCCGGTGGACCACCCCGACGCGGTCACCGTACGCAAGGCGACCGCCGGCATCTACCGGACGGTGAAGCAGCGCCGCCGCCAGGAGCGCCGCGCCGCCAAGACCGCCAACGACCGGGCGGTCACCGAGGCCACCGCCACCGGGGCGGCCGGCCGGATCGACGACGAGACCCAGGGGCTGGCGCTCACCACCAGCACCACCGGCGAGATCGCGGGCGTGCTGGAGCGGGCGCGCTCCTGCTACATCTGCAAGACCCGGTATGTCGAGGTGGACGCCTTCTACCACCAGCTCTGCCGGACGTGCGCCGCCGAGAACCGCGCCCGCCGCGACGCCAGGACCGACCTCACCGGCCGCCGGGCGCTGCTCACCGGCGGCCGCGCCAAGATCGGCATGTACATAGCCCTGCGGCTGCTCCGGGACGGCGCCCACACCACCATCACCACCCGGTTCCCCAATGACGCGATCCGCCGCTTCACCGCGATGCCGGACAGCGCCGACTGGCTGCACCGGCTGCGGGTCGTCGGCATCGACCTGCGCGACCCCTCGCAGGTGATCGCGCTGGCCGACCAGGTCAGCGCCCAGGGGCCGCTGGACATCCTGATCAACAACGCCGCGCAGACCGTACGCCGCTCCCCCCGCGCGTACGAGGAGCTGATCGCCGCCGAGTCCGCGCCGCTGCCCGCAGGCGAACTCCCCGAGTCGGTGGTGCTGGGCCGCTTCGACTCCGCCAGCCACCCCGCGCTGCCCGGCCCGCGCCGGAGCGCACCCAGCGGGCTGACCCCCGAGTCGCTGACCGCCCTCGCGCTGACCAGCGGCTCCGCCTCGCTCGCCCGGATCGAGGCGGGCACCGCCGTGGACGCCGGCGGCCTGGTGCCGGACCTGGACCCGGTCAACAGCTGGAGCCAGCGGGTGGACGAGGTCGACCCGGTGGAGCTGCTCGAGGTGCAGCTGTGCAATGTGACCGCGCCGTTCGTCCTGGTCAGCAGGTTGCGCCCGGCGATGGCCGCGTCGCCGGCGCGCCGCAAGTACGTGGTGAACGTCTCCGCGATGGAGGGCCAGTTCGCCCGGGGCTACAAGGGCCCGGGGCACCCGCACACCAATATGGCCAAGGCCGCGCTCAACATGCTGACCCGGACCAGCGCACAGGAAATGCTCACCGACGGCATCCTGATGACCAGCGTCGACACCGGCTGGATCACCGACGAGCGCCCGCACCCCGACAAGATGCGGCTCGCCGACGCCGGATTCCACGCCCCGCTCGACCTGGTGGACGGCGCGGCCCGGGTCTACGACCCGATCGTCCGGGGCGAGCAGGGCGAGGACGTGTACGGCTGCTTCCTCAAGGACTACGCGCCCAGCCCCTGGTGACGCCGGGCGCGCGCCCCCGCTGAGGCTGCGGGCCGCCCGCACTCCCACCACCGTCCCCCGCCGGACGGCCCGGATGCGTATCCGGGCCGTCCGGCGGGGTCGTCTCCCGGCCGGGCCGACCCGGCGACCCGTACGCGGCGCCCGTCCGTCCGCTGCCGACGGACCCGCGCCGCCCTCGGGAATGGACGGGTTGTCAGTGGTCGCCGCTAGCGTTTCCCGCATCGTCACAGCATGGCCGGGCCTTGGTCCGGTGCGTAGCTGTGGGCTGGTTCGGTCGAGAGGTGGGGACAGGTGGGATGGCTGTCAGCGGGCGACGGGTACGAGGTCGCCTTGGTGGAGGGCCGGGTGGCAGCGCGGGCCACGGCGGGGCGGGCCGCCGGGCGGCAGCTGAAGTCGCTGCCCAGAGCCCTGCGGGACCACCCCGAGGTGGACCGGCTGCGCGCGCTCGCGGAGTGGCTGGACCGGCACGCCGCCGCCTGCGTGCGGCAGGTGGACTCCTGGATGGTGTCGGCGCTGCCCGTCCCCACCGCGCTGCTGGCCCGGGTCTGGCCGGACGAGGCATGGCGGTCGGCACTCCATGACCTGGCGGTGGTCGGCGACGACCCCGACGAGGTGGGGTTCCTGCGCGACGCCACCAGCGGCGGTGAGCTGCGGGTGGTGAATCTGGACGGCGAGACCGTCCGGCTCTCCCCCGAGACGGTGACCCTGCCGCATCCGGTGCTGCTGCCGGACCTGGCCGAGCTGCGCGAGTTCGCCGCCGAGCTGGGCGTCACCCAGCGGGTCGAGCAGATCCATCGGGCGACCTGGCACCGGCCGGACGGGCCGGCGGCGGCCGCCACCGAGGTGACCGAGTTCGCCGGGGGGAGGTACGACTCGCGGTTCGGCCTGGCGGCGCGGGCCACCGCGCTCGGCTACCGCGTCTCCGGCGGCTACGCCACCTGCCGGGTGCGGGACGGCGGCCGCACCGCCGAGGCCGCCGTGTGGATCGGGGAGCCGTACCTGGACGACGCGCAGACCGGCAATCTCGCCTGGCACGGCCCGGGTGGCGGGGTGCTGCCGCTGGGGGAGGTCGGGCCGGTGGCCTGGTCGGAGGGCATGCGGATGGCTGCGGCACTGTACGCCGGGCGCCGGATCGAGGAGGGGACGGGCAAGTGAACAGCGCGACGACGACGGACCGGACCGCAGGTGCGGACCGGCCGGCACCTGCGGTTCAGGCAACGCCGACTGCTCGGACGACGCCGACGGGGGCCGAGGCCCGGGAGCTGCTGGCCGCCGGGGCGGTGCTGCCGCCGGGGACCGAGGGCGCGGGCGAGCAAGCGGTCCCGCTGACCGCCCGCAGCTACCGGCACCCCTGCCTGGACGGCCGGACGGTGGTGCGGCTGGTCGCCGAGGAGCTGGGTGCCGCCGAGGATCTGGCCACCGGGTTCCTGGGGCTGGAGCCGGCCGCCGAACCGGCCGTGGTCGGGCTGGGCCTGCGGCAGGGCCTGGGGTTCCCCGAGTGGGTGCTGGTGCACCACCCGGCGGACGGCCACCACGCGCTGGCCGTGGTGCCGGAGCTGGAGCGGGCCGCCCGGCTGGCGAAGTCCCGGCCGAAGGCCGCGCTGGACGCCTGCCGGCAGCTCGCGGAGCGGCTGGGCGCGGCCGTGCCGCACTTCCTGCCGACCTTCTACGAGCAGGCCGGGCGGCTCTTCCTCGCCGTGGAGAACGCCACCTACGCGGCGCAGCTGTTCACCCGGGCACGGCAGGCGGAGGCGGAACACGGCCTGCCGGTGGACGAGGAGCGGCTGGACGCGGTCTTCCTGGAGTTCGCGCTCGCGGGCGCACTACCGGTGAAGGTGCTCTCCGGGTACGCCAAGGAGCTGGCCGCGCGGGTGCCGGCCGAGGAGGCGTTCCGCCGGTTCCGGCTGCTGTGCGTGCGGCGCTGCGCCGGTGGGCTGCCGCCGTCCGCGCAGATGGCGACCGAGCTGCGGCGGCTGGCCGCCGCGACCGGGGCGGACGCGGACACGGCCGAGCAGGAGTACCTGGCGGAGCTGCTGACCCTGCCGTCCGTGCTGCGGGCGCCGCTGCGCTGGTGGCAGGGGCACCGGCCGGCGCTGGTGGCGCTGGCCCGGCGCGACGCCTCGGTGCGCGGGGCGCTGCTCGGCATGGTGCCGCGCGGCTCCGACGCCGAACTGCCGGGGCTGTGGCTGGAGGTGCTGGCGGAGTGCGGCGCCGTCGCGGGGCTGCTCGACGCGGCACTGCCCGCCGCCGAGCGGCCCGCCGACGGCACGGCCGGCTGGCTACAGCGCTTTGTGGACGCGCGCGGCGCCCGGGGCGGCTACCCGACGCGGCTGCCGTCGCTGTACGCGCTGGTGGAGCGGGCCGCCGGGCTGCTCGGTGCCGAGCTGGCCGCGAGCGGCGCCGTTCTGGAGCCCGGCAGCGATCTGGACCTGCTGGACGTGCTGCTGTCACTGGGCCTGCCGGTGGCCGACCCGGCGGAGTCCGCCTGGCTGGGGCTGGAGCGGTGGGCACAGGGCGAGGGGCAGCGCGAGCTGCGGGCGGTGGCGGCCGACGAGCGGTTCCGGGCCGCCTTCCGCCGGGGCGCCGACCGGTTCCGCGACACCCCGACCGGCGTCCGGGCCGCCCGGCTGCTGGCCGCCTCCCCCGGCGGCCGGCCGCTGCTGGCGGAGTGGACGGCCGGGGTGGCCCGCCGGGCGCTGGGGGTCGGCCTGCCGCAGCTGCCCCAGGCGCTGGACCGGCTGACCTGGCTGCCGGGCGAGGTGCTGGCCCTGGCCGCCGAGGAGGTGGCCGCAGCGGCGGGGACCGACCTCGCCGCCGAGCTGGCGCGTACGCTGCGCGGCGGCCTCTTCGACGAGCTGGGCTGGCCCGCCTGGGACGAGGCGGTCGCCGCCCTGGTCAAGCCGGACCGCCTCGGTGACCTGGCCGTCGCGGACGCCTGGCCGCAGCTGGTCGTCGCCGGGCCGACGCAGGCCCGGGTGCTGGACGCCGACGGCACCGTGCTCAGCCATGACCTGCGGATACCCAGCGGGGACGTCTGGAGCGGCCCCGGCTTCCACCTGGTCGACGGCGAGCTGCTGGTCCACTGGTACTCCCGGCAGCCGGAGGCGTCGCTGCGTGGCTACTGGCACCGCGCGGCGGGCCGGGTGCTGCCGATGACCACGGACGGCGACCACTGGCGGCTGAGGCGGTCCACCGTGTCGCTGCCGCTGCCCGGCGGCGGGCGGACCACCGGCCACGGGGTGCTGCACTCCGGGGACACCGCCATTCCGCAGCGGCGGCCGGTGATCGGCGACGGCACCTCGTACTGGGTCTGGGACGACTCGCTGGAGCCGGCGCCCGGCTGGCGCGAGTACGACCCGGTGAGCGGGCAGCACGGCAGGCCCGGCATGCCCGGCTTCCTGGCCGACGCGCTCCGCTCCGCCCCGGTCGGCAGCTCGCTGGACGCGGCGCACAGCTGGGTGCGGCCCGCACCGGGCGGGGCGGTGGGCCCGACCGGCGGGCCGGTGGGCGGCCTGGTCGGCTGGCGGGTGGTAGAGCTGCCCGACGGGCTGCGGCGCGGGGAGGACCTGGCCGGGCGTAGCGTCAGCGCGGCCTATGACCAGGGCTTCCCGGCGCTGGCCCTGACGCTCCCCGGCGACGACCGGCCGCGCGGTGTGCTCACCCACTGGCGCGGGGTCAGCCTGCTGGACCCCGAAGGGGTGGCCACCGCGACCGCCGAACCCGGCCGGCCCCCGGGGCCGTTCTCGGCGGGCAGCGCGATGCTGCCGCCACTGGACTACTGGCACTGCCTGCGCCCCCGCGACCCGGAGGGCTCTGCGGCGCTGCGGCGGGCCGACCGGGAGACCGGAGCCGCGCTGCTCAAGGCCGCCGAGGGCGCGGCGGACGAGCTGCCCGCACGGATCCGTACGGCGCTGCCGCAGCTCACCCGGGAGGCGCTGGTGGCCGGGGTCGCCGGTGCGACGCGCTTCGCCCTGGAGCAGCGAGCCAGGCTGGACCTGGTGGCCACCCGGCTCGCCAGGGGCGTGTCCGGCCTGGACCAGCAGCTGCCGGAAGGCCCGGCGGACCCGCTGCTCGACGCCTCGCTGAGCGGCCTGACCGGCGGCGGCCGCTACTGGTGGGGCACGCCCGGCCACACGGTCTTCCGGCAGCTGCGGCTGATCGGCCAGGCCCTGCGCCAGGAGCCGGCCGGCCCGCGTACCGGCGCGGCCGAGCTGCACATGGACGGCACCGCGCTGCCCACCGCCGGGCTGGACTGGTGGCCGCTGCTGGACGACCCCTGCGCGGCGGTCTTCCGGTATGTCGCGCCGACCACTCCGCAGCAGCACCGCGACGCGCTGCGGGAGCTGCTGGACGAGTCGGCCGCGCTCCGGCTGCTTCCGGCGTCCGGCCCGGTCCCGTGGCGGCGGCTCACCCTGCACCTGGACGACAGCGTGCTCGCGGCGCGCGGCGGCCGCCCCTCCCCCCGGCGGGCGCTGCTGCCGCTGGACGGCGGGGCGCTGCTGGCGGTGGTGGACGTCCGGTCCGACCGCGATCCCGGGCTGCGCTTCACCGCCCTGCTGCACGACCCGGCGGAGCGCTTCGCCGTGCCGCCCGCCTACACCGTGCTGTCCTCGGCGGCGGTGGGCGACGCCTCCCAGGGCCGCCGGGTCGCGGCCGTCCTGGCCGAGGCGGATGTGCGCGGTCCGGCGCCCTGGCGCCCGGCGGCGGCCGAGGAGTTCGCCCGGCTGACCGGTGTCTCGCTGACCACGGCCCGGTTGGTGGTCGCCGGACTGCCCCAGGTGGACGACTCCCGGCGGCACTTCCTCTCCCCCGAGGTGCGCACCGCCCTGGGGGTGAAGGCGACCGACGCCGCCGCCGCGCGGGACGAGCTGGTGCGGATCGCTCCGGGCGTCCGCCGGGCGGTGGTCGCGGCGCTGCTGCCCGAGGACCCGGCCCGGCTGTGGACGGACGGGCCGGACGTGGCCGCCGCCGCCGAGGTGTGGCTCGCCGAGGTCGGGCGGCGGGCGGCGGTGCCCGAGTGGCTGCTGACCGAGGCGCGCCGCGCGGCGCCGCCGTCCGCGCGGCCGGGGCAGTTGCTCCCGGCGCTGGTCGAGCCCGCCTCGTCCCCGCTGCTCACCCAGGACCGGCGCTGGGCCGTGCACCGCGACCGGGTGGCCCCGGTGGAGGCGGACGCCCCCGGCCTCGACGCGGGGCTGCTGACCGACGTCGTCGCGCTGGCCGGCTGGCTGGCCCACCGGCTGCCCGCCGGGGACCGGCTGCGGGCCGAGCTGCCCACGGTGCTGGCCCTGGTCCGCGACCGGCTGGCCTCCCCCGAACTGCTGCTGGACCTGGGCCGCTATGTCGACCTGCCCGAGTTCCGCAAGGCGGCCGGTGCGCCGACCGAGATCGGTGCTGGCTGGGAGCGGTATGGCGCGGTCATCCTGTCCACCTACGACAACCGGCCGGCCCCCGGTCTGCGTACCGCTCTGCTGGACGCGGCCGGCGAGGACCCGTACCTGGCCGCGCTGCGCGGCCAGGAGCAGCAGCCGTTCCGGGTCGAGGCGGCGCTGCGTACGGCGCGCTGCGAGCGGTTCGCCGCGCTGCTGGCCGACCCGGGCGACCCGGCCGCCGGGGGGCGGGACGCCGACGGCACCTGGTGGCCGCAGGACCCGACCCGCTCGGTGCCGGACCTGGTCGCGGAGGCGGCGGCGGAGCACGGTCTCGGCGCGGACGCCGCCGCGCTCTATCTGATGCTGCTGGCGATGCCGGACCCCACCGACCGCAACACCGCGCGCTGGACGGGTTGGCAGCCCCGGCGGCTGAAGGCGGCCCGTACCGAGCTGGCCGGGTGCGGCCTGCTGGTGGAGGCCAGCCGCAGCCGGTCCGGGCGGTCACTCTTCCTGCCGGGCGGCTGGGTGGACCGGCGGGCGCCGCAGACATCGCTGGAGCAGTGGAAGCTGCCGCTGTTCGAGGCGGCCGACGATTCGGCCGCGCCGGGGGCGACGGTGCCGCTGGAGCCGGTGGCGGACCTGTACCGGCGGGCCTGGCAGCGGGTCCGGGACGGTGCCGGGCCGCGCTTCGAGGCGTTGCGGGTCAGGCGCGGCCGGCGCCGCTGACTCCGGGGTGGTCCGGTCCGCCGGGCCGGGCCACCCGACCCCGTTCGAGAACTCCGAAAGGTACGAGGAACACCCGATGACCCCCCTGACCGACTCCCCGGCCGACTCCCCGGCCGACTCCCCGGCCGCCGCCCCGGCCGCCGCCCCGGCGGCCCGGCAGGTGCTGCCCGCCGAGGAGCGCCACGCCGTCGAGCTGGCCTTCCTCGCCGCCCATGACGACGGCCCCCGGCCGCCCGGCTGGGCGCTGACCCCGCGGGCCGTGGTCACCTTCGTCTGCGGCAGCGGCGGCGAGACGCTGGAGCTACCCAGGGCGCGGCGCACCCCCGGGCCGGACGGTGCCGGTCCGCCGGCCCGGCTGGCGATAGCGCCCAAGTTCGTGGGCGAGCGGGCCTTGGTGGAGCGGTGCGTGGTCACCCTCGCCGGGGAGCGCGGCCTGCTGCTGGTCGGTGAGCCCGGCACCGCCAAGTCGATGCTGTCCGAGCTGCTGGCCGCCGCCGTCTGCGGTACCAGCGCGCTCACCGTGCAGGGCACCGCCGGCACCACCGAGGACGCCTTCCGCTACGGCTGGAACTACGCCCTGCTGCTCGCCCAGGGCCCCAGCCGGCAGGCCCTGGTCGACTCCCCGGTGCTCACCGCGATGCGTACCGGGCGGGTCGCCCGGATCGAGGAGATCACCCGCTGCCTGCCCGAGGTGCAGGATGCCCTGGTGTCGATCCTCTCCGACCGGCGGATCAGCGTGCCGGAGCTGGCGGGCAGCGCGGACGGCCTGGCCGCAGCCGCGCCCGGCTTCACCGTGATCGCCACCGCCAACCTGCGGGACCGGGGTGTCTCGGAGATGTCGGCGGCGCTCAAACGGCGGTTCAACTTCGAGACGGTGCTGCCGATCGCGGACGCGGCGGCGGAGACCGAGCTGGTACGCCGCCAGGCGGTCGCCGCCGTGCAGCGGGCCGGGGCGGCCTTCGGCGTGGACGACGCGGTGCTCGACGCCCTGGTGACCGTCTTCCGCGACCTGCGCTCCGGCCGGTCCGCCGAGGGCTGGGACGTGGAGCGGCCCGGCACGGTGCTGTCCACCGCCGAGGCCGTGCAGGTCGCCGCCTCGCTGGGGGTCGCCGCCGCCTACCTGCCGTCCGGTGACGTCCTGGACCTGGTGCCCGGTCATCTGCTGGGCGTGGTCCGCAAGGACGACCCCGCCGACCACGGGCGGCTGCTCGGCTACTGGGACGGGCCGGTGCGGCGCCGGGCCGAGGACGGCTCCGCGATGTGGCGGCGGCTCTGGGAGCTGCGGGGGACCCTGCGGTGACCGGGATCGACCTGACCGTTGCCCAACCCCCGCCCGCCGACGCCCCGCCCGCCGACCCCCGGGCCGCCGTCGCCGCGCTGGCCGGGTCGGCGCGGCCGTACCTGCTCGGGGTGCGCCACCACAGCCCCGCGCTGGCCGCCGCCGTCCCGGCCCTGCTGGCGGCGGCGGGCGCCGAGGTGGTCTGCGTGGAGCTGCCCGCCGACTTCCAGCACTGGCTGCCGCACCTGGCCGACCCCGGCACCGTCGCCCCGGTGGCCCTGGCCGGGACGGGCCAGGACGGCCGCCTCGGCTTCTACCCGTTCGCGGACTTCTCCCCGGAGCTGGCCGCCGTCCGCTGGGCCCGGGAGCAGGGCGTCGAAGTGCTCTGCTGCGACCTGCCGCTCTCCGACCCGGGGTGGTCCGCGTCCGACGGAGCAGGCGCCGCGAGCACCCCCACCGGGACGGCCTACGCCGACGCACTGGCCGCAGCGGGCACCGGCCGGGACGGCGACGACATGTGGGACCGGGCCGTCGAGGTGCTGGCCCCGGGCTGCCCGCCCGAGGCGGTGCGCCGGGCCGCGCTGGGCGTCGGCTGGGCGCTGCGCGGCGACGCGGAGCGCCGGGGCGGCGTCTCGGCCGTCGACCTGGCCCGTGAGGCGCACATGCGCCGGGTCCTCGCCGCGGCCGCCACCGGGGGCCGGCGAGTGGCCGCCGTGGTCGGTGCCTTCCACGCCCCGGCGCTGATCCCTGGAACCGCCCACGTGGGCAGCGGGGTTGACGACCCCTCGGATGCGGCCCCGGTGGCGCCGGTGACCACATCACTCGTGCCGTACGCCTTCGACCTGCTCGACTCCCGTTCCGGGTATCCCGCCGGCATCCGCGACCCGCGCTGGCAGCAGGCGGTCCTGACGGCGGGCGGCGACCCCGACCGCGTACGGGACGCCGCCGCGCGGGCCATCACCGACCTGTGCCGGGAGCTGCGGGCGGCCGGTCATCCGGCTGGTACCGGGGAGGCCGCCGAGACGCTTCGGCTGGCCGACGACCTGGCCCGGCTGCGGGGCTTGCCCGCACCCGGGCGCGGCGAGCTGCTGGAGGCGGTGACCACGGTGCTGGGCCAGGGCGAACCCCTCGGCCGGGGCCGGGCGCTGGCCCGCGCACTGGACACGGTCCTGGTCGGCACCGCCCGGGGCCGGACGGCGCCGGGCACACCCAGGTCGGGCCTCGGTCCGGCCGTCGAAGCCGACCTCGCCGCCCTGCGGCTGCCCCGCCCCGACGAGCCGGACGCCCGCGACCTGCGGCTGGACCCGCTCCGCTCCGAGCTGGACGGCCGCCGCGAGATCCTGCTGCGCCGCCTGCTGGTCTGCGGCGTCGGCTACGGCAAGCCGGTGGAGGTGGCCGGTACGGGGGACGGCACGGCGCTCGGCACCCGGTGGCAGCTGCACTGGACCCCGGCCGTCCCCGCGCTGCTCGACCTGGCCGGGGTGCGCGGGGTCACCGCCGCCCAGGCGGCGGCCGGCACGCTGCGCGAGACCTTCCGCCGGGAGTCCGCCGAGGGCGGCCCGACCTGCGCCCAACTGCTGGCCGGCCTGCGCGCCGCTGCCCACTGCGACCTGCCGGAGCTGGTCGCGGACCGGCTGGCCCTGGCGGCGGACGCACTGCCGTCCGCCGCCACGCTCGCCGAACTCCTCGACGGCCTGGACCTGCTGGAGGCACTGCGCCGACGGCACCTGGCCGGTACCACGCCGGAGCTGCGGCAGCAGGCCGCCGAACTGGCCGGCCTGCTGCTGGAGGCGGCCGTACGGTCGCTCCCCGGGCTGGCCGGCAGCGACCGTACCGAGGACGCCACCGCGCTGGTGGCCCTCGCGGTCCGGGCCGGTGAGCACCGGTTGGGGCTTCGGCTGGACGACGCCCTGGCGACGCTCGCCCGTACCGGTGCGCCGCTCGTGCAGGGCGCGGCGGCGGCCGCCCGGGTGCTGCTCGACCTGGACGATGCGGGCACGCTGGGCACCCGTACGGCGGGCTGGGTCGACGGCGCCACCACCCCCGAGGAGCGCAGGCGGCTGACCGGGCGGCTCAGCGGGCTGCTCACCGCCGCCGGCCCGCTGCTCCAGTCGGCCCCGGCCGCGTTCGGCCCGCTGCTGGACCGGATCGACGGCCTCACCGACCAGGGCTTCCTGGACCGCTTGCCCGCGCTGCGCGGCGGCTTCGACGCCCTGGCGCCCGCCGGACGCGACCGGTTGCTACGGACCGTCACCGAGCGGCTGGGCGACCGGCCGGACCTGGCACTGGCGGCGCCCCCGGAACTGCTCGCCCTGTGGGCCGCAGCGGACGCCGCCGGCCTGGCCACCCTCACCGCCCTCGGCCTCGCCCCGCACCTCCCCCCACCCACGGCCCCGACCCCGCCGACCAACCCGACCGCCGCCGACCCGCAAGCCACCGCCCCGACCCCGCCGACCAGCCCGGACCCGCCGACCGACCCCACCGCCCCCACCCCGCCGACCAGCCCGAACCCCGACCTGCCCACCATCGACCTGACCGCCGCCGACCCCCAAGCCACCCAGCCACCCACCGCCCCGACCCGCCCACTTTCCGACCCCACCGTCCCAACTCCGCCAACCAGCCCACTCCCCGACCCGCCCACCACCGACCCCAGCGCCGCCGACCTGCCCACCACCGACCCATCCCCCGGGTCGCCCCCCGCCCCGCAGCCCGATCCATCCGCCGACCGGGCCGTCCCGCAGCGGCTCGCGGCCGCCGACCGGTGGCGGCTGCTGCTCGGCCGCCAGGCCGACCGGCTGCCGTCCGGCGCCCGCCGCTATGCGCATGCCCTGGACGAGTTGTACGGGGCGGGCCGGGGCGAGGGCGCGGCCGACCTCGGTCCCGGGGCCGGCGATGGGGCCGGGGGCGGCCAGGACGCGTCCTTCCCCACCGCCCGGGAATGGGCCGACGAACTCGACGCCCTCTTCGGCGCCGAGGTCCGCGAAGAAGTGCTGGCCAGGGCCGCCGACAGCGGGCGGACCGATGTGCTGGCCGCGCTCGACCCCGACTCGGTACGCCCCTCGGTGGAGCTGCTGACCTCGGTACTGTCGCTGGCCGGTGGCCTGCCGGAGCAGCAACTCGCCCGGCTGCGGCCACTGGTGCGCCGACTGGTCGACGAGCTGGCCAAGGAGCTGGCCACCCGGCTGCGCCCGGCGCTGACCGGTCTGGCCACTCCCCGGCCGACCCGCCGACCCGGCGGCCGACTGGACCTGCCCCGCACCCTGCGGGCCAACCTCCAGCACGCCCGCCGACTGGACGACGGCCGGACGGTGGTCGTCCCCGAGCGGCCGGTGTTCGGCGCCCGGTCGCGGCAGCAGGCCGACTGGCGGCTGATGCTGGTGGTCGATGTGTCCGGTTCGATGGAGGCGTCCGTGGTCTGGTCCGCGCTCACCGCCGCCGTGCTGGGCGGCGTGCCGACGCTCTCCACCCACTTCCTTGCCTTCTCCACCCAGGTGATCGACCTGACCGAGCAGGTGGCGGACCCGCTCTCGCTGCTGCTCGAAGTAAGGGTCGGCGGCGGCACCCATATCGCCGCCGGTCTGGCCCACGCCCGTTCCCTGGTGACCGTGCCCAGCCGCACCCTGGTCGTGGTGGTCAGCGACTTCGAAGAGGGCTACCCGCTGGGCGGGCTGCTCACCGAGGTCCGCGCACTGGCCGGCTCGGGGGTGCACCTGCTGGGCTGCGCCGCGCTGGACGACGCCGGTGCTCCCCGCTACTCGGTGCCCGTCGCGCAACAACTCGTCGCGGCCGGCATGCCCGTGGCCGCCCTCAGCCCGCTCGCCCTCGCCCGCTGGGTGGGCGACCGCCTCCGCGGAGAACCCCGTTGACCACATCCCCGGCCACCCCGCTCCCGTCCGTCACCCCGCTGGTCGCAGCCGACGCGGTGGAACTGCTCACCCCCCGGCTGCGCAAGAAGCTGGACGCGGCGATCGAACGGATCTCCGCCGCCCCCGTCACCGTGGACGGCGAGGTCGTCACCGTCGTCTGCGGCGAGGACGCGGTGGTCACGCTGCGCCCGAGCCCCTCCGGTACGGTCACCGACTCCGGCGCGGCGCAGTGCAGTTGCCTGCTGGCCCCCCGGTGCCTGCACCGCGCGGCCGTCCTCGGCGCCTGCCCGGTCACCACCGCCGAATCCGGCCCGAGCCCGGACAGCGACACCCCGGGCACCGACACCCCAGACAGCGACGCTCCACACCACGACACTCCCGCCCCGGCCCAGGCGCCGACCGACCCCGCACCAGCCGACCCCGCACCGCCCACCCCACCGCCGCCCTCCCCCGCCCAGGTGGCAGCAGCCGCGGCGCTCTGGTCGGCCGCAGCCGCCGTGCTCGCCGCCGGTACGGCCACCGCAGGCGCGGTGCTCCAGGCGGACCTGCTGCGCGCCGCCCACAGCGCCCGGCTGGCGGGCCTGCTGCGCGCCGAGGCCGCCGCGCTGCGCACGGTGCGCGGCCTGCGGGCGGCCCGGACCCGCCAGGACGGCCATCGCACCGCCGACCTGGTCACCGACCTGAGCGAACTGCTGCTCACCAGCGCCCGGTTGGCCGCCGCCGACCCCGACCCGTCGCTGATCGGCACCGCCCGCCGCGACTACCGGCCCGACGGCGGTCTGCGGGTGTTCGGTGTCTGCCGCGAACCGGTGATCAGCGCCACCGGCTACGCCGGAGTGGTCACCCATCTGATCGCGGAGGACGGCCGGCAGCTGTCCCTCGCGGATGTGAAGCCGGGCGGTCCGGGGCGTGCCGTCGGCGCCGCAACCGCGCCGGTGGCCCTGTCGACCGCACTGGACCACGCCGGGCTCGCCCGGGGTGGCCTGCTGGTCTCCGGGGCCACCGTCTCGCCGGACGGCCGGTTGGGGGCAGGCCGCTCGGTGCGGGCCCATCCGGTGCCGGGGCTGCCGTGGTCGGCCGGGCCGCTGGCGGGCCTGTTCGCCCGACCGCCGGTCGCCGCCCATGCCGCAGCCGGGGCCGCCGAGCACGCCGAGCCGACCGCGCGGCAGCTGATCGGCTGCGATCTGCTGGTCGTCGGTACCGCCGGAGAGCAGTTGCTCACCCGTCAGCTCGGCTCGCCGGCCGGGCCTGCGGCTGCCAGGAGCATCGGCCCGGTGGTCCGGCTCTCGGCCGCCTCCCACCACCCGGACCTGGCCCATCTCGGCAATCTGCGCCTGTTCGCCTCCCGGCCGGGCCTGCGCATCCGGGTGGTCGGCCACGCCGACCCGGACCGCGCCGCCACCCTGCGCCCGCTGGCCGTGGGGCCGGTCCCGGGCGAGACGGCGACGCTGCGCCTGCCGGACGAGTGGCTGGAGCGGGCGGACCTCGGCTACGACCGGCTCCAGGGCAGGCACCTCCCGCCCGCCGAGGACTGCCCGCCGCCCCCGGCGGCACTGACCGCGCCGGGCCCGGACCCACTGGCCGACTCCCCACTCTGGCGGGTACGCAGCCTGGTCGAGCTGGCCGTCACGGGAGGCCGCCGGGCCGCCGCCGAGGCCGGTCGCAGCGCCGCCGCCGGCGGTCAGTCCGCCGCGCTGCGCCGCGCGGGCCTCCCGGTGGCGGCCGAACTCGCGGGCGCCCTCACCGCCGAGGCCGACCGCCGGGGCCGCGATGTCTTCGGCCGCCTCTCCGACCCCGACCCCGACCGGTACGCCCGCAGCTGGCTCGCCGCCGCCGTCCATCTCACCGCCACCGAACGCGCCCTGGTCCACGCCTCCTGGACGGCCGACCCTCCGTCATGACCCCGGCCGACCAACCCCCACCCGCCACCCCACCTGCCACCCCGTACGCCGCAACCGACGCATCACCGCCGACCACCCAGCACCCCAGCACCCCAGCGCCCCAGCACCCCGCCACCCGCCACCCGCCACCCGCCACCCGCCACCCGCCACCCACACGAATCCCGTCCTGAGCCCCCACCGACAACCGCCCCGGCCGGCGCGGCCACCGCCGCGTCGGCCGGAAAGCGCCGCCCTCCCCGAGGCAAGTGGTCTGGACCTCTTGACGAATTGGTCCACTCCAATTACGTTCCACCATGCTCCATGGCACCCGACGGCCACCGCTCCCCTCACCGGACCGGTCCGTCCGGTCCCCGCCCCCAGGGAGAACCATGTCCGAGCACCTCAGCCCCGGCAGGAGAGCGGCCACCGCTTTCCTGGCGGCCCTCAGCCTGCTGCTCGCCCTGCTCACCGTGCTGGCCGCCCCCGCCGCACATGCGGCCACCGGCAAGCTGACCGCCACCTTCACCACGGCCGACAACGGCTCCTGGTGGCAGGGCACCTATGTCGTCCACAACGACGGCGACGCCGCCGTCACCGGCTGGACGCTCGACTTCGACCTGCCTGCCGGAGTCACCATCCAGTCCTCCTACAACGGCACCGCCTCCACCCAGGGCAGCCACGTCACGGCCACCAACGCCTACTACAACGGCACGGTCGCGGCCCACGGCACCACCGAGCCGTTCAGCTTCTGGTTCGTGGCCAACGGCCCGGTCGCCGCGCCGATCGGCTGCCGGGTCAACGGCGACAAGTGCGACGGCTCCGCCGACGCGCCGCCGGCCGCGCCCACCGGGCTGAAGGCCGTGGACGCCACCGCGCACAGCGCCACCCTGTCCTGGACGGCGGCGGTCGGCGGCGACTTCCCGGTCGCCTCGTACGACGTACTGGCCGACGGCGCCCAGGTCGCCACGACCACCGGCACCACCGCCGTGGTCACCGGGCTGACCCCGGCCCACTCCTACTCCTTCACCGTGCGGGCCAGGGACACCCGGGGCAACACCTCCGCGCCCAGCGCCCCGGTGACCACCGCCACCGTGGACCCGGCCGACGACACCGTCCCGCCGACCGCGCCGGGCTCACTGCACAGCACCGCCGTCGGCTCCACCAGCGTCACCCTCGCCTGGAGCGCCGCCACCGACAACCAGCGCGTCGCCGCATACGACGTCTACCGGGGCGGCACCCTGGCGGCGACCGTCTCCGGCTCCACCACCAGCGCCACCGTGGGCAGCCTGTCGCCGTCCACCCCCTACACCTTCACCGTGAAGGCCCGCGACCCGGCCGACAACGCCTCGCCCGCCAGCAACGCGCTGACGGTGAGCACTGACGACGTGATCGGCGGCGGCAGGCACGCCGAGGTGGGCTACTTCGTCCAGTGGGGTATCTACGGCCGGCAGTACTTCGTGAAGAACCTCCAGGACTCCGGCGCCGCCGCCAAGCTCGACATCGTCAACTACGCCTTCGAGAACATCGACCCGACCAATCTGACCTGTATGAACGGCGTCACCCGGGCCACCACCGCCGACCCGGAGGACCCCAACCAGGGCACCGGGGCCGGCGACGCCGACGCCGACTACGCCCGCCCGTTCAGCGCCGCCCAGTCCGTGGACGGGGTCGGGGACGACGGGTACGCGCCGCTGCGCGGCAACTTCAACCAGCTGAAGAAGCTCAAGAAGCTCCACCCGAACCTGAAGATCCTGGTCTCGCTCGGCGGCTGGACGTACTCCAAGTACTTCTCCGACGTGGCCGCCACCGCCGCGTCCCGGCAGAAGTTCGTCGCCTCCTGCATCGACATGTACATCAAGGGCAATCTGCCCAGCTACGCCGGTGCCGGCGGCCCCGGCACCGCCGCCGGGATCTTCGACGGCTTCGACATCGACTGGGAGTGGCCCGGCTCCGACTCCGGGCACCCCGGCAACCACTGGTCCACCGCCGACCGGGGCAACCTCACCCTGCTGCTCGCGGAGTTCCGCAAGCAGTTGGACGCGCTGGGCGGCGACCACCGGCTGCTGACCGCCTTCACCCCCGCCGACCCGCAGAAGATCAGCGACGGCTGGGACCTCGGCCAGGTCTTCGACTCGCTCGACGTGGCCAATGTGCAGGGGTACGACTTCCACGGCTCGGGCAGTGACAACTCCTGGGAGCCCGATCTGACCGGCAACCAGGCCAACCTGTACGCCGACGACAAGGACCCGTACGGCTTCCACTTCAGCGTCGAGTCGGCCGTCAACGCCTATCTGGACGCCGGGGTCAGCCCCCGCAAGCTGACCGTGGGCATCCCGTTCTACGGCCGGGGCTGGCAGAACGTCACCGACGGCGGCGCGCACGGTGAGTGGCAGCCGGCGGGCGGCGCCGCACCCGGCCAGTTCGCGGAGGAGGCCGGCACCCGTGGCTACGCCAACCTCATCGCCTCGTACCCGACCATGACCGTCTACCACGACACCCAGTCGGTGGCCACCTACGGCTACACCGGCAACCAGTGGTGGAGCTTCGACGACACCTGGTCCATCGGCAAGAAGACGGACTATGTGAAGTCCGAGAACCTGCTCGGCGTGATGATCTGGGAGATGTCCGGCGACACCCCGCAGGGCACCCTGCTCGGCGCCCTGGACAGCGGGCTGAAGTAGCGCCCCGCCGGTGGTACGCGGGCGACCCCGCGTACCACCGGCGTCCGCCCTACTTCCGGTTCACCAGCAGCACGACCACGGCGATGACGGCGAGCGCCACCAGCACCGCCAGGAAGATCTTGCCCTTGCTGTACGGGCGCTCCCCGATCACCTCGCCGGTGCGGGCGTTCACCATCACCTGCCAGCTCCTGCCCGCGTGCAGATAGGTGAGGAACCACACCGGGAGCAGCATCAGCTTGAAGGTGAGGTCGAAGTAGCGGGTGTCCACCGAGGCCACCCGCTGCTCGTCACCGCCGATGTCCTCCCGGCAGTCGGCGGCGATGACCGGCGCCATCTGCTCCTTGGCCGCCACCAGGCCGTCCTCCGGCTCGATGTCGTAGCGCACCGTCTGGAAGCCCGCCAGGTACTCCTCCTGGTACGGCTTGGCCTCCTCCAGCGGCCAGGGGGTGAGCTTCTCCAGCTGGTCGGACTTGACGTGGCCGGTGCCGGGCACCAGCACGTCGTCGAAGCCCCGGCTGACCGTGCCGGAGGCCGGATACCAGCGGGTGTGCCGCACCTCGCGGGTCTCGGTGCGGCTCTCGCCGTTCTCGGTGACGGTGTATGTCTGGGTCTCGTAGTAGTACTCGCCGCGCTGGCCGGTGTAGTCCGAGACGGTGTTCGCGTCGTACGTCCAGTGCGGCAGGTAGCTGCCCTTGAAGGTCTCCGCCTCGGTGACCTTCTTCAGCCCCGAGGGGGCGAACCAGCGCGACGACGTCCACTTGCGCAGCGCGGAACGGGCCGCCTCGCGGTCCATGCCGAACGGGACGACCGCCTCCGGGACGACCCGCTCGGTGGCCCCGGCGTCCGCCACCAGGGGCGTGGCGCAGAACTGGCAGCGCACCGAGAGCGTGTCGCTCTCGGTGCGGGCGTGGCAGCCGGGGCAGACGAAGACCTTGACGCCGCCCGGGGTGGCCAGCGGCTTGGCGGGCAGGCTCGCCAGCTCCGCGTAGTCGTGCTCGCGCACCTGCCGGGGGACGGGGACGATCGCCTGCTCGTGCTTGCAGTAGGGGCAGCGCATCGCGTCCGTGCCCGGGGCGTACTCCACGGTGGCGCCGCACGCCTGGCACGGGTAGGACTGGGAGGCGGTGGCCGCTGTGGTGCTCTGGTCGTCGGTCATGGCGGTCCTCGCTCTCAGACCTGCGGCGGAAGCGGCGGCGGGACGCTGGCGAACAGGCCGCCCACCTCGGGCACCTGCTCGGCCGGGAGCCAGCCGGACATGCCGTTGTGCCAGACCAGGGTGGTGCGGGTCAGGGTGCCCGCGCCGACCAGGCCGCTCAGCGCGGCGGTGTCGTACGGACCCTGCTGGGCGCCGCCAACCCCGATGTACCACTGCTGCTGCACCGGCAGCGGCGGCGGCCCGGCGGCGGGTGCGGGTGCCTGGGCCGGGACGGCGGCGGCGGCGGGTGCCTGCTGCGGGCTGAGGCCGGCCGCCATCCGCTGGCCCATCGCCATGCCGAGGCCCAGCCCGATGCCCTCACCGGCGCCGCCGCCGGGGTTGCGGGCGGCGTCACCGATCGCATTGGCCGCCTGGAACTGGGTGTACTGGTCGAGGTTGCCCGCGATGCCCATCCGGGAGCGGGTGTCGATGGCCTGCTCGACCTCGGGCGGCAGCGAGATGTTCTCGATGATGAACTTGGGGATGGCGATGCCGACCGAGGCCAGCTCCTCGGTGAGGACACCGGCCAGCTTGGTGCCGATCGCGTCCTGCTGGGTCGCCAGATCCAGCATCGGGACCCCGGCGGTGGCCAGCGCGTTGCCCAGCCGGCCGACGATCAGCTGCCGCAGGTACTCCTGCACCTCCTCGGTGCGGAACTGCGGATCGGTGCCGGCCAGCTCGCGCAGCAGCGCGGCGGCGTCGACCACCCGGGCGGCGAAGGCGCCGAAGGCCCGCAGCCGGACCATGCCGAATTCGGCGTCACGGACGATGACGGGGTTCTGGGTGCCCCACTTCATGTCGGTGAACTGACGGGTGGTGACGAAGTAGACCTCGGCCTTGAAGGGCGAGTGGAAGCCGTACTTCCAGCCCTTCAGGGTGGCCAGCAGCGGGAGGTTCTGCGTCTCCAGGGTGTAGGTGCCGGGCTTGAAGACGTCCGCGATCTGGCCCTCGTTGACGAAGACCGCGACCTGGGACTCGCGGACGACGAGCTTGGCCCCCATCTTGATCTCGTTCTCGTAGCGCGGGAAGCGCCACACGATGGTGTCCCGGCTGTCATCGGTCCACTCGACGATGTCGATGAACTCACCGCGGATGCGGTCCATCAGGCCCACGGCCACACTCCCCCGTTTTCGTTCTGGGTGCTGAAACGCGCCAGGGAACCATAGCAACCGGCACCGACAGCCGATCAGGCCCCCGGTGGCAGCTCCCGCAGCGCCTTGAGGCAGGCGATGTCGGCGGCGTGACCGCCGCCCTCCCGGTCGGGGTGCCGGTCCGGGGTCTCCACCACCAGCGGGACGCCGCTGGTCGCCGGGTGCCGGAACAGCTCGCCGAACGGCTCGGCGCCGATCCGCCCGGCGCCGATGTTGGCGTGCCGGTCCTTGCGGGCCCCGGCGACGTCCTTGGAGTCATTGGCGTGGATCAGCCGCAGCCGCCCCGGACCGACCGCGGCAACCAATACGTCCAGCGCCTCCTTGACCCCGCCCGGCGCGGCCAGGTCGTGCCCGGCGGCGAAGGCATGGCAGGTGTCCAGACAGACGCCGACCAGCGGGTGCCGGTCCAGCGCGTCGGCGTACTCGGCCAGTTGCTCCAGCCGGGAGCAGAGCGAGCTGCCCTGCCCGGCGGTCGGCTCCAGCAGCAGCCACGGCGCGTCCGCCCCGAGCCGGTCCAGCTCGTCCAGCAGCGGCCGTACGTCCGCCCGGACCTGGGCCATCGCCTCCGCGTACCGCGAGCCGCCGTCCGCCGCCGCGCCGACCGCCGAGCCGGTGTGCACCACCACGCCGCGCGCGCCGATGGCGTGGGCCCGCAGCAGCGAGTGGCGCAGCGAGACGGCCGACCGCTCGCGGGTGGCCGCGTTGTCCGAGCCGAAGTTGATCAGGTAGGGCGCGTGGACGTACGCCGGGATGCCCTGCTCGGCGCAGGCGTCCCGGAAGGCCGCGTCCTGCGCCGGGTCGCCCGCCGGGGTGGCCCAGCCGCGCGGGTTGGCGACGAACACCTGCACCGCCTCGGCGCCGACCCGCCGCGCGTACGCCAGCCCGGTCCCCACCAGGCCGCGCCCGGCAACCGGCACATGCGCCCCCACCGGGTTGCGGCGGGCGGGCGGCGGCTGCGCGCCGGGGGCGGGGGCGGGGGCGTCCATGCGTCCGAGCATGCCACGGCGGGCGGGAGCGGCCGGTACGGCGTCCGGCTCACCCGAACGGCGGGCCGCCGGAATAGGCCGCTCGGCGTGCCGCGTTCCCGGGGCGTACAGAGTCGGATACGGCGCACGACGAGGGGAACGCACCATGGCACTCAGGCAGGCAGTGGGCACGGTCGGCATCTGGAGTTCGGCGCTGCGCGCCGACCAACCTGCGGTGCGCGCCGAGGTCGCCGAGGCGGTCGCGGAGCTGGAGGAGCTGGGCTACGGCGCGCTCTGGGTGGGTGGCAGCAGCGATGTGGGCCATGCGGCGCGGCTGATCGAGGCCACCTCGCGGATCGTGGTGGCGACCGGCATCCTCAGCATCTGGCAGCACGAGGCCGCCGACGTGGCCGAGGCACACGCCCGGCTGGCCAAGGAGCACCCGGGCCGCTTCCTGCTGGGCCTGGGTGCCAGCCACGCCAAGCTGGCCGCCGACTACCGGCGGCCGTACTCCGCGATGCGGGCGTATCTGGACGCGCTGGACGCGGCGCCGACGCCGGTGCCCGTCGGGGAGCGGGTGCTGGCCGCGCTGGGACCGAAGATGCTGCGGCTGTCGGCGGCCAGGTCCGCCGGGGCGCATCCGTACCTGGTCACCGCCGAGCACACCGCGCAGGCGCGGGAGATGCTGGGCGACGGGCCGCTGCTGGCCCCGGAGCTCAAGGTGGTGCTGGAGAGCGACCCGGAGCGGGCGCGCACGCTGGGGCGCGGCATCGTCACGTACTACCTGGAGCTGCCCAACTACACCGCCAACCTGCGGCGGCTGGGCTTCGGCGACGACGACTTCCGGGACGGCGGCAGCGACCGGCTGGTGGACGCGCTGATCGCCTGGGGCGATGACGACCGGGTGCGCGCCCGGGTGGCGGAGTTCCACGCGGCGGGCGCGGACCATGTGGCGCTCCAGGTGGTGACCGGCACGGAGCACGCGCGGCTGCCGCGCGCCCAGTGGCGGCGGCTCGCGGCGCTGCTGGACCTGGGCGCCTCCTGACCACCCCCGGCGGCCAGGCGACGCCCGGCCGGTCCCGCGTTCCGCAGCCGGTGCCGGTGCCGGTGCGGGTCAGGAGGCGCGGAGCTGGTCGTAGCTGCGGAAGGTGTAGTGCGCGGTGTAGTCGATCCTGCTGACGCCGGAGGGGGCGGGCAGGGCGAAGCGGTGGTTCAGAGCGGCGCCGAGCGGGCCGCAGCCGGTGGCCGCCGGGGCGGTCAGCGTGTGGTCGTAGGCGTCGAAGGCGACCAGCGGCGGGTCCTGGGAGAGCCACCGGCTGTCGCCCGCGCGGCTGAGGTGCAGCACCACCGGGTCGCGGTCGGTGCCGATGGAGCAGCGCCGGTTGAGCAGCGGGGAGACCAGGCGGAACTTGAGGGCCAGGCCGCCCTTGTCCGTACCGGTGCCGAGGAAGTCCGCGTAGCCGCCGTACTCGGGCTGGACCGACAGGCCCGGCAGCGGTCCGGGTCCGCCAGTGCCCGGCAGGCCGAGCAGTCCGCCGGGCACCGGGGTGGCGTCGGCCCGCAGGCCGCCGAAGACCTGGTCCCAGTCGCCGCCGGGCAGCGGGCCCTCCGCGTGGACCAGGGTGATGGGCTTGATCTCCGCCGGCTTGACACCGCCGAGGGTGATGCTGCCCCGGGCGACGGTGATCTCGCAGCGCCACTGGGCGGGGTCGGCGCCGGCGGGCAGCCGGGTGGGGCAGTCGGCGTACGCGGCCGGGTCCGGCAGCTCCGGTGCGGCGGCGGGCGGTGCGGCGGCGGGCGGTGCGGCGGCGGGCGGTGCGGCGGCTGCGGCCGGGGTGACGGCGGTGAGGGTCAGCCCGAGGGCGGCGGTGGCCGCGACGGCGGCGGCGGTCCGGCGGGCGTGGTGTGCGGTGTTCTTCGGCATGCCCTGAATCCTGCCGACGGCGACCCGCGCCGGGCATCGGGAAGATCCCCCACTCGCCCCTGCCGTGCCCCTGACCGCTGGTCAGGGGTCCGCTCGGGTCCGGGCCGGCCGCCGTTGTCCGACCCCCCGCCTAGGCTGGCCCCGATGAGACGCAAGCCGAGGGTGCCGCCGTCGCCCCTGCCGCAGCGCGCCGGGGTGGACCCGGTGCGGTTGCGGCTGCCCGCCGCCGGCCCGTGGGCGACGGTCCGGGACCACCTGGTGGACCGGCTGCCGGCCGTGCCCGCCGGGCGGATCGACGCGATGCTGCGGGAGCGGGCGGTCTTCGCGGTGGACGGCCCGATCGAGCCGGACGCCCCCTTCGTACCGGAGGCGTTCCTCTGGTTCCACCGGGAGCTGCCGCCCGAGGTGCCGGTGCCGTACGGCGTCGAGGTGCTGCACCGCGATGACCATCTGCTGGTGGTGGACAAGCCGCACTTCCTGTCCACCACCCCGCGCGGCAGCCATGTCACCGAGACCGCCCTGACGCGACTGCGGCGGGAGCTGGGCCTGCCCGCCCTCAGCCCGGCGCACCGGCTGGACCGGCTGACCGCCGGGCTGGTGATGTTCGTGGTCACGCCGGAGCTGCGCGGGGCCTACCAGACGCTCTTCCGGGACCGGCTGGTGCGCAAGGAGTACGAGGCGGTGGCGCCGTACGACCCGGCCGTCCCGCTGCCGCGCACGGTCCGCAGCCGGATCGTCAAGGAGCGGGGGGTGATAGCCGCCCGGGAGGAGCCGGGGCCGCCCAACGCCGAGAGCCGGATCGAGCTGCTGGAGCGGCGCGGCGGCCTCGGCCGCTACCGGCTGCTGCCGCTGACCGGCCGCACCCACCAGCTGCGGCTGCACATGAGCGGCCTCGGCCTCCCGATCCTGGGCGACCCGGTGTATCCGGCGCTGCTGCCCGATCCGGCGCCGGGCGACTTCCGCCGGCCGTTGCAGTTGCTGGCCCGGGTGCTGGAGTTCACCGACCCGGTCAGCGGGGTGCCGCGCCGCTTCGAGAGCCGGCGCACGCTGCGGTCCTGGTCACACCACGGGGAGTGGGCCGCTGCGGACGGCGCTGCGGGGGCCGGATGCTGACGCCGGTTCAGCTGCCGGCGGTGGCGGCCGCGGGCAGCCGCCTGGGCGAGAAGGGCCGGTTCCAGGCATGCGCTCCGGGTCGGGCGGGGAGGGACCACCCATGACGAAGCTCGGCCTCCCGGACGGTATCCGGGCCTGCCTGTTCGACCTCGACGGTGTACTGACCAAGACGGCGGTGGTCCACGCGGCCGCGTGGAAGGAGATGTTCGACGACTTCCTGCGGCGCCGGGACGGGGCCGGCTTCCGACCGTTCGACCCGGTGGCCGACTACGACGAGTACGTGGACGGGCGGCCGCGCGCCGACGGGGTGCGTACCTTCCTGGCCTCCCGGGGCATCGAGCTGCCGGACGGCTCGGACGACGACCCGCCGGAGCGCGACACCGTCCAGGGCCTGGGCAACCGGAAGAACGTCCTGGTGCTGGCCAAGATCCGCCAGGACGGCGTGGAGGCGTACCAGGGCTCGGTGCGCTTCGCGGAGGCGGTGCGCGCGGCGGGCCTGCGGACGGCGGTGGTCTCCTCCAGTGCCAACTGCCGTGATGTGCTGGTCTCGGCCGGCATCGAGCAGCTGTTCGAGGTGCGGATCGACGGTGTGGTCGCCGCCGACCGCAAACTGCCCGGCAAGCCGCACCCGGACACCTTTCTGGAGGCCGCCCGCGAGCTGGGCGTCGCCCCCGACGCGGCGGCGGTCTTCGAGGACGCGCTGGCCGGTATGGACGCGGGCCGGGCCGGCCGCTTCGGCTTCGTGGTCGGCGTCGACCGGGTCGGCCAGGCCGACGCGCTGCGCGAGCACGGCGCCGACACCGTCGTGCAGGACCTGGCCGAGCTGCTGGAGGCACGGGCGTGATCACCCATCCCTCGTATGTCGTCGAGCCGTGGAGCGTACGCGAGTCCGAGCTCAACCTGGACGTGCTGCCGCAGAGCGAGTCGGTCTTCGCGCTCTCCAACGGCCATGTCGGCTGGCGCGGCAACCTGGACGAGGGCGAGCCGCACGGCCTGCCCGGCTCCTACCTCAACGGCGTGCACGAGCTGCGTCCGCTGCCGTACGCGGAGGCCGGCTTCGGCTATCCGGAGTCCGGGCAGACCATCATCAATGTCACCAACGGCAAGCTGATCCGGCTGCTGGTGGACGACGAGCCGTTCGACCTGCGCTACGGCAGGCTGCGCTCCCATGAGCGGGTGCTCGACCTGCGCAGCGGCCTGCTGCACCGCACCTGTGTCTGGACCTCCCCGGCCGGGCGGACCGTGCAGGTGCGCTCCACCCGGATGGTCTCCTTCACCCAGCGGGCCATCTGCGCGGTCGCCTACGAGGTGGAGCCGGTGGACTCCGAGATCCGGGTGGTCGTCCAGTCCGAGCTGGTCGCCAACGAGCAACTGCCGCAGACCGGCGGCGACCCCCGGGTGGCCGCCGCGCTGGAGTCCCCGCTCCAGCCGGAGGAGGACTACGCCGACGGCACCCGGCTGCGGCTGGTGCACTGCACCGCGCGCAGCGGGCTGCGGGTGGCGGCGGCGGCCGACCACATCGTCAACGGGCCGGAGTCCACCCGCACCTCCAGCGAGAGCGCCCCGGACGTCGGCCGGTTCACCGTCACATCGGTGCTGAAGCCGGGCGAGGCGCTGCGGCTGGAGAAGCTGGTCTCCTACGGCTGGTCGGGAGTCCGCTCGCTGCCCGCCGTACGGGACCAGGTGGAGGCGGCGCTCGCGGGCGCCAACAGCACCGGCTGGCAGGGCCTGGTCGACCACCAGCGCCGCTACCTGGACGACTTCTGGGGGCGGGCGGACGTCGAGGTGGACGGCGACGCGGAGATCCAGCAGGCCGTGCGGTTCGCCCTCTTCCATGTGCTCCAGGCGGGCGCTCGGGCGGAGGAGCGGGCCATCCCGGCCAAGGGCCTGACCGGTTCCGGCTACGACGGGCACTCCTTCTGGGACACCGAGACCTTCGTACTGCCGATGCTCACCTGCACCTCGCCGTCCTCCGTCGCGGAGGCGCTGCGCTGGCGGCAGTCCACGCTGCCCGCCGCCCGGCAGCGGGCCCAGCAGCTCGGCCTGGGCGGCGCCACCTTCCCCTGGCGGACCATCGACGGGCAGGAGTGCTCCGCCTACTGGCCGGCCGGCACCGCCGCCTTCCATGTCAACGCCGATGTCGCGGACGCCGCCGTGCGCTATGTCGCGCTCACCGGCGACGAGGCGTTCGAGCGGGAGACCTCCGTCGAGCTGCTGGTGGAGACCGCCCGGCTGTGGCGCTCGCTGGGGCACCACGACCACCGGGGCCGCTTCCACATCGACGGCGTCACCGGGCCGGACGAGTACAGCGCGGTGGCGGACGACAACACGTACACCAACCTGATGGCCCAGTCGAACCTGCGGGCCGCCGCCGACGTGGTCGAGCGCCACCCGGACCAGGGCGCCGAGCTGGGCGTGGACGACGAGGAGACCTCCGCCTGGCGGGACGCGGCCGACGCGATGAACATCCCGTACAACAAGACGCTGGAGGTGCACGAGCAGTCGGCCGGCTACACCGAGCACCAGACGTGGGACTTCAACGCCACCCACCCCGACCAGTACCCGCTGCTGCTGCACTTCCCGTACTTCGACCTGTACCGCAAGCAGGTGGTCAAGCAGGCCGATCTGGTGCTGGCGATGTATCTGCGCAGCGATGCGTTCGACACGGAGCAGAAGGCGCGGAACTTCGCCTACTACGAGGCGCTGACCGTACGGGACTCCTCGCTCTCCGCCTGCTGCCAGGCCGTGATCGCGGCGGAGGTCGGCCATCTGCGGCTGGCCTACGACTACCTGGGCGAAGCGGCCCTGATGGACCTCAAGGACCTGGAGCGCAACACCCGCGACGGGCTGCACATCGCCTCACTGGCGGGCACCTGGATCGCCCTGGTGGCGGGCTTCGGGGGGCTGCGGCACTGCGGTGACACGCTGGGCTTCTCGCCCCGGTTGCCGGAGAAGCTCGCCCGGATCGCCTTCCGCATCCAGGTGCTGGGGCGGCGGCTGCGGGTGGAGATCACCGACTCGGTGGCCACCTACTCGCTGGTCGAGGGGGCGCCGCTGGAGATCCAGCACTACGGCAAGTCGTTCATGGTCTCCGAGAAGGCGCCGCAGCAGTGCCCGGTGCCGGAGCCCGCCGCGCGCCCGGAGCCCCGGCAGCCTCCGGGGCGGCGGCCCGGCCGCCGCGGCTGACCGGAGCGGGGCGGGCGGCGGGTCGGCCGGTGCCGGAGGCCGCCGCCGTCACTCCGCCGGGGCGGCCTCCATGGGGACGGCCTCCGCCGGGACGGGCACATGCACCAGGACGGTACGGACGTAGTCGTCCACCGCGTGCTCCAGGCCGACATCGCCCTCCTCCCGCTCGGAGAGGTACCAGCGGTGCTCCAGGATCTCGTGGTAGAGCTGCGCGGTGTCCATCCGGCTGCGCAGCTCCTCGGGGACCAGCCGCACCGTGGGCCGGAACACCTCCCGCACCCAGCGGTGGGCCACCACCTCGCGGCTGGCGCTCAGCGGGTCGCCGGGGAGGTAGTCGTCCTGGTGGGCCATATAGGTCTCCAGGTCGTTGAGCAGACTGCGGGCCTGGTTCTCCTCCGCGTCCAGGCCGGTCAGCCGGAGCAGCTGCCGCTGGTGGTGGCCGGCGTCGACCGCCTTGGGCAGGATGGTCACCTTGGCGCCGTCCGGGGAGTGCTGGATCTGCATCTCGGCGACGTCGAAGCCGAGGTCGTTCAGCCGCCGGATGCGGTCGTCGATGCGGTGCCGGAAGTTGCGGGAGTAGACCGACGCCCGGGTCAGCTCATGCCACAGGTCGCCGTACCGGGCGGCCAGCGCGTCACCGAAGGAGACCGGGTCGACCGAGGGGTGCAGCGACCCGCCCGCCTCCAGGTCCATCAGCTCCCCGGCGACGTTCACCCGGGCGATCTCGATGTCATAGCCGCGCTGACCGTCCGTCAGCCGGGGCTGGATCTGCCCGGTCTCCGCGTCCACCAGATAGGCGGCGAAGGCACCCGCGTCACGCCGGAAGAGGGTGTTGGAGAGCGAGCAGTCGCCCCAGGCGAAGCCCACCAGGTGCAGCCGGACCAGCAGCACGGCCATGGCGTCCAGCAGCCGGCTCACAGTGCTGGGCCGCATCGTGGTCTCGAACATCGCCCGGTACGGCATCGAACCGCCCAGGTGGCTGGTGATCAGCACCGGCTCCAGCGCCTCACCGCCCCGGTCGGACCGCCCGGTGACCACCGCCACCGGCTCCACGCTCGGCACCCCCAGCCGGTGCAGGTCACGCAGCAGCCCGTACTCGCGCACCGCGTTGAACTCCCCGACCTCCTTGACCGCCAGCACCTCGCCGCCCGCTCGGGCGAACCGCACCACATGGCGGGAGATGCCCCGGGGCAGCGCGACCAGGTGCTCCTCCGGCCACTCCTCCAACGGCACCCGCCACGGCAGTTCCAGCAGCAGGCCCGGGTGCTCCGGCGAGGCGGCGGTGATCTGGAAGCTCATGGGTACGAGTGTGCGACATCGGCCGGGCGCGGTGCACACCCGGCCCGTCAGTCGAGACCGCCGCTCACCGGGGCCGGCGTCCCGGCGGACGGCGGGACGAGGCAGCCGGGCCCGGTGACCGGATGCTCGGCCTCCGGGCCGCCCGACGCGCGGCGGACCGCGTCCCGCTCCGCCCCCTCGCGTACGGCGGCGTGCACCGCGCGGGCCAGCCGGGCGCCCCACAGCGACCGGGGGCCGCCGAACGGCAGCTCCGGCTCGCCGGGGGCGGGCTCCCGGGCGGCGACACAGACGGCGTCGGAGGGGGTGCCGGAGCAGTCGTACCCGGCGTCGAGCAGCGCCTGCACCTTGGCCTCGGTGGCGGTGGCCAGCGCGTTGACCAGGGCCGCATCGGAGAGCGGGGCGGGGACCGCGACGATGATGTTGATGGTGCCGGGCGGCTGCGGTGCGGGGTCGCCCGCCGCCGGGGACGCCGCCCACGCCGCCACGCCGATGCCCGTGGTCACCAGCGCCGCCACCCCGCCGTCCACGGCCCGGGTGCAGGCGTCCACCGGCGCGGCCGTCATCAGCCCGACTCCGGGGCCGGTCAGGGCGGCGGCGCGGGCCAGGTCCGCCAGGTGCTGCTGGGGGTCCAGCCGGTCGTACCCGGGGCGGACCTGCGCGTTCACCACCCAGCGGCGCGGGCCGAGGCCGCCGCCGAGCACGGCGCTGCTGACCATCCGCCACCCGGGGCCGGCCCGCCACACCAGCAGATGCCGGCACGCCCCGTCCTCCAGCCTGGCCAGCCGCTCCACCGCCTCCAGCCCGGTGAAGGGCTCGGACCGGGCGGTGGGCAGCAGGGGGGTGGGCATGCGGGGGCCTTCCGGAGTGCGGGGTACGGGTCCGCGACAACGGATACCACGGGGGCGTCGCTCTCGGGTACGGGCGTGAGGCCCAGGTGGGGTGTGGTTGACGTTCGCTCGCGGCTTTCCCGGGGCGGCGGGTTGCTCGCGCAGTTCCCCGCGCCCCTGGCGGGGGAACCCCCGGACGCGGGGCCCGGGTAAGGACCA
This sequence comes from Streptomyces sp. NPDC092296, assembly GCF_044755465.1. Taxonomy (NCBI): domain Bacteria; kingdom Bacillati; phylum Actinomycetota; class Actinomycetes; order Kitasatosporales; family Streptomycetaceae; genus Streptomyces; species Streptomyces sp. NPDC092296. The sequence goes on along the minus strand of NZ_JBIVRB010000002.1, from coordinate 92,647 downwards.
GGTGGGGTGTGGTTGACGTCCGCTCGCGGCTTTCCCAGGGCGGCGGGTTGCTCGCGCAGTTCCCCGCGCCCCTGGCGGGGGCACCCCGGACGCGGGGCCCGGGTAAAGCCCAGGTGGGGTGTGGTTGACGTTCGCTTACGGGTCTCGGGGGTGGCGGGTTGTTCGCGCAGTTCCCCGCGCCCCTGGCGGGGGCGCCCCCGGGCGCGGGGCTCGGGTAAGGACCAGGTGGGGTGTGGTTGCCGTTCGCTCGCGGCTTTCCCGGGGCGGCGGGTTGCTCGCGCAGTTCCCCGCGCCCCTGGCGGGGGCACCCCGGACGCGGCGCCCGGGTAAAGCCCAGGTGGGGTGTGGTTGACGTTCGCTTACGGGTCTCGGAGGCGGCGGGTTGCTCGCGCAGTTCCCCGCGCCCCTGGCGGGGGCACCCCGGACGCGGCGCCCGGGTAAGGACCAGGTGGGGTGTGGTTGACGTCCGCTTGGGGTTTTCGTGGGGGCGGGTTGTTCGCGCACCTGGTGGGGGGGCGTTCGTCAGGAGGGTGCGGGTTGCTCGGCGGGGTCGGGGGGCAGGGGTGCCGGGAGGGGGGTGGTGGGGTAGAACTGGTGGGCCCAGCGGCGGAAGGGGCCGATCGGGCCGTCGCCGGGGGCGAGCCGTGGGGGGTGCTGGTAGCTCTTGTGGTTCCAGATCGGGAAGTCCGCAGCCGTGAAGTCGCAGCTGGACCGGAACAGCGGCCGGGCCAGCAGCCGGGCGGCGGTGCGGCTGAGCGCACGCGCGAGGGGTGCGGGCAGTCGGGCGGGCTCGGCCAGGGCGATGCGGTTGGACTGCCGGAACTGCATCCGGTTGGGCGCGATGGCGGTCGGCATCACCATGGTGCACATCCGGATGCCGAACCGGGGCGTGTACATATCGGCGTGCAGGCAGCCGAGGCCGTACCCGTCGACCTCCACCTCCACCCCGAACTCACCGATCACCGGCGCGGTCTCCCGTACCCGCATCGACACATGGAACGCGGTGTCGCCGTAGGAGACCGGGGCGCCCAGGTCGGCCCTGGCCCAGCCGTGCAGGGTGGCGAAGTGCCCGATGTCCACCGAGTTCTCGATGACCTCCTGGGCGTTGCCCGCCAGCTCCCAGGTGACGTGCCGAGCGGGCAGGTGGCCGATCCGGTGCCAGGTGGGGATCTCCCAGTCCGGCTGCCGCCCGTCGTGGTGCCGCCAGACGAAGACCGCGCCGTTGACCTCGTGCACCGGCAGCCCGGTCAGCGACGCCTTCGGCGGCGGCGTGCCGTACCCCGTACGGACGCAGGAGCCGTCGGGGCCGAAGGCGAAGAAGTGGAACGGGCAGACCAGGTCGTCGCCGTCGACCTCGGACAGGCCCAGATGGGCGCCGAGGTGCGGGCAGTAGGGGCGCACGGCCCGGATCGCACCGGTGCGCGTCCGGTAGAGCACCACGTCCTCGCCCGCCAGCGGCCGGGTGAGGACGGCGCCGGGCTTCAGCTCGTCGGAGAAGGCCAGCGCCGACCAGCCGCTCGGGTAGGGCAGGCCGGGTGCCCGTGCCAGGTCGGCCGGGGTCGGCCCCTGGCTGATGGTGCGTCCGTAGCTGCGCGAAAGTCCCACACGACCCTCCCCGGCCGGTCGCGGCGCAGTCGGCCCGAGCCGCCCCGCCGCCGTCCGGACCACGGATCGGCCGGACGCATAGAGAACGCTCCAGGACGCCCGAAGTCACGGCGGCCGTCGATGACGGCCGCCGTGACACGGGTGGGGCGGGACAGGGTGGGGCCCGACTACCAGCCGACCGCGATCAGCAGGTACTGCGGGTCGTTGTGCGAGATGAAGGAGGACTGGCCGGCGTAGTCGTCGTACGGGAATCCGTACGCCAGCTTGTTGATGCTGTGGTCGTGCCAGAACTTGGCGTAGTAGTTCGCCGGCCCGGTCTGGTAGTACTGGTTCGGGTCGGACCACTGGGACTGCGGCAGGGTGGCCACGTGCCGGTTGAGCGCGGAGCACATTCCGGGATTCTCGGAAAGCGTTCCGGCGCAGCCGAAGATGTCCGACGTGGGGGCATTCACGCCGACCGAGTTCGCATAAGCGGTGAAGTAGTTCGCATTCACGCCGCCGGTCCGGAAACTCGGGTCGCTGCCGGGTGCGATGATCCGGTAGGGGGCCTGGGTCTGCGCCAGCACCTTGAACTGCGACGGCACCTCGTTGATGAACTTCTGGAAGGTGGCCGACCGGTCCTCGGCGAAGGTCGCCTGGTCCTCACCCACCGAGACGTCGTTGCCGTCGCGGGAGTGCAGCCGCATCGCGAGCTTCAGACCGAACGCGTCGACCCGGGTGGTGTTGCCGTTGAAGACGTTCGCCCCGACGGTGAACTCGATGAAGTCGTAGTACTGGCTGTTCGGGGAGCCGAGGTAGAAGTACATCCGCCCGGCGGAGTTGACGGGCATGTCGAAGTACGGCTGGTCCGCGATCGAGTGGACCTGCCCGTTGTAGCTCCAGTAGACCTGGCTGTCCGGGTACTTGCCGTTCGTCCGGTTGAGGATCTTGAGCATGACGACGTTCTTGGCGGCGGGGATGCTGCTGGTGTCGCCCCAGAACGAACCCGGGTCACTCGGCGTGGTGGGCGGGGTGGTCGGCGGAGTGGTCGGCGGGTTGGTGCTCGGCGTGCCCGTGTGCACGACGAACTCCCAGAGCGAGTAGCCGTACACGGTGGCCCGCTGGGTGCCGTAGACCCGCACATAGCGGCCGGTGCCGGAGACGTTCAGCGTCTGGTTGCCGCCGGTGCCGGTGGTGGTCGAGTAGACCGTGGTCCAGTTGCCGGTACCGGTGTCGGACACCTGGATCTGGAACGCGGTCGCGTACGCCGCCTCCCAGTTCAGCGCCACCTGGCAGATCTGCTGGGAGCTGCCCAGGTCGACCTGGAGCCACTGCGGGTCGCCGGCCGCGCTGGACCAGCGGGTGCCGGTGTTGCCGTCGACGGCGGCCGACGCGGGGGTGCCGGCGTTCTCGGTGGAGGAGGTGGTCGCCGGGCGGTTCAGCGCCGCGTTGCCGGTGCCGCAGCCGCCGCCCGCCGTGAACGAGCCGTAGACCTGGAACTCGTACAGCGAGTAGCCGTACGGGGTGGCCCGCTGGGTGCCGTACACCCGCACATAGCGGCCGGTGCCGGAGACGTTCAGCGTCTGGTTGCCGCCGGTGCCGGTGGTGGTCGAGTAGACCGTGGTCCAGTTGCCGGTACCGGTGTCGGACACCTGGATCTGGAACGCGGTCGCGTACGCCGCCTCCCAGTTGAGCCCGACCTGACTGATCGACGCACTGGCGCCGAGGTCGACCTGGAGCCACTGCGGGTCGGCGAACGCGCTGGACCAGCGGGTGGCGGCATTGCCGTCGACGGCGGCCGACGCGGAGGTGTCGGCGTTCTCGGCGGAGGACGCGGTGGCCGTCTTGCCCTGGGAGAGCAGGGTGCCGGCCGCGTGGGCCGGCGACTGCGCGACGACGAGCACCAGGCTCGCCAGCAGCGCGGTCAGCAGAGCGACGACGTAGTAGGGCCGTGGCCCGCCACGCCTTAAGGGCCTGTGCAGCAGCATGGGACTGTTGCCTGACATGAGGTCTCCTGAACCGGGTGGGGATCATCCTCGGTGAGGGGTGGAATCACCTTTGAGAGCGCTCTCTGAGGTGATGTCTACAACCCCGGTTCTGCGGCGTCAAGGTACATGTCAAGAATCGTCGGCGTGATATCCGGCCCCGCGCCCCGCTTTCATTCCGCGGCCGTGGAACTCCCCTTGGGGTCGCGGCGGTCGCGGTCAGGGCTTTTCCGGCCCGAGCCTTCCGGGTCGGGGCGGTCGCCTTCCGATTCAGGGCGGTCGCCTTCCCGGTCGGGGCGTTCGCCTTCCGGGTCGGGGCGGTCGGTGTCGGTGGTCCTGAGGCCGAGCGGGCGGGCCAGCCCGAGCACGGCCTCGTCCAGCCGTTGCAGATGCCGCAGCACCCGCAGCGAGACACTGCCCGCTCCGGCCTCGCTGCCCCCGGCGGCGTCCCGGAGCAGCACGGCGACATTGGGCCCGCTCTCCAGGACCGGCCGCTCCTCGCCGCCCCCGGTGATGTAGCCGGCCAGCAGCCGCAGATTGCGGTCCACCCGGCCGGTGGCCCGAGCCAGCCGGGGGTCGGCGCCGATGCGCAGGCTCTCCGGGACCAGTTCGGCGGTGGCCGCCAGACTGCGGCCGTGGTAGGCGCAGGTCTCCAGCAGGCCCATCACATAGCGGGCGTTGCGCCGCCGGGCCCGCAGCGGGCTGACCGGGTGGGTGAGCGGTTTGACCGAGCGGCGCAGGCCGTCGAGCGCGGTGTCCAGGTCGCGGGCCCGGTCCAGCAGGTCGGCGGCCGGGGCGCCGCTGAGCTGGGCGACGGACTGGGCGAGCACCTCGCGCAGCCGTTGCAGCACCTGGCCCAGCTGCTCGTCCGTCCGCCGGCCGGTGCCGATCGGCAGCACCAGGACGGCGGCGATCAGCCCGCAGGTGGCGCCGAGCGCCGTCTCCTCGATCCGCAGCACCAGGACGGCCGGGCTGAAGGTGTGCAGCAGGGTGTAGAGCAGGCCCAGCATCATGGTGATGAAGAAGGACATCAGCGTGTACGACAGCGGCGCGGTGAACGACATGCCGAAGATGCAGACGATCACCAGTACGAAGGCCAGCCAGGGGTCACCGCCGACCAGCGTGGCCAGGCCGAGCCCGGCGACGACGCCGACCACGGTGCCGACCAGCCGCCGGGAGCCCTTGATCATCACCTCGCCGGTGGACGCGGTGTTGACGAAGACCACCCAGCAGGTCAGGACGGCCCAGTACCAGCGCTGCGGGGAGAGCAGCTCACCGCCGAGGATGGCCAGCGCGGAGCCCACCGCGACCTGGCAGGCGGTCCGGGTGGAGGGGCGGGCCAGGCCGGTGGCGGGGGCGGCGCCGCTCTCCTGCTCGGCGGAGGAGAGGCTGACGTCCTCCGCCTCCAGCTCCTCGCGGGAGCGCTGGGTCTCCGGGCTGTCGTCGGTGCTGTCCGCCTCCTCGTCCAGCGCCAGGTAGAGGCCGAGCAGGGCGCGGGCCAGCTCACCGACCGCCCGGAAGGCCTCCTGCACCGCCGGTGAGGCGTCCGGCAGCCGCCGGTCGTCGCGGTAGCCCAGCAGCCGGTTGCGGACCACGGCGTAGCCGGTCCCCCGGCGCGCCGCCGCCGTACCGCCGACCAGCAGGCCGAGCGCGCGCAGCTCCCGCTCCAGCTTGCGCAGCGCGGCGGCGTCGGGCTCCTCGGCGGCCGGGGTGACCGTGCCCGTGTTCGGCAGGTGGCCGGGCAGGTGCAGGGTGAGGGTGTAGTCGGCGATGTCGCCGCCCTGCTCCACGGCCCGCATCAGCAGGATGCCCAGCCGTTCGGCGGCGATCTCGGCCTCGGCCACCCGGCGCTGGACCAGGGTGGCGGTGGCGGCGCTGGCGGTGCCGGACTCCAGCCGGCTCTGGATCATCAGCGCGCACTCGTGCAGCCGGGCGGTGGCGCGGTGCAGGTCGGTGACCGTGCGGTCGGCCAGCGGTTGCCGCCGGTCCGGCGCGGCCACCTCGGTCAGGCTGGCGAGCACCCGTCCCAGCCGTACCCGGAAGGCCTGCTGCAACCGCCCGAGGGTGCGCTCGGGGGTGGCCCGTACGATGCCGAACCGGACCAGGGCCGAGCTGGCGAAGGAGACCGCCACCACCCCGCAGAGCTGCGGCAGCATGGCCGGCCCGGCCTGGACGAACTGCGCGACGAAGAAGAGCTGGAAGGCGATCAGGCCCAGCCCGGTGCCGCGCGGCCCGAACCGGCGGACGTACACCGCGCCGAAGATCAGCAGGACGAAGGTCAGGTCGGCGGCGGCCCGGTAGCGGGACAGGACGGAGGCCAGGGCCACCGAGGACAGCGCGGTCGGCAGTCCGAACGCCAGGGTCACCGCCTGGTCGCGCAGCCGGGGCTCGGTGAGGGCGAAGGAGGACGCCATGGTGGTCACGGCGCCGACCACCAGCAGCGGCACGGCCGTGTGCAGGGCGGCGAGCACCGCCAGGGTGCAGACGATCGCACCGACCGTGTTGGCCGCGGCCAGCAGCCGGATCAGGCCGGGGTCGGCGGCGACGAAGCGGTCCCAGAGATCCGCCCCCGCCTGCCGTACCCGTCCCATACCGCCGACCGCGCTCCCCGAGTCCGATGCCACCTGTCACCTGTCCCGTCCTCTGCCAGCCATTCTCACCCGGGGCGGCCGAGATCGGTCGGGCCGGCGGCCCGTCCGGCGGAACGGCGCAACGGCGGGCGGGGCCCGCAGCCAGCCGCCCGGCGGCACCATGCGCGGGCGGCCGGGCGGCGGGCGGTCAGTCGACGCGGAGGGCGGCGAGCTGCTGTGCGAAGGGGACGACGGACTCGGGCTGCTCGGCGGCGGCCGGGCGGGCGGCCAGCAGGGCGGCCAGTTCGGCGGCACCCCGGTCGACCCGGGCGGCCAGGTCCTGCCCGGCGCCGCCGCCGCTGCCCCAGTCCTCGGAGGCGGCGTAGACGGCGGTGGGCACCACCACCGCCCGCAGATAGGCGAAGAGCGGACGCAGCGCGTGCTCCAGCGCCAGGGAGTGCCGGGCGGTGCCGCCGGTGGCCGCGATCAGCACCGGCTTGCCGACCAGTGCGGTGTTGTCGATGACGTCGAAGAAGGACTTGAACAGCCCGCTGTACGAGGCGGTGAAGATCGGCGTGACCGCGATCAGGCCGTCCGCCTCGGTGACGGCCCGCACCGCGGCGCCCAGGGCGGCGCCGGGGAAGCCGGTCACCAGGTTGTGGGCGATCTCGGTGGCCAGTTCCCGCAGCTCGACGACCCGGACCTCGACCGGGCGGCCGGTGCCGGCCAGCTGCCGGCGGGCCGACTCGGCCAGCCGGTCGGCCAGCAGCCGGGTGGACGACGGCCGGCTGAGGCCGGCCGAGACGGCGACGAGCTTCAGGGGCTGCATGGGCTCTCCTCCGGAGGGGGGTCAGACTGCGGCGGCGTCGCGGCGGGCGACCAGCGCGGCGTGGGTGGGGGCATCGGCCGTACCGGCGGGGCGGCCGGCGGCGAACTCCTTGCGCAGGACCGGCACGACCTGCTCACCGAGGATGTCCAGCTGCTCCAGTACGGTCTTCAGCGGCAGCCCGGCGTGGTCCATCAGGAACAGCTGGCGCTGGTAGTCACCGAAGGTCTCGCGGAAGGCCAGCGTCTTCTCGATGACCTGCTGCGGGCTGCCCACGGTGAGCGGGGTCGCTTCAGCGAACTCCTCCAACGACGGGCCGTGTCCGTACACGGGCGCGTTGTCGAAGTACGGGCGGAATTCGCGGACCGCGTCCTGGGAGTTGGGCCGCATGAAGACCTGGCCGCCGAGCCCGACGACGGCCTGCTCGGGGGTGCCGTGGCCGTAGTGGGCGTAGCGCTCCCGGTAGAGGCCGATCAGCCGCTTGAAGTGCTCCTTGGGCCAGAAGATGTTGTTGGCGAAGAAGCCGTCGCCGTAGTAGGCGGCCTGTTCGGCGATCTCGGGGCTGCGGATGGAGCCGTGCCAGACGAACGGCGGGGTGCCGTCCAGCGGGCGCGGGGTGGCGGTGAAGCCCTGGAGCGGGGTGCGGAAGCGGCCCTGCCAGTCCACCACGTCCTCGCGCCACAGCCGGTGCAGCAGGGCGTAGTTCTCGATCGCCAGCGGGATGCCCTGCCGGATGTCCTTGCCGAACCACGGGTAGACCGGGCCGGTGTTGCCACGGCCGAGCATCAGGTCGACGCGGCCGTCCGCCAGGTGCTGGAGCATGGCGAAGTCCTCGGCGATCTTCACCGGGTCGCTGGTGGTGATCAGCGTGGTGGCGGTGGAGAGGATGAGCCGCTCGGTGCGGGCGGCGATCCAGCCGAGCATGGTGGTCGGGGAGGACGGGACGAACGGCGGGTTGTGGTGCTCGCCGGTGGCGAAGACGTCCAGGCCGACCTCCTCGGCCTTGAGCGCGATGGCCGTCATGGCCTTGATCCGCTCATGCTCGGTGGGCGTGCGGCCGGTGGTCGGATCGGGGGTGACATCACCGACGGTGAAGATCCCGAACTGCATCGCGTTCATCGTCGCCTCTCTAGTTGACTGTTCAACGAATGCAGCAACACGCCGGCCGCCCCTATTCCCCGACACTCCCGCACCCCGGCCGGGCAGGCCACGGGCCGGGAAGGCCAGCGGTCAGCCGTTGATGCACCTCGGTGCAGTACCGGACATTCCGGAAGTGTCTCCACAAAGGCCCCGGAGTGATCTGCCAAGCTCCGGTCCATGGTCGTTCACCTGCGTCCGCGCGCCCTGCACTGGACGGTCGTCGTGCCGGTGCTCGCGGTCGTGCTGCTGGCGTTCACCTGGGGCCGCTCACTGCCCATCGTCCTGATCGCGCTGGTGGGCTGCTTCCTGGTCGGCTCGGTACTGGCCGCCGTGCACCACGCGGAGGTGGTGGCGCACCGGGTGGGCGAGCCGTTCGGGTCGCTGCTGCTGGCCGTGGCGGTGACGATCATCGAGGTGGCGCTGATCGTCACCCTGATGGCGGACGGCGGCGACAAGGCCGAGACGCTGGCCCGGGACACCGTGTTCGCGGCGGTGATGATCACCTGCAATGGCATCGTGGGGGTCTGCCTGCTGGTGGGGGCGCTGCGGCGGCGGGTGGCGGTCTTCAACCCGGAGGGCACCGGCGCGGCGCTGGCCACCGTCGCCACCGTGGCCACGCTGAGCCTGGCGCTGCCGACCTTCACCCAGCGGCCGGGGCCGCAGTTCTCCCCCACCCAGCTGGTCTTCGCGGCGGCGGCCGCGGTGGTCCTGTACGGGCTGTTCGTGACCACCCAGACCATCCGGCACCGGGACTACTTCCTCCCGGTGACCGCGCACGGCGAGGTGATCGACGCCGACGGCCACGCCGACCCGCCGTCGGCCCGCACCGCGCTGCTCAGCCTGGTGCTGCTGCTCCCGGCGCTGGTCGGGGTGGTCGGGCTGGCCAAGGTGGAGTCCCCGACGATCGAGTCCGGGGTGGCCGCCGCCGGACTGCCCGCCTCGGTGGTCGGCGTGGTGATCGCGATGCTGGTGCTGCTCCCGGAGACCATCGCGGCGGTGCGCGCCGCCAACCGGGACCGGGTGCAGACCAGCCTCAACCTGGCGCTCGGCTCGGCCATGGCCAGCATCGGGCTGACCATCCCGGCGGTGGCGGTGGCCTCGGTCTGGCTCAACGGCCCGCTGATCCTCGGCCTGGGCGCGACCCATCTGGTGCTGCTGGCCCTCACCGTCGCGGTGGGCACCCTCACCGTCATCCCCGGCCGGGCCACCCCGTTGCAGGGCGGCGTCCACCTCACCATCCTGGCCGCCTACCTGGTCCTCGCCGTCAGCCCCTGAGCCCGGCCCCGGCAGGGGCCGCGTCACACACCGCCCGTGTACTTCTTCATCGCCCCCTCGAAGTCAGCGACCGCCTGCTGCGCCCACCGGTAGCCGCACACGTCGTTCCAGCCGATCGGGTACGCGTGCCCGGCCCGCACCGCCGGCAGCCGCCGCCACGCCGGAAGCCTGGTCACCGCGTCCAGGCCGTTGCCCGGCACACCCTTGCTGTCGGCCCGGTACAGCAGCAGGTCGCAGTCGTCCAGCCGCCCCAGCTCCTCCAGCGACAGCTCCCGGTTGTTGCTGCCGTTGGCGGCGGAGGCCCGCCCCCAGGCCAGGCCGAGGTCACGCAGGATCACCCCGTCGCCGGCGTCCGGCAGGTCCAGCGCGTACGTACCGTCCTGGGCGTAGCTGAGCACGCCGACCCTGGTCCGCGCCAGCAGGTCGCCGTGGGCGGCCCGGACCCGCTGGATGTCGGCCTGGTAGGCGGCCTTGAGCCGGTCGTGCTCGGCGGTGCGGTTGACCGCGCGGGCGGTGTCGGCCAGCGGCCCGCGCCAGTCGCCGGTGTTGCCGAAGTCGACGGCGAAGACCGGGGCGAGCGCGGCGGCCTTCTTCATGGCGCCGGGCGAGTTGTCGTAGCGGCTGCCCGGCTTGGGGCCGAGCACCAGGTCGGGGCGGAGCGCGGCGACCCGCTCGATGTCCGTCTTGGTGATCTCCCCGATCGGCTTGACGGCCCGCAGCGGCGCCACGTACGCGGGGTACATCGAGGTGTCGTCGACCCAGCTGAAGTCGATGCCGCCGACCGGCGGCAGGCCCAGCTCGACCAGGAAGATGGCGGTGAAGTAGTCCAGGCACACCACCCGGCGCGGATGGGTGGGGACGGTGACCTCACCGTCCGCGCCGCGCAGGGTGCGGGTGGCCGACTCGCTGCCGACCGGGGCGGCGGGGCTGCCCTCGCCGCAGCCGGTCAGCGCGGCCAGGGCCAGTCCGCCGGCTCCGGCCAGCAGTCCGCGTCGGCCGAGCGAGGCCACGATCTCGGCGAAGCGGGCGTCCAGGGCGGGGCCGGTGAGGGGGGCGGCCTTGGTGCTGTGCATGCTGCGGGTGCCTTTCGTACGTGTGGAGGGGGCGGCCGGGTCAGACGGCGGCGGTGGGCCGGGCGTGGTGGCGGCCGATCGGGAGGACCAGCGGGGTGCCGGAGACCTCGTCGGTGACGACCCGGCAGTCCATGCCGAAGATCTCCCGTACGGACTCCTCGGTGACCACCTCGGCGGGCAGGCCCTCGGCGGCGATCCGGCCGTCCTTCATGGCGATCAGGTGGTCGCCGTAGCGGCAGGCCAGGTTGAGGTCGTGCAGCACGGTGACCACGGTGGTGCCCCGGTCCCGGTTGAGGTCGGTGAGCAGGTCCAGCACCTCGACCTGGTGCGGCAGGTCGAGGTAGGTGGTGGGCTCGTCCAGCAGCAGCAGTTCGGTGCGCTGGGCCAGGGCGACGGCGATCCAGACGCGCTGCCGCTGGCCGCCGGAGAGCTCGTCGACGGTACGGGCGGCGAGGTCCAGCGTGTCGGTGGCGGTCAGCGCCTCGGCCACGATCTCGTCGTCCTCGGCGGTCCAGCGGCGGAACCAGCCCTGGTGCGGATAGCGGCCCCGGCCGACCAGGTCGCTGACCCGGATGCCGTCGGGGGCGACGGGTGTCTGCGGCAGGATGCCGAGCCGCGCGGCGACCTCCTTGGTGGGCATCCGGTGGATGTCCCGGCCGTCGAGCAGCACCTCGCCGGAGCGGGGCGGCAGCAGCCTGGCGAGGCCGCGCAGCAGGGTGGACTTCCCGCAGGCGTTGGGGCCGACGATCATGGTGACCCGGCCGGGCGGGATGTCCAGGGTGACGCCGCCGACCACCTCCCGCTGGTCGTAGCCCAGCCGCAGGCCACCGGCCGACAGGGCCGCCCGCGCCCCGTCCGCCTCCGGTCCCGCCGCCGTACCGGTCAGCTCTGCCTCTGCCACCGCTGCCGTCCTTGTCGCGCTCGTCATGGTTTGCGTCATCCCCCCGTACCGACCCGGTTGGCTCGGGCCAGCAGCCACAGCAGGCACGGGGCACCCAGCACTCCGGTGATCACTCCGACCGGGAACTCGGTCGCCCCGAACAGGTGCTGTCCCGCCACATCGCAGCCCAGCATCAGCACCCCGCCGATCAGCGAGGACAGTGCCAGCCCCGGGCTGCGGCCGTGGATCAGCAGCCGGGCCAGCGGCCCGGACAGGAAGGCGACGAACGCCACCGGTCCGGCGGCGGCGGTCGCCACCGCCGCCAGGGCCACCCCGGTGAGGATCAGCGCCAGCCGGCCGCGCTCCACCCGTACGCCCAGGCCCTTGGCGAAGTCGTCGCCCAGGGTGAGCGCGGGCAGCGTACGGGCGGCCAGCGCGGCGGCCGGGACGAGCACCGCCAGGCAGCCCAGCAGCGGGCGGACCCGTGACCAGTCGCTGCCCGCCAGGCTGCCGGTGAGCCAGACCATCGCCTGCTCGGCGGTGTAGACCTCGGCCCGGGTCATCAGATAGGAGACGACGCCGGAGAGCGCGGCGGAGACGCCGATGCCGACCAGCACCAGCCGGTAGCCGTGGACCCCGCGCCGCCAGGCCAGCAGGTAGATCAGTACGGCGGTGGCCAGCGCCCCGGCGACGGCGCTGATCGAGACGGCCGCCCCGCCGAGGCCGAACACCACGATCGCGATCACCGCCGCCGCGCTGGCGCCCGAGGTGATGCCGATGACATCGGGGCTGGCCAGCGGGTTGCGGATCAGGGTCTGGAAGATCGCCCCGGACAGGCCGAAGGCCGCTCCGGTGGCCAGCGCGGTGACCGCGCGCGGCAGCCGGACGCCGTTGACGATGAAGTCGGCCCCGGCGCTGCCGCGGCCGGCCAGCGCCCGCAGCACCTCGGGCAGCGGCACCGGGTAGCTGCCGATCGACAGCGCCACGCAGAGCAGCACGACGCCGACGCCGACGACCGCCCCGGCGACCGCCAGGGTGCGCAGCCGGGGGCCGGTGCGGGCGAGGGTGACGGTCCGGATCGCGGCGGCCGGCACCGGGCGGCGGGCGGCGGATATCGGTGGGGTCGTCATGACAGCTCTGGACTCTTGCGGCGGCGGACGAGGGCGACGAACACGGGGGCTCCGACGACGGCGGTGACGATGCCGACCTGGATCTCACCGGGCCGGGCCACCACCCGGCCGAGCACGTCGGAGGCCAGCAGCAGCACCGGGGCGAGCAGCATCGAGTACGGCAGTATCCAGCGGTGGTCCGGGCCGGTGACCAGGCGTACGGCGTGCGGGACGGTGAGCCCGACGAAGCCGATCGGCCCGGCCATCGCGGTGGCCGCGCCGCAGAGCAGCACCACCGCGACGGCGCAGTACAGCCGGGCCGCGACCACGTTCTGACCCAGGCCGCGCGCGGTGTCCTCACCGAGGCCGAGGGTGTTGAGTATCCGTCCGGAGCCCAGGGCCAGCAGCACCCCCACCGCGATGAACGGCGCGGCCTGGGCGGCCACCGACAGGTCGCGGCCGGCCAGCGCGCCGACCTCCCAGAACCGGAACCGGTCGAAGGTGGCGGTGTCGGTCAGCAGCACGGCGGTGGTCAGCGAGGTGAGCGCGGCGCTGCACACGCCGCCCGCGAGGGCCAGCTTGACCGGGGTGGCGCCCTCCCGGCCCAGCGAGGCGATCCAGTAGACCAGGACGGCGGCGGCGGCCGCGCCCACGAAGGCGAACCACACATAGCCGGTGAAGGAGGTGATCTTGAAGACCGAGATCCCGACCACCACCGCCAGCGCGGCGCCGGAGTTGACGCCGAGGATGCCCGGGTCGGCGAGCGGATTGCGGGCCAGACCCTGCATCACCGTCCCGGCCAGGCCCAGCGCCGCACCGGCCAGCAGGCCGATCACGGTGCGCGGCAGGCGCAGCGAGGTCACGATCAGCTGGTCCGCGTTGTCCGGGTCGTGGTGGAAGACGGCGTCCAGCACGGTGCCCGCCGGTACGCTCTTGGCGCCGACGGCGAGGCTGGCCACCAGTGCCAGCACCAGTAGCGCCGTGAGTACCACCAGGCCCAGCCCGAGGGTGGGGGCGCCGACGCGCGGCGCGGTGGGGCGCGGCGGCGCCTGCCGCCGGGGTGCGGCGGGTGGTCGGGGCCGCTGGGGTGCGGTGCCCGCGCGGGCTGGCAGAAGGTCCACAGGTGCTCCTCGGCGGACTCCCCCGGGCGGGGTTCATCCGAGACTGAATAAGGGGAGGCTAACCTAACCGCAAGCCCGCCTTCGCCAGCCGGGCACCCCGGACAGCCCGGCCGGCGACCCTGCGGCGCCCTGCGGCGGCCAAGTCATGTCGCGAGACGGACAGCCGCACCCCGGTCCGCCGCATGAGTGCCGACCGCCCGCAGCGGCCGGGGATTCCCCAAGTCGCCCGGTCGGACGCGGGAGTTGACGGCCAATCCGCGACGGCGGCCGACCCGGCCGCGTGGCCGGATCGGGCGATGCGGTGTCCGGCTGCGGATTTTTCTCCGGCGGAGGGCACTTAGGCTAGCCATAGTTAGGCAAGCCTAAGTAGCCCATCGGCCATGCTCCGCCGTGGTGGGAGTACCCCGCCGCGCCCCCTCTGGAGGAATCCCGTGCACCAGCCCCCCACCCCGCCGCGCCCCCGCCCCCTGCCGTCCGGCGGCCTGTCCCGACGCGGCCTGCTCGGCGCGGCGGCGGGCACCGCCGCGCTGTTCGGGCTGGCCGCCTGCGGCTCCGGCGGCTCCTCGGGCGGCTCCTCAGGCGGTGCCGCCGCGTCGGCCAAGAGCTCCGGCGCCGCCACCCGGCTGGTCGACAGCACCAAGGGGAAGATCCGGGTGCCGGACCAGCCCAAGCGCGTGGTGGCCCTCAACGACTTCCCGATGGGCGCGATGTTCGATCTCGGGATCACCCCGATCGGTGTCTTCAACGCGGGCGAGCAGTACGTCGCCAAGCCGTACCTGGACCGGTGGCGGCCCATCGCCAAGGTCTCCGACGGGGTCGGCGGCGCCATCCAGGTGGAGAAGGTCGCCGCCCTGGAGCCGGACCTGATCCTGGCCATCGACGCTCAGTCCGACCTGCCGTACGCGCAGCTGACCAAGCTGGCCCCGACGGTGGTGCTGCCGTTCAGCAAGTCCAAGGCCCCGTGGCGCGACATGGCCGACGCCACCGCCGAGGTGCTCGGCGTCCCGACGGCGCTCGACGCGCTGAAGAAGCGCTACAGCGAGCGGACCGCCGGCATCAAGCAGCAGTACGCCGAGCAGCTGGCCCGCTACCGCTGGGACCTGCTCCAGGGCGGCTTCGACGAGGGGCAGTGGTGGCTGTACGGGACCGGGTCCCCGATCGGCGGCATCCTGGCCGACGCCGGGGCGCGGTTCGCGACCGCCAGCGGCCGGGGCATCGTCCAGGAGTCGGTCTCCTATGAGCTGGTGGGCAGCCGGCTGGCCGACGCCGACGCGATCTTCTACTACACGACCAATGACGGGCAGCCCGCCAACCTGGGCCCCAAGCTGTTCGCGCAGAAGTCCTTCCAGCGGCTGCCCGCCGCCCGGGAGCACCGCCTGTTCGGCAGTGTGGCCTTCCTGCCCGCCGGGTACAGCGAGGCGCTGATGGCGCTGGACGACTTCGAGAGCGCCCTCAAGCAGCTGTGACCATCCCGCGCGTGCTCCGGCCGCCGGGTGCGGCCGGAGCAGCGGACGGCCCGGGGCCGGGCCGGGGACCGGAAGGGCGCGGCTGGGCGGGTCACGGCTGGGCGGGTCACGGCTGGGCGGGGCACAGCTCGGCGGGTCACGGCTCAGGGCGTGGCGGCGAAGTACGCGCCGGGGGTCCGCCCGGTCTCCGCCCGGAAGGCAGCCACGAACGAGCTGGGCGTGCTGTACCCGACCTGCCGGGCCACCGCCACCAGCGGCCGGTTCACCGCCAGGTACTCCAGCGCGGCCTTCAGCCGGGCCCGGGTGCGCCAGCGGCCGAACGGCATGCCGGTCTCGGCCGAGAACAGCCGGGCCAGCGTCCGGGCGCTGGCGCCGACCTCGCGCCCCCAGTCCTCCAGCCCCCTCGGGTCGGCGGGGTGGGCGAGCAGTGCCTGCGCCACCCGGCGGGCCCGCTCGTCGACCGGCATCGGCACATCGATGGTGGTCACCCCGACCGGCCGCAGCAGGTCGAACAGGACCGCCTCGGCGCGGCTCCGGGCGGCGGACGGCGGGGCGGGGTCCGCCAGGTGCACGATCAGCTCGCGCAGCAGCGGGCCGACCGCGACCACGGTGGGCTCGGTCCAGGCGACGGGGCAGCGGGCGGGCGGCAGGTAGACGCTGCGCATCAGCGCGGGGCGGCCGGCCGTGGTGCTGTGCCGGACTCCCGCCGGTATCCAGAGCGCCAGCGTCGGGGGCAGCACCCAGGAGCGGTCCCCTATGTCCACGGTCAGCACGCCGATCGGCGCCCAGGCCAGTTGGTGGGTGTCGTGGTCGTGCAGCCCGAACCGCTGGCCCCGGTACATGTCGAAGTTCCGTACGCAGATCGCACTGTCGGGGGTGGGGGCGGTGGCCGCAGTCTGTCCGTTGGGCGACATGGCACGGCACCGTATCGCATTCCCGTCACTCTGTCGGCCCCCTAGCCTCCCAAGCAGAGCCCATGCAGAGCCCATGCAGAGCCCACGCGGAGCCCACGCAGAGCCACAGCGCGACCGATCCGCGACCGATCCGCGACCGATCCGCGACTGACCGAAGGGACCACCGTCCATGCCGCACACCGCCCCCGGCGCCGCCGGGAGCCAGGGCACCGACCGCGCACCGACCGGTACGCCGCAGCCCGGCGAAGCCGTACGGGTCGCAGCCGAACCAGCCGCCGGGGGGCCCGCCGGGGAGCCCGCCGACCCGCCGCGCGGGCCGAACGCGCTGCTGGCCGCCGCCGCACGCGGCCAGGCCCGCGCGCTGACCGCCGGAGTGCTGCTCAGCTGTGGCCACCAGGCGGGCGAGGCCATGGTGGCCGTGCTGGTCGGCGCCGTGGTGGACCGGGCGGTCGACGGCGGCTCCGGCGGCTCGCTGCTGCTCTGGCTCGGCGTGCTGGCACTGGACTTCGCGGCGCTCTCGCTCTGCTTCCGCTTCGGCTCCCGCGCGGTCACCCGCGCTGCGGAGGGCGCCGCCCACACCCTGCGGGTGTCGCTGGCCGCCCGGCTGCTGGACCCGCGCGGCGGCGCCGACCGCGACCGGCTGCCCGGCGAACTGCTGGGCGTGGCCACCTCCGACGCGCAGCAGGTCGGCCGGTTCAACGCGGTGGTCGCCGCCACCGCCGGGGCACTGGCCGCGCTGGGCCTGGGCGCGGTGCTGCTGCTGCGCACCTCGGTGCTGCTCGGGCTGATCGTGCTGGTCGGTACGCCGCTGCTGCTGGCCGCCGTCGACCGGCTGGGCCGCCCGCTGGAGCGGCGCGGCGCGGCCGAGCAGGCGGCGGCGGCCGGCGCGGCGGGCACGGCGGTGGACTTCGTCGGCGGCCTGCGGGTGCTCAAGGGCCTGGGCGCGGAGCGGCCCGCGTACGACCGCTACCGGCGGGCCAGCCGGACCAGCCTGCGGGCCACCGTCGCGGCGGCCCGCTCGGAGGCGCTGCTGGACGGCGGCGCGCTGCTGCTGGCCGGGGCGCTGGTGGCCACGGTCGCGCTGGTGGCCGGGCGGCTGGCGATGGCCGGGCGGATCGGGCTGGGCGAGCTGATCGCCTGTGTCGGCCTGTGCCAGTTCCTGATCGGTCCGGCGCAGACCCTGCTGTCGGTGGGCCCGAGCCTGGCCCGCGCCCGCGCCTCCGCCCGCCGGGTCGCCACGGTGCTGGACGCCCGCCCGGCGGCGAGCGGCGGCACGGCGGCGCTGCCGCAGCCGGTCGCCGGGGCGCTGCGGCTGGACGGGGTCGACTGCGGGCGGCTGCGCGGCCTCAGCCTCGACCTGGCCCCGGGCGAGCACCTGGGCGTCGTCGCCCCCGACCCGGCCGAGGCGGCCGACCTGCTCGCCTGCCTGTCCGGTGACGCGGTGCCATCCGCCGGCACGGTCCGGCTGGACGGCGCGCCGCTGGGCACGCTGCTCCCCGGTGCGGCGCGGGCGGCCCTGCTGGTCGCGCCGCACGACCCGTGCCTCTTCGACGGGACCGTCCTGGACAACCTCCGCACCGGCGACGAGGACCGCGCCCCCGATGGACAGGTCGCGGACGAACGGGCGCTGGCCGCCGCTGCCGCCGACGAGTTCGTGGCGGCGCTGCCCGAGGGGCCGCTGACCCGGATCGGTGAGCGCGGCGCCTTCCTCTCCGGCGGCCAGCGCCAGCGGATCGCGCTGGCCCGCGCGCTGCGGGCCGACCCCCCGGTGCTGGTGCTGCATGAACCCACCACCGCCGTGGACACGGTGACCGAGGCCCGCATAGCCGACGGCGTACGGGCGCTGCGCGCGGACCGCAGCACCGTGCTGGTGACCTCCAGCCCGATGCTGCTGGCGGGCTGCGACCGGGTGGTGCTGCTCGCGGACGGCACGGTGGCCGCCGACGCGCCGCACGCCGTGCTGGCCGTGGCGGACGCCCGCTACCGGGGCGTGGTGCTCGCATGAGCGGGACGGGGCGGACCCTGCTGCCCGTCGCCACTCCCGCCCGTACCCGGCAGGTCGCCGCCGAACTGCTCCGCCCGCGGCTGCGGCCGGCGCTGGCAGCCGTACTGGCCGTGCTCGCCGAGGCCGCCGTCGGGCTCGCCGGGCCGCTGGCGCTGGGCCGGATCGTGGACGCGGTGCAGCACGGCGGCGGCGCCGGGCGGCTGGTCCCGGCGGCGGCCGTGCTGCTGGGCGCGGCGGCGGCGCAGGCGGCGCTGGCCACGGCCGGGCGCACCCTGGTCGCGCAGGTCGGGGAGAGCGCGCTCGCCCGGTTGCGGGAGCGGGTGGTCGGGCGGGTCCTGGCGCTGCCCTCGCGGCGGATCGAGCAGGCCGGTTCGGGGGACCTGGCGGCGCGGGTCGGTGACGATGTGTCCGTGGTCGCCGCCGCGGTGCGCGGCTCGCTGCCGGACTTCGCGGGCGCCGCGCTGACCATCGGCTTCACCGCGCTGGGGCTGGCCGTGCTGGACTGGCGGTTCGCGGTGGCCGGGCTGTGCGCGCTGCCGATCCAGGCGGCGACGCTCCGCTGGTACCTGCGCCGGTCGGGCCCGCTGTACGCGGCGCAGCGGGTGGCCGGGGGCGAGCGCGCCCAGCAGCTGCTGGAGTCGATCGGGGGTGCGGCCACCGTCCGGGTGTTCCGGCTGGGCGAGGAGCACACCCGGCGGGTGGCGGAGCGGTCGGCGCAGGCGATGGACCTGGCGGTCCGGGCCACCACGCTGCGGTCGCGGTTCTACGGGCGGCTCAACGCGGCGGAGTTCACCGGGCTGGGGATGATCCTGGCCACCGGGTTCTGGCTGGTGCACTCGGGCGGGGTGGGGCTGGGCGCGGCGACCTCGGCCGCGCTGCTGTTCATCCGGCTGTTCGACCCGGTGAACGCGCTGCTGGCCCTGGTCTCCTCGGTGCAGGAGGCGGGTGCGGCGCTGGCCAGGCTGGTGGGCGCGGCCGAGCTGCCGCCGGACGGGCAGCCGGAGCCGCCGCAGGTCACCGCCCGTACGGCGGCGCCCCGGGTGCGGGTGCGCGGGGTCAGCCATGCCTACCGGGCGGGCCGCCCGGTGCTGGACGGCATCGACCTGGACCTCGCCCCCGGCGAGCAGGTCACCCTGGTCGGCGCCAGCGGCGCGGGCAAGTCCACCCTGGCCAGGATCGTCGCGGGGACGCATCCGCCGACCGGCGGCCGGGTCGAGGTGGGCGGCGCTCCGCCGGACGCCCGGGACGGCACCGGCCGGCCCGCCGTGTTCCTGCTGGACCAGGACACCCATGTCTTCGCCGGGCCGCTGGCGGAGGATCTGCGGCTGGCCCGCCCGGACGCGGCCGAGGCCGAGCTGCGGGCCGCCCTGGAGCGGGCCGGTGCCCTGGCGTGGGCGGCGGCGCTGCCGCAGGGGCTGGACACGGTGGTCGGCGCGGGCGGGGTCCGGCTGACGCCGGTGCAGGCGCAGCAGTTGGCGCTGGCCCGGCTGGCGCTGGCCGATCCGCCGGTGGCGGTGCTGGACGAGGCGGCGGCCGAGGCGGGCAGCGAGGGGGCCCGGGTGCTGGAGGCGGCGGCCCGGGAGATCCTGCGCGGCCGTACCGCGCTGGTGGTCGCGCACCGGCTGGCCCAGGCGGCCACCGCCGACCGGGTGGTGGTGCTGGAGGCGGGCCGGGTGGTGGAGGACGGCCCGCATGACGCGCTGCTCGCGGCGGGCGGCCGGTACGCGGCCCTGTGGTCGGCCTGGTCCGGCCGGGCGCACGGGCCGGGGGCGGCCGGGGGGTGACGCAGACGCAGCG
Organism: Streptomyces sp. NPDC092296; assembly: GCF_044755465.1. NCBI lineage: Bacteria > Bacillati > Actinomycetota > Actinomycetes > Kitasatosporales > Streptomycetaceae > Streptomyces > Streptomyces sp. NPDC092296. Next base: position 72,902 of record NZ_JBIVRB010000002.1, on the reverse strand, counting down.
AGGCCCCGGCCGGCCGCGCGACCAGGCTCGCGCGGTCGGCCGGGGTTTCCCCCGGTCGGGGGGGCTCTACGGGAAGGCGACCAGGTCGGTCACCTGGTGGGAGGTGTTGACGGCCGCTCCGGTGCTGTTGATCACGTGGTTGATGGTGCCGGTGCCGCCCAGCGAGACGGTCACCATGTCGTGGAACCGCACCCCGGAGGCGTTCGGCACCTCGAAGGCGTGCTCCGCGACCACGGCCGGGTTGCTGCTGAAGTAGCAGTAGCTGCCCAGGCCCCACGCCTCGTGGCTGGTGACGGAGTCCGCCACCTTGTAGGCCGGGTAGCCCTTGGTGGCTCCGTTCATCCAGGCGGACTGGTTCGGCGGGTCGTAGGGCATCTCGTTCTGGAAGAAGTAGGTGCGGCCGCCGTTGCCGTTCCAGATCACCTGGCTCTGCTGGTAGTGCTCCACGAACAGGCCGTACATGGTGACATTGGAGCCGTTGACGATCAGGCCGTTGGCGGCGGTGTTGCTGGTCCAGCCGACGCCGCTGCCGTGGTCGGCGCGCCACAGCCACATGTGGTCGCCGATCACGTCGGAGCTGTTGACCACCAGGCTCTGGGTGGCCTTGCCGACGCCCGCGCCGCCGATCCGGAAGAACACGTCGTGCAGCGAGGTCGGGTCGGCGGTGTGCCGGGCGGTGGCGCCGGACTGGCCGACCTGCATCAGCACCGGGGAGTTGACGCTCCCCGCGTCGAACAGCAGCCCGGCGACCTTGACGCCGTCCACGTCCGCGACCGTCATGGCGGTGATGCCGTTGTCCGGGACCAGGGTGGCCAGGCCCAGGCCGAGCACCACGGTGTCCGGGCGGGTGATGTCGACGGTCTGGTTGAGGTGGTAGACCCCCGGGGTGAACAGCAGGTTCTTGCCCTGGCCCAGCGCGCCGTTGATGTCGGCCGCGGTGGCGCCGGGCTTGACGATGAAGAACTGGTCGATCGGCAGCGACGTCCCGGCGGTGCTGCCGGACGACCAGCTGGCGCCCTGGGTGTTGCTGCGCAGCGCGGGTACGAAGACCCGGTACGCGCCGGAGCCGTCCACGTACAGGAACGGCTTCTCCCGGGTCACCGGGGACTGCGCCACGGTGGTGTAGGGCGGGTTGGGGAAGCTGGTGGCGGGGGCGTTGACGTCGCCGACGAAGACCATGTTCCAGTTGGAGCCGGTCCAGCTGCCCCACTGGGTGTTGCGGGAGAGCCACTGCTGCTGGGAGCCGGAGCGCACCTGGCCGTCGATCTTGGAGTCCGCGATGAAGCCGCCGCTGGACCAGCCGCCGTCGTCCAGTTGGAGGTTGCCCCGGACGTGCATCCGGCGGTAGGGCGCGGCCTGGGAGACGGCCCAGCGGTCGGTGCCGGAGGCGGGGTTGACGGAGAGGTTCTCGGCGTCCCGCCAGAAGTTCTGGGTGGCGTTGCCCTGGAACCAGTCGGCCTCGGCGTGCACCGCGCCGTTGATGGTGACGTCGTCGGGCGACAGGCCCAGGCCGGCCACCTGGGTGTAGAAGCCGACGTTGGCGTCGACGTTGTAGCTGCCGGGCTTGAACAGCAGCGCGTAGCGGGCGGAGCCGAACTGGTTCTGCTCCTGCTGGCCGAAGACCTGGTTGAGCCGGTTCTGGATGGTCGCGGTGGACATCGACGGGTCGAAGACCGAGACATTGGGGCCGAAGTCCGGGGTGCCGGGCGGTGGCGGGGTGTCGGTGCTGCCCAGGGTGAAGGACTGGGCGGCGGTGCCGTTGCAGGTGTACTGCTGGAGGCGCGCGCCGTCGGCGGTGGAGGCGCTGGGCACGTCCAGGCACTTGCCGCTGTTGCGGTTGACGAAGTGGTAGCTGCCGCCGGACTCCGCGACCGGCTGCCACTGCTGGTTGGCGCCGCCGCCGTACGTCCACAGCTGCACCTTGGCGCTGTCGGCGGTGGAGACGTCGGTGACGTCCCAGACCTGGGCGGCGTCATTGCGGTTGGCGACCCGGACATAGCCGCTGTCGGTGGGCTGGAACTGCCACTGCTGGGCGGCGGTGCCGTTGCAGGCGTACTGCTGGACGGCGGTGCCGTTGGCGGTGGCGGCGGCTGCCGCGTCCACGCACTTGCCGCTGTTGCTGCTGACCACCGTGGTCCAGCCGGCGGGCAGCGTCGCGGCCTGGGCGGCGGGGGCCAGCGCGACGGCGGCGCCGAGCGGGGCGCACAGGGTGAGGGCGGCCAGCAGCGGGGCGGTGCGCTGCCGGGGGCGGTTTCTGCGGCGGGTGGGGGCCGGCGCGTGGGGTGTCACGGATTCCTCCTGGGCCGCCGATGGGGACCGGCGGATCGGGGGCTGCGGGTCTGGGGGCTGCGGCTCTGGGAGCTGCGGGTCTGGGGGGTGCGGCTCTGGTGAGGTGGCCGCGCGGGCCCGGGGCCGGCCGGGCGGGGCGGCCCCGGGCGGTGCGCGGTCGGGTGCGGGCGGAGCCGGTCAGGAGGTGGGGACGGTCCACTTCTGGTTGGCGGCGCCGGTGCAGTCCCAGATCTGGAGCCGGGTGCCGTTGGCCGAGCTGGGGCCGGTGGCGTCCAGGCAGCGGCCGGACTGCGGGTTCACCAGGTCGTGGCCGGAGGTGTACGTCCACTTCTGCGAGCCGGTGCCGTTGCAGTCGTACAGCTGCACCTTGGTGCCGTTGGCGGTGCCGGCGGAGGTGACGTCCATGCACTTGCCGAGCGCCTGCACCGAGCCGTCGGCGGCCATCGTCCAGTTCTGCGCGGCGGTGCCGTTGCAGTCGTACAACTGCACGGCGGTGCCGTTGGCGGTGCTCGCGGCAGCCACGTCCACGCACTTGCCGCCGTACCCGCTGATCCGGCCGGTGGGCGCGGAGCCGCCACCGCCGCCGGGGGTGGTGCTGCCGGTGAGCTGGTTGAAGATCGAGGCGAACTGGTACGCGCTCTGCGAGGTGCCGCTGCACGTGCTGGAGAGCGTGCCGTTGCTGGAGCACGCCTTGTCGCGGCCCAGCGCCCAGTAGGACAGCTGCTGGATGCCGTGCTGCGCGGCGAAGGACTCCAACTGCGTGGCGTTGGCGGTGCTGAACACCTCGCTGGTGGTGTCGTTGACGCCGATCATGGGGGTGTTGCCCTCCATGGCCCACAGCTGGTCGGAGGACTTGGACGTCCAGATCTGGCCGAGCTGGGTGTGCAGGCCGTTGGCGGCGTTGACGGCGGCCTGGCCCATGTCCATCGGGGAGCCGTAGTCCATGGTCATGATGTTGACCAGGTTGACGTTCAGGCCCCGGCTCTTGGCGTTGTTCAGCAGGCTGAGCGCGTTGGACTCCAGGCCGCTGGGGCTCACCGGCAGGGTGTAGTCCACGGCCAGCTGCCTGCCGGATGCCGCGTACTGCTGCTGGAGTTCGGCCAGCGCCTGGTTGCGTCGGTCGTTGGTCGTGGTGTCGTCGAGCGTCGAGCCCTCGATGTCCAGGTCGACCCGGGTCAGGTTGAGGGTGTCGATCACCTTCTTGTACTGCGCCTCCAGCGAGGCGACGGTGGTACACGCCTTCGCCAGCTCGGTGCCCGAGGCGCCGCCGAAGGAGGCGATGACATCGCCGCCGGCGGCGCGCAGGGTGTTGATCGCGCTGGTCCAGCCGGAGTCGGTGATGGCGGTGTCGCCGTTGAAGGTGGCGTTGCAGCTGCCGCCGCCGTTGATCACGAAGGCGAGGGTGAAGTACTTCAGGCCGGTCGCCGCACGGGCGTTGGCCATGGCCGACGGCGAGTTCCACACCTCGACGTACGGCGCGGCGTAGTGGGCGGGGAAGCCGGGTCCGGCGGCGGCCGCAGCGGCGGCGGGCGAACCGCTGCCGAGCAGCAGGCCGGCGATCAGGGTCGGCAGCGCGGCGGCGGCCGCGACGGCACGGGAGGGCTGGCGGGGCATGGCGATTCTCCTCGTGGTGGGGGCGAGGTGGGGGTGGGGTGCAGACGAGGGGGCCGGACGAGGGGTGCGGTCGGTCGCGCGGTGCCGCCGAAAGGCTGAGCGATTCCTTCACAAGGTGAACGTGGGCAGGCAGCCGCAGCGGCCCGGCCTGCCGGTCACTGCGGCAGGCCGGTCAGCGCGGTCGGCGGTGCGCGGCGGCGGGTCCGGGTGCGTCGGGGGACCGCCGACCGGCCGCCGTCACGGCGCTGATCTGCGATGCACCCGGCCCGCCGGGTTGGGAGGGGGTGGGGAGGGGACTGTGGTCTACACCTTTTTCTGAGTCGTGAAGTTAGGGCCCTTCAGCGGGCACGTCAAGACCTCACGTCCAGGAAGCAAATCCAGACCCATCCTCAACCGTCACTGCGCCGCCGCCAGTTCCCCCCTGAAACATCCGTGCGGGGGCGGCGACCCAGGGAATGGTTGACATGTTCACCTTCGGCCGCTAGCTTCACCTTCTGAACGCGACGCATGCGCTCAAGAGTGCGGAAGTTCCGCGCTGAGCAGCGCGGTCCCCGGACCCCGGCCGGTCGCATGGGCGGCGGGGCGAGCCGCGACCGGTGGCCGGCGGGGCCACTGTCAGCACACCCGCGCCCGCACGCGCTGTCGGCAGTCGACTCCCCGTCCGCCCCGAGCACCGTGCCCGGGTTTCGGTTGCGGAGCCGGGACCGGCCGCCCCCGTCGTGCACCAGGCGTGCCCGGCGCACGGTCTCCGCGCCGCCGTCACCTCCGTCACCTCCGTCACCTCCCGGGCGGTTTCCGCCGGTTGCGGCGACTCCGTCCATCGGGAGCGGACACGGGCCCTCCCGGCGCAAGGCGGGTTTCCCTGTCTGATTTACGGTAATCTGCCGGATATGCGGCTCATGAAGGCGACCTCCGGACTGCCGGCCACCACCCTGCGGGCGATGGACGCGCTCGGCGAGGCCGAAACGCTCGACCGCTATGTTGAACCGGTGCGGGACGCGGTACGGGCCATGCCGCTGGGCCGGTTCCGCGACGTACTGCACGGCACCTGGCTCGGCCACCCCCTGCACCCGGCGCTGGTCCAGGTCCCGCTGGGAGCCTGGGTGTCCGCCGCCGTCCTGGACCTGCTGCCCGGCTCGGCGCGCGAGGCGAAGGTGCTGGTGGCGGTGGGCGTCGTCGCGGCGCTGCCCACCGCGCTCGCCGGGCTGGCCGACTGGGCGGAGCAGCACGAGCAGCAACTGCGTACCGGTCTGGTGCACGCCGCCTCCAACACGCTCGCCCTCGGCCTGTACGCGGGCTCCTGGGCGGCCCGCTCCCGGGGGCGCAGCGGACTCGGCCGCGCGCTGGGGTTCGCCGGGCTGGCGGCGGCGGGCGCGGGCGGCCTGCTCGGCGGCCACCTCTCGTACCGGCAGGCGGCGGGCGCCAACAAGGCGGAGCCGGTGCCGCACCTGGTGGAGCCGGGGTGGCATCCGATCGGGCGGATGGAGGACTTCCCGGCCGGGGAGGCGGTGCGGCGGGCGGTCGGGGAGGTGCCGGTGCTGGTGGTGCGTCAGCCGGGCGGCCAGGTACAGGCGCTGGCGGACCGGTGCAGCCACTTCTCCGGGCCGCTCTCGGCGGGGACGGTCGAGGACGGGTGCGTGGAGTGCCCCTGGCACGGGAGCGTCTTCCGCCTGGCGGACGGCGCGGTCGTCCGGGGCCCGGCGACGGCGCCGCAGCCGGCCTTCGACAGCCGGGTGACGCCCGACGGGACGGTGGAGGTGCGGCTGCCCGGGGCGGGGTGAGGTGGCCCGGGACTCGCTGACACACAAGGGGTTTCGGTCCCCGGCTCCGCGCTGGAGCGCGCCCGTACGAGGGACCGGTTTGCGGCGGGCGAGAGCCCTGCCACCCACACGCCAGACGGACCCGGGCCGACCCGGGCCGCAAGGGAGTAAGACATGAGCGACCCGCATATTCTCCTGACGGGCGAAAGGCTCGCCCTTGGCATGCCCCGCCAGGACATGCTGCCCGAGTACCACAAGTGGGAGAACGACCCCCGGACGGTCCTGGGGTACGGCAAGCAGTGGGCGCAGTCGTGGGAGGTCCGGGCCGCCGGGTACGAGCGCCAGCGCGGCAACGATCGCTACCAGCAGTTCGAGGTGGTGCGGCTGGCGGACGCGGCAGCCGTGGGCATGACCGTCCTGGAGGTCGACACCTATGTGCGCACGGCCGAGTTTGTGATCGTCCTCGCCCCGGGCGAGCGGGGGAAAGGGTACGCCGCAGAGGCGGCCCGGCTCACGCTCGACTGGGCGTTCCACCTGGCCGCACTGCGCATGGTGTGGCTGAAGGTGCTGAAGCCCAACCGCGCCGGGATCACCGCCTATGAGAAGGCCGGGTTCCGCCCGTCCGGACGGCTGCGGAAGTCCGGCTACTGGCTCGGGGAGCCCACCGACGAATTGATCATGGATGCCCTGCCGGAGGACTTCCCCGGCCCCTCCGCCGTGACCGCCGCTGCCAACAGCGGACGGATGCCCGACCGCTGATCCTCCGGCGGGCGGGACCGGTCCCGTTCGCGGGAACCACTGCGGCCGGTGCGAGCAGTCCGCCGACGTCCCGGGCCGCTGCTGCCCGGACGGCGGGGCCGGTGCGGGGTCAGAGGGTGAGCAGCAGGTCGCCGAAGCCGTGGGGGGCGCGGGGAGTGCGGCGGGCGGAGGTGCGGACGGGGTGGGTCTCGGTGCGGTGGATGCGGCGGCCCGCGGCCTCCAGCGCCGCCACCAGGGCGTGGTCCTCCCCCACCGCCAGCGGCGGGAAGCCGCCCGCCGCCGTGTAGGCGTCGGCCCGGACCGCCAGGTTGGCGCCGTGCACATGCGGGTGCGGCTGCTCCCCCGGGTACCCGTGGTAGCGGCGGTGGAAGCGCTCGGCCACGCCCGCCGGGTGCTCCGACCAGTCCGCGACCTCGACCAGGCCCACCACGGCGTGGAACCCCGCCTCGGCCAGGTCCAGCTGGTGGGCCAGCCAGTCCGCTGGCACCCGGGAGTCGGCATCGGTGTGCGCCAGCCAGACCTCCGCCGCCCGCAGCGCCCCGCCCGGCCCGGTCAGCCGGGCCAGCACATGGCCGGTGGCCAGCGACCGGGCCGCCCCCACCCTGCGGGCGGCGACCTCCAGCACGGTGGCGCCGTGGCCGCGCGCCACCTCGGCGGTGGCGTCCCGGCAGCTGTCGGCGGCGACCACGGTCGTGACCGGCAGGCCGCGCAGCCGGGGATGGGCGGCCGCCCGGCGTACCGACTCCAGGCAGCCGCCGAGCAGCCGCTCCTCGTCGTGGGCGGGTACCACGACGGCCACCGCGCGGATCACGCCAGCCCCTCGGCCGCCGCCACCGACAGGGACTCCGGCCCGGCCTCCGCCGGGGAGCCGGTCCGGATCAGGACGTCCAGCAGGAAGTCCGGCTCCTGGTGGCCCGCGATCCGGACCAGCCCGGGGACGGCCCGTACCGCCCGGTGGACGGCCTCGCCCTGCTGGGCGTGCTCGGCCACCGGGCGCCGCCAGTGCACGGCCAGCAGCGTGCCGCCCGGCTCCAGCGAGTCCACCGCGCGGCGCAGCAGGTCGTCGGCGTCGGCCGCCCCGAAGTAGTAGAGGAACTCGGAGAGCACGATCAGGTCGAACCGCCGCTCCGGCCAGTCGGCGGGCAGCACCAGCCGTTCCACCCGCACCCCGGGCCGGCCGGCGAGCCGGTGGCGGGCGGCGGCGACGGCCCGCTCGGAGCGGTCGCAGCTCAGCAGCCGGTCGCAGCGGTCGGCCAGCAGGGCGCTGAGGACGCCCACCGAGCAGGCCGGTTCGAAGGCGCTGCGGTAGCGGCGGCGGGGCAGCGAGGCCGTGGTGACGGCGTACTTGCGCTGCTCGTACCAGCGGCTCCCCAGGCCCCACGGGTCGTCGGCGTCCCGGTACATCTCGGTGAAGTACTCCGGTGGCGTGTTCACCGCAGCACCACCTCGTGGTCGCGCAGGAAGTGGGCGACCTCCTCGGGCGGCAGCACCGGCGCGTCCGCCGGGCCGTCGCCCAGCGGGAGCAGCTGGCTGGCGAAGCAGTCCAGCGCGGCGCGCTTGCGGGCCACCGCCGCGCCGTCCAGCGACACCCGTGCGGCGCGGTGCCAGGGCACCCGGGGGTCGCCGGGGCGGGCCCAGTGCCAGGCCCACACCGGGTACTGGAGCACCGGGACGCCGGTGGCGGCACCGGCGGCCAGGGCGGCGCGGCCGGCGGCCTCGTGGTCGGTGTGCACATCGCCGCTCCACGGGGCGGCGCACAGGTCGAAGCCGGTCAGCAGCCCGGCGAGGCGGTCGGTGAGCTGCTGCTCGTACCGGGCGACTCCGGTGTCCGGCAGGCCCAGCGGAACGATCTCGGTGTCCGCCGCGCCCAGCGCGTCCAGCGCCCGCCGGGCCTCGGCCCGCCGGACGCGGGCCAGGTCGCGGGCGGCCGGGGCCGTGCTCCGCGGGTGGGACGCCTCGCCGTCGGTGACGGCGGCCAGCCGCAGCCGGGCCCCGGCGGCGGCGAGCCGGGCAATGGTGCCGCCGAGCCCCAGCACCTCGTCGTCGGGGTGGGCGGCGACCAGCAGCACGCCGCGCGGCCCGGTGAGGTCCAGTTCGGGCAGGGCGGCCGACGCGAGCCAGGCCGCCCAGTGGGCCTCGGGGGTGCCGGGGGCCTGGATCGGGTCGGCGGGCTCGCGGGTGCGTACGGGGCGGGTCATCCGGCCTCCAGGGTGGTCCGCCGGGTCTGCGCGACTGCCGCGCCCAGCGCCGCGAGGTCGCGCTCGCCGTGGTGCTGGCGCAGGTAGACGGTCAGGTCGGTGACGGTGCGGGCGTGTACGGCGTCATGGCCGAGCGGGGCGGCGCCCAGGGCGCGGCCCACCCGGTGCAGCACCTCGGCGGCGGCGTCCTCCACGGCGGCGCGGACCAGCAGGGCGCGCCGGGCGGCGCCGCCCTTGCGGTCGGCCGGGTCGGCGTCGGTCTCGGCGGCGGCCCGGTCCAGCAGCGCGTCGGCCGCCTCCAGTCGGGCGTGCACGGCGCCCAGGTGGGCCAGGGTGTGCGGTTCGGGTGCGCGGTGCGCGGCGGCGGCCAGCAGGGTGGCGGCCACCGCGCGGGCGCCGCCGTACCAGCAGGCCGCCACGCCGATGCCGCCGTGGTGGAAGCCGGGCCGCTCCAGGTAGGCGCCGGGCGGGCCGACCGGTAGGGCGGGCGCGGCGTCGAAGGTGAGGTCGAGGGTGTCGCTGCCGGCCATCCCGGCGGCGGGCCAGCTGCCGGGGACCGGCCGTACGCGCTCGGGGTGCACCGCGACCGCGTACAGCCGCCGGGCGTCGCCCTCCCGGGCGGTCACCAGGGCGTGGGTGCAGACGCGGGCGCCGGAGCAGTACGGCTTGGCGCCGGAGAGCAGCCGGGTGCCGTCCTGGGCGGGCGTGGCGCGCAGGACGGCACCGGGCGGCTCGGCGGCCCAGACCGCCCAGCGCGAACCGGGGGCCGGCTCGGGGACGTCGGGGACGCCCGCCGCGCGCAGCTCCGCCAGGATGGCCAGCGCGTCGGTGTGGCCCTCCGCGAGCCGGGCCAGCGCCAGGTCGCGTTCGGCCAGGGCGGTCAGCGCGGACCACCGCTGCCGGGTCGCGCCGCACCCCGGCAGCGGCAGGTCCAGTCCGCCGTTCGCCGCCAGCCGGGAGAACTCCGCCGCCACGGCCGCCCGGTGGACCTCTAGGTCGGGGTCCGCCGCGCGTACCGGGTCTCTCCGCCGCCCTGCCGTCATCGTGGTGACCTCCTGGAACGCGGCTGCCCCGGGCGGCCCGGCGGAAACGGCGCCGCCCCGGCGGTGCGCTCGATGTGCGCCGGCCGCCGGTCCCGGTCGGTGGCGAGGGCGGCCCTCCACCGCCCTCCACCGCGCGGTCGCGTCCGGCGCCGCAGGCCGTACGGCGTACCGCACCCTCGCGGCCGACCCGGCTGCCGGACACCGGCCCGGCGGCGTCCAGGACGGCGAGGTGCTTGACCACCGCCGCAGGTCGCCCATCGCCCGCCGGTGGGCTCCGGCCGGGGTGCGGTCGGCCGTCCGGTGCGGTCGGCCGTCCGCCACAATGGGGCCATGTCCCGACGCACGCCACGCCCGCAGCCGACCCCCGCCACCCCGGCGGCCTGCCCCTGCGGGCTGCCCGCCGCGTACGACGACTGCTGCGGCCGACTGCACCGGGGCGAGGTCCGGGCGGCGACCCCGGAGCAGCTGATGCGGTCGCGGTACAGCGCGTTCGCCGTCCGCGACGAGGGCTATCTGCTCCGCAGCTGGCACCCCACGACCAGGCCGCCCGCCCTCGGGCTCGACCCGGCGCTGCGCTGGCTGCGGCTGGAGGTCCTCGACTGCACCGGCGGCGGGCCGTTCCACCACGAGGGCACCGTCGACTTCCGCGCCCACTACCGCGAGCACGGCCGGGCGGGCGCACTGCGCGAGCACAGCCGCTTCGTCCGCCATGAGGGCGGCTGGCTCTACGTCGACGGCGACACTTCCGACTGACCACTTCCGACCGGCCGGGCCCGCCCGGGGTCAGCGGCGGGGTGGCACCCGGAGGGCGAGCAGGGCGGTGTCGTCGCCGGACCAGCCGCCGGTGTGGGCGGCGACCGCCCGGCCCAGGTGGCGGACGATCCCGGCGGCGTCCAGGTCGTGGCAGTCGGCCAGGGCGGCGGCGAGGCCGCCCTCCCCGAACTGGGCGCGGGGACCCGGGGTGCCCCGGCGGGGCCGGGCCTCGGTGGCGCCGTCGGTGTAGAGCAGCAGCGCGTCGCCCGGCGCCAGCCGGAAGCGCACATCGGTGAGGTGGACCTCGGGCAGCACGCCGAGCAGGGTGCCGGTCCGGCCGACCCGCTGGACCCGGCCGCCCGCCCTGCGGATCAGGGCCGGCGGGTGGCCCGCCGTGCAGAGCCGCCCGGACACCCCGGCGGCCGTGGTGCGGAAGGTGGCGTACACGGCGGTGAGGAACCGCTCGGCGCCGCGCTGGTCGAACAGCGCGGCGTCCAGCCGCCGCAGCACGGCGGCCGGTGAGATGTGCTGGGTGGCCTCGGCGCGCAGCGTGTAGCGGGCCAGCGCGGTGACCTTGGCCGCCTCCACGCCGTGGCCGCAGACGTCGCCCATCACCATGCACCACCAGGGGCCCTTGGCGTGGAAGAGGTCGTAGAAGTCACCGATCACCGTCTCCCCGCCGGAGGCGGGGAGGTAGTCGGCGGCGGCCTCCAGGCCCGGTATCGGGCGCAGCGCCGGGGGCAGCAGGCTGTCCTGGAGGGTGCGGGCCAGCGCGGCGGTGGCTTCCAGCGCGGCCTGGGAGGCGGCCAGCGACTGGCGCAGGTGGATCTCACCGGCGACGGCGCGGGCCAGGGTGGCCAGCATCGTCAGGTGCTCCGGCGCCCAGGGGCGGGGGTACTCGTCGACCACGCAGAAGCTGCCGAGCACCTCGCCGCCGGGGGCGAGGATGGGGTACCCGGCCCAGGCGCCGATCTTCATCGGCCCGACCGAGCGGTGGTGCCGGGTACGGGGGTCGGCGGCGGCGTCCTCCACCACCAGGCGCTCACCGGTGCCGACCAGGAAGTAGCAGAAGCTCTCCGCCACCGGGACCTGCCGCTCGGCGGCGCTCTGCGCGTCCGCGCCCACGGACGCCTTCCAGAACGAGCGCCGGTCGTCCACCAGGGTGACGAACGCCCGCCCGGCCCCCGTGACGGCCGCCGCCAGCGCGGCCAGGTCGTCGAACGCGTCCTCCGGCGGCGTGTCCAGCAGCCCGGTCGCCCGCACCGCGGCCAGCCGCGCCGGGTCGGACAGGGCTTCCGGCAGCCCGTCCGGTCGTACTCCGGCGGGAAAGTCCACTCCGCCCATCGCACCCGCCCGCAGCCGGTTTCCGCCCGGACCCCAACGGCCGCGGGTCGCAGCACACCTGTGCTCTATGTCAACCGTATCCCCCACCGGCCCGCCCAGCCTCATCCGGATGCCATCCAGCCCGGATGCCACCCAGTCCGGATGCCACCCGGTCCGGAACGCGGGCGGCCGGTGCCGCGACGCGGGACCGCGCGACCCCGGCAGGGGGCCGCGCGGCGAAACGCCCGGGTCAGCGCCCGGGGCCGTACCCGGGACCGGAGCCCGGCCCGTTACCGGGGCCGTAGCCGCCGCACTGCCAGTAGCCGGGGTGCCACTGGGTCTGCCAGTACCCGGGGTGCCACCCGCCGTACGGGCCCCAGTAGCCCGGATACCACGTCTGGTACCAGTAGCCCGGGTGCCAGACGCAGTAGTGGTGGCCGGTCACGGCGGCCGTGGTGGCCGTCGTCCGGGGCGCCGCCGAGGCGACCCCCGCAGTGGTCACCGCCGCGCCGCCGGCCAGCATCACTCCGGCCGCCGCCACCGCGAACGAACGCATCACACGCTTCGCTGCCATGGGATCAGCACTCCTTCCGTGATCTGCGGAACGGCCCGTGCGTGCCCGGCAAACCCTCCGCCGCCTCCAGCGGCTTCAGCGGGCGCGTGCCAGTGGGCCGCAGTGGTTGAGCCTGCCCGGCGACCAACGGAGCAAAAGGGTGCATTTCATACCGAAAAGGCAAAAGGTGGCCGCCGCCGGGGAAAAGGGCTCAGCCCCCGCCGTCGGACGCCCGGAAGGCCCGCAGCAGCTGCTCGGCGGCCAGCGTGGCGGTCAGCGTCCCCGCCCTGACCCGCTCCTCCAGGCCGGGGGCGACCCGGCGCACCTCGGGGTGCTCGCGCAGCGCGGTCAGCAACTGGTCGCGGACCATCGACCAGGTCCAGTCGACCTGCTGGTCACGGCGCTTGGCGGCCAGCGCCCCGGTGGCGTCCAGCGTCCGCCGGTGCTGCTCCAGCCGCTGCCAGACCGTGTCCAGACCGCTGCCCTCGTGGGCGCTACAGGTGAGCACCGGCGTGGTCCAGGCCGCGTCCGGGCCCTGGATCAGCCGCAGCGCCGAGGCCAGCTCGCGGGCGGCCGAGCGGGCGTCGCGCTCATGCGGCCCGTCGGCCTTGTTGACGGCGACCACGTCGGCCAGCTCCAGCACGCCCTTCTTGATGCCCTGGAGCTGGTCGCCGGTACGGGCCAGCGTGAGCAGCAGGAAGGAGTCGACCATGTCCGCGACGGCGGTCTCGGACTGCCCGACGCCGACCGTCTCCACCAGCACCACGTCATAGCCGGCCGCCTCCATCACCACCATCGACTCCCGGGTCGCGCGGGCCACGCCGCCCAGCGTGCCGGCGGTGGGCGACGGCCGGACGAAGGCGGCGGGGTCCACCGCCAGCCGCTCCATCCGGGTCTTGTCACCCAGGATGGAGCCGCCGGTGCGGCTGGAGGACGGGTCGACGGCGAGCACCGCGACCCGGTGGCCGAGGCCGGTGAGCATGGTGCCCAGCGCGTCGATGAAGGTGGACTTGCCGACGCCGGGCACGCCGCTGACGCCGACCCGCCGGGCCTGGCCGGAGTGCGGCAGCAGCGTGATCAGCAGCTGCTGGGCCAGCGCCCGGTGGTCGGGTCTGGTGGACTCCACCAGGGTGATGGCGCGGGCGATATGGGCCCGGGAGCCCGCCAGCACGCCCTTGGCGTAGCCGTCGATGTCGATGGTCGGGGCCATGGCCTCACATCTCGTGGCCGAGCGTCGCGGCCAGCGACCGCACCAGCTCGTAAGCGGCGTCCGGGATGACCGTGCCGGGCGGGAAGACGGCGGCGGCCCCCGCTTCGTGCAGCGCCGGGACGTCCTGCGGCGGGATGACGCCGCCCACCACGATCATGATGTCCTCCCGGCCCTGCTCGACCAGCTGCTCACGCAGCGCGGGCACCAGGGTGAGGTGCCCGGCGGCCAGCGAGGAGACGCCGACGATGTGGACGTCCGCCTCCACCGCCTGGCGGGCCACCTCGGCCGGGGTCTGGAACAGCGGGCCCACGTCGACGTCGAAGCCCAGGTCGGCGAAGGCGGTGGCGATCACCTTCTGCCCCCGGTCGTGGCCGTCCTGGCCCATCTTGGCGACCAGGATGCGCGGCCGCCGCCCCTCGGACCGCTCGAACTCCGCCACCAGCGCCCGGGTGCGGTCCACCCCGGATGCCGGTCCTGCCTCGTCGCGGTACACACCGGAGATGGTACGGATGCGGCCCGAGTGCCGTCCGTACACCTTCTCCAGCGCGTCGGAGATCTCCCCGACGGTCGCCTTGGCGCGGGCCGCGTCCACCGCCAGCGCCAGCAGGTTGCCCTCCAGGCCGCCGCCGCGGCGGTGGCCGGCCTCGGCGGCGGCGGTGAGCGCCCACAGCGCGTCCTGGCAGGCCGCCTCGTCGCGCTCGGCGCGCAGCCGCCGCAGCTTCTCGATCTGCTGGGTGCGGACGGCGGAGTTGTCCACCTTGAGCACGTCGATCTGCTCGTCCCCCGCCACCCGGTACTTGTTGACCCCGATCACCGGCTGCCGCCCGGAGTCGATCCGGGCCTGGGTGCGGGCGGCGGCCTCCTCCACCCGCAGCTTGGGGATGCCCGCGTCGATCGCCTTGGCCATGCCGCCGGCCGCCTCGACCTCCTCGATGTGCTGCCAGGCGCGCCGGGCCAGGTCGTGGGTCAGCCGCTCCACGTACGCGCTGCCGCCCCACGGGTCGATCACCCGGCCGGTGCCCGACTCCTGCTGGAGCAGCAGCTGGGTGTTGCGGGCGATCCGGGCCGAGAAGTCGGTGGGCAGCGCCAGCGCCTCGTCCAGCGCGTTGGTGTGCAGCGACTGGGTGTGGCCCTGGGTGGCCGCCATCGCCTCCACACAGGTGCGGGCCACGTTGTTGAAGACGTCCTGCGCGGTCAGCGACCAGCCGGAGGTCTGGCAGTGGGTGCGCAGCGACAGCGACTTGGCGTTCTGCGGCTCGAAGCGTCTGACCAGCTTGGCCCAGAGCAGCCGGGCGGCGCGCAGCTTGGCGATCTCCATGAAGAAGTTCATGCCGACCGCCCAGAAGAACGACAGCCGGGGCGCGAAGGCGTCCACGTCCAGACCGGCGTCCAGACCGGCCCGCAGGTACTCCACCCCGTCGGCCAGCGTGTAGGCCAGCTCCAGGTCGGCCGTGGCCCCGGCCTCCTGGATGTGGTAGCCGGAGATGGAGATGGAGTTGTAGCGGGGCATCCGCTGCGAGGTGTACGCGAAGATGTCGGAGATGATCCGCATCGACGGCTGCGGTGGGTAGATGTAGGTGTTGCGGACCATGAACTCCTTGAGGATGTCGTTCTGGATGGTCCCGGCCAGCTTCTCCGGCGGTACGCCCTGCTCCTCGGCGGCGACGATGTACAGCGCCAGCACCGGCAGCACCGCGCCGTTCATCGTCATCGAGACGGTCATCCGGTCCAGCGGGATGCCGTCGAAGAGCTGCCGCATGTCGTAGATGGAGTCGATGGCCACGCCCGCCATGCCGACGTCGCCGGTCACCCGGGGGTGGTCGCTGTCATAGCCCCGGTGGGTGGGCAGGTCGAAGGCGACGGACAGGCCCTTCTGACCGGCCGCCAGGTTGCGGCGGTAGAAGGCGTTGGACTCCTCGGCGGTGGAGAAGCCCGCGTACTGGCGGACCGTCCACGGCTGGTTGACGTACATCGTCGGGTACGGCCCGCGCAGATAGGGGGCGATCCCCGGGTAGGTGTCGAGGAAGTCCAGCCCGGCCAGGTCGGCGCCGGTGTACAGCGGCCGGACGGCGATGCCCTCCGGGGTCTCCCAGACCAGGTCCTCGGCGCCCTTGCCGGTGCTCTGCCGGAGGGCGGCGTGCCACCGGTCGGCGTCGACCTGGGCCGTCGTGTTGTCCTGGGCCGTCGTGTCCTGGGCGGCCGTGTCCTGGGCCGCCGGGGGGCCGTCCGGGTCGAGGCCCACCCCGGTGAAGTCGGGGATCGGCCCCGGCCGGCTCTCGCTGCTCCGCATCACGCCACTCCCATCTCGTCCAGGGTCGAGGTGAGAATCCCGACCGCGTCGCAGCCCGCGAAGACAAAGCCGTCCACCCCGGCTCGCAGCCAATCCTCCCGCCGCTCGCCCGGCCGCCCGGCCAGCAGCACCCGCCGGGCGCCTGCCTCCTTGAGCGCCGCCGCGACGGCCTCGCCCCGCTCGGCGTACAGCGCGTCGCTGGAGCAGAGGCAGGCCACCGAGGCGCCGCTGCGGGCGAACGCCTCGGCGGCGGTGGTCTCGTCGACCGACACCGGGTCGTGCACCGGCTCGATTCCGCCCGCCTGGAGCAGGTTGGCGGCGAAGGTCACGCGGGCGGTGTGCGCGGCGGCCGGGCCCAGCGCGGCCAGGAACGCCCGGGGGCGGGCGCCGGTCGCCGCCAGCCGGGCGTCGGAGCGGGCCCGCAGCGCCTCGAACGCCTCGTCGCGGCGGACCACAGGCAGGCCGCCGGAGAGCGGGGCGGGGGCCGGCTCCCGCCGGACCGGCTGCTCGGACAGCGCGGGGAACTCGCTGACACCGGTGATCGGCTCACGGCGGTGCGCCAGCTCCGCCGAGCGCTGCTCCCAGGTGGCGGCCAGCCGCTCCGCGACCAGCCCGGAGCGCAGCGCCGCCGTCAGGCCGCCGGCCCGCTCGATCTCCTGGAACCAGGACCAGGCGGCCCTGGCCAGCTCGTCGGTGAGCCGCTCGACGTACCAGGAGCCGCCCGCCGGGTCGACCACCCGGAACAGCTGGGACTCCTCGATCAGCACCGACTGGGTGTTGCGGGCGATCCGCCGGGCGAAGGCGTCGGACCGGCCGAGCGCGGCGTCGAACGGCAGCACCGTCACCGCCTGGGCGCCGCCGACCCCGGCGGCCAGGCAGGCCACGGTGGTGCGGAGCATGTTCACCCAGGGGTCGCGCCGGGTCATCATCACCGGGGAGGTCACCGCGTGCTGGCGCTGCGCCCCGGCGGCGGGCGCGCCGCAGGCCTGCGCGACGCGGGCCCACAGCCGCCGGGCGGCGCGCAGGGTGGCGATGGTCAGGAACTGGTCCGCCGTGGCGGCGTAGCGGAACTCCAACCGGTCGCAGGCCTGCTCGACGGAGAGCCCGGCGGCGGTCAGCTCCCGCAGGTAGCCGACCCCGGCGGCGAGCGAGCAGCCGAGCTCCTGGGCGGGCGAGGCACCCGCCTCGTGGTACGGCAGGGCGTCGACCGTGATCGCGCGCAGCGCCGGGTACTCCCGGACGCAGCGCCCGGCCAGTGCGGCGGCGGCGGCCAGCTGCCGGTCCAACTCGGCGTACTCGCCGGTGCGGGCGGCCAGCCCCAGCGGGTCGGCGCCCAGGTTGCCGGCGACGGCGCCGGGCGGCACCTCGCGGTCAGCGTACAGCCGCAGCAGCTGTTCGGCCGCCGCCTCGAACTCGCTGCCGGCGTCGAGCACCACCGGCGCCAGGTCGAGGTAGACGCCCTGGAGGGCGTCGGGCAGTGCGGCGACGGGCAGTTCGGGGCCGCCGACTGCGAGCCAGAGCGAGGTGACCCCGTTCTCCAGGTCGGCGAGGACCGCCTCGGCGGTCCGCCGGGCGTCCGGGTGGGCGTGCCGCTGCCGGACGTCCCAGCCGGCCACCGCGCTGCCCTCCGGCCGGGCGCCGCGCACGAACGGCGGGAACCCGGGGTAGCCGGCGTCGGGCGGCGCGTCCTGCGCGGTGTAGAGGGGACGGGTACGAATACCGTCCTGGAGGGTGGTGGCAAGCGCGTCCTCGGCCGCGGCCCCCTGGGCATCCGTCCCGGATTTGCGCAGCACGCCTTCGACAAGGCGCTGCCACTGCTCCCGGGACGCATGCGGGAACTCGGCGGCCAGGGAGAGCCCTTCGGGCTGGACCGTCATGAGGGGAAGGCTAGGGGAAAGGGTCGCGGCATCAGCAGGGGGCGCGGCTGTGACCTTGCACTCGTTTCGCCGCGAAAAGGCCCGGCGGGCTGCACCGCAGCGGACCTGGCGCGTCAGCGCTTTAGCGCGCCTTTAGCCGATTCCGCAGCGCTATTCGGATGATCTACCCCTGAGGGTGAACAAAGCGGCCATCTTCCACTCTTACGGATTACCTGCCTCTGTAGTCCAACCGGGCGTGCGTGCCATGGTGTCCGCGCAGATGCCGACGACGCCGGAACGGATGGCGATTGCGCATGGCCGGACCCGGAGAACCGATATCGACGGAGGAATCGGCGGATTACGCATTCGCTTCGCACTGGTTCGACCGCGCCCCCTACCGCCAGCACTACCTGGACGAGGGCGGCGGGCCCCCGGTGCTGATGCTGCACGGCAATCCGAGCTGGAGCTACCACTGGCGGCGGCTGGTCACCGGGCTGCGCGACTCCTACCGGTGCATCGTCCCCGACCACGTCGGCATGGGGCTCTCATCACGGCCCGCCGAGGGCGACTACACGTACACCCTCGACTCGCGGGTCGACGACCTGGACGCGCTCACCTCGTACCTGATCGCCCGCCGGGGCGCGCCGACCACCGGCTGGACGCTGGTGATGCACGACTGGGGCGGGCCGATCGGCATGGCCTGGGCGGCCCGCCGCCCGCACCTGGTCGCCCGGCTGGTGGTGCTCAACACGGCGGCCTTCCCCAGCCCGTTCGGCCGGCGGCTGCCGCCGACGCTGCGCCTGGCGCTCTGGGCGGTCAGGAACACCGCCACCGCCCGGGATCTGGTGCTGCACCGCAACGCCTTCGCCCGGGGCGCGGCCCGGTTCGGGGTGACCCGCCGGATGGACCGCCGGACCAGGGAGGCGTACCTGGCGCCGTACGCCGTGCCCGAGGACCGGCTGGCGATCCTGCGGTTCGTCCAGGACATCCCGCTCTCCCCCGCCGACCCGGCCTGGGCCGGACTGCGGGCCGCCGAGCGCGCCACCGAACTGCTCGCCGACCGGCCGGTGTTCATCGGCTGGGGCGGCCGCGACCCGGTCTTCCGGCGCGCCTTCCTCGCCGAGTGGCGGCGGCGCTTCCCGCACGCGGCGGGCCGGCTCTACCGCAACGCGGGCCACTACGTCCTGGAGGACCGGGCGGACGACCTGGTGGCACAGATCCGCGCCTTCCTGGACGGTGGCGGCCCGGGGCTGCCGGCCGAGGGCACCCAGGAGCGGCGGTGGTGACGGCGGCGGCCCGGCCGCCGCGCCTGGCCGTGGTCGGCCTGGGCTGCCACACCGGGCCGTTCGGCACCGTGGACGCCCTGGAGCGCGCCCTCTTCGCGGGCCGGGCCGACGACCCGGCGGGGACGGACCTCCCGGCCGGGGCCGACGACGGCGCCTCGCTGGTGGCGGCGGCCGGGCAGGCGCTGCGCGGCGGGCAGGGGTACGGGGGCGGGCAGGGGTACGGGGGCGGGACCGCGGCCGTCGTGCTGGCCGGGGCCGGGGCGGACCCGCAGCGGGTCCGCAGCGCCGCCGGGCGGCTGGGGCTGACCGGGCCCGTCCGGGTGGAGCGCGGCACGGGCCTGGTCGACGGGCTGGGCCGGGTCCGGCGGCTGCTGCGCCGCGCCGAACGCGTGCTGCTCTGCGCCGCCGACCCGGGCGGCGCGGTGGCCCTGCTGCTCACCGCCGCCGAGCGCGGCCACCGCCCGGTCTACGCGCTGCTGGACGCGGTGGCGGCCGGGCCGCCCGGCGCGGACAGCGACCCCGGGTCGGTCGAGTACGTCGGGGTGCACGGCTCGGACGCCCCGCAGCGGCAGGCGGTCGCGGTCGAGCTGTCCCGGGTGTGGTCGGCGGAGGCGGTGGGGTTACGGCACGCCGCGCTCGCCCCGACCGGGGGCGCCGGCCCGTGCGGCCTGCTCACCGCCGTACTGCGGGCCGTCCTCTGCCTGCACCACTGCTATCTGCCGGCCGCCCCGGGCGCCGGGCTGCGAGCGGGCCCCGGGTGCTACCTGCCCGGCGGCAGCCACCCATGGCTGCGGACCGCCGCCGGGCCGCGCCGGGCGGCGGTGACCGCCGCGACCGGCGACCGCCGCGAACACCTGCTGCTGTCCGGCGCCGACGAGCGGGGCGCCCTGGTCCACACCGACTGGGCGCGGGTGACCGAGCTGGCGTTGCTGCCGGTGTGCGGCCGGGACGCCGACGACCTGCTGCGCGCCGTCGCCCGTACCCGGGAGGCGGCAGCCGGCGGCGCCGACCTGCGGGCGCTGGCCGACCGGGCCGTCCGGGAGCTGCCGGGGGCGGCGCTGCGCGCGGTGTTCTGCGTCACCCCGCGGTCGGCGGCGCGGGAGCTGGGGCTCGCGCTCTCCTCCCTGCCGCCCACCCTGGCGGCGGGCCGGGACTGGAGCACCCCGGCCGGCAGCCACTGCGCCGCCCGGCCGATCGGCCCGGACGGCGGGGTGGCACTGGTCTTCCCCGGCCTGTTCGGTCCGTACCCGGGGCTGGGGAGCGGACTGCTGCGCTGCTTCCCCGGGGCGCCGGGCGACGGCGATCCGTCGGTGTGGGAGCGCGGCGGCACCCGGTACGCGGACCTGGCGTACCGCCTGCTGGGCAAGGACGCCACCGACGCCGAACTCGCCGCCCTGGAGCAGGAGCTGCGGGCCGACACCGTCGGGCTCGGCGGTCTCGGGATGCTGTTCGCGCTGCTGCACACCCGGCTGCTGCGGCGGCTGCTCGGCCTGCGGCGGTACGGCGCGCTCGGCTACAGCCTCGGTGAGCTCAGCATGCTGACGGCGACCGGGCGGCTCACCCATGACCGGCGCTCGCTCGACGGCCTGGCCGCTATCCCGCTCCTCCGGGACGGGGTGGCCGGCGCCCACCGGGTGGTGCGGGCCGCGTGGGGGCTGCCGGAGACGGTGCCGGACCGCGAGGTGTGGGGGTCGCGGGTGGTCTTCGCCGGGCCGGCGGAGGTCAGGGCGCGGCTGGGCCGGTTCGACCGGGTCCACCTCACCCATGTCCACACCCCCGGCGAGGTGGTGATCGCCGGTGACCCGGCGCAGTGCGCGGCGCTGGTGGCGGAGCTGGGCGTGCCGAGCATCGCCTCCGCGCACAGCCACCTCTTCCACACCCCGCTGGTCCGGGCCGGGCAGGCGGCCGGACAGCTCGGCGGGCGGCTCGCCCCCGCGCCGGGGGTGGAGCTGTTCAGCGCGCACGGCTACCGGCCGCTGACCGCCGACGACGATCCGGGGCTGCTCCCGGAGGTGCTGGGGGTGATGGGGAGGACCGTCGACTTCCCGCGCCTGGTCCGGGCCGCCTATCTGAGCGGGTACCGCTACTTCCTGGAGGTCGGCCCCGGCGGCGACTGCACCCGCTGGATACCGGACTGCCTGGCCGGGCGGCCCCAGGTGGCCGAGGCCGTCGAGCGGCGCGGCGTACCGGCCGACCGCAGCGTGGCCCGGCTGCTGGCCCGGCTGGTCAGCAACGGCCTGCCGCTGGACCTCACGCCGTTCCTGCCCGGCGCCAGCCAGGCCCCGGGCGCCCCCGACGCGCGTACGACCGACGCCCGCCCAGCCGACACCCACCCGGCCAAGGGCCACGCAGCCGGGGCCCGCCCGGCCGACGACGACCAGACCGCGAAGGAGCCCGCCCGATGACGTCCGAACCCCTTGACGCCGTCGCCCACCACCAGATCCTCGGCTTCCTGCGCGGGACGCTCGCCGGGCTGCTGGGCGTCGAACCGGGGCAGATCCGCGCCGCGACCCGGGTGTTCGAGCTGCCGGGTATCGACTCGCTCAAGGCGCTCCAAGCCGTACTGGCCACCGAGAAGCGGTACGGCATCACCCTGGACGCGAGCCGGATGCTGCTGACCCTCACCGTGGCGGAGCTGGCCGCCCTGGTCGCCGCCACCGTCGAGGAGCAGCGGCGGTGAGGGCGCCGCAGGCCGTGCGCCACTCGCGGGTGGCCGAGGTGGCCGCCCATCTGCCCGGGGGCGGGATGACCACGGCGGAGGTCGAGGCCAGGATCGCGGAGCTGAACCCCGGGCTGGTCCCGCCGCCCGGCCTGATCGAGCGCTTCACCGGGGTGGGCTTCCGCCATGTGGCGCCCGAGGGCTGGGTGGCCTCCGACCTGGCGGTGGCCGCCGTACGGAAGCTGCTGGCCGGGTGCGGACGCGACATCTCGGACATCGACCTGGTGATCTTCGCCGCCACCAGCGCGGACACCGTCGAGCCGGCCACCGCCCACATCGTCGCGGACAAGCTGGGCGCCCGCTGTCCGGTCTTCGACCTGTCCAACGCCTGCAACAGCGTCATCAACTCCATCGAGGTGGCCGACGCGCTGATCTGCGCCGGGCACTACGACCGCGTCCTGATCGCCTGCGGGGAGCATGTCTCCCCGGCGGCGCAGTGGCGGCTGGCGGGGCTGGACGACTTCATCGCCATGGGCAGCTCGCACACCGTCTCCGACGCCGGCGCCGCCCTGCTGCTGGAGGCCAGTGACAGCCCCGGCGTACTGGCGCACCGCTTCACGGCCGACTCCAGCGCCTGGCCGACCACCGCGCTGCCGTTCAGCCGCGATCCGGAGACCGGCGCGGTGACGGTGGGCCGGTTCCAGGTCAGGTCGCTGGAGCTGCTGGCGGCGCTGGACCGCGCCGACCTCTCGCCGCTGCTGGACACCGTGGCCGAGCTGGGGATGACCATGGCGGACTTCGCGGTGGTCTGCGTGCACCAGGCGGCGCTGCCGTATCTGGCGGAGTTCTGCGCGCGGGCGGGCATCCCGCAGGACCGCACCGTGGTCACCATCGCGGACCACGGCAATGTGGCGGCGGCCAGTCTGCCGCTGCAACTGGTCACGGCGGTGGAGAGCGGGCGGCTGCGCCGGGGGGAGCACGTCCTGCTGATCGGGCTGGCCAGCGGGCTGAGCCTCGGCGTCGCGGTGCTGAGGTGGTGACCGGGATGACCGGGCTTCCGCAGCCGGACGCGGCCGGCGGCTTGCCGGCCCAGTTCGAGCGGCTGGCCGCCGAGCGGCCGGACGCGGTCGCGCTGCGGTACCCGGTGGGCGGCGGTCGGTACGCGGCGCTCAGCTACGCGGAGCTGGCCGCGCGGTGCGAGCGGTACGCCGGGGCGCTGGCCCGCGCCGGGCTGCGGCAGGGGATGCGGACCTGCCTGCTGGTGCCGCCGGGGCCCGACCTGACCGCGCTGTTCCTGGCGCTGGCCCGGCTCGGGGTGGTCCCGGTGCTGATCGACCCGGGCATCGCCCGGTCGGCGGTGCGTGCCTGCCTGGACGAGGCGGCGCCGGAGGCGTTCATCGGGGTGTCCCGGGCGCACGCGGCCCGGGTGGTGCTGGGCTGGGGGCGGCGGACCGTCCGGGTGCCGGTCACCGTGGGGCGGCGCTGGTTCTGGCGCGGCCCGACGCTGGCCGGGCTGTGCGCCGCCGCCGGGGACGCTGCGCCGCCCCGCGCGGTGGCCTCGCCCGACGACCTGGCCGGGATCGCCTTCACCTCCGGGTCGACCGGCGTGCCCAAGGCCGTCGCCTACCGGGGGCGGCAGCTCACCGCGCAGCTGCGGCTGGCCCGCGAGGCGTTCCCGCTGGAGCCGGGCACGGTCGGTATGTCGACTTTCCCGCCGTTCGCGCTGGCCGGGCCGGTGCTCGGGCTGAGCCTGGTCGTCCCGGGGCTGGACCCGGTCCGCCCGGCCGCCGCCGATCCGGCGGCGCTGGCCGCCGAGATCACCCGGTTCGGGGTGACCGGCATGTTCGGTTCGCCGTCGCTGCTGGACAATCTGGCCCGGTACTGCACCGGGCGCGGCCTGGTGCTGGACACCCTGCGGGTCGTCACCTCGGCCGGTGTCTCGCTCGCCCCGGCCACCGCCGAGCGGCTGCGCGGCTGCCTGCCCGAGGACGCGCTGCTCTACTCGGCGTACGGGGCCACCGAGTGCCTGCCGCTGAGCGTGATCGAGAGCCGGGAGCTGCTGGGCGAGGCCCGGCGGGCGACCGAGCGCGGCGAGGGCAGCTGCGTGGGCCGCCCGCTGGCGGCGAACACCGTCCGGGTGATCGCCGTCTCGGACGCCCCCATCCCGGTCTGGAGCGATGAGCTGCTGGCCGCGCCGGGCGCGGTCGGTGAGATCACCGTCACCGGACCGAGCGTCAGCGAGTGGTACTTCGGCCGCCCGTACGAGACCGCGCTCGCCAAGATCCGCGACGGCGAGCGGATCGTGCACCGCACCGGCGACCTGGGCCGGGTGGACGAGCAGGGGCGGCTCTGGTTCCACGGCCGCAAGTCGCAGCGGGTGCGCACCGCCGCCGGAGACCTCTGCACCGAGCAGGTCGAGCCGATCGCGGACACCGTCGCCGGGGTGCGGCGCAGCGCGCTGGTCGGCGTGGGGGCGCCCGGTGCCCAGCGCCCGGTGCTCTGTGTGGAGGCCGAGCGGGGGGTGGGGCGGTCCGCGCGGCGGCGGGTGGCCGCCGAGGTGCTGGCGCTGCTCGCCGGGTATCCGCACGCACGGGCCGTCCGGCAGGTGCTGTTCCACCCCGGGTTTCCGGTCGACATCCGGCACAACGCGAAGATCGGCCGGGAGCGGCTGGCGCGCTGGGCCGCCGGGAGGGTCCGATGAGGGTGCTGGTGACCGGCGGCGGGGGCTTCCTGGGCCGGGCCGTCTGCGCACGGCTGGTGGCGGCCGGGCACCAGGTCCGGTCGCTCAGCCGCAGCAGGCATCCGGAGCTGGCCGCGCTCGGTGTGCGGCAGCGGTCGGTGGACCTGCGGGACCGGCAGGCGGTCGCGGACGCCATCACCGGCTGCGAGGCGGTGGTGCACTGCGCCGCCAAGGCCGGTGCCTGGGGTCCGGACGCGGAGTTCCGGGCCGTGAACGTGCGCGGCACCGAGCATGTGATCCGGGGCTGCCTGGACAACGGCGTCCGGCGGCTGGTCTTCACCTCCAGCCCGAGCGTGGTGCACGCGGGCCGGGATCTGGAGGGCGTGGACGAGTCGGTGCCGTACGCGCGGCGCTTCCCCGCCGCGTACCCCCGGACCAAGGCGGTGGCGGAGCGGCTGGTGCTGGCGGCCGACTCGCCCCGGCTGGCCACCGTCGTGCTGCGGCCGCACCTGATCTGGGGCCCCGGCGACCCGCACTTCCTGCCCCGCGTGCTGGCCGCCGCGCGGGCCGGGCGGCTGCGGCTGGTCGGCGGCGAGGGCAAGCGGGTGGACACCATCTACCTGGACAACGCGGCCGAGGCGCATGTGCTCGCGCTGGACCGGCTGGAGCCCGCCGCGCCGATCTGCGGCCGGGCGTACTTCCTCAGCCAGGGCGACCCGCGCTCCCCCGGCGAACTGCTCAACGCGCTGCTGGCGGCGGCCGGGCTGCCGCCGGAGACCCGGCGGATACCGCCGCTGGCGGCGCGGGCCGCCGCCGCCGTGCTGGAGACCGCCTACCGGGCGGCCCGGGTGCGGGCCGAACCGCCGCTGACCCGGCTGGTGGCCGCCCAGCTGGGCACCTCGCACTGGTTCGACATCTCCGCCGCGCGGCGCGACCTGGGCTACCGGCCACGGGTCTCCACCGAGGAGGGGCTGCGCCGGCTGGCGGCGTACCTGGCGGCCGGTCCCGCGCCGGCCGAGGGGCGGTGAGGCAGCCGTGCCGAGGAGGGCGTGTGCCGAGCGGAAGGGGCAGCGATGACCGTACGAACCGGTGACGGCCTCGGGGCGGGGGCGGCCCTGGTCGAGGCGGTGCGGCAGGTCCGGCAGCCGCTGGCGGTGGTGCGCGGCCCGGACGGCGGGCTCGGGGTGGCCGCCGCAGGGCCGCCGGGGGCGGAGGTGGTGGGCACCCTGCCGCCGCTGTACCCGGAGTGGCTGGGCGACCGGTCCTTCGGCGAGGCGCACGGGGTGCGGTTCCCCTATGTGGCCGGGGAGATGGCAGGCGGCATCGCCAGCACCCGCATGGTGGCCGCCATGACCGGGGCCGGGATGCTCGGCTTCTTCGGCGCCGCCGGGCTGGGCCTGCCCGCCGTGGAGCGGGCGGTGGACGAGCTGGGGCGCGCGCTGCCCGGCCGGGCCAACTGGGGCGTCAACCTCATCCACTGCCCCGCCGAACCGGCCCTGGAGGAGGCCGTCGCGGAGCTGCTGCTGCGCCGCGCGGTCCCCCGGATCTCCGCCTCCGCCTTCATGACGCTGACCCCGGCGGTGGTCCGCTGCGCCGCCGCCGGGCTGCACCGCGCCCCGGACGGCCGGATCGTCCGCCGGACCGGGCTGCTGGCCAAGGTGTCCCGCCCGGAGGTGGCCGCGGAGTTCCTGTCCCCCGCGCCCGAGCCGCTGCTGCGCGCCCTGGTGGAGCGCGGGCAGCTCACCGCCGGGGAGGCCGAGCTGGCCGGCTGCGTCCCGGTGGCGCAGGACATCACGGTGGAGGCCGACAGCGGCGGCCACACCGACAACCGCCCGCTGGCGGCGCTGCTGCCCGCCGTGCTGGCGCTGCGCGACCGGCTGGCCGAGCGGTACGGCCACCCGGAGCCGGTGAGAATCGGCGCGGCGGGCGGCCTCGGCACCCCGGGCGCGGTCGCCGCCGCCTTCGCGCTCGGCGCGTCGTACGTCCTCACCGGCTCGGTCAACCAGATCGCGGAGGAGTCCGGCGTCTCCCCGGACGCCCGCGAGCTGCTGGCGGCGGCGGACGTCTCCGATGTCGCCATGGCGCCCGCCGCCGACATGTTCGAGCTGGGCGTACGGCTCCAGGTGCTGCGGCGCGGCACGCTGTTCGCCGCCCGCGCCGGCCGGCTGTACGAGGCGTACCGGGACCATGACTCGCTGGAGGCCATCCCGGCGGCGGCGCTGGCCCGGATCGAGCGGGAGGTGCTGGGCCGCCCGGTCGCGGAGGTGTGGGCGGAGACCCGGCGGTTCTGGGAGCGGCGCGACCCGGCGCAGCTGGTCCGGGCCGAGCGCGACGCCAAGCACCGGATGGCGCTGGTCTTCCGCTGGTACCTGGGCTGTTCCAGCCGCTGGGCGATCAGCGGGGAGACCGCGCGCCGGACCGACTACCAGCTGTGGTGCGGCCCGGCGATGGGCGCGTTCAACCGGTGGGCGGCGGGGAGCTTCCTGGCCCGGACCGGTGAGCGGTCGGTGGTGCAGATCGCGCTCAACCTGCTGGAGGGCGCCGCGGTGCTGACCCGGGCCCACCAGCTGCGCACCTACGGCGTACCGGTCCCGGCGGCGGCCTTCGCCTTCCGGCCCCGGCCGCTGTGCTGACCGAGCCGCCCGCCGACCTGAGGAGGACCCATGTTCGACCGACAGTTGCGCCCGGTGCCGATCGCCGTGGTCGCCCTCGGTGCGCTGCTGCCGGGCGCGGCCGACGTGCCGGGCTTCTGGCGGGCGGTGGTACGGGGGCGCGACCTGATCACCGACGTGCCGGCGCACCACTGGCTGGTCGAGGACCACTACGACCCCGATCCGGCGGCGCCCGACAAGACCTACGCCCGGCGCGGCGCCTTCCTGTCCCCCGTCGACTTCGACCCGATGGCCTACGGGGTGCTGCCCAGCAGCCTGTCCGCGACCGACACCACGCAGCTGCTGGCCCTGCTGGTGGCCGAACAGGTCCTCGGTGCGGCGGCCGGCGCGGGCGCGGCCGCTCCGGACCGCGACCGGATCGGCGTGGTCCTCGGCGCGTCGGCGCTGCCGCTGCTGCCGCAGATGAACGGCAGGCTGAACCGGCCGCAGTATCTGCGGGCGCTGCGGGAGAGCGGCATACCGGAGCCGACGGCGCAGGCGGTCTGCGACCGGATCACCGCGCAGTCCCCGGAGTGGGGCGAGGCCACCTTCCCCGGGCTGCTGACCAATGTGGTGGCCGGGCGGATCGCCAACCGCTTCGACCTGCACGGGCTCAACCACACCACCGACGCGGCCTGCGCCAGCTCCTTCGCGGCGCTGTCCGCCGCGATCGGTGAGCTGACCCTCGGCCGGGCGGACCTGATGCTCACCGGCGGGGTCGACGCGGCCAACGACATCGGCATGTTCCTCTGCTTCTCCAAGACCCCGGCCCTGTCCAGGACCGGCGACTGCCGGCCGTTCTCGGCCGACGCGGACGGCACCATGCTCGGTGAGGGGCTGGTGATGTTCGCGCTGAAGCGGCTGGCCGACGCGGAGCGGGACGGCGACCGGGTGTACGCGGTGATCCGGGGCGTCGGCAGCTCCTCGGACGGCGGCGGCACCGCCGTGTACGCACCGGTGGCGGCGGGGCAGGCGCGGGCGCTGCGCCGGGCGTACCGGGAGGCCGGCTACCGCCCGCAGACGGTGGAGCTGGTCGAGGCGCACGGCACCGGGACCAGGGCGGGGGACGCGGCGGAGTTCGCGGCGCTGCGCGAGGTCTTCGCCGACCCGGACGACCCGCGTGAGCAGTACTGCGCGCTGGGGTCGGTCAAGTCGCAGATCGGGCACACCAAGTGCGCGGCGGGCGCGGCCGGGCTGCTGAAGGCGGTGCTGGCGCTGCATCACCGGGTGCTGCCGCCGACGATCAAGGTGGCGCGTCCCGAACCGGGGCTGGACATCGCGCACAGCCCGTTCTACCTCAACACCCGGGCCCGGCCGTGGGTGCACCCGGCGGACCGGCCGAGGCGCGCCTCGGTCTCCAGCTTCGGCTTCGGCGGCTCCAACTTCCATGTGGCGGTGGAGGAGTACCGACCGGACCCGGCCGGCTGGGGCGAGCGGCCCGCGCGGGTCCGCTGCATGCCGAGCGAGCTGGTGCTCTTCGCCGCCGACTCCCCACAGGAGCTGCTGGCGGCGGCCCGCGCCGCCGACCCGGAGCAGCCGCTGGCCGCGCTCGCCCGGGAGAGCCAGCAGCGGTTCCGGGCGGCGGGCGCGGCGCGGCTGGCGGTGGTCGCCGCCGACACCGCCGAGCTGCTGGACCGGGTCGGCCGGGCCGCCGCCGTGGTCGGGCGGCGGCCGGAGCAGCCGTTCGCCGCGCCGGGCGTCCGGTACGCGGCGGGGGCGGCGGCGCCCGGCCGGATCGCGTTCCTCTTCCCCGGCCAGGGCGCGCAGTTCACCGGCATGGGCGCGGATCTGGCCATGGGGCTGCCGGTCGCGCAGCGGGTCTGGGACCGCCTGGGCACCCGGGAGTTCGACGGCCGCCCGCTGCACCGGGTGGTCTTCCCGCCGCCCGCCTTCGGCGACGCCGAGCGGGCGGCGCAGCAGGCCGAGCTGACCGCGACGGCCTGGGCACAGCCCGCGCTGGCGGTGCACAGCCTGGCGCTGCTCGCGGTGCTGGAGCGGCTGGGGCTGCGGCCCGACTGCGTCGCCGGGCACAGCTTCGGTGAGCTGGTCGCCCTGCATGCCGCCGGGGCGCTGGACGCCGATGCGCTGCTGGGCCTGGCGCGGCGCCGGGGCGAGCTGATGCGGGACGCGGCGCGGCGGGCGCCGGGCGCGATGCTGGCCGTCTCCGCCACCGCCGAGCGGGTCGCCTCGGTGCTCGCGGATCTGCCCGGCGTGTGGCCGGCCAACCTCAACGCGCCGGAGCAGGTGGTGCTGTCCGGCCTGGTGGAGGCGGTGGAGGCGGCGGCCGAGCGGTTCGCCGGCGCGGGCATCGCCACCCGGCGGCTGGAGACGGCCGCGGCGTTCCACAGTCCGCTGGTGGCGGCGGCCACCGAGCCGCTGGCGGACTTCGTCCGGGAGCTGCCGGTGGGGCCGCCCGCGCTCCCGGTGTACGGGAACGCCGCCGCCGACCGCTATCCGGCCGACCCGGCGGAGGTGCGGCGGCGGATCAGCGGGCACCTGGCGGCGCCGGTGCTGTTCCAGGCGGAGGTGGAGGCGATGTACGCGGCGGGGGTGCGAACCTTCGTCGAGGTGGGGGCGGGCAGCACGCTCACCGGCCTGGTGGGGCGGGTCCTCGACGGCCGGGAGCACCTGGCGGTGGGCTGCGAGCGGGCCGGGCAGGACGGCGTCACCGGGCTGCACGAGGCGCTGGCGGCGCTGGCCGTCGCCGGTGCGGAACTCGACTACGGCGTGCTCTGGGAGGAGTACGCCCCCGAAGCGAAGCGGACCAGGAAGGAGCCGGGGCGGATGACGGTGCAGATCGACGGTGGCAACTACGGCCGGCCCTATCCCCCGCCGGGTGGCGCGGCGGCGCTGCCCGCGCCGAATCCGGCTCCGGCCGCGCCCGCTGCCGTACCGGCCGGGGATGCCCTCCGGGCGGCTTCGGCCGGGCCGGTGGCGGTGGACCCGGGGCTGGTGGCGCTCATCGAGGAGACCCAGCGGCAGACCGCCCAGGCGCATGCCGACTACCAGCGGCAGACGGCCGAGGCGTACGCCGACTACCAGCGGCAGGTGACCGAGAGCCACCTCGCCTATCTGCGGATGTCGGAGACGTCGCTGGCCGCGCTGCTGGGCAGCCCGGCCGTACCGGCCCCGGCGCAGCCGCCGGGCGCGATACCGGCGCCGCTGCCGGTGCCGCTGCCGACGCCGCTGCAAGCGCCGCCCGTGCCCCGGCCGGCCGCAGCGGCGCCCGCCCCGGCCGTGGTGATGGCTCCGGCGCCCGGCGTCGCCGCCCCCGCCCCCGCGCCCGCCCTGCCCGCGCCCGCGCCCGCCGCGCCGGTGGCGCCCGTCGCGGTGGCCGGGCCGCCGGTGGCCGCGCCGGTCGACCTGGAGCAGCGCATCCTCGCCGTGGTGGCGGAGCGGACCGGCTACCCGGTGGACATCCTCAATCTGGACATGGAGCTGGCGGCGGACCTCGGTATCGACTCGATCAAGCGGGTGGAGATCCTCTCCGCGTTCTCCGGCGACCTGGGCGACCTGCCGCAGACCGCCGTCACCGAGCTGGGCACCGCCCGTACGCTGCGCGAGGTGGTCGACCGGGTCCGCGACCGGTCCGGCGCCGCCCCGACCGGTACCGAGCCGGTGCCACCTGATGTTCCGTCACCATCCGTTCCCGGCAGGCTGGTCCGCGCGGAGGTGCGGGCCGTCCCCGCGCCGCCCAGCGGGCTGGCGATGGCCGGGCTGTACGACGGTCCGATCGCGGTGACCGACGACGGTACGGGGATCGCGGAGTGCGTCGCCGGACTGCTGCGCTCGCACGGCTGCTCCGCCACCGTGGTGCAGCGCGTGCCCGATGACGCGACCGGGGTGGTGCTGCTGGACGGGCTGGCGGCGGTCGACAGCGCCGACCGGGCGGTGGCGGTGCAGCGGGAGGCGTTCCGGCGGGCGGCTGCGGCGGCCCGGCGGCCGGCCGTCCGGGGCGGGCTGTTCGTCACCGTGCAGGACACCGGCGGCGACTTCGGCCTCGGCGGCCGGCAGGGCGACCGGGCCTGGCTCGGCGGCCTCGCCGCGCTGGCCAGGACCGCCGCCCGGGAGTGGCCGGACGCGGCGGTCAAGGCGGTCGACTGCGAGCGCGGCGGCCGGGAGCCGCAGGCCGTCGCGGCGGCCCTGGTCCAGGAGCTGCTGCACGGCGGCGGGGAGCTGGATGTCGCGCTGGCCGCCGACGGCACCCGGCGCACCCTGCGGACGGTGCCCGCCGAGCTGCCGGTGACCGCAGCCGCCCCCGCCCGGGTCGGCCCGCAGTCGGTGATCGTGGCGACCGGCGGGGCGCGCGGGGTGACCGCCGCCGCGCTGTGCGCCCTGGCGCGCGAGCACCGGCCCCGGCTGGTGCTGCTGGGCCGCACCCCGCTGGAGCCGGAGCCCCCGGGGCTGGCGGACCGCACCGACGAGCCGTCGCTGACCCGCGCGCTGGCCGGGCGGCCCGGCGCGGCCGGGACACCGGCGGCGCTGACCGCGCGGGCCCGCCGCATCCTCGCGGTGCGCGAGATCCGGCAGACCCTGGCGGCGGTCGAGCGGGCCGGCTCACCGGTGCGGTACCTGCCGGTGGACGTCCGCGACGGCGCGGCGCTGCGGGCGGCGCTGGACGCGGTGCGGGCCGACTGGGGTCCGGTCACCGGGCTGGTGCACGGCGCGGGCGTACTGGCCGACGGCCTGCTCGCCGAGAAGACCGACGAGCAGGCGGACCGGGTGCTGGACACCAAGGTCGGCGGGCTGCGGGCGCTGCTGGACGCGACCGCCGACGACCCGCTCCAGCTGATCTGCCTGTTCTCGTCGGTGGCCGGGCTGTTCGGCAACCCCGGCCAGAGCGACTACGCGACGGCCAACGAGGTGCTCGCCCAGGTGGCCTCGGTGGAGCGGGTCCGGCGGCCCGGCTGCCTGGTGCGGTCCCTGGCCTGGGGGCCCTGGCAGGGCGGGATGGTCACGCCGTCGCTGGCCGGGCTGCTGACCGGCGCGGGGGTGGAGCTGGTCCCGGTCGCGGCCGGGGCGGCGGCCTTCACCGCCGAGCTGGGCGGCGCGGCGGCCGGGGAGGCCCGGGTCTGCCTCGCGATGGACGGCGGGCCGGGCCCGTTGGGGGGCGCCGACCGGGCCCCGGCCGGGGCGCAGCTGCGGGTCACCGCCGCCTGCCATCCGTACCTGGCCGACCATGCGCTCCACGGGGTGCCGGTGCTGCCGCTGGCGCTGGCCGCCGAGTGGTTCGCCCGGGTGGCGGCGGTGCGGCGGCCCGAGGACGATCCGCTGGTCCTGCGCGAGCTGCGGGTGCTGCGCAAGGTCACGCTGCCCGACCTGGCCGGCGGGCAGCTGCTGGGGGTGCGCGGCCGGGTCGCCCCCGGCGGCGGCGGGCTGACGCTGGAGCTGCTGGGCGACGGCGGGGTGGTGCACTACCGGGCGCTGCTGCCCGATGCGGCGGCGCCCGACCTGCCGGTCCTGGCCGAGCCGGGCGGGCTGCTGCCGCCGGAGGGGCTGCCGCTGTACGACGGCGACATCCAGTTCCACGGCCCGCGCTTCCAGGCCGTGCGCTCGCTGACGGCCGTCGGCCCGGCCGGGGCGACCGGTGAGCTGGTCGGCCTGCGTGAGCTGGGCTGGCCGGGCGGGCACTGGCGCGGCGACCCGGCGGCGCTGGACGGCGCCCTCCAGCTGGCCCTGCTGTGGGGGCTGCGGACGCTCGGCGGCGCGACGCTGCCGATGGCGGTCGAGGAGTGCCGGCTGTTCGGCGCGGGGCCGCTGACCGGCCCGGCCGGCTGCGTGGTGCTGGGCGGCCGGGTGAGCGGTGACAGCGCCCGCTGCGACGCCGTGGTGACCGAGCGGGGCGGCGCCGTACGGCTCCGGCTGACCGGCATCGAGATGGTACGCCGCCCGGGGTGACCGCCGCCCGTACCGGCCGGACCCGCCACCGGTCCGACCCGCCACACCGTCGACGAACGGAGCGCCACCATGCGGTTCGAACCCATCGCCATCGTCGGCCGGGGCTGTGTGCTGCCCGGCGCGCTGGACCCCGACCGGCTCTGGGCCAATGTGGTGGCGGGCCGGTCCAGCCTGTCGGCCGTGCCCGGGGACCGCTGGCGACTGCCCCGGCGGCCGGCGGGCGAACCGCTCCCGTCCACGGTGGGCGGCTATGTGCAGGGCTTCGAGGGGGTGTTCGACCCGGCGGGCTTCGCGGTCGACGCCGCGCGGATCGCCGGGCTGGACCCGCTGTTCCACTGGGTGCTGTACGGCGTACGGCAGGCGCTGCGCGAGGCCGGGCACCAGCAGCCGGGGCCGCTGCCGGACGCCGGGCTGGTGCTGGGCAACCTCTGCTACCCCAATGAGTCCGCCGCCCGGTACGCCGAACAGGTCTGGCTGGGCGCGGGGCGGCCCCGGCCGGACGCCCGCAACTGGTTCGGCGCCGCGCTGCCCGCCCACCTCGCGGCGCGGGCGCTGGGCCTCGGCAAGGGCGGGTTCGCGCTGGACGCGGCCTGCGCCTCGGGCCTGTACGCGGTCAAGTCCGCCTGCGACCGGCTGCACGACGGCTCGGCCCGGCTGATGGTGGCCGGGGCCGTCAACCGGGCCGACAACCTGTTCCTGCACCGGGGCTTCCACGCCCTGGCGGCGGTCAGCCGCTCCGGCCGCAGCCGCCCGTTCCACCGGGAGGCGGACGGGCTGGTCCCGGCCGAGGGCGCCGGGTTCGTGGCGCTGACGCGGCTGGCCGACGCGCTGGCCGGCGGGATACCGGTGCTCGGGGTGATCCGGGCGGTGGGGCTGTCCAGCGACGGGCGCGGTGCCGGGCTGCTGGTGCCGGACCGGCGCGGGCAGCAGCGGGCGGTACGGGGGGCGTACGCGCTGGCGGGCATCGACCCGGACACGGTCTCGCTGATCGAGGCGCACGCCACCGGCACCCCGGTGGGCGACGCGGTGGAGGCCAGGGCGCTGGCCGAGGTGTTCGCGGGCAGCCCCGGGGTGCCGGTGGGGTCGGTCAAGTCGCAGCTCGGGCATCCGCTGGCCGCCGCCGGGATGGCCGGGCTGCTCAAGGTGCTCGGGGCAATGCGGGCCGGGGTGCGGCCGGCGGCGCCGGAGGCCGCCGAGCCGATCCCGGAACTGCGCGGCACACCGCTGCGGCTGCTGGACCAGGCCGAGGACTGGCCCGGCCCGCGCCGGGCCGCCGTCGACGCCTTCGGCTTCGGCGGCGCCAACGCCCACCTCCTCCTCGACGCCTGGCCCACCCCCACCGACGCCCCGGCCCACCCGACCCCGGCCGCCCTCACCCCCCGGCCCGGCACCGCCGCGACGGGCGCCGACACCCGGCCCATGTCCCCGGCATCCGGCGCCACCGAGCCCGACCGGGCCGGACCCCGATCCACGGGCGACGCCGATTCGTCGCGCCCCGACCGGGTGGGGGATGGCGGCGAGGCGGGCGGCGACAGCGGCCAGACGGGCAGCGACGCCCAAGCAGGTAGTGACGGCGAGGCGGGCAGCGGCAGCGGCCAGGTAAACGGCATCGGCCACGCGGGCAGCGACAGCCACGTGGACGGCATCGGCCAGCCGAGCAGCGACGGCGAAGCGAGTGGTGACAGCCAGGCGAGTGGTGACAGCCAGGCGGACGGCGACGGCGAGGCGGGCGGCGACGGCGAGGCGGGCGGCGACGGACAAGCGAGCGGTGACGGCCAGACGGCCAGCGGCAGCCAGACGAGCAGCAACGGCCAAGCGGACAGCGACAGCGGCCAGGCGGGCCATGGCGGACAAGCGGTGGCGATCGTGTCCATCGGTGCCCGGGTCGGCGGCGGTGACGGAGCCGAGAGCCTGCGGCGGGCGCTGCTGACCGGTGAGCCGCTGCTGACCGGTGAGCCGCCGGTGGCCGGGGCGGCGGTGGTGGAGCTGCCGGCCGAGGGGCTGTGCTTCCCCCCGGCCGACCTGGCGGCCGCGCAGCCCCGGCAGTTGCTGGCGCTGGCCGCCGCAGTGGAGGCCGCCGCCGAAGTCGTACTGCCCCGCGAGCGCACCGCCGTACTGATCGGCGCGGGCAACGACCCGCAGGCCGCCCGCTACGGCGCCCGGTGGCGCTGCGACGCGAGCTGGCTGGGCGACACCGCCGACGCCGAGACGGTCGCGGCCGCCCGGGACGCCTTCGCCGTACCGCTGGCCGCCGCGGGGGTGACCGGGACGATGCCCAGTCTGGTGGCCCACCGGATCAGCACCCAGCTCGACCTGGGCGGCCCCGGCCTGGTGATCTGCGCGGAGCAGGCGTCCGGCCTGGTCGCCCTGGAGCTGGCGGCCCGCGCGCTGCGTACCGGCGAGGTGGACGCGGCCCTGGTGGGGGCCGTCGACCTGGCCGACGAGCCGGTGCACCGCAGCGCGCTGGCCGAGCTGGACGCCCCCGGGGCGCCCGGCGACGCCGCCGTGGTGCTGGTCCTCAAACGGCTGGCGGACGCCCGCCGCGACGGCGACCCGGTGATCGCACTGCTCGCCCCGGCCCCGCCGGGGCCGGTCGTCAGCGACAGCACAGCCACCGCCGACACGCACAACCCACACTCCGACCCGGACCCACTACTCGACCCGGCCCCCGCCCCACCAGGGCCGCCCGCCGGAGACAGCACACCCGCCACCGACAGACACGCCCCGCACTTCGCCCCAACCGCACCGCTCAACCCAAACCCAGCACCACTAAAGCCGGTCATCAAGGACGACGCAGCCACAAGCGACGCGGACAACCCGCACCTCGACCCGGACCCCGCCCCGCCGAAGCTGACCGTCGGAGACAGCGCCGCCACCGCCGACACGCACAACCCGCACTTCGCCCCAACCGCACCGCTCAACCCAAACCCAGCACCACTAAAGCCGGTCATCAAGGACGACGCAGCCACAAGCGACGCGGACAACCC
>NZ_JBIVRB010000002.1:19716-36996 GCF_044755465.1 Streptomyces sp. NPDC092296 | reverse complement strand
CCCGCACCTCGACCCGGACCCCGCCCCGCCGAAGCTGACCGTCGGAGACAGCGCCGCCACCGCCGACGCGGACGGCCCGCGCTTCGACCCGGCTGCGCTGTTCGGCACCGCGCACGCGGCCTGCGGGCTGGTGTCGGTGGCCGCCGCCGCGCTGGCCCTCCAGCACCGGGCGCTCCCCCGGGCCCATGCCCCGGCGCTGCCGCTGGACGCCGGGACGGCCGAGGTGCGGTGCTCGGTGCTGGGCGCGCCGGTGGCCCGGGTCCGGCTGGCGGCGGGTGCGGCCCGGCCGTGGGCGGCGCAGCCCGCGCCCCGGCTGCACCTGTACTCCGGCCGGGACCGGCAGCAGGTGCTCGCGGCGCTGGCCGCCGGGCGGGAGGGGGCGGACGGTCCGGCCCGGCTGGCGGTGGTGGTCACCGCCGACCGCCTCGACGAGCGGCGGGCGGCGGCGGGCCGCTGGCTGGCCGGAGAGGGCATCCGCCCGCCGGGCACGGCTTGGCGGGAGCGGCCGCTGACGGGCGGTACGGCGTTCGTCTTCACCAACGGCTCGGCGGCCTACCCGGGCATGGGCCGGGAACTCGCCCTCGCGCTGCCCGACCTCCTGGACGGCGTCGAGGCGGCCACCGGGGTGCACCGGTCGCTGCTGTCCGGGCCAGGGGCAAACGGGTCGTGGGCAAGTGGGCCGGGGGCACGTGGGCCGGGGGCAAGTGGGCCGGGGGCAAGTGGGTCGTGGGCAAGTGGGCCGGGGGCACGTGGGCCGGGGGCAAGTGGGCCGGGGGCAAGTGGGCCGGGGGCACGTGGGCCGGGGGCACGTGGGCCGGGGGCAAGTGGGCCGGGGGCAAGTGGGCCGGGGGCGGTGCTCGACCAGATCATGGGCGTCGGCCTGGTGATCGGGCTGCACACCGCGCTCAGCCGCATCCTGCTGGGCACCCCGGACGCGGCGATCGGGTACTCCTCCGGCGAGACCGCCGCCCTGGTCGCGCTGGGGGCGTGGCCGGACGCGGCGGCGCATCCCGCCGAGTGCCGGGCGAGCGGGCTGTTCGACCGGGAGATCGGCGGCGAGTACCGGACCGTCCGCCGGGCGTGGCGGCGCGCGGGTGTCCAGGGCAGCCGCTGGGCCGGCTACCAGGTGTCCATGCCCGCCGACCGGGTCCGGGCGGCGCTGGCCGGTGAACCGGCGGTGCACCTGATGGCGGTGAACGCCCCCGGCCTGTGCGTGGTGGGCGGCGAGGCCGAGGCGTGTACGCGGTGGGTCGCCCGGCAGGCGGCCCACGCGGTGCCGATCGACTACCACCTGGCCGCGCACTGCCCGGAGCTGGCCGAGGTGCGGGACCGCTGGTGGCAACTGCACCACCGGCCGACCGTGGCCGTGCCGGGCGTCAGGTTCTACGGCTGCGCGAGCGGTGAGCCGTACGAGCCGACGGCGGACCGGGTCGCGGACGCGCTCACCGCGCAGGCGCTGGGCACCATCGACTACGTACGGGTGATCGAACGGGCCTGGGCCGACGGGGTGCGGGTCTTCGTAGAGCACGGTCCGCGCGGCCTGTGCAGCTCGTGGA
Organism: Streptomyces sp. NPDC092296; assembly: GCF_044755465.1. Taxonomy (NCBI): domain Bacteria; kingdom Bacillati; phylum Actinomycetota; class Actinomycetes; order Kitasatosporales; family Streptomycetaceae; genus Streptomyces; species Streptomyces sp. NPDC092296. Next base: position 35,440 of record NZ_JBIVRB010000002.1, on the reverse strand, counting down.
TCGGCCGCATCCTCGGCGACCGGGAGCACTTGGCGGTGGCGCTGGACGGGGCGGAGGGCCGGGGACCGGCCCAGGTGGGGCAGGCCGTCGCGGAGCTGGCGGCGGCGGGCGTGCCGGTGGACGCCGACGCGTTCTTCGACCGCTGGGCGGCGGGCGCGGCCCGCCCGACCCCGGCCGGACGGCGGATCGGCATCCCGCTGCTCCCGGCCGAGGTGGCGCTGCCGGCGCCCGGCCCGGCCGACTCCGTACCCGTCCCGCTGCCCCGGGCCCCCGAGCTGCCGCCCGTGCTGGGGCCCGCCCCGGTCGCCGTACCCGGCACCGCCCTGGCGACCACCCCCTACCCGCCAGCTCCACCACCGCCCGACCCAGATCCCACCCCCACGCCGCCACCCACCCTGGCCATCGCCCAGACCCACAACCAGAACCCGGCAACTCCACCACCCCCCGACCCAGGACCCGCCCCCGCCCCGCGCACCGCCGTGGCCATCGCCCAGGCCCGCGACCGGGTGACCGCCGTGCACCGGGCGGCGCTCGCGGACCGGGCCGCCGCCCGGCAGCGGTTCGCGGCGGAGCGGGCCGAGGCGCAGCGGCGGTTCCTGCTCACCCGGGCCGCCGCCCTGGCCGCGCTCAGCGGTCGCACCGGCCCGGCCACCCAAGCCACCCAAGCCGCCCCGGTCGCCGCCGCGCGGCCGTACCCGGGCCCGGCGTTCGACCGGGCGCAGCTGGAGTTTCTGGCCCATGGGCCGGTGTCGGCGCTGTTCGGCCCGGAGTTCGCCGCGCAGGACGCCCGGCCCCGGCAGACCCGGCTGCCCCGGCCGCCACTGCTGCTGGTGGACCGGGTGCTGGGCATCGACGCCGAACCGGCGGTGCTGGCGGGCGGCGCGGCGGCGGCCACCGGCACCATCTGGACCGAGACCGACCTCCGCCCCGACGCCTGGTACCTGGACGCCACCGGCCGGATGCCCGCCGGGCTGCTGGTCGAGGCCGGTCAGGCGGACCTGCTGCTGATCAGCTGGCTGGGCGCCGACCTGGTCGGGGCGGCCAGGGGCGACGACCGGGTCTACCGGCTGCTCGGCTGCGAGCTGACCCTGCACGGCAGTCCGCCCGCGCCGGGCGGCACGCTGCGCTACCGCATCCGGATCGACGGCCATGCCGAGCACCGGGGTGTGCGGCTGTTCTTCTTCCAGTACGACTGCCACCTCGGTGACGAACTGCTGCTGACCGTCCGCAACGGGCAGGCGGGCTTCTTCACCGACGCCGAACTGGCGGACAGTCAGGGAGTGCGCTGGGAGCCCGGCGCCGCGCCACCCGACCCGGCCGCGCCGGTCGATCCGCCGCTGCTGACGCCCGCCGCGTCCCGGTTCGGCCCGGAGCAGCTGCGGGCGCTCGCGGACGGCCGCCCCGCCGACTGCTTCGGCCCGGCGTGGGAGGCGACCCGAGCCCATGTCCGTACGCCGCGCATCACCGGCGGCCGGATGCTGCTGCTGGACGAGGTGACCCGGCTCGACCCGGCGGGCGGGCCGTGGGGCCGGGGCTATCTGCGGGCGGAGACCCGGGTGGCGGCGGACGACTGGTACTTCGACGGGCACTTCCAGCACGACCCCTGCATGCCGGGCACCCTGATGTTCGAGGGCGCGCTCCAGGCGATGTCCTGCTTTCTGGCGGCGGGCGGCCACACCGTGGACCGCGACGGGTGGCGCTTCGAGCCGGTGCCGGGCCGCACCGCAGCGCTGCGCTGCCGCCGCCAGGTCACCCCGGGCGCCGGGCGGCTGGTCTACGAGGTCTTCGTCTCCGAGGTCAGGGCGGCGCCGGAGCCCACGGTGGTCGCGGACGTGCTGTGCAGCGTGGACGGCGTGCAGGCGTTCCACGCCGCCGGGGTGGCGCTGCGCCTGGTGCCGGACTGGCCGCTCGATCAGTGGCGGCGGCTCGGTCCGGTCCGTACGCAGACCGATGGCGTGCCGGTCCCACTGGCTCGGCTGGGCGGTCTGGTCGGCCACCGCGACCGGGCGGAGTGCGCGGTGCTCGGCGGGGTCAGGGCCGGTTACGCGACGCTGCTCGCGGCGGCCTGGGGGCGGCCCTCGGAGGCGCTGGGGGCGAGGCTGGCGGCGTTCGACGGGCCGCGCAAGGTGGCCCGGCTGCCCGGACCGCCGTACCACTTCGTCAGCCGTTTCACCGAGGCCGAGGTGGTGCTCGGCGGGGAGCGGGCGGGCAGTCGGCTGGTCACCGAGTACGACGTGCCGGAGCGGGCCTGGTACTTCGAGCAGAACGGCAGCCCGGCGATGCCGTTCGCGGTGCTGATGGAGATCGCGCTGCAACCGTGCGGCTGCCTGGCCGCCCAGTCCACCGACCTGCTCCGCGGTGACCGGGACCTGTTCTTCCGCAATCTCGACGGCACCGGGACGGTGCTGGGCGAGGTCACCCCGCAGACCCGCACCGTGCGCACCGAGGCGGTGCTGCGCCGGGTGGCCCGCCACGGCGACCTGGTCATCGAGACCTTCGACGTGGAGTGCCTGGCGGACGGCGAGCCGGTGTTCCGGCTCTCGGCGGTCTTCGGGTTCTTCACCGAGGAGGCGCTGCGGGGGCAGCGGGGGCTGCCCCGCGCGGAGTCGGGGCCGGGGCTGCCCGGTGGGCGGGCGGCCGTGCTGGACGGGCTGCTGCGGCGCGACCGGGTCGGTGCCACACCGCCGCCGGGGCCGATGCTGCTGATGCTGGACCGGGTCACCGGGTACTGGCCGGACGGCGGCGCGGCCGGGCTGGGCCGGCTGCTGGCGGAGAAGGACGTCGACGCCGGGGCCTGGTACTTCCGGGCGCACTTCTTCCAGGACCCGGTGCAGCCGGGCTCGCTGGGCATCGAGGCGATGTGCCAGCTGCTCCAGCTCTACCTGGTCGGCAGCGGCCGCACCGCCGCGCTGGCCGCGCCGCGCTTCGAACCGGTGCTGCCCGGCCGCGAGGTGGAGTGGCGCTACCGGGGCCAGATCGTGCCCGGCGACGGCACCATGACGGTCGAGCTGGAGATCCGCGAGGCGGGGTCGGACGCCGGGCAGTGCCATGCGGTGGCCGACGCCTGGCTGTGGGTGGACGGCCGCTGCATCTACCAGGTGCGCGGCCTGGGGATGCGTGCCGTGGCCACCGGCGCGGCGGCACTCCCGGCGGCACTCCCGGCGGCGTTCCCGGCGGTGGTGGAGACGGTGCTCGACCCGGCCGAGGACGGCTGGCTGCTGGACCACCGGCCGGGCTGGACGGTGGCGACGATGCCGATGACCGCGATGGCCGACCGGCTGGCCAGGGCCGCCGCCGAGCACACCGGCCTGCCGGTGGCCGGGCTGGCGGAGGTGCAGTTGCGGCGGTGGCTGCCGGTGGACGAGCCGGTACGGCTGCGTACCGAGGTCCGGCCGGCGCCGGAGGGGGCGGCCGTCACCCTGTCGGCGTGGCGGGAGGCCGCCACGCCGGAGCTGTCCCGGTTCGAGCCGGTGGCCGAGGGCGTGGTGCTGCTCGGGCCGCCGGGGCCCCGGCCGGAGCCGTTCGCCCCGCTCGCCGACGCGGTGGCGGCGGCGGACCCGTATGACTCGGGTGCCATGTTCCACGGCCCGGCGTTCCAGTACGCGACGTCGCTGCGGCTGTCGGGGGCGGGCGCGTCCAGCGTGCTGGACGCCGGGCGGGGCCGGGTGCCGCGCGGGCTGCTGCACCAGGGGCTGCTGGACGCGGCGCTGCACGGCCTGCCCTGCCAGGAGCTGGGCCGCTGGTCGCCGGGGATCGGCGGCGACCAGGTGGCGGTGCCGCACCGCCTGGTCCGGCTGGACGCGTACGAGCCGCTGCCCGACGCGGGCCCGGTCCAGGCGGAGGTGCGGTTCGCCGGTCCGGCGCGGGACGATCCGCAACTGCCGTGCTTCGACGTCCAGCTCCAGGTGGCGGGGCGGGTGGCGGTGGCGATGCGGCTGGTCTGCGTGCTGCTGCGGCTCACCGTGTTCGAGGCGGTGCCGATCCCCGAGCGGCGGGCCTTCCTGCGGGACCGCCGGTACGTACCGGGCGTCGGCCTGTCGGAGGAGGCGGGGGGCGGCACGGTGCTGCGGGCCGAGGCCGTCGACCGGCTGGACCTGGTGCCGGGCATGATCTCCCGGCTGTACGGGCTGCCGCGCGGCGGGTCGCCGGTGGACCGCACCGCCCTGATCGCCGCCAAGGAGCACGTGGGCCGGCTGGCCGAGGTGCACCCCTGCCGGGTCGAGGTGGCCGGTGACCTGCGCGGCGCCCGGGTGGCCGGCCGCCCCGGGCGGTGGCCGATCGCCGTCGTCCAGCGGGGCGGGGTGGTCACCGTACGGTCGGCCGACTGACGCCGCCGGGCCCGCTCCCGGCCCGGACGGCGCCGGTTCAGGGACGGCGACTCCAGGGCGGCAACCCCAAGGCCCCCGCGTCCCCCGCGTCAGGGATGCGTCAAGGGCTCCCCCGGCGGTGTACAGGAAGCGTCAAGGCTCCGGCCGACCGGGCTGACCAGGGTGTTCGCTGGGCGGCGCCGGCCCCCTGCGTCGGCGGCCGCGCCCGGCCCCGGGCCGGTCGGTCCCTTACGCATCCTCGGGTGGAACCCATGCTCGACGTCGTCTTCATCGGCGTCACGGTCCTCGTGTTCGTCGTCCTCGCCCTGGTCGCCAAGGGGGTGGAGCGGCTGTGAGCGCCGAGGACATCATCGGACTGGTCGTCGCCGCCCTGCTGGTCGGCTACCTGGTGCTGGCCCTGATCCGCCCGGAGAAGTTCTGATGGGCCCCACCCTCGCGGGGTGGCTCCAGGCGAGCGTCCTGGTGGCCGCGCTGGCCGCCTGCCACCGCCCGCTGGGCGACTGGATCGCCCACCTGCTCACCACCTCCCGGCATCTGCGGGTCGAGCGCGTCCTGTACCGGCTGACCGGTGTGGACGGCGACGCGGACCAGCGCTGGCCGGTCTATCTGCGCAGCGTGCTGGCCTTCTCCGCCGTCTCGGTGCTGTTTCTGTACGGCTTCCAGCGGTTGCAGAGCCGGCTGCTGCTCAGCCTGGGTCTGCCCGCCGTCCGGCCGGACACCGCCTTCGACACCGCCGCCTCCTTCGTCACCAACACCAACTGGCAGTCGTACTCGGGTGAGACGACCATGGGCCACCTGGTGCAGCTGGCCGGTCTCGCGGTGCAGAACTTCGTCTCGGCGGCGGTCGGCATCGCGGTGGTCGCCGCGCTGATCCGGGGCTTCACCCGCAGCCGCACCGACCGGGTCGGCAACTTCTGGGTGGACCTGACCCGGGTGGTGCTGCGGCTGCTGCTGCCGCTGTCGCTGGTCTTCGCCGTGGTGCTGGTGGCCTCCGGGACCGTCCAGAACCTGCACGGGCTGACCGAGGTGCACACCCTGGCCGGCGGCACCCAGTCGATCCCCGGCGGGCCGGTGGCCTCCCAGGAGGTCATCAAGATGCTGGGCACCAACGGCGGCGGCTTCTACAACGCCAACTCCGCGCACCCCTTCGAGAACCCCAATCCGTTCACCGACTGGCTGGAGATCTTCCTCATCCTGCTGATCCCGGTGGCGCTGCCGCGCACCTTCGGCCGGATGGTCAAGGACAGCCGCCAGGGCTACGCGATCCTGTCGGTGATGGCGCTGTTCTGGGTGGCCTCAGTCGCCCTGATCAGCTTCTTCGAGGCGCAGCACCACGGCGTGGCGGCCCAGGCGGCGGGCGCCGCGATGGAGGGCAAGGAGCAGCGGTTCGGCATCGCCGCCTCCTCGCTGTTCGCCGCCTCCACCACGCTCACCTCCACCGGGGCGGTCGACTCCTTCCATGACTCGTTCACCCCGTTCGGCGGCGGGCTGACGATCTTCAACATGATGCTGGGCGAGATCGCGCCCGGCGGGGTGGGCTCCGGTCTGTACGGGATGCTCGTCCTGGCGGTGGTGGCGGTCTTCGTCGCCGGGCTGATGGTGGGCCGCACCCCCGAGTACCTGGGCAAGAAGCTCGGCGCGCGGGAGATGAAGTTCGCCTCGCTCTCCATCCTGACCACCCCGGCGATCGTGCTGGTCGGCACCGGCCTGGCCATGACGCTGCGCGGGGAGCGGGCGGACATGCTCAACAGCGGGCCGCACGGCTTCTCCGAGGTGCTGTACGCCTTCACCTCCGCCGCCAACAACAACGGCTCGGCCTTCGCCGGTCTCAACGCCGCCACCACCTGGTGGAACACCGCGCTGGGCCTGGCGATGCTGCTGGGCCGCTTCCTGCCGATGGTCTTCGTCCTGGCGCTGGCCGGGTCGCTGGCCCGGCAGCAGCCGGTACCGGCCACCGAGGGCACCCTGCCCACCCATCGGCCGCTCTTCGTGGGCCTGCTCAGCGCCGTGGTGCTGATCGTGGTGGGCCTCACCTACTTCCCGGCGCTCGCGCTGGGGCCGATCGCGGAAGGGCTGTAAGCCATGTCGTCCGTGTCCACCGCCCACCCGGCACCCCACCCGGCGACCCCGCCGTCCGGGCCCGCCGGGCGGCCGCCCGAGCAGCCGCACCGGGTCTCCGGCGGCCTGCTGGACCCCCGGCAGCTGCTGCTCTCGCTGCCCGGCGCGCTGCGCAAGCTCGACCCCCGGGTGATGGTGCGCAACCCGGTGATGTTCGTGGTCGAGGTCGGCTCGGTGCTGACCACCGGCCACGCCATCGCGGACCCCGGTGTCTTCGCCTGGCTGATCACCGCCTGGCTCTGGCTGACCGTGGTCTTCGCCAACCTGGCCGAGGCCGTGGCCGAGGGCCGGGGCAAGGCCCAGGCCGACACCCTGCGCCGGGCCAGGACCGACGCGGTGGCCCGCCGGCTGCTCGACTGGCGGCCCGGCGAGCCCCGGCCGCGCGAGGAACCGGTGGCCGCCACCGGGCTGCGCCTCGGTGACCTGGTGCTGGTCGAGGCCGGGCAGACCATCCCCGGCGACGGCGACGTGGTCGAGGGGGTGGCCAGCGTCGACGAGTCCGCGATCACCGGTGAGTCGGCGCCGGTCATCCGGGAGTCCGGCGGCGACCGGTCGGCCGTCACCGGCGGCACCCGGGTGCTGTCCGACCGCATCGTGGTGCGGATCTCCTCCGAGCCCGGCAAGACCTTCGTGGACCGCATGATCGCGCTGGTCGAGGGCGCCTCCCGGCAGAAGACCCCCAATGAGATCGCCCTCAACATCCTGCTGGCCTCGCTGACCGTGATCTTCCTGCTGGCGGTCGTCACCCTCCAGCCGATGGCCTCGCACGCGGGTGCCCCGCAGTCGCTGATCGTGCTGGTCGCCCTGGTGGTGGCGCTGATCCCGACCACCATCGGCGCGCTGCTCTCCGCGATCGGCATCGCCGGGATGGACCGGCTGGTGCAGCGCAACGTCCTGGCCATGTCGGGCCGCGCGGTGGAGGCGGCGGGCGACGTCGGCACCCTGCTGCTGGACAAGACCGGCACCATCACCCTCGGCAATCGCCAGGCCGCCGCCCTGCTGCCCGCCGACGGCGCCTCCACCGAGGAGCTGGCGGACGCCGCCCAGCTCTCCTCGCTCGCCGACGAGACGCCCGAGGGCCGCTCGGTGGTCACGCTGGCCACCGCCGCGTACGGGCTGCGGCCCCGCGCCCGCGATGAGCTGGGCGCCGCCGAGTGGGTGCCCTTCACCGCCCGGACCAGGATGTCCGGCGTCGACCTCAGCGAGCGGGCACCGGACGGTACGGTGCGCGAGCGGCGGGTCCGCAAGGGCGCGGCGAGCGCGGTGACCGCCTGGGTGGCCGAGTCCGGCGGCACGGTCGGCCCGGACGTCACCGACCTGGTGGAGCGGATCTCCACCGAGGGCGGCACCCCGCTGGTGGTCGCCGCCCAGGACGGCGGCGCGGCCCGGGTGCTCGGCGTCGTCCACCTCAAGGACGTGGTCAAGCCGGGCATGCGGGAGCGCTTCGCGGAGCTGCGCCGGATGGGCATCAGAACGGTCATGATCACGGGTGACAACCCGCTGACGGCCCGCGCCATCGCGGTGGAGGCCGGGGTGGACGACTTCCTGGCGGAGGCCACGCCCGAGGACAAGATGGCGCTGATCAGGCAGGAGCAGGCCGGCGGCAAGCTGGTCGCCATGACCGGCGACGGCACCAATGACGCCCCCGCGCTGGCCCAGGCGGACGTCGGCGTGGCCATGAACACCGGCACCATGGCGGCCAAGGAGGCCGGCAACATGGTGGACCTGGACTCCGACCCCACCAAGCTGATCGAGATCGTGGAGATCGGCAAGCAGCTGCTGATCACCCGGGGCGCGCTGACCACCTTCTCCATCGCCAATGACGTCGCCAAGTACTTCGCGATCATCCCGGCGATGTTCGCGGCGGTCTACCCGGGGCTGGAGCGGCTGGACATCATGCGGCTGCACAGTCCGCAGTCCGCGATCACCTCCGCGATCGTCTTCAACGCGCTGATCATCGTGGTGCTGATCCCGCTGGCCCTGCGCGGGGTGCGCTACCGGCCCTCCTCGGCCGCCGCGCTGCTGCGCCGCAACCTCTGGGTCTACGGGCTGGGCGGCCTGGCGCTGCCGTTCGCCGGTATCAAGCTCGTCGACCTCGTCGTCCAGTTCCTCCCCGGTCTCCGCTGACCGGGGACCGCAGCGACACGGAAGAGAACACCATGTCCGAGCACATCCCCCCGGCGCTGCGCACCCAGTTCACCGCGCTGCGCATGCTGCTGGTGCTGACCGTCCTCACCGGCATCGCCTATCCGCTGCTGGTCACCGGCGTCGGCCAGGCCGCCTTCGGCCACCAGGCCAACGGCTCGCTGGTCGCCACCGACGGGCGGGCCGTCGGCTCCAGCCTGATCGGCCAGCGGTTCGACCTGCCGCAGCAGGGCGCCAGCGCGCAGCCGAAGCCGGACCCCCGGTGGTTCCAGCCCCGGCCCTCGGCGGCCGACTACAACCCCACCGCCTCCGGGGCGTCCAACCTGGGGCCGAACAGCGCGGCGCTCACCGCGACGATCCGCCAGCGGCGGGCGGCCGTCGCCGCGTTCGACGGCGTACCGCCCGCGAGTGTGCCCGCCGACGCGGTCACCGCCTCCGGCTCCGGCCTGGACCCGGACATCTCCCCGGCGTACGCCCACGAGCAGGTCGCCCGGGTCGCCAAGGCCCGCGGCCTGTCCCCCTCCCTGGTCGCCCACCTGGTCGACCAGCACACCCAGCCCCGCGTCATCGGCTTCCTCGGCAACCCCCGCGTCAACGTCCTGACCCTCAACACGGCCCTCGCCGCCCTCAAGTAACCCAAAGCCGAGCAGAACTCCCGAGGGTCCCGTTGAGAATCTGATGGTGGTGGCTTCCATGATGCCTCAGGAAGCATCCGGTGCAGCCGAACGCGATCGTGAAGGTGGCACCACCGACGCGGCCGCCGCAACGCGGAGATGACCAAGCCGGTGCAACGAGCTACTGGCCGGGCGATGCCTGTCCTCGGCAGAATTACATGTTCCTGGACGGGAGCTACTTGAGCGCGGGCCTGGCCAGGGCCTCCCCAACCGGGTTCGGCACCTCCTTGGCCACCCCGCCGGCGATACCGACCTCTCAGCAGGGCCGCCCCAGTCAGGGCTCCGAGCAGGTGACCCCCACCATCGGCTGGAGGTCAGCACCGCCTGCGCCGACACCGTCCGGGTCCGCTTCCCCGGTCTCGCCCTCAACCTCAACCCTTCGACCGACGCCGCGCCGTCCACCAGCCACGTCAACCTCGCAGTCTGACCACGAAAAGCAACAGGCCCCAGGGCGCGAGAAACTGCGCGACCAGTAGCTCTGAAAAAATCACGTGGATCAGTGTCGGCAGGCCGGGCCGATGGCGACTGGGGCCGTCCCCATCGGCCTGATCATTCGTCTGCCTGCGACGTCACGAAAGCAGCTAGCGGTCTTTAGACGACCCTACCCTGCGGGAAATAATCTTTTCATACAGAGATGATTCTTCGGTTTGGCCAATGACTTGAGCCTGGAATCACTGGTACGAGTGACTCAAGCTCTTGCTCTTACAGTCGCAATCCGAGAGACTGGCAACCTACGAACGCACAGGTGCCAACCGACAGCAACTGGGGGGAAGTTGAAGTATGAGCCCAACGCCAAGCACAAGAAGCCCTGGCAGCCGGGAGCGCGAGGCTCGCTCTGCCCCCCAGAGGTCGACGGACCTGCCCTTCTGGGTGACAGCGTCGTAGACCCTAGCCAACCGGGCAAGCGATATGCTACGGATGGGAAGCTGGCTTACTGTGGGCACGAACACGCCCCGGACTGCTGGCATGGCTTCCCAGTCGAGTGGAGGAAAGTACCCGAGAGACTTCGACGTCAGTGGTTGGCCGACCGACGAGTGTCGCGTCGAAGCATGAAAGAGTACTGGTGACCACAATGACCGTAAGCAATTGGGAGATGAAGGCAGGAGACCCTGCTGATTTTGCGTTCAAGATTTCGTTTTTGCGCAACCCGCACGGGGAGCAAGATCGTGCCACTCCCGAGGAATCCTATTCTTGGGGATCTTTCGCATTGTGGGTAGCCGGAGAGAACCTATGCGCCCACCTCGAGCAAGGCGAGGTAATCGAGGCTGCACATTGGTACATGATTCCATTCATGGAGTGGATTGCCCAAAACTGGAACGCCATTTTCCACGAGGAGCAGCTTGCCCTCAAGAACGTCGGATATTCGGCCGCTGGATCCATGGCACTTACCAAGAATCCGCCGATTTCACTCAAGGAATTGGATGAATTCGAATGGCTTGATGAGTGGACTACCTGGTGGGACAGGCATAGCGTTAGGTCGGCTCGCGAAGGCGGCCTATTTCCGGATATCTACATGCGTCGATACGGATCCTCACTCGAGGTATCCACGGGAGCCGAAAGGCTCGTAGGAATTCCCGAGGAGTTCAGCTTCCTCGCCCCCCACAGGCGCTACGAAATTGACCTCATCAAAGCTTCCGATATTATCTATTCAGTGCTCCAAAGTGCCTCACAAGAGCTCCTTCGCAGACTTCCCAATTCACCTCGCATCGCCGCTTTGATCGCTTATATCGATGCAATCCAAAACGATTCGAACAACTCAAATCGCATGGCCTGGCTGGCCGGAATGGGAACAGATTCCGAAAAATATAAGGTTATTTCTGAGGCGGTTGACCAGTCGCTTGCCGGTGTCCCCGAGAACATCCGACAAGAGATCACCGGGGCCAACCGGGTCACGAAACTGGTCGTCCAGGGGAGTGCCTACGCGCAGTTGGTCTATGGTTCCTATAGTCCCTCTATTGATCGCGGCGATGTAATCGCCCTTGCGACCGCTTTGGTTGGGAATCACGTCGATGACGCGTCGCCATGGCTCAATAAGCTCGCGCTCTCTTTCGATCCAAGCGAGGTCCGTGGGCTAGCGCCAGGAGAGCAGGGAAGCTGGCTTGGCGAGCACGCGTGTGAAATGTTGGTTGCTCACTGCGAGTCATGGATCGATGTTCATGCAGTTCTCGCCTCCTTGGAAATCCTGCACGAGAAGATCGCACTGTCCGACCAGGGGATCCGAGCAGTTTCCGTGTTCGGCCCAAACCAACGCCCAAAGGTCTTCCGTAATTCTCAGACAAAATGGGGCAAGAGTCGCGAGGTTGAGCGCTTTACGCTAGCTCACGAGTTGGCACATCTTTTGCTTGATCGCGACCGAGCCAGTGAACTAGCGGTGGCTTCTGGCCCGTGGGCTCCTCTCTTTGTGGAGCAGCGCGCCAACGCCTTCGCGGCAGCATTCTTGATGCCTACCTGGCTACTGCGAGACCATGTGGCTCAAGTCAACGGCGACATTCGGGACCTTGAGACGATCTCAAGTCTAGCGGCGCGTTTGCACGTGAGCACTTCATCCATGATCGACCGCCTCCACAACCTCGGCGAACTCGATGTCGATGATAGGTTTAAACTGAAGGCTCGATGGCGGCGCACCTCTGGATTCGGCCCGTAATTCGCTACTACAGTAAGCAATTTCCGGTTCAGTGAGCTGAGCTGAGCTGATTGGCTCAACAGTGCGGATTTGAGCCGGATTCGAATGCACCATCCAGCGCCTCGACTTCCGCCGACCTGAAAATCGGCTAGCTCTCCGTCCTCTGCAACCACTGCCGCACAGCCATTTTGCTGCTCTGCTCGGAGATCTGACTCCGCATCGATTCACAATATCTTGTCACGGATTCGTGGAGGGGTGCCCGCGCCCCACCAAACCACCCCCGCGCCCCTCCCGACCACCGGCTCACAGTTCGAAGCGGTAGCCCATGCCCGGCTCGGTGATGAAGTGGCGGGGGCGGGAGGGGTCGGCTTCGAGCTTGCGCCGCAGTTGGGCCAGGTAGACCCGCAGGTAGTTGGTCTCGGTGCGGTAGGCCGGCCCCCACACCTCCTGGAGCAGCTGCTTCTGGGTGACCAGCCGCCCCCGGTCCCGTACCAGCACCTCCAGCAGATGCCACTCGGTCGGGGTGAGCCGGACGTCCGCGCCGTCCCGCCGGACCCGCTTGGCGGCCAGGTCGACGGTGAAGGTGGCGGTGGTGACGACCGCGTCCGTACCGGGCCCGGTGTCGGGTTCGGCGCGGCGTACGGCGGCGCGCAGCCGGGCGAGCAGCTCGTCCATGCCGAACGGCTTGGTGACGTAGTCGTCGGCGCCCGCGTCGAGGGCCTGCACCTTCTCGTCGGAGGCGTGCCGGGCCGAGAGCACGATGATCGGCACCCTGGTCCAGCCGCGCAGCCCCCGGATCACGTCGACGCCGTCCATGTCGGGCAGGCCCAGGTCGAGGACGACCACGTCGGGGTGGCGGGAGGCGGCCAGTTCCAGGGCTCCGGCGCCGTCGGCGGCGGCGTCCGCCTCGTAGCCGCGCGCCTTGAGGTTGATCACCAAGGCGCGGACCAGCTGCGGTTCGTCGTCCACCACCAGGACCCGGGTCATCGCCGTACCCCGCCCTGCACCGGCGCGGCGGCGGCGCCGGCCGCGGGCAGGGTGATGACCATGGTCAGCCCGCCGCCGGGGGTGTCCTCGGCAGCCACGCTGCCGCCCATCGCCTCGACGAAGCCACGGGCGACGGCCAGTCCCAGCCCGACGCCGTCGCCGCGCGGGGCGTCGCCGTACCGCTGGAAGGGCTCGAAGATCCGCTCCCTGGCCTCGTCCGGCACCCCGGGCCCCCGGTCGATCACCCGCAGTTCCACCTGCTCCCCCTCGGCCAGCCGCAGGACGTCGGCCCGGATCAGCACCGGGGCGCCGGGCGGGCTGTACTTGACGGCGTTCTCCACCACATTGGCCACCGCCCGCTCCAGCAGTCCGGCGTCGGCCGGGACCATCGGCAGGCCCTCGGAGACCTCCAGCCGGACCGTCCCGGCGGCCAGGCCGCCCAGCGCCGCCGGGACGACCTCGTCCAGGTGGACGTCGCGGACCAGCGGGGTGACGGTGCCGGTGCGCAGCCGGCTCATGTCGAGCAGGTTGTCGATCAGGTGGTCCAGCCGGTCGGCGCCGTCCTCGATGCCGGCCAGCAGCTCGGCCTCGTCCTCGGGGGCCCATCGCACCTCGTCGGAGCGGAGTGAGCTGACGGCGGCCTTGATGCCGGCCAGCGGGGTGCGCAGGTCGTGCGAGACGGCGGCGAGCAGGGCGGTGCGGATGCGGTTGCCCTCGGCCTGGCGGCGGGCGGCGGCGGCCTGGTCGGCGAGGCGCCGGCGTTCCAGCACCGCGACCGCCTGCGCGGCGAAGGCGCCCAGCACCCGCCGGTCGTCGGCGGGAAGCACCCGGCCGCTGAGCGCCAGTGCCAGCCGGTCCCCCACCGGGACGTCCACGTCGGCGTCCTCCGGCCGGGCGGCGGGGTGCGGTCCGACCGCCGCCACGCACTGCCAGGGTCCCCGGTCGTCGGCCCGTTCCAGCAGGGCCACCGATTCGGTCTGGAAGGTCTCCCCGACCCGTCCCAGCAGCGCGGCGAGGCTGTCCTCGCCGCGTAGGACGCTCCCGGCGAGGTAGCCCAGGGTCTCGGCCTCGGCCCGGCTGCGGGCCGCCTGCTGGGCGCGGCGGGCCGCGAGGTCCACCACCGAGGCCACCGCGACGCCGACGCCGACGAAGACCCCCAGCGCCAGGATGTTCTGCGGCCCCGCGATGGTGAAGGTGTGGGTGGGCGGGGTGAAGTAGTAGTTGAGCAGCAGTGAGCCGACCAGCGCGGCGGCGACCGCCGGGAAGACCCCGCCGACCAGCGCGGCGACCACGGTGAGGGTGAGGAAGAGCAGCAGGTCGGTCGGCAGCCCGGGGTCGTCGGCCCAGGCGGTGAGCAGCAGGGTGAGCAGCGCCGGGCCGCCGCAGCCGACCAGCCAGCCCGCGACGGCGCGGACCCGGCCGAGTTTGACCGGCAGTCGGCCGGGCAGCGGCGGGCGGCCCCGGGCGGCGTGCTCATGGGTGACGATGTGGACGTCGATGTCGCCGGACTCCCGGGCGACCGTGGAGCCGACGCCGGGGCCGAAGGCGTACTGCCAAGTCCGGCGGCGGCTGGAGCCCAGCACGATCTGGGTGGCGTTGACGCCGCGTGCGAAGTCCAGCAGCGCGGTGGGGACGTCGTCGCCGAGCACCGAGTGGAAGCTGCCGCCGAGGTCCTCCACCAGGCGGCGCTGGGCGGCCAGCTCGGTGGTGGAGGAGCCGGTCAGGCCGTCGGAGCGGACGATGTGCACGGCCAGCAGTTCGCTGCCGGAGCCCTTGGCGGCGATCCTGGCGGCGCGCCGGATCAGGGTGCCGCCCTCGGGTCCGCCGGTGAGGCCGACCACGATCCGCTCGCGGGCCTGCCAGGTGGCGGCGATGTGGTGCTCGGCCCGGTAGCGCTGGAGGTACTCGTCCGCCCGGTCGGCGGTCCACAGCAGTGCCAGCTCGCGCAGCGCGGTCAGGTTGCCGGGCCGGAAGTAGTGCGACAGGGCGGCGTCCACCTTGTCGGAGGCGTAGACATTGCCGTGGGCGATCCGGCGGCGCAGCGCCTCGGGGGACATGTCGACCAGTTCGATCTGGTCGGCGCGCCGGACGACTTCGTCGGGGACGGTCTCGCGCTGCCGTACGCCGGTGATGCCCTCCACCACGTCGCCCAGCGACTCCAGGTGCTGGATGTTGACGGTGGAGACGACGTCGATGCCCGCGTCGAGCAGTTCCTCGATGTCCTCCCAGCGCTTGGTGTGGCGGCTGCCGGGGACGCAGCTGTGGGCCAGTTCGTCCACCAGGGCGACTTCGGGGCGGCGGGCGAGGACGGCGTCGAGGTCCAGCTCGGTGAAGGCCGCTCCCCGGTACTCGGTGCTGCGCCGGGGTACGGCCTCCAGGCCGGCCAGCAGTTCGCGGGTGTGGGGGCGGCCGTGCGGCTCGACGAAGCCGACCACCACGTCGGTGCCCCGGGCGGCGCGCCGGTGGCCCTCGCTGAGCATGGCGTAGGTCTTGCCCACCCCGGGGGCCGCCCCGAGGTAGATCCGCAGCCTGCCGCGCGCCATGCCTGCACCATGCCCATCCCGCCGGCCCGCCCGGCACCGCCCGGGACGCCGCCCGCCGCTCCTGAGCGTACGGCGGCCCGAATGGTGCACGCATGTTCGTACGGCTCTGGGCGGGCAATCTTGGCGCCATCTTGACGGGCCCGACCCGGACGCGGGGGGGGGGGGGGGGGGGGGGGGGGGGGGGGGGGGCCCCCGCGCGGGGGGGGGGGGGGGGGGGGGGGGGGGGGGGGGGCGCCGGGGGCCGGGGGGGCCCCCCCCCCCGGGGGGGCCCCCCCCCCGCCGCCGTTCACGGGCGGGGCCTGGTCC
>NZ_JBIVRB010000002.1:0-19706 GCF_044755465.1 Streptomyces sp. NPDC092296 | reverse complement strand
GCCCTACTGGTGCACGCTTGGTCGTAGGGCTGGGGGCGGGCATTGTTGGCGCCCCCGGGGGGGGCCCCCCCCGGGGGGGGGGGGGGGCCGCCCGCGGGGGGGGCCCCCCCACGACCGGGCGGGGTTCAGCCCGCTGCGGGCTCCGTGTCGGCGGGCTCCGCGTCGACCGGCTCGGCGTCGACCGATTCCGTAGCGACCGGCTCCGTGTCGACCGGCTCGGCGTACCGGCCGCCGCGCCGCAGCGGCATCCCGGAGGCGCCGCCGACCGGGGTGCGGACGGCCAGCACCTGGTTGACGCCGATCCGGTTGCCCTCGAAGGCGAGGGCGGAGGCGGCCATGTACAGCCGCCAGGCCCGCGCCCGGCCCGGCGACACCAGCTTGACGGCCTCCTCCCACCGCCCCTCCAGGTTCGCCACCCAGGCGCGCAGCGTGAGCGCGTAGTGCTCGCGCAGCGTCTGGACGTCGCGGACCTCGAAGCCGGACGCCTCCAGCGCACCGACCGTGGCGCCGACCGGGGACAGCTCCCCGTCCGGGAAGATGTACCGGTCGATGAACGGGTCGAGCCGGTAGGCCCGCTCGTCGGGCAGCGGCCGACGGGCGATCTGGTGGTTGAGCAGCCGCCCGCCGTCGCGCAGCAGCGAGTACAGCTGATCGGTGTAGACCCGGAAGCGCTCGGCGCCGACGTGCTCCGCCATCCCGATCGAGGAGATGGCGTCGAACGGGCCGTCGACCGCCGGGCGCAGCCCCCGGTAGTCCTGCACCCGGATCTCGATCCGCTCGGTGAGCCCGGCCGCCGCGACGCGCTTGCGGGCGTACGCGGCCTGCTCCTGGGAGATGGTGATGCCCAGCGCGCGGACGCCGTAGTGCTCGGCGGCGTGCAGCAGCATCGAGCCCCAGCCGCAGCCGACGTCCAGCAGCCGGTCGCCGGGCCGCAGCGCGAGCTTGCGGCAGACCAGGTCGAGCTTGGCCGCCTGGGCGTCCTCCAGCGTCTGCGCCTCCTCGCCCCAGTACGCGCAGGAGTAGACCATCGACGGGCCGAGCACCAGCTCGTAGAAGGGGTTGCCCACGTCGTAGTGGTGGCTGATCGCGGCCCGGTCGCGACCCCAGGTGTGCGGGGCGCCGGTGCGGCCGCGCACCTCCTCCGGTGGCGGCGGCGGGGGCAGCGCGGGCCCGGCCAGCCGGAGGGCCTCGCGCAGTGCGCCGCGTACCGAGGAGTCGCGCAGCGAGCCGACCGCCCGCGCGGCGGTGCGCAGGGTGGTGATGCGGTCCTGGGTGTCGTCCCGCTCCCAGACCAGCCCGGAGATCAGGGAGAGCGCCCGGTAGAGATCGCCCTCGACCAGGATGTCACCGGACACATAGGCACGGGCCAGGCCCAGCTCGCCGGGTTTCCAGAGCAGCCGTTGCAGCGCCCGGCGGCTGCGCAGCACCAGGGCGGGGGCGTCGGACGGCCCGGCCTCGCTGCCGTCCCAGGCGCGGAGCCGGACGGGGAGCGGAGCGCCCAGGGCCTGTTCGGCCAGTGCGGACAATCGGGCAGCAGCGTCGGTCACAGAGTCCCTCCATCATGGGTTCGCTGCCATCGGTGTCGGAGCGGGAGGTCGTGCGTCGCCAGGCTGCTCGGTGCGCCTTGCCGGGCCGGGGAATGCGGGGCCGGCGACTGATCGGCGGGCGGCGGGTTTCGGGGTGTCCGGTATCGCGGCCCGTCTCGACGGCGTGCGGCGCAAGGCATCCGGCCTCCTACCCTTCTGGCAGGGGCCGGCGGCGGCTACAGCACAGGCCGGCGGGCCCCGCCAACTGGCTGAGCGTATCCGGTGGGCCACCCGGGGTCCATGATCAGTGAGCCGGCGTCCGCCGTGTCACGGCGTGCCCGCGGCGGCCGGGTGGGGCGGGGCCCGTTTCGGTAGAGTGGAACGGAAGACGGCGGAGGGGCTCGCCGCAACCGTGGCCGCACCGGCCGCCAACGGTCCCTACCTGGTACCTGCCATCCGCAGGCGAACCCGCAGGTAGGAGAGGTATGCCCCGCTCAACGCCCCGCTCGACGCCCGGTCCGACACCCGGACCAGCCCCCGCCGTCCCGGCCGCCGCCGCGCCGCGCCCGCCGGCGCCGCTGCGGGCGGCGCGCACCGGGGCGGGCCACCCCAAGCGAGGAGTGCCGATGCCCGGCGGCGACCGCCCGCAGGCTCCAGACACCAGCGACCTGCCCGCCACCAGCGAACGTCCCCCCGCCGAGACACTGCCGGTCGATCCCGACGCGGGGCCGCCCGGCAGCCCCCGGCGCGGGCGCCGCCCGCTGCGGGAGCGGGCCCGGCACCGCCAGTGGGACGTGCTGGCGGCCATCGCGGTCGGCGGCGGCCTGGGCAGCAGCGCCCGCTACGGCCTGGCCCGCGCCTGGCCCACCCCGGCCGGCGGCTTCCCATGGGCCACCTTCGCCACCAATGTCAGCGGCAGCTTCGCGCTCGGCCTGCTGATGGTGTATGTGCTGGACGTCTGGCCGCCCAGCCGCTACGTACGGCCCTTCCTGGGCGTCGGCGTGATCGGCGGCTTCACCACCTTCTCCACGTACGTGGTGGAGATGCGCGGGCTGCTGGCCGCCGGGCACTGGTCGCTCACCGACGCGTACGCGCTGAGCAGCCTGCTGGCCGGCCTCGCCGCCGTCTGGACCGGCATCGTGGTGGCCCGGATGGCGTCCGGCCTGCCGGTACGGCGCGGCCCGCGCCGCCGAGGACCGGCGCCCGTGCCCGGCGCACCCGCCGACTCCGGCGGTCCCGGCGGTTCCACCGACTCCAGCGAAGGACGCACCCCATGAGCCCGCACCTGCCCCACCGCCACCATGAGGACCCGCTGCCCGAGCGCCCGCCCCGGGAGCCGCTGAACGGACCGGCGCTGCGGATGACCGTGTACCTGAGCGACTCCGAGCAGTTCGCCCACCGGCCGGTGTACGCCGAGATCGTCCACCGCGCCCACCGGGCCGGGCTCGCCGGGGCCAGCGTCTTCCGGGGCGTCGAGGGCTTCGGCAGCAACTCCCGCATCCACACCGCCCGGCTGCTGGACCTGGCCGAGGACCTGCCGGTCGCCGTGGTCGTCATCGACGAGGAGAGCCGGGTCCGCGCCTTCCTGCCGGAGGCCCGCGAGGTGCTCGGCCAGGGGCTGATCACCCTGGACCCGGTGGAGGTCGTCGCCCACGTCCCGCACTCCGCGACGCCGGACGGGACCCGCTGATGGCCCTGCTGATGGTGTTCCTCGGCGGCATGCTCGGCGCGCCGCTGCGCTACCTCACCGACCGGGCCGTCCAGTCCCGGCACGACAGCGTCTTCCCGTGGGGGACCTTCGCCGTCAACATCACCGGCGCCTTCGTCCTCGGCGCGCTCACCGGCGCCGGCGCGGCCCACGGCCTGCCCACCGACACGCTGCTGCTGCTCGGTACGGGGGTGTGCGGCGGCCTGACCACCTTCAGCACCTTCACCTTCGAGACCGTACGGCTGCTGGAGGACGGCTCGCTCGCGGAGGCCGGGCTGAACGCCCTGGGCAGCCTGCTGCTCGGCCTGGGCGCGGCGGCCGCCGGATACGCCCTGCTGACGGCGGTGTAGCCGGCCGCGCCTACCCTGTTGGCGGCGCGCCGCCGCAGCGGGCGGCGCCGGACACCGAGGGGGACCATGGGCCGGGACGGGCAGCAGGACCGGCCGGTGGCGCCCGGCAAGCGGACCAGGGCCCTGCTGCGGGACGCCGAAGCCCTCCGTACGGCGGCGCGGACCGTCGGCACCGACCACGCCCGGGTCCGGGTGGCGGTCGACGAGGCGCTGGCACCGCTCCGCGCCGAGCTGGCCCACCGGGAGCTGGCCGGGCTGCCGCTGGCCCGGCTGGTAGACGCGACCGACGGGCGGCTGCGGGTGGCGGCGCTGGAGCAGGCCGGATACACCACGGTCCGCCAGGTGCTGGACGCCGGACCGTACGCGCTCCAGCAGCTGCCCGGCGTCGGCCGGACGACCGCCGCCCAGGCCGTCGCCGCCGCCGGGCAGATCGCGGCGGCCGTGGGCGACACCGTCGCCGTCCGGCTGGACGCCGACCGGCGGGAGGACCCCGGCACCACCGCGCTGGTCGTCGCGCTGCACCGGCTGGTGACCGCCGGGCCGGACGCCGCCCGCGCCCGGGACGTCGCGGAACGGCTCGACCGGCAGCTCGGGGACGCCCTGGCCGCCGCCCGCCCGGCCCGGACCCGGCTACGGCTGCTGCTCACCGGGTCGGACCGCCGCGACCGGGCCAGGGCGGCGGTCGAACGGCTCACCGCGCTGCTCGCCGGCGCCGAGGCCGACGCCACGGCCCTGCTGTTCGCCCAGGCGTCGGTGGACCTGCTGCGGCAGCCGGTGTCGGGGGCCGAGGCGTGGATCGACTTCGAGCTGCGGTCGGCCGAGTACTACAGCCTGCTGGGCGAGTTCACCGGCCCGCCCGCCGACCTGGCCGCCGCGCAGGGCTTCCTGCCGAGCGACCTGGCCGAGCGGATCGGCGCCCAGCCGCTGGACGACACCCACCGGCGGGTCTCGCTCCGCGGCTACCAGGCGTTCGGCGCCCGCTTCGCGCTGGCGCAGCGCCGGGTGATCCTCGGTGACGAGATGGGGCTCGGCAAGACCGTCCAGGCGATCGCCGCGCTGGCGCACCTCAAGGCGGCCGGGCAGACCCACTTCCTGGTGGTCTGCCCGACCAGCGTCCTGATCAACTGGCTGCGCGAGATCGAGGCCCGCAGCTCGCTGCTGGCGTACCGGCTGCACGGCCCCGCCCGGCAGCTCGCCCGCGACGAGTGGCTGCGGCGCGGCGACGTCGCCGTCACCACCTATGACGCGCTGCGCACCCTCGACCTGCCGCCGGACCTGCCGCTGGGCATGCTGGTCGCCGACGAGGCCCACTACGTCAAGAACCCGCAGACGCTGCGGGCCCAGGCGCTGGCCGCCTGGACGGCCCGTACCGAACGGGTGCTGCTGCTCACCGGTACGCCGATGGAGAACAGCGTCGAGGAGTTCCGCAACCTGGTCGGCCAGGTGCAGCCGGAGCTGCTCCCCCAGGTGCGGCGCAGCCTCGCCGCCGCCGGGCCGCGCGCCTTCCGGCGGGCCGTCGCCCCGGCCTATCTCCGCCGCAACCAGCAGGATGTGCTCACCGAGCTGCCGGACCTGGTGCACACCGACGCCTGGGAGGAGTTCTCGGCGGCCGACCTGGCCGCCTACCGCTCGGCGGTGGCCGCCGGGAACTTCATGGCGATGCGGCGGGCCGCCTACGCCGACCCGGTCCACTCCGCCAAGCTCCAGCGGCTGCGGGAGGTGGTCGCGGAGGCGGCCGGGCACGGGCTGAAGGTGGTGGTCTTCTCGTACTTCCGCGAGGTGCTGGCCACCGTACGGGCCGCGCTGGACTCCCCCGTCTTCGGGCCGGTCACCGGCGAGGTGGCCGCTGCCGCCCGGCAGCGGGCGGTGGACGACTTCGGCGCGGCCCCCGGGCACGCGGTGCTGCTCGCCCAGATCCAGACCGGCGGGGTCGGCCTGAACCTCCAGGCCGCCTCCGTGGTGATCCTGTGCGAGCCCCAGGTCAAGCCGACCACGGAGAGTCAGGCGGTCGGCCGGGCGCACCGGATGGGCCAGCTGCGGCGGGTCCAGGTGCATCGGCTGCTGGCCGCCGACAGCGTCGACCAGCATCTGCTGGACATCCTGGCCGCCAAGCAGCGGGCCTTCGACGACTACGCCCGGCGCAGCGACACCGCCGAGGCGACGCCGGAGGCGGTGGACGTCTCGGAGCAGTCGCTGGCCCGGCAGGTGGTCGAGGCGGAGCAGCGCCGGCTGGCCCTGCTGCCCGCCGAGGACCACCTCGCCTGAGCCGGGGGCCGTCAGGGGCCGCCAGGGGCTCTCAGGGGCTCTCAGGGGCTCTCAGGGCTTGCGGGCGACGGCCGCCCAGCAGGCGGCTTCGGCGTCGGTGACGCCCTCGGTGTCGGCGGGGCCGTCGGGGCGCCAGCGGTGGGTGGGGACGATGCCGGGCTCGGCGAGCTCCCAGCCGTCGAAGAACCGGGCGAACTCCTCGCGGGTGCGGGCCTGGCCCGGGGTGCCGGAGGACGCGTACGCGGCGGCGAGCCGGGCGACGCCCTCGGGGTCGAAGTCGGGGGTGGCATGGCTGATGGTCAGCGTGCTGCCGGAGGGCAGGGCGGCCTTGAGCCGCTCCACGATCGCATGGGCGCCCCGGTCGTCGGGGACGAAGTGCAGCAGCGCGTTGAGGCTGAGCGCGACCGGCCGGTCCAGGTCGAGGGTGTCGTGCAGCTGGGGGGCGGTCAGGATGGACTCCGGGTCGGTGACATCGGCTTCGAGGTAGGTGGTGCGGCCGGTGGCGTGGCTGCGCAGCAGGGCCTGGGCGTGGGCGAGCACGATGGGGTCGTTGTCGGTGTAGACGACCCGGGCGCCGGGGGTGACGCTCTGGGCGACCTCGTGCAGATTGGGCGAGGTGGGGATGCCGGTGCCGATGTCGAGGAACTGGCGCAGGCCCTGCCGGGCGAGGCTGCGGGTGGAGCGGTGCATGAAGGCCCGGTTGACCCGGGCGGTGACCAGCACGGTGGGGAAGGCGGCCATCACCTGGGCGACGGCCTCCCGGTCGGCGGGGAAGTTGGTCGTGCCGCCCAGGTAGTAGTCGTACATCCGGGCGGAGTGCGGGCGGTCCAGCTCCAGATCGACGGCGATGTCACCGGCGCCGGCCGCCTCCGCCCCGGCCGCCCCGCCCCCGTCTGTCGTGCCTTCCGTCGTCATCCCCGGCCCCTCCCTGCCGCCCGGCGCTCGGCCCCGAACCGGAGCGCGTCTATTTCTTACGCGCCCGCCGCAGGGGGCGTCCAGACCCCGGGGTGGGTGGGCCTCCGGCGGGGTGCGCCCTCGCTCCGCCGCCCGCGCCGTGCCGGTCGGGGTCGGCCCGGTGCTGACCTGCGGTCATCTCCGGCGCCCCGACGTCCCGAAAAGTACTTTCATCGCACTATCTCCTTTTGCAAACTTTCTTCGGGTTGTACGGCCCACCGGGGCCGCTGATCCGATTGGCTGTCATACCGAAAGGCCGCAACGCCCGCCCACCGGACGCCCGCCCGGACCGGGGCCCAAGCCGAACGAGACACCCGTGAGCAACCATCCCGACCAGCTGGACCGCGAGGAGGCGACCGGCCGGTGACCCAGGACGCCCCGCTCTGGGACCACCCCGCGCGGCAGCCCGGTGGCGGCCATCCGGTGCCGAGCCCCCGCCGCCGGCTCTCGCTGGCCTTCGAGGCCTTCCACGACATCCACCACGAGGAGTGGCTGCGGTTCGCCCAGACCCAGACCGGCGACCGCAGGGCCGCCGAGGAGGTGGTGGACGCCGCCGGCCGGCAGCTCGCCGCCGACTGGGCCGAAGCCCTGCGGCAGGAGTCGGTGGAGCAGTACGGCTGGTTCCTGCTCAAGCAGCGGGTGGAGCAGTGGCTCACCGACCACGGCCGCCGCCCGGCCGTGGTGGAGACCGGCGCCTTCGCGCTGGCCGTCCGCCGCGACCTGCTCGGCGGCGACCAGCAGCGGTTCGCCGCGCTGGAGGGCGCACTGAGCCTGTTCACCGCGATCTCCCAGCTGCCCGAGCGCCAGTACGACGTCATCGTGCTCTGCTGCATCCTGGGCTACACCGAGCAGCAGGTGGCCCACTGCACCGGGATGACGCTCTCCACCGTCCGCTCCACCGTGCGGCACGCCAAACGGCGGCTGGCCCGGCAGCTGGACCTCACCAGCGAACCGCCCCCGGGGGAGTAACCGATGCCCGACACCGGCAACCACGACGCCCTGGTCGACACCCTGCTGCGCCAGGCCCGCATCCTGGCCGACGAGTACCGCGACTACGACCCGGTCGCCGCCCGCGAGCGGATCGCCGGCGAGCTCGAGCAGCCCCGAACCGCAGCCGCGCACCGGTCCGCCGCCACCCGCCGCACCCCGGTCGCACCCGCGCACTGCTCCTCCGAGCAGGAGCAGGCCGTCCGCGACCTCGACCTGGCCGCCTCACTGGTGCTGGGCGCCCCGCAGGCCGCCGCCAGCCTCTCCCGGCTGGTCGACTGCCGACGGCGGATCGACCCGGACGGCGCCCTGGTCTTCGCCTGCCTGCTGCACCTGGCCGGATACGACGAGGGCGCCACCTTCTGGTGGCGGTTCGCCGCCGGGGGCGGCAGCCGCACCGCCGCGCAGTGCCTGTATCTGTACCACCGGCGGCACGCCGAGTTCCGCGACGCCGACTACTGGCGGGCCGAGGCCGCCCACCTGACCCGCAGCACCCCGCGCACCACCCGCCGCAAGGCCGCGGCGCACCGCCCGCTGCTCCCCGAGCCGGTCCGCACCGACCTGCTGCGCCAGTGCCGCCGGGGGCGCCACCCCCGGCTGCCGCACGCCCTGGAGGCGGTGCTGCACCGGCTGCGGATCGACTGCGACGACCCCGACTTCGGGGAGATCCCGCAGCCCGGCCCGCAGCTGGCCGCCGACCTCAACCGCACCGCGTAGCCCCGGGGCGCCGCCGGGTCAGGCGGACTGGCGGAACAGGCGGACTGCCGGAACAGGCGGACTGCCGGGTCAGGCGGACTGGCGGATCACCAGCGAGGCGTCGAAGACGACCGAGACCGCCCGGCGCTCCGGCCGGGTGAGGGTGTCCAGCAGGATGCGGGTCATCTCCTCCGCCATGGCCTCCACCGGCTGCCGTACGGTGGTCAGCAGCGGCCGCCCGGCGATGGCGGCGCTGCTGTCGTCGAAGCCGACCACCGCCACGTCCTCCGGAATGCGGCGGCCGTGGTCGCGCAGCACCGCGAGCGCCCCCTGCGCCATCAGGTCGTTGGCCGCGAACACACCGTCCAGCTCCGGGTGGGCGGCGAGCAGCCGGGCCATCGCCTGCTCGCCGCTGGCCCCGGTGAAGTCGCCCTCCGCGCAGGGCACCTCCGGGTAGCCGTGGCGCGCCATCGCGTCGCGGAAGCCGTTCAGCCGGTCGCGGGCGGCCGGGACACCGCCCGGCCCGGCGATGGCCACCACCCGCTCGCACCCCCGGCCGACCAGGTGGTCCGCCACCAGGCCCGCCGCGGTGTAGTTGGCCAGGTCGACATAGCTGATCGGTAGGCGCGTCTCGGGCCGGCCGAACTGCACCACGGGCAGCTCGTACTCCGCCAGCTGGGCCGGGAGCGGGTCCTCGGCGTGGGTGGAGACCACCAGGGCGCCGTCGGCGTTGCCCTGCCGCAGATAGCGGAGGATCTGCTCCCGCGCCTCGGCGTCGGCGGCGAGCATCAGCACCGGGTAGATGCCCTGCGGGCGGAGCGCGGTCAGCACGCCGCTGACGACCCGTCCGAAGAACGGGTCGGTGAACACCTGGCTGCGGGCCGACGCACCGTCACTCTCGTACACGCCCGTACCGGACACCACCAGGGCTATCGCCCCGGCGCGGCGGGTGACCAGCGACCGCGCGGCGCTGTTCGGGACGTAGCCGGTGACCGCGATGGCCCGCCGGACGCTTTCCTGGATGTCGGGTGCGACGTTGCGCACACCGTTGACGACTCGCGAGGCGGTCGCCCGGGAGACACCGGCGACCCGGGCGACGTCCTCCAAGGTGGCGGATCGACGGGCAGCCGACCGGATGGCTTCGGTCATGGGGCCTTTGTAGCATGCGGCGCCGACGCTTCAACGGCCTCTCTCCCACTCACCGCTGGTCCACGGGCCGAGCGGGGTCAGTGCTGCTGCTCCTTCCAGCAGATCATGACGGTGGTCGCGACGGTCAGCCCCACGTTGGGGCGGGTGCGCGTCGGCTTGCCGAAGGTCTTCGGCAGCTTGCCGACGTCGACGGTGAGGACCATCTCGTCCTTGAGCACATAGGCCGACCCGTCGCGCCGGGTGAAGGCCGCCTCACCGAGGCCCTTCACCGCCTTGGCACCGGCCGTGGCGGTGCGCTGCTGCTCGAAGGCGGCGGCTGCGGCGGCCCGGTCGGGCAGCTGACGGACCGAGAGCAGCATGCTGCTGCCGTCCGGATAGTCGTACGAACAGGAGTAGACCTGGCCCGACCAGGTCGGGCTGAGCGGCTGTCGGGGCTCGATCCCGAGGGCGCCGGAGATCTCCTCCACCGCCTCGTCGTCGCAGATCAGCCGGGTGGCGGCCGACGGGCCCGCTCCGTCGTCGGCCGTGCCGGGCGTGGTGCCGGCGGCGGCGGTCGTGGCCGTGGTGCCGGCGGGTCCGGTGGCCGCCTGCGGTGCGGCCGGACCGGAGGAGGCGCAGCCGGTGGCGGCCAGGGCGAGAAGGAGGGCTGCGGCGGCGGACAGCAGCGGGCGGGACGGTCTGCTCATGTGCTCTTTCCCGGGGGGGTGCGGGCGGGCGGGGTGCGGGCGGGCGGGCGCCGGTGGTGGTGGGACCGCGCCCGCGGCCGTCCGGTGGTGTGCCGGGCGGACGCGGGCGCGGATCGCGCGTCAGGGCAGCAGGTACTGCGCGTTGAGCGCGGCGCCCTTGCCCGGCTGGGACTCGTCATAGCCCCGGGCGTCGCACTGGAGGCCACCGACGATGCAGTGGTTCACCATCGCGGCGAGGGTCGGAGCGTCCCAGGCGTTGAAGAAGTCGTAGTGGAAGGAGAATCCCCGTCCGCTCGACAGGTGGAGTTGCGACATGTTGGCCGTGTTGACCGGGAAGGCCATCTTGAACTCGATCATCGGCACCGCGACCGGGTGGTCGGCCGGGCAGACGCCGTTGACCGGGTAGGCCATGTGGCTCTTGTGGTCGGGGGTGTCCAGGTAGAGCCCGTTCCAGCAGCTCGGAGCCTGGTACCGGATGTCGACCTGGCCGCCGGACGGGCAGTTCACCGGCAGGTCGATGTTGTGGTAGCTGGTGCCGCACTCCCACCCGGCGACCCAGCCGGGGTCGGTGGAGAACTGGGTGGAGGTCGCCGTCGGGCTGCCGACCAGGTACTTCAGACCGGCCGGGAACGGCCGCACGCTGGTGTAGTCGTTCACCCCGCTCTTGTAGTAGATGGTCTGCACGCCGATCGGGTTGACCGCCGTGTCGCCGTCGTACATGGTCGGCATCCAGTAGCCCGACTTGTCACCGGGCGCCACGCAGGTGGTGCCGCCCGCCTGGAGCGACGCCAGGGTGGAGTTGGCGTTGGTGGTGGTGTTGCCCATGAAGGTGTGCATGTGCGAAGCACCGGCCTGGCCGGGGAAGACGATCGGGTCGTCCGGCAGGTTGTGGTTCGCGGAACAGTTCGCCTGGAACTCGTGGAAGTAGGCGTGCGGCGGGTCGTAGGTCGACGGGGTGACCCCGGTGACCTGCGGGTTCGCCAGGACGTAGCCATCCGTCGACAGGGTGACCGAACCATAGACCTTGAACTCGTACAGCGAGTAGCCGTACTGGGTCGCCCGGACGGTCGCGTACAGGCGGATGTAGCGCCCGCCGGCGGTGAGGTTGAGGTTCTGCACCCCGCCCTTGCTGGTGGTGGTGGAGTAGACGGTGCTCCAGGTGTTGGCGTCCGGGGAGACCTGGAGCTGGTAGGCGCTGGCGTACGCGGCCTCCCAGTCGAGCTCCACCCTGCTGATGGCGGCGGTGCCGCCCAGGTCGATCTGGATCCAGGCCGGGTCGCTCCAGGTGCTCGCCCAGCGGCTGGTGGGGTCGCCGTCGACGACGGCGCCGGCCGGGAAGTTGGCGCTCTCGATGGACGAGGCCACGACCGGTCGGGACTGCGAGATGAGCGTGTCGGCGGCTGCCGCGTGCTGGGCGCCGCTGCTCAGGCCGACGAGCGAGAGCAGCGTGGCGAGGGTGAGCGCCAGGGCTGCCCGGTGCGGTCTGCCACGGGACAGGAATCGGGGTCGCATGTGACCTCCTGGTCGGAGCGGAACGGGTGGGTGCACCCGGGGCCGGGACGGCGCGGCCTTCCCGGGCCCGGGAGTCTGCTCAGGCATGGACTCCGGACTGCTGCGCCGAGCCGCCCCGGGCGGCCGGCCGGAGGGGCGGCGAGTCGCCCCGGGCGGCCTGCGAGTTGCCCCGGGCGGCCTGCGAGTTGCCCCGGGCGGTCACCGGGCCACCCCGGGGCGGGCGGCGGGCCGGGCGGGTGGAGCGGGCATGTCGGTCCTCCTGGAAGGGGATGCGTTCCGGCTCACGACCCGGCTCCGCCGCCGGTCCGGGGGCGGACCGGGAGGCGGCAGAGCCAGGCGGGGGGCAGGGTGGGAGAACGCTCTCCGTATGGGGAGATGGTTGTCCGTCGGTTTCGTACACGTCAAGCCCTCTGACATAACCCCACGTCAAGAGGGATGCACCAGGCAGAGTTCGGCCATGGTGGACTTTGGGTCCGGGCTCTTGACGCCTGCTCACTTCGTCGGCAGGCTGCCAATACGGGAGAGCGCTCTCTCAATGGCAGGCCGTCGGGCAGTTGCTCCGCCGGCCATGTCGGCATGCCCGGCGGGCGACGGACGGGGCGGATGCGACAGGTCGGGAAGATCCTCCTTTTCCGCTCCACGCAGAAGTCTTGACGCGTCTACAACAAGGACTGCTACCGTCTTCGGCGGTGAGAGCGCTCTCAGGATCGACCACCCATCGGTCCTGGTCGCACCCATCAATCCTGGTCATTCAGGGCGGTGAAGCGTTCGGGGCGTTGGGGCCGTTCAGGATATCGGGGTAATTCAGGGCATTGAGCCCCGTATCCACCCCCCGTGGCCGGCCATGCCCTGAGAGCGCTCTCTCCACTCCCACCCATCGACCGCTCGGTCCGCACCCGACGCCTGCCACCGCCGGGCTCAGCACCCACTGACGCCGCAGGCCCGGGAGACGCCGACCGGTCAACCGCCTAAGGAGAGCCCATGTCGAACGGGCCAGCTCACGAGGACTCCGGGCGCAGCCCCGGCCGCAGGCGTTGGGGACTGCGCGCCAAGGCGCGCCTCTCCACCGCGACCATCGCCGTCAGCGCCCTGAGCCTGGCGGGCTTCGCCCTGGTGGCCGCCCCGGAGACGGCCGGAGCGGCGGCAGCGCCCACCGTACGGAGCGCGGCCGTGCAGCCCGCCGCGATCCCGGCCGCCCCGGCGGGCTTCAGCCTCACCTGGAGCGACGACTTCAACGGCGCCGCCGGGAGCGGGGTGAACACCGGGGACTGGAAGTACGACACCGGGCCGGGCAGCAGCTTCGGCACCGGTGAGATCGAGACGATGACCAACAGCACCTCGAACGTCTACCAGGACGGCGCCGGGCACCTGGTCCTCAAGGCACTCCACTCGGGCACCAACCCCACCTCGGGCTGGACCTCGGGCCGGATCGAGACCCAGGCGGCGACCTTCGGCGCCCCGCCCGGTGGCGTGGTGATGATGCAGTCCTCGATCCAGCAGCCGAACCTCACCACCGCCAACGGCGCCGGTTACTGGCCGGCGTTCTGGATGCTCGGCTCGACACTGCGCACCGGCACGACCTGGCCGACCTCCGGCGAGGTCGACATCATGGAGGACATCAACAGCCGCAGTTCGGTCTTCGGGACGCTGCACTGCGGTACCGGCCAGGGCGGCCCGTGCAACGAGACCACCGGCATCGGCAGCGGCGAGCGCGCCTGCTCCGGCTGCCAGACCGGCTACCACACCTACGCGGTGCAGATCGACCGCTCGGTGTCGCCGGAGCAGATCCGCTGGTACCTCGACGGGAGCAACTACTTCACCGTCAACGCCAACCAGGTGGACGCCACCACCTGGGCCAACGCGGTCGACCACCCGTTCTTCATCATCTACGACCTGGCGATGGGCGGCGGCTTCCCGGCCGCCTT
Organism: Streptomyces sp. NPDC092296; assembly: GCF_044755465.1. Classification (NCBI taxonomy): domain Bacteria; kingdom Bacillati; phylum Actinomycetota; class Actinomycetes; order Kitasatosporales; family Streptomycetaceae; genus Streptomyces; species Streptomyces sp. NPDC092296. The sequence goes on along the minus strand of NZ_JBIVRB010000002.1, from coordinate 5,948 downwards.
CGGCGGCGGCCCCAACGCCAACACCGTCTCCGGCGGCCAGCTGAACATCGACTACGTCGCCGTCTACAACAAGCCGGCCTCCGGCGGCGGCGGCAACCCCGGCGGCGGCGCCACCCTGCTGTCGCAGGGCCGGCCGGCCACCGCGTCCTCGACGGAGAACGCCAGCTTCCCGGCCTCGGCCGCCGTCGACGGCAACACCGGCACCCGCTGGTCCAGCGGCTTCGGCGACCCGCAGTGGCTCCAGGTGGACCTGGGGGCGACCCACAGCATCAGCCAGGTGAACCTCAACTGGGAGGCGGCGTACGGGAAGGCGTTCCAGATCCAGACGTCCAACGACGGCAGCAACTGGACGACGATCTACTCCACCACCAGCGGCACCGGCGGCAATCAGAGCCTGAACGTCTCCGGCTCCGGGCGCTATGTGCGGATGTACGGCACGCAGCGGGCCACCCAGTACGGCTACTCGCTCTGGGAGTTCCAGGTCCTCGGCAGCTGAGGACCCCCTCGACCCGGTGGGCCACGGCCGCAGTCACTGCGCCGTGGCCCACCGGCCGTTCGCTCGCCGGACCCGGCCTGCGACGTCCGCCGATCCCGGCCGCCCGCATCCGAGCCGGTTCCGTCCGCTCTCGCCGGGCGGCGGCTGACGCCGGGACAGCCGGGCGGCGAGGTCACCCGGTCGGGTCTGCGACAGCGGCGGGGCGGCATGTCACGATGGGCGGTGTTGTGACGCTCTGGCCGCTCCCCCGTGCCGTACGCGCCGCCGTCTTCGCCGCCGTCTGTGTGGCGCTGGCCGCGGCCGCGCATCTCGGCATGTCCCCGCAGACCCTGCCGCCCGGGGTACTCGCGGTGGGGTTCGCCGCCACGGCCGGGGGCAGTTGGCTGCTCGCCGGGCGGCGGCGCGGTGCGGCGGCCACCGGCGGCTGGATGGTCGCGGCGCAGGGCGGACTGCATCTGCTCTTCGCGGCCCTGGGGCACGGCGAGGCGGTGGCGGCCGGGTCTGATGGGCACAGGATGCCCGGTATGGCCGACCTGGCTGATATGCCGGGCATGGCTGGTATGCAGCACTCCGTGAGCGGACAGGGGCATGCGGCGATGTCCTGGTGGATGCTGGGCGCGCACCTGCTGGCGGCGCTGGGCTGCGCGCTGCTGATGCGGCATGGGGAAGCGGCGCTGACCTGTGTCTTCGACGGCCTGCGGGCGCTGGCGTCCGCCGTACTGCCGGCCCTTCCGGTGCTCGGCGCCCGGAAGCCGCAGCGGGCGTGGGGCACCGGGCAGCGGGGCGTGCGGCCGCCACGGCTGGTGTTCCTCTCGCATGCGCTGGTGCGGCGCGGACCGCCGCTGCCCGGCCGCGCGTACTGATCGCCCGCTGAGGCCCGCCCCGCGCCGCCGGTGCCTGCGGGCAGCACGCCCTTCGCCGGTCCCGGACCGGGCGGCGGGCGGGCGCTGCCCCTGGCCCGACCGGCGCGGCGGCCGGCGGGCCGGTCGACCTGCCCGGCCCCGCGTGCGCCCACGGCCCACGCGCGCCCCGGCGGGTCCGCGTCCGGGCTGCACGCTGCCCCGGTCGGCCTCGGTGAGGTCCGGTCCGGTGGGCATGGCGTCCGGACTGGTTCCCCTGTGCCGTCGCGCACAGCTGCTGACCGAGCATCAGGACAGCGACATGACACTTTTCGAGCAGGGCACGGGCCCGCTCCTCCCGGTACGGCGGGCGGTGGACGACGAGCGGCTGACCGCGCTGGCCCTGGCGGCCCGCAGCGGCCGCCACGCCGACGTCGAGGCGTTCATCGCGGCCACCCATGGGGATGTGTGGCGGTTTGTCGCACACCTCGCGGGCGTGGAGTCCGCCGACGATCTCACCCAGGAGACCTATCTGCGGGCGCTGGGCAGCCTGCACCGGTTCGCCGCCAGGGCCTCGGCCCGTACCTGGCTGCTCTCCATCGCCCGCCGGGTGGTGGTGGACCGTCACCGGCACGACGCCGCCCGGCCGCGCCGCACCGGGCGCCCCGACTGGCGGGACGCGCTGGAGGGCCGGCAGCCGACCGGCGTACCGGGCTTCGAGGAGGGGGTGGCGCTGGTGGACCTGCTGGCCGCCGTCCCGGCGGAGCGGCGGGCGGCCTTCGTCCTCACCCAGATCACCGGCCTGTCCTACCCCGAGGCCGCCGAGGTCGCGCACTGCCCGGTGGGGACCGTGCGCTCCCGGGTGGCCAGGGCGCGGGCGCAGTTGGTGGGCCTGCTGCGGGCGGCGGAGGCCGCCGCTGCGGGTCGCGGCCCCTCGACCGCCGCCGGCGGTTCCCTCGCGGTCGGCTCCCCGACCGCCGTCCTTCCGGAGTGCCGGTGATGCCCGCCGCCATGTCCGCACCTGCTCGGGCGGGGGTCGCCGCCTGGGTGGGGCTGCTCGGCTTCCTGGTCCTGCTGGCGCTGGTGTTCGGCGCCGCCTTCGCGTGCGGCCGGGCGGCCGGGCCGGTGGCGCCGGGTCGGGGCGGCGGCACGCCGGGCATGCCCGGGATGGCAGGGATGACGGGCGGCGCCGCGCCGGGGGTGGCGCGGTGAACCGGCCGCAGACCGAGGAGACCGCCGCCGGTGAGCTGGGTGCGCCGGCCCCGGACCGCGTGGTCACCGACCTGGCCGTGGGCGGCATGACCTGCGCCGCCTGCGTGGCGCGGGTGGAGAAGCGGCTCGCCAGGATCGAGGGGGTGTCGGCGGGCGTCAATCTGGTGACCGGCCGCGCCCGGGTGCTGCATCCGGCGGACGTGCCGCTCGCGGCCCTGGTGGCCGCCGTGGAGCGGGCCGGCTACACGGCCGAGCCGGCCCGGGGGCGCGAGCCGGTGCCGGCCGGCGACCCTGCGGACGAGGCCGTGGAGCGGGGGCGGCTGGCCGTGGTGGCGGCGCTGGCGGTGCCGGTGATCGTGCTGTCCATGGTGCCGGCGCTCCAGTTCCGCGACTGGCAGTGGCTCTGCTTCATGCTGGCCGGGCCGGTGGTGCTGTGGGGCGCCTGGGAGATCCACGAACGGGCCTGGCGCGGGCTGCGGCACGGCACGGCCACCATGGACACCCTGGTCAGCCTGGGGGTGGCGGCGTCCTTCGGCTGGTCGGTGTACGCGCTCTACCTGGGCGGCGCGGGCCGGGTCGGCATGCGGATGCCGTTCTCGCTGACCGCCGGGACCGGCGGCGGGGCGCACATCTACCTGGAGGCGGCGGTCGGCGTACCGCTGTTCGTACTCTCCGGCCGCTTTCTGGAGAGCAGGGTGCGGCGGCGGACCGGTTCGGCGCTGCGGGCGCTGGCGGGGCTGGGTGCCAAGGACGTCTGCGTACGGGAGGGCGGCCGGGAGCGGCGGATTCCGATCGAACTGCTGCTGCCCGGCCAGGAGTTCGTGGTGCGGCCCGGGGAGAAGGTGGCCACCGACGGCGTGGTGGTGGAGGGCAGCTCGGCGCTGGACCTCAGCCTGCTGACCGGCGAGAGCATGCCGAGGGAGGCGGGGCCCGGCGACCGGGTGGCGGGGGCGACGCTGAATGTGGGCGGCACCCTGCTGGTACGGGCGACGGCGGTCGGCGCCGACACCCGGCTCGCCCGGATCACCGCACTGGTCGCCGACGCCCAGGCCGGGAAGGCGCGGGTGCAGCGGCTCGCCGACACCGTCGCCGGGGTCTTCGTACCCTGCGTGCTGGTGGTCGCGGTCGCGGTGCTGGGGTTCTGGCTGGGCGCCGGGGTGCGGCCGCAGGCGGCGGTCACCGCAGCGGTGGCCGTGCTGGTGGTGGCCTGCCCCTGCGCGCTGGGCCTGGCCACCCCGACCGCGCTGCTGGCCGCCACCGGCCGGGGCGCGGAGCTGGGCATCCTGGTGCGCGGGCCGGAGGTGCTGGAGTCGCTGCGCCGGATCGACACCGTGGTGCTGGACAAGACCGGCACCCTGACCAGCGGGCATATGCAGCTGGTCGACGTGGTGGCCGTGCCGGGCGAGGACGCCGACGCGGTGCTGCGGCTGGCCGGGGCGGTGGAGCACCACTCCGAGCACCCGGTGGGCCGGGCGCTGGCCGCCGCCGCCCGGCAGCGCGGGGGCGCGGACGGGGCGCTGCCCGCCGTCTCGGGCTTCCGTGCGCTGCCCGGGGTGGGCGTCGAGGGCCTGGTGGCGGGGCGCCGGGTGCGGGTGGTCCGGGTGGACGGCGGCGGGGGGCTGCCGGCGGTGCTGCGGCAGGCGTGGGCGGGCGCCGAGGCGGCCGGGCGCAGCGCGGCGGTGGTCGAGCTGGACGAGCGGCCGGTGGCGGTGGTGGTGGTCGGGGACACGCTGCGGCCGGGCAGCTACCGGGCTGTGCACCGGCTGCGCGGGATGGGCCTGGAGACGGTGCTACTGACCGGTGACGGGCGGGGCGCGGCCCGGACGGTGGCCGAGCAGCTGGGTATCAGCGAGATCCACGCGGGTGCCTCGCCGGAGCGCAAGGCCGAGTTGGTGGCGGAGCTGGGGGCGGCGGGGCGGCGGACCGCCGTGGTCGGTGACGGGGTGAACGACGCGGCGGCGCTGGCCGCGGCCGATCTGGGCATCGCCATGGGCTCCGGCACCGATGCGGCGATCGGCGCCGCCGGGCTGACCCTGGTGCGCGGTGAGATCGAGGCGGTGGTGGACGCGGTCCGGTTGGCGCGGCGTACGGCGGCGACGATCCGGGCCAATCTGGTGTGGGCGTTCGGCTACAACGCGGTGCTGATCCCGCTGGCGGCGCTGGGATTGCTGAATCCGATGCTCGCGGCGGCGGCGATGTCGGCCAGTTCGGTGCTGGTGGTGGCCAACAGCCTGCGCTTGCGTACCTGGCAGCCCGCCGCCCGCCGCCGGCTGTCCGGGCGGTAGCGCCGGTCCGGCCGGGGAATGGCCGCGTCCTTTCCAGGGAAAAGCGCCCGGCGCCGCTTCGAAAGGCGGCGCCGGGCGCTTCGGTGAAGAGGTACCGGCTTTCCGGATATCAGGCCGCGGTGGCGGTCAGCCGGTCCAGCGCGCCGGACTTGGCCTGGGCGACCAGGTCGCGGAACTGCTCCTCGCTCATCTGCACCTGCTGGCCGAAGTCGTCGGTGATCCGCACCCGCCGCTCCTCGGGACCCCCGGGGTCGACGAACAGCTGGGGGCAGCCGCAGTTGCAGTTGCCGCAGAAGGTCGCGATCGGTTCCGCACCCGTGTCTCGCATCGGTTCCACCTCGGTCTCACACCCGTCCGCCGGACTCTCCGGCCCCCTGGTGATTCCCGCCGCCGGCAAAGTGTGAAACGCATTCAGGCACGGCGAAAAAGGCCGCTCATTCGGGGAACCGAAAGCCGGTGGAATACGACTACCTGATGCGGGGGTACGCTTCCGCTGATATCGTCCGCTGATATCGTCCGGCGGGATTTCCGCCGGGGCCGTCCGGGGGGAGCGTCAACCCTGGGCTGCCGTCAACCGGGTGATCTCGGCCGCGAAGAGGGCGGCCGGTCGAATCCCATTCCGTTGAAGTGGCCCTCGATCTCCGGGCTGATCACACCGTGCAGCCTGGTCCGGGTGCGCAGCGCACGGCCCTTCAGCTGCCGGTCGGGCTGCGGTCCGGCGGCCCAGGTGCCACTGGCTTCCAGGTGTTCGGCGGGCTCGGGGCTGGTGCGGTCGGCGGGCAGGGCCGCGCCGGCGTCGAGGACGGCACGCATCACACCTCAGGTGGCGGCCCGGGTGCCGCTCGCCGAGGCCGCGCGGCGATGCGGCGGGCCGAGTCCGGCACGGTGAGCGGCAAGGTCGTCCTGGTGGCCGGGCAGGGCTGACCGTGGCACCCGGGCACGGCGTCGGGGGGGGGCCGGGGGGGGGGGGCCGGCCCCCGGGGGGGGGGGGGGGGGGGGGGGGGGGGGGGGGGGGGGGGGGGGTGGTCGGGTAGCCGGTGGGTGGGTAGACGGTGCGGGCGCGGTCGGTGCCCTCCACGACGGCGAAGCGGGTGCCGTCGCGCAGCAGGCCGATGG
>NZ_JBIVRB010000001.1:1418081-1721232 GCF_044755465.1 Streptomyces sp. NPDC092296 | reverse complement strand
GCACGCTGTTGAGTTCTCAAGGAACGGACGCTTCCTTCGGAACCCTCTCACAGGCTCCTCCGGGCGCTTCCCTTCGGTTTCACCAGCTTATCAGACCCGCTTACCGCGTTTCCGACCCCCGCTGGCGGGGTTCCTGCATTTCCTTCTGCCTTTCGGCGTTCCCCGACTGTATCAGATCTCTCCGACCGGCCGGATTCCCGAATCCTGCGCACAAAAGGGCAGCCCAAAACAGGGATGTCCTGTGGTGCGATTTTCCGGGATCGCCGCTCCGGGACCGTCCACACGACTCGCGTGTCCGGTGCTCCCTGTCGAGCGACCGTGACACTCTATGCCCGGCCCAGGCCGAGAGCAAATCCGCCGGGCCACAGCAGGCTGTGGCCCGGCGGATCGTCAGGAGACCGGTGTCAGCTGTTGGTTGGGAAGCCCAGGTTGAGGCCGCCGTGGGACGGGTCCAGCCAGCGCTGGGTGACGGCCTTGCCCCGGGTGAAGAAGTGGACGCCGTCGGCGCCGTACGCGTGGGTGTCGCCGAAGAGGGACGCCTTCCAGCCGCCGAAGGAGTAGTAGGCGACCGGAACCGGGATCGGCACATTGATGCCGATCATGCCGACCTCGACCTCGTCCTGGAACTTGCGGGCCGCTCCACCGTCGTTGGTGAAGATGGCGGTGCCATTGCCGTACGGGTTGGCGTTGATCAGCTCCAGCCCCTCCTCGTACGAGGTCACCCGCACCACGGAGAGCACCGGGCCGAAGATCTCGTCGTTGTAGACGGACATGCCGGGCTTGACATGGTCGAAGAGGGTCGGGCCGAGCCAGAAGCCGTCCGCCGTCGAGTCGCCCCGGTTGTCGGCCTCGGTGACCGGGTGGCTGCGGCCGTCCACGGCCAGCTCCGCGCCGTCCGCGAGGCCGGAGTCCAGGTAGGAGGCGACCTTGCTGCGGTGCTGGCCGGTGACCAGCGGGCCCATGTCCGAGTCGCCGTTGCAACCCGGGCCGACCTTCAGGGTGGCCATCCGCTGCTTGATCTTCTCGACCAGCTCGTCACCGATCGGGTCGACCGCCACCAGGACGGAGACCGCCATGCAGCGCTCGCCCGCCGCACCGAAGCCGGCGTTGACCGCCGCGTCGGCGGCCAGGTCGAGATCGGCGTCGGGGAGGACCAGCATGTGGTTCTTGGCGCCGCCCAGCGCCTGGACCCGCTTGCCGTACCGGGTACCGGTCTCGTAGACGTAGCGCGCGATCGGGGTGGAGCCGACGAAGCTCACCGACTTGACGTCCGGGTGCTCCAGCAGGCGGTCGACGGCGGTCTTGTCGCCGTGCACCACGTTGAAGACGCCGTCCGGCAGGCCGGCCTCCTGCCACAGCCGCGCCAGGAAGAGGGCGGCGGACGGGTCCTTCTCCGAGGGCTTGAGCACCACGGTGTTGCCGGTCGCGATGGCGATCGGGAAGAACCACATCGGCACCATGGCCGGGAAGTTGAACGGCGAGATGATCGCGACCACGCCCAGCGGCTGGCGGATCGAGTAGACATCGACGCCGGTGGACGCCTGCTGGCTGAAGCCGCCCTTGGACAGCTGCGCGATGCCGCAGGCGTACTCCACGACCTCCAGGCCACGGGCGATCTCGCCCAGCGCGTCGGAGTGCACCTTGCCGTGCTCCGCCACGATGATGTCGGCCAGCTCGTCCTTGCGGGCGTTGAGCAGCTCCCGGAAGGCGAACAGCACCTGGGTGCGGCGGGCGATCGACATGCCGCGCCAGTCGGCGAACGCCTCCACTGCGGTGCTGACCGCCTGGTCCACCTCGGCGAGCTCCGCGAAGTCCACCTGCCCGCTGACCTTGCCGGTCGCCGGGTCGAAGATGTCACCGCGGCGGGGTGCGCTGCCGGCGGTGGCGACGGGGGCGCCCCCGATCCAGTGGGTGATGTGCTTGCTCAAGGTCGTCTGCCTCCGAAGTGGCGCGGCACGCGGCACGGGCGGGTCCGCAGGGAAATGCCTCGCTGCTTCCAGTGTCGGACCGCGCACCGGGCCGCTCAACGAGCAGCTTGACGCCGATGCCGCCGTTCGCCTTACACCTCGTCCACCTTCCGGGTCAGGGACGCGGATCGCCGCCGGGGTCCGCGAGGGCGGCAGCGGCCTCGTGCAGCGCGAGTTCCAGCAGCGCCGGGTCGTTGAGCCGTCCGGAGCCGTCCGGTGGGACCAGCCAGCGCAGCCCACCGCCACTGCGGCGCGGGTGCGGCACGGGGACCACGGCGCCGTCGCCCGCGCAGTGCGTACCGGTGCCGATCCAGCGGTCTGCCGTGCCGACCGGGACCAGGAAGCCCAGCGTGCCGCCGGCCGGGTCGTCGAGGACCGGCCCCGGTGGGACGGCCCGGCCGCGCAGCACCTCCAGCGCCGGTCGGCCCAGGACGCCGGGCACGGTCAGCAGGTCCCAGAGCCGCCCGGCCCGCAGCGGCGCGGCGTCCGGCGGATTGCGGTCCCAGGCCCGCCGGCACGCGCTCGGATCGGCCGCCGCCGCGGCCAGCCACTCCGCCGCACCCCTTGCCGCCGTGTCTGCCATCTCCGGTCCTCCACCTCTGCCCGCTCCCCGACGGGCCCGGCCGTCGCCGGGGCCCACCGGGGAGAGCGGGCGGGGGCCGCATCCTTACAGCGGTTGCCGTGACAGCGGCTCCGCGTAGGGCGGGCTCAGCTGTCGAAGCCCAACCCGAGCCGGTCCATCACCTTGAGCCACAGATTGCGGCGGCCGGCGTGGTGGTCGGCGCGGTCCAGCGACCACTTGGTCAGCTCGATCCCGGCCCAGCGGAACGGCTCGGGCGGGAACGGCAGCGGCTTGTCGCGCACCATCGTGAGTGCGGTGCGCTCGGTCCGCTCACCGGCCAGCAGGTCGAGCATCACCTCGGCGCCGAAGCGGGTGGCGCCGACGCCGAGGCCGGTGTAGCCGGTGGCGTAGGCGACCCGGCCGTCGTACGCGGTGCCGAAGAACGCCGAGAAGCGGGTGCAGGTGTCGATGGCACCACCCCAGGCGTTGGTGAAACGCACCCCTTCCAGCTGCGGGAACGTCTGGAAGAAGTGCCCGGCCAGCTTGCGGAAGGTCTCCGGCCGGTGGTCGTGCTCGCTGCGCACCCGCCCCCGGTAGTGGTAGACGGCGTCATAGCCGCCCCACAGGATGCGGTTGTCGGCGGTCAGCCGGAAGTAGTGGAACTGGTTGGCGGAGTCACCGAGACCCTGCCGGTTGCGCCAGCCCACGGCGGCGAGCTGCTCGGCGCTGAGCGGCTCGGTCATCAACGCGTAGTCGTACACCGGGACGACATACGGGCGGACCCGCTTGACCAGTGAGGGGAACACATTGGTGCCCAGTGCGACGCGGCGGGCGAAGACCCGGCCGTATGGGGTGCGTACGGCGGTGCCGGAGCCGTTCTCCGCGATCGACTCGGCCCGGGTGTGCTCGAAGATGCGCACTCCCTGGTCGAGGCAGGCCCGTTTGAGGCCCCAGGCGAGCTTGGCCGGGTGGAGCATGGCCACGCCGTCCTTGTCCCACAGGCCGCCCCGGAAGGTCGGCGAGTCGACCTCGGCGCGCATGGCGTCGGCGTCCAGGACGGTGAGGTCGATGCCGTACGCGGCGACCTGCTCGGCCACCTCGTGCAGCTCGTCGACCTGGTAGGGCTCGGTGGCGACGTCGATCTCGCCGGTGCGCTCCCACTCGCAGTCGATGCCGTGGCGCTGGATGGCCTCCTCCATCCGCTGGAGGTTCTGCGCGCCGAGGCGCTCCAGCTCGGCCAGCTCGCCCGGCCAGCGCTGGAGGCCGTTGCCGAAGCCGTGGGTGAGGCTGGCGGCGCAGAAGCCGCCGTTGCGGCCGGAGGCGGCCCAGGCGACCTCCCGGCCCTCCAGCAGGACCACGTCGAGCGAGGGGTCGCGCTCCTTGGCGATCAGCGCCGTCCACAGCCCGGAGTAACCGCCGCCGACCACCAGCAGGTCGCAGTGGGTGTCACCGACCAGGGCGGGCAGCGCCTCCGGCCGACCGGGGTCCTCCAGCCAGAAGGGGGTGGGCCTGGCGTCAGCGAGCGAATGGGCGGGTTCCATGCATTATCAACTGCCTTCTGCGGTCGGGCTGGTGGATACCGTTCGACCCCGGGCGCTCCGCCCGTGGAGAGCGCCCGGGGAGGTCTGCGGGACGGGTCAGCCGCGCGCCTTGCGCCGGTTGGCGATCAGCTGGCCGGCGAAGGTGAGCACCACGGCCAGGATGAACATCGCACTGCCGATGACATTGATCTGGACGGGCGTGCCGCGCTGGGCCGAGCCCCAGACGAACATCGGGAAGGTGACGGTGCTGCCCGAGTTGAACTGGGTGATCACGAAGTCGTCGAAGGAGAGCGCGAAGCTGAGCAGCGCGCCGGCCGCGATGCCGGGGGCGGCCAGCGGCAGGGTGACGCGCAGGAAGGTCTGGGCCGGGCTGGCGTACAGGTCCTGGGCGGCCTGCTCCAGCCGGGGGTCCATGCTCATCACGCGGGCCTTGACGGCGGTGACCACGAAGCTGAGGCAGAACATGATGTGCGCGATGAGGATGGTCCAGAAGCCGAACGCCACCCGCATGTTGAGGAAGAGGGTGCCGAGCGAGGCGGCCATCACGATCTCCGGCATGGCCATCGGCAGGAAGATCAGCGCATTGATGGCGGGGCGGCCGCGGAAGCGGTAGCGGGAGAGCGCGAAGGCGATCATCGTGCCGAGGACGGTGGCGCCGATGGTCGCGTAGACCGCGATCTGGAGGCTCAGTCCGAGCGAGCCGCACATGTCGGCGACGCCGCAGGGGTGGGTCCAGGCGTCGGTGGAGAAGCGCTCCCAGGCGTAGTTGAAGCGGCCCTTGGGCTTGTTGAAGGAGAAGAGCAGCACCACCAGGTTGGGGACGATCATGTACGCGAGGGCGATGCCCGCCGCGATGACCACCAGGTGCTGCCGGAGCCAGCGGAGCACCGGGTTGGGCCGCCCGGCTCGGGCCGTGGGAAGGGTGGGGGTGGCCATCAGACGAGTTCCTCCGTTCCCGCCCTGCGCATGTAGACGGTGACCATCACCAGGATGATCGCCATCAGGACGAACGACATCGCGGCGGCCGTCGGGTAGTCGAGTTCGGTGAGGAACTTGGACTGGATGACGTTGCCGATCATCTTGTCGTTGGTGGAGCCGAGCAGCTGGGCGTTGATGTAGTCGCCGGACGCCGGGATGAAGGTGAGCAGGGTGCCGGCCACCACGCCGGGCAGCGACAGCGGGAAGGTCACCTTGCGGAAGGTGGTGAAGGGGCGGGCGTACAGGTCGCCCGCGGCCTCGTGCAGCCGGGGGTCGATCCGCTCCAGCGAGGTGTACAGCGGCAGGATCATGAACGGCAGGAAGTTGTACGTCAGGCCGCAGACCACCGCGAACGGGGTGGCGAGCAGCCGGTGCCCCTGGGTGAAGTGCAGGGCGTCGGTGACCGAGAGGACGTGCAGCAGGTCCAGGACGCGCACCACGTAGCCGCCGTCGGACAGGATCGTCTTCCAGGCGAGGGTGCGGATCAGGAAGCTGGTGAAGAACGGCGCGATCACCATCACCAGGATGACGTTGCGCCAGCGGCCCGCCTTGAAGGCGATGGTGTACGCCAGCGGATAGCCGATGGCCAGGCAGAGGACGGTGGCGACGGCGGCGAAGACGAAGGACTTCAGGAAGTGCGGCCAGTACTCGGCGACGGCGTCGGCGTAGGTCGCGAAGTGCCAGGTGACCTGGTAGCCCTTCTCCAGCGAACCGGTCTGCACCGAGGTCGACGCCTGGTACACGGTGGGTGCGACGAAGAAGACCAGCAGCCAGGCGATGCCGGGGAGCAGCAGCAGATAGGGCAGGGCGCGGCGGCGCCATGCGGGCTTGCGGACGACGGGTGGCTCGTCCGCCGGTGGCGCGCTGCCGGTTGGCAGCGGGGTGGTGGCGGTGGTCATCAGGCTGCCTCCTCCCCGGTGCCGGCGTCGATGTCCTGGGCGGCGTCCATGCCGAAGGAGTGGGCGGGGTTCCAGTGCAGGACGACGTCGGCGCCGGGGACGAGGCGGGCGTCGCGCTCCATGTTCTGCTCGAAGACGGCGACCTCCTGGCCCCAGGCGGTGCGGACCACGTACTGGGTGGAGACGCCGATGAAGCTGGAGTCGGCGATGGTGCCGCGCAGCCGGTTGCGGCCGGTGCCGATGGTGTCGGCGTCCGTCGCGTGCTGGATGGTGATCTTCTCCGGGCGGACGCCGACCAGGACCTTCGTGCCGTCGGCGGTGGAGCGGGCGGCGGGGATGGCCAGGCGTTCGCCGTGCACGGTGAGCAGCAGGTCGCCGTCCTGGCGGCCGGTGATGTCGGCGGCGAGCAGGTTGGACTGGCCGAGGAAGTTGGCGACGAAGGTGGAGCGGGGGTTCTCGTAGAGCTCGGCGGGGTGGCCGAGTTGCTCGACGCGGCCGGCGTTCATCACGGCGATGGTGTCGGCCATGGTCATGGCCTCCTCCTGGTCGTGCGTGACATGGACGAAGGTGATGCCGACCTCGGTCTGGATGCGCTTGAGCTCCAGTTGCATCTGGCGGCGCAGCTTGAGGTCGAGGGCGCCGAGGGGTTCGTCGAGCAGCAGGACCTGGGGGTGGTTGATCAGGGCGCGGGCGACGGCGACGCGCTGCTGCTGGCCGCCGGAGAGCTGGTGCGGCTTGCGGCGGGCGTACTGGCCGAGTTCGACCAGTTCCAGCATGTCCTCGACCGGTTTCTTCACCGACTTGATGCCGCGGCGGCGCAGGCCGAAGGCGACGTTCTCGTAGATGTCGAGGTGCGGGAAGAGCGCGTAGTTCTGGAAGACCGTGTTGACCGGCCGCTTGTAGGGCGGCAGGTGGGTGACGTCGCGGTCGCCGATCAGGACGGCGCCGGTGGTGGGCTCCTCCAGGCCGGCGATCATCCGCAGGGTGGTGGTCTTGCCGCAGCCGGACGCGCCGAGCAGGGCGAAGAACGATCCGGCGGGGACGGTGAGGTCGAGCGGCCGGACGGCATGGAAGTCGCCGTAGACCTTGCTGATGCCGGTGAGGCGGACGTCCTGGCCGGTACCGCCGGTGGTCTGCTCTGTCATGTTCCTCTCGCTGTCCCTGGGGGCTGGGGCTGCCGCGGGGGCTGGGGCTGCCGGGTGGTTCCGGGGGTGGGGCATGGGCCGGTCAGGCGCCGATGAGCTTGGCGAACTTGCCCTCGAAGGCGGTGTCCTCGGCCTCGCTGAGGGCACGGAAGGGGTGTCCCTTGGCGACCATGTTCGCGTCGGGCACGATCAGGGGGTTGGCCGCCGCCTCCTTGTCGATCTTCTCCAGCTCCTCCTTGGTGCCGATCACGGGAGGCACGAAGGTGATGCCGGCGGCGAGTTCGGCGGCGACGCGCGGCCGGTAGTACCAGTCGATGAGCGCTTCGGCGTTGCGCAGGTGCCTGGCCTTGCGCGGGACCAGCATGTTGTCGGTGGCGGTGATGTACCCGGCCTCGGGGATGACGTACTCGATGTCGGGGTTGTCGATGCGCATCTGGACCAGGTCACCGCCCCAGGCGGCGCAGGCGGCTATGTCGCCCTTGGCCAGTTCGTCGCCGTAGTCGTTGCCGGTGAAGCGGCGGATCTGGCCGCTGTCGACGCCCTTCTGCAGCCGGGCGAGGGCGGCGTCGAAGTCGTCGGCGGTGAAGTTCTCGGGCCGCTTGCCCATGTCGAGCAGGGTCAGGCCGATGGAGTCCCGCATCTCCGACAGGAAGGTGACCCGGCCCTTGAGGGAGGGGTCGGTGAGCAGCTGGGTGATGCTGGTGACGGGCTTGCCGCCGGTGGCCTTGCGGTTGTACGCGATCATGGTCTGCACGCCGGCCCAGGGGTAGCTGTAGGCGCGGCCGGGGTCCCAGTCGGGGCTGCGGAAGCGCTGCTCCAGGTTGGCGAAGGCGTTCGGCAGCCGCGCCGGGTCGAGCTTCTCAGCCCAGCCGAGGCGGATGATGCGGGCGGCCATCCAGTCGGTGAGGACGACGAGGTCGTAGCCGGTCTGCTGGCCGGCGGCGAGCTGCGGCCGGATCTTGCCGAAGAACTCGACGTTGTCGTTGACGCCCTCGGTGTACTTCACCTGGATGCCGGTGGCCTTGGTGAACTCGTCGAGGGTGGGGCGGCGGTTCTTGTCCTTGTCGTCGACGTCGATGTACAGCGGCCAGTTGCAGAAGTTGACCGTCTTGTCGGTGGCGGAGTCGTCCTCGGTGCCGGAGGCCGCTCCGGTGTTGCCCTCGGCGGCGGGGATGCCGCAGGCGGTGAGGGCGCCGACCGCGAGCGCGCCGAGGCCGGCGGTGCGGAGCAGCGAACGGCGGGTGAGGGCGGCGCGGCCGTTGGTCAGGCTGCGTTCCCACGCCTTGCGCACCGGCTCGGACAGTTCGTGTCCCTCGTGCAGCTCCATCCGGGCGGCCCTCCATGGGTCGTGTCTGGGTGGCCGGCCGCCGGGGTCACGGCGGCCGGCCGGCGCGTTATCTGTCTCCGAAGACGGTGCGGTGCCAGTCCTTGCGGACGGTGGCCGTGGTGTCGTACATGACGTGCTTGACCTGGGTGTATTCATCCAGCGAGTACTGCGACATGTCCTTGCCGTAGCCGGACGCCTTGTAACCGCCGTGCGGCATCTCGCTGATGATCGGGATGTGGTCGTTGACCCAGACGCAGCCGGCCGCCAGGTCGCGGGTGGCGCGCAGCGAGCGGTGGACGTCGCGGGTCCAGGCGGAGGCGGCGAGACCGTACGGGGTGTCGTTGGCCAGCCGCAGGCCCTCGTCGTCGCTGTCGAAGGGCAGCACGACCAGGACCGGGCCGAAGATCTCGCTCTGCACGACCTCGGCGTCCTGGCCGACGCCGGTGATCAGGGTGGGGCGGTAGTAGGCGCCGGGGCGCAGGTCGGTGTCGTCGTGGCCCTTCTCGGGGGCCTCGCCGCCGGTGACGATCCGGGCTCCGGCGGCGCGGGCGCGGTCGACGAAGCCGGCGACGCGGTCGCGCTGGGTGTGCGAGACCAGCGGGCCGAGGTCGGTCTGCGGGTGGGCGGGGTGGCCGAGGCGGACTTGGCCGTACAGCTCGGCGACTCCGGCCACGAAGGCGTCGTACAGCGGGCGCTGCACATAGGCGCGGGTGGCGGCGGTGCAGTCCTGGCCGGTGTTGATCAGGGAGGCGGCGACGGCGCCGTGCACGGCCGCGTCGAGGTCGGCGTCGTCGAAGACGACGAAGGGGGCCTTGCCGCCGAGTTCCAGGTGGATGCGCTTGACGGTCCGGGTGGCGAGCTCGGCGACCCGCTTGCCGACGCCGGTGGAGCCGGTGAAGGACACCATGGCCACGTCGGGGTGGGAGACCAGGTGCTCGCCCGCGGTGCGTCCGGCGCCGGTGACGATGTTGACGACGCCGTCGGGCAGCCCCGCGTCGGTACACGCCTGGGCGAACATCAGCGAGGTGAGCGGGGTCAGCTCGGCGGGCTTGAGGACGATGGTGTTGCCGGCCGCGATCGCCGGGAGGATCTTCCAGGCGGCCATCTGGAGCGGGTAGTTCCACGGGGAGATGGAGCCGACCACGCCGACCGCCTCGCGGCGGACGTAGGAGGTGTGGTCGCCGGAGTACTCGCCGGCCGCCCTGCCCTCCAGGTTGCGGGCGGCGCCGGCGAAGAAGGCGGCGTTGTCGACGGTGCCGGGGACGTCGAACTCGGTGGCGAGCTTGATCGGCTTGCCGGTCTGGGCGCTCTCGACCCGGGCGAAGTCGTCGGCGCGCTCCGCGAGGACGGCGGCGAGCCGGTTCAGCGCCTCGGAGCGGGCGCCGGGGGTGGCACCGGACCAGCCGGGGAGGGCCTGCCGGGCGGCGGCGACGGCGGCGTCCACGTCCGTGGTGGAGGCGAGGCGGACCCGCTGCACCAGGGAGCCGTCGGCCGGGTTCACGACGTCGAAGTCGTCCTCGGCGGTGCCCTGGCGCAGGCCGCCCGCGATGTACTGGGCGCCCGCCGCGAAGCGGTGGTCCGCCTCGGCTGTCCGATCCATGATTGTGTCCTCCATGCGCGTGGTCCGCGCCCCGGTGGGGTGCTGCGGTGGCGGCGGGCCGGGTCCGGTGCGCTTCCGCCGTGCGCGGGAGGCGGCTGTCACGGTTTCCGCCCGCCACGCTGCTGCGGTCAGGTGTGCCTTATACCAGTTTCATAGCTTGTGTGTGCCAAACACCGGGATTGCGCGATCCTCGCAGGCAACATGCGGTCCGGGCAAGGGATTCCGTTGTTGCCTTTTGGTTAACCGACGGAATCTGCGGAAGATCACGGCTCTCACCACTGCCGACTCTCGTGACCATGCCGCCCCCGGCACCGGCCGGACAACTACCATCACGTCAAGCGGCCCGCCGACCGCCTTACAGGGTGCAAGCGTCCCTGTGCTGCTACAGGTCGTCGGCGCGGTGCATCATTCCCTGACACCCTGCTGAGCCTGGCACCCTGCTGACCCTGGCACCCTGCTGACCCTGGCACCCTGCTCAGCCTGGCATCCTGCTTAGGAGGCAACCCCCGTGCTCCCCACCGTCGCCCATGTCCTGGAGCTGGACGCCGTCCGCCGTGGCCTGCCCGAGGTACTGGCCGGCCGCGACCGGCTGGAGCGCCCGGTGCGCTGGGTGCACGTCAGCGAGCTGCCGGACGTCGCCGGGCTGCTCCAGGGCGGCGAGCTGGTGCTCACCACCGGCATCGCGCTGCCCGACGACCGGGAGGGCCTGGCCCGGTACGTCCGGGAGCTGGCCGAGGTCGGCGCGGCCGGGCTGGTGGTGGAGTTCGGGCGGCGGTACTTCGACACCCTGCCGCGCGCCCTGGTGCGGGCCGCCGAGCAGTCCGGGCTGCCGCTGGTCGCGCTCCGCCGCGAACTGCGCTTCGTCGCCGTCACCGAGGCGGTGCACGCGCTGGTGGTCAACGCGCAGCTGGAGGAGCTGCGGGCCTCCGAGGCCGTGCACCAGACCTTCAACGAACTGGCCGTGGAGGGCGCCGAGCCGGCGGAGGTGCTGCGCCAGGTCGCCCTGATGTCGGGGCTGCCCGCCGTACTGGAGAACCTGGCCCACCAGGTGCTCGCGTACGACAGCGCCGGGCGGGAGGCCGAGGAGCTGCTGGAGGGCTGGGAGCAGCGCTCGCGCGGGGTGCGGCCGGCCGGGCGCACCGGCCACGATCCGCGTACCGGCTGGCTGGTCACCACGGTCGGGGCGCGCGGCCACGACTGGGGGCGGCTGGTGCTGGTCGGCGAGCCGGGACCGGCGCCGGAGGAGGTGTCGCACCGGCACACCATGCTGCTGGAGCGCGGTGCCTCGACGCTGGCGCTCAACCGGCTGCTGGTCCGCGACCGGGAGAGCCTGGAGCGGCAGACGCACCGCACCCTGCTGTCGGGCATCCTCACCCATGCGCTGACGGTCTCCGAAGTGAGCCTGCGGGCGACCGCGCTCGGCGTGCCGCTGGAGGGCAGGCGGCTGGTCGGCGTGGTGCTGCGGCAGCGGCGCGGGCCGGTGGCGGCGGCGCTGGAGGCGCAGGCGCGGCTGCGGGACTTCGCGGAGACGGCGGCGGCGGCGGTCAAGGAGCGGCGGATGACGGCGCTGGTCGGCGCGCTGGACGACGAGGGGGTGGGGCTGCTGGTCTCGCTCGGGCCGCACGACGACGAGCACGCGTCACTGGAGGGGTTCACGGCGGCGCTGCGGGCGCTGCTGGCCGGGCAGCAGGTGCGGGCGGAGCTGGAGCCGGGCCCGGAGCCGGTGGTGGCGGTGGGGTCGTCGGTGGGGTCGGTGCGGGACGCGCGGCGCACGCTGCTGGAGGCGACGCAGGTGGCGGACTCGGCGGTGCATGTCGCCGCCGGGCCGGGGGGTCGGGGGGCCTCGTACTACCGGATGCCGGATGTGCGGTTGCGGGGGCTGCTGCACCTGCTGCGGGACGACGCGCGGTTGCAGACGTATGTGGAGCGGGAGTTGGGGCCGCTGCTGGCGTACGACACGGAGCACGGCAGCCGGCTGGTGGAGATGCTGCGGGTCTATCTGGAGCAGGGGCGGAACAAGTCGGCGGCGGCGGATGCGGCGCATCTGTCGCGGCCGTCGTTCTATGACCGGCTGCACAAGGTGGAGCGGGTGCTGGGGGTGGATCTGGACCAGGTGGAGTCGTGCTTGTCGCTGCATGTGGCGCTGTTGGCGTTGGATGCGGTGCGGCGGTAGGGGGTGGGGGGTCGGATTCTCCGGGTGCGGGTGGGGGTCGGTTGCTCGCGCGGTTCCTCGCGCCCCTGGGGTGGGTGGGGGGCGAGGTCGCGTCTTCCGGCGCGGATACGGGTTGGTGATCCGCGCGGTTCCTCGTGCCCTGGGGTGGGTGGGCGGGGTTCAGAGGCCGACGATCTTGTCCCAGGTGCGGTGGAACTCGGGGCGTTCGTCGGCGGTGATGTCACGCATCACGTGGAGGCGCTTGCGCAGCTCGGCGGTGGGGAAGATCAGCGGGTCCTCGGCCAGTTCGGCGGTCTCCTCGTCGTCGCTGGCGGCGAGGATCTCCTGAGCCGCCGGGACCGGGCAGACGTAGTTGACCCAGGCGGCCAGCTCGGCGGCGACCTCCGGCCGGTAGTAGTAGTCGATCAGCAGCTCGGCGTTGCGCTTGTGCTCGGCCCGGTTGGGGATCATCAGGCTCTCGGACCACAGCTCGCCGCCCTCCTCCGGCACCAGGAACTCGATATCCGGGTTGTCGGCCTGGAGCTGGATGACGTCCCCCGAGTACGCCTGGCAGGCCAGCACATCGCCGGTGGTCAGGTCCTTGGTGTAGTCGTTGCCGGTGAAGCGGCGGATGTGCCGGGTGTCGACCATCTTCTGCAACCGGGCCACCACCCGGTGGTAGTCGTCGGCGGTGAAGCTGCCGACGTCCGCGCCCTCGGCCAGCAGCAGCAGGCCGAGCGCCTCGTCCATGCCGGAGAAGAGGGTGACCCGGCCCTTGAGGTCGGGCGCCCACAGGTCGGCGCTGCTCCTCAGCTCGCGGCCGATCCGCTTGCGGTTGTAGGCGATGCCGGTGATGCCGGACTGCCACGGCACGCTGTGGTCGCGGTCCGGGTCGAAGGCGGGGTGGCGCAGCTGCGGGTCGAGGTTCTTCAGCACATGCGGCAGGTTGGCCTTGTCGAGCTTCTGGACCCAGCCGAGCGCGACATAACGGGAGGCCATCCAGTCGCTGATGACGACCAGGTCGCGGTGCGGGTCCTGGCCGTTCATCAGGGCGGGGCTGATCTTGCCGAAGAACTCGTCGTTGTCGTTGATCTCCTCGACGTAGTCCACCTTGACGCCGGTCTGCTTGCTGAAGGCGTCGAGGGTGGGCCGCCGGTTGGGGTTCTTGTCGTCGACGTCGATGTACAGCGTCCAGTTGGAGAACCGCAGCAGCTTCTCGCGGTCGGACCGGTCGGTGGTGGAGCGCCGGTTCTCCGCGATGTACGCGGACGGCACCCCGCACCCGGACAGCGCGGCGGCGCCCAGCAGTCCGGCCGCTCCGGCGCCGGCCGTGCGCAGTACCGTGCGGCGGCTCAGAGCGGGGGTCGGGGTCGGCCGGGCGGTACGGCGCATGGATCGGCTCCTGGAGACGGGTGGTGCGGGGGATCGCTGAAGCATCTCCGGCGGGGGCCGGACCGGGCAACTCCCAGGGCGTCGCCCTGGTGCGGCCCCGGCTGACACTCTGTAGGGCTCCCGGACGCCGACCGCGCCCCGGAGGGCGGATTGCCTTCCGGGGCGCGGTCGGGCGGTGCGGCGGTCAGAGCGCCGACATCACGTGCTTGACGCGGGTGTAGTCCTCGAAGCCGTACGCGGAGAGGTCCTTGCCGTAGCCGGACTTCTTGAAGCCGCCGTGCGGCATCTCCGCGACCAGCGGGATGTGGGTGTTGATCCAGACGCAGCCGAAGTCCAGCACCCGGGACATCCGCAGCGCGCGGGCGTGGTCCTTGGTCCACACCGAGGAGGCGAGCGCGAAGTCGACGCCGTTGGCGTACTCGACGGCCTGCTCCTCGTCGGTGAACCGCTGCACGGTGATGACCGGGCCGAAGACCTCCTTCTGGATGATCTCGTCGTCCTGGCGCAGGCCGGAGACCACGGTGGGGGCGTAGAAGTAGCCCCGGTCACCGACCTGCTTGCCGCCGGCCTCGACCTTGGCGTGGGCGGGCAGCCGCTCGATGAAGCCGGCGACCTGCGCCAGCTGGTTGGCGTTGTTGAGCGGGCCGTACAGGACGTCCGGCTCGTCCACGCCGCCGGTCCTGGTCTCGGCTGCGGCGCGGGCCAGCGCGGCCACGAACTCGTCGTGGATGTCCTGGTGCACCAGGACGCGGGTGGCGGCGGTGCAGTCCTGGCCGGCGTTGAAGAAGCCGGCGGTGGCGATGCCCTCGACGGCGGCGGGGATGTCGGCGTCCTCGAAGACCACCACCGGGGCCTTGCCGCCCAGCTCCAGGTGGACCCGCTTGAGGTCCTTGGCGGCGCTCCCGGCGACCTGCATGCCGGCCCGTACCGAGCCGGTGATGGAGGCCATCGCGGGGGTGTGGTGCTCGACCATCAGGCGGCCGGTGTCCCGGTCGCCGCAGATCACGTTGAAGACGCCCTTGGGCAGGTCAAGCCCCTCGAAGACCCCGCCGATGATCTCGGCGAGCAGCACGGTGGAGGCGGGGGTGGTGTCGGACGGCTTGAGCACCACGGTGTTGCCGGCCGCGATGGCGGGGGCGAACTTCCAGACCGCCATCATCATGGGGTAGTTCCACGGCGCCACCTGGGCGCAGACGCCGACCGGCTCACGGCGCACGTACGAGGTCAGGCCCTCCATGTACTCGCCGGCCGAACGGCCCTCCAGCAGGCGGGCCGCACCGGCGAAGAACCGGATCTGGTCCACCATCGGCGGGATCTCCTCCGAGCGGGTGAGCTCGCGGGGCTTGCCGGTGTTGCGACACTCGGCGTCGATCAGCTCCTCGGCACGGGCCTCGACCGCGTCCGCGATCTTCAGCAGGGCGAGCTGGCGGGTGGCCGGGGTGGTGTCGCGCCAGGTCTTGAACGCCCCGGCGGCGGCGGCCATGGCCGCGTCGACGTCCGCCTCGCCGGACAGCGGGGAGGTGGCGTAGGGCTCGCCGGTGGTGGGGTCGACCACCGTCAGGGTGCGGCCGTCCGCCGCGTCGACGAACTCCCCGTTGATGTAGTTGCGCAGCGCGTGAAGATCGCTCACGGACCTCTCCTCGAATCCTGCGGTCGGGTCGCCGGGTGCCCGCATCGGGCGGTGCACGGTGCACTGAAGTATGTACGGATTGCGGACACCGTGTCCTGCTGCCCGCCCGCCTGGTCCAGCGTAGCCCGCCCGCCGACGGTATCGACATACCTGCCACGCCAGAACGATGGAATCAGTACCCGTTCAGAAGATTGACAACGGATTCCCTTGCAGAAGGCCACTCGATCGTGCAGAGTGAGGCCGTGACCAACCGCGACCGGAACGGCAGCGTTCCCCTCGACTCCGTCTCCAAGGCGATCATCGAGCAGTTGCAGGAGGACGGTCGGCGTGCCTACGCCACCATCGGCAAGGCCGTCGGCCTGTCCGAGGCGGCGGTGCGCCAGCGCGTCCAGAAGCTGCTCGACCAGGGCGTGATGCAGATCGTCGCCGTCACCGACCCGCTCACCGTGGGTTTCAGTCGGCAGGCGATGGTCGGCATCAATGTCGAGGGCGACATCGATCCGGTCGCCGACGCGCTGGTCACCCTCGACGAAGTGGACTACGTCGTGGCCACCGCCGGCTCGTTCGACCTGCTGGTCGAGCTGGTCTGCGAGGACGACGAGCATCTGCTCGAACTGATCAACAAGCGCATCCGCGCCCTACCCGGCGTGCGGAGCACCGAGAGCTTCGTCTACCTGAAGCTCCGGAAACAGACCTACACCTGGGGCACCAGATGACCGCGAACCCGGCCCAGAAGGACCTGTCGAAGTCTGCCTACGACCATCTGTGGATGCACTTCACCCGGATGTCGTCGTACGAGAACGCTCCCGTCCCCACCATCGTGCGGGGTGAGGGCACCTACGTCTACGACGTCGAGGGGCGCAAGTACCTCGACGGCCTGGCCGGCCTGTTCGTGGTGCAGGCCGGGCACGGCCGCCGCGAGCTGGCCGAGGCCGCCGCCAAGCAGGCCGCCGAGCTGGCCTTCTTCCCGGTGTGGAGCTACGCCCACCCGAAGGCGATCGAGCTGGCCGAGCGGCTGGCGAACTACGCTCCCGGCGACCTGAACAAGGTCTTCTTCTCCACCGGCGGCGGCGAGGCGGTGGAGACCGCCTGGAAGCTGGCCAAGCAGTACTTCAAGCTGACCGGCAAGCCGACCAAGTACAAGGTCATCTCGCGCGCCGTCGCCTACCACGGCACCCCGCAGGGCGCCCTGTCCATCACCGGCCTGCCGGGCCTGAAGGCCCCCTTCGAGCCGCTGGTGCCCGGCACCCACAAGGTGCCCAACACCAACATCTACCGCGCCCCGCTCTTCGGTGACGACCCGGAGGCGTTCGGCCGCTGGGCCGCCGACCAGATCGAGCAGCAGATCCTGTTCGAGGGCCCGGAGACCGTCGCCGCCGTCTTCCTGGAGCCGGTGCAGAACGCCGGCGGCTGCTTCCCGCCGCCGCCCGGGTACTTCCAGCGGGTCCGCGAGATCTGCGACCAGTACGACGTGCTGCTGGTCTCGGACGAGGTCATCTGCGCCTTCGGCCGGCTGGGCACCATGTTCGGCTGCGAGAAGTTCGGCTACCAGCCCGACATGATCACCTGCGCCAAGGGCATGACCTCAGGCTACTCCCCGATCGGCGCCACGATCATCTCCGACCGGCTGGCCGAGCCGTTCTACAAGGGCGACAACACCTTCCTGCACGGCTACACCTTCGGCGGCCACCCGGTCTCCTCGGCGGTGGCGCTGGCCAACCTCGACATCTTCGAGCGCGAGGGCCTCAACCAGAAGGTGCTGGACAACGAGGGCGCCTTCCTGTCCACCCTCCAGCGGCTGCACGACCTGCCGATCGTCGGCGACGTGCGCGGCAACGGGTACTTCTACGGCATCGAGCTGGTGAAGGACAAGGCCACCAAGGAGACCTTCAACGACGACGAGGTCGAGCGCATCCTCTACGGCCACGTCTCCAAGGGGCTGTACGAGAACGGCCTCTACTGCCGCGCCGACGACCGCGGCGACCCGGTGATCCAGCTGGCCCCGCCGCTGATCTCCGACCAGTCGACCTTCGACGAGATCGAGCAGATCCTGCGGGCCACCCTCGCCGAGGCGTGGACCAAGATCTGACCCAGACCACCTGTCCCACCCTCCGCAAAGGGCGGCTCCCGGCAACGGGGGCCGCCCTTTGGCGTATCGCCGTAGTCATATATGTCTGATTTGATGTAGTTGACCCTGTGTGCCGCAACCCGTTCGTGTCCTTGCCGTTCTAATCTGACATCCGACACCTAGATCCGGAGGTTCTCTTGACAGCGGCCCCGCCGGACGGCGACGTACCCAGCGGCGACGTTCCGCGCGCAGACGCTCCAAGCGGCGACGCTCCAAACAGCGACCTGCTGTGGGCACGCGCGGTGGTCAAGTCGCACGACGGGACCCCGGCGCTGCGCGGCGCCTCGCTCGGACTGCGCGAGGGGGAGGTGCTCGCGGTCACCGGCCCGCGCGGGTCCGGCAAGACCACCCTGCTCAGCTGCCTGGGCGCGCTGCTGCCCGTCGACGAGGGCGAGATCTGGTTCGACGGCACCGCCGTGCACCGCCTCAACCGGGCCGGGCGCGAGCGGCTGCGCCGCGAGCACTTCGGCTACGTCGGCTCCGAACCGCAGCTCGTCCCCGAACTCACCGCCCGGGAGAACGTCGCCCTGCCGCTGCTGCTCGCCGGCGCCACGCACCGCGCCGCGTACACCGCCGCCGCCGAGTGGCTGGAGCGGCTGGACGTCGCCGACTGCGCCCGACTGCGCCCCGCCGACCTCATCCAGTCCCAGCGGCAGCGGATCGCCGTCGCACGGGCGCTCGCCCCGCAGCCCCGCGTCGTGCTGGCGGACGACCCCGTCGCCCCGCTGCACCGCGACGGACAGGAGCAGGTGCTGCGGATACTCACCACCGCCGCCCGCTCGCACGGCCTCACCCTGCTGCTCGCCCTGCACGACCCCGAACTGGCCAAGCACGCCGACCGCGCCGTGCCGCTGCTCGACGGGCAGCTCGACGCCCCGGTCGGCGCCCCGGCGAAGGCTGCCGCCCCCGCCCCCGCCTGACGCGCGGCCGCCCGGCCGGGCGGCCGCGCCCTGGAAGGAAGCCGTCCACCGGTGTTCTACCTCCGCCTGGCCCGGGGTTACCGGGTCCTCGACCTCGGTCGCTGGGTCCTCACCGCCGTGGCCTCCGCCGCCGTGGCGGCGCTGCTGCTGCGGGCGCTCGGCCGTACGCTGGTCGACCCGCCCGGGACCGGCACCGCGGCCTCGATCGCCCGCCTCGGCTGGTGCCTGCCGCCGCTCGCCGCCATCGGCTGGCTGGCCGCCTCCTGCGCGCGGGCGCTGCCCGGACAGCGGCCGGAGCGGGTCGCCGGGCTGACGGCCGCCGGCGCCGGACCGGCCCGCATCCGGCTGCTGCTCGCCATCGACACCGCGTTCGCCTGCACGGTCGGCAGCCTGCTGGCGCTGGTCGGCTTCCTGGTGCTGCGCAATGACATCGCCGGTGCCGGGCTCGCCCGCGAGGTCGGCATGGGCGCCGCCCTGCCGGCGGCGGCGCCGGTCACCCTGCTGCTGCTGGTCCCGCTGCTCGGCGCGGCAGCGGCGGCGGCCGCCGTACCGGCCCGGGACGGCCTGCCCGGACAGCGCGCGGAACCGGCCGTGCGCCGGCTCGGGCCGCTGCGCGCCGTCCTGGCGGCGGTGCTCATGGCGGCCGGGGTCGCGCTGGAGCTGTACGGGCGGCACTCCGGCGGCCACCGGCTGCGGGTCCCCGCCCGGCTGGGCAGCACTACCGCCACCACCGCCTCGGGCTGGGCGCTGGCCCTGCTCGGGCTGGCCCTCGCCGTACCGGTGCTGCTCTCCTGGGCGGGCGGGCTGCTGGCCGCCGGACGCCCGGACGCCACCCGGCTGCTGGCCGGGCGGGGCCTCCAGGCGGAAGCCGCCCGGCTCGGCGCGCCGGTCGCCCTGCTCACCCTCACCCTGGCCGTCGCCGCCGTGGCCGCCGCCCGCTGGGCGTCCGGCAGCGGGCCCGGCGGACCGCTGCCGGTGGTCGAGGCGGTACTGCTCGGCTGCTGCGCGGTACTGGCGGTCGGCGCCCGGCTGGTCGAGGCGCGTACCGTCCGCCGCCCGCAGCTGGCCCCGGTACGCCGCCTCGGCGCCCCCGCCACCCTGCTGCGCGGCGCCGCGCTGCTGCGGACGGCGGCGGCGGGCGGCGCGGTGCTGGTCACCGGCGCCGCCGCCGCAGGGTTGACGCTGCTGGCGCTGCTCGGCTGACCCGGCGGGTCAGCCGGCGGCGGCCAGCTGGCCGCAGGCGCCGTCGATCTCCTGGCCCCGGGTGTCGCGGACGGTGACCGGGACGCCGTGGGCCTCCAGCCGACGGACGAAGGCGCGCTCGTCCTCGGGCCGGGAGGCGGTCCACTTGGAGCCGGGGGTCGGGTTCAGCGGGATCAGATTGACGTGCACCCGGTGGTTCTTCAGCAGCCGGCCCAGCAGATCGGCCCGCCACGCCTGGTCGTTGATGTCCTTGATCAGCGCGTACTCGATGGAGATCCGGCGGTTGGAGCGCTCGGCGTAGTTCCACGCGGCGTCCAGCACCTCGGCGACCTTCCAGCGGGTGTTCACCGGGACCAGGGTGTCGCGCAGCTCGTCGTCGGGCGCGTGCAGCGACAGCGCCAGCCGTACGCTCAGGCCCTCCTCGGCCAGCCGGTTCATCGCCGGGACCAGGCCGACCGTGGAGACGGTGATACCGCGCTGCGACAGGCCCAGGCCCTCCGGCGCGGGGTCGGTGAGCCGGCGGATCGCGGCCAGCACCCGCTTGTAGTTGGCCAGCGGCTCGCCCATGCCCATGAAGACCACATTGCCCAGCCGCGCCGGGCCGCCCGGGATCTCGCCCGCCTGGAGCGCCCGCATCCCCGCCGCGATCTGCTCGACGATCTCGGCGGTGGACAGGTTGCGGGTCAGCCCGGCCTGGCCGGTGGCGCAGAACGGGCAGTTCATCCCGCAGCCGGCCTGGGAGCTGACGCACATGGTGACCCGGTCGGGGTAGCGCATCAGCACCGACTCCACCAGGGTGCCGTCGAAGAGCTTCCACAGGGTCTTGCGGGTGGTGTCGCCGTCGCAGGAGACATGCCGCACCACGGACATCAGGTCCGGCAGCAGTGCCTCGGCCAGCCGCTCCCGGGCCGCCGCCGGGACGTCGGTCCAGTCGGCGGGGTCGGCCGAGAGCCGGCCGAAGTAGTGGCGGGACAGCTGGTCGGCGCGGAACGGCTTCTCGCCCAGCTCGGCCACCGCCGCCCGGCGGTCGGCGGCGCTGAGGTCGGCGAGGTGGCGCGGGGGCTTGGCACCGCGCGGCGCGACAAAGGTGAGTTCTCCGGGAACAGGCATGGTGCCTCCAGTGTCTCAGGTCGGTGCAAATCCCAGGGCCGGGCCCCGGCATGGCGGGCAACGGCTGCGGCCCCGGGCTGATCGCCCGGGGCCGCGGCTGTACATACCAGCTGGTCAGCCGCCGACGAAGGCGGCCAGCAGCAGCCAGACCACCGGGGCGGTCGGCAGCAGGGAGTCCAGCCGGTCCATGATGCCGCCGTGGCCGGGGAGCAGGGTGCCCATGTCCTTGATGCCGAGGTCCCGCTTGATCATCGACTCGGCCAGGTCGCCCAGGGTGGCGATGACCGCCGCGCAGCCGCCCAGCACCAGGCCCTGCCACCAGACGCCGCCGTCGATCATCAGCTGCATGCCGAGCGCACCGGCCAGCATGGAGAGCGCGACGCCGCCGGCCAGGCCCTCGCGGGTCTTGCCGGGGCTGATGGTGGGGGCGAGCTTGTGCCGGCCGAACTTGAAGCCCACCGCGTACGCCCCGGTGTCGCTGCAGACGGTGACCAGCAGGAAGAGGATCACCCGCCGGGGGCCGTCGTCGGCGTGCAGCAGCAGGGCCACGAAGGTGGCCAGGAACGGCACGTAGAAGGCGGTGAAGACACCGGCGGTGACATCCCGCAGATAGTCCTGCGGGGGGCGGCTCATCCGGGCCACCAGCACCGCGAGCGCGGTGAGGGCCAGCACCGCCGCCGCGCCGCGCGTCCCGTAGGCGTACGCGGCGGCGACCATCAGCACCCCGCCGACCACCAGCGGGATCTGCGGGACGGCGACCGACTTGCGCTCCGCCAGCCTGCTGGTGAGCTCCCAGACGCCCATGCCGACCGCCGCCATCACCACGCCGAGGAAGAGCACCTTGACGAAGAAGAGTGACACGACGATCACCGCGCCGAGGCCGACGCCCACCCCTATCGCGGCCGGCAGGTTGCGGCCGGCACGGGGTTTGCGGGGCTGCTGGTCCGGCTGGGCCACGGTGGTCTCCTGCCCTGCCGGATCGGCGGTGCCGGGGGGTTCGGTGATGGCGGGGGTTTCGGTGATGGCGGGGGTTTCGGTGATGACGGACGTATGGGACAGGCCGGAGTGGGCCGGCGCCTGCGGGCCGGCCCACGGTTGGTGCGCCTCGACCCGGGGCGCGGGGCTGCCGGGCAGATCGGGCCCTGCGGGGCCCTGCGGGCTCCCGGAGCCGGGCGGCCGCCCGCCGGGAGGAGTCGGGGCGTGGTTCATCAGACCTCGAGCAGCTCGGCTTCCTTGTGCTTGAGCAGCTCGTCCACCTGGCCCACGTAGCGGGCAGTGACGTCCTCAAGCTCCTTCTCGGCGCGGCGGACCTCGTCCTCGCCGGCCTCGCCGTCCTTGACCAGCTTGTCGAGGGTCTCCTTGGCCTTGCGGCGGATGCTGCGGATGGAGATCTTGGCGTCCTCGCCCTTGCCGCGGGCCACCTTGATGTACTCCTTGCGGCGCTCCTCGGTCAGCTGCGGGAAGACCACGCGGATGAGGGAACCGTCGTTCGTCGGGTTGACGCCCAGGTCGGAGTCCCGGATCGCCGTCTCGATGGCCCGCAGCGCGCTCTTGTCGAACGGGGTGACGACCGCCATCCTCGGCTCCGGCACCGAGAACGAGGCGAGCTGGTTGATCGGCGTCGGGGCGCCGTAGTAGTCGGCGGTGATCTTGGCGAACATCGCCGGGTGCGCACGGCCGGTACGGATGGCGGCGAAGTCGTCCTTGGCGACCTGGACCGCCTTCTCCATCTTCTCCTCGGCCTCAAGGAGGGTCTCTTCGATCACAGTCTGCTCCTGTCCGGTTCCCTGCTCGCCCCTCGCCGCGCCCGGATGGCGGGCAAGGGGTCCGTAACGTCGTATCTCGCCGGGCCGCGCGGTGCGGTCAGGACTTGGCCCCGCGGCTGATCAGCGTGCCGATCTTCTCACCCCGCACCGCACGGGCGATGTTCCCGGCCGCGAGGAGTTCGAAGACCAGGATGGGCAGCGCGTTGTCCCTGCACAGCGTGATCGCGGTGGCGTCGGCGACCTTCAGGTCGCGGGCCAGCACCTCGGAGTACTCCAGGGCGTCGAACTTGACCGCGTCCGGATTGGACTTGGGGTCCGAGTCATAGACGCCGTCCACGCCGTTCTTGCCCATCAGCAGCACCTCGGCCTGGATCTCCAGGGCGCGCTGGGCGGCGGTGGTGTCGGTGGAGAAGTACGGCATGCCCATCCCGGCGCCGAAGATCACCACGCGGCCCTTCTCCAGGTGCCGCACGGCACGCAGCGGGAGGTAGGGCTCGGCGACCTGGCCCATGGTGATCGCGGTCTGCACCCGGGTCTCCACGCCCTCCTTGATCAGGAAGTCCTGGAGGGCCAGGCAGTTCATCACGGTGCCGAGCATGCCCATGTAGTCGGAGCGGGCCCGGTCCATGCCGCGCACCTGGAGCTCCGCACCACGGAAGAAGTTGCCGCCGCCGATGACCACGGCGACCTGGGTGCCCGAGCGCACCACCGCGGCGATCTCCCGCGCGATGGCGTGCACCACGTCGGGGTCGACGCCGAGACCGCCCCCGCCGGCGAACGCCTCACCGGACAGCTTCAGCAGCACACGGCCGTGCGCACCGATCTCAGCGGTCCCCTGCCCAGTCATCTGCATCGGGCGACTCCTTCTTGAGCACGTACACGTGAGGAGGCCACTGCCGCGGGAACCGATATGGTCACCTGCACGGCAATGGCCTCCTCGTCGTTCATGGTGTCGATCCCGCCCTCGGATACCGGAGGGGTGTTCGACGCATTCCGCTCTCTACCCTAGGGGTAGATGGGTGGAACGACCTCAGGCACCGACGCGGAAGCGGGCGAAGCGCTTGAGGGTGACGCCGGCCTCGTCCAGGACCTTCTGGACGGTCTTCTTGTTGTCCTTGGCAAACGCCTGCTCAAGCACGGCGCTCTCCTTGACGAAACCGGTGACGCGGCCCTCGATGATCTTCGGCAGGGCGGCCTCGGGCTTGCCCTCCTCGCGGGCGGTGGCCTCGGCGACGCGGCGCTCGCTCTCCAGCACCTCGGCCGGGATGTCCTCGCGGGAGAGGAACTTCGGCGCGAAGGCGGCGATGTGCTGCGCGACGTCCTTGGCGACCTCGGCGTTCTCCTTGTCGAGCTCGACCAGGACGCCGACCTGCGGCGGCAGGTCGGGAGAGGTGCGGTGCATGTAGGCGGCGACGAAGCCGTCCCCGGTGAACTGCGCGAAGCGGCGGAAGACGATCTTCTCACCGAGGGTGGCGTTGGCCTCGTCCACGAACTGCTGGACGGTCTTGCCGGGCTCGATCTCGCTGGCCAGCGCGGCCTCGACGTCGGCCGGGGCGGCCTTGGCGACGTGCGCGGCGATCGCGTTGGCGACCTCGACGAAGCGGTCGCCCTTGGCGACGAAGTCGGTCTCGCAGTTCAGCTCGACCAGCACGCCGGAGTTGCCGCCCTCGAGGAGGGAGACGACGGCGCCGTTGGAGGCGTCGCGGCCCTCGCGCTTGGCCACGCCCTTCTGGCCCTTGATGCGCAGGAGCTCGACGGCCTTGTCGACGTTGCCCTCGGACTCGTCCAGCGCCTTCTTGCAGTCCATCATGCCGGCGCCGGTGAGCTCACGGAGCTTCTTGACGTCCGCGGCGGTGAAGTTCGCCATGGTTGTGAATCTCTTCTCGCGTCTCGCGTGTCTGCTGGGGTGTCACCGGGGGCCGGCGGCGTCGCCACCGGGCCCGGCACAGGTGCGAGGGGCCGGCGGCCGCTGCGTGCTGCGGCGGCCGCCGTACCCCTCGACTGCGGAACGTCAGGCCTGGTCGCCCTCGGCGGCCGGGGCCTCGGCAGCGGCCGGCGCCTCGGTGGCGGGGGCCTCAGCGGCGGGGGCCTCGGCAGCCTCGGCGGCGGGCGCCTCGTCGGCCTTCTTCTCGCCCTCCAGGAGCTCGCGCTCCCAGTCGGCCAGCGGCTGGTCGGCGCCCGGCTCGACCTTGGCGTCACCGGCGGCGGCACCGGAGCGGGCGATCAGGCCCTCGGCCACGGCGTCGGCGATCACGCGGGTCAGCAGGGTGACGGAGCGGATGGCGTCGTCGTTGCCCGGGATCTTGTAGTCGACCTCGTCGGGGTCGCAGTTGGTGTCCAGGATCGCGACGACCGGGATGTTGAGCTTCCGGGCCTCACCGACCGCGATGTGCTCCTTCTTGGTGTCGACCACCCAGACGGCACTCGGGACGCGCTGCATGTCGCGGATGCCGCCCAGGGTGCGCTCGAGCTTCTCGTGCTCGCGCTGCAGGACGAGCAGCTCCTTCTTGGTCAGGCCGGAGCCCGCGACATCGGTGAAGTCGATCTCGCCGAGCTCCTTCAGGCGCTGCAGGCGCTTGTAGACGGTCGAGAAGTTGGTCAGCATGCCGCCCAGCCAGCGCTGGTTGACGTAGGGCATGCCCACCCGGGTCGCCTGCTCGGCGATGGCCTCCTGGGCCTGCTTCTTGGTGCCGACGAAGAGAACACTGCCGCCGTGGGCGACGGTCTCCTTGACGAACTCGAAGGCGCGGTCGATGTAGTTCAGCGACTGCAGGAGGTCGATGATGTAGATGCCGTTGCGCTCCGTGAAGATGAAGCGCTTCATCTTCGGGTTCCAACGGCGGGTCTGGTGACCGAAGTGGACGCCGCTCTCCAGCAGCTCCCGCATCGTGACGACGGCCATGGCCGTGCTCCTCTAGTTGTGCCCCCGCCGCGCCGGGGCGGGCAGGGTCAGCTCGGTTGTCCGCGGCGGTCGGGTGACCGTCGCGCCTGACACCCCGGCCGTGCCGTGCCGTGGGGGCCGGACGCAGCGGATGCTGTGTCGCGGCTCATCGGACCGAGCGGCACTCGCACCGTGCTAACGCGGGTTGCGAACCGCGTGCTGACGCATCGGTGGCGGGGCGTGCGAAGTCGACCCGGGCATGCCGGGTCGCGACAGAAGTGTACGGGACCGGTGGCATCACGGGCGACTCAGCGTTTCACCGGGTCGGAGAGGCCCTGGGCGGGGGCCGCGTCCCACCTGCGGGTGACGCCGGTTGTCCACAGGCCGGGGTTGTCCACAGGCTGCCGGACGGTGGTGGCGGCGGGCGGTGCGGACGGGCACCGTACCGGACATGACCGCTGCCCGGCCCGGTGCCACTCCGGGTCCTTCGTCGTACGGCTCCTCCGGTGACCGCTTCGGTGGCCGGAGGCCGGCCGCCCTGCTGGGCGGGTTGCTGCTGGTGCTGCCGGTGTTGCTGGTGCTGCTGGTACTGGCGGCGCTATCGGGGCTGCTGCTCGGCGCGCTTCCGGTGGCGGCCGCTGCGGGTGCGGGCGGTGGTCCGGTCAGCGGTGCGGTCGGGTCGGGCGGTGGGGCTGGTCCGGGTGGCGGGGCTGGGCCGGGCGGCGGGGTCGCGGCGGGGGCTTCGGCTCGGGCCTGGCCGGTCGCGGGGCGGATCGCCGTACTGCGCCGCTTCGACCCGCCGCCGCTGCCCTGGGCGCGCGGGCACCGGGGGGTGGACGTGGCCGCCGCCGACGGCGCCGAGGTACGGGCCGCCGCAGCCGGGACCGTCGCCTTCGCGGGACAGGTCGGCGGACGCGGCGTGGTCACCGTGGTCCACCCCGGGACCGGTACGCCACCGCTGCGCACCACCTACCTCCCGGTGGTGGCCACCCTGCCGGTCGGCAGCCGGGTCGCCGCCGGCGCGGTGATCGGGCGGTTGCGGGCCGGCGCCGACCACTGCGCGACGCCGTGTCTGCACTGGGGACTGCTGCGCGGTCGGCGGTATCTGGACCCGCTGGCACTGCTGGGCCTCGGCCGGGTGCGGCTGCTCCCGGGTCACTCTTCCCGGGCGACGCCGCGCAGGGCGAAGGCGACCGCAGTGGAGACGATCACCTCGGGGTCCTCGGCCGCGCCCAGTTCGAGCCTGCGTACCGCTGTCTCCACCACACCCTGGAGCAGCGCGGCCGCGAGCCCCGGCTGGGTGTGGCCCAGCTCCTGGAGCGCGGAGACCACCAGGCCGACCAGTCGCCCGTGCGAGGCGCGGATGCGGTCGCGGGCCGCGTCGTCCAGCTCGGCCGCCGAGATGGCGGCGACGGCGCGGTGCTGCGGGTCCCGCACCAGGGCCAGCTGGGTGCGGATGTACGCCTCGACCTGGCCGGAGGGCGTGTCGGCTGCGGCCATCGCGGTCTCGATACGGGCTGCCCAGACCGGGAAGTCCGCAGCGAACAGCTCCTCCACGACTGCGGCTCTGGAGCGGAAGTACTCGTAGACCGAGGAGCGCGCCAGGCCGGTACGCCCGGCGAGCGCGGGGAAGGTGAGGGCGTCGACCCCGCCCTCGGTGAGCAGCGCGCGAGCAGCGGCGAGGAGCGCGGTGCGCTGCATCTCGCGGTGCGCGGCCAGGTTGGCGGCTCGAATCTTCGGCACCCGTCCACTGTACGGAGGTACGTCGGCGCGTCGAACAGTGGCGCACCTACCGGGCGTCGGAGAGCTTGGCGCGTAGTTGCAGTACGGCCTTGGTGTGGATCTGGCTCACCCTGCTCTCGGTGACGCCCAGCACCTGACCGATCTCGGCCAGGGTCAGGCCCTCGTAGTAGTAGAGGGTCACCACCGTCTTCTCCCGGTCCGGCAGTGTGTTGACCGCGCGGGCCAGCAGCCTGCGCAGCTCGCGGTCCTCTGCCACCTCCACCGGGTCATCGGCGGCGGTGTCCACCAGGGTGTCCAACAGACTGAGCCCGTCGCCGCTCTCCCCCACCGGGTGCAGCAACTCGTCCAGGGCGGCCACGTTGGCCAGCGAAAGCTGGCTGAAAATGGCGTGCAGCTCCTCGACGGCGATGCCCATCTCGGCCGCCACCTCGGGCTCATGGGGGGTGCGGCGCAGCCGGGTCTCCAGGGTGGCGTAGGCACGCTCCACCGCCCGTGCCTTCTGCCGCACCGAGCGGGGGATCCAGTCCAGCGCCCGCAGCTCGTCGATGATGGCGCCACGGATGCGGCTGATGGCGTAGGTCTCGAACTTGATGGCGCGGTCGAGGTCGAACTTCTCGATCGCGTCGATCAGTCCGAAGACTCCGGAGGAGACGAAGTCGGCCTGCTCGACATTGGACGGCAGCCCGACGCCGACCCGGCCGGCGACGTACTTGACCAGCGGCGAGTAGTGCAGGATCAGCTGCTCGCGCAGGCGGCCGTCGCCGGTGGACTTGTAGGAACGCCACAGCTGGTCGAGCGCCGGACGCTCGCCCGGCAGGCCGCCGCGCCGGGCGCCGGGTGGCCTGGACGGCTCGGCCTGGACCTGGACCTGGGCTTGAGCCTGGACCTGGGCTTGAGCCTGCACCTGGGCCTGGGTGGCTGCGGTGGGGACGGCGTGGTCGGCCGTGGTGGTTCCGGTCGCCGTGCCGGCCGTGGTGGTACTGGTCGTCGTGGTACTGGTCGTCGTGGTACTGGTCGTCGTGGTGCTGGTTCCGGCGCCGGTGGTGGCCCCCTGCCCGTGCAGCCCGGAGCAGGCGTGGGCGGCGCCACCGGCCGTGCCCGGCCCCCTGACCGGCGAGTGGATCTCGGGGGCAGGGCCCGACCCGGCGGCCGATGCCGTCAGGGCCCTGTCGCCGCCGGTCGCTCTTCGCCGGGGAATATGTGTGGGCATGCGTCGTTGTGCGCCGTTCTGCCGAGTCGTGTGTCGGTATGGAAGTCGTGGCGAGCGTAGCGTGATCGGACCAGTGCCGAGAGCTACCACTCCTAGTCGTCCCTCGATCTGGTGGCCGGGTATGCCCAGGTCGGGGGGTTGCGGGCGGGGTACGGGCAGTGGCAAGGCGGCACCGCAAGGATTCCCCCCGGCCAGCGGTTGTACGGTGTTGCGTTCGATATCGATCGGGGGACCCGGCGTCACCCGGGCGGGGGCCGCCGATGGACGGTGGCCCGCCAGTGCGCGCCGAAGCGTTCGGCGAAGCCGAGCGATGCCAGCTCGTACAGCCGTTGCAGCACCTCGTCCGGAGGGAGCCCGACGGTGCGGACCACCGCTTCGACCGGTGCTCCGTCGGCCTGCGCCGGAAGCGCCTCCAGCACCCGCCTGGCCGGTGGCGGCAGCAGGTCGCGCGGCAGCACCGGGCTCTGGGGCGGCCGGGCCAGATCGCTGCCGATCCCGCCGACCAGCTCCACCACTTCGGCGGCGTCGGTGACCAGGGCCGCCGCTCCGGTGCGCAGCAGGGCGTGCACGCCGCCCGAGAGCGCCGAGGTCACCGGTCCGGGTACACCCAGGGTCAACCGATTGAGGTCTCGCGCCCGGCGGGCGGTGCTCAGCGCGCCGCTGCGGAGGGCCGCCTCCACGACCACGGTGCCCCGGGTGATGGCCGCGATCACCCGGTTGCGCAGGACGAACCGGAACCGGTTGGGGTGTTCACCCGGTGGCAGTTCGCTGACCAGCAGGCCCTGCTGGGAGATCCGGCGGAGCAGCTCGGTGTGGCCGCGCGGGTAGGCGACATCGACTCCGCAGGCCAGGACCGAGACGGTCGGGCCGCCCACCGCCAGGGCGCCGCGATGGGCGGCCGCGTCGATGCCGTACGCGGCGCCGGAGACCACCACCCAGCCGCGCTCGGCCAACCCGGCGGCGAGCTCGCCTGCGACATGGGCGCCGTAGGCGGTGCAGGCACGGGCGCCGACCACGGCGACCGAGCGCAGGGCGAGCAGTCGCAGTGAGGCGGTGCCGGTCGTCCACAGCCCGATCGGGCGGGCCGGGCCGAGGTCGTCCAGCTGGGTCGGCCACTCGGGGTCGCCGGGGATGACGAAGCGGCCACCGCGTGCCCGGACCCGCTCCAGATCGGCGGCCGGGTCGATCCCGGCGGCCCGTGCCCGGTATCCCGCCACCCTCGCTGCGCTGGCGCCCGGTGGTCGTCGGCCCTCCAGGAAGGTGCGCAGCAGGGCCACGGCGCCGAATTGCCGCAACCACCGGCCGATGGTGACGTCACCGGGCTCGGCCAGCCGGGACAGCGCCGCCCGCGCAAGCCGCTCCCGATCACCGGGCGCCCCCTCCCTCGGCGCCCCCTCCCCCGGAGCCGACGGCCCGGCTGGCACCGGTCCCTCACCGACCACCTCACTGGCCGCTGCCCCGCCCGGCGGCTCCCCCGCTGGGCTGACCGGTCGCGTCCTCTCTCCCGTCCCCTTCGCCACGCACGGCTCATCAAGGTCCAGGGCTACCTGTTCGAACGTCACCGGCGCCGGCCGGTCCGGGCGGTGGATGGGGTGAGTGCGGATCATCGGGGTCCTTTCGCTGCTGTGGTGGTGAGGTCGCCCAGGGGCTCGCCGCGTTGTACGCCGGTGCGGAGCACCAGGGCCGCGCGGACCTCGGCGCGGCCGGGGCGGTCGCGACCGGCCAGGTCCGCGACGGTCCAGGCGACCCGGAGCACCCGGTCCAGGCCACGGGCGGTGAGCAGACCGCGCTGCATCTCCCGCTCGGCGTCGTCCAGCGCGCCCGGCGCCAGCCGCCAGCGGGTGCGCAGCTCATGGCCGGGCACCTCCGCGTTGCCCCGCCACGGCGTGTCGCTGAGCCGGGCCGCCGCACGCTCGCGGGCTGCCCGTACCCGGGCGGCGACGGTCGCTGTGGACTCCGCTGCGGCGTCGCGCTCCAGGAGCTGCACCCGGGTCACCGGGTCCACCTCGACCCGGAGGTCGACCCGGTCCAGCAGCGGCCCGGAGAGCCGCCCCTGGTAGCGGCTGACCATGGCCGGGGTGCACTCGCAGCCCTCGCCCCGCCGGGAGTGGCGTCCGCAGGGGCATGGATTGGCGGCCAGCAGCAGCAGAAAGCGGGCGGGCAGTCGCAGCGAGCCCGCTGACCGGGCGACGATGACTTCGCCGGACTCCAGTGGCTGGCGCAGCGCGTCCAGCACCCGGACCGGGAATTCAGGGGCTTCGTCCAGAAAAAGAACTCCTCGATGGGCCAGCGAGACGGCCCCCGGGCGGGGCAGTCCGCTGCCGCCGCCGATGATCGCGGGCATGGTGGTGGAGTGGTGCGGGGCGCAGTAGGGGGCGGTGTCGATCAGCGGGCGGCCCGGCGGCAGCAGTCCGGCGACCGAGTGCACGGCAGTGACCTCCAGTGCCTCTTCGGGTAGCAGCGGCGGCAGCAGGCCGGGCAGCCGCTCGGCGAGCATGGTCTTGCCGGCCCCGGGCGGGCCCTTGAGGTAGAGGTGGTGGCCGCCCGCTGCGGCGATCTCCAGGGCGCGCCGGGCCTCGTACTGCCCGGCGACATCGGCCAGGTCCAGCTGGTGTGCCCGGCCGCCGCTCAGCCCTCGGGCGCTCACGCCGGGGAGGGCGAGCCCGGCCAGCAGCGGATCGGGGCGGCCGTCGGCAATCCGGTCGGGCGGCTCCTCGGGCACCGGGGCGTCGGTGAGGACCGCGATCAGCTGGCGCAGGCTGCGGATGCCGAGCACCGAGACGCCCGGGACCAGTGCGGCCTCGGAGGCGGTCTGCTCGGGGACGACGACCTGCCGGTATCCGGCGTCGGCGGCGGCCAGCACGGCGGGCAGTACACCGCGCACCGGCCGCACCCGGCCGTCGAGTCCGAGTTCGCCGACGATCAGCAGATCGGCGATGGTGGCGGGGTCGAGCCGTTCGGCTGCGGCGAGCACCGCGCAGGCCACCGCCAGGTCGAAGCCGCTGCCGCTCTTGGGTACGGACGCCGGGCTGAGGCCCACGGTGAGCTTGCGCTGCGGCCAGCTCTCCCCGCTGTTGACCACGGCGGCGCGGACCCGGTCGCGGGCCTCGCTGAGGGCCTTGTCGGGCAGGCCGACCAGGGTGAAGGCGGCGACGCCTGGTTCGAGGTCGGCCTGCACCTCGACCACTACGCCGTCGACGCCCACCAGGGCGACCGAGCAGGTACGGGCGAAGGCCATGTCAGACCACCCCGCGCAGATGCTCGACCAGTGCGGCGCCCCGGCGCCGCCCGGTGACGGCGATCAGGTCGATCCGCACCCCGCCCGGCGGGGCGGTCGCGCCCGGTGGTCCGCCGCGCAGCCGGGTGCGGTGCAGTGGCCAGCGCTCCCCGAGCCAGCGTTCGGCCAGCCGGCGCAGCCGGACGGCCTTGGCCTCGGTCACGGCCGCAGTCGGCCGTTGGAAGCCGCCCTCGTGGCGGGTCTTGACCTCGCAGACGGCGAGGGTGTCGCCGTCCAGGGCGACGATGTCCAGCTCTCCGTCCCGGCAGCGCCAGTTGCGCTCCAGGACGGTCAGCCCGGCCTCCGTGAGGCGGCGGGCGGCCACCTCCTCGCCGTAGCGGCCGAGGGCGGTACGTGGGTCCACGGGGATCACCTCCGGCTCAGCAGCGTGCCGGGGGCGGGGCCGGAGGGCGAGCGGCGGTGGGATTCCTGTGGACAACCCGGGGGTGTGGATAACTGATGTCACCCACACGAGTGAAAACAAGCGCCCTGGCTAGGCGCTCCACGTCGGTTCGATAAGAATCAGCGGCCGAAGCCCGCGTCGTCCGACGGCAGTTCGAGATCGGTCTTGGCGAGCTCCTCGACATTGACGTCCTTGAACGTCAGCACCCGAACCTTACGTACAAACCGGGCAGGCCGGTACATGTCCCACACCCAGGCATCAGCCATCGAGACCTCGAAGAAGACCTCACCCTGCACCGAGTGGACCTGGAGTTCGTAGTCGTTGGTGAGGTAGAAGCGGCGCTCGGTCTCGATCACGAATTTGAACAGGCCGACGACGTCGCGGTACTCCCGGTAGAGCTTGAGCTCCATCTCGGTCTCGTACTTTTCGAGGTCCTCGGCACTCATCCCCACGTCCCCTTAGCTGTCGCGCGTCCTCCCATTGTGGACCACCGGCGGGTTGCCGGGCGCCGCAGCGGCTCCGCCGCGCACCGCTAGCGTGCCGGACCGCCGCGCCGCCGACGGAGCAGGCCGTCGATCGGGCCGATCGCCGCCGTCACCAGGATGAGCAGCGCCCCGGCCACCGAGGCATAGGACGCCGCCGCCAGCGGCCCCGGCCCGGCCGCACGCGGGGCGCCCACCGGGTCGAAGGCGGCGGTGCGGTCCAGCACACCCAACTGCGAGGCCGGCCAGACGGTGCCGGCGACCCGGCCCACCACGTCGGAGGCCGGGACGGTACCGGAGAGCCGGTCCAGATGTTCGCGCGAGTCGAGAGAGGTAAGCCGGTTGTCACCCATCAGGAAGAGCCGCCCGGTCGGCACCTTCACCGAGAAGCTGCCGTTCACCGACCCCTTGGGCAGGTACGGCTCGTCGACCGCGACGCCGTCGACGGCCAGCCGCTGCCGGGAGTCGCAGCAGACCAGAGTGTCCCCGCCCACCGCGACCACCCGCTTGACCAGCAGCGAGTCACCCCAGGCGGCGTCCTTGAAGACCACCACGTCACCGCGCCCGACATCGGCGCCGTCGCTCTTGCGGGCGAGCACGGTGTCACCGGGGTGGATGGTGGGGTTCATCGAGTCGGTGGGCACGCGGTACGGCCGGTATTCGACGGCGATCAGGGCGAAGCCGCCGACCATCAGGACCAGGCCGATGGCGATGGCGACGCCTTGGAGCACCGCGCCCGGTCCGTGCGGCCGCGCCGCCGGGCCGGTCGGCGCCGGTGACCGCGCGGCGCCGCCGGGAGCCGCGCCCGTGGTCCGAGCGGCGGTCCTGCTCATCGGCACCGTCCCAGTTCGCCCGAGCCGCAGCGGCCCGCCTGCTTGCGGTGGCGCCCGCGAGGCCCGCCGCTCCCGACAGCCGTACCGGGACCGCCGGGCGGGGAGACAGGCGGGCCGTGGCACGTCCGAGCAGACTACTCGTCGGTACCACGGCCCGCGCAATGCCCCGGACGCGCTCGTCCGGCCGGTCCGGTCAGGCGGCGGCCGCCGCCCGGAGCCGGCGGCGGCGGATCACCAGGGTCAGCGGCACCGCGCCGGCCAGGCCGAGGGCCGGCGGGGCGAGCGCGCCGGCCGACAGGCCGCGCTGGTTGAAGGTGGCGGGCACCGGGAGCGTCGCCCACCGGGAGATCGGCCAGGCCACCACGAAGGCGCGGCCGACCACATTGCCCTGCGGGATGCTGCCGCCGCCGGGCTGGTCCATGTGGAAGCGGGAGTCCCAGGAGTCGTTGCGGTGGTCGCCCATCACCCAGAGCCGCCCGTCCGGCACCTTCACCGGCCCGAAGGGCTTGTCTCCGCAGGGGGTGGTGCCCGGGTAGACGTACGGCTCGTCCAGTGCCACGCCGTTGACCCGGACCGGTCCGGTGCCCTGGCACTCCACGGTGTCGCCGCCGACCGCGATGACCCGCTTGATCAGGTCCTTCTCGCTGGCCGAGGGCATCAGTCCGACAAAGCTGAGGACGTTCTGCACACCGCGCAGCACGGCGTTGGAGCTCCGCTCGGGCTCCTCGTTCAGCCAGCCGCCCGGGTCGTGGAAGACGACGACGTCCCCGCGCTCCGGCTCGGCGCCGAACCAGGGGGTGAACTTGTCCACCAGCACCCGGTCACCCTTGAGCAGGGTGTTCATCATGGAACCCGACGGAATCGAGAACGCCTGCACGAAGAAGGTCTTGATCACCAGCGCCAGGACCAGCGCGATGCCGATCAGGATCGGCAGCTCCTTCCAGAACGACCGCTGGCGGTGCTCATGCTCGGGGTGGTCCACGGCTGCCGCGCCCTTGGGCTCGTCCTGCGCCGCGCCCTCGTCGCCGTCTCCGTCGGCATCGGACGCGGCGGTGCCCGCCGCTGCCGTCCGGTCGCCGGTCCGGTGTGCTCGCTGTCCGACGGCTCCCGGGTCGCCCACGGAGTCCGCGGTACGGCTGCCGGGGTCCTCGGGTTCACCGGCGCCCGAACGGGTACCGATCACCAGATCCCCCACGACGTCTCCTCCCTGCTGTGCGAGCGCCACCGCGCCCACGCCAATCGGTGCCGCCCGCGGCACCTCGGTCCCAGACCTGCACGGCTCACACGATCCGCGCTCTCCAGGTGCCCGACGCCGCCCGCCGCACACCTGCGTCTCTCTATACACCCGCCGGGATCGCCCGCCGCGTGCGTACACGGCGCCTCCCGCCATTCAGCGGCGCGGGGGCACACCTCTCCGCCATCGGCGGACGGCGAGCGGCATCGCGCCCGCCACACCGATAACGAGCGACGGTTCTTCGGGACCCGGCTGCACCACCGGTCGGGGGGCGGATTGGCCAAGATTTTGACTACTTGGCGGTACGTCGGCGGCGTCGGGCAGCGCGGAGAGCGAGGGCGGCTCGGGCAGCCGGTGGACATGGGTGAACGGCCAGACGACCAGCATGGCGCGCCCGATGACGTTTCCGACCGGGATGGTGCCGCCGCCGGGGTTGGCCATGTGGACCCGGGAGTCGGCGGAGACATCGCGGTGGTCGCCCATCACCCAGAGCCGACCGGGCGGCACGGTCACCGTGAAGGGGATCTGCGACGGCAGGTTGCCCGGGGCGAGGTACGGCTCGTCTACCGGGGTGCCGTTGACGGTGACCCTGCCGTCGTCGTCGCAACAGGCCACGGTGTCGCCACCGACGCCGATCACCCGCTTGATCAGGTCGCCCTCGTCGTCGGAGGGCAGCAGCCCGATGAAGGCGAACACCCGCTTCACGCCGCGCGTCACCGGCCCGTCGGCGGACTTCTCGTGGTCCGTGTCCAGCCAGTGGCCGGGGTCCTTGAAGACCACCACGTCGCCGCGACGGTAGTCCTTGCCGAACCACGGGGTGAGCTTGTCCACCACCACCCGGTCACCCACCCGCAGGGTGTTCTCCATCGATGCGGAGGGGATCACGAACACCTGGAGCAGAAAGGTCTTCAGCAGCAGCGCGACCACCAGCGCCACCCCACCGACCAGCGGCAGTTCCCGCAGGTAGGAACGCTTGCGGCGGCGGGCGGCCCGGCGGGCTATTCGGCGCCGCTCGGCACGGCCCATCCCGGCGGTGCGGCGGCGCTTCTCACCGCGCCCGGCGTCGTCCCGGTCGGTCTCCCCCGGTCCGGGCGGGTCGTCCGCCGCCGGCTCGGGGACCCGCTCCCTACCCCTG
Source organism: Streptomyces sp. NPDC092296 (assembly GCF_044755465.1). Classification (NCBI taxonomy): domain Bacteria; kingdom Bacillati; phylum Actinomycetota; class Actinomycetes; order Kitasatosporales; family Streptomycetaceae; genus Streptomyces; species Streptomyces sp. NPDC092296. The sequence continues at coordinate 1,685,714 of NZ_JBIVRB010000001.1, read as the reverse complement.
CTCCCCATCCCGACCGCTCCTCCCTGCCGCCGCGTCCACCGCGCCGTACACCCCGGGGCGTACCAGGTGCCGCCAGTGCCCGACGGGGTAGACGATCCAGTCGGCCCGACCGATCACCTTGGACTCGGGCACGAAGCCGCCGCCCGGATCGCCCAGGTGGCCACGGGAGTCCTGGGAGGCGCTGCGGTGGTCGCCCATCATCCAGAGCTCCCCGGCCGGCACCTCGATGTCGAACGGCACCGAGGAGGCGGTGTCACCGGGGAAGAGGTACTCGGACTCGTCCAGCGGCACGCCGTTGACGGTGATCCGGTGCCGGCTGTCACAGCAGATCACCCGGTCCCCGCCGACGCCGACCACCCGCTTGACGTAGTCGTCATGCCCGGCGGTGGCCAGCCCCAGGTACGAGCCGAGCCCCCGCAGCGCGTCACCGAACCCGGTCGGTCCGGAGGAGTCGTCCCGGGTGAAGGAGCCACGGCCGTCGAAGACCACCACGTCACCTCGGTGCACCCGCCCGCCGAAGCGGTAGACGAGCTTGTTCACCACCACCCGGTCGCCCACCCGCAGGGTGTTCTCCATCGACTCGGAGGGGATCGCGAACGGCTGGGCCGCGTAGGTGTTCACCAGGGCCAGCAGCAGCAGGGAGAGCACGACCGGCAGCAGCAGCCCCCGGCCGCGCCGGGGGCGCCCGGCCTCCGGAGCGGCTGAGTCCGGGTCAGCCGGCTCGGGGCCGGCGGGCTCCGGGCCGGCCAACTCCGGAGCGGCCAACTCCGGAGCGGCTTCTTCCGGGCCGGCGGGCTCCGGGCCGGCCGGCTCCGGGGTGGCATCGGGGTCCACCGGAACGGCCGCGGACCGCGCCGGGGCCTCGACCCCGTCGTGGGGGCCGGAGACGCCGTCGCGGTCCGCGAGTGGTTCCTGGGTGCTCATCGGGCGAAGCCTATCCGGCCTCGTACGAGCAGTCCCGTCCCCGCCCGAAGCGGGGCCCGGCCGGAGCCGGGGTGTGGAGCAGCCGACCTCAGCGGTCGCGCTTCTCCTTGATCTTCGCGGCCTTGCCGCGCAGGTCACGCAGGTAGTAGAGCTTGGCGCGGCGGACGGCACCGCGGGTCACGACCTCGATCTTCTCCACGATCGGGGTGTGCACCGGGAAGGTGCGCTCGACGCCGACGCCGAAGCTGACCTTGCGGGCGGTGAAGGTCTCGCGGACGCCCGCGCCCTGGCGGCGGATGACGACGCCCTGGAAGACCTGGACACGGGAGCGGTTGCCCTCGATGACCCGGACGTGCACCTTGAGGGTGTCACCGGGGCGGAAGGCCGGGATGTCGTCGCGGAGCGACGCGGAGTCGAGGACGTCGAGCAGGTTGCTCATCGGGCTCTCCATCATGGGCGCCACGGGTCACCCACGGAATTCGCAAGGAAAGGGGGGTTGCTACTCGCCGGAGAGGCCCGGCCGCCGGCGTTCCCCCCGTGGCAGGGGCGCCTACACGCAGCAGCGGCCTATTCTTCCACACCACCGCTGTCCGGCTGAAATCGGCCCGCGGCCTCGTCCCAGCTCACACCCAACGCGTCCAGCGCCTTGCGGTCGTGCTTGTCGAACGCGGTCTTCTCCCAGCGGCCCACCAGATCGGGCCGCATCTCCAGGGTGCGGCGGAACGCCTGCTCCCGCCGCCAGCGGGCGATCAGGCCGTGGTTGCCGCTGAGCAGCACCTCCGGCACCGCCCGGCCACGCCACTCAGCGGGCTTGGTGTAGACCGGGCCCTCCAGCAGATCGGCCATGGCTCCGGGGGCGAAGGAGTCGTCACGGTGCGACTCGGCGTTGCCGAGCACACCCGGCAGCAGCCGGGCCACCGCCTCGACCATCACCAGCACCGCGACCTCGCCGCCGGCCAGCACATAGTCACCGATGGACGCCTCCACCACCGGCATCCGGTCGGCGGCCTCCTCGATGACCCGGCGGTCGATGCCCTCGTACCGGGCGGGCGCGAACGCCAGCCACGGCTCGCCGGCCAGCCGCTGGGCCAGCTCCTGGGTGAACGGGCGGCCGCTGGGAGTGGGGACCACCAGGGTGGGTACGGCGGCCGCGCCGAGTTCGGCGGCGCCCTGCTCCAGCACGGAGTCCAGCGCGGCGCCCCAGGGCTCCGGCTTCATCACCATGCCGGGGCCGCCGCCGTACGGGCTGTCGTCCACCGTGCGGTGCACATCGGTGGTCCAGTCCCGCAGGTGGTGCAGGTGGATGCCGAGCTGGCCCCGGGCACGGGCCTTGCCGACCAGCGAGACGTTCAGCGGTTCCAGGTACTCGGGGAAGATGGTGACGACGTCGATGCGCACGGCGCGGGTCACTCCTGCCCGTCGTCGTCGCGGCTGCCGGCCACCTCGGCCCGGTCGGGGTCGAGCAGGCCGGGCGGCGGGTCGATGACGGCCCGCTGGTTCTCCAGGTCGATCTCCGGGACGATCCGCGCCACAAAGGGCACCAGCACCTCGCCGCCGTCGGTGCGGCGCACCGAGAGCAGGTCCTGGTACGGCAGGTGGACCACCTCGGTGATCTCGCCGACCGCGCTGCCGTCGGCCAGCACCACGTCCAGTCCGATCAGCTGGTGGTCGTAGTACTCCTCGGGGTCCTCCGGCAGCTCCTCCGGGTCCACCTCGGCGATCAGCACGGTGTTGCGCAGCGCCTCGGCGGCGTTGCGGTCGCTCACGCCCGCGAAGCGCAGCAGCAGTCGGCCGCTGTGCACCTTGCCGGACTCCACGGTGAGCGGTCCGGCGGACGCCGGGTCGGTGAGCAGGACCGCGCCCGGGGCGAGCCGGAGTTCCGGCTCGTCGGTGCGGACCTCGACGGTCACGTCCCCCCTGATGCCGTGGGCACGGCCGATCCTGCCGACGACGAGCTGCACGGTGATCGCGCTCCTGTGTCTCTGCTGTGTCTCTGGCTGCGCTGCGTGTCCGGCTGCGCTGCGCCTCTGGGTTCCGCTGGGCGTCCGGCTGCGCGGTCCGCTGCCGGATTGCCGGGGTGGCGGAATGCCGGGGTACCGGGGTGCCGGGTGGGCGAATGCGGCAGGGCCGACCGGGACGAGGTGCGTCCCGGCCGGCCCTGTCGAAGAAGCCGTACGGCTCAGCGGACGTTGTCGACGTCGACCAGGTCGACGCGGACGTTCCGGCCGCCCAGCGCACCGACCACGGTGCGCAGGGCGCGGGCGGTGCGACCGCCCCGGCCGATGACCTTGCCCAGGTCCTCGGGGTGCACGCGCACCTCAAGGATGTTGCCCCGACGCAGGTTGCGCGAACGCACCTGGACGTCGTCGGGGTTCTCGACGATGCCCTTCACCAGGTGCTGGAGGGCGTCCTCAAGCATCCTCAGGCCTCGCTGGAGGCGGACTCGGCGGCGTCGGCCTCGGCGGCGTCGTCCTTCTTGTCCGACTTCTTGGCCTTAGGGGTGATGGCGGCACCGGTGGTGCTGTCCTCGAAGCCCTGGACGGCCTTGGCGAAGAGGTGGCTGTAGTCCTCGACCTTGGGCTCGGCGACCTTCAGCGGGGCCGGAGCCGGCTCGCCCTTGAACTTCTGCCAGTCACCGGTGAGCTTGAGGAGCGCGAGCACGGGCTCGGTCGGCTGCGCACCGACGCTCAGCCAGTACTGGGCGCGCTCCGAGTCCACCTCGATCTTCGAGGGGTCGTAGGTCGGCTGGTAGACGCCGATCTCCTCGATGGCACGACCGTCGCGCTTGGTGCGCGAGTCGGCGACGACGATGCGGTAGTGCGGGGCGCGGATCTTGCCCAGACGCTTCAGCTTGATCTTGACTGCCACTGGAGTGGGGTCTCCTGGTCTTGACGTGGGTGAGCGGCCGGGCGCGCCACGTGGGGTTGCGGGCGTCGGCTGCTCTACTGACACGCCAGCCGGAGGAGAGAGGGGTCCTGCTCGGCTGCCGAGTACTCAGCTGTCCATTCTGCCACAGGGCGGCCGGTGCTCCCGACCGCCGGAAACCGGGCAGCCGCCATCGCGGCGCCGCGAGGCCGCTGCCTGGCGGTGCCGTGCGGCACACCGGCCCGGGGCGCGGCCCTCGCGGGGCCGGGCCCTCAGGACTCCGGTGCCGGCTCGGCGATCCGGAACGGCTGCTGGCAGGCGCCGCAGACGATGGACGCCTGGGCGAGCACCGAGGGGACCACTCGGACGTTGCGCCCGCAGCCGCAGACCGCCTTGACCCGGACACCGCCACCGGAGGAGCCGTGGCGGGTGGCCGGGCCGCGGAAGGCGCGGCCGCGCCCGTCGCCGCTGACCGCCTCGGAGTGGGCACCGAGGGCCCGGTCGAGGCGCTCGATGGTGTCCGCGTACCGGGCGCGGGTCTCCGGCTCCATGGTGACCAGCGAGAACCCGCTGCTCGGGTGGGGCTCCACCGGGTGCGCCAACCCCAGCTCGTCGGCGATGCCGAGGAAGCGCCGGTTGTGGTAGCGCCCGGCCCGCGAGGTGTCGCGGATGCCCCGGGCGGCCGCCAGTCCGTGCGCCGCCTCGTGCAGAAGCCGCTCGAAGCTGAGCTCGGTGCCGCAGGCCGACGAGGACTCGCCGATCAGCGACTCCGGGGCCGCGAGATCGGGCAGGTCCGGATGGTGGCGCTGGATGTCGCTCCAGGCCGCGGCCAGTTCGGCCGCAAGAACGAGAGGCTGTGTCGTGCTCACGCTATGCCAACGAGGGAGTGCGGTCCGATGTTCCGCCCACGACGGATCTCTCGCGGTCCCCGGCTGCCGCGGAGTCCGCCCCGAGCTGCACAGAGGCAGCTTTCGAGCACCTGATTCAACGTCAAACTCCTGTCCCGTGCAGCTCATGGAGCGCATACGGAGGGTGAAATACGGCCCGCGGCCGCCACGAGATGGCCGCGGGCCGTACACGATATCTGCAGATCAGTAGGCGCGCGCCACGATGGCGACGTTACCCGGCTGGTCGTCGGCCGCCGGCACCGAGCCGTCGGCGGCGACCAGACAGCGCACGCTGACCCCCTGCTCGGCCAGCTTGGCCTCGCCCTCCGGGCCCAGCTCGGCCCAGGAGATGCGGCCCCAGCCGGTGGCGGCGGCCTCGACCGCCTCGTCCAGGGTCTTCACCTCAGTGGTGCGGGACTCCCGGCGCTCGCGCGACTGGCGCAGCAGCAGGGCCTGGTCCTCCTCCAGCGCGGCCGGCACCAGCGTCGGCAGCGCGTCGACCGACACCGGCTCCTTGCCGCCCGGGATGCGGCGGGCCAGCATCGCGGTGCCGCCCTCCAGGTCGCGCGGGCCGACCTCGACCCGCACCGGGACGCCCTTGAGCTCCCAGTCCACCGCGCGGCGGCCGAACGGGACATCGGTACGGTCGTCGACGACCACCCGGACACCGGCGGCCTCCAGGGCGGCGCCGATCTCGCGCACCTTGGCCAGCACCGCTTCGTCGCCCTTGATGGCGAGCACCACGGCCTGCACCGCCGCCAGCCGGGGCGGGACCCGTAGGCCGTTGTCGTCGCCGTGCGCCATGATCAGGCCGCCGACCATGCGGGTGGAGCTGCCCCAGGAGGTCTGCCACACGTGCTCGCGACCGCCGTCGGCGGAGAGGTACTGCGTGTTGAACGCCTTGGCGAAGTTCTGGCCCAGCTCGTGGCTGGTGCCCATCTGGAGCGCCTTGCCGTCGCCCATCATGCCCTCAAGGGTGAGGGTGTTGATGGCGCCGGCGAAGCGCTCCCGGGCGGTCTTGCGGCCGAGCACCACGTCGATGCCGAGGATGTTCTCCATGAAGTCGCCGTAGACGTCGCGGTGGATCATGTTGGCGTACGCGCGGGCGTCCTCGTAGGTGGCGTGGGCGGTGTGGCCCTCCTGCCAGAGGAACTCGGTGGTGCGCAGGAAGACCCGCGGCCGCATCTCCCAGCGGACCACATTGGCCCACTGGTTGATCAGCAGCGGCAGGTCGCGGTAGCTCTGCACCCACTTGGAGAAGTACTCATTGATGATCGTCTCGGAGGTGGGCCGGACGACGATCGGCTCGTCCAGCTCCTTGCCGCCGCCGTGGGTGACCACGGCCAGCTCCGGGGCGAAGCCCTCGACGTGCTCGGCCTCCCGGGTCAGGTACGACTGCGGGATGAACATCGGGAAGTACGCGTTGGCCGCGCCCGCCTTCTTGATCCGCGCGTCCATCTCCTGCTGCATCCGCTCCCACAGGCCGTAGCCGTACGGTCGGATGACCATGGTGCCGCGCACCGGGCCGTTGTCGGCCAGCTCGGCCTTGTTGATCAGGTCCTGGTACCAGCGCGGGAAGTCGTCCGCCTGGGGAGTGAGAACGGGAGCCTTTGCCATGGCCCGAATGGTACGGGGCCCGTGCGCCCGACCGTGAATCGCTCCCCCTGCCGCGCCCGGCCCGGCTGCGACCCAGGGGCGCACCACCGGCCGGCGCACGCGCCTCCCCGTGCTCCCCTGGACGCCGGACCGCGACGGGGGTTCTCTGTATCCGGGGGGTCGTGCACAGCCGTCGTGCACAGCCCTCGGGGGGCGTCGACCGTGCCGTGACCCGGCACAGCAGCCCACGTACCGGATGGGAGGCCACAGAATGGCTTCTGCTCAGGTGAGGAGTACGGCCGCGGAACCCGCGCGGGCCAGGCAGCGGGCCCGCGACTGGGCGGAGATCCAGGAACGCATGCTGGTGCCGCTGTACGAGGCCGTCTACCAGCGGCTGGAGGTCGGCCCTGCCACCAGCGTGCTCGGGCTGGGCTGCCGCTCGGGGCTGGCGCTGCTGCTGGCCGCCGCCAGGGGCGCGGAGGTGGCGGGGCTGGAGTCGGCCGGTGAGCTGCGGTCGCTGGCGCGGGACCGGCAGCTGCGGGTGCTGGCCGACGTGTACCGCGACGCCGCGCCCGGGGACGCGCCGCCGACCACGCACACGCTGGTCACCGCCTTCGAGAACCTCTACTGCGCGGCCGACCCGCCGGCCCTGGTGCGGCGGGCCGCCCGGCTCACGCTGCGGGGCGGGCATGTGGTGCTGGCGACCTGGGGGCCGCGTGAGCGCTGCCAGAGCGCCGGCGTGCTGGATGTCGCTCGGCGGCTGGCGGCGCCGGTGCCGGCTTCGGCTGCTCCCGGGGTCGTTTATGACCCGTTCGGGCTAAGCGCGCCGGGGAAGTTGGAGTCGCTGGTGGCGGGGGCGGGGCTGCGGCCGGACGGGAGCGGGCGGGTGTCGTGCCCGTTCGCTTATCCGGATCTGGAGAGTGCGGTGCGGGGGCTGCTGTCCACCGGGGTGTACGAGGCGGCTGCGGCGTACTCCGGGGAGACACTGGTGGGCAAGGAGCTGGCCGAGGCGCTGCATCCGTATCTGCGGGGGGATGGGTCGGTGCGGATGGCCAATGTGTTCCGGTATGTGGTGGCTCAGGCGGGGTGAGCGGGGGGTGGGGTCAGGGAGATTGGTTTACGGGGGGTGCTCACGGCCCTGGTGGGGTGGGGGCTGGGGTCGGGGGGTTGGTTTGCGGAGGTGGGGGGTTGGTCGCGCAGTTCCTCGCGCCCCTGGTGGGGTGGGGGCTGGGGTCGGGGGGTTGGTTTGCGGAGGTGGGGGGTTGGTCGCGCAGTTCCTCGCGCCCCTGGTGGGGCGGGGGCTGGGGTCGGGGGGGCTGGTTTGCGGAGGTGGGGGGTTGGTCGCGCAGTTCCTCGCGCCCCTGGTGGGGCGGGGGCTGGGGTCCGGGGGGCTGGTTTGCGGAGGTGGGGGGTTGGTCGCGCAGTTCCTCGCGCCCCTGGTGGGGCGGGGGCTGGGGTCCGGGGGGCTGGTTTGCGGGGGTAGGGGGTTGGTCGCGCAGTTCCTCGCGCCCCTGGTGGGGTGGGGGCTGGGGTCCGGGGGGGCTGGTTTGCGGAGGTGGGGGGTGCTCGCGCCCCTGGTGGGGTGGGGGCAGGGGTCCGGGGGATTGCTCGCGGCCCTGGTGGGGTGGGGGTTCTAGCGGGGTGGCCACTCTTCGGCGGTGAGGGCGTAGCGTTCGTGGTCGCGCCAGGCGTCGTTGATATACAGCATGCGCGGTGAGTAGCCCTCCAGGCGGAAGCCGAGGCGGCGAGCCATGGCGGCGGAGCGGATGTTGTCCGGCTGGACGTTGATCTCCAGGCGGTGCAGGGCCAGGCCGCCGGCGCCACGGGGGGCGAAGCAGCGGTCCACCACCAGCCGCAGGCCCTCGGTCATCCGCCCGGTACCGGCGTAGGGCAGGTAGGAGTCATAGCCCAGCGAGGCATTGCAGAAGCGGCCCATCGCGATGTTGGCCACGTTGCACTTGCCGACCAGGCCGCCGTCGGCGTTGTCCACGATCAGGAAGGTGCGCAGCGCGGGGCCCTGGCGTTGCAGCAGGTCGGGGAGGCCGTCCGGTTCCAGGGGGTTCCACGGGCCGATGTGGTCGGCGGACCTGCGCACGGCGGCGGCGTAGGCGTCGACGTCGGAGGGTCTGGGGTCTCGGATGGTCACTCGCACCCGTCCATCATCCTCGACGGGTACGGGACATCCTCGACGGGTGCGGGGCGGGGCCCGATGGGCGCCCGCCCCGCTCGCGTCACCGCCGAGGCTCACTGCCGGGTGTCACTGCGGGGGCAGCAGGTCCCGGAACTCCTTGGGCAGCTCGAAGTCGGCCGGTCCCTGGCCGGGGCCGAGGCCGAAGGCGCCGCCCGGCTGGGCCTCGGGGTTGGCGCGCCGCTCGGCGGCGGCCTTCTCCTCCGCCGCCCGCTTCAGCGGGTTGCCGGAGCGCTGCTTGCCCTTGGCCTTGCCCTGCTTCTTGGCCTGCTTCTTGGGGCCGCCACCGCCCATGCCGGGGATGCCGGGCATTCCCGGCATGCCCTGGCCGCTGGCCATCCGGGACATCATCTTGCGGGCCTCGAAGAACCGCTCCACCAGGTTGTTGACCTCGGTGACGGTGACGCCGGAGCCCTTGGCGATCCGGGCTCGCCGCGAGCCGTTGATGATCTTCGGGTCCTCGCGCTCGATTGGCGTCATCGACTTGATGATGGCGCCGACCCGGTCCACGTCCCGGTCGTCGATGTTGTTGATCTGCTCCCGGATCTGGCCCATGCCCGGCAGCATCCCCAGCAGCTTGGAGATGGAGCCCATCTTGCGGACCTGCTCCAGCTGGCCCAGGAAGTCGTCGAGGGTGAACTCCTTGCCGCCGCCGCGCAGCTTGGAGGCCATCTTCTCGGCCTCGGCCTGCGAGAACGTCCGCTCCGCCTGCTCGATCAGGGTGAGCATGTCGCCCATGCCGAGGATGCGGGAGGCCATCCGGTCGGGGTGGAAGGCGTCGAAGTCGTCGACCTTCTCGCCGTTGGAGGCGAACATGATCTGACGGCCCGTGACATGGGCGACCGACAGGGCGGCGCCACCGCGGGCGTCGCCGTCCAGCTTGGAGAGCACCACGCCGGTGAAGTCGACGCCGTCCAGGAACGCCTGGGCGGTGGTGACCGCGTCCTGGCCGATCATGGCGTCCACGACGAAGAGGACCTCGTCCGGCTGCACGGCCGTGCGGATGTCGGCGGCCTGCTGCATCAGCTCGGCGTCGATGCCGAGCCGGCCGGCGGTGTCCACGATGACGACGTCGTACTGCTTGGTTTTCGCGTACTCGATGGAGTCGCGGGCCACCTGCACCGGGTCGCCCACGCCATTGCCCGGCTCGGGCGCGAAGACGTGCACACCCGCCCGCTCACCGACCACCTTGAGCTGGTTGACCGCGTTGGGGCGCTGGAGGTCGCAGGCGACCAGCAGCGGGGTGTGCTTCTGCTGCGCCAGCCAGTGGCCGAGCTTGCCCGCCAGGGTGGTCTTGCCCGCACCCTGGAGGCCCGCCAGCATGATCACGGTCGGCGGCTGCTTCGCGAAGCGGACCCGCCGGGTCTCGCCGCCGAGGATGGCGATGAGCTCCTCGTTGACGATCTTGATGATCTGCTGGGCCGGGTTGAGCGCCTGGGAGACCTCGGCGCCCTGCGCCCGCTCCTTGATCTGCTTGATGAAGGCCCGGACCACCGGGAGGGCCACATCCGCCTCAAGCAGGGCGATGCGGATCTCACGGGCCGTGGCGTCGATGTCCGCCTCGGTCAGGCGGCCCTTGCCCCGGAGGTTCTTGAACGTCGCTGCGAGGCGGTCGGAAAGGGTGTCGAACACGTCGGTCGCGGGTCCCTCGTGGCATCGGTATGGGTACGGTCGTCGCCCCCAGGGTATCCGGCCGCCGTCCCGCCGGGGTCAACCGCTCCATTCCCGCAGCGGAACACCCGGCGCCCCGCCTCTCTCCTACCGGCATTAGTATTCGCACATCCGTCCGGAGGGGGGCGGACGCGCCGGCTTCCGGTGCCGACAACCACAGGGACGGGCATGGGATCGCGGAACACTCACGCGCATCGACCACTGGGATTCAAGGGCCGGGTCTGGCTGGGGCTGGGCACGGTGCTGATCGGCGGCGCGGGGGTCTCCGCCGTCGCGTTCGCGAGTGAGACCGAGCCGGTCCACCACCGGGCGGCCCACGCGCCGGTCACCCCCCGGCTCTTCCACAACGCGCTGACCGAGCTGCCCGCCGACGCGGCGCCGGCCGGCCGTGCCCGCACCGCCGGGAAGCACGTACGGGAGCGGGGGCTGACCCGGCGCGCCACCCAGCCGTTCAACCTGCTCGGCGTCAGCTGGGACAGCGCCCGTACCGAGATCGGCGCCGCCGTCCAGGTGCGCACCCGGTCGCTGGAGACCCGGCAGTGGAGCGCCTGGACCGACATCGAGACCTCCGACAGCGCCCCCGACCCGGGCGGCCGCGAGGCGACCGGCGCCCGGGGCGCCACCGAGCCGCTGTGGACCGGCCCCTCCGACGGCGTCGAGGTCCGGGTCGTACCCGGCAGCGGCACCCGGAAGCTGCCGGACGGGCTGCGGCTGGACCTGGTGGCCTCCGGCGACCTCCCGACGGGCGACGGCAGCGCCGCACCGTCCGCCGAGGCGGCCGCCCCGCGCGGCGGCGCGGGCACCACCCTGGCCGACGCGGAGCCCGCCGCCGCGACGGCCCCCGCACCGTCGGTGTGCACCTCCACCGGCACCACCGCGACCGTGCCGGCCAAGCCGGTCTCCAGCGCGCCGCAGCCCGCCATCGTCAACCGGCAGCAGTGGGGCGCCGACGAGTCGCTGCGCGACCAGACCCTGCCGTGCTACTCGACCGACGGCGTCAAGGTCGTCTTCGTCCACCACACGGCGGACAGCAACGACTACGTCTGCACGACCGACCCCACCGACCCGAACGGCTCCGCCGCCCGGGTGCAGGCCGAGTACGCCTACCACGTGAAGTCCGAGGGCTGGCGCGACGTCGGCTACAACTTCCTGGTCGACAAGTGCGGCACCATCTTCGAGGGCCGCTGGGGCGGCGTCGACAACGGCGGCGGCGAGTGGCTGCCGGTCTTCGGCGCGCACACGTACGGCTTCAACGCGGGCACCATGGGTGTCGCCGTGCTCGGCACGTACACCAGCACCGCCGCCGACCCCGCCGTGCTCTCCGCCCTCGCCAAGCTCGCCAACTGGAAGCTCGGCATGTACGGCATCGCGCCCGACAGCAAGGTGACCATGGTCGAGATGGGCACCGACGACGTCTCGAAGAAGACGCAGCGCTACCCCTACGGAACCGCCGTCTCGCTGGACGCGATCTCCGGCCACAGCGACGCGTACGTCACCGAGTGCCCCGGCACCCAGCTGTACGCCCAGCTGCCCGCCATCCGCACCCTCGCGGCGACCGGTCCCGCGCCGGTGGCCGTGCCCGCCCCGGTGCTCGGGACGCTGACCGGCGCGGTCAAGTCCGGCAGTACCTGGTACACCACCGGCAAGGTCACCGTGCCGTGGTCGGAGAGCTGGCCGTCCGGGGAGTTCAGCCGGTTCGAGGTGCTGGTGGACGGCAAGGTCGCCGCCAGTCCCGCCGCCACCGCCCGGTCCGCCGCCGTCACCCTGGCGGCGGGCAAGCACACCGTCGCCGTACGGGCCGTCCACGTCCAGGGCAAGACCGCCACCTCCGCCGCCGCGACCGTGCTCGCGGACAGCACCAAGCCGGTCTTCAACACGGCGCCGAACATGCAGCTCCGGGCCGGCACCGTGAACGCCACCGCCATCCCGGTCACCCTGACCTGGAAGGCCACCGACAAGCAGCTGCTGAAGTCGGTCGCGGTCACCGGGCCCACCGCCAAGACGTTCGCCCCGGCCACCACCAGCTGGGCGACCACCGCCAAGCCGGGGGCCTCCCGCAAGTGGTCGTTCAAGGCGGCCGACGTGGCGGGCAACTCCACCACCGCGTCGGTGGCCCGCACCCCGGTGATCTACCAGGAGTCCGCCGCCGCCAAGACCGGCAAGTGGACCAAGCGCAAGAGCAGCAGCTACCTGGGCGGCGCCTCGTACTCAAGCAACAGCAAGAACGCCAGCCTGACCTGGACCTTCACCGGGCGCAGCGTGATGTGGCTGGTCTCCCGGGCGACCGACTCCGGCAAGGTGACCGTCTACGTGGACGGCAAGAAGATCGGCACCTATGACGTCAAGGCAAGCAAGACGATGTACCGCCAGGGCGTGTGGGGCAAAAACTGGAGCACCAGCGGCAAGCACAAGCTGAAGATCGTGATCCAGGCGACCAAGGGCCGGCCCACCGTCACCACGGACGGGATCGCCGTCCTCAAGTGAACCCCTGATCGGCCCACTGACGCGGCGGCCGTACCGGGAGATGCCCGGTACGGCCGCCGCGTCAGTGCAGCGCCCGCTCCACCGCCGAGGCGACCTCGGCCGCTCGGGCAGCGGGGAGCGGGTGGCCGGCCGGGTCGGTGACGTAGAAGGCGTCCACCGCGTCGGCGCCCAGGGTGCTGACCCTGGCCGTACGAACCCGGACGCCGGTCTGCTCCAGGGCGCGGCCGATCCGGTGCAGCAGCCCGGGGGCGTCATGGGCGCGCACCTCCAGCACCGTCGCACGGGCGGAGGAGCCGCCCGGCGCCACGGTCACCCGGGGCGGCGGGGCGCCGGGCCGGTGGCGGCGCGGGGCGGCGGCGTCGCGCTCGGCGAGGCGCCGGGCGACGTCCAGCCCGCCGTCCAGCGCGCGGCGCAGGTCGGCCCGCAGCCGGGCCGGCTCCGGCAGGTCGCCGTACTCGGCGGCCACCGTCCAGGTGAGCAGCAGGACCGGCCCGGCCTCCCGGACGGCCGCCGCCCGCACGGTGAGGCGGTGCAGCGCCAGCACCCCGGCGACGGTGCCCAGCAGCGCCGGCCGGTCGGGCACCGCGAGGACCAGCTCGGCGGCGGCCGGTTCACCGGACCGGGGGCCGGGCGGCTGGGCGCGGACGGCCAGCACCGGGCCGCCGCTGCGGGCGGCCTCCGCCGCCAGCCGCTGCTCGGCGGCGCCGGGCTCGGCGGGCGGCGGGGCCGGGGGCGCACCGCTGGTCAGCAGCGCCTCCGCCCGGCCGACCAGGTCGGCCACCAGCGACGCCCGCCAGTCGCTCCAGGCGGCGGGGCCGGTGGCCAGCGCGTCGGCCTCGGTGAGGGCGTGCAGCAGCTCCAGTTCGCGGGCGGTGCCGACCACCCCGGTGACCGCCGCCACGGTGGCCGGGTCGTCCGGGTCGCGGCGGGTGGCGGTGTCGATCAGCAGCAGATGGTGCCGTACCAGCAGCGCCAGCACCTCGGCGTCCGCGCCGCAGAAGCCCATCCGCAGTGCCAGGTCGCGGGTGATCACCTCGCCCGCCTCGGCGTGGTCGCCGGGCCAGCCCTTGCCGATGTCATGCAGCAGGGCGGCCACCAGCAGCAGATCGGGGCGGGCGACCCGGCGGGTGAGCGCGGCGGCGCGGACCGCCGTCTCCACCAGGTGCCGGTCCACCGTCCAGCGGTGCACCGCGTTGCGCTGCGGGCGGCAGCGCACCCGCTCCCAGTCCGGCAGCAGCCGGGTGACCAGCCCCTCGGCCTCCAGCGCCTCCCAGACCGGCAGGCAGGCGCTGCCCGCGCCGAGCAGGGTGACCAGCTGCTCGCGGGCCTCGTCCGGCCAGGGCACCGGCAGCGGGGCAGCTTCGGCGGCGAGCCGCCGTACGGTGGCGTGGGCGACGGTGATGCCGGCCTGGGCGGCCGCGGCGGCGGCCCGCAGCGGCAGCACCGGGTCCTGGGCGGGCCGGGCGCTCCGGGCGAGGACGGCCTCGCCGTCCTGCTCCACCACGCCCTCGGCCAGCGGCCGCCGCTGCACCGGGCCCCGGTCGACGGCGCCCGCGGTGCGGCCCGGCCCGCCGAACAGGAACGCCGGGCGCTGCGGGCGGCGGCCCCGGCGGGAGCGGGCGGCCAGCACCCGGCCCACCTCGCGCCAGGTGACGTCGGAGGCGTAGGCGACGGTGCGGGCGGCCCGGTAGACCCGGCGCAGCAGGGTGTCGGCGTCCAGTACGCCCAGTTCGGTGGCGACCTGGTCCTGCTCCTGGAGGCTGAGCCGGTCGGTGGCCCGTCCGGCGGCCAGGTGCAGGGCGTCGCGGACGTCCGCGAGGTGCAGTACGGCGGCGTCCAGGCCGTCGCGCGGGGCGTCCGCGAGCCAGGAGGCGGCGACGGCGTCCAGCGCCACGGCGTCGCGCAGGCCGCCCCGGGACTCCTTGAGGTCGGGCTCCAGCAGGAACGACAGCTCGCCGTGGCGCTCGGCCCGCTCCTGACACATCCGGTGCAGCTCGGGGAGGCGCTGCGGTGCGGTGGCCCGCCAGTCCGCGAGGACGGTGGAGCGCAGCGCGGCGGTGAGCGCGGGGTCGCCGGCGATGTGGCGGGCGTCGAGCAGGCTCAGCTGGGCCTTGAGGTCGTCGGCGGCGACCTCGCGGACGGTGGCGAGGTCGCGTACGGAGTGATCCAGGGCGGCGCCGCTGTCCCAGACCGGGTACCAGAGCTGCTCGGCCAGGGCGGGGATGCCGCTGCCCCAGGTGTGGCCGTCGTGCAGCAGCAGCAGGTCGAGGTCGCTGCGGGGGGAGAGGGCGCCCCGGCCGTAGCCGCCGACGGCGACCAGGGCGACGCCGACCGGGGCGGGGCCCGCCGTGGCGGAGGGGGCGCGGACGGCGGCGGCTGCGCCGGCCAGCAGGGTGGCGAGCCAGCGGTCGGTGAGGGCGGCGAGCGCGGTGCGGCGGTGGGCGCCGACCGGGCCGGGTTCGGCGAGCAGCCGCTGCCGGGCGGCGGCGTAGTCGGTGGGGCGGTAGCCGGTGGGCTGGTGGTCGGTGCGGCGGTGGTCGGTCGGGCGGTGGCCCCGCACGGGGGTGTGGGGGTCGCTGGGGGTGTGGGGCACGGTCATCGGGTGGTCCCCGTTCCGTCGTGCCACGGCCGTCACCGGTCGCGGCGGTGTCGCCCGGGGCGCGGGCGGCGGACCCGCGACCGGTGGCGTGCCGGTCGCGGGCCCGCCCGCTGCGCCGGGGCTCGGCTCACAGCGCGTCCGGGCCCCGCTGCGCCGGGGCTCGGCTCACAGCGCGTCCGGGCCCCGCTCCCCCGTACGGACCCGGATCGCGGTCTCCACGGGCACGGACCACACCTTGCCGTCACCGATCTTGCCGGTGCGGGCGGCCTTGACCACGACGTCGAGCAGGTCGTCGGCGTCGTCGTCCTCGACCAGGATCTCGATGCGGACCTTGGGCACCAGGTCGACGGTGTACTCCGCGCCCCGGTAGACCTCGGTGTGGCCGCGCTGCCGGCCGTAGCCGCTGGCCTCGGTGACGGTGAGGCCGTGCACACCGAAGGCCAGCAGGGCGTCCTTGACGTCGTCCAGCCGGTGCGGCTTGATGACGGCGGTGATGAGCTTCATCGGGCGTCGACCTCGTTCTGCTGGGTGGCGGTCTGCTGCGGGGTAGCGTGCTGCTGCGTGGCGTACTGCGGGGTGATCGTGGCACCGGTACCGGCACCGATCGGGACGGCCATCCGGGCCACACCGCCGCCGAGCGAGCCGAAGTCGTACGCCGTCTCCGCGTGGTACGCCTGGTCGAGGCCGGTGACCTCGTCCTCCTCGGCGGCCCGGAAGCCGATGGTGCGGTCGATGGCCTTGGCCAGCAGCCAGGAGACGGCCAGCGAGTAGGCCGCCACCGCGAAGGCACCCGCCGCCTGCTTGCCGAGCTGGCCGAAGCCGGCGCCCGCCGTGAGGCCGTCGGTGCTGTCGAAGACGCCGATCAGCAGGGTGCCGAGCAGGCCGCCGACGGCGTGCACCCCCACCACGTCGAGGGAGTCGTCATAGCCGAGCCGGTACTTCAGCCCGACCGCCCAGGCGCAGACGGCGCCCGCGATGACGCCGATGGCGATGGCGCCCCAGACGTTCACCGCGGCGCAGGCCGGGGTGATGGCGACCAGTCCGGCGACCGCGCCGGAGGCCGCGCCGAGCGAGGTGAAGGCGCCGTGCCGGAGGCGTTCGTAGCCGAGCCAGCCGAGCATCGCGGCGCCGGTGGCGATCTGGGTGTTGAGGAAGGCCAGGCCGGCGGTGCCGTCGGCGGCCAGGGCGGACCCGGCGTTGAAGCCGAACCAGCCGAACCAGAGCAGCCCGGAGCCCAGCATCACCAGCGGCAGGCTGTGCGGCCGCATCGGGTCCTTCTTGAAGCCGATCCGCTTGCCCAGCACCAGCAGGGCACCGAGTGCGGCCATGCCCGCGTTGAGGTGGACGGCGGTGCCGCCCGCGAAGTCCTTCACCCCGAGCTTGAAGATCCAGCCGCCGGACTGCCACACCCAGTGCGCGACCGGGAAATACACCACGGTCACCCAGAGGGTGATGAACAGCAGCCAGGCGCCGAACCGCGTCCGGTCCGCCAGCGCCCCGCTGATCAGCGCCGGGGTGATCACGGCGAACATCAGCTGGAAGGCGGCGAAGGCGAAGACCGGGATCGAGCCGGTCAGTGTGGTGTCGGTGATGCCCTTCATTCCAATGAAGTCCAGGTTGCCCAGCAGCCCGGCGCCGGAGTCGGCGCCGAAGGCGAGCGAGTAGCCGTAGGCCACCCACAGCACACTGACGATCCCGAGGCTGACAAAGCTCATCATCAGCATGTTCAGCACGCTCTTGACCCGCACCATGCCGCCGTAGAAGAAGGCGAGACCCGGTGTCATCAGCATGACCAGCGCTGCGCAGATGAGGACGAACGCGGTGTCGCCCGCGTCGAAGCCCTTGGGCATCGGCGTCTCCTTGGTGTGAGGCCGCTCCGCCCACGGGGTCCCGTCCCATCCTTCCCGTGGGTTGTCGGCGCTGCTTAGGAGACTGGCGGAGGCCGGTTTCGCCCGATGCGCCCGGCTGTTTCACGGGGGTGACGACCGCCACCGGGGTGTTACACCCCGGTGAACGGCCGTAATCGGGCGGACGCTGTCGGGCTGATGCCGCCGGGCTTGTGTCCGTCGGGCTTGTGTCCGTCGGGCTTGTGTCCGCCGGGCTTGTGCCGTCGGGCTTGTGCCGTCGGGCCGGGGGTCAGATCGCCGCCGCGTACTCGGGGAGCACCGTGGTGATCCGGTCGGACAGCTGCTGCACATCCGACACCGAGGCGTACTGCCGCAGCGCGGCGTCGGTGGTCTTGCGGATACGGGTGTTCAGCCGCTCGGAGCGGACCCGCTTGGCGATGTCGACCGCCTGGTTGGCCATGTCGGCGGCGGCCTCCGGCTCGCCCTGGAGCAGATGGACGCTGGACATGCCGATCAGGTTGAAGGCGTACGACCGCCGGTGGGTGGCGTCCGCGCTGAAGAGGTCCACCGCCCGCTCCATCACCGGGGCGGCCATCGACGCGTACATCGGGCTGCGGGTGGAGTGGTAGGCGAGGTCGCGGAAGGAGTGCGCGTTCTCCGCGTTGAGCTCGGCCTCGGAGAAGAAGGAGATCCAGTCCGGATCGGTGTCGTCGGCGCGCACATCGCCGAAGGTGTCCTCGGCCAGCCGGGCGGCGCGGTGGCAGCGGTTGACCTCGCCCAAATTGGCGTAGGCGCGGGCCTCCATGGCGTGCAGCAGCGCGGTGGTGCGGGGCGTGGCGGTGTCGCGGCTGCCGTACTGGGCGAGGTGGATCAGCTCCAGCGCGTCCTCGCCCCGGTTGAGGTGGATCATCTGGCGGCTCATGTCGGAGAGGATCAGCGCGCCGAACGGGCGGTCGCCGGCCTCCTTGGCCGCGTGCAGCGCCAGCACGTAGTACTTCTGGGCGCTGGGGTGCATCCCCACGTCGTACGACATCCACCCGGCCAGGTGCGCCAGCTCGGCGGTGAGCCGGAACAGGCGCCGGGTGGTGTCCGCCGGGTAGGTCTCCTGGAGCAGGTCGGTGACCTCGTGCAGTTGGCCGACCACGGCCTTGCGGCGCAGGCCGCCGCCGTTCTGCGCGTCCCACTGGCGGAACATCATGGTGGTCTGCTCCAGCAGGTGGAGCTCCGGCGCGGAGAGCCGCCCGGTGTGCGGCTCGCCGCCGTTGGCCGCGGTCAGGATGGGGGTGGGGGCACCCGCCGGGCCGGGGGTGAGCCAGCGCTGCATGGGCTCGATCAGGGCGGAGCCGGCGGTCAGCGCCAGCGAGGTGCCCAGGAAGCCCCGGCGGTTGAGCATCAGGTCGCTGCGGGAGTACTCGCTGATCAGCTGGACGGTCTGCGGGCCGCTCCACGGCAGGTCGACCTCGCCCGCGCCGGCCACCGGGACGGCGGTGCGCAGCCCCAGGTCGGCCACGCTGACCACCGAGCCGAACCGCTCGGAGAACAGCTCGGAGAGGATCTTGGGGATCGGCTCGCGCGGCTGCTCACCGTCCAGCCAGCGCCGCACCCGGGAGGTGTCGGTGCTGATGTGGTGCGCACCCGTCTGCCGCGCCCGGCGGTTGACCTGGCGTGCCAGCTCGCCCTTGGACCAGCCGCTGCGCACGAACCATGACGCCAGCTGCTCGTTGGGTTGCTTGTCTCCCACCGGAACGCCCCCATACCGGGTTACCCCGCTGCATGCCCGATGGTTCCGGGCGGTGTCCTGAGTAGTGCCGCGATCACTGCCACATCACTGATTCAGACTCGCTGCCGCACCCGGTCCTCTACCACCCGGCCGGTGACCCGCGAGCTGACGCAGCGCCGCGATCCGCCGACCGAACGTAACGCCCTGTGGGCCACTCGGGGGAGCGTCGACGGGGAATCGCCACCATTCGCCACCCCAACGAGTGAACACATCCCTGCCATCCCGCGATTGACTGGTAGCCCGTCGGCCCCGGGGGCCGACATCGCGGAGCAGACAGAAACCGTCCGCAACGACGATCCCACCATCCGCCCGCGTCCCGCAATGGCGGGTCGGGGCACACGGAAGCCCGGCGGCGCGCGACCCGACCCGCACGCCGCCCGTCCGCGCCGCCTGCCGCACCGGCATGGCGACCCACTGTCACCGAGCCGTAACCACCGGCAACCGCAACCCGTTGGGGGAGGCATGGACAACCTGTTCGGCGATCTCAGGTTCGGCTCGCGGTTCGGCTCGCGGCGCCGCACCCGCGCCACCGCCCGCCAGGCGGCGGCCGAGTACGCCGGGCGCTGGGGCTGGGCCGTCGCCGCCGGCCACCCCGCCGGGCGGAACCGGGGCGGCACCGGGGCCGCCGACTGCCACTGCGCCGCGCCGCACTGCGCGGCCCCCGGCCTGCACCCGGCTGGCGCGGCCTGCCCCGAGGCCGGCCCCGGGGCGGACCGGGCCCGGGTGCGGGCGCTCTGGGAGGAGCAGCCGCAGGCGTCGGTGCTGCTCCCGGCGG
Source organism: Streptomyces sp. NPDC092296 (assembly GCF_044755465.1). Taxonomy (NCBI): domain Bacteria; kingdom Bacillati; phylum Actinomycetota; class Actinomycetes; order Kitasatosporales; family Streptomycetaceae; genus Streptomyces; species Streptomyces sp. NPDC092296. The sequence continues at coordinate 1,666,098 of NZ_JBIVRB010000001.1, read as the reverse complement.
GCCGTACCTTCGACGTGCTGGACGTCCCCGGCGCGGCCGGCCGCCGGGCGCTGGTGCGGCTGGAGCGGATGGGCACCCGGCTCGGCCCGGTGCTCGCCTCCCCGGCCGGGCGGGCGCTGTTCCTGGTGGCGCCGGGCGCCGCCCGGCAGCTCCCGGAGCTGCTCTACACCATGGGCTGGGACGACGCCTCGCTCGACCTGGTCGGCCATGGCAGCGGCGCCTATGTGGCCGCGCCGCCCACCGTGCTCGCCGGGCTGGGCCCGGCGCACTGGTTGCGCCCGCCCACCGCGGAGAGCGCCGGCGCACCACCGGAGGCCCGGCTGCTGCTGGGCACGCTGGCGTACGCCTGCCACCGCAGCCGTGAGCCGGCCCGCGCCGAGGTGGCCTGGCTCGCCTCCTGACCTCCTCCCCCGCGTCGCGGGCGGGCCGGCTTCCCCCTCCCGGGCCCGCCCGCGACACACCGAGGGCCGTCCCCGTGCCGGATACGGGGACGGCCCTCGGTCTTGCTGCTGCCTGGTCGCTCGGTCTGCCGGTCAGTCCCCGATCAGCGCGTCCACGAAGGCACCCGGCTCGAACGGCGCCAGGTCGTCGGCGCCCTCGCCCAGCCCGATGAGCTTCACCGGGACGCCCAGCTCCCGCTGGACCGCGATCACGATGCCGCCCTTGGCGGTGCCGTCGAGCTTGGTGAGCACGATGCCGGTGATGTCCACCACCTCGGCGAACACCCGCGCCTGCACCAGGCCGTTCTGGCCGGTGGTGGCGTCCAGCACCAGCAGCACCTCGTCCACCGGGCCCTGCTTCTCCACCACCCGCTTGACCTTGCCCAGCTCGTCCATCAGGCCGGTCTTGGTGTGCAGCCGGCCGGCGGTGTCGATCAGGACGGTGTCGGCGCCCTCCGCGCTGCCCTGCTTGACCGCGTCGAAGGCGACCGACGCCGGGTCGCCGCCCTCCGGTCCGCGCACCGTACGGGCGCCGACCCGCTCGCCCCAGGTCTGGAGCTGGTCGGCGGCGGCGGCGCGGAAGGTGTCGGCGGCGCCCAGCAGCACCGTACGGCCGTCCGCGACCAGCACCCGGGCCAGCTTGCCGGTGGTGGTGGTCTTGCCGACGCCGTTGACGCCCACCACCAGCACCACGGACGGCCGGCCGGCCGCCTCGGCGGAGTGATCGGCCGAGTGCAGCGAGCGGTCGGCGTCGGTGCCGATCAGCGTGACCAGCTCCTCGCGGAGCAGCTGGCGCAGCTCGTCGGGGGTACGGGTGCCGAGCACCTTCACCCGGGTGCGCAGCCGCTCCACCAGCTCCTGGGTGGGGGTGACGCCGACGTCGGCGGTGATCAGGGTGTCCTCGATCTCCTCCCAGGTGTCCTCGTCCAGGTGCTCGCGGGAGAGCAGGGCGAGCAGGCCCTTGCCCAGCGAGGTCTGGGAGCGGGAGAGCCGGGACCGCAGCCGGACCAGCCGGCCGGCGGTGGGTTCCGGCACCTCCAGCGGCGGCGCGGCGGCGGCCGCCTCCGGGGAGACCGTCGTCTCGGGCGCGGTGACGCCCGGCGGCAGCTCCACCTCCTCGATGGTCCTGGTGGGGGTGTCCCTGGGCGTCTCGGCTTCCTCGCCGACCCGGGGCTCGACGGTCGGCGCGCCCAGCGTGGGGGCCGACGACGGGGGCAGTGTCTTGCGCCGTCTGCCGCTGACGACGAGGCCGGAGATCGCGCCGATGGCGACCACGGCGATGGCTACGGCAAGGATCACGTATTCCATAACCCCCCCAGTATCGGTGCTGAGCCCCCGCCGCCATACCTGCGGCACCCTGCGAGTCCGCCACGCGGCGGTGCGGGGCGGGAGGGGCCGGTCGGCCCCGCCCCGCCCCGCAGGGGGTCATGCCTCGGCGGCGGCGATGTCGCTGACCTCGGCGTAGGGCGCGAGTTTGCGGATCGTCTCGATGCCCTTCAGGCACTGGTCCCGGGTGTCGTACGCGTCCCCGACGATCAGGACCTGGCCGTTGCTCGCCTTGAGGCGGAAGCGGAGGGAGCCGGAGTCGTCGGTGTATATCTCGAACTTGCCTGCCATGGGATTCCACCTTCCGTAGGTCGCCCCCCAGCCGCACCGTAAGGTCGCGGCGGCGGTCCCGGCATCCCCGGCTCGGTCATTCGGGTCACGCGGCCCGGCGGGGCAGCGGTGCCCGGTGGGCTGCCGCCAGTCGCCGGGGACGGTGCCGGGTGCAGTCGCTGGTGCTCCCCGGGGCTGACGGCCGTCAGGCCGGGCTCGGGGCCGGCTGCGCGGGGACGGCGCGGGCGCGCGGGCGGCGCTCGCGGTGCTCCTCGCGCAGCCGCTGGCTGATCACCTGGGAGATGCCGTCGCCCTTCATGGTGACGCCGTAGAGGGCGTCGGCGGACTCCATGGTGAGCTTCTGATGGGTGATCACGATGAGCTGGGAGGACTCCCGCAGCTCCTCCATGATCCCGATCAGCCGGCGCAGATTGGTCTCGTCCAGCGCCGCCTCCACCTCGTCCATCACATAGAACGGGCTGGGGCGGGCCTTGAAGATGGAGACCAGCAGCGCCACCGCCGTCAGCGACCGCTCGCCGCCGGACAGCAGCGAGAGCCGCTTGACCTTCTTGCCCGGCGGCCGGGCCTCCACATCCACCCCGGTGGTCAGCATGTTCTCCGGGTCGGTGAGCAGCAGCCGCCCCTCGCCGCCGGGGAACAGCCGCGAGAAGACGCCCTCGAACTGCGCCGCCGTGTCGTGGTACGCGGCGGTGAACAGCTGCTCCACCCGCTCGTCCACGTCCTTGACGATGTCCAGCAGGTCGCGGCGGGTCTTCTTGAGGTCGTCCAGCTGCTCGCTGAGGAACTGGTGGCGCTCCTCCAGCGCGGCGAACTCCTCCAGCGCCAGCGGATTGACCTTGCCCAGCTGCTGGAAGGCCCGCTCGGCGGCGCGCAGCCGCTTCTCCTGCTCGGCCCGGTCGTACGGGCGGGGCGCCTGGGCGGCATCCCCGTCTCCCCCGGTCTCCCCGTCTCCCCCGGCGGTCGACGGCACCGGCTGGTCCGGGCCGTACTCGCCCAGCAGCGCGGCCGCCTCGATGCCGAACTCCTCCAGCGCCCTGGCCTCCAACTGCTCGATGCGCAGCCGCTTCTCCGCCCGCAGCACCTCATCGCGGTGGACCGAGTCGGTCAGCTTGTCCAGCTCCTCCTTCAGCTCCCGGCCGCGCGCCCGCTCCTGGCCCAGCTCCGCCTCCCGGCCGGCGCGCGCCTGCTCGGCGGCCTGCCGCTCGGCCGCCGCCCGTTCCAGCGACACCTCCACGAAGGCCAGCAGCCGCCGCGCGCCGTACGCCACCGCCGCCGCCACCGCCGCCTCCTGCTCGGCGCGCCGCCGCCGGGCGGCGGCGCGGGCGCGGGCCTCCCGCTCGGCGCGGGCGCCCCGGTCCAGCGCGTCCGCCCGGCCCGCCAGGCCGCGCGCCCGCTCCTCATGGGTGCGCACCGCCAGCCGGGCGTCCATCTCGGCCTGCCGCGAAGCGGCGGCCTCCCCGGCCAGCCGGTCGCGCTCGGCGCCGTCCGGCTCCGCCGCCGCCGGGGCCTGCTCGGCGGCGGCCAGCCGCTCGGCCAGCGCCCGGTGCTCGGCTGCGGCCTGCTCCAGCGCCGCCTGCGCCTTGGCCACCGCCGCGCCCAACCGGTCGGCCTCACCGGCGGCGGCCCTGGCCTGCCCGCCGAGCCGGCCGAGCTGCTGGGCGACGGCGGAGCGCTCCTTCTCCGCGCTGCGGCGGCGTACCGACAGCTCCTCCACCTCGGCGGCCAGCTCCCGGCGCCGCTCGGCGGCCTCGGCGGACCGCGCGGCCAGCTGTCCGGCCCGGTCGGTCAGCTCCGCCAGCGCGGCGGTGGCCTCGTCCACGGCGGCCTGGGTCTCCAGCAGACTGGGCGCCCCGGCCGAACCGCCATGGGCGAAGCCGCGGCCCAGCAGATCGCCGTCTCCGGTGGCGGCGGTCAGTTCGGGGCGGGCGGCGAGCAGCGCTTCGGCGTCGGCCAGGGTGTCCACCACGGCCGTGCCGGCCAGCAGCCGGCGGACGGCGGGCAGCAGCGCGGCCGGGGCCCGGACCAGGTCGGCCGCCCAGCGGGCGCCGGGCGGCAGGGCGCCCGCCGGGTCCGGCGCGGCGGGGGCCCCGGCGACCAGCAGCGCGGCCCGTCCGGCGTCGTCGGCGCGGAGCAGCCGCAGCGCGGCGGCCGCCCCGGCCACGGTGTCGACGGCGACCGCGTCGGCGGCGGCGCCCAGCGCGGCGGCGACGGCCGCCTCGGCGCCGGGGGCGACGGTGAGCAGCGTCGCGGCGGGGCCGAGGATGCCGCCGAGCCGGTCGGCGGCGGCGAGCAGCGCACCGGTGCCGTCCTTGCGGCGCAGCCCGAGGGCCAGCGCGTCGCGGCGGGCGGTGAGGGCGGCGCGCTCCTTCTCGGCGGCGGTCGCGGCGTCGCGGGCCCGGCTGCGGGCCTCCTCCGCCTCGGTGAGCCGGTGGCGGGCGGCGGTCCAGTCGGCCTCCAGCCGCTCGTCACCGGCGTCCAGCCCGTCGACCTGCTCCCGCAGCAGCTCGTACGCGGTCTGCGCGGCCTCGGCGCGGGCCACCGCCTCGTCGCGGGCCACCGCGAGCCGTCCGATCTCGGCCTCGGCGCCGGCCGCGCGGGAGGCGGCGGCGCCGACCTGTCCCTGCAACCGGGCCAGCCCCTCGCGGCGGTCGGCGAGGGCCCGGTCGGCGGCCTTCAGTCGGCGCTCCTCCTCGGCGAGGGCGCGTTCCAGCTCGCCGCGCCGCTCCACGGCCTCCGCGAGCGCGTACCGGGCCTCGTCCAGGGCTGCGCCGAGGGCGGCCTCCTCCTCGCGGACCCGGGCGGCCTCCCGCTCCATGTCCTCGGGGTCGCGGCCGCGCCGCTCCTCGCCGGGCGCGGCGGTGGCGTGCTTGACCCGGGCGTCGGCCAGCCCGACGGTGCCGCGCACCCGCTCGGCCAGCGAGGAGAGCTGGAACCAGGTCTCCTGGGCCTGCCGCACCTGCGGTCCCAGCTGGTTCACCTGCGCCTCCAGCACCGCTTCGCGCTGCACGGCGTTGGCGAGCTGCTGCTCGACGGTGGAGCGGCGCAGCCGTAGTGCCATCTCGTCCGCGACCTCGGCCTGCACGGCGCGGCGCAGGGTGACCAGGTCGTCGGCGAGCAGCCGCAGCCGGGCGTCGCGCAGGTCGGCCTGGATGACGGCGGCGCGGCGGGCGATCTGGGCCTGCCTGCCGAGCGGCTTGAGCTGGCGGCGCAGCTCCGCGACCAGGTCCTGCACCCGGTTGAGGTTGGTCTGCATCGCGTCCAGCTTGCGCAGCGCCTTCTCCTTGCGCTTGCGGTGCTTGAGGACCCCGGCGGCCTCCTCGATGAAGGCGCGGCGGCCGGTGGGGTCGGCGTGCAGTACGGAGTCCAGCTGGCCCTGGCCGACGATGACGTGCATCTCGCGGCCGATGCCGGAGTCGGAGAGCAGCTCCTGGATGTCCAGCAGTCGGCAGGTGTCGCCGTTGAGGGCGTACTCGGAGCCGCCGTTGCGGAACATCGTCCGGGTGATGGTGACCTCGGCGTAGTCGATGGGCAGCGCGCCGTCGGTGTTGTCGATGGTGAGGCTGACCTCGGCGCGGCCGAGCGCGGGGCGCCCGGCGGTGCCGGCGAAGATCACGTCCTCCATCTTGCCGCCGCGCAGCGACTTGGCGCCCTGCTCGCCCATCACCCAGGAGAGCGCGTCCACCACATTGGACTTGCCGGAGCCGTTGGGGCCGACCACACAGGTGATGCCCGGTTCGAAGCGGAGGGTGGTGGCCGAGGCGAAGGATTTGAAACCGCGCAGGGTGAGGCTCTTCAGGTGCACGCGCCGCTCTCCTCGCTCTCGTCCCGCACCTTGGACTCTAACGGGGAGCGAAGGGTGGGCCGGGTGAGGCGCCGCGCGGTTTCACCGCCATCGGTGACGGGCAACCTGTTGTCGACCAGACTGTTGCGGACGGGGGGAACCTGCTTGGGGAACGACGAAGGGACGCCGGTGAAGGCGTCCCTTGCAGATTCCCGGCGGCACCGCTGCCTGATCGGGTTGGATCAGGTGAGGGCGGGCTCCCGCTGAGGTACGTCGATGCTGCTGAGCAGCCTCTGCTCGTCAGCGACGGCAGCCAGGGCGTCGTTCTCGGCCTGCATCCGGTTCAGCTCGGATTCCAGATCCTGGACACGCTGCTGGAGCCGTCGCATCTCGGCGAGCAGTCGCGGGTCGGGACCGCCGACGTAACCGAGAAGCGCCTTTGCCATGATGAGTGGTCCTCCACGCTGAGTGACCGACCTTTGTGAGGTATGGGTCGAGGGGGAAGGGTGCGCACCGCCACGCGCTCTTCGCAGATCCAGAACAGCTCTGCCGGGGGAAACACGTACGGGTGAGCGGGTTTCCAGCGTCTCACCAAACGCTGTATGGGTCAACACGATCACAGCGCGCGACGCCGGTCGTCCACCCGTACGGTGGTGTGTCCACACCGTGGGGACGACTGCGACGGCCGGTGGCCGGGCGATCACTACTAGGTGCGGAGTCAACCACGTCCCGGCCTGACCTGGCAACCATGTGACGCGGGCAGTTGCCGGAAGCACCCTGCGGCGGGCCGTTCAGCGCATCCCGAAGCCGTCGTACCCGGCTCGTGGCGTGCTCCAGATCTCAGTGACGCCGTCGACCCTGCCGGGCGTGTCGGCCTCGCGCAGCAGCCGCAGCAGCCGCTCGCACTCCTCCCGCGCGCCCTCGGCCACCACCTGGACCCTGCCGTCGGACAGATTGCCCGCATAGCCGACCAGGCCGATCTCCAGCGCCCGGGACCGGGTCCACCAGCGGAAGCCGACCTCCTGCACCCTGCCGCGCACCCAGGCGGTCAACCGGACGTGTTCCTGCATGGGACGACCCTAAGGCGGCCGGTCTCGCCTTTCCCTCCAGCCCCACCTGTCATGCCTGTACAGTCCTGCCATCACTCGTACGGGTGAGTAGCAGGCTTGTATCACCGGTCGGGGGGATCGGGAGGGTTCCGCTCAGCCATGTCCCGGCACGCGCGTACGTCCGCTCCACAGCAGCAGCCGCAGTCCCCGGCCGGGGAGGTCCCGGGGCGGCGGCGCCATGCCGCTGCCGCCGCTCCCCCGGTCCCGCCCGCCGGGCCGTCCTCCCATCGCCGGGGCGGCCGGGCCAGGCGCCGCAGCAGGGGGCCGGCCCGCGCCGTGCTGGTGGTCTGCTGCACGGCGCTGGCGGCGGGCGCGGGCGGGGTGCTCAGCGGCGTGCTGCCGCTGCCCTCGGGGCTGCCCGGCACCGTGGTGGCGGCGGGCGACCCCGGCGGCGACCCCGGCGCGGACGGCGGCGGGGTGGCGGCCACCGAGACCGGGGGGCCCGCCGGGGCGCAGGCCGCCCGAGCGGCGCGGGGGCGGCCGTCCGAGGCGGCGGGACGGGACGAGGACCGGGCTCCGGCGCCGTCCGCGACGCCCTCCCGTACGAAGCGGCCCGCCCGGCCGTCCGCCACGGCCAGTGCCCGGGTCACGGCCGCCACGACCACCGTGACGACCGTACGGGCGACTGCCACAGCCACGGCCGTTGTCTCCACCGGGACGGCGGACGGCAGTCTGGCGGGACTGGCGGCCGAGGTGGTGTCGCTGGTCAACCAGGAGCGGGCCGCGGCCGGCTGCGGGCCGGTCACCGCCGACGCCCGGCTGGCCGCGCTGGCGGCGGCGTTCAGCGACGAGATGGCGGCGCGCGGCTTCTTCGACCACACCGACCCGGACGGCCGGTCGCCGTGGGACCGGGCCAAGGCGGCCGGGATCACCAATCTGGGCGGCGAGAACATCGCGCGGGGGCAGCGGACGCCGGCCGAGGTGATGAACGCCTGGATGAACAGCCCCGGCCACCGGGCCAACATCCTCAACTGCGACTACACCACCCTCGGCGTCGGTGTCCACCAGGGCACCGGCGGCCCCTGGTGGACCCAGGACTTCGGCTTCTGAGCCTGCCCCTGGCGGGGCGCTGGGTGGCGCGGAGCGTTGTGGTTCACACCACTCGGGGGCGGCGGGTACTGGCGGTGCGGCGCGCTACGGCGGTGGGGGGTTGCTCGCGCAGTTCCTCGCGCCCCTGGCGGGGCGTTGGGTGGCGCGGAGCGTTGTGGTTCACACCACTCGGGGGCGGTGGGGGGTTGCTCGCGCAGTTCCTCGCGCCCCTGGCGGGGCACTGGGTGGCGCGGAGCGTTGCGGTTCACACCACTCGGGGGCGGTGGGGGGTTGCTCGCGCAGTTCCTCGCGCCCCCTGGCGGGGGGCTGCCCCTCCGGGGTCAGGAGGGTGGTGGCTGGCAGGTGGGGCAGAAGTAGCTGGAGCGGTTCATCCACGGCTCGCGGCGGATCGGGGTGCCGCAGCGGCGGCACGGCTCGTCGCGGCGGCCGTACGCGTCCAGGTCGCGGGAGAAGTAGCCGCTCTCGCCGTTCACATTGACGTACAGGCTGTCGAAGCTGGTGCCGCCGACCGCCAGCGCCGCCGCCATCACCTCGCGCGCCGACTGGAGCAGCAGCGCCGTCTGCGGCCGGGTGAGGCTGGCCGTGGGCCGCTCGTAGTGCAGCCGGGCCCGCCACAGCGCCTCGTCGGCGTAGATGTTGCCGACCCCGCTGATCAGGCCCTGGTCCAGTAGGGCGCGCTTGACGGTGGTGCGGCGGCGGAGCAGCGCGGTGTGGAAGACCTCGTCGTCGAAGCGGGGGTCCAGCGGGTCCCTGGCGATGTGCGCGATGGCCAGCGGGGTGGCCTCCGGGTCGCCGGGCTCGGCCTCGTACACGGTGAGGCCGCCGAAGGTCCGCTGGTCGACGAAGCGCAGTTCGCGGCCGCCGTCGGTGAAGCGCAGCCGGACCCGCAAATGGGTCTCGTCCGGCGCGTCGGCGGGCTGCACCAGCAGTTGGCCGCTCATGCCGAGATGGCCGAGCAGCGAGAAGCCGGTGTCGGCCAGCGGCAGCCAGAGGTACTTGCCGCGCCGGTGGGCCGGTCCGAAGGTGCGCCCGGCCAGCCGGGCGGTGAAGTCCGCCGGTCCGCCGAGGTGCCGGCGGACGGCGCGCGGGTGCAGCACCTGTGCCTCGGCCACGGTGCGGCCGGTGACCCAGCGCTCCAGGCCGCGCCGGACCACCTCGACCTCGGGCAGCTCTGGCATGCGCTAGGCGGCCGGGGTGGTGCCGTCGGCCGGAGTGGCGACACCGTACTTGTCGCGGATGCCGTGCCAGGCGCTCTGCGCGGCCTTCTGCTCGGCTTCCTTCTTGGAGCGGCCGGTACCGGTGCCGTACTCCTCGCCGCCGACCCGGGCGGTGGCGGTGAAGGTCTTCTCGTGGTCCGGTCCCGCCTCGCTGACCAGGTACTCGGGCACGCCGATGCCCACCGTGGCGGTGAGCTCCTGGAGTGAGGTCTTCCAGTCCAGCCCGGCGCCCAGGTTGGAGGACTCCTCGATCAGCGGGTCGAAGAGGCGGTGCACCAGCTCGGAGGCGGCGTCCAGGCCCTGGTCGAGGTAGACCGCGCCGATCATGGCCTCCAGCGTGTCGGCCAGGATGGAGGACTTGTCCCGGCCACCGGTGCCCTCTTCACCCCGGCCGAGCCGGATGAAAGCACCCAGGTCGAGGCTGCGGCTCACCTCGGCCAGCGCACGGGAGTTGACGACCGCGGCCCGCAACTTGGCGAGCTGGCCCTCGGGCAGATCCGGGTGGATCCGGTAGAGGGTGTCGGTCACCACCAGGCCGAGCACCGAGTCGCCCAGGAACTCCAGGCGCTCGTTGGTGGGCAGGCCGCCGTTCTCGTACGCGAACGAGCGGTGGGTGAGAGCACGTACCAGAAGGGCGGGCTCGAGTGTGTACCCGAGCCGCCCTTCCAGGACGTCGTTGGTGGTCGAGGTCGGCCGCCCGACCGCCTTACCCGTGGACTCGGCCCCGGATGAGGCACCCTTGCGAGAGGTCGTGGTTCCGTCCGACATCGATCCTTGCACCCGCCGATCAGACCGACAGGACCTGGCGGCGGTTGTAGGTACCGCAGCTCGGGCACGCGATGTGCGCCAGCTTCGGCTCGTGGCAGCGGTCGCATGCCACCAGGGCCGGGACCGCAGCCTTCCACTGCGAACGGCGGTGGCGCGTGTTGCTGCGCGACATCTTCCGCTTCGGAACAGCCACGGCTACTTCTCCTGGTTCTCGGCAGCACCCTTGCGGGCACCGCTGTCCTCGTCGTTCCCGTCACCCTCTCCCCCGGCCTTCGGCCGGGGGTGCCCCCCTTCGGGGGCGGCGGAGAGTCCTTGCAGTGCCGCCCACCGGGGGTCGACGGCGTCATGGTGGTGGTCCGGGTCGTCGCTCAGCCGCGCTCCGCACTCGGAGCACAGGCCCAGGCAGTCGTCCTGGCACACCGGCTGCAGCGGCAGTGCGAGCACCACCGCGTCACGCAGCACCGCCTGGAGGTCGAACAGGTCGCCCTCCAGGCGGTAAGTCTCTTCCTCGTCGTCCTCGTCGGACGGCCCGGCCGCGACACCGCGGACCCGGTCGTCCTCCGGGTAGTAGTACAGCTCCTGGAAGTCCACCTCGAGGTCGTCCTCGACGGGCTCCAGACAGCGTACGCACTCGCCGCGGAGACGGGCGGCGGCGGTACCGGTGACCAGTACGCCCTCCACCACCGACTCCAGCCGCAGATCCAGCTCGACGGGGCTGCCGGCGGGGACGCCGATCACGTCGATGCCGAAGTCGTCGGGGGCCTCGATGGTGCGGGTCACCCTGCGCATCGAACCCGGACGACGGCCCAGCTCGTGCGTGTCGAACACGAGGGGGTCGCGGTGGTCGAGGCGGTTCAGGATGTCCTGCTTCCTACGGCTCCGCGCGGTGAGGTGCGGAGCATACGGCTCGTGTGACTTGCGGCTCTGCGTCCCGACCGTCCCCCTGGGAGGGGAGTCGGGGCAGCCGACAACCCCGGCGCTGAACAGGCCGGAGCAGTCAGGATACCGGACCTGGGGGCCAGGCCCAACTTCGCTCCCCCGAGGCCCGCTGCGGGGCCGCTGCGGGGCCGCGCTCAGCGGCCGCCGCCCAGCTCCCGCAGCCGCGCCACGTCGATGACGCTGGTGTCGAAGAAGCTGGTCTCGTCCAGCCCGCCCTGCTGCTGCGGCACCGGAGCCTGCTCGGGGTAGCCGCCCTGCTGGGCGCCCCAGCCACCGTACGCCTCCTGCTGCGGGGCGTAGCCGGGCTGCGGCGGGTAGCCGGCCGCCTCCGGGCCCTGGGGGTAGCCGCCGACCGGGTTGCCGTACGGGTCCTGGGCGGCGGCCGGGTCGTGGCCCGGCCAGACCGGCTGGGCCTGCTGGGCCTGCTGGTCGGGGTAGCCGTAGCCGTACATCTCGGGGTACCCGCCCTGCCCGTCACCGAGGGCGGCGGCAGCGGCGTACGGGTCGGTGCCGGCCGGGGCGTACGGGTCGGCGGCGGCAGCGGCGGCGTACGGATCGGCACCGGGCTGCTGCGGCCAAGCGGGCTGGGCGGGCTGGGCGGGCTGGGCGGGCTGCGTGGGGTCGGCCCAGCCGGAGCCGCCGGGCACCTCGTCCTGGAACCAGGGCCGGCCCATCTCCTCGGCGGCGCCGGGGGCGCCGCCCTCCTCCGCCTCGGCGGCGGCGAAGCCGGCCGCGACGGCCTCGGCGCGGTCCTTGTGCTGCTGGGCCTGGTCGGCGGCGGCCAGATAGGCGGCCAGCTCGTCGATCGGCTGCTTGCCGAGCAGCTTGTCGCGGCCGCGCCCGACCGCCTCCAGGGTCTTGCTGAGCACCGTCTCCAGGGTGGCGAGCTTGACGTCGACGTACTCGTCCACCTCGGGGCTGGGCGAGACCCGCGGCCGGAACTCCTCGCCCTCCTCGCCGCCCTCGCCGTTCAGGTAGACCGGACTCTGGCCGTACTCGCCGCCCGCGTCGGGCCCGTGGCCGAGCAGCTTCTCCCGGCCCCGGCCGACCGCGCCGAGCGTCTTGGTGAGGACGACCTCGAAGTTGGCCAGCTTGCTGTCGACGTAGTCGTCGGCCTCCCGGCGCAGCTCCGCCGCCTCGGCGCGGGCCTCGGCGAGGATGCGGTCGGCCTCGGCCTGGGAGGTGCGGACCACCTCGGTGCCGGAGACCAGCGAGCCCCGCTCGGCGTGGGCACCCCGGATGATCTGCTCCGCCTCGGCGCGGGCCTCCGCGACCACCTGCTCATGGTCGGCCATCACCGCCTGGGCCTGGGAGAGTTCGGCGGGCAGTGCCTCCCGCAGCTCCCGCAGCAGGCCGATCAGCTCGGACCGGTTGACGACGCAGGACGCCGACATCGGCATGGATCGGGCGCTCTCGACGGCCGCGACGATGTCGTCGAGCTTGTTCTGCACGTCCACTGTGGCTCACGTCTTTCCGTGTGCGCCGGGGTGCGGCGGGGCGGCCCGGAAGCTGAGCGCCCGGTCGAACTCTACGACCACCGGGGGGTTCCGGGTGAACGGGTCCGGGGCCGCGACCCGGCCGGGCGGCGGCTGGTGACAGATCGGCAGAAAGCGTGTGCCCGGCGGCTACCGCTCGGCGGCGCGCTCGGCCATCCGCGCGGTGAGCCGGCGCAGCACCGGCCCGGGGACCAGGTGGCCGACGTCGCCGCCGTACGCCGCGACCTCCTTGACCAGGCTGGAAGAGAGGAAGCTGTAGGTCGGGGAGGTGGGCACGAAGAGGGTCTCCACGCCGGACAGGCCGTGGTTCATCTGGGCCATCTGCAACTCGTAGTCGAAGTCGCTGACCGCGCGCAGGCCCTTGACGATCGCCGGGATGCCCCGGTCGCGGCAGAAGTCGACCAGCAGGCCGTGGTGCGACTCCACCTGGACGTTGCCGTAGTCGGCGGTGACCTCCTCGATCATCCCCATGCGCTCCTCGACCGTGAACAGGCCGCGCTTGGCGGGGTTGATCAGGACGGCGACATGCACGACGTCATAGAGCTTGGAGGCACGCTCGATGATGTCGAGATGGCCGTTGGTGATGGGGTCGAAGGACCCCGGACAGACGGCGCGGCGCAACACGTGATCCTCGCTCTCCGGCCCCGGCGGCTCCGCCGTGAGGGTGGGCCGATCTGCTACCCGTTCGTTCCCGGCCGAACCGGACACATCATGATCCCGGAGCGGCGGCGGCGCGACCGTACCAGAGTGTCCCCTCGCCGTAGCGGCGGGAGCGCAGCGGCTCGAACCCCGTCGGCCAGCCGAAGTCGCCGCCCCTGGTGCTGCGTTCCACGGTGGCGAGTGCGTCGGCGGCGAGCCAGCCCCCGGCGTGGAGTGTGAGCAGGATCTCGCGTACCCCGGCGTCGGTGACCGCGTACGGCGGGTCGAGGAAGACCAGGTCGTAGGGGACGGCGGGCGGCGGCTCCTCGACCACCCGCTCGGCCTTGCCGTGCCGGACCTCGGCGCCGGGCAGCGCCAGGGTGCGGACGTTCTCCCGGATGGTCCGGGCGGCGCGGGCGTCGGCCTCCACCAGCAGGGCGTGCGAGGCGCCCCGGGAGAGCGCCTCCAGGCCGACCGCGCCGGAGCCGCCGTACAGGTCGAGCACCCTGGCCCCGTGCAGGGTGCCGCGCAGCGACTCCCAGGTGGAGAAGAGCGCCTCCCTGGCCCGGTCGGAGGTCGGGCGGGTGCCCTGTCCTGGCGGCACGGCCAGGCGGCGGCCGCCGGCCGCTCCGGCGATCACGCGGGTCATGGGGCTGGGCTTCCTCGGGGTCGGCGGTGGGGTACGCGCTCCACGCTATACGGCGGGAGCCCCGGCGGCGGTCCGGCGGGGCTCCCGCAGGCCGGTCTAGGAGGCGTCGGTGGCGGGTGCCTGGTCCGGTGCGCCGAGCAGGGTCGGGGAGGCGTAGCGGGACCAGGACAGGCAGCCGTCGGGCGGGCAGTACTCGGGGCGGCGCGGGTCATGGCCCAGCTCGCGCAGCTTGGTGCGGACGGAGTCGGGGGTGCGGCCGAAGCGGGCGGCGACCCGGGCCACGGTCTCGCCGTCGTGGAAGCGCCGCACCAGCTCCTCCTCGTGCTGCGGCACCCAGGGGGCGCCGTGGCCGGGGTAGAGCTCGCGGAGCACATCGCGGTCGGGGATGGGCTCGGAGACGTCGGCAACGATGGCGAGCGCCCGCAGCGCGCGGTTGAGGGCGATGCGCAGCGAGGCGACGTCCTCCACCGGGAGGCGGAGCCGGCCGGAGGCGAGCGGGTCGGCGGCCTGGCCGTCCCGCCAGCCGGTGAGGGTCAGGGTGACTTCGCGGTCGTCGTCGCTGGCGAGCTCGATCCGGAAGACCTTGTCGCCGAGCGGGAGTTCGTTGAGGTGACGGAATGCCATGTGATGAGCCCCCAGGTGTCCATGGGACAGGCACTGTCGGAGTGCCTCCCGAACACCTCCATTGTCGCGCAAGGCACTGACAATCGGCTCTGACCTGCGGCTTCGCGCTGGATCAGCCCTTCTCCAGATACTCGGCGCGCTCCTCGTCCAGCAGGCTCTCCAAGGCGCTCGCCAGATCCGGGTGGCGGGTCAGGTCGGGGTCGTCCGCGACCAGCCGGGCGGCCTCCTCGCGGGCGGCGGCGATGACGTCCTCGTCCTGGAGCACCGAGAGCACCTTGAGCGAGGACCTGACCCCGGACTGGGCCTGGCCCAGCACATCGCCCTCGCGGCGCTGCTCCAGGTCGATCCGGGAGAGCTGGAAGCCGTCCAGGGTGCCGGCCACCGCGTCCAGCCGGGCCCTGGCGGCGGTGCCGGCCGGCATGTCGCTGACCAGCAGGCAGAGGCCGGGGGCCGATCCCCGGCCGACCCGGCCGCGCAGCTGGTGCAGCTGGGAGACGCCGAAGCGGTCGGCGTCCATGATCACCATCACGGTGGAGTTGGGGACGTTGACGCCGACCTCGATCACGGTGGTGGCGACCAGGACGTCCAGCTCACCGGCGGCGAAGCGGCGCATCACCTCGTCCTTGGCCTCGGGCGGCATCCTGCCGTGCAGCACCTCCACCCGCAGCCCGGCGAGCGGGCCGCCGCGCAGCCGCTCCGCCACCTCCAGCACGGCCAGCGGGGGCCGCCGCTCCTCGGCGTCGGCCTCGGCGCCCTCGTCGACCTCCTCCAGGTCCGGTTCGGCGGCCCTGCGGGTCTTCCGGCGCGCCTTGGGGTCGTCCTCCTCGTCACCGATGCGGGGGCAGACGACATACGCCTGATGGCCCTTGGCGACCTCCTCGCGGACCCGCTCCCAGGCGCGGGCCAGGAAGTTGGGCTTCTCCAGCGCGGGCACCACATGCGAGGCGATCGGGGAGCGGCCGGACGGCAGCTGGTCCAGCACCGAGGTCTCCAGGTCGCCGAAGACCGTCATGGCGACCGTGCGCGGGATGGGGGTGGCGGTCATCACCAGCAGGTGCGGCGGCCGGTCGCCCTTGGCGCGCAGCGCGTCGCGCTGCTCCACGCCGAAGCGGTGCTGCTCGTCCACCACCACCAGGCCCAGGTCGTGGAAGCGCACCTTGTCCTCGATCAGCGCATGGGTGCCGACCACGATGCCGGCCTCGCCAGTGACCAGGTCGAGCAGCGTCTGCCGACGGGCGGCGGTGCCGGTGGAGCCGGTGAGCAGCCGGACCTTGGTGCCCAGCTCGGAGCCGCCGATCATGCCGCCCTCGGCCAGGTCGCCCATCATCTCGGTGATCGACCGGTGGTGCTGCTGAGCCAGCACCTCGGTGGGCGCCAGCAGCACCGCCTGGCCGCCGGTGTCGACCACGGCCAGCATCGCGCGCAGGCCGACCATGGTCTTGCCGCTGCCCACCTCGCCCTGGAGCAGCCGGTGCATGGGGTGCTCCTGGGCGAGGTCCGCGAAGATCTCGGCGGAGACCTGCCGCTGGCCCTCGGTGAGGGTGAACGGCAGCCGGGCGTCGAAGGCGTCCAGCAGGCCGCCGGCGGGTGCCGTACGGGCGACGGCGGGCAGTGCGCGGTCGGCGGCGCGGCGGCGGGCCAGGGCGACCTGGAGGACGAACGCCTCGTCCCACTTGAGGCGGGAGCGGGCCATCGCCACGTCCACCTGGGCGCGCGGCCGGTGGATGCGCTCCAGCGCCTCGGGCAGCGGCAGCAGTTCGCGGTCGGCGCGCAGCTGCGGGGGCAGCGGCTCCCCGACGCCCTCCCAGCCGGTGGCGGCCATGCTGTCCAGGGCCACCTCCACACACTGGGCGATCTTCCAGCTGGGGGCCTGCGCGGAGGCGGGGTAGACCGGGATCAGCCGCCCGGCGAACCGCTCGGCGGCGCCGGACCCCTCGTCGGCGTCCAGCAGCTGGTAGTCGGGGTTGGCCAGTTGCCGGACCCGCTGGAAGGCGCCGACCTTGCCGGCGAACATCCCCCGCGCGCC
Organism: Streptomyces sp. NPDC092296; assembly: GCF_044755465.1. Lineage (NCBI taxonomy): Bacteria > Bacillati > Actinomycetota > Actinomycetes > Kitasatosporales > Streptomycetaceae > Streptomyces > Streptomyces sp. NPDC092296. Next base: position 1,649,743 of record NZ_JBIVRB010000001.1, on the reverse strand, counting down.
GGGGCGCAGCTCCTTCTCCCGCCACGCCTGGTTGAAGAAGGTGAGGGTCAGCCGGCCGCTGCCGTCGGTGACCACCACCTCCAGCCGGTTGCCGCGGCGCTGCCGGAAGGGGATGACGGTGACCTTCTCGATCCGGGCGACCACGGTGACGTGCTCGTCGACCTCCAGGTCGTCCAGCCGGGTCAGCTCGCCGCGCTCGGCGTACCGGCGCGGGAAGTGGTACAGCAGGTCGCCGGTGGTGTGCAGCTTGAGGCTGTCGGCCAGCACCTTCGCGGTGCGGTCGCCGACGAGCTTGTGGAGGGGTTCGTCAAGTGCGGACATCGGGTCCATTCCACCTCATGCCTCGGACAACGCGGCGGCGCCCCGCGCCTACTCCAGGCCGATCAGCAGCGGCGCGGACTCCTGGCCGCCGTCGTAGACCACCGTGTCGACCTCGGGGCGCAGCCGCCGCACATGGGCGACCAGCCGGTCCGCCAGCCGCTGCGGGACGCCCTCGCCGAGGATCAGGGTGAGCAGTTCGCCGCCGGCGGCGAGCATCCGGTCGAGCACCACCTCGCCGGTGGAGACCAGGTCGGCGCCGATCACGGCCACATCGCCGTCGATCAGGCCGAGGACGTCCCCCGCCTGGCAGACCCCGGCCATCGTCCAGGACTCCCCCTCGGCCACGGCCAGCTCGGCGTAGCGGGTGGCGCCGGCCGCCGAGGTCATGCCGACGACGTCCTCGTCGAAGCGCCGCCCGGTCTCGTGCACGGCGAGCGCGGCCAGCCCCTGGACCGGTGAGCGGGTGGGGATGACGGCGACCCGTATGCCGTCGCGGCGCAGCTGGTCGGCGGCGACCCCGGCGACCGCCCGCAGCTCGGCGTCGTTGAGCAGCAGCACCACCTCGCGGGCTCCGGCCCGGCGGACGGCGCCGGCCAGCTCGGCGCTGGACGGCGGCCGGTCGGGGTCGGCGTGCAGGACGGCGGCGCCGGCCTCGGTGCACAGCCGGGCGATGCCGGTGCCGTGCACCACGCTGACCACGGCCCGGCCCGGCTGCTCGTGGTGGTGCGGGGGCGGGTCGCCGCCCGCCGCCTGCCGGGCGGTGTCACCGAAGTGGGTGATCCTGATCCGGTGCGGGCGGCCGGCCGCCACTCCGGCCTCGACGGCTGCGCCGGCGTCGTCCACATGCACATGGACGTTCCACAGGCCGTCGCCGCCGACCACCACCAGGGAGTCGCCGAGCGCGTCCAGCCGGGCGCGCAGTGCGGGCAGCGCCTCGTCGGGGGCGTCCAGCAGGTAGATCACCTCGAAGGCGGGGTGGCCGGCCGCGACCGGCTCCGGGTCGGCCGCGCAGCCGCCGTCCGGCTCCATGGGGGCCTCCGGGTGGCGGGCGCGGCCGGGTTGCAGCGCGAGCGGGCCCATCGGGGTGTGGTCGGCCACGGCGTCCGCCAGGGCGCCGAGTACGGCGACCAGGCCGCGGCCCCCGGCGTCGACCACCCCGGCGCGGGCGAGGACGTCCAGCTGGCGGGTGGTGCGGGCCAGGGCGCGGCGGGACGCCTCGTGGGCGGCGGCGGCGACCTCGACCAGGCCGCCGGGGCAGTCGTGGGCGGCCTGCGCGGCGACGGCGGCGACGGTGAGCATGGTGCCCTCGACGGGCCGGGCGACGGCCTCGTACCCGGCGTCGGCGGCGCGGCGCAGTGCCCGGCGCAGCGCGGCGGCGTCCCCGATGGCCGGTCCGAGGTTGCCCGGTCCGAGGTTGCCCGGTCCGGGGCTGTCGGGTCCGGGGCTGTCGGGTCCGGCGCCGTCGGCCAGCACCTCGGTCATGCCGCGCAGCAGCTGGGCCAGGATCACCCCGGAGTTGCCGCGCGCCCCCAGCAGCGCGCCCCGCGCCATCGCCCGCATGGCGCCGGCCAGGCCGGGGGCGGCGCCGTCGGCGGGCTGCTCGAAGGCCCGGTCGAGCGCGGCGGCGGCCGACTCGACGGTGAGGTAGAGGTTGGTACCGGTGTCGCCGTCGGGTACGGGGTAGACGTTGAGCGCGTCGATCTCCTCGCGGGCCTGCCCCAGGGCGGCCAGCGACAGCCGGCACCAGGTGCGTACGGCGGGAGCGTCGAGCGTGTCCGGCACCGGGTCTCCTCACTGGCGCGTGCGGCGGACCCCGGTTCACGGTCCGCCCCGAATGGGCTGTCCAGGCAGGAAGGCTATCCGGGCCCGGAGGGCGGTCGGCGGCGGCCGGTGCCCGAGCCATGGTAGTTTCGTACTTACGGGAGCGGCGCGTGTATGCTGCTCCGGTTGCCCGGGGCCGACCCGGGCGTTCTCGGTCTGACCCAGTACCCGTACCCACGGTCCGCGGTCTTCCGGGGTTTTGGAACGTACCTGATCTGAAGTCTTTGGAGTGACTCCCGTGGCTGCCAACTGCGACGTCTGCGGCAAGGGGCCGGGCTTCGGCAACAACATCTCCCACTCGCACCGCCGCACCCGCCGTCGTTGGAACCCCAACATCCAGACGGTGCGTGCTGTGGTCGGTCGGACGCCGAAGCGGCTCAACGTCTGCACCTCGTGCATCAAGGCCGGCAAGGTCTCGCGCTGACGCGCAGGCCGGCACCCGGTTCGTCGAAGGCCGGTCCACCCCGCTGGGGTGGGCCGGCCTTCCGCTTGTCCGGGCAGGCTCAGGAGCGGGCTCAGCGGCCCGGGGCTCAGCGGCCGTCGATGCCGTGCGGGCGGCGGCCGGACCAGTCCGGTTCGACCTCGGCCCACTGCCGGGCCCACGCCTCGTCGTCGCGCCGCTCCAGGCTCCGGCGGGCGATGCCCGCGCCGGTCACGGTGAGGGCGGCGAACGCGGCGAGCGTACCGGCCGCGGCGAACCACGCGTCGGCGGCGATGTCGGCCCGGCTGCGCGGCGGCTGGGTCGGCTGCCCGGCGCCGTCCACCCACAGCGGCACCTTGGTCCCGGCGGCGGTGCCCGGGGCGACCATCACCGGGCCGCTCCTGGCGTGCCCGGCCGGGTAGCTCCACCGGGCGGCGGTCGGCACCTCGAACTGCTGGCCCACCCGGACCCGGTTGTCCGGCGCCCGGACCTGCGTCACCGCGGTCACCTGGTGCCGCCGCGCGGCCTGGGCGGCGGCGGCGTCCCGGCCGTGGCGGTAGACCATGCCGCTGGCCAGGGCGGCCAGCAGCGGGGCCAGCAGCAGCATCGCCACCAGGGCCAGCAGCAGCCTGGCCCGTCTGCGGTCGCTGCTGCGGCACAGGGGGTTGCGGTCGGCGGCGCACGCCTGGCGCAGGCAGAGCGTGGTGCGGCGCGCCAGCGTCCGGACGGGTCCGCGCCCGCTGCCGCCGCCGTGCGGCTGTGCTGTCTCGGCGGCCATCATCCTCGCCTCCCGAGCGTGCCCCGCAGTCGCGGAGGGACGACCGATCTCGCCTGCTGTTGCTGATGGGCCTTCCCCGAGAGCGCCCCACCCATGCGTACCGTCCCGCTCGGGCTCACCCGAGCGGGACGGTTCGGCCGGATCGCTCCATGCATGTGCGGGGTGCTCGCGCAGCGCGGAACTGCGGGCGTCACCAACGGGCGGACGGACTGTACGTACAGCCCACCACGCACATGCGTGGTTCCCGCGCAGTTCGCCGCGCCCCTGAACGATCACCCGGGGCCGCACGGGTCAGGCGCGGAGGCGCCAGGCGTGGTCGACCGGGCCGATGCCGGAGCCGAGGGGGAAGCCGGCGCGGATGGCGCCGGTGACGTAGTCCTTGGCGGCGGCGACCGCGTCGGGGATGTCACGGCCCTTGGCGAGTTCGGCGGCGACCGCGCTGGCCAGGGTGCAGCCGGTGCCGTGGGTGTGCCGGTTGTCGTACCGCTCGGCGCGGAACCAGTGCTCGCTGGTGCCGTCGCTGAGCAGGTCGGCGGCCTCGCCGGACAGGTGGCCGCCCTTGATCAGGACCCAGCGCGGCCCCAGCGCCAGCATCGCCTCGGCGGCCCGGTGCATGTCCTGCTCACCGGCCACCCGGACCCCGGTGAGCTGCTCGACCTCGTGCAGATTGGGCGTGGCGACGGTGGCCACCGGCAGCAGCAGCTCCCGTACGGTGGCGACCGCCTCGGCCGCCAGCAGCGCGTCACCGTGCTTGGAGACGCCGACCGGGTCGACCACCACCGGCGCGTCCACCCCGGCGAGCAGTTCGGAGACGGTGGTGACCAGTTCGATGGAGGCGAGCATGCCGGTCTTCACCGCCTGCACCCCGATGTCGTCCACCACGCTGCGGAACTGTGCCCGGACGGCCTCGGCGGGCAGCTCCCAGTAGCCCTGGACGCCCAGTGAGTTCTGCGCGGTGACGGCGGTGATCACGCTCATCCCGTGCACGCCCAGCGCCAGCATGGCCTTGAGGTCGGCCTGGATGCCCGCGCCGCCGCCGGAGTCGGAGCCGGCGACGGTCAGCACCCGGGGCGGGGCCTGGCGGGGGGCGACGGAGTCGGACGTGTGGATGTCGGGCATGGTCCCAACCTACCGCCGCCGTCTCAGAGCACCGCTTCGGCCTCCAGCAGCCGCTGCCGGGGGACGGTCTTGGGCTCGGCGATGGCGTCCGCGATCGGCATCAGCTCCACCAGCGTGCCGCGCAGCGCGGTGAAGTAGCCGGAGGCGCCCTTGTGGACGGCCTCCACCGCGTGCCAGCCGAACCGGGTGGCGAGCACCCGGTCACGGGCGGTGGGCGGGCCGCCGCGCTGGATGTGGCCGAGGATCACCGGCCGGGACTCCTTGCCGAGCCAGTGCTCCAGCTCCTGGGCCAGCCGGGTGCCGATGCCGCCGTAGCGGCGGTGGCCGTAGCGGTCGACGACGCCGGGGTCCAGCCGCAGCGTGCCGGGGGCCGGCCGGGCGCCCTCGGCCGCCACGACGATGGCGAACTTCTTGCCCCGGGCGAACCGCTCCTCGATCATCACGCAGACCGACTCGATGTCGAACGGCTTCTCCGGCAGCAGGATGCCGTGCGCACCGCCCGCCGTCCCGGCCTCCAGCGCGATCCAGCCCGCCTCCCGGCCCATCACCTCGACCACCATCACCCGCTGGTGCGACTCGGCGGTGGTCTTCAGCCGGTCGATGGCCTCGGTGGCGACCGACACGGCGGTGTCGAAGCCGAAGGAGGTGTCGGTGGCGTTGACGTCGTTGTCGATGGTCTTGGGTACGCCGACCACCGGCAGCCCGGCCTCGCAGAACAGCTGCGCCGCGGCGAAGGTCCCGTCGCCGCCGATCGCGATCAGCGCGTCGATGCCCAGCGCGGCGGCCAGCGCGGGCGCCTCGGCGACCGCCCGCCGGATGCGGGCGGGCTCGACCCGGGAGGAGCCCAGGATGGTGCCGCCCCGGGTGAGCAGGCCCTGGACGTCGTCGTGGTCCAGCGGCCTGGACCGCTGCTCGATCAGCCCCAGGTAGCCGTCCTCGATGCCGACGACCTCGTCGCCGTGCACGTCCACGGCGCGGTGCACCACGGAGCGGATCACCGCATTGAGGCCGGGGCAGTCGCCGCCACTGGTCAGCACACCGATGCGCATAACGTTGCCAGAGCTCCTGCCCGCCGTCTCGGCTCCCCCGGGTTCGGACATACCTCCCCAGACATACCCGAAGCAGCCGCCCGGCCCACCCGGACGCGCCGGTGCGCCGGGCGAGCCGCGCGCACGCCGGAGCGCGGCCGACCGCCGCACGCGGTCGCGGGCCAGGGCCGCTAGCCGCCGAAGTGGTCCCAGCCGCCCGCCCGGTCCCAGGGCGCGCCGTCCACGGTGACCGCGCCGGAGCGGCGGGGCGCCGCCACCTCGCCCACCACCCGCCAGCGGGCGGGCAGCGCCACCTCCGGCGGGAAGGTGGCGACGATGGCATGGTCCTCGCCGCCGGAGAGCACCCAGACCAGCGGGTCCACCCCCACCGCCTGCCCGATGTCGGCCATCTGGGCGGGCACGTCGAAGTCGGCGGCCCGCAGGTCGATGTCGACCCGGCTCGCCGCCGCGACATGGCCGAGGTCGGCGACCAGGCCGTCGCTGACGTCGATCATCGCGGTGGCGCCCAGCTCGGCGGCGGCCGGCCCGGCGTGGTACGGCGGCTCGGGGCGGCGGTGGGCCTCCACAAAGGCACGCGGCGAGCGGAAGCCCCGGGAGAGCACGGTGTAGCCGGCCGCCGACCAGCCCAGCCAGCCGGTGACCGCGACCACGTCGCCGGGCCGGGCGCCCGACCGGGTGACCGGCGCCCGGCCGCGCAGGTCGCCCAGCGCGGTGATCGCCAGCATCACGGTGTCACCGCGCACCACGTCCCCGCCGACCACACCGGCCCCTGCCACCTGGCACTCGTCCCGCAGCCCGTCCATCAGCTCGGTGGCCCAGGTGGCGGGCAGGTCGGCCGGGGCGACCAGGCCGAGCAGCAGGGCGGTGGGCACCGCGCCCATGGCCGCGATGTCGGCCAGGTTCTGCGCGGCGGACTTGCGGCCCACGTCATAGGCGGTGGACCAGTCGCGGCGGAAGTGGCGGCCTTCGAGCAGCACGTCCGTGGTGGCGACCACCCGGCCGTCGGGGGCCTTCACCACGGCGGCGTCGTCACCCGGGCCGAGGTCGACGGCCGGGTTGGGCGGCAGCCGGGCGGTCAGTTCCCGGATGAGTCCGAACTCCCCGAGCTCGCCCACGGTGCCCTGCATGTGCCGTCCTTCCCTGGACCACGGATCTCGTGTACGCCGGTCTTGTGCACAGCCGTCTCGTGTACACCGGTCTCGTGTACACCGGTCTCATGTACACCGGGCGGCCGCCACCCGGGGGCACCGCCGCCGCGGAGCCCGTACGGCCCTCCCAGCGCGCAGCGTAGCCCTGCCCGGCGACGCGGGTCTCCCCGCAGGGCCGTGCCGCGCGGTAGCGTGGCTTCGGGACGACGTGACGATCTCCACCCCCAGCTGCCAGGAGGTCCAACCGTGGTGCAGGCATACATCCTGATCCAGACCGAGGTCGGCAAGGCCACCGCCGTGGCCGGGGCCATCTCGGAGGTCCCCGGGGTGACCCGGGCCGAGGACGTCACCGGGCCGTACGACGTGATCGTACGGGCCGAGGCCGAGACCGTGGACGAGCTGGGCCGCCTGGTGGTGGCCCGCATCCAGCAGGTCGAGGGGATCACCCGGACCCTGACCTGCCCGGTGGTCCATCTGTAGCCCCCTCCTATGATCGGACGGTGACCGTCCCCGCCCGATTCACCTCCGGTACCGCGCAGCGCCGCCTGCTGCTGCTCTCCGCCGTGCTGGTGGCCCTGCTGGCCTGCGGCTTCCTGTGGTGGCGGTCGGACCCGAGGGTGGAGCCGCCCACCCCGGACGCCGCCGCCGCGCCGTACTGCGCCGCGCTGGACCGGGCACTGCCGCGCAGCGTGCAGGGACGCACGCGGCAGGACCCGCAGCCCGCCTCGCCGTACACGGCGGCCTGGCACAGCGATCCGCGTACCGTGCTCAGGTGCGGGGTGCCGGTGCCTCGGCTGCTGATCGAGCACCCGAAGTCCGACGCGGTCACCGTGAACGACGTGGACTGGCTGATCGAGCGCACCGGCGACGGCTACCGCTTCACCACGGTGGAGCGGCGGGCCGATGTGGAGGTGACCGTCCCGGACGGGGCGTATCCGAGCCCGACCGACGCGCTGCCGCCGATCTCGGACGCGGTGCGGAAGACCATCCCGTCCCGCTTCACCGAGTGAGGGGCCGCCTCACCGAGTGAGGGCCCGCTTCACCGAGTGAGGGGCCGCCTCACCGGATCACGCGTCAGCGCAGCCCGGTGGAGCGCCGCAGCGCCGCCTTCAGCAGCCGGTCGACCAGCTCCCGGTAGGGCACCCCGGTGGCCTCCCACATCTTGGGGTAGGCCGAGATGGGGGTGAAGCCGGGCATGGTGTTGATCTCGTTGACCACCCAGCGGCCGTCGTCCAGCCGGAAGAAGTCGACCCGGGCCAGCCCCTCGCAGCCCAGCGCCTCGAAGGCGCGCACCGCCAGCGCGCGCAGCGCGGCGGTCTCGGCGGCGGGGAGCCGGGCGGGGACCTCGACCTCGGAGGCGTCGATGTACTTGGCCTCGAAGTCGTAGAAGGCGAAGTCGCCGCCGACCTTGATCTCGGCCGGCAGGCTGGCGCGCGGCCCGTCCTCGAACTCCAGCACGCCGCACTCGATCTCGCGGCCGGCCAGGCCCTGCTCCACGATCACCTTGGGGTCGTGGCGGCGGGCCTCCTCGATCGCCGCGTCCAGCTCGGTGAGGTCCCGGACCAGGGTGATGCCCATGCTGGAGCCGGCCCGGCAGGGCTTGACGAAGAGCGGCGGGGTCAGCTCCCCGATCCGCTTGCGAGCGGCGGTCCGGCCGTCCTCGGTCTCCCAGTCCCGGGGGCGAACCACCGCGTATGGGCCGACCTCGATGCCGAACGAGGCGAGCACCCGCTTGGTGTACTCCTTGTCCATGCCGACCGCGCTGGCCAGCACCCCGGAGCCGACGTACGGCACCCCGGAGAGCTCCAGCAGGCCCTGGAGGGTGCCGTCCTCGCCCCAGGGGCCGTGCAGCAGCGGCAGCACCACATCGACCTCGCCCAGCAGCTTGGGCACGGCCCCGGGCTCGTTCCAGACCACCTCGCGGGAGACCGGGCTGACCGGCAGCACCACCTGGCCTTCGGCCGACTCCGCGACCTGCTCGACGCTGGGCAGCCGGCCGTCGGTGATGGCCATCCGCGCGGACTCGTCGCAGGTCAGCGACCAGCGGCCGTCCTGGGTGATGCCGATCGGCAGCACCTCGTAGACCGTCCGGTCGATGGCGCGCAGCACACTGCCGGCGGTGGAGACCGAGATGGCGTGCTCGGAGCTTCGCCCGCCGAAGACGAGGGCGACACGGAGCTTGCGCCCGGGGGCGGGCCCGTCCTGGTTCGCGGAGGTCGTTTCGCTGCTCATAACGCGGCCGACACTACCGGCGCGGTGCGGGCACGGCCCGGCGAGCGGCCGTCCGGCCGCCGCCCGTCCGGGTGTCCCCGCACCGCGCTGATGGGGCCGCTACCGGCGCTCGGCCTTCGCGGAGCGGGACATCAGCTCCTTGACCACCCGCCCGGTGGGCTTGCCGTTGTGCACCACGTCGACCACCGCCTCGGTGATCGGCATCTCCACCCCGCTGCGGCGCGCCAGGTCCAGCACCGACTCGCAGGACTTCACCCCTTCGGCGGTCTGGCTGGTGGCGGCGACGGCCTCCGCCAGCGTCATGCCACGGCCCAGGTTGATGCCGAAGGTGTGGTTGCGGGAGAGCGGCGAGGAGCAGGTGGCGACCAGGTCGCCCATACCCGCCAGCCCGGCGAAGGTGTACGGGTCGGCGCCGAACGCGCGGCCGAGCCGGGAGGTCTCGGCCAGGCCCCGGGTGATCAGCGACGCCTTGGTGTTGTCGCCCAGGCCCATGCCGTCCGCCATGCCGACGGCCAGCGCGATCACGTTCTTCACCGCGCCGCCCAGCTCGCAGCCGACCACGTCGGTGTTGGTGTACGGGCGGAAGTACCCGGTGTGGCAGGCCGCCTGGAGCCGCTTGGCGACGTCCTCGTCGGCGCAGGCCACCACCGAGGCGGCGGGCTGCCGGTTGGCGATCTCACCAGCCAGGTTGGGGCCGCTCACCACCGCGACCCGCTCCGGGCCCGCGTCGGCGACCTCCGCGATCACCTCGCTCATCCGCTTGGCGGTACCGAGCTCCACACCCTTCATCAGGCTGACCAGCACCGCGTCCGGCTCCAGCAGCGGCGCCCAGGCGGCCAGATTGCCGCGCAGCGTCTGCGAGGGCACCGCCAGCACCGCGAACTCGGCGCCGGCGGCGGCCGCCGCCGGGTCGCTGGTGGCGGTGATCGTTTCCGGCAGCCGCACCCCGGGCAGGTACGCCGGGTTGACATGGGTGCGGTTGACGGCGTCGGCCAGCTCCGCCCGGCGGCCCCAGAGGACCACCTCGCAGCCCGCGTCGGCCAGCACCATGGCGAAGGCCGTCCCCCAGGAGCCGTTGCCGTAGACGGCGCAGCGGGTCACTTGGCGGTCTCCTCGGGCGTGCCGGGCCGGGCGGCGGGCTCGGCGGGCTCCGCCGGCTCGCCGGCCTGGGCGGGCACCGTCTCGGCGGCCTCGGCGGCCCGCTGGGCGCGCCGCTCCTTGGCGCTGCGCCGCAGGTCGAAGCGGACGGCCGGCGGCTGCTCGCCCCGGATCTCCGCCAGCAGGGCGGTGATGGCGGCCATGATGTCCTCGGTGGCCTCGCGCAGCACCTCGGCGGTGAGGTCCTTGCCCCGGTACCGCTCCAGGTCCACCGGCGGTCCGGCCACCACCGTCACCCGCTGCCGGGGGAAGAACCGGAACCGGCGCTGCCCCGGCTTGGCGTACGGCGGGACGATCTCATGGGCGCCCCACTGCGCCACCGGGATCACCGGCGCACCGGTCATCAGCGCGACCCGGGCGGCACCGGTCTTGGCGGTCATCGGCCACAGGTCCGGGTCCCGGGTGAGGGTGCCCTCGGGGTAGACGGCGACGCACTCGCCGCTGTTCACCGCCGCCACCGCCGCCCGGAAGGCGTGCGCCGCGTCGGTGGACTCCCGGTAGACCGGGATCTGGCCCATGTTGCGCAGCATCATGCCCACGAAGGGGATCGCGAACAGCCCGGACTTGGCCAGGAGGCGCGGCGGGCGGCCGCTGTTGTACTGGTAGTGCCCATAGGTGAGCGGGTCGAAGTACGAGATGTGGTTGACGGCGGTGATGAAGCCGCCCTCCACGGGCATGTGCTGCCAGCCGCGCCACTCCCGCTTCACCAGGAGGAGCAGCAGCGGCTTCACGAGCACGGCCGCCAAGCGGTACCAGAAGCCGTATCCGGCGTTAGAGCGGCGGGCCACCCCAGGTCCTCCTCTGACTGCGCGGCACCCTGCGGGCCGCGGATCTTTGCCGTTCCCCGGCCTCCCCGGCGGTGGTCCGCGGAGACCGTCATCGGCCCGGTGGCGGCGGCCGGACCAGTCTGTCCCGCCGCTCGGCCGGCTGTCGAGGAACCCTCGCGCCGACCGGGCGCACGTGACGAAAGGCACGTCCGACGGCCCGGTGACCGGAGCGCGCGGGCGTCCGGCGGTACGAGAATGGCGCCGATGAACCAGGACACCGTACGCCCCTGTGCCGAAGCCGGCTGCGTTCCCCCCGCCGACTGGTCCCTGGTGCTGCCGCTGAAGCCGCTGGCGATCGCCAAGAGCCGGCTGGGCCCGTACGCCGGCGGGCTGCGCGGCGAGCTGGCGCTGGCCTTCGCGCTGGACACGGCGGCGGCGGCGCTGCGCTGCCCGGCGGTCGCCCGGCTGCTGGTGGTCACCGACGACCCGCAGGCCGGGGCGGCGCTGCGGGCCGCCGGGGCGCTGGTGGTGCCGGACGAACCGGCGCTGGGCCTCAATCCGGCGCTGCGGCACGGCATGGCGCGGGCCCGGGTGCTGGCTCCGGCGGCGCCGGTGGCGGCGCTGTCGGCGGACCTGCCGGCGCTGCGGGCGGCGGAGCTGGCCCGGGTGCTGGCGCGGGTGCCGGTCGGCGGGCGGGCGTTCCTGGCCGACGCGCCGGGGACCGGGACCACGCTGCTGGCGGCGGCGCCGGGCGTCGCTCCGGCACCCGCCTTCGGCGGCGGCTCCCGGCGGCGCCATCTGGCGTCCGGGGCCCGGGAGATCACGCTGCCGGACGTGCCCTCGGTGCGGCGGGACGTGGACACCGGGGAGGACCTGGCGCAGGCGCTGGCGCTGGGGGTGGGGCCGCGCACCGCCGCGGTCGCCGGGGCACTGCGGCCGTCGGGGCGCGGCGGGCGGCCGGTGGGGCGCCCACTACCCTGAGCGCATGCAGGCCACGGCTTTCACCTTCTCGCCCGACACGCGCTCCGGCTCGGTGCTGCTCGACGACGGGACGCCGCTGCCGTTCGACGCGGCGGCCTTCGACGCGGGGGGCCTGCGGCTGCTGCGGCCCGGTCAGCGGGTGCGCATCCGTACCGAGGGCGAGGGCGCGGCACGGCGGGTGGTCTTCCTCACCCTGCAGACCTTCCCCGATCCCGGCGCCTGAGCCGGGCGTACGGCGCGGGTACGGGCACGGCGCCGGGTACGGGGAGACGACGAAGCCGCAGGGCCCGGCCTCCGGTGACGCCGGGGGCGGCCTGCGGCTCGTGCCGTCGAGGGGTCGCACTGTCGCGGAATCGTGCTGTCGCGGGGTCGTGCTGTCGCGGGATCGGGGCGCCGGAGCGGCGGGGATCGGCGCGGCGGGGATCGGCGCGGCCGTCAGCCGGCCGGGGCGGCGATCTTGCGGGTGACCGCCCGGCGTGCGGCGGCCTTCCGGGCCGACGCGGTCTTCTTGGCGCCGGCCGAACTCTTCTTGGCAGGGCTCTTCTTGGCGGTCGACGCGGCCTTCTTCGCCGTGGTCTTCTTCGCCGCCGAGGCGGCCGTCTTGGCGGGCGCGGCGGTCTTGGCGGCGGCCTTCTTCGCGGCCGGCGCGGCCTTCTTCGCGGCGGCCTTCTTGGCGGCCGCCGGTGCGGCCTTCTTGGCACCGGTCTTCTTGGCGGGCCGCGCGGTGACGGCGGCCTCCGCCGCGGTGGCGGTGCGCTTGGCGGCGGCGCGCTTCACGGCCGCGGTCGTCCCGCCCTTGCCGGGGGTGAGCGAGCCCTTGGGGGCCTTCTTGACCGACGGGCCCTCCTTGGGCAGCTTCTTGCTGCCGCTGACCAGGTCCTTGAAGCCCTGGCCCGGCCGGAAGCGCGGTACCGAGGTCTTCTTGACCCGGACCTTCTCGCCGGTCTGCGGATTGCGGGCGAACCGCGCGGAGCGGTCCACCTTCTCGAACGTACCGAAGCCGGTGACCGAGACCCGGTCACCGGCCACGACAGCGCGGACGACGGTGTCGAGCACAGCATCCACTGCCTCGGCGGCGGCCCTACGACCACCGAGCTGCTCGGCCACCGCTTCGACAAGCTGTGCCTTGTTCACGTCTTCCCCTTCGGAAACCGGCACGCCGGTGAATCCACCGGCGTATTTCGCACGTTAGGCATGTATATGCAGTCTTGCAATTACCAAACGGACGAATCACCCTAGTGCCGCAGTGGATTCACGGGTCACCGGCCCGGCGGCGGGGGCAGCCGCCCGGCGTCCAGCTCGGCCACGATGCGTCCCAACCGCCGTGCCGCCGCCGGGAGATCCCGCTTCGCGGACTCGGTCACCGCGAGCAGTCGGCGGACCAACGCGACCCTGGTCTCCTCAGACACGTTCAGCGCACGCACTCGGGCGTGCGCCTGCTTCAGACGCTCGGCCACCACGGCGTAGAGCGCGGCCTCCTGCGGGTCGCCGCTCTCGTACGGGGGTTCAGGGCGGCGCTCCATGCTCCGATTGTGCCAGCTCGGGCGACTTGTCCCGGCGGCGGGTCCGGCGGCGGGTCCGGGTCCGGGAACGGCGAAGGCCGGCGGCCCGCCCCGAGGTGATCGGGAGCGGGCCGCCGGCCTTCGGTGCGCGGCAGCGGTCAGGCGACTGGCAGGGTGCGCGGCTTGAACGCGGGACGGGTCGCCTCGAAGGCGGCGATCTGGTCCTCCTGCGCCAGCGTGATGCTGATGTCGTCCAGGCCGTTGAGCAGCCGCCAGCGGACGTTCTCGTCCAGCTCGAAGTCGGCCGTGATGCCCTCGGCGCGCACCTGACGCGCCTCCAGGTCCACGGTGACCTCGGCCGTCGGGTCGGCCTCGACCAGCGCCCAGAGCCGCTCCACGGTCTCCTGCGGCAGGATCACCGTCAGCAGGCCGTTCTTCAGCGAGTTGCCCCGGAAGATGTCGGCGAAGCGGGACGAGATCACGGCCTTGAAGCCGTAGTTCTGCAGCGCCCAGACCGCGTGCTCACGGGAGGAGCCGGTGCCGAAGTCGGGCCCGGCCACCAGCACGGTGGCGCCCTGCCACTGCGGCTGGTTGAGGACGAAGGACTCGTCCTTGCGCCAGGCCTCGAACAGGCCGTCCTCGAAGCCGCTGCGGGTGACCTTCTTCAGCCAGTGCGCGGGGATGATCTGGTCGGTGTCGACGTTGCTGCGGCGCAGCGGGACGGCCCGGCCGGTGTGGTCGGTGAACTTCTCCATCGGTCTCAGGCCTCCACAGCGATGCGGTCGTTCAGGTCCGCCGGTGCGGCCAGCCGGCCGAGCACGGCGGTGGCGGCGGCCACCTGCGGCGACACCAGGTGGGTGCGGCCGCCCTTGCCCTGCCGCCCCTCGAAGTTGCGGTTGGAGGTGGAGGCGCAGCGCTCACCCGGGGCCAGCTGGTCCGGGTTCATGCCCAGGCACATCGAGCAGCCCGCGTGCCGCCACTCGGCGCCGGCGGCGGTGAAGACCTTGTCCAGGCCCTCCTCGACGGCCTGGAGGGCGACCCGCACCGAGCCGGGGACGACCAGCATCCGTACGCCGTCGGCGACTTTGCGGTCCTGGAGGATGGCCGCGGCGGCGCGCAGGTCCTCGATCCGGCCGTTGGTGCAGGAGCCGACGAAGACGGCGTCGACCTTCACCTCGCGCAGCGGGGTGCCGGCGGTCAGGCCCATGTAGGTCAGGGCGTTCTCGGCGGCGGTGCGCTCGGAGGGGTCGGTGAAGGACGCCGGGTCCGGCACGGCGGCGCTCAGCGGGGCGCCCTGGCCGGGGTTGGTGCCCCAGGTGACGAACGGGCTCAGCTCGCTCGCGTCGATGTAGACCTCGTGGTCGAAGACCGCGTCCTGGTCGGTGGCCAGGGTGCGCCAGTACGCCACGGCGGCGTCCCAGTCCTCGCCGGCCGGGGCGTGCGGGCGGCCCTTGAGGTAGTCGAAGGTGGTGTCGTCCGGGGCGATCATGCCGGCCCGAGCGCCCGCCTCGATGGACATGTTGCAGATGGTCATCCGCGCTTCCATCGAGAGCTTGCGGATGGCGGAGCCCCGGTACTCGATGACGTAGCCCTGGCCGCCGCCGGTGCCGATCCGGGTGATCACGGCCAGGATCAGGTCCTTGGCGGTGACGCCCTCGGGCAGCTCGCCCTCCACCGTGACCGCCATGGTCCGGAAGGGGGCCAACGGCAGCGTCTGGGTGGCCAGCACATGCTCGACCTGACTGGTGCCGATGCCGAACGCCAGCGCGCCGAAGGCGCCGTGGGTGGAGGTGTGGCTGTCGCCGCAGACCACCGTCATGCCGGGCTGGGTCAGGCCCAGCTGCGGGCCCACCACGTGCACCACGCCCTGCTCCACGTCGCCCAGCGAGTGGATGCGGACGCCGAACTCGGCGGCGTTGCGGCGCAGCGTCTCCAGCTGGGTGCGGGAGACCGGGTCGGCGATGGGCTTGTCGATGTCGAGCGTCGGGGTGTTGTGGTCCTCGGTGGCGATCGTGAGATCGGTCCGCCGGACCTTCCGCCCGGCCAGCCGGAGGCCGTCGAACGCCTGCGGGCTGGTGACCTCGTGCAGCAGGTGCAGATCGATGAAGAGGAGGTCGGGCTCGCCATCGGCGCGCCGGACGACGTGGTCGTCCCAGACCTTCTCCGCGAGTGTCCGTCCCATCGCTTTCCCTCCGACCGGCCGCACTGCCGGTCTTCTCGTGTGATGAAGCCGCCCTGCCGCCGCACCTGTACGCCGACGATTCCGGGCTGCCTCCCCAAGAGTGACGGAGATCCCGGGATAATGAACTTGCGTCTCGCGATCTGAGACTGCAATATCAGGGCATGGACAACTCTAGCGGCGTCGGCGTTCTCGACAAGGCGGCTCTGGTGCTGAGCGCTCTGGAGTCCGGCCCCGCCACTCTGGCCGGACTCGTCGCCGCCACCGGACTGGCACGACCCACCGCGCACCGCCTGGCGGTCGCGCTCGAGCATCACCGCCTGGTCACCCGGGACATGCAGGGGCGCTTCATCCTGGGACCGCGACTGGCCGAACTGGCGGCGGCGGCGGGCGAGGACCGGCTGCTGGCCACCGCCGGGCCGGTGCTGACGCATCTGCGCGACGTGACCGGTGAGAGTGCCCAGCTCTACCGCCGCCAGGGCGACATGCGGATCTGCGTGGCGGCCGCCGAGCGGCTCTCCGGCCTGCGGGACACCGTCCCGGTGGGCAGCACCCTGCCGATGAAGGCGGGCTCCGCCGCACAGGTGCTGCTGGCCTGGGAGGAGCCGGAGCGGCTGCACCGGGGTTTGCAGGGTGCCCGCTTCACCGCCACCGCGCTCTCCGGCGTACGGCGCCGTGGCTGGGCCCAGTCCATCGGGGAGCGGGAGCCGGGCGTGGCGTCCGTCTCGGCGCCGGTCCGCGGCCCGTCCAACCGGGTGGTGGCGGCGGTCTCCGTCTCCGGCCCGATCGAGCGGCTGACCCGCCACCCGGGCCGGATGCACGCCCAGGCCATCATCGAGGCCGCCGGCCGGCTCACCGACGCGCTGCGCCGCAGCTGACCCCCCGTCGCCCCGGAATCCCCCGCGTGGATTCCGGGGCGACGCGCGTTCCCGCAATCCCCGGGAAAAGCAGAAGTCCCCCGGCGCTGCCGGGGGACTTCTGTTGCTTGCGTCCAGCGAAATTCATCGCTGGGGTACCAGGACTCGAACCTAGACTAACGGAGCCAGAATCCGTCGGGCTGCCAATTACCCCATACCCCATCAGTACCCCCGACCGGATTCGAACCGGCGCTACCGCCTTGAGAGGGCGGCGTGCTAGGCCGCTACACAACGGGGGCTTGAACTGGTCTGGTACCCCCGACCGGATTCGAACCGGCGCTACTGCCTTGAGAGGGCAGCGTGCTAGGCCGCTACACAACGGGGGCGGGACCAGATCCACCGCACCGGCGGACCGGAGCGGAAGTCTCAAGAGTACCCCCGACCGGATTCGAACCGGCGCTACCGCCTTGAGAGGGCGGCGTGCTAGGCCGCTACACAACGGGGGCTTGATCTTGAGGTGGAGCGCTCATGGCCCGGCCCTCCGGTGACCGGAGGGCCGTGACCAGCGAGAACTCTCGCTGGGGTACCAGGACTCGAACCTAGACTAACGGAGCCAGAATCCGTCGGGCTGCCAATTACCCCATACCCCATCGCTCGACTCCCGGTGGGAGCTTCGCTTGGCTTGCGCCTCCTGGTCGGTCCTTGCGGTCCTTCCCGGGCGGCGCAGGAAGAACATTACCCGATGCCCGGCGCGGCTCCCAAATCGATAAGGCGTGGCAGCGCGGCCGGAGTCGCGAGCGTACGGCTGCCGGGCGCCCCGTGGCGACCCGATCCGGCCAGATCCGGTACGCCGCGCGCCGCCCGGGGCGGCGCAGCCGGTGGCAGGGCCCGCCACGGCCGGGGAACGGCCGGGGAACGGCGCAGGGCCCGCTCGGTGACGAGCGGGCCCTGCAAACGGTGCGGGAGGTCGGGCGCGCCGGTCAGCCCGCGTCGGCCGGGATCAGCTCCAGCGCGGCCCGCAGCCGGCGCAGGGTCTCCTCACGGCCCAGCAGCTCCATGGACTCGAACAGCGGCGGCGAGACCCGGCGGCCGGTGATCGCCACCCGCAGCGGGGTGAAGGCGAACTTGGGCTTGATGCCCAGCCCCTCCACCAGCGCCTCGCGCAGCGCGGCCTGGATGGGCTCCGGGGTGAAGTCCGCCAGCCCCTCCAGCGCCGCGACACCGGCCGTCAGCACCGGGCGGGCGTCGGCGGTGAGCACCTTCTGCGCGTCGGCCGGGTCGACCGCGAAGTCGGCCGGGGTGGCGAAGAGGAAGCCCAGCATCCCGACGACCTCACCGAGCACCACCATCCGCTCCTGGGTCAGCGGCGCGGCGCGGCCCAGCAGCGCCAGCTGCTCGGCGGTCGGCTCGGCGGGCAGCAGCCCGGCCGCCTGGAGGAACGGCACCAGCCGGCGGGCGAACTCGTCGGCGGGCAGCTCCCGCAGGTGGTGGGCGTTGATCGCCTCGGCCTTCTTCAGGTCGAAGCGCGCCGGGTTGGCGTTCACCTTGGAGATGTCGAACGCCTCGACCAGCTCCGCCATGGAGAACAGGTCGCGGTCCTCCGCGAGCGACCAGCCCAGCAGCGCCAGGTAGTTGAGCAGCCCCTCGGGGAGGAAGCCCCGCTCGCGGTAGAGGTTGAGCGATGCCTGCGGGTCGCGCTTGGAGAGCTTCTTGTTGCCCTCGCCCATGACGTACGGCAGGTGGCCGAAGTGCGGGGCGGTGCCGCTGCCGACGCCGATCTCACCGAGTGCCGCGTACAGCGCGATCTGACGGGGCGTCGAGGAGAGCAGGTCCTCGCCGCGCAGCACATGGGTGATGCCCATCAGGGCGTCGTCCACCGGGTTGACCAGGGTGTAGAGCGGGGCGCCGTTGGCGCGCACGATGCCGTAGTCGGGCACGTGCTCCGGCTCGAAGGTGAGCTCGCCGCGCACCAGGTCCTGGAAGGTGATGGTGGTGTCCGGCATCCGGAAGCGCACGATGGGCTTGCGGCCCTCGGCCCGGTAGGCGGCCTGCTGGGCCTCGGTCAGGTCGCGGCAGTGGCCGTCGTAGCCGGAGGGGCGGCCGGCGGCGCGGGCCGCGTCGCGGCGGGCGTCCAGCTCCTCGGTGCTACAGAAGCACTCGTACGCGTGGCCGGCCTCGCGCAGCCGGCGGGCGACGTCGGCGTAGACGTCCATCCGCTGCGACTGCCGGTAGGGCGTGTGCGGGCCGCCCACCTCGGGGCCCTCGTCCCAGTCGAAGCCCAGCCAGCGCATGGCCTCCAGCAGCTGCTGGTACGACTCCTCAGAGTCGCGGGCCGCGTCGGTGTCCTCGATCCGGAAGACCAGGGTGCCGCCGTTGTGCCGGGCGAACGCCCAGTTGAACAGGGCGGTGCGGACCAGCCCGACATGCGGGTTGCCGGTCGGGGAGGGACAGAAGCGGACCCGGACGGTCGGGTCCGGGGTTGCATTAACCACGCTTGATCACCTTGTTGGTGAGAGTGCCGATGCCTTCGATGGAGACGGCGACCTCGTCGCCGACGTGGAGGGGGCCCACACCCGCCGGGGTGCCGGTGAGGATGACGTCGCCCGGGAGCAGGGTCATCGCCTCGGAGATGTGGACGATCAGGTCGGCCACCGAGCGCACCATCTGGGAGGTGCGCCCCGCCTGCCTGAGCTCGCCGTTGACGGTGCAGGTGACGGCCAGGTCGGCGGGGTCGAGGTCGGTCTCGATCCAGGGGCCGAGCGGGCAGGAGGTGTCGAACCCCTTCGCCCGCGCCCACTGGCCCTCGCGCTGCTGCACGTCGCGGGCGGTCACGTCATTGGCGCAGGTGTAGCCGAAGACCACCTCGGGCACCCGCTGGGCCGGCACCTCACGGCACATCCGGCCGATGACCACGGCCAGCTCCGCCTCGTACTGCACATCGGAGGAGAACGGCGGGTAGGCGATGGACTCGGTGGGGCCGATCACCGCGGTGGAGGGCTTGAAGAAGGTCAGCGGGACCTCGGGCACCTGGTTGCCCAACTCCGCCGCGTGCGCCGCGTAGTTGCGGCCGACCGCGACGATCTTGTTGGGCAGCATCGGGGTGAGCAGCCGGACGTCGGACAGCCGGTGCCGCTCGCCGGTGGGCTGCGGTGGGCCGAACGGGTGACCGGCCAGGGCGTGTACGTAGAGGGATTCCGGCTGGTTGACGTCGCCCTCGATCACGCCGAAGGAGACGTTCCCGTCGATGGAGAATCTGGCGATGCGCACGGGTGGCTCTGTCCCTCTGGTCGACGGCTGATCGTCTCCCCAGGCTATCGCGGCACCCGTGGCCGCAGCGCGGCGCGACGGAGCGGACGACGGGGGCGGGGGCGCCGGGGCGCCCCCGCCCCGGGCGGCTCAGCCCTCGCGGACGGGCAGCTGCATCAGCACGGTGCGGCGCGGGTTGGCGGTGCTGCGGGGCAGCGGCGCCGGCTCGGCGGTCTCGTCGTCGCGGGCGGGCAGCGTCTGGAAACCCTCCAGCGAGGCGAGGGTGGTCCGCCGCGGGTTGGCCGTCGGACGGAAGCTCAGCGTGGACTTCGTGGACACGTGTGACCCCTAGTTGTCATGGATCTGGCAGCCGGTGGTGTCAGGGCCCGCAGAACGGGGCAGGACACCGGGAGGCGCCCGCCTGCCACCGACATCGCTCCCGCCCCGGAGGTCCCTGCACGTGGCCAGGGTAGGGATCTTCTTCCACAGGCACCGTGAGCGAGGCTACATCGCAGCCTGTGATTTTGGTCACAATTTGATTACAGAAAGCGACAATCCGGGCATTCGAGTCCCCTTCGATTTCCCGGCATCGGGCACAGTCCCGACATTTCCCTCCGGGCACCCCCGCCGCGTCGCATAAGCTACGACAGCCACGTGTCCGAAAGATGCAGTATTCCAGCGGCCGTGGCACACAGACCGTGAATACCGGCCAGCGGAGCGTAGCCAGGGTGAAGGCCCAGTGACGCCCCTTGTTGGAGATCCCCCGCTGTGCTGGAATTCCACGGACCGCCGGAGGCGCAGCCTTCGGAGCGCTGAGCAGCGCGGGGGCCGACACGGCGGTCCCGGGCAGACCCGGACGATCCGGGTTGCGGATTCGAAACTCGACACCGTCCCGCCGCGGCAGCGCGGGGGACGCCTGGTCCAGAGGTTGCGACGCTAGTGCAGGGACGTTTCAAAAGGGGTAGCGGCGCCGCAGGCGACCCGGAGGAGCGCGAGCCCGCAGCCGCCTCCCAGCAGGCAGATCCGAAGGCCGCACCGGGGGGAGCAGGGACCGCCCCCGACGCGGACAGCGGCGACCAGAGCCGCCGGGCGAAGACCCGGGCACGCCTGGAGCGGGCCAAGGCCCGGCGCAAGGCCACCGGTCTGCGCCGACTGGCGCTGCGCAACTGGCGCATCCGGACCCGGCTGATCGCCCTGCTGGTGCTGCCCGTGCTGGCCGCCCTGGTCCTGGGTGGCCTGCGCATCCAGACCTCGCTCCAGAACGCGCACCAGCTCGAGCAGATGACCGCCTTGAGCACCCTGGCCTCTCGGGCCACCGCCGTCTCCGACGCCATCCAGACCGAACGCGACATCAGCGCGGGGCCGCTGGTCCAGGGCAACCGCGACGACGACGACGTGCTGGCGGCACGTCATGACACCGACACCATCTACCACTCCTTCCTGGTGTCCGCGAAGGACTTCGAGTCGCTGGACCTGCCCGGCGGCTCGGCGGCCATCGCCCAGGTCACCAACGCCGTCAGCCGGCTGGCCACGCTGCGTGACTCGGCGTACAAGCAGCCCACCAACCTCCAGTCCACCATCACCGGCTACGACTCGGTGATCTCGGGCCTGATCGCGATCAGCCAGGAGCTGGCGCTCACCTCCAGCAACTCCAAGCTGATCGAGAGCACCCGCGCGCTCCAGCAGTTCTCCCTCGCCAAGGAGGACGTCTCCATGGAGCGGGCGCTGATCGGCGCGGGCTTCGCGATGAAGCCCAAGCCCGACCTCAGCTCCAGCGACGAGACCTTCGGCGCCAACCTGATCAGCAACGTCGACAGCTCGCTCACCACCTTCAGCGCGATCTACGGCGCGGACCGGGCGGAGGCGCTGCTCGCCCCGCTGTCGCTGAACGCCGAGGTGAAGATCTCCGACAGCTACGCGTCGCAGGTGCTCACGCCCAACGGCATCAACCAGGTCAAGCCGATGACCTACCTGGACTGGTACAGCACGTCCAAGGCCAAGATGACGCTGATGCACGGCATCGAGACGCGGCTGCTGGAGGAGCTCCAGGCGCAGGCGTCCGAGCTGCGCTCCGAGGCGCAGACCGAGACGATCATCAGCAGTGTGCTGATCGCCTTCGTGCTGATCGTCGCGGTGGCCGGCGCCGCCCTGGTGGCCCGGTCCATGGTGCGTTCGCTGACCCGGCTTCAGGAGGCCGCCGAGGACGTCGCCGAGCGGCGGCTGCCCGAGCTGGTCAAGACCCTCTCCGAGGCCGACCCGCACGATGTGGACGTCACGGTCGCCAAGGTGGGCGTCGACTCCACGGACGAGATCGGCCATGTGGCGCACGCCTTCGACATGGTGCACAGCGAGGCGGTCCGACTGGCCGCCGAGCAGGCGCTGCTGCGAGGCAACATCAACGCGATGTTCACCAACCTCTCGCGCCGCAGCCAGGGCCTGATCCAGCGTCAGCTGTCGCTGATCTCCGAGCTGGAGAGCCGCGAGGCCGACCCCGACCAGCTGGCCAGCCTCTTCAAGCTGGACCACCTGGCGACCCGTATGCGCCGTAACGGTGAGAACCTGCTCGTCCTCGCGGGCGAGGACCCGGGCCGCCGCTGGACCCGCCCGGTCCCGCTGGTGGACGTGCTGCGTGCCGCCGCCTCCGAGGTGGAGCAGTACGAGCGCATCGAGCTGGCCTCGGTGCCGTCCGCCGACGTCGCCGGACGGGTCGTCAACGACCTCGTCCACCTGCTCGCCGAGCTGCTGGAGAACGCGACCTCCTTCTCCAGCCCGCAGACCCGCGTCCGGGTCACCGGTCACGCCCTGCCGGACGGCCGGGTGCTGGTGGAGATCCACGACACCGGTATCGGCCTCTCGCCCGACGACCTGGCCGACATCAACGAGCGGCTGGCCAACCCCCCGGTGGTGGACGTCTCCGTCTCCCGTCGGATGGGCCTGTTCGTGGTCGGCCGGCTGTCGCTGCGGCACGGCATCCGTATCCAGCTGCGCCCCAGCGACTCGGGCGGCACCACCGCCCTGGTCATGCTGCCGGTGGACGTCACCAATGTGGCCGACCGCCGCGGCGGTCGGGGCGCGGCGTCCGGCAGGCAGCAGCGCAGCGCCGGACCGACCCCGCGCCAGCGTGCGGTCCCCGGCGCGGACGCGGCGGCGGGCGCCCTCGGCAAGGGCGCGCGCCCCGAGATCGGCGCCGGCGGCCAGGGCGCCCCGGGGCAGACCGGGTCCGGCCTGCCCAGCCGTGGCCAGCAGCTGCCGCCGACCGGCCCCGGCAACCCGAACATCCCCGGCCCCGGCAACCCCGGCGGCCGCAACCCCGGTGACCGCGCCGCCGAGCCCGGCCGCCGCAGGCAGCAGGACGGGCCCGCCCAGCGCCCGCAGCAGCCGATGCCCGCCGCCGAGCTGCCCACCGGCGACGGCGCCTGGGCCGGCGAGCACACCCAGCACGCCGCCGCCGGCCCGGACCCGCGCGGTGGGCAGGGCCAGCAGCACGGCCAGGCCCAGCAACACGGTCAAGCCCAGCAGCACGGCCAGCACGGTCAGCAGCACGCCCCGCAGCAGGGCCTGCCCGGCCGGGGCCAGGAGGCCGAGCGTCCGGCGCGCGGCTTCGCCCCGCAGCCGACCGGCCCCAACCCCGGCGGCCCGAACGCGGGTGGCCCCAACCCGATCAGTCCGGAGCAGCCCCGGCCCCAGCCGGCCGAGGCGCTGGACAGCACCGTGCAGTTCGCCCGGCCGCACTACGAGGCCGAGATCGACCCGCGCGACCCGCTGGGCCTCGGCCCGGTGCCGCCGGCCCCGCAGCCGCCGTCGCCGCAGCTGCCGGCCCCCGTGCAGCCGCAGCAGGGGCACCCCCAGCACCACCAGCAGCAGGGCGTCCGTGGCCAGGGCGTCCCTGACCAGGGCGTCCGGGCCGACCGGCCGAACGCCCCCCAGCAGCCGATGGCACTGCCCCCGGGCGGTGACACCGACCCGCTGACCCGCCCGATGAGCGCGGAGGCGGTCCAGCAGTCGGCCGGGGACGCCGGGTCGCCGATCTTCGCGGCGATGGAGTCCAACTGGTTCCGTACCGGCGCGGCCGGCCGGATGCGCGCGGTCCAGGTCAACCCGGAGCGCAACGCGAGCGCCCCGGCGCCCCAGGCCCCGCAGGAGCAGCAGGAGCCCTCCCGCAACCTGTTCCAGCCCGGTCCCGCCACCCCGCAGCGGCGGTCGGCCGCCCAGGCGCCGCAGCCCGGCGCCCAGCAGTCGGGCATGCAGCAGCCGGGCATGCAGCAGTCGGGGATGCAGCAGCAGCCGACCATCCAGTCCGGCATGCAGCAGCCGGGCATGCAGCAGGACCCGTCCGCCGCCGGAGCCCCATGGCGGTCCTCCGCGAACGACGAGCGCTGGCGGCGCGCCGAGCAGGTGCGCGAGCCGGCCTCGGACGGGATCACCCCGTCCGGCCTGCCCCGCCGTGTCCCCCGGGCCAACCTCGTGTCCGGCACCGCGGAGCAGGCGCCGCTGGGAGGCCCCCAGGTCTCCCGCGCGCCCGAGGAGGTCCGGGGCAGGCTCACCAACCTGCGCCGCGGCATCCAGCAGGGCCGCCGCGCCGGCGCCTCGGAGCCCCCACAGGCCCGGCCCGGCGGGTACCCGAACAACGGGACCGATGCATTCGGCAACGGCGCCTACGGCCCCGACCACCAGGAGCGTTGAGTTGAGCCAGATGAGCCAGGCGGCGAGCAACCTGAACTGGTTGATCACCAATTTCGTGGACAACACCCCCGGGGTGTCCCACACGGTGGTGGTCTCCGCCGACGGACTCCTGCTCGCGATGTCCGACGGCTTCCCCCGCGACCGGGCCGACCAGCTCGCCGCGGTGGCGTCCGGCCTCACCTCCCTCACCTCCGGGGCGTCCCGGATCTTCGAGGGCGGCGAGGTCAACCAGACCGTGGTCGAGATGGAGCGGGGGTTCCTGTTCCTGATGGCCATCTCCGACGGCTCGTCGCTGGCGGTGCTGGCCTCCCCGGACTCCGACATCGGCCTGGTCGGGTACGAGATGGCCCTGCTGGTCGACCGGGCCGGCGATGTCCTGACCCCCGCCCTGCGCGCAGAACTCCAGGGAAGCCTGCTGCACTGACCCTCACCTGTCCGGTGGCGCGGCCGTCCGGCCGCGCCACCGGGAGAGCCACCCCGCTGACCCGGGTGCGACCCGTGCAGCGCAAGGAGGATTCATGACCCCGCCCCCCGGATCGGCCGGCCCGTACGGAAACGGGTACGGCAACGGCTACGGTGACCAGCAGTCAGGCGACTACGACCAGCAGCCGCTGGTACGCCCGTACGCGATGACCGGCGGCCGCACCCGGCCGCGGTACCAGCTCGCCATCGAGGCGCTGATCACCACCACCGCCGCCGCCGGTCGGCAGGGCGGGCTGCTGCCCGAGCACCAGCGCATCGTGCACCTCTGCCAGGACATCAAGTCGGTGGCGGAGATCTCGGCGCTGCTGAGCATGCCGCTCGGCGTGGCACGCATCCTCGTCGCCGACCTGGCCGAAGCCGGCCTGGTCGCCATCCACCAGCCCGCTGCCGCGGGCGACGCCGGCGGACAGCCCGACGTGACACTGCTCGAAAGGGTGCTCAGTGGACTTCGCAAGCTCTAGGCCGGCCGACCCGGGGTACGGGGGGACACCGACCCGGGCGACCACCTCCGCGAAGATCGTCGTCGCGGGTGGCTTCGGTGTCGGCAAGACCACCCTGGTCGGTACGGTCTCCGAGATCAACCCGCTGCGTACCGAGGCCGTCATGACGTCCGCCTCGGCGGGCATCGACGACCTCACCCACACCGCGGGCAAGACCACCACCACGGTGGCCATGGACTTCGGCCGCATCACCCTCGACGAGGATCTGATCCTCTACCTCTTCGGCACCCCGGGCCAGGACCGCTTCTGGTTCATGTGGGACGACCTGGTACGCGGCGCCATCGGCGCCGTCGTCCTGGTCGACACCCGCCGGCTCGCCGACTGCTTCCCCGCGATCGACTACTTCGAGAACAGCGGACTGCCGTTCGTCATCGCGCTCAACGGCTTCGACGGACACCAGCCGCACAGCCCCGAAGAGGTCCGCGAGGCACTGCAACTCGGCCCGGACACCCCGATCATCACCACCGACGCCCGACGCCGGGACAGCGCCAAGTCCGCGCTGATCACCCTCGTCGAGCACGCCCTCCTCGCCCGGCTGAGGTAAGGGGCGGCGATGGGCGGCCCGGTCCACGCGTCCTCCGGCGCGTCGCGGGCCGCCCCGCCGCGCCGGGGGACGCGCCCCCGCGTGGCCCGTTCGGCCGCACGCCCCCGGACGGGCGTCAGGCTGGATAACGGTTCGGTAGGAATTTGCCTGGACGCGGTCACAGTACGTGCCCGAACCGGTCCGTTGTGCCCAACTTCCCACGGTCATTCGTCGCCCCGTGGGGGGAAACGTCTGATTTGCCTTCCACTCAAGGGTCATGCACAGCTGTTTGTTCCCCCCGGCGTGCACGTGCTGAAATTCCAGCTACTCCCGGGGCACCTCCGTCTGAGCCGCCGCGCAGCAGGCCGCGTCCCGGAGAGTGCCGCTGGATTGATCCATGGCCGTCGTACGGCCGAGAGGTTGTTGTCGAGTGAGGCGTAAGCAGCCAGAACCCCCGCAGCGGCGCCCCGAGCCCCGGACGGGAGCGGCCGCAGACCCCGGTACCCCGGTGGACCGTGCCGCCTTCACGCCCTTCACCGCCTCCGCCGAGCAGCCCGGCCCCGGTTCCCCGACCGGCTCGGGTTCAGCGGCCGGCTCGGGTTCAGCGGCCGGCTCGGGCCCAGCCTCACCGGCCGCCGCCGGGCACCGCACATCCGGCCTGTTCGGCTCCCTCTCCCCCAGCCACTGGCGGGTGCCCACCCGGCTGGTGGCCATCCTGCTGATCCCGGTCGTCATCGGCCTGGTCTTCGGCGGTCTGCGGGTCAACGGCTCGATCGACAGCTGGCAGAGCGCCAACCGGGCGGAGAAGACCGCCCGGCTGGCCGCCGCCGCCACCGGCCTCGCCGACGCGCTGGAGCAGGAGCGCGACCTGTCCGCCGTGCCGATCCTGACCGACGAGGGCAAGTCCAAGGTCACCGAGCTGCGCGAGGCCACCGACAAGGCGGTGGACGCCTATGAGCAGGCCTACCGGCCGCTCTCCGACGACCCCCGGCTGGCCAGGCGCAACACCGCCTTCCAGGACCTGCTGGTCTCGCTGCCCAGCCTGCGCGAGAACGCCTACAGCCCCCGGCTGTTCCCCACGGCCACCCAGAACGCGTACTCCACGCTGATCGCACCGCTGATGGCGTACGAGAACGAGGTCGGCTTCGGCAGCTCCTCGGTCACCAGCCGGGGCCGCGCCATCTACGCCATGACGCTGGCCAAGGCGTCCGCGTCGACCCAGCGGGTGCTGATGACGCAGCTGCTGCTCGGCAGCGGCACGCTCACCGCGCCCGAGGTCGGCAGCATGGTGCAGGCCATCGCGGTCTCCGGGAAGCTGGAGGAGGTGTCGCTGGACGAGTTCCGGTCCGGCACCACCGACGCGGACATGACGCTGTACCAGAACGCGCTGAAGCAGGAGGCGGCCACCGCCGTCCGCCAGGGCGGCGAGCCGAACACCCCGGTCAACCAGCAGATCCGGATCGCGCTGAGCGCCGTCCAGACCGCGGCCGCCACCGGCACCAAGAGCGGCGCCAAGCAGGCGCTGGCCGCCGCCGGGCGGCAGGGGGTGAGCCTGGAGAACTGGCTGGCCGCCACCGGCGCCCATGTGCAGACCTACCGCACCGTGGAGAACCGGTTCAACGAGCTGGTGCTGGCCGACGCGCACCGGATCAAGGTGGGCGCGCAGCACGACGCCATCCTCAACTCCGCGATCGTGCTTGCCGCACTGGCCGTCGCCGGCCTGCTGACCGGCTTCATCGCACGCTCTATGATCATCGGCATGCGCACCCTGCGCGCGGCCGCCCTCGACATCGCGGGCCACCGCCTCCCGGACCTGGTCGACCGGCTGTCCAAGACCGACCCGGACCGGGTCGACACCACGGTCCAGCCGATCCCCCTGCACGGCCGGGACGAGATCGGCGAGGTCGCCCGCGCCTTTGACGAGGTGCACCGCGAAGCCGTCCGGCTGGCCGCCGAACAGGCGCTGCTGCGGGGCAACGTCAACGCGATCTTCACCAACCTGTCCCGCCGCAGCCAGGGCCTGATCCAGCGTCAACTGGCGCTGATCACCGACCTGGAGAACAACGAGAACGACCCGGAGCAGCTGGAGAACCTCTTCAAGCTGGACCACCTGGCGACCCGGATGCGGCGCAACGGCGAGAATCTGCTCGTCCTGGCGGGCGAGGACCCCGGCCGGCACTGGAACCAGCCCGTCCCGCTGGTGGACGTGCTGCGCGCCGCCGCCTCCGAGGTGGAGCAGTACGACCGCATCGAGCTCTCCGGCATCCCGGAGGCCGAGGTCGTCGGCATCGCGGTGACCGACCTGGTCCATCTGCTCGCGGAGCTGCTGGAGAACGCCACCACCTTCTCCAGCCCGCAGACCCGGGTGCAGGTCACCGCGACCCGGCTGCCGGACGGGCGGGTACTGGTGGAGATCCACGACAAGGGCATCGGCCTCACCGTCGAGGACTTCGCGGAGATCAACCAGAAGCTGGCCCACCCGCCGACGGTGGACGCCACCATCTCCCGCCGGATGGGCCTGTTCGTGGTCGGCCGGCTCGCGGACCGGCATGACATCCGGGTGCAGCTGCGGCCGACCGGTGAGTCGGCGGGCACCACCTCGCTGGTGATGCTCCCGGCCGCCCTCATCAAGCCCGGCGGCGTGCCCGAGCAGCCGGCGGAGGAGCAGTTCACCGTCTCCCGGATCTTCGTGGAGCAGTCGCCTGACGACGACTCCTTCGAGCGGCTGCGCAGCGCCGCCGAGCTGGGCTTCGACGAGAGCCGCTTCGAGCGGCCGGAGGGGCCGCGCGCCCCGGGCGGCTTCAGCCCGGCGCTGGACTCGATGAACCGCTCCCGCCGCCTGGAGCAGCGCCGCCGGGCGGCGCTGGAGGCCGGCCCGAGCACGGCGGCACCGGTCCAGCCGCCGACCGCCCCCGAGCCCGCCGCCGCCGCACCGCAGCCCGCTGCGGAGCCGGTCGCCCCGGTGGCCGACGACTTCCCGGCCCCGCAGGACTACCTGGAGCAGGGGTACGACGGCAAGGGCGCCGAACCGCCTTACGCCGAGCCGGAGTTCGGCGGGCAGCAGTACGCGGCGCCCCGGTACGAGCAGGCCCAGTACGAGCAAGACCAGTACGCAGAGACGCAGTACGAGGCGCCCCAGTACGGCGACCAGCCCTACCGGAGCGACCAGTACGCCACCGCCCGGTACCCGGACGGCGAGCAGGCCCCCCAGGGCTTCCCGCAGGGCGACCACCAGCAGCCGGGCTACCAGCAGGACGGCTACCGGGAGCCCTTCCCGGGCGCTCCGCAGCAGGAGTACGCGGAGGAGTTCCCGGCCGACCCGTACGCCGGTGCCCCGTACGGCGGCGTCGGGCAGTTCAGCGGACCGGTGCGGCCCGGCTACGACCACGGCGCGGCCGCTGCCGACGGGTACCAGGCGACCCCGCCGACTCCGCCGCCGCCACCCGCGCCGACCCCGGCCGCGCACACCTCCGCCGGGCTGCCCCAGCGGCGTCCCGGGCAGGCGCTGCCGGGCGGAGGCGGCGCCGCGGCCGGCGGGCTGGGCAACCGGGCCATCGGCGGCCTGGAGAGCGGTGAGCGGCCCAACTGGTTCACCGGGGCCCGCGAGGCGGCGGCTCCGGCCGACGCGCCGGGCGCCCCGAGCGTCCCCGGCGGTCCGTCGGCCGGCGGCCCGTCGGCCGGCAGCCCGTCAGCCGGCAGCCCGGTGGCCGGCGGCCCCACCAGCGCCCCGGCGGGCGGCCCGTGGCAGCGCCCCGAGCAGTCGGCCGATCCCGGCGCCGGCGGCACGACGGCATCCGGCCTGCCCCGCCGGGTACCGAAGCAGAACCTGGGGACGGGCAACGCCCCGGCGGGGCCGCAGGACGGCCCCCAGATCTCCCGCGCACCCGAGGAGGTCCGGGGCAGGCTCACCAACCTGCGCCGCGGTGTCCAGCAGGGGCGCAGCGCCGGCGGTGACCCGTCCGTGACGGGTGGCTTCCGCGTCGATCAGGACGGCAACGAACAGCACGGCAGCACCGATCTCTTCGGCGGCTCGAACCACCAGGAGCGTTGAGTTGAGTCAGATGAGCCAGGCGGCACAGAATCTGAACTGGTTGATCACCAATTTCGTGGACAACACCCCCGGGGTGTCCCACACGGTGGTGGTCTCCGCCGACGGACTCCTGCTCGCGATGTCCGACGGCTTCCCCCGCGACCGGGCCGACCAGCTCGCCGCGGTGGCGTCCGGCCTCACCTCCCTCACCTCCGGGGCGTCCCGGATCTTCGAGGGCGGCGAGGTCAACCAGACCGTGGTCGAGATGGAGCGGGGGTTCCTGTTCCTGATGGCGGTCTCCGACGGCTCGTCGCTGGCGGTGCTGGCCTCCCCGGACTCCGACATCGGCCTGGTCGGGTACGAGATGGCCCTGCTGGTCGACCGGGCGGGTGCGGTGCTCACACCGGCCCTGCGCGCCGAGCTTCAGGGAAGCCTGCTTCACTGACGCTCGGCCGGACGCACTTCCCGGCCAGTCCCGGGCCCCCGCGAGGAGGGCCCGGGATCGGCCGTTGTACGACCGCCGGTAGTAGTGGGACGGACACTGCACGGCTCAGCACAGTCGCATCGCCCCGTCGCTCCATGTGAGGAGGAACCGTGACACCGCCCGACGACCGCAGCGGCCAATACGGCGTTCCGTATCCCGGAACGGGCCATGACGCCTTCGGTGCCCCCGGCACCGGGTACGGCCCTGGGGGGAACGGCACAGGCGGCCGCCCCGGAGGCGGGCAGCAGTTCCCGCAGCGCGGGGACGGCAGGCGCTGGCCGGATTCCGATGATTACGGCCAGGACTACGGCCAGCAGCAGTACGGTGAGCCCTACCCGCAGCAGCAAGACGCCGGCCAGTACGGCGGCGGCTACGGGCAGCCCGCTCCCGGCGCGCCCTACCCGGGCGGCCAGGTCCCCGCCAGCCATGCCGAGGACTTCCCCGAAGACTTCCCGGACGACGGGGGCGGTCAGAACGACGAGCCGCTGATCCGGCCGTTCGCGATGACCGGTGGGCGCACCCGCCCCCGGTACGAGCTGGCGATCGAGGCCCTGGTCTCCTCCACTGCCTCACCGGAGCGGATCGACAGCCTGCTGCCCGAGCATCAGCGCATCTGCGAGCTTTGCACCGAGATCAAGTCGGTCGCGGAGGTCTCCGCGCTGCTGAGCATGCCGCTCGGCGTGGCACGCATCCTCGTCGCCGACCTGGCCGAAGCCGGCCTGGTCGCCATCCACCAGCCCGCCGCCGGGGGCGAATCCGGCGGACAGCCCGACGTGACACTGCTCGAAAGGGTCCTCAGTGGACTTCGCAAGCTCTAGCCCGGCTGCCGCGACTCGCGCCACCACGTCCGCGAAGATCGTCGTCGCAGGCGGTTTCGGTGTCGGCAAGACCACCCTCGTCGGCGCGGTCTCCGAGATCAATCCGCTGCGCACCGAGGCCGTCATGACGTCCGCCTCGGCGGGCATCGACGACCTCACCCACACCGCGGGCAAGACCACCACCACGGTGGCCATGGACTTCGGCCGCATCACCCTCGACGAGGATCTGATCCTCTACCTCTTCGGCACCCCGGGCCAGGACCGCTTCTGGTTCATGTGGGACGACCTGGTACGCGGCGCCATCGGCGCCGTCGTCCTGGTCGACACCCGCCGGCTCGCCGACTGCTTCCCCGCGCTGGACTACTTCGAGAACAGCGGACTGCCGTTCGTCGTGGCCCTCAACGGCTTCGACGGACACCAGCCGCACAGCCCCGAAGAGGTCCGCGAGGCACTGCAACTCGGCCCGGACACCCCGATCATCACCACCGACGCCCGACGCCGGGACAGCGCCAAGTCCGCGCTGATCACCCTCGTCGAGCACGCCCTCCTCGCCCGGCTCCGCTGAGCCGGGACAGCGGGGGGTCGGCGGCCGCCCGGCCGCCGGCCCCCCGCTGTCCCGTGCTTGCGGGCCCGTCAGCCCAGAGCCCCCGTCAGCCCGGAGCCCCCGTCAGCTCAGGGCCCCGGCAACCGGGTTCAGACCTGCGGGTCCATCCCGGCCCGCAGCAGGCCGTAGGTGTAGGCGTCGTCCAGCGCCTGCCAGGAGGCGGCGATGACATTGGACGCCACGCCCACCGTGGACCACGCGCCGGCGCCGTCGCTCGTCTCCACCAGCACCCGGGTCTCCGAACCGGTGCCGTGCCGGCCCTCCAGGATGCGGACCTTGTAGTCCACCAGCTCCAGCTTGGCCAGCTGCGGGTAGATCCGCTCCAGCGCGATCCGCAGCGCCCGGTCCAGCGCGTCCACCGGGCCGTTGCCCTCGCCGGTGGCGACCAGCCGCTCGCCCTTGGCCACCAGCTTCACGGTGGCCTCGTTGACCGCCTCGCCGGCCGGGGTCTGCTCCACG
Source organism: Streptomyces sp. NPDC092296 (assembly GCF_044755465.1). Taxonomy (NCBI): domain Bacteria; kingdom Bacillati; phylum Actinomycetota; class Actinomycetes; order Kitasatosporales; family Streptomycetaceae; genus Streptomyces; species Streptomyces sp. NPDC092296. The sequence continues at coordinate 1,617,580 of NZ_JBIVRB010000001.1, read as the reverse complement.
ATGGCCCGCCAGGACTCCAGGGTGAAGAAGCGCTCCCGGCGGCCGCTCACCTCGTCGCGCAGCAGCAGTTCGAAGGAGGCGTCGGCGGCCTCGTAGGTGTAGCCGGCGCTCTCCTGCTCCTTGATCCGGGCGACGATCCGGCCGACCAGGTCGCGGTCGGCGGAGAGGTCGTAGCCCAGCTCCTTGCCCTTGAGCTCCACCGAGGCGCGGCCGGCCATGTCGGAGACCAGCATCCGCATGGTGTTGCCGACCAGCTCGGGGTCGATGTGCTGGTAGAGGTCGGGGTCGACCTTGATGGCGGAGGCGTGCAGGCCGGCCTTGTGGGCGAAGGCGGAGACGCCCACGTACGGCTGATGGGTGGAGGGCGCCAGGTTGACCACCTCGGCGATGGCGTGCGAGATGCGGGTCATCTCGGCGAGCCGGCCGGCGGGCAGCACCCGGCGGTCGAGCTTGAGCTCCAGCGCGGCGACCACCGGGAAGAGGTTGGCGTTGCCGACCCGCTCGCCGTAGCCGTTGGCGGTGCACTGCACATGGGTGGCGCCGGCCTCGACGGCGGCCAGGGTGTTGGCGACGGCGCAGCCGCTGTCGTCCTGGGCGTGGATGCCGATCCGGGCGCCGGTCTGCGCCAGTACGTCCGCGACGATCTCGTGTACTCGGCCGGGCAGCGTGCCGCCGTTGGTGTCGCAGAGCACCACCACGTCCGTACCGGCCTCGTGGGCGGTGCGGACCACGGCGAGGGCGTACTCGCGGTTGGCCCGGTAGCCGTCGAAGAAGTGCTCGCAGTCGATGAAGACCCGGCGGCCCTGGGCGCGCAGGTGGCGGACGCTGTCCCGGATCATCTCCAGGTTCTCGTCCAGGGTGGTCCGCAGGGCCAGTTCGACATGGCGGTCATGGGACTTGGCCACCAAGGTGACCACCGGGGCACCGGACGCCACCAGGGCGGCCAGCTGGGGGTCGTCGGCGGCGCTGCCGCCGGCCCGGCGGGTGGCGCCGAAGGCGACCAGTTGGGCGTTGCTCAGCTCCAGCTCCTGCTGGGCGCGGGCGAAGAACTCGGTGTCCCGGGGGTTGGCGCCGGGCCAGCCGCCCTCGATGAAGCCGACGCCGAACTCGTCCAAGTGCCGGGCGATGGTGAGCTTGTCCGCGACGGTGAGGTTGATGCCCTCGCGCTGCGCGCCGTCGCGCAGCGTGGTGTCGAAGACGTGGAAGGCGTCGCCCAAGGGGCTCGGCCCGCTGCTGTTGGCCTCGGTCATGGCCGTGGTCTCCTGTCCGGGTGGGTACAACTGCCGGGTTCCCGGCTCCACTGTCCCCCTCACCGCGGGCTCCGGCCGGTGTGGGGGCCTCCTTGTGGGAGGTGCCACGCCGCCGGTCCAAAACAAAAGACCCCTCGCGGGTGCGAGAGGTCTGCGCGCGGGTCTGGGACACGGTGGTCGCTCCGTGTCGGGTCGAACGGAGCGGTCACTGCGGACCGGCGCGCCTGCTGCCAATAATCAGGACGAGCGAGGACACGGTCGCAGTCTCGCACATCGGCCGCCGGTTGCGGCACCCGATCTCAGTATGCGGTCGCGGTACGGCGCCCGGCCCGGGGCCGGGCGCCGTGGCGGGCGGTCAGACGATGGTGTGCATCCACCCGTGGGTGTCGGGCGCCTGGCCGGTCTGGACGTCCAGCAGCGCCTTGCGCAGCCGCATGGTGACCGGGCCGGGCTCGCCGGTGCCCACCGTCCAGTCGGCGCGGGTGGACTTCACCGAGCCGACCGGGGTGATCACGGCGGCGGTGCCGCAGGCGAAGACCTCGGTGAGGGTGCCGTCGGCGTTGCCGTTCTTCCAGTCGTCGGTGGAGATCCGGGCCTCCTCGGTGGCGTAGCCGAGGTCGCCCGCCAGCCGCAGCAGCGAGTCGCGGGTGATGCCGGGGAGCAGCGAGCCGGACAGCTCCGGGGTGACGATGCGGGCGTCGTCGCCCTCCCCGTACACGAAGTACAGGTTCATGCCGCCCATCTCCTCGATCCAGCGGCGCTCCACGGCGTCCAGCCAGACGACCTGGTCGCAGCCCTGCTCGGCGGCCTGGGCCTGGGCGACCAGCGAGGCGGCGTAGTTGCCGGCGCACTTGGCGGCGCCGGTGCCGCCGGGTGCGGCGCGCACGTACTCCTCGGAGAGCCAGACGGAGACCGGCTTGACGCCGCCGGAGAAGTAGGCGCCGGCCGGGGAGGCGATCAGCATGAAGAGGTACTCGCGGGCCGGCCGCACGCCGAGGCCGACCTCGGTGGCGAACATGAAGGGCCGCAGGTAGAGGCTCTGCTCGGCCTGGGTGGGCACCCAGTCGGCGTCCTGCTTGACCAGTGCCTCCACGGCGGCGACGAAGGTCTCGACCGGCAGCTCGGGCATGGCCAGGCGGCGGGCGGACGTCTGGAACCGCTCGGCGTTGGCGGTCGGCCGGAAGGTGGCGATGCTGCCCGCCTCGGCGCCGCTGCCGCTCTGCCGGTACGCCTTCAGGCCCTCGAAGATCGACTGCCCGTAGTGCAGCGTCATATTGGCCGGGTCGATCTCCAGCGGCCCGTACGGCACCAGCTGGGCGTCGTGCCAGCCGCGGCCCTCGGTCCAGCGGATGGTCACCATGTGGTCGGTGAAGATCCGGCCGAAGCCGGGGTCGGCCAGCCGGGCCGCGCGCTCGGCCGCGTCCAGCGGCTGCGCGGAGGGCTTGAGTTCGATCGTGAGGGGGGCCTGGGCAAGGGGGGCCGTGGTCATGGCTGCGTGAGTCCTTCACCGTCTCGTCGTGGCGGGTCGCCGGGCCGCTCTCGGCGCAGTGGAGCGGTCGGGACCCAGTTCGATGGTCGCACCTCCGAGGCCGGGTCGGACAGCCGCGGTCTACCGGACGCCCGGTTGGTGACGGATCGTCGCGGTTCTACCACGGAACGCCGTGAAGCGGCCCGGGAGGCGTGCCGGATGCCGGGAGCAAATGGATTGCTGTCCGCCGGTTCCGGCAAGCTGTCCGGGCCGCTTCACGGGGAAGGGCGCGGGTGGGTGGGCCGGCGGGTCAGCCGGCTACTCGGGCGGCGAGCGCGTCGCCGACCTGCGAGGTGGAGCGGGCCTGGCCGGGGGTGCGCTCGGCGAGGTCGGCGGCGACGGCCGCCTCGACCCGGGCCGCCTCGTCCGGCAGGCCGAGGTGCTCCAGCAGCATCGCCACGGAGAGCACGGTGGCGGTGGGGTCGGCCTTGCCCTGGCCCGCGATGTCCGGCGCGGAGCCGTGCACCGGCTCGAACATCGATGGGAACTCGCCGCTGGGGTTGATGTTGCCGCTGGCGGCGAGGCCGATGCCGCCGGTGACGGCGGCGGCCAGGTCGGTGAGGATGTCACCGAAGAGGTTGTCGGTGACGATCACGTCGAACCGCTCGGGCTGGGTGACGAAGAAGATCGTCGCCGCGTCCACATGCAGGTAGTCGGTGCTGACCTCGGGGAACTCCTGGCCGACCCGCTCGAAGATCCGGGTCCACAGGTGGCCGGCGTGCACCAGCACATTGTTCTTGTGGACCAGGGTCAGCTTCTTGCGGGGGCGGGCGGCGGCGCGGCGGTAGGCGTCACGGACCACCCGCTCGATGCCGAAGGCGGTGTTGAGGCTGACCTCGGTGGCCACCTCCTGCGCGGTGCCGGTGCGCAGGGTGCCGCCGTTGCCGACATACGGGCCCTCGGTGCCCTCGCGGACCACCACGAAGTCGATGGCGGGCTCGCCGGCCAGCGGGGAGCGCACCCCGGGGAAGAGCTTACCCGGGCGGAGGTTGACGTGGTGGTCGAAGGCGAACCGCAGCTTGAGCAGCAGCCCCCGCTCCAGCACGCCGGACGGCACGGAGGGGTCGCCGACGGCGCCGAGCAGGATGGCGTCGTGGCCCTTGAGCTCCTCCAGCACGGCATCCGGCAGGGTCTCACCGGTGGCGTGCCAGCGGCGGGCGCCGAGGTCATACTCGGTGGTCTCGACCTTGGTGCCGGCGGGCAGCACCGCGCCGAGCACCTTGAGGCCCTCGGCCACCACTTCCTGACCGATGCCGTCACCGGGGATCACTGCGAGGCGAATGCTGCGAGACATGGCCGGAACCCTACTCCTCGTCCCAGGGACTGACATGCCATGTCCGCTATGTGGACGGTGCGAGTCGTCCGGTCCGCCGCACCGCCCGGCGGCCGCCGGGCCGGGCGCCGTTCACCCCGCCGTACCGCCCCGGCCACCGGGCGCTGCGATGGTCCGGCCATGGACATTCCTCGTATGGGCGTGCCCGCGCGGCTCGCCGGGTGGACGTGACCCCGGCCGCCCCCGGCGGCAGGTCGGCGCTGAAGGTCACCGCGCTGACCGAGGCCGGGGTGCGGATCGACCAGGTGACGATCGTCCGCAAGGCCGGCACCACCTCGCTCTGAGCCCCGCTGCGGACGGCCGGTGCCCCGGGCGGGGGGGCACCGGGCCGTCCGGCGCTCAGTACGGCGTTCAGTACGGCGGCAGTCGGAGCAGTTGGACGCGCCGGCCGTCGGTGTTGCGGTGGTGGACCAGCAGCAGCCCCTCCGGGAACGGCAGCCCGTACGGGTCGTCGTCGCGGCGCACCGTCAGCAGCAGGCCGGGCTGCTCGGGCACCGCGACGGCGGCGGGCCCGCCGAAGCCGCCCACCCGGACGTCCAGCGCCGGACGCAGCACGTCCAGCGGCAGCACCGGGCGGTCGCCCCGCAGCCCGATGGCGTCGTACGCGCCCCGGACGTCCGGCACCCCGGAGACATCGGCCGGTCCGGTCCACAGGGCGTAGCGGATGCGGGCGGTGCTCTGGCGCAGCCCCGGCAGCGCGGCCAGCCGGACCGGCAGCACCACCGTGTCGCTGTCCAGCAGGCCGGTGCCGGGGTCGCCCCAGCGGGTGTCCAGCGGCTGCACATCCAGCTCCTGGCCGGTGGCGGCGTCCAGCGTCCTGGCGACCAGGACGTCACTGCCGGCCAGCCGGGTCGCCTCCACCACGGCGTCGGTGCGGCCGTCGCCGTCGGTGTCCAGCGAGGCCCGTACCGCGACCCGGCCCACCGGGGTGGGCGCCGCCGCCCAGCTGGTGGCGACCAGGTAGAGGGTGCCGTCCTCCAGCGGGTCGCCGCCCCGGTCCGCCACCGCCGGGGCGTCGCTGGCGGCGCCGGCCACCCGCAGGTCGGCGGCCCGGTCGCCGGGGTAGGGGGCGCAGTCGCGGGCCCCGGGCGGGCGGGTGGCGCAGTCCGGCCAGCGGTCGCTCTCGCCGCCCAGGACGAAGGCGCTGAGCAGCGAGGACGCGGTGTTCACACCGCCGGGCCCGTCGGGCTGCCCGGTGATGCGCAGCAGGACACCCGACCCGAACGGCAGCCGGGGGGCGGGGACGGCGGTCAGCCGGGTGGCCGGGTGCGGTGCGGCGAAGACCGGTACCCGCAGCTCGGGCAGCGCACCGTCCGCCGGTGTCAGCACCAGCCGGCCGGATGCCTCCGGCCGGTAGGCGCGGGCGTGCCCGGCCTGCTCCAGGTCGATGGTCGGGTCGGGGTGCTCGGCCAGCTCTGCGGGCACCGGCACCCGCAGGGTCACCCGGAGCGTCGCGGTGCCGCCGGGCGGCACGGTCAGCTCGGCGGGGCTCACGGCGTAGTCGGCGCCGGGCAACTCGGTGGCCGCCCGGTAGCCGGTGCGGTAGGTGAGCGGGCGGTCGCCGAGGTTGCGGACCTCGACCTCGCGGGTGAGCGAGAGCGGCGCGGTGACCGGCACCTCCCCGAAGGAGACGCCGACCGCGCCGGGCGGCACGTCCCGGCCGGCCGCGTAGGCGACGGCCGGGGTGCGGACGGCCTGGTCGGCGCGGACCCGGCCCGCGCCGACCCGCTCCGGGCCGTACACCCGGCCGCCGCCGCTCTCGCCGGTGCTGAGGTCGGCGGTGGCGGTGTTCATCAGGGCCGCCTTGACCTGCTCGGACGTCCAGTCGGGGTGGGCGGCGCGGACCAGGGCGGCGATCCCGGAGATGTGCGGGGCGGACATCGAGGTGCCGTCCTTGCGGACGCCCGCGCTGCCGGTGCCGACCGCTGCGGAGAGGATGGTCTCGCCGGGGGCGGTGATGTCCGGTTTGACCAGGCCCGGCAGGCCGTTGCCCCGGGAGGAGAAGGCGGCGAGCGTGTCGGCGCGCTCCGGCCGGTCCTGCGGGACCGAGCCGCGCAGGGTGTTGCCGGGCACGGCGAGCTGCACCCGTACGGGGGCGTCGGTGCCGGAGGCGGCGGCGAGCAGCCGTCGGCCCTCGACCGGGGCGACGATCACGGCCGGGATGCGGGCGTTGCCCTCGATCTCACCGACCTGGTCGCTGTCGGCGGCGAACAGTACGCCGATCGCGCCCGCGTCGGCGGCGTGGTCGGCGCGGGTGGCGGAGCCACAGCTGCGGTCGGCGTCGCGGGTGGTCCAGGCGAGCACCGCGATCCGGCCGCGCAGCCGGGCGGCGTCGGCGGGGTCGAAGGGTGCGCAGCCGTCGGCGTTCCCGGGGGCGGCGCCGTCGGTGGCGGCGGCGGGCAGGGCGAGGGTTCCGGTGACGTCCTGGGTGTCCCAGCCGGTGTACTTGGTGCTCCAGTGGCCGGGCACGACGACCCCGGCCGGGTCGGGGTCCGGGTGCGCCGCCGGGGCCGGGGTCGGGCTCGGCGCGGGGGTCGGGCTCGGCGGTGCGGCGGGGGTGGTGGGTGCGGGGGTGGTGGGTGCGGGGTCGGCCGGGGGTGCGGCGGCCCGCCGGGAGCCGCCGCCGGTGACCGGGCCGGGCTCGCCCGCAGCCGGAGGCGCGCTGCCGCCGCCCGGACCAGGAGCCACGGCACCCGGGCCCGGAGGCGCGGCGCCCCCGCCCGGAGCCGAGCCGTCCCCACCCGGGCCCGCGCCACCGACCGCCGGCCCCTCGGGCCCCTGGGCCGCAGGCAGCACCCGAAAGCCGTCCGCGTCGGTGTGCCCGTCCACCGAGGCGGCGACGGCGATCACCCGGGAGGCGATGGCCGGGCTGGAGCCGACCCCGTACACATCGCCGTCGTTGCCCGACGAGGCGACCACCACCGTGCCGGTGGCGGCCAGCCGGTCGGCGGCGACCGAGTCGCCGTCGCCGGGAGAGCCGAAGCCGCCGCCCAGCGAGAGGTTGACCACGTCCAGCCGGTCGCTGAAGTCGCCGTTCTGGTCGGGGTCGGCGGCGAGGTCCAGCGCGTGGGCGATCTCGTCGGAGGAGCCGTGGCAGCCGAAGACCCGCAGCGCGTACAGGGTCGCGCCCGGCGCCGCGCCCGGCCCCACCCGGAAGGACCCGGGGTCCAGCCCCGGCCGGTAGGGGCCGGGGTACGTCCTGCCGTCCCGGGTGACGCCGAAGCCCGCGGCGGTGCCCGCGACATGGGTGCCGTGGCCGTTGGCCGTGCAGTCCAGCGGGTTGGGGTCCGGGTGCGGCTCCGGCTGGTAGGGCCGTACGGCGGGATCGGTGTTGTAGTCGTCCCCGACCAGGTCCTGGCCGCCGACCACCTTGGCGTTCGGGAACAGCCCGGCGGGCGCCGGGCGGGCGCCGTCCACCGCCTTGAAGGCGGCGGCGGTGCCCGGTCCGCCGAAGTCGGCGTGCGTGTAGTCGATGCCGCTGTCGATGATGCCGATGGTGACGCCCTTGCCGATGTCGCCGGGCACCGCGTCCGCGCCCGCCCAGACGGCCGGGGCGCCGGTCAGCGGCACGGAGTGGGCGTTGGCGCGGCTCTTGTGGGCGATCGGGTGGACGGCCCGTACGCCGGGCAGGTCGCGCAGCCGGTCCAGCTCCCCGGCGGGGAGCCGCACGGCGACACCGGAGACCACGGCCGTCGTGCGGTAGAGCACCTCGGCGTCGGGCAGCGCGCGGTGCAGCGCCTGCTCCAACCGGTCCTCGGCTCCGGCGACCGCACGCCGCTGCTGCCCGCCCGCGCTCGCGGCGGCGCGGTGCACCTCCGGCGGGCTGCGCCGGGCGCGGCGGGCGCCGTCCTCGGCGCTGTGCCACGCCTGCCAGCTGCTGGGGGTGTCCAACTCCAGCAGCGCGGTGACCGGGACGCCGTCGGGGGCGGCGGCCGCCCGGGAGACGGGTCGGCCGGTCGGCGGGTGCGTGAACAGGCCGGAGGCGGCGAGCAGGGCGAGGACGGCACCGCCGGCGGCGGCTCTGCTGACCACCGCCCGGCCGGCGGCCGGGCGGACACCGCCGGTGTGCAGCGGTCGCGGTCGGGGCGTACGCACGGATCGGCCTCCCCCGGGAGGGGTGGACTGATCCGCGACCGGCGGTGGAGGTGCGCCGTCGCCGGGTCGCCTCCGGTGCCGGTCGGCGGCCGCCCGCACCGCACGAGCGGCGATCACCCTTCCGGAGGGATCAAATTACGATCATCCCGGCAATCCACCGGGCCCGGCAGGACCGGCCCCGGCAGCGGTGCACCCGTAGGAGTGAAGCCGACTCATCCGGACGGCGGTCCGCCCGCGCCCGGTGTGCGGGCGCCGGTCAGTGGCCGTGCCCGGTGGCCCCGCCGTTGTCCCGGCGGTCCAGGGCCCGCTGGAGGGCGGCGGCGGCGTTGCGGCGGGCGGTGTCGTCGTGCTTGGCGGTGGTGTCGGTGGTGGGCATACCGGGACTCCGTTCCATGACATGCGGTGGGCATGAGGGTGGATGTCTGGCCTCTCGGCATCGCGTGAGGCGGTGGTACGCCGCAGGGGTCGCCTGCTCAAGCGCGTACGGCTCAGACGGGCGGCGAGGTCCGGAAGGGGTGCCCGGTCACCCAGGCCGCGAACCGTCTGGCCATTTCACGGTACGCCGTCGTCGCGGCCACTGTCCGCTGATTACTCGGACTTCCTACTATCTGAGACGCCGCCGCCATACCCTTTCGGAAGCCCGGTGAGCAACCCGCCCCGCCGGGGAAGCGTCAGTACCTGGGGGGCGGCCGCCCCACCGGTCGACAGGGGGCACAGGTGCGGGTGCGGATATGGAGCAGGCAGGGTGCGGCGGCGGCGCTGGCGGCGGCAGGGGTGGTCAGCGCCCTGCTCCTGGCCCCCGGGCTCGGCGGAGGCGGCGGCGACCGGCGGAGCCCCGCCGCTGGAACCGCCGGACCCGCCCGACCCGCCGACCGCGCCACCCCCACCGCCCAGCCGACCTGGGACGGCAGCACCGAGGTGCTCGGTGACGGCTCCACCGCCTACACCGGCCCGCAGCCCGAGCAGCCCCCGGTGCGGAAGCTGAAACCCGGCGAGAAGCCGCCCCAGTTCGTGGTCTTCTCCTGGGACGGCGCCCTGGAGAACGACGACCACCTGTTCTCCCGCTTCCGCCAGGTCGCCCGGGAGAGCAACGCCCGGATGACCTTCTTCCTCAGCGGCATCTACCTGCTGCCCGACGCCAAACGAGGGCTCTACCACCCGCCGCGGCACCGCCCCGGCAGCTCCGCCATCGACTTCCCCACCGACCAGCACATCCGGGACACCCTGGCCCAGCTGCGCCTCGCCTGGGAGGAGGGCGACGAGATCGGCAGCCACTTCAACGGCCACTTCTGCGGCCAGAAGGGCGGCGGCGACTGGAGCACCGAGGAGTGGTTGAGCGAGACCCGCCAGGCGTACTCCTTCGTGGAGCACTGGAAGACCAACACCGGCTACACCGACCTGCCGCCGCTGCCCTTCGACTACCGCAAGGAGCTGGTCGGCGGCCGGGCGCCCTGCCTGGAGGGGCAGCGGACGCTGATCCCGGCGGAGAAGCAGCTGGGCTGGCGGTACGACGCCAGCTCGCCCGGCGACTTCCAGCTCTGGCCGTCCAGGATCGACGGCATCTGGAACTTCCCGCTGCAACTGGTGCCCTACCCGGGCCAGGACTTCCAGGTGCTCTCGATGGACTTCAACTTCCTCTACCACCAGTCCGGCGACAGCACCGAGGGCGACCCCGCGAGGTACGCCACCTGGGAGCGCGAGGCCCGGCAGGGCTACCTCAACGGGTTCGAACGGGTCTACCACGGCAGCCGCGCCCCGATGTACATCGGCAACCACTTCGAGACCTGGAACGGCGGCATCTACATGCAGGCCGTGGAGGACGTGATGCGGGACGTCTGCCGCCGCCCCGAGGTGCGCTGCGTCTCCTTCCGCGAGCTCGCGGACTGGCTGGACGCCCAGGACCCGGCGGTCCTGGCCAGGCTGCGGCTGCTGGACCCCGGCGAGTCGCCGGACTGGGCGACCTACCTCTCCGCCGACGCCGTCCGCCGGTAGTCGGCCCGCAGGTAGTCGGCCCAGACGGCCGCCGGGTAGTCGCCCGCCGACACCGGCCGGCGGCCCAGCGCCTTCATCGGCAGCAGCTCCTGCGTCCTCGGGTCGATCCGGAAGACCGCCACCGCCGTGGACAGCTCCTCGGTGCCCCCGTCCTCGGTGCCCCCATCCTCGGTGCCCCCGTCCTTGGTGTAGCCGGCGAACCAGACCGCCGTACCGTCCTGCGCCGCCCCGGGCAGCGCCGCCACCCGCCGCCCCGGTACGGCGGCGGACCGGGCCGCCCCCTGCCGGACGGCGCCCAGCAGCGCCTGATCGACCTGGCCGGCCACCTCGGCGCTGAACGCCCGGCGCGGCACGGGCGGCGGCAGCGCGATCCCGGTCCCGCCCCGGCTCACCCGCAGCACCGAGTACGGCTCGGTGTGCATCCCGCCCGCCGCGAAGACGGCATAGGCGTCGGCCAGCCGGATCGGGCTCGGCGTGGAGTTCCCCAGCGCGAACATCGGCACCGGCTCCCCCATGCTGCCCGGCAGCAGCCCCGCGTCGAGGGCGGCCCGGCGCACCCGGTCCAGCCCGACGTCCATGCCCAGCTGGATGACGGGGGTGCTCACCGACCGCTCCACCGCCGTGCGCAGCGGGATCGGCCCCCAGGAGCGGCCGCCCTCGTTGGCCGCCCGGACGACCTTCCCGGACCGGTCCCAGTACGGCCCCTCCGGGGTCCGGACCGCGAGCGAGTCGTCACCGTTGTAGACCGTCTCCGGGGTGACCGGGGTGCGCGGCCCGTCCCGGGTGAGCGCCACCCCGTCGCGCAGCGCGGCGGCGTACACGAACGGGGTGAAGGCGGTGCCGACCGGGACGATGGTGGAGTCGGCGTCGTTGAAGCCCTGCCGCAGGTAGTCGGGGCCGCCGTACAGGGCGACGATGCGCCCGTCCGGCCGGACCGAGGCCGCGCCCACCCGGACGTCGCGGTCGCCCGGGTGCGCGGCGGGCGCCAGTTGCCGCAGCCGCCTGCCGACCGCTTCGGCCAGCGCGTCCGTCCGGGGCCGCTCGAAGGTGGTGTGGATCTGGTAGCCGCCCAGGTCCAGGGAGCGGTCGGAGATGCCGGAGTGGGCGATCACATACCGCCTGGCGGTCTCCACCAGATAGCCGAGCTGCCCGGTCAGTCCGGCGGGCTTGACCGGCTCCCGGGGCTCGGGGAAGACGGTGTAGCGGGCGCGCTCGGCCGCCGAGAGGCTGCCGGTCCGCACCATCCGGTCCAGCACCCAGGTCCAGCGCCGCACCGCCAGCCGGTGGTTCTCCGGGCCGAGGGCGGGGTCGTACACCCCGGCGCCCTTGAGCAGCCCGGCCAGGAAGGCGCCCTCGCTCGGGTTCAGCTGGGAGACGTCCTTGCCGTAGTAGGCCTGGGCGGCGCGCTGGATGCCGTAGGCGCCCCGGCCGAACCAGCTGGTGTTGAGATATCCCTGGAGGATCTGCTGCTTGGTCAGCCGATTGTCCAGTTTGATCGCGATGAAGAGTTCGGTGAATTTGCGGGACAGGGTCCTGCGCTGGTCCAGATAGGCATTCTTGACGTACTGCTGGGTGATGGTCGATCCGCCTTCGGTGTCGCCCCCGCTCAGCATGCGGAAGACGGCCCGGCCGATCCCCGAGGGGGAGACGCCCCGGTCGGAGTAGAACGTCGCGTTCTCCGCCGCCAGCACCGCGTTCTGCACCGGCGCCGGCACCTTGTCCAGCGGCACCTCCTGCCGGTCGACCTCGCCGGTGCGGGCCATCTCGGTGCCGTCCGCCCAGTAGTAGACGTTGTTCTGCTGGGTGGCGAAGGCGTTCAGGTCGGCCGGTATCCCGGTGCGGGCGTAGGCGATGCCGACCACGCAGGCCGCCGCGCCGAGGAGGAGCAGCAGGGCCGCCAGCCACTGCCGCCAGGACGGTGTCCAGCGGCGGACGCCGCGCCGCCCCGCGCGCGGGTAGTCGATCCGCAGCCGGTGGGAATGGCGTCGTCCGCGCGGGGCGCGGTGTATTCGGGCGGGCGCGCCGCCTGCCGTGTGCGGTCCGGCGGAATTGCGGCGCATCTGGCCCCCACGGTCCGGTGTCCGCCCCCCGCAGGGCGGACCAGCGACGGCACAGTACATTCCGGCGGGCCCCGGGGCGGCCGTGGCGGATGCCGGTCGGCGGATATCGAGCCAATGCGCGGATCACCGGCCCCCGGTGCGACTGCGTACCGGTCCGGAGCATGCCGGTGCCCCGCCGCTGGACAGCGGCGGGGCACCGGTGGGGCGAGCGGGCGGGGTCAGTCGCCGAGGTTCACCGAGCGGGCGAAGGTGGCGCCGATCTCACCGGCGATCTCGGAGAGCACCGGCTGCGGGATCTCGCTGTCCACGGTGAGCGAGACCAGCGCCTGGCCGGACTCGTCGTCCCGGGCGACCTGCATGCCGGCGATGTTGATGCCCGCGTCGCCGAGCACCCGGCCGAGGGTGCCGACCACGCCCGGCCGGTCCTCGTACTGGAAGAACGCCATGTGGTCGGTGAGGACCACGTCCACGTCGAAGGAGTCGACGCCGACGATCTTCTGGATGCGCTTGGGGCCGGACAGCGTGCCGGAGACCGACACCGTGCTGCCGTTGGCGAGGGTGCCGCGCACGGTGATCACATTGCGGTGCTCGGGGCTCTCGCTGCTGGTGGTCAGCCGCACCTCGACGCCGCGCTCCTGGGCGAAGAGCGGGGCGTTGACGTAGGAGACCGTCTCCGCGACGACGTCCTCGAAGACGCCCTTGAGCGCGGAGAGCTCCAGCACCTTGACGTCGTGCTGGGTGATCTCACCGCGCACCTCGACGTCCAGCCGGACGGCGACCTCGCCGGCCAGCGCGGTGAAGATGCGGCCGAGCTTCTCCGCGAGCGGCAGCCCGGGGCGTACGTCCTCCGCGATCACGCCGCCCTGGACGTTGACCGCGTCCGGGACCAGCTCGCCGGCCAGCGCCAGCCGGACCGACCTGGCGACCGCGATGCCGGCCTTCTCCTGGGCCTCGTCCGTGGAGGCGCCCAGGTGCGGGGTGGCCACCACGTTGTCGAACTCGAACAGCGGGGAGTCGGTGCAGGGCTCCTTGCTGAACACGTCCAGCCCGGCGCCGGCGACCCGGCCCTCCTTGAGCGCGCTGACCAGGGCCGCCTCGTCGACGATGCCACCACGGGCGGCGTTGACGATGCGCACGGTCGGCTTGACCTTGCGCAGCGCCTCGTCACCGATCAGGCCGAGCGTCTCGGGGGTCTTGGGCAGGTGGACGGTGATGAAGTCGGCCACCTCCAGCAGCTCGTCCAGCGAGAGCAGCTTGACGCCCATCTGGGCGGCGCGGGCCGCCTGGATGTAGGGGTCATAGGCGACGATCTTCATGCCGAAGGCCGACATCCGCTGGGCGACCAGGACGCCGATCCGACCGAGCCCGACCACGCCGAGGGTCTTCTCGGCCAGCTCCACGCCGGTGTACTTGGCGCGCTTCCACTCACCGTTCTTCAGCGCGCTGTTGGCGGGCGCGATGTTGCGGGCGACCGAGATCAGCAGGCCGCAGGCCAGCTCGGCGGCGGTGACGATGTTGGAGGTCGGCGCGTTGACGACCATCACGCCGGCCTTGGTGGCGGCCGAGACGTCCACGTTGTCCAGACCGACGCCGGCCCGAGCGACCACCTTGAGTTTGCGGGCGGCGGCGATGGCCTCCGCGTCGACCTTGGTGGCACTGCGGATGAGGATGGCGTCGACGTCCGCGATGGCGGGCAGCAGCTCGGCCCGGTCGGCGCCGTTGCAGTGGCGGATCTCGAAGTCGGGGCCCAGTGCGTCCACCGTGGCGGGCGAGAGCTCTTCGGCGATGAGGACGACAGGCTTCTGGGATGTTGCAGCGCTCACGACAGTTTGTCCTTACTGTCCGGATTCTCCCCGGCCGCGGGTCCTGGGTGGCGTACCTCGCGAGCTGTTTCCGGAGACCGGAACAGCGGCATGGGGAACGGTGGCATGCCGCGTTGAAGACGCACGACGCTGTGAGCCTGACGCGCACTGGGAAGTGTATCGACGTACGGGCTGCCGACCCCTCCCCAACGGCGGAATCACCCGCTCGGGATCCTACAGGCCGGCCGAGAACTGGGGCTCGAACGGGAATGTGCGACGGCGGCCGCCCCGGAGTCGGAGACGGCCGCCGCCCGGAGGCTGCTTACGCCTCGTCGTCCACCCAGCTCATCAGCTTGCGCAGCTTCTTGCCGGTGGTCTCCAGCAGGTGCTCGCTGTCGGCCTTCTTGTACTCGTTGTACTTCGGCAGGCCGGCCTTGTACTCGGCCATCCAGGTGTTGGCGAAGGAGCCGTCCTGGATCTCGGCCAGGACCTGCTTCATCTCGGCCTTGGTGGCGTCGGTGACGATGCGCGGGCCGGTGACGTAGTCGCCCCACTCGGCGGTCTCCGAGATGGACCAGCGCATCTTCTCCAGGCCGCCCTCGTACATCAGGTCGACGATGAGCTTCAGCTCGTGCAGGCACTCGAAGTAGGCGATCTCCGGCTGGTAGCCGGCCTCGACCAGGGTCTCGAAGCCCGCCTTGACCAGCGCGGAGGCACCGCCGCAGAGCACCGCCTGCTCACCGAAGAGGTCGGTCTCGGTCTCCTCGGTGAAGGTGGTCTTGATGACGCCGGCCCGGGTGCCGCCGATGCCCTTGGCGTAGGACAGTGCCAGCGCCAGCGCCTTGCCGGTCGCGTCCTGCTCCACGGCCACGATGCACGGGACGCCGCGGCCCTCCTCGTACTGGCGGCGGACCAGGTGGCCGGGGCCCTTGGGGGCGACCATGCAGACGTCCACGCCCGCCGGGGGCT
The DNA here is from genome assembly GCF_044755465.1 of Streptomyces sp. NPDC092296. NCBI lineage: Bacteria > Bacillati > Actinomycetota > Actinomycetes > Kitasatosporales > Streptomycetaceae > Streptomyces > Streptomyces sp. NPDC092296. Next base: position 1,602,551 of record NZ_JBIVRB010000001.1, on the reverse strand, counting down.
TGATGAAGCCGTAGCGGATGTTCAGGCCGTGGCCGAAGAACAGCGCGTCGCCGTCCTTCAGGTGCGGCTCCACGGACTCCTTGTAGACGTCGGCCTGGATCGGGTCCGGCACCAGGATCATGATGACGTCGGCCTCGGCCGCGGCCTCGGCCGGGGTGACCACGCGCAGGCCCTGCTCCTCGGCCTTGGCCTTGGACTTCGAGCCCTCGTGCAGACCCACCCGCACGTCCACGCCGGAGTCGCGGAGCGACAGGGCGTGGGCGTGGCCCTGGCTGCCATAGCCGAGAACCGCGACCTTGCGGCCCTGGATGATGGACAGGTCGGCGTCGTCGTCGTAGAACAGCTCGGCCACGGGGGCACATCTCCTTGCGTGATGGTGGTGACACCGGGTTACGTACTCACCGTACGCGGCCCCGGTGCCCAGGTGCGGTAGGTAGTCGGGGGTTGAGACGGGGTGCGGCCCCTGCGGGGCGCCCCCGGGGGCCGGACGGCTCAGGCCGAGCGGTCCAGGGCGCGCAGCGAGCGGTCGGTGATGGACCGGGCGCCACGGCCGATGGCCACCATGCCGGACTGGACCAGTTCCTTGATCCCGTACGGCTCCAGCATCCGCAGCATGGCTTCGAGCTTGTCGGAGCTGCCGGTGGCCTCGACGGTGACGGCGTCGGGTGAGACGTCGACGGTCTTGGCGCGGAAGAGCTGGACGATCTCCACGATCTGCGACCGGGTCTCGGCGTCGGCGCGGACCTTGACCAGGGCCAGTTCGCGCCGGACGGCGGCGGCCGGGTCCAGCTCCACGATCTTGATGACGTTGACCAGCTTGTTGAGCTGCTTGGTGACCTGCTCCAGCGGAAAGTCCTCCACCGAGACGACGATCGTCATCCGGGAGACGTCCGGGTGCTCGGTCGGGCCGACGGCGAGCGAGTCGATGTTGAAGCCCCGGCGGGAGAACAGGGCGGCGATGCGGGCGAGCACGCCGGGCTTGTTCTCGACCAGGACGGAGAGCGTGTGCTTGGACATGGGTCTGGCTTCCTCGTTCTGCTGGGTCCCGGAGGGCGGTGCTCAGTCCAGCTCGTCGCCGAAGTCGGGGCGGACGTCCCGTGCGGCCATGATCTCGTCGTTGCTGGTGCCGGCGGCGACCATCGGCCACACCATGGCGTCCTGGTGGACGATGAAGTCGATGACGACCGGCGCGTCGTTGATCGTCATCGCCTCCTTGATCACCGCGTCCAGCTGGTCGGGGCTCTCGCAGCGCAGCCCGTAGCAGCCCATGGCCTCGGCCAGCTTGACGAAGTCCGGGACGCGGGTGCCGGCCGCCGGCGGCGCCACGCCGTCGTGGCCGGGGCCGCTGTGCAGCACGGTGTTGGAGTAGCGCTGGTTGTAGAAGAGGGTCTGCCACTGGCGGACCATGCCCAGCGACCCGTTGTTGATCACCGCGACCTTGATCGGGATGTTGTTGAGCGCGCAGGTGACCAGCTCCTGGTTGGTCATCTGGAAGCAGCCGTCGCCGTCGATCGCCCACACCTGGACGTCCGGGCGGCCGGCCTTGGCGCCCATCGCGGCCGGGACGGCGTAGCCCATCGTCCCGGCGCCGCCGGAGTTCAGCCAGGTGGCGGGCTTCTCGAAGCCGAGGAACTGGGAGGCCCACATCTGGTGCTGGCCCACGCCCGCCGCGTAGATCGCGTCCGGGCCGACCAGCTGGCCGATCCGCTCGATCACCTGCTGCGGGGCGAGCCGGCCCTCGGGGGCCGCCTCGTAGCCCAGCGGGTAGGTGGCCTTCCAGCCGTTCAGCCGCTCCCACCAGGCCGCGTAGTCGCCCTTGCGGCCGGCCTCGTGCTCGGCCTGCACCGCGACGATCAGGTCCGCGAGCACCTCGCGGGCGTCGCCCACGATCGGCACGTCGGCGGCGCGGTTCTTGCCGATCTCCGCCGGGTCGATGTCGGCGTGCACGATCTTGGCGTTGGGCGCGAAGGTGGACAGCTTGCCGGTGACCCGGTCGTCGAAGCGGGCGCCCAGCGCGAAGATCAGATCGGCCTTCTGGAGGGCGGTGACCGCCGGGACGGTGCCGTGCATGCCGGGCATGCCCAGGTGCTGCGGGTGGCTGTCGGGGAAGGCGCCCATCGCCATCAGGGTGGTGGTGACCGGCGTACCGGTCAGCTCCGCGAGGATGCGCAGCTCCGCCGTGGCGTGCGCCTTGAGCACACCGCCGCCGACGTAGAGCACCGGGCGCTTGGCGTTCACCAGCAGCCGGGCGGCCTCGCGGATCTGCTTGGCGTGCGGCTTGGTGACCGGCCGGTAGCCGGGCAGCGCGGTCTCCACCGGCCAGCGGAAGACGGTCTGCGCCTGGAGCGCGTCCTTGGCGATGTCGACCAGCACCGGACCCGGGCGGCCGGTGGCGGCGATGTGGAACGCCTCCGCGATCACCCGGGGGATCTCGGCGGGGTCGGTGACCAGGAAGTTGTGCTTGGTGATCGGCATGGTGATGCCGCAGATGTCCGCCTCCTGGAAGGCGTCCGTACCGATCGCGGCGCTGGCGACCTGCCCGGTGATGGCGACCATCGGGACGGAGTCCATGTACGCGTCCGCGATCGGGGTGACCAGGTTGGTCGCGCCCGGCCCCGAGGTGGCCATGCAGACGCCGACCTTGCCGGTGGCCTGCGCATATCCCTCGGCCGCGTGGCCGGCGCCCTGCTCGTGGCGGACCAGGATGTGACGGACCCTGGTCGAGTCCATCAGCGGGTCGTACGCGGGAAGGATGGCGCCGCCCGGGATGCCGAAGACGGTGTCGGCGCCTACGGCCTCCAGCGAACGGATGAGCGACTGGGCGCCGGTCATCGTCTCGGCGGTGTGGGCACCGGTAGCGGAGTGGGCTGCCGGGGTGTCCCCGCGATGCGGGGCGGCCTGCTCAGTCATCTGCCTGTCTCTTCTCGGGTTGCGCCACGGGGCGAGGCTTCCTGCGGCGGTCGCCCGGCGGCGCTCGGTGGCTGTCTTCCATGGTGCGCGGCCGGTGCGGTGGACTGCGAATCGCGGCCCTCGCGGCCCCCGTGGGGGGCTGCTGCGGGCAGTGGTCGGGCGGGTCGAGCGGGTTTCGTGCAGCAAAAAACCCCTCGTGCCCAGGGCATGCGAGGGGTAGCGCGTCAGCTTCTGCGATCCGGCACTGCTGTCCGGTCAGCCGACGCGCCCGCCAAGTACGAGAATTCGGGTGCGCATGGCCTTGACCTTCCTCCTGGGCGAAGGGCGGTGTCAAGCGGGTGGGACGGACGTCTCATCATGCGGACCGGCCATGGATCGGTGTTCGGGCAGGTCGGAGGGGTGGTGGAGCTGTACGAAGCGGGGTCGCCTCGGGTCCGCCCGCACCTCCGGACGAGTGGCGGCGGTACGCAGCAGGTCGGCGGCCGGGGGCAGCGGCCGGTGCGGCTCGGCGCCGCCCGGCCTGGGCAGCGGCAGCGTCCGCCGCAGCAGCGCGGCGCGCAGCAGCCGGTCCTCCAGCGGTCCGGCGAACAGCAGCCCCTGGCCCTGCCGGCAGCCCAGCTCCCGCAGCACCGCGGCCTGCCCCGGCGCGTCCACCCCCTGTGCCACCGTGGCCATGCCCAGGTCGCGGCCCAGCCGCAGCACATGGCCGGCCAGGATGCGGGTGAGCGCGGACTCCGCCACCCCCTGCACCAGCGCGCCGTCCAGCCGGAGCATCTCCACCGGCAGCCGCCGCAGCCAGGTCAGCGAGGCGGCGCCGGTACCGAACCCCTCCAGGGCCACCCGCACGCCGAGCCGGCGCAGCGCGGCCAGCCGGCGGCCCAGCTCGTCCAGCCCGGCGGCGGGCTCGCCATGGCCGCCGCCGACCGCCAGCACCAGCAGGCCGGGCGGCAGGCCGCTCTCCCGCAGCGCCCGCTCCACGGTCTCCACCGTGCCCGGCGCGGTCACCCGGGCGGCCGCCAGCTGCACCGTCACCGGCACCGGCGGGGCGTCGCGGTCCCGGTCCTGCCGCCAGCGGGCGGCAGCCTGGGTGACCGACTGCCGCAGCAGCCAGTGCGCGAAGCGTGAGGTGCGGTCGTCGGCGTCGCCCGGCATGTACTGCGCCGGGGCCAGCGGCTGCCCCTGCGCGGAGTGCCAGCGGGCCAGCGCCTCCACGGCGGTGACCTGCCCGCTGGCCAGGTCCACCACCGGCTGGTGCAGCAGGGTGAGCCGCCCCTCCCGGACGGCACCGCGCAGCCGCTGCTCCCGCTCGGTGCGGCGGTTCAGGTCGGCCCGGAGCTGCGGGGAGTACACCGCGACCCGGCCCTTGCCCGCCGACTTGGCCCGGTACATCGCCAGGTCGGCGTTGCGCATCAGCTCGGCGGGGGCGGTGCCGGGCCCGGCGAAGGCGATGCCGATGCTGGCGGCGACGGCCAGCTCGGTGCCGCCGAGCGGGTACGGCTCGGAGAGGACAGCGCGCAGCCGCTCGGCGATGTCGCGCACCTGGCCCTCGTCGATCCGGCCGGCCACCAGGGCGGCGAACTCGTCGCCGCCGAGCCGGGCGACGGTGTCGCCGGCCCGTACCGCCTCCTGGAGCCGGCGGGCGGCCTGCACCAGCAGCTCGTCCCCGGTCTGGTGCCCGGCGGTGTCGTTGACCGCCTTGAAGCCGTCGAGGTCCAGGAAGAGCACCGCGACGGTACGGCCCTCGCCGCGCACCCCGGAGAGGGCGGCCCGGACCCGGTCGGTGAACAGCGCCCGGTTGGGCAGGTCGGTCAGCGGGTCGTGGAAGGCGTTGTGCTGGAGCTGCGCCTGGAGCCGGACCCGCTCGGTGACGTCCCGGCTGTTGAGGATCAGGCCGTCCCGGTAGCGGTTGACGGTGGACTCCACATGCAGCCACTCCCCGTCGCCGGAGCGGAACCGGCACTCCATCCGGGCGGTGGGCTCGGCGGCCGGGCCTCCCGCCAGGAACCGCCTGACCTCCCAGAGCACATGGCCGGAGTCGTCGGGGTGGACCAGGTCGAGCAGTCGGCCGCCGACCAGCTCGGCCGGGTCGCGCCCGTAGACGCCGAGGGCGGCGGGGCTGACGTAGGAGAGCACGCCGTCCGGCCCGGTGATCATGATGACGTCGCTGGAGCCCTGCACCAGGGAGCGGAAGTGGGCCTCCTTCTGGGACAGCTCCTGGGCCAGCGAGATGTTGTCCAGCAGCATGATGCCCTGCCGGATGATCAGTGCCAGCACCACGGTGCAGCCGGTGACCAGCACCACCCGGTCCATGGAGTGCCGGCCGAGGGCGCCGTGCAGCAGCGCGGCGGTGCAGACCCCGGCGGCCAGATACGGCGTCAGGGCGCTGAACCAGGGCGTGGCGTGGCGGCGGCGGCCGGCCATCGAGGGGTGGGCCCGCACCGGGCCGGTGGTCTGCGGGGAGCGTCCGGACGCCCAGGGGGCCCAGGCGAGCAGCAGGCTGCCGGTGAACCAGCCGGCGTCCAGCAGCCCGCCGGAGTGGTAGCCGCTGCGCAGGGTGGGCGACATCCACAGCGCGTCGCAGACGACGGTGACGGCCAGGCCGAGCAGCGCGGTGCCGACGGCGGTCCGGTTGCCGTCCCGGGCCCGGAAGCGCAGCCCGAGCACCACGCTGACCAGCAGGATGTCCAGCACCGGGTAGGCGAGCGCCAGCGAGAGCCGCAGCAGGCTGTGCTCGTCGCTGCGGGCCGGCCCGGCCAGTGCCAGGCTCCAGCTGAGGGTGAACAACGAACCGGCGATCAGCCAGCTGTCCAGCAGCAGGCAGACCCAGCCGGCCGCGGTGCGCGGCCGTTGGGCGAGCGCCAGCAGGCCGATGACGGCGGGCGGCGCGAACAGCAGGAAGGCGTAGTCGGCGGCGGACGGCGAGGGCACCGGGACGCGCAGCACCACCTCGTACCAGCCCCAGGCGGCGTTCCCGACGCCGGTCATCAGCGACGAGACGCCGAACAGCAGCCAGGCGGGCCGGGACCGGCCACGGCCGGTGCAGCCGCGCACCGCGCAGGAGACCGAGGCGGTCAGCGCCGCCCCGGCGAGGCCGAAGTCGCCCATGGCGGAGGCGAGCCGGACGGAGCCCCAGCCGGTGGCGGCGCCCAGCACATAGAGGCCGCAGACGGCGGCGAGCAGCAGCCGGGCGGTCCGGGCGCCGGTGGACAGCGTCCCGGTCGGCGCGGCATCGGTGGAAGTCAACCGACATCTCCCCCTCCGGCTCGGGGGCTCCGCGCCCCCGGGCTGCGGTGGTACCGCCGCCCGCGTCCGGCTCCCGCCGGGCTGGTAGGCCGACCGCCGCCGCACGCCGCGCCCCATTCCGGAGGGGGACGATACACCAAATCCGTCACTCAGCGGCACACACACACAACTCACAGTAACGGTAAATGCGCGTGCATGTGCAAGGTCGCGGCAGAACGGCTCGTTCGGGGGAGTGGGACGGCCTCCCGGGGCGGGGTGGCTCCGGTCAGGGTGTACTCTCCCCGCCCGCGCGATCCGCCCGCGCGATCCCGGGCGGGCGCGCGACGCGCGGGCGCGGTCAGCCCACGATGCGGTTCTCCAGCGGCTCGCCCGCCGCGTACCGGCGCAGCTGGTCCGAGAGCAGCCGCAGTGCGCGCGGCAGGAACGCCGAGGTGCTGCCGCCGACGTGCGGGCTGATCAGCACACCGGGTGCGTGCCACAGCGGGTGGCCCGGCGGCAGCGGCTCGGGGTCGGTGACGTCGAGGGCGGCGCGCAGCCGGCCGGACTCCAGCTCGGCGAGCAGCGCGCCGGTGTCCACCACCGGGCCACGGGCCACATTGACCAGCAGCGCGCCGTCCTTCATCCGGGCCAGGAAGTCCTGGTCCGCCAGCGCGCGGGTCTGCTCGGTCAGCGGGACGATCAGCACCACCACGTCGGCGTCCGGCAGCAGCTCGGGGAGCTCGGGGAGCGCGTGCACCGGTCCACGGGGCGTGGACCGGGCGGTGCGCGCCACCCTTCGTACGCGGCATTCGAACGGGAGCAGCCGGTCCTCGATGGCGGCTCCGATCGCGCCGTGCCCGACCAGCAGCACCGTCCGGTCGGCCAGCGCCGGGTAGAAGCCGGACCGCCACTGCTCGGCGTCCTGACCCCGGACGAAGCCGGGGATGTCACGCAGCGCGGCCAGGATCAGGGCCACCGTCAGCTCGGCGGTGCTGGCGTCGTGCACACCCCGGGCGTTGCAGAGCGTCACACCGGGGGGCAGTGCCGGGAGTACGTCGTCCACCCCGGCGCTGAGGGTCTGCGCCACCTGAAGCCGGGGCATCCGGGACAGCAGCGGCAGCGCCGCCGCGGTGTTCAGATAGGGGAGGGCGAAGAAGCCGACGGCGTCCAGCACCTCCTGCGGGGGCGGCGGGGTGGTGCCGTCCCAGTGGTGGGCGGTCAGACCGGGCGGCAGCTCGCCGGTCTCGGCCGGTCCGTAGGGCAGCAGGACGGTGGGCAGTGGTGCGGCGGGGCGTGGTGCGGCGGGGGTCGCGGACATGGTGCCGAATCTATGCCCTGGTGCCGGGCGGGCGCGGAACCGGGCCCGCTCCCCAGGCCGGTCGGCGGTCTTGGCGCGGCGACCGCGCGGGGTGAGGATGGGGTTCGTACGGCCGTGCGGAAGGCGATGGCGGCCGGGAAGGAGGCACCGTGTTCGGCAGCATCTTCGAGGAGCTGTTCGCACCCGGCCGCAAGCACCAGGAGGATGAGCGCAACCGGCTGCTGGTCACCCGGGACGACGAGGGTGACGCGGCGCCGGGCCGGGGCCCGATCGACCTCGCCTCGGGACAGGTGGTGGTCCGCCGCCCCGACCCGAGCTGACCGGCCCGTCCCGCCCGAACCCGCTCAGCCCGAACCGATCCCGAACCGATCCCGAACCGGTTCTGCCCGGTCAGGCGCCGGACGCCGCCAGATCCTCCGGGAAGAGCCGCATCCGGTGGGCCAGCGCCGCCGCCTCGCCACGCCCGCCGACGGCGAGCTTGGCGAGGATGTTGGAGACATGCACACTGGCCGTCTTCGGTGAGATGTACAGCGCCGCCGCGATCTGCCGGTTGGTACACCCCCGGGCCAGCAGCCGCAGCACATCGCGCTCCCGCGCGGTGAGCCCGAGCGCCGCCGCCGGGTCCTGCTCGGCGGCGGGCTCCGGCCGGGCGCCGTCGCAGGCGCCGTCCAGCGGCAGCCGGGCCCGCTCCGCGAGCACCGCGATCTCGCGCAGCAGATGGACGTCGCCCCGGCGGCGGCCGACCTCCTCGGCCTCCCGCAGCAGCGTCGCCGCCGCCGCCCGCTCCCCGGCCGCCGCCTGCGCCTCTGCGGCCCGCAGCAACGCCATGACCAGCGGATACGGCCGACCCAGCGGACGCAGCGCCGCCACCGCCGCCAGCCAGCCAGCGGGGCCGTCCCGACCCTCGGCGCGGGCCAGCTCCGCTTCCAGCAGCAGCGCCCAGGCGGCGTAGAGCGGCACCGCCCGGGAGAGCGGCGCGGCGGCCGCCCGGACGGTGGCCAGCACCTCGGCCCGGCCGGGGTCGGCGGCGGGCAGGCCCCGGGAGTCGGCCTCGGCCGCCACACCGTGGACCAGCAGCGGCCAGGCGTACTGCTCGTACCCGACCGGGAAGCCGTCGCCCACCCCGGCCAGCAGCTCCGTCCGGGCGTCGGTGAAGCGGCCGGTGCGGGTGGCGGTCCGCACCGCCAGGTCGAAGGCGGGCAGCACCTTCTGCGGCTGGGGGCGGGAGTGGCCGCTGCGGGAGAGGGACAGGTGGTGGGCCGCCTGCGCCGGGTCGTCGCGCAGCAGGGCCAGCTCACCGCGGAGCAGCTCCAGGAAGTCGCCGTGGACGACGTCGGCCGGGCGGTCCTCCTCGTCGGCGAGCAGCGCGGCGGCCTCCTCGTGCCGACCGAGCGCGAGCAGCGCCTCGGCGAGGTTGCCGGTCAGCAGCACGCCGTTGTAGCGGGTCATTCCGTAGCGGCGGGAGAGCGCCAGGCCCTCCTGGGCGGCGGCCACCGCCTCCTCGGCCCGGCCGACCTGCTCCAGCAGCGAGGCCAGGCTGTTGTAGGCGCGGCAGTGCAGGTCGGGGTCGTCCACGTCGGCGGCGCGGGCGCAGACCTCGCGCAGCCCGGCCAACCCGGCCTCGGTCTCGCCGAAGTCGCAGCGCAGGGTGCCCAGGGTGAGCAGCGCGTGCAGCTCCACCGAGCGGGCGCCGACCTGGCGGGCGATGGCGGCGGCCCGCTCGGCCATCGTGATGTGCTCGCGGCCGGGCCGGGTGAGCATCCCGTCGGCGGCGGCCCGGCTGAGCACGTCCGCCTGGACGGCGGAGGGGCCCCGGCCGTCGATCAACGCGCGGGCGCGCTCCAGCTCCGGGCCGCCGAAGGTGCCGTTGTAGTACCGCACGGCCCGGCCGCGTTGCAGCCAGAACCAGGCGGCGCGGTGCGGATCGGTCCGCTCGTCGATCTGACGCAGCGCCATCTTGACGAACCGCAGGCCCCGGTCGCGGTCGCCGGCCCGCCGGGCGGCGACGGTGGCCTCGGCCAGCACGTCCGCGAAGCGCAGCCGCTCGCAGTCGGCATCGCAGGTGCCGGGGTCGCAGCTGCACGGCGGGTACGACTCGTCGGCGTAGTCGTACGGCCGCAGGGCCGGCAGCACCTCGTCCGGTACGTCGTCCCAGATCTCCAGGGCGCGCTCCAGCATCCGCAGCTGCTCGGCGAAGGCGTTCCGCCGGCGGGCCTCGCGGCCGGCGTGCAGCACGGCGGGCAGCGCACGGGCCGGGTCATGGGCGTGGTACCAGTAACTGGCCAGCCGGGCGGCGCGGACGTCGCTGCGGACCAGCGAGGGGTCGGCCTCCAGCGCGGCGGCGTACCGCCGGTTGACCCGGCTGCGCTCGCCGGGCAGCAGGTCGTCGACCACCGCCTCGCGGACCAGCGCATGGCGGAAGCGGTAGCCCTCGCCGTCCGGGTCGGGCACCAGGATGTTGGCGCCGACGGCGGCCCGCAGCGCCTCGATCAGGTCGTCCTCCGGCAGGGCGAGCACGGCGGCGAGCAGGCCGTACTCGACGCTCGAGCCGCCCTCGGCCGCCACCCGGACGACGGTCTGCGCCCGCTCGGGCAGCGCCTCGACCCGGACCAGCAGGATGTCGCGCAGCGAGTCGCTGAGGCCGACCCGACACCCCTCGCTGTACGAGCAGGCCAACTCCTCCACGAAGAAGGGGTTGCCCTCGGAGCGGCGGAAGATCCGGGAGACCAGGTCGCGGTCCGGGGTGGCGGTGCTCAGGATGCCGGCGAGCTGCTGCTCGACCTCGGCCCGAGCGAACCGGGGCAGCTCCAGGCGCTGCACGGTGCGCAGCCGCTCCAGCTCGGCCAGGAACGGCCGCACCGGGTGGCGGCGGTGCAGGTCGTCGGTGCGGTAGGTGGCGACCACCACCACCCGGGCGCGGTGCAGGGTGCGGATCAGATAGGCGAGCAGCTCACGGGTGGAGCGGTCGGACCAGTGCAGGTCCTCCACCGCGAGCACCAGGGTGCGGTCGGCGGCCAGCCGCTCGAAGAGCCGGGCGGTGTGCTCGAAGAGCCGGGCGCGGCCGTACTCGTCGTTGGACTCGGGGGCGGCCTCACCGAAGTCGGGCAGCAGCCGGGCGAGCCGGCTCTCATGGCCGTCGGCGGCCTGCTCCAACTCGCTGCCCAGCGCGCGGTGCAGGCGGCGCAGGGCGGTGACCAGCGGTGCGTACGGCAGGCCCTCGGCGCCGACCTCCAGGCAGCCGCCGAGCGTGGTGACGGCGCCGGCCGCATCCGCCGCCGTCAGGAACTCCTCCAGCAGGCGGGTCTTGCCGACGCCGGCCTCGCCGCCGATCAGCAGCGCCTGCGGCTCCCCGTCGTCGGCGCGGCCGAGCGCCTCGGTGAGGGCCGCCAACTCGCGGTCGCGGCCGACGAAGACGGGGCTGACGGATATGCGCTGCACCCTGTCGAGCATGCCACAGGGGTCCGACAGCGGCCGCTGGATTTCGGCGCCGGCCGGCTCGGGGCCGACACCCGGCCGGACCGTCAGCACTCGCGTACCCGGCCCGGGGCCTCCGGCGCCGCCGGGCGCACCACCCGGGCGAGGCGGCGCAGCAGCCCCAAGCGGGCGGCGCGCTGCCCGCGCCGGGCGGCCCGCGCCTCGCGTACCAGGCGCTCGTACGCGGCCTGACGCTGCAACTCGATGGACCGGTAGCGGATGTAGTCGTACTCCAGCACGGTGGTGTTCCCCCTTCGGAATTCCCGGCCCGACCGGTTCGGCCGGACCGTCGTCCTGAGAGGAGCCTGCTCGCCCAGGGGGGTGCGCCGCATCGGCAGCCTGCCGCATCTTCCGAGGTCCGGGGGCCTTAGGGCGGCCCGGTGGGCGGCCCGGTGGCGGCCCAGGTGGGCAAAGGCGAGCGCCGCCGCCCCCTGGATCGGGGGCGGCGGCGCGGATGCGGGCCTGAGTGCCGGCTACGGCCTAGGACGGGCCGGGCGGAGTGCCTAAGGGGTACTCAGACCGGCGCGCGGGCCGTCAGCCCTGGACGCCCAGCCGCTCAAGGATCAGCTCCTTGACCCGGGCGGCGTCGGCCTGGCCACGGGTGGCCTTCATCACCGCGCCGACCAGGGCGCCGGCGGCGGCCACCTTGCCGTCGCGGATCTTGTCCGCCACGCCCGGGTTGGCGGCGATGGCCTCGTCCACGGCGGTGCCCAGCGCCGAGTCGTCGGAGACCACGGCCAGGCCGCGGGCCGCGACGACCTCGTCCGGCTCGCCCTCGCCGTTCAGCACGCCGTCGATGACCTGGCGGGCCAGCTTGTCGTTGAGCGAACCCGCGGCGACCAGCGCGCAGACCCGGGCCACCTGGGCCGGGGTGATCGGCTGGGCGGTCAGGTCGGTGCCGGTCTCGTTGGCGCGGCGGGCCAGCTCGCCCATCCACCACTTGCGGGCCTGGTCGGCGGGGGCGCCGGCCGCGATGGTCTCCAGGATCGGGTCGATGGCGCCCGCGTTGAGCACCGCCTGCATGTCCTTGTCGGACAGCTCCCACTCCTGCTGCAACCGCAGCCGGCGCAGCCGGGGCAGCTCGGGCAGACCGGCCCGCAGCTCCTCGACCCACTCGCGGGACGGGGCGATCGGCACCAGGTCGGGCTCGGGGAAGTAGCGGTAGTCCTCCGCCTCCTCCTTGATCCGGCCGGAGGTGGTGGAGCCGTCCTCCTCGTGGAAGTGCCGGGTCTCCTGGACGATGATGCCGCCCTCGTCCAGCACCGCCGCGTGCCGCTGGATCTCGTAGCGGGCGGCGCGCTCCACCGAGCGCAGCGAGTTGACGTTCTTGGTCTCGGAGCGGGTGCCGAACTTCTCCCGGCCGATGGGGCGCAGCGACAGGTTGACGTCGCAGCGCATCTGGCCCATTTCCATCCGGGCCTCGGAGACGCCCAGCGCCTTGATCAGCTCGCGCAGCTCCGCGACGTACGCCTTGGCGACCTCGGGGGCGCGGGCGCCGACCCCGGTGATCGGCTTGGTGACGATCTCGATCAGCGGGATGCCGGCCCGGTTGTAGTCCACCAGGGAGTACTCGGCGCCGTGGATGCGGCCGGTGGCGCCGCCGATGTGGGAGGACTTGCCGGTGTCCTCCTCCATGTGGGCCCGCTCGATCTCGACCCGGAAGGTGTCGCCGTCGACCTCGACGTCCAGATAGCCGTTGAAGGCGATCGGCTCGTCGTACTGGGAGGTCTGGAAGTTCTTCGGCATGTCCGGGTAGAAGTAGTTCTTCCGGGCGAAGCGGCACCACTCCGCGATCTCGCAGTTCAGCGCCAGGCCGATCTTGATCGCGGACTCCACGCCGACGGCGTTGACCACCGGCAGCGAGCCGGGCATGCCCAGGCAGGTCGGGCAGACCTGGGAGTTGGGCTCGGCCCCGAAGGCGGTCGAGCACCCGCAGAACATCTTGGTCGCGGTGCCCAGCTCCACATGGACCTCAAGGCCCATCACCGGGTCGTACGACGCCAGGGCGTCCTCGAACGACACCAGGTTCACGACGCTCACAGCGTCCCCTTCTTCACGTTCACGGAAAGGTTCTGCGGGAGCCGGTCCGCACCCCGGGGTGCGGACCGGCTCCGCCGGGTCTCAGCCGAGCAGGACGTCGTCGTCGCCCAGGTGCCTGAGTTCGCGGATCAGCAGTGCGGTGCCGGTCAGCAGGGCCACGGCCCCGACGACGGCGTTGACCAGCTTGAGGGTGTCGTGCTCGCCCCGGGCCGTGCGGACGTCCTTGACGATCCCGATCGCCCCGAAGGCGCTGGTGCCGATCGACAGCAGCAGGCCGGGCTTGGAGTGCTTGAATCCCTTGAGCTGTGCGGCCTTGCCGCCCTTGGTGGAACTGCTCACAGTGCCGGTGCCTCCTCCAGCAGGGGGTGTCCCCACTTCTCGGTGAATGCGGCCTCGACGGCACCGCCTACCCGGTAGAGGCGGTCGTCCGCCATCGCGGGGGCGATGATCTGCAGGCCGACCGGGAGATTGTCCTCCGGCGCCAGGCCGCAGGGCAGGGACATGGCCGCGTTGCCCGCCAGGTTCGACGGGATGGTGCACAGGTCGGCCAGGTACATCGCCATCGGGTCGTCGGCGCGCTCACCGATCGGGAAGGCGGTGGTGGGGGTGGTCGGGGAGATCAGTACGTCCACCCCGGCGAAGGCCGCGTCGAAGTCCCGGGAGATCAGGGTGCGGGCCTTCTGCGCCGAGCCGTAGTAGGCGTCGTAGTAGCCGGAGGAGAGCGCGTAGGTGCCCAGGATGATCCGGCGCTTGACCTCGGGGCCGAAGCCGGCCTCGCGGGTCAGCGCGGTGACCTCCTCGGCGGAGCGGGTGCCGTCGTCACCGACCCGCAGGCCGTACCGCATGGCGTCGAAGCGGGCCAGGTTGGACGACGCCTCGCTCGGCGCGATCAGGTAGTACGCGGGCAGCGCCAGGGTGAAGGACGGACAGGAGACCTCCACCACCTCGGCGCCCAGCTCGCGCAGCAGCTCCACCGACTCGTTGAAGCGCTGCATGACGCCGGCCTGGTAGCCCTCGCCGCCGAACTCCTTGACCACGCCGATCCGCATGCCGCGCACATCGCGCATCCGGGCCGCCTCGACGACCGGCGGCACCGGCGCGTCGATGGAGGTGGAGTCCAGCGGGTCGTGCCCGGCGATGGCCTCGTGCAGCAGCGCGGCGTCCAGCACCGTACGGGCGCAGGGGCCGCCCTGGTCCAGCGAGGAGGAGAAGGCGACCAGGCCGTAGCGGGAGACCGCGCCGTAGGTCGGCTTCACGCCGACGGTGCCGGTGACGGCGCCGGGCTGGCGGATGGAGCCGCCGGTGTCGGTGCCGATGGCCAGCGGCGCCTCGAACGCGGCCAGCGCGGCGGCGGAGCCGCCGCCGGAGCCGCCGGGGATGCGGGAGAGGTCCCACGGGTTGCCGGTGGGGCCGTACGCGCTGTTCTCGGTGGAGGACCCCATGGCGAACTCGTCCATGTTGGTCTTGCCGAGGATGACGACGTCGGCCTCGCGCAGCCGGCGGGTGAGCGTCGCGTCGTACGGCGGCAGCCAGCCCTCCAGGATGCGGGAGCCGCAGGTGGTCGGGACGCCCTTGGTGGTGAAGACGTCCTTCAGCGCGAGCGGCACACCGGCCAGCGGGCCGAGCCGCTCGCCCCGGGCGCGCTTGTCGTCCACCGCGCGGGCGGCCTGGAGGGCGCCCTCGGTGTCGACGTGCAGGAAGGCGTTCACCTTCTCGTCGACGGCGGCGATCCGGTCGAGGTGCGCCTGGGCGACCTCGGTGGCGGAGACGGCGCCGGCGGCGACGGCGGCGGCGGTCTCGGCGGCGCCCCAGCGAATCAGGTCTGCCATGGGTCAGTCCTCCCCAAGGATCTGCGGCACGCGGAAACGCTGTTCCTCGGCCGCCGGAGCGGCGGCGAGGGCCTCGGCCGGGGTCAGCGACGGCCGCACCTCGTCCGCCCGCATGACATTGGTCAGCGGCAGCGGGTGGGAGGTCGGCGGGACGTCCTGTCCGGCGACCTCGGAAACGCGGGCGACCGCGCCGATGATCACGTCGAGCTGCTCGGCGAAGTGGTCGAGCTCTTCGTCCTTCAGCTCAAGACGCGACAGCCGGGCGAGGTGGGCGACCTCCTCGCGCGTGATGCCAGGCATGCAGCGATCCTCAAGGTGAGTTCTGGTGAGGCCGGTCGCCAGGACCGGCCCGGCGGGCCGGCCCGGTTGCGGCCGGCCCGGCCCTCCTCGTCTGTACGCCCCATCCTATGGCCCTGCGACACGCCACCCGGCCCGGCCGCCCCGCCCGCCGCGGGGGCCGCAACCATGCCCGGACTCATGGAGTTACGCAATCCCCACCGGCCGCCCGCCCCGGGGCGCGAGGAACCGCGCGAACAACCCGTACCCACCGTGGGGGCAGCACCCCCGCCCGCCCCGGCCACGGCCGGCCCCCGGCGCAGCCTCAGGGCGGCGGCGCCGCCGTGGGCAGCTGCGGCTCCGGCGGCAGGCTGGGCGGTGCCAGGGGGCGCGGGGGGACGAGCGGGCGCGGCGGCAGCACCGGACGCGCCCCCGGCCGGGCCGCCGAAGCGGCGGGCAGCTGCGGCTCCGGCGGCCGGACCCCCTCGGGGAGCGCCGGGCAGACCACCAACTCCGGCGGCGGCACCGCCGTACGCCGCACCCGCAGCCAGGCGGACGCCTGGTCGGCCGGGAGCGCGGCCGAGACCAGCCAGCCCTGCACCGCGTCCACGCCCATGCCGTGCAGGCGCTCCCAGGTCTCGTCGTCCTCCACCCCCTCCGCGACCACGGTCAGCCCCAGCGAGTGCGCCAGCTGCACCGAGCAGCGGACCACGGCGGCGTCGTGGTCGTCCGCGACCATCCGGGAGACGAAGGAGCGGTCGATCTTCAGCTCGCCGACCGGCAGGCTGCGCAGCCGTACCAGCGAGGAGTGCCCGGTGCCGAAGTCGTCCAGCGACATCCCGACCCCGTGGCGGCGCAGCTCCTCCAGGGTGTCGGCGGCCCGCTTGGAGTCCTCCAGCAGCATCCGCTCGGTGATCTCCAGCTGGAGGGCCTGCGGCGGTACGGCGTACCGGGCCAGCCGGTCCGCCACCCCGGCGGCGAAGCCGGGGGTGAGCACATCGCGGGGCGAGACATTGACCGCAACCTGGACGTACAGGCCCTGGGAGCGCCACTCCGCCAGCTGGTGGACGGCGGCGTCCAGGACGTAGTCGGTGAGCCGGGGCATCAGGCCGCTGGACTCGGCCAGCCCCACGAACTCGTCCGGGCTGATCCGGCCGCGCCCGGGGCGGTCCCAGCGCAGTAACGCCTCCAGCCCGACCACCCGGCCGTCGAAGGCCACCTTGGGCTGGTAGTGCAGCTCGACCTCGCCCGCCTCCAACGCCCGGCGCAGGTCACCGAGCAGCCCGATCCGCACCGGGGTGTCCGCGTCGCGCTCCTCGTCGTACACCTCGACCCCGGTACGGCCCCGCTGGGCGTGGCCCATGGCGACATCGGCCCGGCGCAGCAGGGTCTCGGCGTCCCCGGCGTGGTCGGGGTAGATGCACACCCCGGCGCTGGCCTCCAGGACCAGCAGCAGGCCGTCGAGCCGACTGGGGGCGGCCAGCTCCGCGATCAGGGCTCGGGCGAGCCGTTGCAGGGTGACGGCGCAGCCGACGCCGGGCAGCAGCACCGCGAACTCGTCGCCGCCCATCCGGGCGACCACCGCGCGCCGGCCGCCCTGCACCGGCGGCGGCAGCACCGAGAACGGGTCGTCGGCGTGCCGCCGGGCGTTCGGGGCCGCCGGGCCGGGCAGCAGGCCGCCGCTGCTGAGCGCGGCGTGCAGCCGGTGCGAGATCTGGACCAGCAGCCGGTCCCCGACGGCGTGCCCGAGGGTGTCGTTCAGCGACCGGAAGCGGTCGAGGTCCAGCAGGATCAGACCGACCCGGCCGGACGGACCGGCGCCGCCGGTGATCGCGGCCCGTGCGGCCAGCAGCAGGGCCTGACGGTTGGGCAGCCGGGTGAGCGGGTCGGTGAGCTGGTCGCGGGCGCGGTCGCGGGCGATCCGCCAGGCGGCGACCAGCACCGCGAGCGGCACGGTGAACAGCGGCAGCAGCGCCGCCTCCTGCTGCCCGACCAGGACGGCGAGCGGGATCAGCGGGGCGGCGCCCGCCAGCAGGATGCCGAGCAGCAGTGTCGCACCCGTCACGCCCTGCGGCGGGTGGGTGGATGCGCCCCTGGAGTACTTGTCCATGCGCAGATCCTCCGTCGGTCCCCGCCCGGCCGGGCCGCCCTGCATGCCTGTGCCTGCCCGCCACCCGGCCGACCGTCGGCCCCGGGGTCGCACACCCCCGGGACCGGCCCGTCGGCGCAGCTGGCACCGCCGACACGGCGGGGGTGTCCCGTCGTACGAGCGGTGGGTGCCTTGCCTCATGATCCGCGCAGCACGACAGTGCCGTCGCGGCATTGCGCCTTGCGCGGGCAGCTTGCGTTCAAGGGTAAATCGAGGCAAGGGCCATGGGCAGTGTTTCGGACATCCATAGCTGTACTACCACGCAGCGGTGTCGGCCGGTGACACTGCGGCGTACAACCCCCGCTCCGGCGGGCGGGGGTGACGGCGACTCAGGACTGCGGTTCCTCCGGCTCGACGGCCTCGGCGGGCTCGACGGCGGGCGGCTCGACGGCCTCGGCGGCCTCGGCGGCGGGCGGCTCGGCGGGCTCGACGGCCTCGGCGGCGGGCGGCTCGGCGGGCTCGACGGCCTCGGCGGCGGGCGGCTCGGCGGGCTCGACGGCTTCGGCGGCGGGCGGCTCGGCGGGCTCGGCGGCGGGCGGTTCCACGGCTGCGGGCTCGGGCTCCGGCTGGTCGGCGGGCGGCAGCCCGAGGTGCGCGCGGGCGGCGTCCGGCCCCTGCTCCAGCAGCACCGCGAAGCCGGCGTCGTCCAGCACCGGCAGGTTGAGCTGCACGGCCTTGTCGTACTTGGAGCCCGGGTTCTCCCCCGCCACCACGAAGTGGGTCTTCTTGGAGACCGACCCGGTGACCTTGGCACCGCGCGACACCAGCGCCTCCTTGGCGCCGTCCCGGGTGTGCGAGGCCAGCGTGCCGGTGACGACCACGGTCAGCCCCTGCAACGGGCGCGGACCCTCGTCCGCGACCTCCTCGTCCGCCAGTTCGACGTAGGCTTCCTCCCAGGCTTTGATGATCTCGCGGTGCCACTCCTCGGCGAACCACTGCTTGATCGCCGCCGCGATGGTCGGCCCCACGCCCTCGGTGGCGGCCAGCTCCTCCTCGCTCGCCTGCTCAATTCGCCTCAGGCTGCGGAATTCCCTGGCCAGTGCCTGCGCGGCGACCGGCCCGACATGCCGAATCGACAGGGCATTGATGTACCGCCACAGCGGGCGGGTCTTAGCCGCTTTGAGGTTGTCCAGCAGCAGATGCGCTGTCTTCTTGGGCTCGCCCTTGGTGGTGGCGAAGAAGGAGACGACTTTCTCCTCGCCGGTGCGGTCGTCCAGCTTGGGCAGGCCCGATTTAGGGTCACGGACCAGTACCCGGATCGGTAGCAGCTGCTCCATCTCCAGGCGGAAGAGCCCCCCCTCATCGGCAAGCGGCGGCTGTTTGGGCTCCAGCGGCTGGGTGAGCGCCGTGGCGGCCACATAGCCGAGCCCCTCGATATCCAGCGCCTGGCGGCCGCCCAGATAGGCGATCCGCTCCCGGATCTGGGCCGGGCAGTACTGGGCGTTGGGGCAGCGCAGGTCGATGTCCCCCTCGCCCATCGGCCGCAGCGGGGTGCCGCACTCATGGCACTCCCCGGGCATCACGAACTCCTGCTCGGTGCCGTCCCGCAGGTCCTCGACCGGGCCCAGGATCTCCGGGATGACGTCCCCGGCCTTGCGGAGCACCACCGTGTCCCCGATCCGAACGCCCTTGGCCTTCACCACGTCCTGGTTGTGCAGGGTGGCGTACTGGACCATCGAGCCGGCCACCTTCACCGGCTCGGCCAGCACCGCGTACGGTGTGGCCCGGCCGGTGCGGCCGATGCCGATCCGGATGCTGGCCAGCTTGGCGGTGACCTCCTCCGGCGGGTACTTCCAGGCGATGGCCCAGCGCGGCGACTTGGAGGTGGCGCCCAGCCGGCCCTGGAGCGCGATCTCGTCGACCTTGACCACCACGCCGTCGATCTCGTGCTCGACGGAGTGGCGGTTCTCCCCGAAATGCGCGATGAACCGCTTGACCTCCTCGGGCGAGCCGACCACCTTGTTGTGCCGGGCGGTGGGCAGCCCCCAGGCGTGCAGCAGGTCATAGGCGTGCGACTGGCAGTCGAGGTCGAAGCCGCGCCGGGCGCCGATGCCGTGCACCACCATGTGCAGCGGGCGGGAGGCGGTGACCTGCGGGTCCTTCTGGCGCAGCGAACCGGCGGCGGCGTTGCGCGGGTTGGCGAACAGCCGGACCATGGCCAGCGGCCGCTTGCCGTCGGCGGTGCGCTGCTCGTTCTCCGCCCGGCGGCGCTCGTTCTCGGCGGCCAGCGCGGCGTTGAGCGCGGTGAACTCCTCGGTGGGCAGGTAGATCTCGCCCCGGATCTCCACCAGTTCGGGGACCGGCTGCCCGCTGTCGGCGCGCAGCACGTCCGGGATCTCCGCGATGGTGCGGACATTGGCCGTGATGTCCTCGCCGGTGCGGCCGTCGCCCCGGGTGGCGGCGCGCACCAGCCGTCCGTTCCGGTACGTCAGGTTGACGGCCAGACCGTCGACCTTGAGCTCGCAGAGGAAGTGGTACGGGATGCCGTCCAGCTCGCGGGCGACCCGCTCGAACCAGGCGTCCAGCTCCTCGTCGTTCATCGCGTTGTCCAGGCTGAGCATCCGCTCCAGGTGCTCGACCTCGGCGAAGTCGTTGGAGTAGCTGCCGCCGACCTTCTGGGTGGGCGAGTCGGGGGTGCGCAGCACCGGGTACTGCTCCTCCAGGCCCTCCAACTCCCGCATCAGCGTGTCGAACTCGGCGTCGCTGACGACGGGCGCGTCCTTGACGTAGTACCGGAAGCGGTGCTCCTCGATCTCCTGCGCCAGCCCGGAGTGCCGGTCGCGGACGTCCGCCGGCACCTCCGCCAGGTCCACGGCCTTGCCGTCACCGGCCACGCGAGCCTCCCAAAACCTCGATGCGCTTACTCCGGCGTGTCCGCCAGGCTCCTGGCCGCTGTGACGCTCAGTGACAGCGCACGGCGGGCATAGGCCGGGGAAGCCCCCGCCAGCCCGCAGCTCGGCGTCACCACGACACGGCGGGCCAGCGACTCGGGGTCGAACCCCAGCCTGCGCCACAACCTCCTGACAACAGCGACACTATCGGCCCCCACTGACAATCCCTGAGTACTGGGGATGACACCCCCGAAGATCAACGTGCCGCCCTCCACCGCCTCCCCGATGGCGTCGTCATCACGCTCGGTCAGCAGCGCCATGTCCAGCGAGACCGCCGCCGCCCCGGCCCGCCGCAGCAGCCCGATCGGCACCTGCGGCGCGCAGCAGTGCACCAGCACCGGCGCGTCCAGCGACCGGACCAGCCCGCGCAGCGCCTCCTCCGCCAGCTGCCGGTCCACCGCCCGCAGCCGCTGGAAGCCGCTGGCGGTGGGCACCTGCCCGGCCAGTACGGCGGGCAGCAAGGGCTCGTCCAGCTGGAGCACCACCTCGGCGCCCGGCACCCGCCGCCGCACCTCCGCCAGATGCCGGCGCAGGCCCTCGGCCAGCGACCCGGCGATGTCCCGGCAGGCGCCCCGGTCGGCCAGCGCCTTCTCGCCGCGCGGCAGCTCGACCGAGGCGGCCAGCGTCCACGGCCCGACGGCCTGCACCTTCAGCGGCCCGGTCCAGCCCTGGGTGAACTCCTCCAGCGCGTCCAGGTCCTCCCCCAGCCAGGCACGGGCCCGCCGGGTGTCCCGCCCCGGCCGGTCGGCGAACCGCCACCCGGACGGCTCCACCCCGGCGTACAGCTCCACCAGCAGCCCGGCCCCGCGCCCGATCACATCCGCCCCGGGCCCCCGCTCGGGCAGCTCCGGCAGGTGCGGCAGCACCTCAAGCTCACCGACGACGGTCCGTACGGCCTCCCGGGCATCGGTGCCGGGCATGGACCCGACCCCGGTCGCAGCGGCCACCAGGTCGGGGAAAGAACGCTCAGTACTCACGTCGAAAGAGTAGTGCGGCCGCCGGGGTGCTCCGGAGCGCCGGTCAGGGGTCGGCGGTCAGCGGGCGGCGGTCAGGGGTCGGCGGTCAGGGGCGGCGGTCGGGGGGCGGTGGTTCAGTGGCCTGGGCGGACGGTGAGGTCGGTGATCTCGGCGTCGCGGGGGAGGTCGAGGGCGGTGAGGACGGTGGTGGCGACCGAGTCGGGGTCGATCCAGGCGTCGGGCCGGTAGTCGCGGCCCTCCTGGGCGTGGACCTTCTGCTGCATCGGGGTGGCCGTGCGGCCCGGGTAGACGGTGGTCACCCGGACGCCCGCGGCGTGCTCCTCGGCGCGCAGCGCGTCGGCCAGCGCCCGCAGGCCGAACTTGCTGGCCGCGTACGCGCCCCAGTCGGCGTTGGCCCGCAGCCCGGCGCCGGAGTTGACGAAGACGACCTGGCCCCGGGCCTGCCGCAGCGAGGGCAGCAGCAGCCGGGTGAGCTCCGCCGGGGCGACCAGGTTGACGGCCAGGGTCTGCTGCCAGACCTTGGGCGGCAGCTCGCCCACCGGGCCCAGCTCCGCCACCCCGGCGATCTGGAGCAGCGAGTCCAGCTCCACCGGCAGCTCCTGGTGGCCGAAGGCCCAGGACAGCCGCTCCGGCTCGGCCAGGTCGCCGACCAGCGTCCGGCTGCCGGGGAACCGGTCGCGCAGCTCGATGGCCCGCTTGGCGTCCCTGGCCAGCAGCCAGAGCTGCTCGCCCCGCTCGGCCAGCCGCCGCGCGACCGCCGCGCCGATGCCGGACCCTGCCCCGGTGATCAGATGCGTACCCATGATCCGATTACTACCACGGGCACCGCCGCCGGGGCGTTCAGGCGGCCGACGCCTCGCCCGCCGTCTCCAGGTGGGCCAGCGCGGAGGCGGCGTCCTCGGCGAAGAAGACCAGCTCGTCCAGCGGGCGCGGCAGGAAGCCCTCGGCCGCCATCCGGGCCAGCTGGCTGCGCAGCCCGTCGTAGAAGCCGTCGGTGTCCAGCACCACCACCGGCTTGGTGTGCAGCCCGTGCTTCTTCAGCTCCAGCACCTCGGTCACCTCGTCCAGCGTGCCGAGCCCGCCGACCAGCACCACCACCGCGTCGGCCCGGGAGAGCAGCATCGCCTTGCGCTCGGCCAGGTCGCGGGTGGTGACCAGCTCGTCGGCCCCGTTGTACGCCTTGTGCGCCAGCAGCTCCACCGAGATCCCCACCAGCTTGCCGCCGGCCGCCTTCACCCCGTCGGCCAGCACTCCCATCAGCCCGGCGTTCGACCCGCCCCAGACCAGGGTGTGGCCGCCCTCCCCGAGCAGCCGGGCGAACTCCCGGGCGGGCAGGGTGTAGCGGTCGTCGAGGGAGAACGCGGAGCAGAAGACAGAGATATTCATGATGTCCCCACTGGTATCACGCCTTCGGCCCGCTGCACCACGGCGTTCTACCAGCCGGGACACCGCCGCTCAGGCGGGCGCCGGGGCGGGCCGGGTGGTGGTGGCGATGGTGGCGGAGCCGACCACGCGGGTGCCCTGGTAGAGGACGACCGCCTGGCCGGGTGCGATGCCACGGGCGGGCTCGGCCAGGCTGACCCGCAGCTCGCCGCCGGTCAGCTCGGCGGTGACCGGGACCTCGGCGCCGTGGGCGCGCAGCTGGGCGGTGTACGTGCCGGGGCCGGTCGGCGCCGGGCCGCACCAGCGGGGCTTGACGCCGGTCAGCGCGACCACGTCCAGCGCGGCGGCCGGACCGACCGTCACCCGGTTGTCGACCGGGGAGATGTCCAGCACATAGCGCGGCTTGCCGTCGGCGGCGGGCCGGCCCAGCCGCAGGCCCTTGCGCTGCCCGACGGTGAATCCGTACGCACCGTCGTGCTCGCCGACCTTGGTGCCGTCCACGTCCACGATGTCGCCGGTGGCGGTGCCGAGCCGCTGGGCCAGGAAGCCCTGGGTGTCGCCGTCCGCGATGAAGCAGATGTCGTGGCTGTCGGGCTTGCGGGCCACCGCCAGGCCGCGGCGCTCGGCCTCCTCGCGGATCAGCTCCTTGGGGGTGTCGCCCAGCGGGAAGAGGGCGTGCGCCAACTGCCCGGCGTCCAGCACGCCGAGGACGTACGACTGGTCCTTGGCGCTGTCCACGGCGCGGTGCAGTTCGCGGCCCTCGGGGCCGGAGACGATCCGGGCGTAGTGGCCGGTGCAGACCGCGTCGAAGCCGAGGGCCAGCGCCTTGTCCAGCAGCGCCGCGAACTTGATCTTCTCATTGCAGCGCAGGCACGGGTTGGGGGTGCGCCCGGCCGCGTACTCGGCGACGAAGTCGTCCACCACGTCCTCGCGGAACCGCTCGGCCATGTCCCAGACGTAGAAGGGGATGCCGATCACATCGGCGGCCCGCCGGGCGTCCCGGGAGTCCTCCAGCGTGCAGCAGCCCCGGGCGCCGGTGCGGAAGGACTGCGGGTTGGCGGAGAGCGCCAGGTGGACGCCGGTCACCTCATGGCCGGCCTCGGCGGCCCGAGCCGCCGCCACGGCGGAGTCGACCCCGCCGGACATCGCGGCCAGCACCCGCAGCCGCCGCCCGCCGCCCGTACCGGGCTCGCCGCTCACCGCAGGACCGTCACTCGCCCCAGGACCGTCACTCACCGACCCGCCACCCGCACCAGGCCCATCACCCGTACCAGGCCCATTACCCGCACCAGGAAAGTCACTCATGATGCCCACCAGCGTACGCGGCGCGCGGTCAGCGCCGCAGCGAAGCCAGCCCGGCGTTCCTGGCCCGCCGCACCACCGGCCCGATGGCCGCCGCCAGCGCCGCCACATCGGCCGCCGTGCTGGTGTGCCCGAGCGAGAACCGCAGCGAGGAGCGCGCCAGCTCCTGCTCCGCCCCGATGGCCAGCAGGACGTGGCTGGGCTGCGGCACCCCGGCCGAGCAGGCGGAGCCGGTGGAGCACTCGATGTCCTGCGCGTCCAGCAGCATCAGCAGCGCGTCGCCCTCGCAGCCGGGGAAGGAGAAGTGCGCATTGGCGGGCAGCCGCCCGTCCGGGTCGGGGTCGCCGTTGAGGACCACGTCGGGCACGGCCGCCCGGACGACCGCGACCAGCTCGTCCCGCAGCGCGGCCAGCTGCTTGGCGTGCTCGGGCTGCCGCTCCACCGCCAGCGCGGCGGCGGCGGCGAACCCGGCGGCGGCGGGGACGTCCAGCGTGCCGGAGCGGACGTCCCGCTCCTGGCCGCCGCCGTGCAGCAGCGGGACGGGAGTGAAGGAGCGGGAGAGCACCAGCGCGCCGACCCCGTACGGGCCGCCGATCTTGTGCCCGGTGACCGTCATCGCGTCCACCCCGGAGTCCGCGAAGGAGACCGGTACCTGACCGAGCGCCTGCACCGCGTCGGAGTGGATCGGGATGCCGTACTCGTGGGCGACCGCCGCCAGTTCGGCGACCGGCTGCACGGTGCCGATCTCGTTGTTGGCCCACATCACGGTGACCAGCGCCACCGACGCCGGGCCCGCGCCGCCCTCGACGGCCGCCCGCAGCGCCTCGGGGTGCACCCGGCCCAGGGCGTCGACCGGCAGGAACTCCACCTGCGCGCCCTCGTGGTCACCGAGCCAGTGCACCGCGTCCAGCACCGCGTGGTGCTCCACCGGGCTGCACAGCACCCGGGTGCGGGCCGGGTCGGCGTCCCGCCGGGCCCAGTACAGGCCCTTGACCGCCAGGTTGTCGGACTCCGTCCCGCCGCCGGTGAAGACGATCTCGCTCGGCCGGGCGGCCAGGGCCCGTGCCAGCGCCTCCCGGGACTCCTCGACGACGCGCCGGGCGCGCCGTCCCGCCGCGTGCAGGGACGACGCGTTGCCGGTGCTGCCGAGGTGTGCCGTCATGGCGTTGATCGCCTCGGGGAGCATCGGCGTGGTCGCCGCGTGATCGAGATAGGGCATGGCTCGACAATTCTAGGGCCCGCCCGGCGGCCGGACGACCGTTGCACCGCTCCCGGCCGCTCGCTAGCGTGTGGCCACCGGTCGGCGCTGCCACCGGGTCCCGAGCGGAGCAGGGGGCGGACGCCGTGTCGCAGACCGTGGACCGGGCACTGACCATCCTCGCCTCCCTGGCCGACGGCCCCTCCTCGCTGGAGCAGGCGGCGACCCGGCTCGGCGTCCACAAGTCCACCGCGATGCGGCTGCTGCACACCCTGGAGGAGCACGGCTTCGTCCACCGCCAGGACGACCACCGCTACCGGCTGGGCGGTCGGCTGTTCGCGCTGGCCCAGCACGCGCTGGAGGGCTTCGACGTACGCCGGGTGGCCTCGCCCTACCTGGTCGCGCTGAACGAGCGGTACGGCCACACCGTGCATCTGGCGGTGCTGGAGGACGACCAGGTGATCTACGTGGACAAGGTGGAGAGCCGCTACCCCGTGCCGTCGCACTGCTGGCTCGGCGGCGCCTCCCGGATCGGCCGCCCGGCCGCGCCCACCGCGTCGGCGGCGGCCAAGGTGCTGCTCGCCGACCTCCCCGACGACCAGCGCCGCAGCCGGCTGGCCGAGCTGACCTTCACCGCGCGCACCGCCCGCAGCATCCCCGGCCCGGAGGAGTACCTGGCCGAGCTGGACGCGGTGCGCGCCCAGGGCTGGGCGCAGGACCGGGGCGAGGTGGACGTCACGGTGACGGCGGTGGCCGCGCCGATCCGGGGCATCGACGGCCGGACCATCGCGGCCTGCTCCATCTCGGCCCCCGCCGCGCCCGGCCGGGATGCCGGTGGCGGCGCCGGTCCCGACGGGCTGCCGCAGGTGCTCCAGGAGCTGCTGCCGGAGCTGCTCTGCACCACCGAGGCGATCTCGCTGGCGTACGGCGGGCAGCCTACTCTTCGCTGGTGCGAGAGCCGTTGCGGTGCCAGGCCCGCGGCGCGCGCCATCCGTATCTGAGCGCCAGCATCCGCAGCGCGAAGCCGACCAGCGCGGCCCCGGTGCCGGTCAGCGGGCCCAGCGCCCCGGCCGCGATCAGCGCCGCCACCAGTACGGACGCCGCCATCGCGGGTACGGCGTAGATCTCCCGGTCCCAGCGCAGCAGCGAGGGCACCTCATTGGCCAGGACGTCGCGCAGCACCCCGCCGCCGACGGCGGTGGCGACGCCCAGCGCCACCGAGGCCACCGCGCCCAGGCCGTAGTCGTGGGCCTTGGCGGTGCCGGTGACGGCGAACAGGCCGAGCCCGAGGGCGTCCAGGGTCTGCACGCTGCGGTTGATCCGCTCCACCTCGGGGTGCAGTACGCAGACCACGGCGGCGGCGACCAGCGGGGTGAAGAAGTAGCCGTTGTCGGTGAAGGCGGCGGGCGGCACCGCGCCGATGACCAGGTCCCGCAGGACGCCGCCGCCCAGGGCGGTGACCTCGGCAAGCATGGCGATGCCGATGAGGTCGAGGTTCTTGCGCACCGCGAGCAGGCCGCCGGAGAGCGCGAAGGCGAAGATCCCGACGAGGTCCAGGGTGTGCTGGACGGTGTGGCTGAAGAGCTGGGTGGTCACAGCAGAGTTCTACCGGGTCGTGCTGCCGGCCCCGTGCTGCCGTCCCGGGGGCAGGCCGGAGGGGGTGCGCGGGCGGCGCACCCCCTCCGGACGGCTTCGGGTCAGGCCGCGCCCTTGCCGGCGGCCTGGCCGGTGTCCGCGCTGCAGGGCGCGTTCTCCGGGAAGTGGCAGGCCACCTGGTGGCCGGTGGCCAGCGCCACCAGCGGCGGCTCCTGGGTGGCGCACTTCTCCTGGGCCTTCCAGCACCGGGTACGGAACCGGCAGCCGCTCGGCGGGTTGATCGGCGAGGGGACGTCGCCGGTCAGCAGGATGCGCTCCCGCTTGCCCTTGCGCCTGGGGTCCGGCACCGGCACCGCCGACATCAGCGCGGTGGTGTACGGGTGCATCGGCCGGGCGTACAGCTCGTCCCGGTCGGCCAGCTCCACGACCTTGCCCAGGTACATCAC
Organism: Streptomyces sp. NPDC092296; assembly: GCF_044755465.1. Lineage (NCBI taxonomy): Bacteria > Bacillati > Actinomycetota > Actinomycetes > Kitasatosporales > Streptomycetaceae > Streptomyces > Streptomyces sp. NPDC092296. The sequence continues at coordinate 1,575,540 of NZ_JBIVRB010000001.1, read as the reverse complement.
CGCGACCCGGTCGGAGACGTGGCGCACCACCGACAGGTCGTGGGCGATGATCAGGTAGGTCAGGCCCAGCTCCGTCTGGAGGTCGTCCAGCAGGTTGACCACCTGGGCCTGGATGGAGACGTCCAGCGCGGAGACCGGCTCGTCCGCCACGATCATCTTGGGCCGGAGCGCCAGCGCGCGGGCGATGCCGATGCGCTGCCGCTGGCCGCCGGAGAACTCGTGCGGATAGCGGTTGTAGTGCTCCGGGCTGAGGCCACAGATCTCCAGCAGCTCCTGTACGGCCTTCTTGACGCCGCCCTCGGTCTGCACCTTCTGCAACCGGAAGGGGGCGCCCACGATGGTGCCGATGGTGTGCCGGGGGTTGAGTGACGAGTACGGGTCCTGGAAGATCATCTGGATGTCGCGGCGCAGCGGCCGCATCTTCCCGGTGGACAGGTGGGTGATGTCCACCCCCTCGAACTCGATGGTTCCGCTGGTGGGCTCCAGCAGCCGGGTGACCAGCCTGCCCATGGTCGACTTGCCGCAGCCGGACTCGCCCACCACACCCAGCGTCTCGCCGGCCGCGACCGTGAAGTCGATGCCGTCCACCGCCTGCACCGCGCCGGTCTGACGACGCAGCAGCCCCTTGTGGATGGGGAAGTGCTTGGTCAGTCCGGTCACCTTGAGCAGCGGCTCACCGCCGCGCGGCGCGGCCGGGGTCGCCGCCGGCGCCGTCTCGCTGTCCGTCATGATCGGATCTCGTCTCCTCGACGTCGTGCTGGTTGCCGGGGTCGCGCGCGGGCTCTACAGCCGCGGCGCGATCTCCTCGGCGAAGATGCGGTGCCGCAGTTCGGTCGGCATGTGGCAGGCCGCCAGGTGGCGGTCGCCGTCGCCGACCCGGCTCAGCGCGGGCACCTCGGTGAAGGACCGGTCGCCGTTGCGGCCCGCGTACGGGCAGCGCGGGTGGAAGGCGCAGCCGTCGGGCACGTTGATCAGGCTGGGCGGGCTGCCCTTGACCGGGACCAGCCGGTCTTGGAGCTCGCGGTCCATCCGGGGCATGGAGCCCAGCAGCCCCCAGGTGTACGGGTGCTCGGGGTGGTCGAAGATCTCGGTGGCCGGGCCCTTCTCCACGCACTTGCCGCCGTACATCACCAGGATGTCGTCGGCCAGTTCGGCCACCACACCCAGGTCGTGGGTGATGATGATGACCGCCGAGCCGAACTCCTTCTGGAGGTCGCGGATCAGGTCCAGGATCTGCGCCTGGACGGTGACGTCCAGCGCGGTGGTGGGCTCGTCCGCGATCAGCAGCGACGGGTCGTTGACCAGGGCCATGGCGATCATGGCCCGCTGGCGCATGCCGCCGGAGAACTGGTGCGGGTAGTCGTCCACCCGGGAGTCGGGCTGCGGGATGCCGACCCGGTCCAGCATCTCGATGGCGCGCTTGCGGGCGTCCTTCTTGCTGGCCTCGGGGTGGTGCTCCCGGTAGCCCTCCATGATCTGGGCGCCCACCGTGTAGTACGGGTGCATGGCGGTCAGCGGGTCCTGGAAGATCATCGCCATCTTCTGGCCGCGCAGCTGGCGCACCCGGGTCGGGGTGGCGCCGATCAGCTCCTCGCCGTCCAGCCAGACCTCGCCGCTGATCCGGGCGTTGCGGTTGCGGTTGCCGCCGGTCTTGTGCAGGCCCATGATCGAGAGCGAGGTGACGGACTTGCCGGAGCCGGACTCCCCGACGATGCCGAGGGTCTTGCCCTTCTCCAGCGCGAAGGTGAGGCCGTCGACGGACTTCACCACGCCGTCGTCGGTCGGGAAGTGCACCCGCAGGTCGCGGACCGCGAGGTATTCGGACGGCGCCTGCGCGGTGGTCCCGGCGCTCGGGGCGGGGTCACCGGAGGTCTTGGTCTGCTTGCTCATCCGATCCTCACCCGGGGGTCGACGACGGCGTAGAGGAGGTCAACCAGCAGGTTGGCCATGACGATGAAGAAAGCGGCGAAGAGCGTGACACCCATGATCACCGGCAGATCGCTCTGGGCGATCGCCTGAACGGCCTCATAGCCCAGGCCGCGCAGGTTGAAGGTGGACTCGGTGAGGACGGCGCCGCCGATCAGCGCGCCGATGTCCAGGCCGAAGATGGTGAGGATCGGCGTCATCGTGGAGCGCAGGGCGTGCTTGCCGATGACGGTCCGCTCCTTGAGCCCCTTGGCCCGCGCGGTGCGGATGTAGTCCTCGCCCAGCACTTCCAGCAGCGTGGCCCGGGTGAGCCGGGCGTAGGTGGCCGCGTAGAGGAAGGCCAGGGTGATCCAGGGCAGGATCAGGTTCTGCGCCCAGGCGACCGGGTCGTCGGTGATGGCGACGTAGTCGTTGGGGAACCAGCCCAGGGTGTGGACGAAGACCGACAGCACCAGCAGGCCGGTGAAGTAGATCGGCAGCGAGACGCCGGCCAGGGCGGTCACCATGGTGACGCGGTCCAGGACGGTGCGGCGGCGCAGCGCGGAGACGACACCGGTCGCGGTGCCCAGCACCAGCCAGAGCACCGAGGCGCCGGCGGCGAGCGAGGCGGTGACCGGGAGCCGGTTCAGCAGCAGCGGCCACACCTCCTGCTCGGTCTTGAAGGAGTAGCCGAGGCACGGCGCCGCGCAGTGCGTGATGTCCGCGCCCTGGCTGTAGTCGCGTCCCGCGAAGATGCCCTTCAGGAACAGGCCATACTGCTCGATGATCGGTTTGTCGAGGCCCATCTTGTGGCGGATGCCTTCGACAGCGGCCTTGTCGGCGATCTTTCCGACGTAGTACAGGGCCGGATCGCTACCGGTGAGCTTCGGCACCATGAAGAAGATGCCGAAGGTGATCGCGGAGACCACCAGCAGCAGGACGGCGACGTTGACGAGCCGTCGGATGAGATACACGAGCACTGCGCTCGGCCCCGCCCGGGGCCGCCGCCCGGACTCCGGTAGGAGTCCTGCGGCGGCCCCGGTAAGGCCTTCACCTGCCCTTCGGACTAGCTGTGCGAACTACAGGGGTGGACGGCGGGTCACTTGCCGTCGCTGGTGCCGAGGGCCTGGAAGTCGACCATGCCGAAGGCCTCGTGGACGTAGACGTTGGTCAGGCGCGGGTTGCGGTAGTTGAGCGCCCGGTCCGCCACCACCGGCAGGTAGTAGGCACCGTCGACGACCTTGTGGTTGATCTCCTTGTAGAGATCGGCGGCCTTGGCCGGGTCGGTCTCCGCGGCGGCCTTGTCGAACGTGGCGTTGATCTCCGGGTCGTTGATCTCGGAGAAGTTGTTGTTGCCGTTGGAGGCGATGAAGCGGCCATCCACCAGCGGCTGGAGGAAGCCGGAGCCGTTCGGGTAGTCGGCGCCCCAGCCCATGACGATCAGGCCGTAGCCCTTCTTGTGGACGACGTCCGGCGCGCCGATGACGGAGGAGATCAGCTTGCCGTCGTACTGGTCGATGGCGGCGTCGATGCCGACGGTCTTCAGCGCGTTCTGCAACGCGACGGCGCTGTTCACCTCCTTGTCCTTGTTGTTACGGACGGCGATGGTGGTCTTGAACCCGTTGGGCTTGCCGCACTGCTTGAGCTCGTCCTTGGCCTTGTCGACCTGGGACTTGCCGCCGGTCAGACCGAACGGGTCGTAGTCGTCCGAGCCGAGGATGTTCGGCGGGAGCATGTTGCCGTAGATCGCGCCGGCCGTCGGGCCGCCGCGCGCGGTCTGCAGGGCGGTCGGGTCGGCCGCGTACAGGACGGCCTTGCGGCAGTGCTCGTTGTCGAAGGGGGCGACCTTCGGCACGATCGAGATGTAGCGGATGAAGCCGTTGAACGGGTCGTCCGTGTTGGCCTTGAGCTTGGGGTCCTGCAGGATCTTGATCTGCGCGTCCTGCGAGACACCGGTCTGGCCGATGTCCAGGTCGGCCGTGCCCGCCAGCAGCCGGGCGTCCATGTCGTCCGGGTTGGTGGTGATGGTGAGGTTGATCTTGTCCGGCAGGGCCTTGCGGAACGGGTCGGTCTTCGGGTCCCACTGGTCGTTGCGGACCAAGGTCAGCGACTTGCCGGGCTCGTACGACTGGAACTTGTACGGGCCGGAGGAGACCGGGTGGCTGCCGTACTTGGCGCCGGTGTCCAGCTTCTGCGGGACGGGCGCGGCGCTGCCCATGGCCAGCAGGTACGGGAAGGACGAGTCGGCCTTGGCCAGCTTGAAGATGATGGTCTGGTCGTCGGGGGTCTGCACCGACTTCAGGCCGAGCTTGTTCGGGTCCTTGTCCTTGTACGGGCCGGGGTACTTCTGGCCCTGGTCCAGCGACTGGACGAGGTAGGTCGGACCACCGCTGATGACGTCCTGGGCGAAGACCCGCTCGACGCCGTACTTGATGTCCTTCGAGGTGATCGGAGAGCCGTCCTCGAACTTCAGGCCCTCCTTCAGCTTGAAGGTGTAGGTCTTGCCGTCGGCGGAGATCTCCGGTGCGGCGGAGGCCAGGTCGGGCACCAGCTGGAGGCCGTCCTTGCCCGGCTTGGAGTCGTACGCCAGCAGGGTGCGGGAGTAGAAGCGCTCCATGTTCCAGACGAAGGCGTAGTAGCCGCGCGCCGGGTCCCAGGAGTCGGCGTCCTGGCTGCTCCACAGGTTGAGCGTGCCGCCGGTCTTGTCGGACGCGTTGACGACCTTGCCCACCGCGGCGTCGAAGCCGGCTCCGGCGCTGGACGACGTCTTGCCGTCGCTGGCCTTGGAGCCCGAGTCGCCACCCTTGGAGCCGCCGCAGGCGGAGGCCGTGAGCGTGAGGGCGGCGACCAGTCCGGCCGCTGCGAGGGTTCTGCTGCTGCGAATCATCACTGCTGTCGATCCTCCGAGGTAGTCGCGGCCCTGGATGTGGGCCGCCGGTTGCCGCAGGAGCCGGAGCGAGCCTGCTGGGTGTCCGCGTGGCCCGGTGGTACCGGGACCCGCATCGGGCGGACGGGAATGGTTCGTGGGACGGTCAGTTGCCCTTCGGGTCGAGGGCGTCCCTCAAGCCGTCACCGAAGAGGTTGAACGCGAGCACCGTGATGAAGATCGCCAGGCCGGGGACCACCATGTAGGTCGGGTCCGCCTGGTAGATGTGGACCGCGTCGGAGAGCATCTGGCCCCAGGACGGCGTCGGCGGCTTCACGCCCGCGCCCAGGAAGCTCAGTGCGGCCTCGGTGAGGATGTTGGTCGGGATGATCAGCGTGGCGTACACCAGGACCGGGGCGACCAGGTTGGGCAGCAGTTCGCGGAGCACGATGTGGACGCTGCCCGCGCCCAGGCTCTTGGCGGCGTCGACGAACTCCCGCTCGCGGAGCGAGAGCGCCTGGCCGCGCACGATGCGGCCGATGTACGGCCAGCCGAAGAAGCCGATCACCACGATCAGGACCGCCATCCGGACGCCGGTGCCGCTCAGACCGAGCAGGCTGTCCGGCATGACCGAGACCAGGGCGATCGCGAAAAGCAGCTGCGGGAAGGCCAGCAGCAGGTCCATGATTCTGCTGATCACCGTGTCCACCCAGCCACCGAAGTAGCCGGCGGCGGTGCCCATCAGCACGCCGATGACCACGGACACCGTGGCCGCCAGGAAGGCCACCACCAGCGAGATGCGGGCGCCGTAGAGGATGCGGCTGAAGACGTCGCGCCCGAAGGTCGGGTCTGCGCCGAGCAGGAAGTCCCGGCTCATCCCGCCGAAAGCGCCCTTGGGGATGCCGAGGTTGGGGTCGATCAGCTCCGGGTGGGGATCGTCCGGCGGGTGCCCCAGGAAGTGGGTGAGCACCGGGGCGAAGACCGCCGCCAGGATCAGCACCAGGACGACCACGCCGCCGCTCAGGGCCACCTTGTCCCGCTTGAGGCGGTCCCAGGCGATACGGCCGGGCGATCGGCCCTCGATCTTCTTCTTCCCCTGCACCTCTGGCAGTTGCTCGGGAACCTCGATGGTCGAGGTTCCGCTGTCGTGCAGTGGAGCAGTCATATCGGTAGAGACCCCCTAGCCGGCGGTGACCGGCACGCGGTGCCCAGACCGCCGTCCGGAAGGGCCCGGTGATGACGGGGCCGACCGGGTGCGGTCGCAGTTCACGGTTGGTGCCTGGGTGCGTGGTGCGGCGTTGCGGATGGAGCTTCAGCGGACGGTGCTTCAAATGCGTGGAGCTTCATGGTGCTTGAGCTGGTGTGGTGCTTGAGCTGCATGGTGCTTCAGTGCATGGAGCACGGGCCTTCTGGCTGCGGGCAGCATTGCTCACCCGGCGGCCGGACCCGGTGGGACGGCGTTCGCTCGGCGCGGGGACGGTTGTGTCCCGGACATACCGGCGGACCCTGGTGGGGACCACTGGTACGGCGCTTCGACGGTGGATGTACCGCGTGAGGCGACCTCGACTCCCGCGTTGCGGCGCAACTCTGCTTCGTCCGAATAGCGGTGCGCCAGACCCCCCCGGCGATGTTTGCGCAACTGTGATCTGCATGCATGCACACCCGACACCTGCGAATAGCCGTCTTCACACAGCTGCAATGCCCCGCACACATCGCAGGAGGACGCGAGTAGACCCGAAACCCGTACAGAGGGGACGCCACGGCCTCGCGCCAGTCTTACCCGCGCATGTCATTGAAGAACCTCAACTGATGCCCAGAGTATGGACGCCCGGCGGATTCTCCTACCGCCCGGTAGCCCATGCCGTCACAGCTTGCTACCCGCCGGTAGAAGCGGTGGGCGGCACTCCGGCTCCAGGCGGGCGGAACTGGGCGTCCGTCAGCTCGGACGCCGCCTCGTATAAGGGAGTTGAGGAGCCGTCAGCGCGGCGGATAGCCCGGCCACTGCGGCTGCTGCTGCGGATATCCGGCCGACGGATAGCCGTACTGCGGGCCCGGCTGCGGATAGCCGTAACCGGGCGGTGGGGCACTCGGCGGCGGGACGCTCGGCCGGGCCGCGCCGGTGAAAATCTCCCGGTCGAAGAAGGGCGGGGCATAGGCCGCCATCCACATCGCCACCGGGTCGTACTCGTCCGCCATCGCCACCATGGAGACCGCCAGCCCCTGCGGCGCCCCCGCCACGCAGCGCTGAAGCATGTCGCGCACCGCCTCCACCGCCTGCGGCCCGGTGTCGTAGAGGTCCAGGCCGATCGCCAGATACGGCTCACCGACCACCGGCCGCACCCAGGCGCGGCGCAGCGCCCGCACCACCGGCGTGCCGTACGCCTGCTGGGTCAGCAGTGCGTAGAAGTGCGGCGCCCGCACGGTGGGCTCGCCCAGCACCAGCGGACCGGCCGGCAGCCGGTCCAGGCCGGCCGCGATCCGCCGCAGGTCGGCCCAGGGCACGCCGACGCCACCGCCGGGCGCGTGCGGGTCCAGCCAGAGCCCCCAGCGGTCGGGGTAGAGCGAGGCGGCGATCTCCCGGCCGGAGATCCGCTCGTGGGCGCGGCTCCAGCCGCTCGCGGCGAGCTGCTCGGGGGAGGTCACACAGGGCACATAGCCGTGGCCGCCGACCTCCATGTTCCCGTACTGCGCGTCGGGGCGGCCCGGTTCGCCCTGCCAGAGCAGCATCCAGAGCTGCCCGTCGGCCAGTGCGTGCAGCAGAGCTTCGTACGCGTCGTAGCGGCCCGGCGCCACCTCGCGCAGCGCCCGCTCCACCGCCCCGGGCGTCCACGGTCCGTGCGCGCCGCCGCCTGCTGCTCCCGCGCTCAACTCCGACCTCACCTTCCGCCTGCCTCGGGCAGCACCCTACGGCCCGCCGGTCCCGGGCGTCATACCACCGGCCGGGGGGTTCAGGCCCGGGTGTAGAACGGCGCGACCCGCTGCACCATCCAGTCGCCGACCGGGTCCTGGGCGACGTCCAGCAGCACGATGCGGACCTGCCAGGGCAGCGGTACGGCGCCCAGGGCGCGGCCCAGCGCCTCGCTGGCCACGGCCTTGTCCTGCTCGGTCCAGCTGTCCAGCTCCACGCCGACGAAGAGCAGCGGTGCGTCGCCCTCCACCGTCGCCAGCGCCCGCCGGGCGCTCAGCACCACCGGCAGCGCGGCCAGCTCGGACGCCGCTGCCATCAGGAACTCCACCGGCTCCTCGTACGGCTCCGGCTCCCGCAGCCCGACCCTGGCGCCCGGCGCGGCCGAGGGCACCGCCGACCAGCGGTCCTCGCGCGGGCCCCGGCACAGCTCACCAACGCCCTCCGGCGGCACCGGGATGCCGACCGGCGCCTCCGGGTTGACCGCGATGCCCACGCCCAGCGGCAGCCCCCGGGCCAGCTCCCACATCGGCGCCACCGCGTAGCCGATGTTCCCCGCGGTGCGGCGGAACTGCTCCTCGGAGCTGAACACCGGGACGTACGGCGCCCCGGCCAGCTCGATCGTGGGCAGGTCCAGCGCGCCGCTCTCCGGGGCGCCGCCGCTGGGCAGCGGCACCCAGACCTGGCTGCGGGCCAGCACCTCGAACACCCGGGCGGTGGCGCCGGGGTCGCCCAGAGCGGCGGTGAGCACCTGCTCCAGCTCATTGGCGGGCCAGCCCGTGCCGTCGAGCGGCTGCTGCGCCTGCGGTGCGTACGGGGCCCCGGGGGCCTGTGCCGCCTCGTACTCGACCGGTGCGCCGCCTACCGGATAGCCCATCTGCCCCGAACCACCGTTCTCGCCGTTCCCACCGGAGGGCGGGCCCGCCCCGCCCTCCGCACCTTAGCCGCCCCGCACCCTAGCCGCCCGCGCCGCCGCGCACCGGGAGCCGCCCCGGCCCGGCCGCCGTGCCGCCCGCCGCGTCACCCGCTGTACCACCCGGCTGAGTCACCCCCTTGGGTCACCCCCTTGGGTCACCCCCTTGGGTCACCCCCTTGGGTCGCCCCCTTGGGTCACCCGCCGCGCCGTACCGTGGTCCGCCCGGCGCGCGCGACGGCGGCCCAGGTCAGAGCGGTGCCGGCCGACCTCGCGCCGCCGTCCCCGGCCGTGTCATGATGGGCGCCCAACTCCATACCGGCCGTTCGAACCCGCGCGGGAGAGCCCGGCCGCCCCCGACCTGCCCCGCAGGCCGCCAGGGGCGACGCCGGCGCCGAAGGAGCAACTCCTCCCCGGAATCTCTCAGGCACAGCTACCGCGCGGGCGAGGCACATCTGGAAAGCGGACACGGCCACGCCGTGCTCCCACCCACGGTGCAAGCCGTCGCCGCCCCCTGCCCGGGGTAGCCGCGGTGAAGCTCTCAGGTTGCGACGACAGATGGGGAGATCCGAGCCGCCGCATGCCCCCGCGCATGCCCTGCCGGTCCGCACCCGATCCCGTATCCGAGAGCCCAGCCGCCCCGAGGAGCACCACCATGACCGACGGCCCCCGCCGTACCGCACTGGACGCGGTCCACCGCGCCCTGGGCGCCACCATGACCGACTTCGCCGGCTGGGACATGCCGCTGCGCTACGGCAGCGAGCGCGAGGAGCACAACGCCGTCCGCACCAGCGCCGGCCTGTTCGACCTCTCCCACATGGGCGAGATCACCGTCAGCGGCCCGCAGGCCGGCGAGGCGCTGGACCACGCGCTGGTCGGCTTCGTCTCGGCGCTCGGCCACGGCCGCGCCCGGTACACCATGATCTGCGCCGAGGACGGCGGCATCCTGGACGACCTGATCGTCTACCGCACCGGCGAGCAGGCGTTCCTGGTGGTCGCCAACGCCTCCAACGCCCAGCTGGTGCTGGACGAGCTCACCGCCCGCGCGGCCGGCTTCGACGCCGCCGTCCGCGACGACCGCGACGCCTACGCGCTGCTCGCCGTGCAGGGCCCCGAGGCCGCCGCGATCCTCGCCCGGCTCACCGACGCCGACCTGGCCGGGCTGAAGTACTACACCTGCCTGCCCGCCACCGTGGCCGGCCGCGAGACGCTGCTCGCCCGCACGGGCTACACCGGCGAGGACGGTTTCGAGGTCTTCACCTCCCCCGCCGACGCCGAGCACCTGTGGCAGGCCCTCACCGAGGCCGGCGCCGGCCACGGGCTGGTCCCCTGCGGCCTGTCCTGCCGCGACACGCTGCGCCTGGAGGCCGGCATGCCGCTGTACGGCCATGAGCTGACCGCCGCCACCACCCCGTTCGACGCCGGGCTCGGCCGGGTGGTGCGGTTCGACAAGACCACCGGCGGCGGCGACTTCGTCGGCCGCGCCGCCCTGGAGCGCGCCGCCGCCGAGGCCGCGGCGCACCCGCCGCGGGTGCTGGTCGGCCTGGTCTCGACCGGCCGCCGGGTGCCGCGCGCCGGCTACGCCGTGGTCTCCCCGACCGGCGAGCCGGTGGGCGAGGTCACCTCCGGCGCGCCGTCCCCCACCCTGGGCCGGCCGATCGCCATCGCCTACGTCGACGCGGCGCACGCCGCCCCCGGCAGCGCCGTCGCCGTCGATGTGCGCGGCAGCCACGAGCCGGTCGAGGTCGTGGCGCTGCCCTTCTACCAGCGCGCCCGCTGACTCGCTGCCGCATCCTGGTCCCAGGCCGTCACCGGCCCGTTTCGCCGTACCCGTACCCCATCCTGGAGAATTGCCGCCATGAGCAACCCGCAGCACCTGCAGTACAGCAAGGAGCACGAGTGGCTGACCGTCCCCGAGGACGGCGTGTCCACCGTGGGGATCACCTCCCACGCGGCCGACGCGCTCGGTGACGTGGTCTACGTGCAGCTCCCCGACGTCGGCCAGGCCGTCACCGCCGGTGAGCCCTGCGGCGAGCTCGAGTCCACCAAGTCGGTCAGCGATCTGTACTCCCCCGCCAGCGGCGAGGTGACCGAGGTCAACCAGGCCGTGGTGGACGACCCCGCGCTTGTGAACTCCGGCCCGTTCGAGGACGGCTGGCTGTTCAAGGTCCGGCTCGACGGCGATCCCGAGGGCCTGCTGAGCGCCGACGAGTACACCGCCTTCATCGGCGGCTGACTCCCGAGCCCCGGGCCCGCACGCCCGCCAAGGCTCGTCACCCGCTGCGGTCGCGACCGGAGAACCCCTCGCGCGGCCGCCCCGGTCTCCCCGTCCGCCCTTTACCGGAAGACCCCTGATGACGGTTCTCAACCAGTCCCTGCACGCCCTCGACCCCGAGGTCGCCGCCGCGGTCGACGCCGAGCTGCACCGCCAGCAGACCACCCTTGAGATGATCGCCTCCGAGAACTTCGCCCCGGTGGCGGTCATGGAGGCGCAGGGCTCGGTCCTCACCAACAAGTACGCCGAGGGCTACCCCGGTCGCCGCTACTACGGCGGCTGCGAGCACGTCGACGTGGTCGAGCAGATCGCGATCGACCGCATCAAGGAGCTGTTCGGCGCGGAGGCGGCCAACGTCCAGCCGCACTCCGGCGCCCAGGCCAACGCCGCCGCGATGTTCGCCCTGCTCCAGCCGGGCGACACCATCCTCGGCCTGGACCTGGCGCACGGCGGGCACCTGACCCACGGCATGCGGATCAACTTCTCCGGCAAGCTGTACAACGTGGTGGCGTACCACGTCGACGAGGCGACCAACCTGGTCGACATGGACGAGGTGGAGCGCCTGGCCAAGGAGCACCGCCCCAAGCTGATCGTGGCCGGCTGGTCCGCCTACCCGCGCCGGCTGGACTTCGCCGCCTTCCGCCGGATCGCGGACGAGGTCGGCGCGTACCTGATGGTGGACATGGCGCACTTCGCCGGCCTGGTGGCCGCCGGGCTGCACCCCTCCCCCGTCCCGTACGCGGACGTCGTCACCACCACCACCCACAAGACGCTGGGCGGCCCGCGCGGCGGTGTGATCCTCTCCAAGGCCGAGCTGGCCAAGAAGATCAACTCTGCGGTCTTCCCCGGTCAGCAGGGCGGCCCGCTGGAGCATGTGATCGCCGCCAAGGCGGTCTCCTTCAAGGTCGCGGCCTCGCCGGAGTTCAAGGAGCGCCAGCAGCGCACCCTGGAGGGCGCGAAGATCCTCGCCGAGCGCCTCACCCGGCCGGACGCCACCGAGGCGGGCGTCTCCGTGCTGTCCGGCGGCACCGACGTCCACCTGGTCCTGGTCGACCTGCGGAACAGCGAGCTGGACGGGCAGCAGGCCGAGGACCGGCTGCACGAGGTCGGCATCACCGTGAACCGCAACGCGGTGCCCTTCGACCCCCGCCCGCCGATGGTCACCTCCGGCCTGCGGATCGGCACCCCGGCGCTGGCCACCCGAGGCTTCCAGGCCGAGGACTTCCGTGAGGTGGCCGACGTGATCGCCGAGGCCCTCAAGCCGGGCTTCGACGCGGCCACGGCCGAGTCGCTGAAGGCCCGCGTCAGCGCGCTGGCCGTGAAGCACCCGCTCTACCCGGAGCTGTGAGCCCCACCCGCAAGGGGCGCCCCTCCCACCGGGGGCGCTGAGCGGCACACTGGGGGCGGGCCGGGCGGTGAACCCGCCGACCCGCCCCCGTACCCGCCGTTCCGCCCCCCTCCCCCGCAGCCCTACCCGTCGCAGTTCCGTCCCAGCACCCTGGCGCACGAGCTGGACGGGGTCCGCCCCGCCCCACCACCGTGGGGGTGACCCCCGGAGTCCGCACCCGTGGCCATCAGCGTCTTCGACCTCTTCTCCGTCGGCATCGGCCCGTCCAGCTCCCACACCGTCGGCCCGATGCGCGCCGCCCGGATGTTCGCCAGGCGGCTGAAGTCCGAAGGGCTGCTCGCCCAGGTCGCCTCGGTGCGCGCCGAACTCTTCGGCTCGCTCGGTGCCACCGGCCACGGCCATGGCACCCCCAAGGCCGTACTGCTCGGCCTGGAGGGCAACTCCCCGCGCACCGTCGACATCGAGCAGGCCGACCTCGACGTGGCCCGCATCCGGGCCACCGGGCGGCTGCGGCTGCTCGGCGCCCAGGAGATCGCCTTCGACCCCGACAGCCAGCTGATCCTGCACCGCCGCCGCTCGCTGCCATACCACGCCAACGGCATGACGGTCTGCGCGTACGACGACGCGGGCGTCCCGCTGCTGGAGAAGACCTACTACTCGGTGGGCGGCGGCTTCGTCGTCGACGAGGACGCCATCGGCGCCATGGGGGCACCCCCGGCCGAAGGCGGGGGGAGGATCAAGCCGGACGACTCCGTGCTGCGCCACCCGTTCCGCACCGGCGGCGAGCTGCTCCAGCTCACCCGCGACACCGGGCTCTCCATCTCCGCGCTGATGCTGGAGAACGAGCGGGCCTGGCGCAGCGAGGCCGAGATCCGCGCCGGGCTGCTGGAGATCTGGCGGGTGATGCGCGAATGCGTCACGGCGGGCATGTCCCGGGAGGGCATCCTGCCGGGCGGCCTCAAGGTCCGCCGCCGGGCCGCCACCGCCGCCCGAGCGCTGCGCGCCGAGGGCATCGGCCCGGCCAACGCCATGGAGTGGGTCACCCTCTACGCGATGGCGGTCAACGAGGAGAACGCGGCGGGCGGCCGGGTGGTCACCGCCCCCACCAACGGCGCCGCCGGGATCGTGCCGGCCGTGCTGCACTACTACACCACCTTCGTCCCCGGTGCGGACGAGGACGGGGTGGTCCGCTTCATGCTGGCGGCCGGCGCCATCGGCATGCTCTTCAAGGAGAACGCCTCCATCTCCGGCGCCGAGGTCGGCTGCCAGGGCGAGGTCGGCTCCGCCTGCTCGATGGCGGCGGGCGGCCTGGCCGAGGTGCTGGGCGGCACCCCGGAGCAGGTGGAGAACGCGGCCGAGATCGGCATCGAGCACAATCTGGGCCTCACCTGCGACCCGGTCGGCGGCCTGGTCCAGATCCCGTGCATCGAGCGCAACGGCATGGCCTCCGTCAAGGCCATCACCGCCGCCCGCCTCGCCCTGCGCGGCGACGGCCGCCACCATGTCTCGCTGGACAAGGCCATCAAGACCATGAAGGAGACCGGCGCCGACATGAAGGTCAAGTACAAGGAGACCTCCCGCGGCGGCCTGGCGGTCAATGTCATCGAGTGCTGACGGCGTGCCCCAACTGCGGGGTTCCTTCCCCCTGTAAAGCGCTACCCGGAAATGCTCTGCCCGGTGCTGACACCGGTAGGCAGTGAGCAGCCATCTTCCGCCATGGGACCGAGCACGTGTGGCTCCGTCAACCGGTGAAGGCTTTGCGCCTTCCGTGACAGGTCCTGCGCCGTCCAGGCTCCAGAGGCCGCTCACGCAACTGCTCTCAGCCAGCGTACTGCCATAGATCGCAGCAGGTCGAAGGGTTGGACGGGTCACCCTCGCTCCTCCCCCAGCACGAGCAGGACTGTCTGATCCTCAGCACAGTCCAGGAACGGAAGACATCCCTGCCCGCTGGGATCTCTATGATCGTCGTGTGCCCGAAACCGCCATGCAAGAGCACTACGCGTGTGCCGCGCGGCGTCACTATGACGACGCCGTGTACCTACTCGCCGACAGTCGCGTTCCCAATGCGGACTACCACCTCGGGTTCACCGTGGAGTGTGTGCTGAAGAGCCTGCTGCTGCGGTACGTGGGAGCAACCGTAGATCCGACGAAACCGGGTCGGCTTCCACCGAAGAAGCCCTGGGTCCAGAACAGCGACGGCAAGACGCAGTACTTCAGCCATCTACCGGAGCTGTGGTCCGACGTGGCGCTACTACTCACCGGCCGGTCTGGCGGCAGACTGGCTTCAGCACTCCAGAGCTCGACACCATTCGAAAACTGGTCGGTGGACCACCGATACCGCGATGGGGCCGACATCGTCGAGGCCGACGTGTACCACCATCGCGCCGCAGCCGAGCTTCTCCTCCACCTTCACGACCAAGCCCTCGTCGACGGAGCCCTCACGTGAGCCTCTTTCCGGACCCGGTCCGCTTCGACAAGGCCCGGCCGCTCGCCTTGGAAGTAGCCCGTGGCGTAGCCGCGACCGGTGTAGATGTCCTAGTGGTTCGAGATCTCCTCGGCCAGGTCTCCCTGCTTCTGGATGACAGGGAGCAGCGGCCTGACGACGCGGCTCTCAGTGAATGGCGGGATTCACTCACCACCGCTCTTGGCCGGTACGCCTCCAGTCGGCCGGTGGTGCTGGGATCCAGTCTCTTCCAGCCGGCCGCTCTCTTCGACTCTCCCCGCATCGTGGATGAGCTCGACCAGCCTGCCGGTCCTGGGCAGGGGTGCATCAGATGGCTTGAGAGCACAGTTGTCGGCGAGGACTGGTCTCGAGTGCGCCAGATTCCCGAGGAAAGCGGGGTTCGTGCTCCGCGGGTCACGCTCTACGGGTTCAAAGGTGGTGTAGGTCGTTCCACTGCCACCGCCATGCTGGCGAAGCATCTGGCTGATCTCGGGAATCGCGTGCTCGTGGTCGATCTAGACCTGGAGTCACCTGGCTCCGGTCCTTTGCTGCTCTCCGAGGAGGCAACGCCCTGGTACGGCCTTATCGACCAGCTCGTGGAGTCAGCGGTCGGCAATGCCGAAGGCCTGGATCTTGTCGCCCAGGCTTCCAACTACGACGCCAAAGCCGGCGAGATCTGGGTTGCCCCGGCCCGGGGCAAGGGAGCGCCAGGAGCCGTCTACTCGTATGTGGAGAAATTGAACAGGATCTACGCTGACCTTCCCACCAAGAACGGAGCCGGCTTCGCGGACCGCCTGGAGGAAGCCATCGCGGCATGCGAGGAGGCAGTCACACGAGCGAGCGGCACACCTGATGTCATCCTGCTTGACAGCCGGGCAGGTATCCACGACATCGCTGCAGTCGCCATCTCTCGACTCTGCGACCTCGCCCTGCTCTTCGGGGCGGATAACGCCCACACCTGGAACGGATACCGGGACCTATTCACTGCCTGGCGTGACGCTGGGCAGGCACGGGTAGTGAGGGACAGGCTGCGTATGGTCGCTTCCATGGTGCCCGACTCCGCCGAACGACCGATGGACGCTTACCTGGATTCCTTTCGTGAAAACGCCTGGTCGTGCTTCTCCGTCCTTTACGACGATGTCCCGTCCGGGGGCGACCTCCATAGCTTCCCTTCGGCTTACAATCCAAGCCCAGAGGAGGACTCCGCTCCACACTCGCCCATCCCGATCCTCTTCACACTGGACCTGGTAGGAATCGATGCAATCAGCACTCCTGGCTGGTCCGACCGTTCTTTTGTGAAGGCCGCGTACGATTCCTTCCTAACCACTGCCACCCATCTGATCTTTCCCGGAGGGCCTTGATGACGACCGTGCTCGGAGTCGACGAATACCGCGATCTGCTGAGTTCGGCGTTGCCACCCGCACAAGATGCGGACACGGTTACGCCGTCACTCTCAACCCTATTCACTCCCGACAGTCACAGAACTGCGCTGCACGTGGATACCACAGTGGTGCGCGGCGGCCGTGGAGTGGGAAAGACGTTCTGGTACCGGTCGCTACTCGACGACAAGCTGCGCGCCGTCGCCGCCGAGGAGTACCGAATCGACAAACTCCACCACATTACGGTAGCCACAGGCTACGGCGCCCAGATTCAGCCCACTCTTTACCCAGGGCCCGGGGAACTGCGCAGTCTCGTGGAGGAGGCAGTACGCCCGTACGACCTCTGGAACACTGTGCTCCTCGTAGCTCTTGGCCAGCCGAAACTGATGGGCCTGCAAAGTTGGCGCGAACGGGTCGACTGGGTGCGCGCCCACCCGAGCGAACGCGACCAAACCATCGCGCAGGCCGACCAGCAGGCCCAGAGCCAGGGAACCACACAGCTGATCCTTTTCGACGCGCTGGAACACCTGCACTGGGACCGCGCACAAGCCGATCGCCTAGTCGCCGGAATCCTCCAGTTGGCATTGGAGATGCGGCTTGGAACAAAAAATATCCGGTTCAAGGTATTCATTCGTCCGGACATGTTCGACGGGGCTCTTCTCAATTTCCCCGATGCATCGAAGTTGACCTCAAATTCCGCGAGCCTCCAATGGTCCAGAGCCAATCTCTACGGCCTCTTCTTCCACTACCTCGGCAACCACGATAGCGAGGAAGCCGTGTGCTTCCGTGCCATGACCAGCGGCTGGATCGAGCACACAGAAGGTCGGCACCAGCTGCCGTCCGCCCTACGCGGCGACGAGAAAGTCCAGGCTGATGCGTTCAGTCTGATCGCTGGTCCTTACATGGGAGCGAACTTCCGTAAGGGGATCACCTACACCTGGCTGCCCAACCATTTGATGGACGGAGTCGAGCAAGTCAGCCCGCGGAGCTTTCTGAACGCGCTGGTCAAGGCCGTCGAGGAGACACGCGACAGCTACGCAGGGCATGATTTTCCACTGCATCACGAAGGAATTCGACGCGGCGTCCAGTCCGCCTCTCAGACCAGGGTAGCGGAAGTTCGCGAGGATATGCCATGGGTACACACTGCCATCGCACCGCTTCAGGGCCAGCAAGTCCCTATTGATTCGGAACTCGTGATCAGCTTGTGGGGACAGGCCGACCTCACTCAGCGACTGCAACGCGAGGCCGAACGTGTGGCCACAGCCACAAGAAACAGCGGCGAGATCCGCACCGGACCACGTTACGCGGACGACTACCGGCAACTGATTGAAGAGCTTATCCTGCTTGGTGTGATGCGCCGCCGAAAGGACAGGAGGATCGATTTGCCAGATGTATACCGTATCGCATTTTCCATCGGCCGCAAGGGCGGCGTCCCCATGGTCCAGCTTTAGCGAAACATGTCCACGTCGGAAAGATGTAGATCGCAGGTAGAGAAAAACCGGGAAATATCCTCGATTGGCATCTCTCAAATCACGGGCAAGAAGTTTCACGGGTATGCCCGTGATCCCGCAGGATGATCCGGATTCCGTGCGCCCTGCCGAGATTTCTACCCGCAAACGTCGTCACGGAGCAGGTCACCGGTGTTGGTTGCCTGGCGGTCAATGTCATCGAGTGCTGAGGGGCCGTGTGCCGAGGGGGCGGGCTCAGCGGGCCGACCGGATACGGCTGTCGGGCTCGGAGTCGGTCTACTAGGCTGACCGGGTGGCGACAGACGGGGTGTTGCGGGCGGTCAGTGACTTGCATGTCACGTATGCGGAGAACCGGGAGATCGTCGAGCGGCTGCAACCGGGGTCGCCGGACGACTGGCTGATCGTGGCCGGGGACATCGGCGAGCTGATGGCCGACATCGAGTGGACGTTGACCCTGCTGCGGGACCGGTTCGCGCAGGTGATCTGGGTGCCGGGCAACCACGAGCTGTGGACGGTCGACCGCGAGACCAGCCAGGCGCGCGGCGTCGCACGCTATGAGCAGTTGGTGGCGCTCTGCCGCCGGCTCGGGGTGCTCACGCCGGAGGACCCGTACCCGGTGTGGACGGGGGCGGGCGGGCCGGTCCGGATCGCGCCGCTGTTCCTGCTGTACGACTACAGCTTCCTCGCCCCGGGGACGACCACCCCGGCGGAGTCGCTGGCCAAGGCGCACGAGGCCGGGATCGTCTGCACCGACGAGTACTTCCTGCACCCCGACCCCTATCCGTCCCGTGCCGCCTGGTGCGCCGCCCGGGTCGAGGAGACCGAGCGGCGGTTGGCTCAGGTCGCGGGCGAACTGCCGCTGGTGCTGGTCAACCACTGGCCGCTGGTGCGGCAGCCGACCGAGATCATGACGCACCAGGAGTTCGTCCAGTGGTGCGGGACGGTGCGTACGGCCGACTGGCACACCCGCTTCGGCGTCGAGGCCGTGGTCTACGGCCATCTGCACATCCCCCGGCGCACCGTCTACGACGGGGTCCCGTTCGTGGAGGTGTCGCTCGGCTATCCACGGGAGTGGGGCCGCTTCGGGCTGCGGTCCGACCTCGCCCGGCAGATCCTGCCGCGTCCGGCGGGGGTGGACGCGTGATCGGCGCGATACTGCCGCCCTCGGTGCGCTGGGCCCAGTCCTTCACCGACCGCGAGGTCGCGCTGTTCCCGCAGGAGCAGGCCGCGATCGCCAAGGTGGTCGAGAAGCGGCGGGTGGAGTTCACCACCGTCCGGGCCTGCGCGCGGGACGCGCTGGGCGCGCTCGGCGTCGGGCCGGCGCCGCTGGTCCCCGGTGAGCGGGGAGCGCCGAGCTGGCCGGACGGGGTGGTCGGGAGCATGACGCACTGCGCGGGCTACCGTGCGGCGGTGGTGGGGCGCAGTGCCGAGGTGGCCACGGTCGGGATCGACGCCGAGCCCAATGAACCGCTGCCGGAGGGCGTCCTCGGCGCGATAGCCCGCCCGGAGGATCTGGAAGCGCTGGCCGCGCTGCCGACGGCGGCGGGGGTCGCCTGGGACCGGGTGCTGTTCAGCGCCAAGGAGTCCGTGTACAAGGCGTGGTACCCGGTGGCCCGGAAGTGGCTGGACTTCGAGGAGGCCCGGGTGAGGATCGCCCCGGACGGGACGTTCACGGCGGGCCTGCTGGTCTCCGGGCCGACGCTGCTCGGCCGGCCGCTGACCGGCTTCGCCGGACGGTGGGTCGCCGCCGACGGCCTCGTGGCGACCGCGATCGTGGTGGAGCAGGGCGCCTGACCCCGGCCGGTCCGGGCCGGTGCCGGGGAATGCGGTGGTGCCCCGGGGATCGGCCTGGGCCGATCCCCGGGGCACCGGGGTCATGCGGGGTGGTGCGGGGTGGTGCGGGTCAGCTGGCGGTGCAGGTGACCGTGGGGGCCCCGTTGGTGCCGCTGTAGGTGCCCTGGAAGCCGAAGGAGGTGCTTCCGTTGGCGGCGACCGCGCCGTTGTAGGACATGTTGGTCGCCGTCACCGCCGTGCCGCTCTGGGTCACGTTGGCGTTCCAGGAGCTGGTGACCTTCTGGTTGCCCGGGAAGGTCAGGACGACCTTCCAGGAGCTGATCGCAGAGGTACCGGCCTTGACCGTGACGTCGGCGGTGAAGCCGTCCTGCCACGAGTTGGGGGTGTAGGTCGCGGTGCAGCCCGCGTTGGTGCCGCCACCGTTGTTGCCACCGGTGCCGCCGCCGGTGCCGCCGCCGCTGGAGGCGGAGGTGGTGACGGAGAGCGCGGCCGAGGCGGCCGAGACGTTACCGGCCGCGTCGCGGGCCTTCACCGTGTAGCTGTACGCCGTCGAGGCGGTCAGACCGCTGTCGGTGTAGCTGGTGGTGGTGGAGGTGCCGACCTGGGTGCCGTTGCGGAAGATCTGGTACCCGGTGACGCCCACGTTGTCGGTGGAGGCGGTCCAGGACAGCGAAACGCTGTTCGCGGTCTTGGACGGCGACGTCACATTGGTCGGAGCGGTCGGAGCGGTGGTGTCACCGGTCGGCGGGTTGGTGCCGCCGCCGCCGAAGACCGTGGCCTCCTTGGCGGTGGACTTGATGCCGTTGGCGCCATTGAAGATCCGCTGACCCCAGGTGGTGAGCTGGGAGGCGTTGAAGTTGGTCACCATGTCGAGGTATTCGACGCCGCCGCCGTTGCCGCTCCAGGACCAGCCCAGGTAGCCGAGCTTCAGCGACTGGGCGTAGGACATGATCGAGTCCTCGTCCGGGTCGCCGTCGCTGTGCATGTTGCCGAACTCGCCGACCACGATGGGCAGCTTGGCCGTGACGAAGTAGTTGAGGTAGTCGCTGACCTTGGAAGCAGTGTTGTAGACGCCGTACATGTGGATGGAGAACACGGTGTTGGCGTCGGTGTCGGCGGCGAAGACGGACGCCGCGTTGTCCCGCATGGTGTTCGACCAGTCCTGGCCCCAGTTGGGGGCGTCGACCATCAGCATGTTGTGGATACCGGCGTTGCGCACCTTCTGGATGGCGCCCTTGGTGTCGGCGGTCCAGCCGGAGGTGTTGTTGTTGCCGTACGGCTCATTGCCGATGTTGACGATGATGTAGCTCTCCTGGCCGGCCAGGATGCTCTTGAGGCCCACCCAGTAGTCGGCGGCCTGGGAAAGGGTGATGGCATTCTGCTCGCCGTAGCCGGTGGTGTCGTGCGCCTCGAGAACGCAGATCAGACGGCTCGCCTTGCACTTCGCGATGACGTTGCTGACGTCGGTGGCGTCGTTCTTGGTCCACAGGCCGCCGGTGCTCAGCACCACCCGTACGGTGTTGGCTCCCAGCGCCTTGATGTCGGCGAGCGAGTTCAGCTTGTCCGGGTACCAGGCGTGGGCGTGGCTGACGCCACGCATGATGTAGTCATTGCCGTTGCCCTCCAGGATGCGCCCGTTGCTCACGTGGAAGCCGGTGGTGGCGGCGTGCGCGGGCGTGACGAAGGCAAACATCGGGACAAGGAGGGCGAATAGCGCCCCGAAGGCACTGGCTATCCTTTTCCTCATGGACGACTCCCATTGGAGGAGGAATCTCAGTGATTCCACGTAGGGGTCGCGGCAATATTCGGCGACCGGGGGGAATACAGGCACAACCCCACCGTGCTGAATGGGGTTTCGACGCCGCGTCGACCGGCGACATTGTCGCCTCTGAGCATGGGGGCAGGAATTGCAGCCGACAGCGTGAATGGTCGGAGAAACTCGGCGCGAGCCTCAGCGTAAACGCCCGGCACGAAGATCACAACGGTTTGAACCGAACCGGTTTAGTTGCCCAGCACCTGCGCCGCCGCGTCCTTGTGCAGAGCCACCCGGACCAGCGCTGCGGCAAAGGCCGCCGGGTCGTGTCCGGCGGTGAGCCGGGCCAGTTCGCGGGGGTCGGTGGGCAGCCCCAGCCGTTCGGCGCCCTGGAGCGCCTTGGCGCCGAAGTACGGGGCGACGGCACTCCAGACGCCCTGCACCTCGCGCAGGAAGATGTCCGCGCCGGCCGGGCCGATCCCCGGGAACTCCTGGAGCGCCCCGGCCAGTGCCGCGACGTCGTCGCCCGCCTCGCGGTGCAGGTGGCGCAGGTCGCCCTGCCAGCGGTCGAGCAGCAGCCGCGCGCCGTCCCCCAGGCGGGTGGCGGTGCTCTCGTCGTAGCGGCGGTAGCCGCCCTCGCCCAGCGCGTCCACCCGCTGCTGCCAGTCGGCGTCCAGCATCCGGTGCGGATCGCGCAGCCCAGCGGCGAACAGCACCCGGGCCGCGTCCACCGCGATCTCGGCGCGGATGCGGGTGCTGGCCAGCTCGGAGAGGACCAGCAGCTGGTAGAGCCGGCCGGGGGTGTCCCGCAGCCGGATTCCGGCGTCGGCGGCGTAGGTGCGGCCGTGGGCCTCGACAAGGCGGTCCACGACCGCCCGGGGCTGCGTGGAGCGGTCCTCGTTCACGGCGGGGCGGGTACCCCGGAACAGCCGCTGAAAACTCGGGCGATCCAAGGGCGGAGCGTGGCACAGGTCACCATCGCAAGGTGGATCACTATGCACACCTTTGAATGAAAGGTTGAAAGTTGCCCGATTGTCCACCGATATGCCAGAGTGGGAGACCGTTGACCACGGCCTCCGACCGACCCGGCACGGCCGTCTCCGACCGCGCGGCACGCACCCCCTTGGCCGCGCGGTGGCATCGCAGGGGCCCCCGCCGCCGCATCCCGGCATCCGGGGGCCCCGCACTGCTTTCCGGCCGCTACCGCTGCGCCGCCACGGTTCAGGGCTCGCGCACCCGCAGCTCGAACCAGACGCCCTTGCCCCGGGACAGCAGA
Source organism: Streptomyces sp. NPDC092296 (assembly GCF_044755465.1). Lineage (NCBI taxonomy): Bacteria > Bacillati > Actinomycetota > Actinomycetes > Kitasatosporales > Streptomycetaceae > Streptomyces > Streptomyces sp. NPDC092296. The sequence goes on along the minus strand of NZ_JBIVRB010000001.1, from coordinate 1,553,214 downwards.
TCGGCGCCCCAGCGCTCGGACAGCGCGTCCACCAGCACCAGCCCGCGCCCGGTGTCCGCGTCCGGCTCGGCCCTGATCAGGCAGGGCAGCGCCCGCGAGGGGTCGCGCACCTCCACCCGGAGCCAGCCGGGGCGCCGGGCCAGCCGCACCCCGACGGTACGGCCGCCGGTGTGCTGCACGGCATTGGTGACCAGCTCGCCGACCAGCAGCTCGGCCACCTCCATCTGCGCCGCCAGCCCCCAGAGCCCGAGCACGGACCGGGTGAGCCGCCGCGCCTCGGCCGCCGACTCCGGCCGGGCCGGGAGCCGTACCTCGTCCACCACCGGGGCGGCCAGCCGGTCGAAGAACGCCGCCTCGAACTCGTCCTGGACCAGCCCCGTCACGTCGAAGCCGACAGGATGGTACGACTGCTCTGTTTCGCCCCGGCCTGCCATGAGCCCATCATCCCGGCTGCGCAGGCGCCGCGCGGGCACAACCGGGAAAGGATCACTATCTGATTGGCATATGCCAGGCGGCGCCGGGGGCAGAGCGGCGCACACCCGGCGCCAATCCGGGCAGAGTCACCCGGGGCAGATCACCCGAGGCAGATCACCCGAGGCAGGGTCAGCGGAACTTCGCCTTCCCGGGCCCCTCCTCCACAAAGCTGCGCATCCCGGTCTCCCGGTCCTCGGTGGCGAACAGCCCGGCGAACAGGCCCCGCTCGATCGCCAGGCCGGAGTCCAGGTCGGTCTCCAGGCCCCGGTCCACCGCCTCCTTGGCGGCGCGCAGCGCCAGCGCCGGGCCGCCGGCGAGCCGCCCGGCCCAGGCCAGCGCGGCGGCGTACACCTCGGCGGCGGGCACCACCCGGTCCACCAGGCCGATCCGCAGCGCCTCCTCGGCCTTCACCTGCCGTCCGGTGAAGATCAGGTCCTTGGCCCGGGAGGGGCCGACCAGCCGGGCGAGGCGCTGGGTGCCGCCCGCGCCGGGGATCAGGCCGAGCAGGATCTCCGGCTGGCCGAGCCGGGCGTCCTCCGCCGCGATCCGGTAGTCGGCGCAGAGCGCCAGCTCACAGCCGCCGCCCAGCGCATAGCCGGTCACCGCGGCCACCACCGGCTTGGGGATGCGGGCGACGGCCGTGAACGCCTCCTGGAGCGGGGCGCCGCGCTCCGCCATGTCGGCGTACGACATGGCCTGCATCTCCTTGATGTCCGCGCCGGCCGCGAAGACCCGCTCGCCGCCCCAGAGCACGACCGCGCGCACGTCCGCCCTGCGGGCCGCCTCCAGGGCGGTCTCCCGGAGCTGGTCCTGCATCGCGGCGTCCAGGGCGTTCATCGGCGGCCGGTCCAGCCGGATGGTGCCGACGCCGTCCGTGACGTCGAGGTGGACAGAGCGCGTCATTGCGTTCTCCCGAGGCGGTGAGGGTTTCCGGCGGCCGGACGGCCGCTCGGGCCGACCCTAGCCGGGTCCGCCGCAGCCGGGCACCCGGGAGTTGGGCACCCGGACAGTCATCAGGGTCAGCACGCGCGAAGGCCCGGCGCCGGGCACACGGGGTGCTCGGGGCCGGGCCTCGGGGCGCGGTGGCCGCTGGGGTCAGCTGGCGGCCTTCCAGTCGGACCAGTCCATGTTCCAGCCGTTGATGCCGTTGAACGGGTCGACGGTGCGGTCGTGCGAGTTGACCACCTGCACCACGTCACCGATCAGCGAGCTGTTGAAGAACCAGGCGCCCGGCGTGTCGGGGTCGCCGGCCCCCTGCACGTCACGCAGGCCCACACAGCCGTGGCTGGTGTTCTGGGAGCCGAAGATGCTCGACGCGCCCCAGTAGTTGCCGTGCACGAAGGTGCCGGAGGTGGTCAGCCGCATGGCGTGCGGCACGTCCTTGATGTCGTACTCGCCCTTGAAGCCCACCGAGTCGCCGTTCATCCGGGTCTGGATGTACTTCTCGGAGATCACCATCTTGCCGTTGTACGTGGTGTGCTCCGGCGCGCCGGCCGAGATCGGGATGGTGCGGAGCACCGCGCCGCCCCGCTTGACGACCATGGTGTGCTTCTCGGCGTCCACCAGGCTGACCTGCGAGCGGCCGATGGAGAACTTCACGTCCTTGGACTGCACGCCGTAGACGCCGGACGCGCCCTCGACGCCGTTGAGCCGCAGGTGCAGAGTGACCTTGGTGCCGGCCGCCCAGTACTCGGCGGGGCGGAAGTCCAGCCGCTGGCTGTCGGCCCAGTGGCCGACGACCTTGACCGACGGGTTGGCGGTGACCGAGATGTGGTCCAGGACGTCCTGCTTGTTGGTGATCGCCTTGTTGAAGCGCAGCGAGACGATCATGCCGACGCCGTAGGTCTGGCCCTGGTCGGTGTTGAAGTAGCCGATGAAGGTGTTGGCGGGCGTCAGCGTGGTGAAGCTGGAGTTCTCCACCGCCTCCAGGTTGTCGGCGTCCTTGGCGCGGGCCTCGACGTTGTACTTGGTGCCGGTGGTCAGCACGTCGTCCGGCGTCCAGCTGGTGCCGTCGGCGGCCAGCTCGCCCGCGACCTCCTTGCCGTCCTCGGAGGTGACCTTGACCGAGGTCAGCTTGCCCTTGCTGACGGTCACCTTGAGCCCGTCGCGGGTGGCGACGTTGTTGGCGCCGTCGGCGGGCTTGATGGTCACCACAGCGGCGGACGTCTTCTCGGCGGCGGCCTTGTCGGCCTGGTTGACGCCCTTGTCGCCGCCGCCCTGGCCGCCGGACGAACCCGACGACGGCGAGCTTCCGGAGCTGCATGCCGTCACCAGCGCCAGCAGCGCACCCAGCAGCAGTGCCAGGACGCCCCTCATGGCGATCCGGCTCCGGCCGTGTGCGGTGCTCGTGCGTATCGCGGCGACTGCCGCCTGTTCCGGCTTCACGTGTGTGCTCCCCTCCCGGTTTCCACCTCAATACACGCGCAGACCTGCGACCCGGTTGCATCGGTCCCGGGAATCTCTCGTGCAGCGGGACCTGAAGGATAACGGGAGGTTCTGAGGGGGTTCCGGGAGGGAGGCGGGCCGGGGAGGTCAGCCGGACTGCGGCCGCCACCGGTCCCAGGGCAGGTTCCAGCCGTTCAGGCCGTTGTCGGGGGCGACCGTGCGGTCACCGGAGTGCGTGACCAACACCACGTCCCCGATCAGCGACCGGCCGAAGAACCAGCCCGCCGGAGAGGTGGCCCCGCCGCCCTTGACATCGGCCAGCCCGACGCAGCCGTGGCTGGTGTTCTCGGCGCCGAAGACCGACGCCGCCGCCCAGTAGTTGCCGTGCACAAAGGTGCCGGAGCCGGTCAGCCGCATCGCATGCGGCACGTCCGGGATGTCGTACTCGCTGCCCAGGCCCACGGTGCGGGAGTTCATCCGGGTCAGCGGGAACTTCTCGGAGATCACCAGATAGCCGTCGTACGTGGGGTGCTCCCGGCTGCCCGCCGAGATCGGCACCGTACGCAGCACCCGGCCGCCGCGCCGGACGGTCATCAGCCGGGCGGCCACGTCCACCGTGCTGATCTGGGAGCGGCCGATGGTGAACCGCACGTCCTTGCGCTGCACCCCGTACACCCCGGGGGTGCCCTCCACGTCCCGCAGCCGCAGCGCCAGCCGCACCCGGGTGTGCGGTGCCCAGAAGTGGTGCGGCCGGAAGTCCAGCCGCTGGGCGCCGAACCAGCGCAGCCGGATCGGCACCGGCGGGTCGGCGGTGACCCGGACCGCCCGCTCCACCGCCGCGCGGTCGGTGATCGGGCGGCTGAAGCGCAGCGAGACGGGCATGCCCACGCCGACCGTGGAGCCGTCCTCCGGAGTGAAGAACGCCACAAAGGTGTGCAGCGGCACCAGGGTGCTGAAGGCGGCGTGCCGGACGGCCTCCAGCCCGTCCGCGTCCCGGGCGACGGCGTCCAGGGTGTACCGGGTGGCCAGCGCCAGCCGGGCGTCCGGCTGCCAGACGCCCCCGGCGCCGACCCGGCCGGGCACCGGGTGCCCGGCGGCGTCCGCCAGCCGTACCGAAACCAGCCGCCCGTCGGCCACCGCGACCCGCACCGCGCCCTCGGCCGGCACCTCGGTGGCGCCGTCGCCGGGGCTGACCGTGAGGACCGCCTGCGACACGCGCGGCGGCGGCAGCGCGCCCCCCGGCTTCGCCGCGCCGCCGACGGGACGGCAGCCCGCCGACGCACCCAGGACGAACAGCGCCACCACGGCGAGCAGTGCCCCGCGGGCGGCCCGGCGGCGCCGGGTGATGCTTCCGGGATGCATCCCGGCCCTCCCTGGACTGTCCCTCGGACGGCCGATCCCGCAGCTGCGGGCGGCCCCGGGTGCGCTGCCCCCGGCGCCGGGCACAACGAGCGGTGGCACACCGGGGACACGGCGGTGTCACCGATAGCGGTGGGGTGAGCACGGAGCGTCGCTGCCGGATTCAGTGCGTGACAGCCGCCCCTGATCTGGGGAGACCAACAGGGACGGGGCACGGGACGCCCCGCGGCGGGAGGGTGTGCCATGGCCGCATGGCAGCAGATCGGCGGCGGACCGGACGAGGACCGGGCCCGCGCCGAGCCACACCCCGGGGCGGAGCTGCGGCTCGCACCCCCCGGGCCGCCGGCCGCGCCCGGGTCCGCCGCCGCCTGGCCGGGCAGCCGGCAGCCGCTGGGCGCCCGGTTCCGCCGCGCGGCGGACGGCACCCCGGGCACCAACTTCGCCCTCTGGGCGGCCGGCGCCGAGGCCGTGGAGGTCTGCCTCTTCGACGACGGCGACCACGGCGGCACCGAGACCCGCCACCTGCTGACCGAGCAGACCTCGCAGACCTGGCACGGCTTCCTGCCGGGCGTGCTGCCCGGCCAGCGCTACGGCTTCCGGGTGCACGGCCGCTGGGACCCGTGGACCGGCGCCCGCTGGAACCCGGCCAAGCTGCTGCTGGACCCGTACGCACGGGCGGTGGACGGCGAGCCGCGCACCCATGACGCCCAGTGCGGCTCGGTCCGCGACTGGCCGGAGGCCGACGTGGCCGACACCGTCCGCGACAACCGCGACTCGGCGCCGTACGTCCCCAAGGCGGTGGTGGTCCAGGACGACGACGACTGGTCGGACGACCGGCGGCCCAAGGTGCCCTGGGCCGAGACGGTGCTGTACGAGCTGCACGTCCGGGGCTTCACCATGCGGCACCCGGACGTCCCGGCGGAGCTGCGCGGCACCTACGCCGGGCTGGCGCACCCGGCCGCGATCGAGCACCTGGTGCGGCTCGGGGTGACGGCGGTGGAGCTGCTGCCGGTGCACCAGTACGCCAGCGAGGACCACCTCCAGCGGCGCGGACTGCGCAATTACTGGGGGTACAACACCCTCGCCTACTTCGCCCCGCACGCCGGCTACTCCGCCGCCGGGAGCCGGGGCCAGCAGGTCGGGGAGTTCAAGCGGATGGTGCGGGCGCTGCACCGGGCCGGGATCGAGGTGATCCTGGACGTCGTGTACAACCACACCGCCGAGGGCGGGCCGGGCGGCCCGACGCTCTCCTTCCGGGGGATCGACAACGCCGCCTACTACCGGCTGCCGCCGCTGCACCCGCGCGGCTACGCCGACTACACCGGCTGCGGCAACACGCTGGACACCCGGCAGCCGCAGGTGGTCCGGCTGATCACCGACTCGCTGCGCTACTGGGTGGCCGAGATGGGGGTGGACGGCTTCCGCTTCGACCTGGCGGCGGCGCTGGCCCGGGGCAGCGACGCGGTCGACATGCAGAGCCCGTTCCTGGCCGCCGTCGCGCAGGACCCGCTGCTCAGCCGGGTCAAGCTGATCGCCGAGCCATGGGACGTCGGCCCCGGCGGCTACCAGGTCGGCGGCTTCCCCCCGCTGTGGGCGGAGTGGAACGACCGCTACCGCGACACCGTCCGGGACTTCTGGCGCGGCGCCCGCCCGGACGTCCGCGAGCTGGGCTACCGGCTGGCCGGCTCCTCCGACCTCTACCAGCGCGGCGGGCGGCGGCCGCACGCCTCGGTCAACTTCGTCACCGCGCACGACGGCTTCACCCTGCGCGACCTGGTCAGCTACGACCGCAAGCACAACGAGGCCAACGGCGAGGACAACCGGGACGGCACCGACGACAACCGCTCCTGGAACTGCGGCCACGAGGGCGAGACCGCCGACCGGGCGGTGACCGCGCTGCGCCGCCGCCAGCTGCGCAACATGCTGGCCACCCTGCTGCTCTCCACCGGGGTGCCGATGCTGGTGGCCGGTGACGAGATGGGCCGCACCCAGGGCGGCAACAACAACGCCTACTGCCAGGACAACGAGACCGGCTGGCTGGACTGGTCGCTGCTGGAGGAGCCGGGCTGGCGCGCGCTGTGCGACCTGACGGCGCGCCTGGTACGACTGCGGCGCACGCACCCCGTACTGCGCCGGCGCGCGTTCTTCTCCGGGCTTCCGGCGCATCCGGGCGGGCTGCGCGATCTGGCCTGGTTCACCGCGCAGGGACGGGAGATGACGGAGGCCGACTGGTTCGCGCCGACCGCCGCGCTGGGGATGTTCCTGTCCGGCCGCGACATCGGCGAACGCGACCCGGCCGGGCACCCGGTGCTCGACGACAGCTTCCTGCTGCTGCTCAACGCCTGGCACGAGGACGTGGTCTTCAACCTGCCCGGCCGGCCGTGGGCCGCCGGCTACCGCACGGTGGTGGACACCTCGCTGGAGGAGCAGGCGGCGGCACCCCGGGGCGCCCCGGCGGCCGGTGCCCGGATCACCCTGCGGGGCCGCTCGCTACTGCTGCTGCGCACGCTCGGACCTGCGGCGCAAGCGACCGCAGGCTGCTGACGATACGTCAGTTATCTGCTGGGAAAGCGAGTTGGCGGGCCGGGGCGCGGACGGTGCTCCGGGCCGCCGGAAAATGAGATGTGGTTGTCAGTGCGGAGTCGTACGCTCGCGAACGATGTCCGCACACACCGACACCCCGCCCTCCGTGCCACGGCGCTCCGCCGTGCGCTCGCTGCTGCGCCTGTGGCCGTACGTCCGCCCGGTGCGCTGGTTCCTGGTGGCCTCCACCAGTGCGGCGCTGGTCGCCTCCGGCGCCGCACTGGTGGTGCCGCTGGTGCTCGGGCGGATCGTGGACGGGCCGGTCGCCCACCACGACACCGCCGCGCTCTGGCCGCTCGCCGGGCTGCTCCTGCTGCTGGGCGTGGCCGAGGCGGGGCTGTTCGGCCTGCGGCGCTGGCTGGTCGCCCGGCCGCTGGCGCGGGTCGAGCGCACGCTCCGCCGCGACCTGTACGGGCGGTTGCAGCGGCTGCCGATCTCCTTCCACGACCGCTGGGCCTCCGGGCAACTGCTCTCCCGCGCCACCTCGGACCTCTACACACTGCGGCTCTTCCTGGCCTTCGTGCTGGTCTTCCTGGTGGTGAACACCGCGGCCTTCCTGGCCGGCGTCGGGATCATGTTCTCGCTGGACTGGCGGCTGGGGCTGATCCTGGTGCTGCCGGTCGGGCCGCTGGTGGTGCTCTGCTCCTCCTTCGAGTCCCGGTACAGCACCGCCGCCCGCCGGGCGCAGGACCAGATCGGGGATCTGGCCACCGTGGTCGAGGAGTCGGTGCTCGGCATCCGCATCCTCAAGGCGTTCGGCCGGCACCGCTCCATGGCCCGGCGCTTCCGCGCCCAGGCCCATGAGCTGCGCTCCACCGAGCTGCACAAGGCCCGGCTGCTGGCCGACCTGTGGGCGGTGATCGTGGGGCTGCCCGAGATCGCCCTGGGCACGGCGCTCTGCGTGGGCTGCGTACAGGTCGCACACGGCCACCTCAGTGCCGGCACCCTGGTCGCCTTCCTCTCCACCGCGCTGGCGCTGCGCTGGCCGGTGGAGTCGCTGGGCTGGCTGCTGGCGTACAGCAACGAGGCGGCGACCGCGGCGGACCGGCTGTTCGAGGTGCTGGACACCCCGGAGGCCGAGCAGCAGGACGCGGCCCGGACCACGCCCGACCGGCCCGCCCGCGCCTTCTCCGGCGATGGCGATGGCGACCGCGACCGCGACGGCGACGGCGACGGCGACGGCGGGCAGCGGGACGGCATCCGGTTCACCGGTGTCCGCTTCCGCTATCCCGACGCCCCGGCCGACACCCCCGACCTGCTGCGCGGCGTCGACCTGCACATCCGGGCCGGCGAGACGATGGCCCTGGTCGGCGCCACCGGCAGCGGCAAGACCACGCTCACCGCGCTGCTCCCCCGGCTGTACGACACCACCGCCGGCCGCGTCACCGTGGACGGCACCGACGTCCGCGACCTGCCCCGCCATGAGCTGCGCGCCCGGGTCGCGGTGGCCTTCGAGGAGCCCACCCTGTTCTCCGCCTCCGTCCGGGAGAACGTGCTGATGGGCGCGCCGGACGCCGGGCCGCAGGCGCTGGAGCGGGCCCTGGACACCGCGCAGGCCGGTTTCGTCCGCAGCCTGCCCGACGGGGTGGACACCCAGGTCGGTGAGCAGGGGCTGAGCCTGTCCGGCGGCCAGCGGCAGCGGCTGGCGCTGGCCCGCGCCGTGGTCGGCGCCCCCGACTTCCTGGTGCTGGACGACCCGCTGTCCGCACTGGACGTGCACACCGAGGCCCTGGTGGAGGCCGCGCTGCGCCAGGTGCTGGCCGGCACCACCGCCCTGGTGGTGGCGCACCGGCCGAGCACCGTGCTGCTGGCCGACCGGGTGGCGCTGCTGGCCGACGGCCGGATCGCCGCCGTCGGCACCCACCATGAGCTGCTGGAGTCCTGTCCCGCCTACCGCGAGCTGATGTCCGGCGAGCCGGCCGGCCTGGTCCCCGAAGGGAGCATCACCCGATGACCTCCGCCACCGACGCGGAGCCGGACGCGCCGCAGCCCGTGTCCCAAACCGTGTCACCGGCCGTGTCACCGGCCGTGTCACCGGACGCCCCGCCGGCCGCCCCCGTGGCCGGCCCCGAGCCGGCCACCGGGCCCGACGACGCCGAGGAGGCGCCGGACGGCGAGGACATCCCCGTACCGCCGGGCGCCGCCGCCGCGCTGCTGCGCTCCCTGGCCGGCCCGCACCGGCGCCGGATCGCCGCCGCCGGCGCGCAGATCGCGGTCCAACAGGCCGCCCTCCAGGCCGGGCCGCTGCTGGTGGCGCTGGCCATCGACCGGGCCATCCCCGCGCTGCGCGACCACGACTCCGGGCCGCTGATCGCGGTCACCGCCGCCTATCTGGGCTGCGCACTGCTCAGCACCCTGCTCCAGCGGGCCTTCATCCGGATCACCGGCCGGATCAACCAGGACATCCTGCTGGACCTGCGCGGCCGGATCTTCCGGCACGCCCAGCGGCTCAGCCTGGACTTCCATGAGCGCTACACCTCGGGCCGGATCATCTCCCGGGCCACCAGCGATGTGGACACACTGCGCGAACTGCTCAACGAGGGCTTGCAGGAACTGCTGGCCGTGGCGCTGTCGCTGAGCTACATCTCGGTGCTGCTACTGGTGATGGACTGGCGGCTCGGCCTGGCGTCGCTGGCCTCCTTCCTGCCGATGTACCTGCTGGCGCGGTCCTTCCGCCGCCGCTCGCAGCGGGTCTACCGGCGGTCCCGCACCGCCGCCGCCAGCGTCATCGTCCGGTTCACCGAGACGATGAACGGCATCCGGCCGGTGCAGGCGTTCCGCCGCGAGCAGGCCAACGAGGCGGAGTTCGACAAGCTCAACGTGGGCTTCGCCGAGTCCAACGCGGACGGGCTGCTGGAGATGGCCCGCTTTGTGGCCACCTCCCGCGCCGCCGCCAATGTGTGGGTCACCGGTGTGGTGCTCTGGGGCGCCTACCTGGTGTCCGACGGCAGCCTGCAACTGGGCGTGCTGGCCGGCTTCGTGCTCTATCTGCGGCGGCTGTACGACCCGATCGACCAGCTGGCGATGTTCCTCAACAGCTACCAGGCGGCCGGCGCCGCGCTGGAGAAGATCGCCGGGCTGCTCGCCCATGAGCCCACCGTGGCCGAGCCCAGCGCCCCCGCCGCGCTGCCGGCCCGTCCGGAGGCGGCGGCCAAGGGCCGCGAGGTGGTCTTCGACGGCGTCTCCTTCGGCTACCGCACCGGCAAGGAGGTGCTGCCCCGCTTCGATCTGGTGCTGCCCGCCGGGCAGACGGTCGCGGTGGTGGGCTCCACCGGCGCGGGCAAGTCCACGGTGGCCAAGCTGCTGGCCCGGTTCTACGACCCCACCGGCGGCCGGATCACCCTGGACGGCGTGGACCTGCGCGATCTGGCCACCCCCGAGCTGCGGCGCGGGGTGGTGATGGTCACCCAGGAGTCCTTCCTCTTCTCCGGGACGGTGGCCGACAACATCGCCGTCGGGCGCCCCGGGGCGACCCGGGAGGAGGTGGAGCAGGCCGCGCACGCCATCGGCGCGTACGACTTCGTCGCCGCCCTGCCGGAGGGCTTCGACACCGATGTCCGCAAGCGCGGCGGCCGGATCTCGGCCGGTCAGCGGCAGCTGGTCGCCTTCGCCCGCGCCCTGCTCGCGGACCCGGCCGTGCTGATCCTGGACGAGGCCACCTCCTCGCTGGACGTGCCCGGCGAGCGGGCGGTGCAGGAGGCGATGCGCACGGTGCTGGCCGGCCGGACAGCGGTGATCATCGCGCACCGGCTCTCCACGGTGGAGATCGCGGACCGGGTGCTGGTCATGGAGCACGGCCGGATCGTGGAGGACGGCACCCCGGCCGAGCTGATCGGCGGCGCCGGGCGGTTCGCGGACCTGCACCAGGCGTGGCGGGACAGCCTGGTCTGAGCCACACCGGTCGCGCCCCCGCCCTGCTGGGCGGGGGCGCGGTCGAGTGCGGAACCGTCAGCGCAGCAGACCGGCGTCCATGCCGGCCGACTCCGGCGGGACGGCGATCAGGCCGAGCTCGGCGGGCGAGGCCAGCAGCGGATGGGCGGGCAGGATGCGGACGGTGTAGCCGAACGGGCCGGTGCGGCTGAGTTCGAGCGGGCCCTCGTACAGCCAGCGGCCGTCGATGTCCGGGCGGCCGGACGGCTTGAGCGACACCGTCGCCGCGCCGGTGATCCGGTCGCCGTCGTCCACCCGGCCGGCCACCACCTGGACGTCCACGTCGGACGGCTCCAGCGTGCCGAGCGCGACCTGCACCCGCAGCGCCAGGGTGCTGCCCAGCTCGGGCGCGTCGGCCGGACCGCCGGCCTCCACATGCTCGACCCGGACGGCCGGCCAGGCGGCGCGCACCCGGGCCTTCCACTCCGCGAGCCCCCGGGCGCCGGAGTACGGCGAGCCGTCGGGCACCGGCCCGGCCAGCCTGCGGTGCGCGGCGGCGGCCGGGGCATAGAGCCGCTCGACGTACTCGCGGACCATCCGCCCGGCGAGCACCTTGGGACCGAGGTGGACCAGGGTGTGGCGGACCATCTCGATCCAGCGGTGCGGCAGGCCGCCGGGCCCCCGGTCGTAGAAGCGGGCCGCGACCTGGTGCTCGATCAGGTCGTACAGCGCCGCCGCCTCCAGGTCGTCGCGGCGCTCGGTGTCCAGCTCCTGGCTGCCGGCCGGACCGACGCCCAGCCCGGCGCTCTCGGCGGTGGGGATCGCCCAGCCGTTGGAGCCGTCGAACCACTCGTCCCACCAGCCGTCCAGCACCGAGAGGTTGAGGCAGCCGTTGAGCGCCGCCTTCATCCCGGAGGTGCCGCACGCCTCCAGCGGGCGCAGCGGGTTGTTCAGCCAGACGTCGCACCCGGGGTAGAGGTGCTGGGCCATCGCCATGTCGTAGTCGGGCAGGAAGACGATCCGGTGGCGCACCGCCGGGTCGTCGGAGAAGCGGACCATCTCCTGGATGAGCCGCTTGCCGCCGTCGTCGGCCGGGTGCGCCTTGCCGGCGATCACGATCTGCACCGGCCGCTCGGGGTGCAGCAGCAGGCGGCGCAGCCGGTCGGGGTCGCGCAGCATCAGGGTGAGCCGCTTGTAGGAGGGCACCCGCCGGGCGAAGCCGATGGTGAGCACGTCCGGGTCGAGCGCGGAGTCGGTCCAGCCGAGCTCGGCGTCGCCCGCGCCGCGCTGCCGCCAGGAGGCGCGCAGCCGGCGCCGGGCCTCGTCGACCAGCTGGGCGCGGAGTGACCGGCGCAGCTCCCAGACGTCGGTGTCGGGGATGGACTCGATGCCGTGCCAGCGCCGCGCCTCGCCGATCATCATGGCGTCCTCGGCGTGCTCGGCGCCGATCTCCCGGGCGCCCAACCGGACCACGGCGGGGTCGATCCAGGTGGGGGCGTGGACGCCGTTGGTGATCGAGGTGATCGGCACCTCGGCGGCGTCGAAGCCGGGCCACAGGCCGTTGAACATGCCCCGGCTGACCTCGCCGTGCAGGGTGGAGACGCCGTTGGCGCGCTGGGCCAGCCGCAGGCCCATGGCGGCCATGTTGAACAGCGCGGGGTCGCCGCCGTCCCAGGTCTCGGCGCCGAGCGCGAGCACCTGTTCGACGGGGACGCCGGGCAGTGCCGCGTCGCCGCTGAAGTGGCGGGCGACCAGCTCCCGGTCGAACCGGTCGATACCGGCCGGCACCGGGGTGTGGGTGGTGAAGACGGTGCCGGCCCGCACCGCCTCCAGCGCGGCGGGGAAGTCGAGGCCGGGCTCGCCGTCGCCGGGGCCGGCGGCCAGCTCGCGGATGCGCTCCACCCCGAGGAAGCCGGCGTGGCCCTCGTTGGTGTGGAAGACCTCGGGGGCGGGGTGGCCGGTGAGGCGGCAGAAGGTCCGTACGGCGCGGACGCCGCCGATGCCGAGCAGCATCTCCTGGAGGAGCCGGTGTTCGCTGCCGCCGCCGTAGAGGCGGTCGGTGACGTCCCGCTCGGCTGCGGCGTTCTCCTCGATGTCGGAGTCGAGGAGCAGCAGCGGCACCCGCCCGACCTGGGCCTTCCAGATGTGGGCGTGCAGCCGGCGGCCGCCGAACAGCGGCAGGACGACCAGGCAGGGGCTGCCGTCGGGCTCGCGGAGCAGGCTGACGGCCAGTTCGTTGGGGTCCAGCAGCGGGTAGCGCTCCTGCTGCCAGCCGTCCCGGGAGAGGGACTGGCGGAAGTAGCCGTGGCGGTAGAAGAGGCCGACGCCGATGACGGGCACGCCCAGGTCGCTGGCGGCCTTGAGGTGGTCGCCGGCCAGGATGCCGAGGCCGCCGGAGTACTGCGGGAGCGCGGCGGCGATGCCGTACTCGGGGGAGAAGTACGCGATGCCGGACGGCAGCGGTTCGCCGTCGTCGCCGGGCAGCGCGTCCTGGTACCAGCGGGTTCCGGTGAGGTAGTCCTGGAGCTCGTCTGCGGTGTCGTGGAGGCGGCGCAGGAAGCGCCGGTCGGCGGCGAGGGCCGTCAGCCTGGCCGCCGAGACCTCGCCGAGGAGGCGGACCGGGTCCTCACCGGTGGACTCCCAGACCTCCGGGTCCACGGAACGGAAGAGGTCCCTGGTCTCCGGGTGCCAGGACCACCGCAGGTTGAGCGCGAGCTCGTGCAGCGGTTGGAGTTGCTCGGGCAGGACGGTGCGGACTGTGAATCTGCGGATTGCCTTCACGCTCGGAAGCGTAGCCTCGGGCAGCGCGCCAAGGCAGCGTCAACTCGGTGTCCGAGGGCCGTTCGGCTCAGTGGTGAGATCACAAGCGGTGTACCGCGCCCGCGTATGGAGGCGCGAGGGGCGCACGGCAGCCGCCCGGCTGCGCCGGGGCGCACCGCGACGTCCCGACGAGCGCCGCGTGACCGCCGAGACACGCCGCAGACAGGCCCAAACTGCTGCGTCGCGGTCGGCGCCGGTGCGAGGATGCGTGCGGGGCGAAGGCTCCGTGACCAGGGGCGGCCAGGGCGCCGCGCCGGTGCGGGACCCTGCCCGGAAATCCCTCATTCCCGCTTGCTGTCCGCCACCGCGCCGAACCGGCCGCCGGTGGCCGATGTCCGCGTGTCCTCCAACCGTGCGCGCTCGTTGTCGAGTCGGTGCGACCGTCCGTCCGGAACACCTCCGGGACGGCGGTCGAAGCGCCCCCACCGGGGCGCGCGCCGGAGCGCGCCCGGCCCGCTGCCAGGACGCGCGGGCGGGGCCCGGCCAACGGCAGGTTGTCGGGCGGAAAGGCGGGGGAAGGCTCTCCGGGACCGCAACTGGAGCCGGTCCGTCGTCCCGTACATCAGTCCTCCCGGTACTCCTTTCCGGGCTCGCCGCCCAAGTTTCGGGGCGTGGCGGGCGTTCCGATGGGAGCTGCCGCCGATCGCGGGCAGGAGCTTCGCCATGCACGACGAGAAGCGGACACCGTCCACGCCGACCACACCGCCGGGTGCGCCCGGCCGGGTCACCGGACGGGCGTCACAGGCCGAACCGACCCGGGCCGCCTTGGCGGCCGAGCCCTCCGCGCCGGTGCCGGCGCAGCAGGCCCTGGCGGCCGGGGGCGGCGCGCCCGCGCCCAGAGCCGCGGCCGCCGCCCGGCCGGACGCCGAGCGGGCGGCCGAGCGGGCGGCCGAGCGGGCGGCCGAGCGGGCGGCCGAGCGGGCGGCCGGGACGCCGCCGGCGCCCGCCGCGAAGCGGGCCGCGCCGGGGAAGGCGGCCAGGAAGGCGGCGGACGGCCCGGCGAAGAAGGCCGCGAAGAAGGCGCCCGGCAAGACGGCGCCCGGCAAGGCGGCGGCGGGCAAGGCGGCGGCGGGCAAGGCGGCGAGCGGTACGGCGGGGACCAGGAAGGCGGCGAAGAAGGTGCCGGCCGGGCCCGGCACCCCGAGCATGCCCGGCACCCCGACCGCGCCCGGCCCGGCGGCCCAGACGACCATGGTCGGCCGCATCCCGGTGCTGGACGTCCGCCCGCTGGTCGACTGCGGCCGCCGCCCGGCCAAGGCCGTCGCCGGGGAGACCTTCCAGGTCAGCGCCACCGTATTCCGGGAGGGCCACGACGCGGTCAACGCCAATGTGGTGCTGCGCGACCCGGAGGGCCGCAGCGGCCCGTGGACGCCGATGCGCGAGCTGGCCCCGGGCACCGACCGCTGGGGCGCGGACGTCACCCCCACCGCCACCGGCCGCTGGACGTACGCGGTGGAGGCGTGGAGCGATCCGGTGGAGACCTGGCGGCACAACGCCCGGATCAAGATCCCGGCCGAGCTGGACACCGCCCTGGTGCTGGAGGAGGGCGCCCAACTGCTGGAGCGCGCCGCCGCCGGGGTGCCCGCCGACGACGGCCGGGCGGTGGTGCTGGCGGCGGTGGAGGCGCTGCGCGACTCCGGGCTGCCGCCGATGACCCGGCTGGCGGCGGCGGTCTCCGCCGAGGTCACGGCGGTGCTGGGCCGCCACCCGCTGCGCGAGCTGGTGACCGCCTCCCAGCCGCTGCCGCTCCGGGTGGACCGCCCCCGGGCGCTGTTCGGCTCCTGGTACGAGTTCTTCCCCCGCTCCGAGGGCGCGGTCGTCGACCCGACCGGGGTCCGCCCGCCCCGCAGCGGCACCCTGCGCACCGCCGCCGAGCGGCTGCCGGCCGTCGCCGCGATGGAGTTCGACGTGGTGTACCTGCCGCCGATCCACCCCATCGGGCGGGCGTACCGCAAGGGCCCCAACAACAGCCTGGACGCCGGCCCGCACGACGTCGGCTCGCCGTGGGCGATCGGCTCCCCCGAGGGCGGCCATGACGCGGTCCACCCCGACCTGGGCACCATCGAGGACTTCGACGCCTTCGTGGCCCGCGCCGCCGAGCTGGGCATGGAGGTGGCACTGGACTTCGCGTTGCAGTGCTCCCCGGACCACCCCTGGGTCAACAAGCACCCGGAGTGGTTCCGGCACCGGGCCGACGGCTCCATCGCGTACGCGGAGAACCCGCCGAAGAAGTACCAGGACATCTACCCCGTCAACTTCGACCAGGACTTCGAGGGGCTGGTCCGGGAGACGCAGCGGGTGCTGCGCTACTGGATGGCGCACGGGGTGCGGATCTTCCGGGTGGACAATCCGCACACCAAGCCGGTGGTCTTCTGGGAGCGGGTGCTCGGCGACATCGCGCGCACCGACCCCGATGTGCTGTTCCTGGCCGAGGCGTTCACCCGCCCGGCGATGATGCACACCCTGGGCAAGGTCGGCTTCCACCAGTCGTACACCTACTACACCTGGCGCACCGGCAAGCAGGAGCTGACGGAGTACCTCACCGAGCTGAGCGGTGAGGCGGCCTCGTACATGCGGCCGAACTTCTTTGTGAACACCCCCGACATCCTGCACGCCTTCCTCCAGCACGGCGGCCCGGGGGCGTTCGCGCTGCGGGCGGTGCTGGCGGCCACCCTCGCGCCCAGCTGGGGGGTGTACGCGGGGTACGAGCTCTACGAGGGCGCCGCGGTGCACGCCGGCTCGGAGGAGTACCTGGACTCCGAGAAGTACCAGCTGCGGCCGCGCGACTGGGCCGCCGCCCAGGCCGAGGGCCGCACCCTGGCCCCGCTGATCACCGCGCTCAACCGGCTGCGGCGGCACCATCCGGCGCTGCGCGAGCTGCGGAACATCCGCTTCCACCACGCCGACAACGACGCCGTCCTGGCGTTCTCCAAGCACACCTCGGGCGCCGGTGTCGGTGGCACCGGGGCGCCGCCCGCCCACGACGACGCCGTCCTGGTGGTGGTCAACCTCGACCCCCGGCAGGCCCAGGAGGCCACCGTCACCCTCGACCTGCCCGCTCTCGGGTTGGAGTGGCACGACCAACTGGCGGTGCGCGACGAGCTCACCGGTGCCACTTACCGCTGGGGTCAGCACAACTACGTCCGGCTCGACCCGTCCCAGCAGCCGGCGCACATCCTCACGGTTCGGAGGACCGCAGAGTGATCGTCAATGAGCCAGTTCCCGACACGTTCGAGGACACCCCGCAGAAGGACCGCGACCCCGACTGGTTCAAGCGCGCGGTGTTCTACGAAGTCCTCGTCCGCTCCTTCCAGGACAGCAACGGAGACGGTGTCGGAGACCTCAAGGGGCTCACCGCGAAACTGGACTACCTCCAGTGGCTGGGGGTGGACTGCCTCTGGCTGCCGCCCTTCTTCGCCTCGCCGCTGCGCGACGGCGGCTACGACGTCTCGGACTACACGGCGGTGCTCCCGGAGTTCGGCGACCTGGCCGACTTCGTGGAGTTCGTGGACGCCGCGCACCAGCGCGGCATGCGGGTGGTCATCGACTTCGTGATGAACCACACCAGCGACCAGCACCCCTGGTTCCAGGAGTCCCGCAAGAACCCGGACGGCCCGTACGGGGACTACTACATGTGGGCCGACGACGACAAGCAGTACCCGGACGCGCGGATCATCTTCATCGACACCGAGACGTCCAACTGGACCTACGACCCGGTGCGCAAGCAGTACTTCTGGCACCGCTTCTTCTCCCACCAGCCGGACCTGAACTTCGACAGCCCGGCGGTGCAGGAGGAGATCCTGGCGGCGCTGCGGTTCTGGCTGGACCTGGGCATCGACGGCTTCCGGCTGGACGCGGTCCCGTACCTGTACGCCCGGGAGGGCACCAACTGCGAGAACCTGCCGGAGACCCACTCCTTCCTACGCCGGGTGCGCGCCGAGATCGACGCGCAGTACCCCGACACCGTGCTGCTCGCCGAGGCCAACCAGTGGCCGGAGGACGTCGTCGACTACTTCGGCGCCTTCGAGCAGGGCGGCGACGAGTGCCACATGGCGTTCCACTTCCCGGTGATGCCGCGGATCTTCATGGCGGTGCGCCGGGAGTCGCGCTACCCGGTCTCGGAGATCCTGGCCAAGACGCCCAAGATCCCGTCCGGCTGCCAGTGGGGCATCTTCCTGCGCAACCATGACGAGCTCACGTTGGAGATGGTCACCGACGAAGAGCGCGACTACATGTACGCGGAGTACGCCAAGGACCCCCGGATGCGGGCCAACGTCGGCATCCGCCGCCGGCTGGCGCCGCTGCTGGACAACGACCGCAACCAGATCGAGTTGTTCACCGCGCTGCTGCTGGCGCTGCCCGGCTCGCCGGTCCTGTACTACGGCGACGAGATCGGCATGGGCGACAACATCTGGCTGGGCGACCGGGACGGCGTGCGCACCCCGATGCAGTGGACGCCCGACCGCAACGCCGGTTTCTCCTCCTGCGACCCGGGCAGGCTCAACCTGCCGACCATCATGGACCCGGTCTACGGCTTCCAGGTGACCAACGTCGAGGCGCAGATGAGCAACACCAGCTCGCTGCTCCACTGGACCCGCCGGATGATCGAGATCCGGAAACTCAACCCGGCCTTCGGGCTGGGCAGCTACGCGGAACTGCCGTCCAGCAATCCGGCGGTGCTGGCCTTCGTCCGCGAGTACGGCGACGACCTGGTGATGTGCGTCAACAACTTCTCCCGGTTCGCGCAGCCGACGGAGCTGGACCTCCGGCAGTACGGGGGCCTGCACCCGGTGGAGCTGATCGGCGGGGTGCGCTTCCCGGCGATCGGTGAACTGCCGTACCTGCTGACGCTGGCGGGGCACGGCTTCTACTGGTTCCGGCTGCGCCGGTCCGAGGCGTCCTGACGGCTCGGCAGCCGAACGCGAACAGCAACACCGCCTTCCCGGGGCGTGTCGGCGAGACACCCCGGGAAGGCGCCCGGCACCACCGTACGGAGACGCAAGAGAACCCATTCGGACCCCCACGGCGTGACACGCGGCCCCTTTGACCGCGTGCCGGAGCCGCCGCGCCGCTGATATCCGGAACACTGGCAAATCCGGCCAACTCACCTGAGCCGGACAAACCGTGTCATCCGGGGAAAGGGAGCCATGTCGGACACCTCCCGGCCTCGTGCCACCGTCAACGGCGGGCCGCGCAGCGGCACCGCGGCCCACCCAGAGGCCCCGTCCCGCCCGGACGCCCCGTCCCGCACCGACTCCCCGCCGGGCCACGCGGCCCGCACCGACGCCGGGACCGACGCCCTGGTCGGCGCGGCGCTCCCGCTGCTCGGCTCCTGGCTGCCCGGCCGGCGCTGGTTCGCCGGCAAAGGGCGACCGGTGACCGCAATCACCCCGATCGCCGCCACCCCGCTGCTGGACGGCGACCCCACCCTGATCCACCTGCTGCTCCGCGTCGAACAGCGCACCGGCGGCGACGACCAGACCACCGCCGACGTCTACCAGCTGCTGCTGGCCGCCCGCGCCGACCTGCCGGGGCGGCTCGGCCGGGCCGCAATCGGCAGGATCTCCGGCGGCCCGTACGACGGCACCGTGGTCTACGACGCCGCCCATGACACCGACCTCACCCGCTGGCTGCTCACCTGCTTCGCCAAGCCGGGCGAGCTGGGCCCGCTGGTCTTCCGGCGGCTGCCGGGCACCCAGATCCCGGCCGGGCTCACCGGGCGGGCGGTGACCGCCGAGCAGAGCAACACCTCGCTGGTGTACGGCAGCGCGCTGATCCTCAAGCTGTTCCGCCGGGTGAGCCCCGGGATCAACCCCGACCTCGAACTGTCGCTGGCCCTCGCCCGAGCCGGCTCCAGCCGCATCCCGCGCCCCGCCGCCTGGTTCGAGACCAGGCTGACCGGCAGCGACGACTCCGACCCGGCCACCCTGGGCCTGCTCCAGCAGTTCCTGGCCGGGGCGGCGGACGGCTGGGAGCTGGCGCTGGAGCACGTACAGCGGCTCTGCACCGACCCCGAGTGGTGCGGCGCCCGGGACGGCCGGCCGTCCGACCACATCAGCGGCAACTTCTCCGCAGAGTCGTTCCTGCTGGGGCGGGCCACGGCCGAAGTACACCTGGCGCTGGCCCGCACCCTCCCGGTCGGCGTGCTGGACCGGCCGCAGACCGACCAGCTGGCGGCCGGGATGGCCCGCCGGCTGGACGCGGCCACCGTCGCGGTGCCCGACCTGCTGCCCTACCGGCCCGCCCTCCAGGACGCCTTCCGCGAACTGGCCGAATCGGCGCGCGACGGGCGGGCGCTGCGCATCCAGCGCATCCACGGCGACCTGCACCTCGGCCAGTCGATGCGCACCGCCGACGGCTGGGTGCTGCTGGACTTCGAGGGTGAGCCCGCCAAGTCGCTGGGCGAGCGCCGCCGGCTCCAGCCGCCGGTGCGGGACGTGGCGGCGATGCTGCGCTCCTTCGACTACGCCGCCGCCCATCTGCTGGCCGAGCAGCCCGCCACCGTGCCCGACCCCCGGGGCGGCGGCCGGCAGTCGGCCGACCGCGACCACCTGGCCCGGCTGGCGACCGCCTGGGCGGTACGCAACCGGGCCGCCTTCTGCGCCGGCTACGCGGCCGGCGGCGGCGAGGACCCGCGCAGCGACGCGGTGCTGCTGCGCGCCTTCGAGATCGACAAGGCGGTGTACGAGGTCGTGTACGAGGCCCGGCACCGGCCCGACTGGCTGCCGATCCCGATGTCCGCCGTCCGCCGCCTGGCGGCGGGCGCCGCCCCGGCGTGACCCGGTTCCCGACCATCCCCCATCCCTGCGACCCAGACCAGCCCAGGAGGCATCGGCCGTGACCGCGCCCGACCCGACCCGCCCGACATCGCAGCTCCAGCGGCAGCCGCCGTCCGTGGTGGCGCCGCGCCCCGACGCGGAGTCCGCGCCCACCGGGGCGGTGCCCGGCGGGGCGGCGCCGGCCGCGGCTCCGGAGGCCACCACCGCCGAGCCGCCCGCCGCCGGGCGGGCCGCCGGGTCCGGTCGGCCGTCCGGTCCCCGCCCGACCGATCCGCAGCCGATCGATCCGCGTCCGATCGATCCGCGTCCGGGCAGCCTGCGGGCGGGCGGCCCGCAGTCGGGCGACCCGCAGCAGCCAGGAGGTGCGCGGCCCGGTGGCCGGGCGGCGGGCGGCGGCCGGGCGGCGGAGCCGATCCGGCTGCCGGAGGCGCCGCTGGCGCCGGGCGAGATCGACCGGCTGGTGGCCGGTGCCCACCACGACCCGCACGGCCTGCTCGGCGGGCACCCGGTCTCCGGCGGGGTGGCGGTGCGGGCGCTGCGGCCGATGGCCGAGCGGGTGGTGGTCGAGACGCCGATCGGCTCCGCCGAGCTGGTGCACCAGCGCGACGGGCTGTTCACCGGCCTGCTGCCGGTGGAGCTGGTCCCGGACTACCGGCTACGGGTCACCTACGGCGGCGCCGAGTACGTGCAGGACGACGGCTACCGGTTCCTGCCCACCCTCGGTGAGATGGACCTGCACCTGATCAGCGAGGGCCGGCACGAGCAGCTCTGGGCGGTGCTCGGCTCGCATGTGCGCAGCTACGACACCGGCCTGGGCCGGGTGACCGGCACCGCCTTCGCCGTGTGGGCGCCCAACGCGGTCGGCGTGCGGCTGGTCGGTGACTTCAACGGCTGGAACGGCTGCTGCTACCCGATGCGCTCGCTGGGCTCCTCCGGCGTCTGGGAGCTGTTCGTTCCGCAACTGGCCGAGGGCACCCGCTACAAGTACGAGATCCGCACCCGGGACGGCCGGCTGATCCAGAAGGCCGACCCGCTGGCCCGGTCCGCCGAGTGCCCGCCGGGCACCGCGTCGGTGGTGCACACCTCCGCGTACACCTGGCAGGACGGCGAGTGGATGGCGGCGCGGGCCGCCGAGCAGCCGCACCGGGAGCCGATGTCGGTGTACGAGGTGCACCTGCCGTCCTGGCGGCCGGGGCTCTCCTACCGGGAGCTGGCCGAGGTGCTGCCGGAGTACGTCACCGACCTGGGCTTCACCCATGTGGAGTTCCTGCCGGTGATGGAGCACCCCTTCGGCGGCTCCTGGGGCTACCAGGTGTCCGGCTACTTCGCGCCCACCGCCCGGATGGGCGGCCCGGACGACTTCAAGTACCTGGTGGACGCGCTGCACCGGGCCGGGGTCGGCGTGCTGGTCGACTGGGTGCCGGCCCACTTCCCCAAGGACGACTTCGCGCTGGCCCGCTTCGACGGCGAGCCGCTGTACGAGCCGGCCGACCCGCAGCGGGCCGAGCACCCCGACTGGGGCACCCTGGAGTTCGACTACGGCCGCACCGAGGTCCGCAACTTCCTGGTCGCCAACGCGGTGTTCTGGTGCGAGGAGTACCACGTGGACGGGCTGCGGGTGGACGCCGTGGCCTCGATGCTCTACCTGGACTACTCCCGGGAGTACGGCTCCTGGACGCCCAACGCGTACGGCGGCCGGGAGAACCTGGACGCGGTCGCCTTCCTCCAGGAGATGAACGCCACCCTCTACCGGCGCTGCCCCGGCGCGGTCACCATCGCCGAGGAGTCCACCGCCTGGGACGGCGTCACCCGCCCCACCCACCTGGACGGCCCCACCGGCATCGGCGGGCTGGGCTTCGGCCTGAAGTGGAACATGGGCTGGATGCACGACTCGCTGGTGTACATGGCCAAGGACCCGGTGCACCGCAAGTACCACCACAACGACATGACCTTCTCCATGGTGTACGCCTACTCGGAGAACTACGTGCTGCCGATCTCGCACGACGAGGTGGTGCACGGCAAGGGCTCGCTGGTCTCCAAGATGCCCGGCGACTGGTGGCAGCAGCGGGCCAACCTGCGGGCGTACCTGGCGTTCATGTGGTCGCACCCGGGCAAGCAGCTGCTCTTCATGGGCCAGGAGTTCGCCCAGGGCGCGGAGTTCGACCACGACACCGGGCCGCAGTGGTGGGTGCTGGAGCCGGACTGGCCGGCGGCGGGCGACCACCGGGGCGTACAGGACCTGGTACGCGAGCTCAACCGGACCTACCGGGCCACCCCGGCGCTCTGGGAGCTGGACACCGACCCGGCCGGCTTCTCCTGGCTGGACGGCGGCGCGGCCGAGGACAACGTCTTCTCCTTCGTCCGCTACGACACGGCCGGGCATCCGCTGGTGGTGGTGAGCAACTTCTCCCCCGTGGTCCGGGAGGGGTACCGGGTGGGGCTGCCGCACGCCCCGGCCGGGTCGCACGGGCTGTGGACGGAGGCGCTCAACACCGACGCGGTGGCGTACGGGGGCGGCGGGGTCGGCAACCCGGACCCGATCAAGGCCGAGCCCGAGAGCCACCACGGCCGCGACCTCAGCGCCGAACTCGTCCTGCCGCCCCTCGCCACCCTCTGGCTCCGGCCGTCCTGACCCACCCCGTCCGGGGCGCTGGGGTCGGCCGTGCAGCGCGAGGGAGCCTACGGCGACCGGCCATGCAGCGGCTCCGGGGCGCGGGGTTGCTGGTTCGTTCCAGGGCTCGGGGGGTGCGGGGTTGTTCGCGCAGTTCCCCGCGCCCCTGGGGGGTGCCGGGTTGCTGGTCCGTTCCAGGGCTCGGGGGGTGCCGGGTCGTTCGCGCAGTTCCCCGCGCCCCTGGGGGGTGCCGGGCTGCTGGTCCGTTCCAGGGCTCGGGGGGGTGCCGGGCTGTTCGCGCAGTTCCCCGCGCCCCTGGGGGGTGCCGGGCTGCTGGTCCGTTCCAGGGCTCGGGGGGTGCCGGGCTGTTCGCGCAGTTCCCCGCGCCCCTGGGGGGTGCCGGGCTGCTGGTCCGTTCCAGGGCTCGGGGGGTGCCGGGTCGTTCGCGCAGTTCCCCGCGCCCCTGGGGAGGGGCCGGGCTGCTGGTCCGTTCCAGGGCTCGGGGAGTGCCGGGTCGTTCGCGCAGTTCCCCGCGCCCCTGGGGAGGGGCCGGGCTGTTCCTGGGGGGCTCGCGGGGGTGGGTTGGGGGCGCGGGTATGGTCGGGAGGTGTCCGGTGCCGCGCGAGCGAGGAGGCACGGCAGCCCACGGAACGGAGAAGAGCGCGTGGCGCGCAGTGTGTACGTGACCGGGATCGGCCGGGGGGACGGCCGGCAGGTGGTGGAGCTGGGGGTCATGGAGCTGCTGACCCGCCACGCCGACCGGGTCGGTGTCTTCCGTCCGCTGGTGCACGCGGCGACCCCCGGCGGCCCCGGCACCGACCATGTGGTGGAGCTGCTGCGCGGCCGCTACCGGCTCGACGTGCCGCCGGAGGACTGCTACGGCCTCACGTACGAGGAGGCCACCGCCCTCCAGGCGGAGCGCGGGGTGGACGAGCTGGTGTCGGTGCTGGTGGACCGCTTCCGCCGGGTGGAGCGCGACTGTCCGGCGATGCTGGTGCTCGGCACCGACTTCGCCGACACCAGCATCCCGGACGAGCTGGCGTTCAACGCCCGGCTGGCCAATGAGTTCGGCGCCTGGGTGCTGCCGGTGGTCGGCGGGCACCGGGAGGGCGCCGACGCGGTGGTGGCCGAGGTGCGCAACGCGTACCGGGCCTACAGCGACCTGGGCTGTGCCGTACTGGCAATGATCGCCAACCGGGTGGCCCCCTCCGACAAGCAGCAGATCGTACGGCGGCTGGCGGACCGCCCACCGGTGCCGGTGCACGTACTGCCGGAGGAACCGGCGCTGGCCGCGCCCACCGTGGCGCAGGTCGTCCAGGCCACCGACGCCGAGGTGCTGCTCGGGGACGCCACCGGCCTGGCCCGCGATGTGCGGGGGTTCGTCTTCGGCGGTGCCACGCTGCCGACCTTCCTGGCCGCGCTGACCGAGGGCGCCGTGGTGGTCACCCCCGGGGACCGCGCCGACCTGGTGATCGGCACCCTGGCCGCGCACGCCGCCGGCGCCCCGCCGGTGGCTGGCGTGCTGCTCACCCTGGGCATCCGCCCCGACCCCGATGTGCTGGCGCTGGCCGGGCGGCTGGCCCCGGGCACCCCGGTGGCGGTCGCCCCGGAGGGCAGCTGGCTCACCGCCGCCTCGCTCTCCGGCCTGGAGGGCCGGCTGACCGCCGCCAGCCCGCGCAAGGCCGAGACCGCGCTCGGACTCTTCGAGCTGCATGTGGACACCGCCGAGCTGATCGACCGGATAGAGCTGAGCCGCTCCGAGCGGGTCACCCCGATGATGTTCGAGCACGAGCTGCTGGAGCGGGCCCGCGCCGAGCGCCGCCATGTGGTGCTACCGGAGGGCACCGAGGAGCGGGTGCTGCGCGCCGCCGAAGTGCTGCTGCGCCGCAATGTCTGCGATCTGACGCTGCTCGGCGCCCCGGACGCGATCCGCCGCCGGGCCGCCGACCTCGGTGTCGACCTGGGCCTGGACCGGGAGCCCACCGGCGCCGCCGCCCGGATCGTCGACCCGGTCTCCTCCCCGCTGCGGGACGGCTTCGCGGAGCTGTACGCCAAGCTGCGCGCGCACCGGGGCGTCACCGTGGAGCAGGCGTATGACGTGGTCGGGGACGTCAGCTACTTCGGCACCCTGATGGTCCAGGAGGGCCTGGCCGACGGGATGGTCTCCGGTGCGGTGCACTCCACCGCCGCCACCATCCGGCCGGCCTTCGAGGTGATCAAGACCGCACCCGGGGCGGCCATCGTCTCGTCGGTCTTCTTCATGTGCCTGGCCGACCGGGTGCTGGTGTACGGCGACTGCGCGGTCAACCCGGACCCGGACGCCCGGCAGCTGGCCGACATCGCGATCCAGTCCGCCGACACGGCCGCCCAGTTCGGGGTGGAGCCCCGGGTCGCCATGCTCTCGTACTCCACCGGGACGTCCGGCTCCGGCGCGGACGTGGACAAGGTCCGCGAGGCCACCGCGCTGGTCCGCGAGCAGCGGCCGGACCTGCTGGTGGAGGGCCCGATCCAGTACGACGCGGCGGTGGACCCGGGGGTGGCGGCCACCAAGCTGCCCGGCTCCCGGGTGGCCGGCAACGCCACCGTACTGGTCTTCCCCGACCTGAACACCGGCAACAACACCTACAAGGCCGTGCAGCGCTCGGCCGGCGCCGTCGCGGTGGGCCCGGTGCTCCAGGGCCTGCGCAAGCCGGTGAACGACCTGTCGCGCGGCGCGCTGGTGCAGGACATCGTCAACACGGTCGCCATCACCGCGATCCAGGCCCAGGGCCGGAGCGGGCGGTGACCGCCGGCCGACCGGTGGCCGGGTCGTCGCAAGCCAAGGAGTCAGCCGCTGTGAGCGGAGCCACCCGGGTCCTCGTCCTCAACTCCGGCTCGTCGTCGGTGAAATACCAGCTGGTCGACATGGCCGACGGGCGGCGGCTGGCCGCCGGGCTGGTGGAGCGGATCGGTGAGCACTCCGGCCGCCTGGTGCACACCCCGGTCCGGGGGGAGCGGCGGGAGCGGAACACCGCCTTCCCCGACCACGCGGCCGCGCTGAAGGCGGTCAGCGAGGAGCTGGCGGCGGACGGCACCGGCCTGGACTCCCGGGAGCTGGCCGCCGTGGGCCACCGGGTGGTGCACGGCGGCACCCGGTTCACCGAGCCGACGCTGATCACCGACGAGGTACTGGACGAGGTCCGCGCGCTGGTCCCGCTGGCGCCACTGCACAACCCGGCCAATGTGACCGGCATCGAGGTCGCCCGGACGCTGCGGCCCGACCTGCCGCAGGTGGCCGTCTTCGACACCGCCTTCCACGCCACCCTGCCGGAGTACGCCGCCCGCTACGCGCTGGAGCGCACCACCGCCGACCGCTACGCGGTGCGCCGCTACGGCTTCCACGGCACCTCGCACCAGTACGTCTCACGGGCCACCGCCGCGCTGCTGTGCCGCAGACCGGCCGAGGTCAATGTCATCGTGCTGCACCTGGGCAACGGCGCCTCCGCGTCGGCGGTGGCCGGCGGGGTCTGCGTGGAGACGTCGATGGGCCTGACGCCGCTGGAGGGCCTGGTGATGGGCACCCGCACCGGTGATCTGGACCCGGCGGTGATCCTGCATCTGCACCGGGTGGGCGGCCTGTCCGTCGACGAGATCGACGACCTGCTCAACCGCCGCAGCGGAGTGCTGGGGCTGTGCGGGGACAACGACATGCGGGAGGTCGTCCGCCGCCGGGCCGGGGGCGACCCCGACGCCGTACTCGCCTTCGAGGTGTACATCCACCGGCTGCGCAAGTACCTGGGCGCGTACTGCGCCGTGCTCGGCCGGGTCGACGCCGTGGCCTTCACGGCCGGGGTCGGTGAGAACTCCGCCGCGGTGCGCGCCGCGGCGACCACGGGCCTGGAGGGGCTCGGCATCTCGGTCGACGCGGCGCTCAACGAGCTGCCGACGTCCGGTCCCCGGCTGATCTCCCCGGCGTACTCCCGGGTGGCGGTCGCCGTGGTGCCGACCGACGAGGAGCTGGAGATCGCCCGCCAGACCTTCGCCCTGGTGCGCAGGTCGGCGTGAACAGAATTGGCCGATCGTCCCACGGACTGTCCCGCATTCCGAGACTGTTCGCAGACGATCACAACCAGATCCGACCGGAATGCACCTATAACATGAACGGATAGAATGATCCATATGCGCCGAGCGAAAATTGTCTGCACCCTGGGTCCGGCGACGGACAGCTACGAACAGCTGAAGGCCGTCGTCGAGGCCGGGATGAACGTGGCCCGCCTCAACATGAGCCACGGCTCCCACGCCGAGCACGAGGGCCGGTACCGCCGGATCCGCCAGGTCTCCGAGGACACCGGCCGCGCCATCGGCGTGCTGGCCGACCTCCAGGGCCCCAAGATCCGCCTCGCCACCTTCGCCGAGGGCCCGGTCACCGTGGAGAGCGGCGACGAGTTCACCATCACCACCGAGGACGTCCCCGGCGACCAGCACGTCTGCGGGACCACCTACAAGGGCCTGCCCGGCGATGTCGCCAAGGGCGACCCCATCCTGATCAACGATGGCGCCGTCGCGCTGGAGGTCGTCAGCGTCGACGGCCCGCGTGTGAAGACCGTCGTGGTCGAGGGCGGCGTCCTGTCCAACAACAAGGGCATCAACCTCCCCGGGGCGGCCGTCAATGTGCCCGCCCTCTCGGAGAAGGACATCGAGGACCTGCGCTTCGCGCTGTCCCTCGGCGTCGACATGGTGGCCCTCTCCTTCGTCCGCAACGCCGCGGACATCGAGCGGGTGCACGCGGTGATGGACGAGGAGGGCCGCCGGGTCCCCGTCATCGCCAAGATCGAGAAGCCGCAGGCCGTCGAGGCGATGAAGGAGATCGTCCTCGCCTTCGACGCCGTCATGGTCGCCCGTGGCGACCTGGCCGTGGAGTACCCGCTGGAGAAGGTGCCGCTGGTCCAGAAGCAGCTGATCACCCTCTGCCGGCAGAACGCCAAGCCGGTCATCGTCGCCACCCAGATGATGGAGTCGATGATCCACGCCTCCCGGCCGACCCGCGCCGAGGCCTCCGACGTGGCCAACGCCATCCTGGACGGCACCGACGCGGTGATGCTCTCCGCCGAGAGCAGCGTCGGCAAGTACCCGATCGAGACGGTCCGGACCATGAGCCGGATCATCGAGGCGGCCGAGGAGGAATTGCTCTCCCGGGGCCTCCAGCCGCTCAACCCGGGCCGCAAGCCCCGCACCCAGGGCGGCTCCATCGCCCGCGCCGCCTGCGAGCTGGGCGACTTCCTCTCCGCCGAGGCGCTGGTGGCGTTCACCAAGTCCGGTGACACCGCCCGCCGACTCTCCCGCTACCGCTCCCCGATCCCGGTGATCGCGTACACCCCGGACGCCGGCACCCGCAACCAGCTGGCGCTCAGCTGGGGCGTGGAGACCTATGTCTCGGCGCAGGTGGAGACCACCGACGCGATGGTCGACCAGGTCGACGACTCGCTGCTGGCGCTGGGCCGCCTCAAGACCGGTGACACCGTGATCGTCACCGCCGGCTCGCCGCCCGGCATCCCCGGCACCACCAACATGGTGCGGGTGCACCACCTGGGCGAGACCACCGGCGCCTGACCGGTCGTCACCCGATGTGCGGCGCGGGGCGCCTCCCCCTGGCGGGGAGGCGCCCCGCGCCGTGTGCGCGGCCGGTCGGGGCCGCGCGGCTCAGCCGTCGTAGGGCTCGTCGTCGGTGTACAGGTGCATGCCGGGGATGGTCAGGGTGCCGCCGAACTGGCCCGCCTGGACGGCCTTGACGCCGGTCAGCTCCAGATCCAGCGGGACCGGCACCGAGCCGACCAGGTCGTATAGGAACTTCGGCAGGGTGTCCGGGGTCAGGGTGACCGGGCCGAGGTCGGGCAGCGGCAGCCCCACCGCCTTGGAGAGGTGGCCGGTCAGTGACTCGGTGTACATCACGATCGGGCCGTTCGTCATGGTGGACGTACTGCCGGGGCGGCTCTTGACGTGGGTGGTCTTCCCGTTGGCCTCGATGGTCGACATGTCCAGGTCGCCGATGTCGATGCTGCTGACGGTGAACTTCAGCACCCGCTTGCCGACGCCCGACCTGGTGGTGATCTCGACCACGCCACCGAAGACCGCGCCGTGCAGGGCCAGCCGGCTGGACTTCAGGGTCCAGGACTGGGCGGGGACGGTGCCCACGGCCGCCTCGGCGCGGGCGCGCAGGCCGGAGGCGTCGGTGGCGCAGAGGGCGTCCTGGCCGGTGGCGGCGGGGGCGGAGGCGGGGCTGCTGGGGGTGGCTGCCGGGGGGGCGGGGGTTTCGGGCGCGGTGGGGGTTTCGGGCGCGGTGGGGGTTTCGGGCGCGGTGGGGGTTTCGGGCGCGGTGGGGGTTTCGGGGGTCGAGGCGGCCTGGGGTGTGGGGGGCGCTGCGGGCTGGGGGTCGGTGTTGTGCTCGGCGCGGTGGCGGGCGGGCTTGTGGGGGGCGGGCCTGTGACTCGGCTTCCTTGTGCTGTGGTCGGTCCCGGCGGGTGCCGTGGGGATGGGGTCGACCGGGGTGGTGGCGGGCGACGGGGGTCCGGGCGGGACGGGGTTGGGCGGGACGGGGTCGGCGGGTACGGTGGCGGGCTGGCCGCCGCCCAGCAGGCCGGACACGCCGCCGAGCAGGTCACCGAGCGGCCCGTGGTGGGCCCGGCCGCCGCGCACCGGGGTGGCGGAGGCGGCGGCGGTCGTGGTGGCGGGCGCGGCCGGGGTGACGGCCACCCGGACGGACCGGGTGACGGTCCGCTCGGCCACCGGCGCCTCGGTGGTGGCGGCCACAGCGGGCGCGGCCGCCACCGGGGCGGTCGTGGCGGGGGCGGTGGTCACGGCGGGAGCGGTGGTCACGGCGGGGGCGGTGGTCACGGCGGGCTTCGGCGGCGGCGTGGTACGGCTCACCGGCTTCCCGCCGCCGTCCGCACCACCACCGGCCGCACCACCGCCGGCCGTACCACCACCGGCCTTCGCAACCGACGGCGTGGCCACGGCCGCCGGGACGTCCGCCGCCGTGGCGCAGGGCTGCACGGTGTCCCGGGCCGGGGAGTCGTCGGCCAGGGCCAGCGTCGGCGTGTACCCGGCGCCCATCAGCAGCGCCGTGGGCACCGCCGCCATCGCCAGCACCTTGCCCGCCGGGAACCTGCCGCGCCGCTGTCTGCGCGGCGCGGCGTGGCGCGGCCCGCGGCCGGGCGTCGCCGCCCCGTCGCCGCTGCTGCCGTCGTCCGTCATCGGCCCTCCTCGACGCCACCCGGCTCACCGGACTCGGCAGCCGTGCCCGCGATCCCGTCCGGCAGCGCGGGCGGCTCAGCGGTCGCAGGCCCGGACGGAACCGGAGCGGCCGGCAGCGCATCGGTCTCGCCGAGCGGTGCCCAGGCGACCATCAGCCCGCCGCCGACGAGGCCGGGGAGCAGGCCCATGCCGAAGCCGCCGAGGTTGGACACCGGGATGGAGACCAGCGCCAGCAGGATGGTCGCCACACCGGCGAAGACCCGGGAGGCCGGCTGGAACCAGGCACTGATGCCCAGCACCATCACCAGGATGCCGATGATCAGTGAACCGGCGCCGCCCGTGGTGGACATGGCCAGGGACAGGCCGCCAAAGCTGAGGTGCGCATAGGGGAAGTACAGGATGGGCAGTCCGGCGATGACCGCCAGCAGTCCGCCCCAGAAGGGTCGGCGGTGGCGCCAGTCCCGGAACCCGAGCCGGACTCGGGTGAAGGTGCCGGCGTCATCGGGCCGCACGTCGGCGGTCGCGCTGGTCACGATGCAGCTCCCTGGGGGTAGCAGATGCGGTGCGAGGAGCGGGGAGGGGCCTCAGCGGCCCCTCCCCGCCGCTGGACGTCGGGGCGGGACGGCCGCCCGGCTCAGTGGCGCAGCCGGGCACCGCTCGGACGCGGCTCGGTGGCTAGAGGTCCGGGCACGGGTTGCTGCCCTTGTTCACAGCCATGTGCAGCCCGTTGAGCGTGAAGGTGCCCGCCGTGGTGACCCAGGCGGTCTGGCTGACCCTGTCCAGCTCGGCGCGGTCCGCCTCCTGCGCGAAGGAGGTGGGCGCCCCCAGCCGGACCTGGTCCTCGACATTGCCCTTGCTCACCGATCCGGCGGCGACGCCGATGTTGATGCCGGTGAACTTGGCGTCCGCCTTGAGGTCGTCGAGGCCGATGACCAGGTTCTCGGCGGTGACCGGCTTCTTGTCGTTGTCACCGGCGTTGATGTTCAGCGTCACATCGCCGATGAACGGCGCCTTGATGACCACCGACTGGCACAGCTTGTTGATGGTGGCCGTCTTGAAGGTCGAGACCGCGACCGCGTGGGCCTTCTTCAGATTGCCCTCGCTGGTGTCACTCGGGCTGAAGCCCGTCTCGGTGACGACGGAGCCGTACTGGGCGAAGCCGTAGCCGTCCAGGTGCTTCGCGGTCACCTTGAACTGCTGACCGGAGACGCTGAACGACGCGGCGAGCGCACCCTGTGCGAGGCTGACGCCGATCGCGGCGGTGGCCGCGATGCTGGGCACCATAACGACGGCGAACCGCTTCCAGCGCGTTTTGCCGTGAGTCTGGGACATGCGTGTCCTCCTTCTCGGACGTACATCTCCGGCCTCGCCCCGCATGGGCCCTGGCCTGGGATGGGGAGAAGAGCTACGTCCTCGGGAGGGAGATCGCCGTCGGCTGGCGTCGGCGGCACGGTCGTCCGGGCGACGTCATCGGCGTTCACCCCCGAGCGACAACCTGCGGCCGCGCGGGGTGCACGGCCGGTGCGGGCAGGCTCCGCCGGGAACGGCGAAGACCCCCCTGTCCGCAAGGCGCCGGCCGGGGCCGGAACCTGCCCGGTGGGGACCCTCCGCTCGCCGCCCTTCCGGCCGGCTGCCGGGACGGGGGAGCGATGGACCGAGCGTGGCCGATCGTGGTCCAAAGCCCGGTCGAGCACAAGAGCCCCATTACTGACGAGTAATGCAACAGTGCCGACACCCGTTCGACCGTCGAGGACCTTGGATACGACCGGTCAGGATACGAAGGTTTCGGGCGGATTGATAGACCATCAAAGGCGGACAAAGAGCCCCGGGGTGATCACCATGCGTGACCGTCCCGGGGCTCCGTCAAGATTTGGTAAAGCTGTTTCAATGTCGCCAAATCACCGTGGCACCGCAAGTCGTCGCCGGTGCCTCACCGGACGGCTCAGAACAGCACCCTGGCCAGCGCCGTCCTGGCCTTGGCCACCCGGGGGTCCTCGGCACCGATCACCTCGAAGAGGGCCAGCAGGTGCAGCCGGGCCCGGTCGCGGTCCTCCCCCGCCGTACGGCCCACGGTGCTGACCAGTCGACCGAAGGCGTCCTCGACATGGCCGCCGACCAGGTCCAGGTCGGCCGCGTCCAACTGCGCCGGTACGTCCGCCGGGTCGGCGGCCGCCGCCGCACGCACCGCCTGCGGGTCCTTGCCCTGCACCCGCTGGAGCAGCTCGGCCTGGGCCAGGCCGAGCCTGGCCTCCTCGTTGCCCGGCTGGTCGGACAGGACGTTGCGGTACGCCTGGACCGCGCCGCCCAGGTCGCCCCGGTCCAGCGCGTCATGGGCGGCGGCCAGCGTCGGGTCCTCCGGCGCGGCGGGGGCCGCGGCCCCGGGCTCGCGCGCGGCGCCGCCCGCCCCGCCGACGATGCCGAACCGCTGCTCGGCCACCAGGATCAGCTGGTCCAGGTACTGCCGGGCCTGGGCCTCGTTCACCGCACCCTGGAAGAGCGGCACCAGCTGACCGGCCACCACCGCCATCACGGACGGGATGGATTGGATGCCGAACTGCCCCGCCAGCAGCTGGTTGGCGTCGACGTCGATCTTCACCAGGACGAACCGGCCGGCGTACTCGTCGGCCAGCCGCTCCAGGAGCGGGCTCAGCTGTTTGCACGGCCCGCACCACTCGGCCCAGAAGTCGACGACGACCGGGACCTCGGCCGAACGCTGGACGACCTCGGCTTCGAAGGTCTCCTCGGTGACGTCGACGACCAGCGCTGCCGGCGGAGCGCCGCCGGCACCGCCCTGGCGGGCCCGCTCGGCCCGCGCCTGCTCGGCTTTCTGGGCGGCGTCTCCGGCCGCCTTCACCGCGGCGAGGTCGACCACGCCGCGCATGGACATGTTCCGTGGCTGCATGGCTCTATCCTCCCCTGTCCGGAGGGGTGCGGACGCCATCCCCCGAAAGGATGCCGCACCCGGAGTGTCGTGGCCGGCCGAAAGCCCGGCCGCCGGAGCCCGCCGGCGGTCGCGCCGCACCGGGCCCGACCGGCCCCGCCGGCTGCGGGGGGCGGACCGCTGCGCACACCGTGGCGCCCGGTTCCCGGCCTGCCGGCCGGGTGATCGGCACGGGTCCCCACCCGCGCCATGGCTGTCGCTCTTTTCGCTACGAGCCGTAGCGTATCTGCCGGACACCCCGCCGGAACACACCACCCGGACCCCGAACCGCGTGAGACAGCTCACTCCCCGGACCGCCCCGCCCCGGGCACCGGGGTACCCTCGCCGCCACCCCCTCACCCAGGAGAGCCCTCGTGGCCGTACCCCCGGAAGCCCCCGCCCGGACCAGGGGCCGACCGCGCAACGCCGCGACCGACCGGGCCATCCTGGACGCCACCCGCGCGGCCCTGGCCGAACTCGGCTGGGGCGGCCTGGCCATGGGCGACGTCGCGGCCCGTGCCGGGATCGCCAAGACCACCCTCTACCGCCGCTGGCCGTCCCGGAACGAGCTGGCGGTGGACGCCGTCGCGGACCTCTTCGACGGCCTGGAGACGGCGGACCTCGGCAGCCTGCGGGCCGACATCGAGGCCGTGGTGCACCGGTTCGCCGCCCTGCTGTCCCGCCCGGAGACCCAGGCCGCGCTGCCGGCCCTCTTCGCGGAGGGCACCCGCGACCCGGCCCTGCGCCGCCGGATCAGGGCGGCCATCGTGGAGCCGCAGAAGCGGCTGGTCCACCAGGGCCGGGCCAACGCCCAGGCGCGCGGCGAGCTCCCGCCGGACGCGGACGCCGCCGCCGCGCAGGCCGAGGTGGACATCATCTTCGACACCATCGCGGGCACCGTGGAGCACCGCGTCCTGGTCAGCGGCGAGCCCGCCTCCCCGGAGTGGGTCAGCCGCTTCACCACCCTGCTGCTCGGCCCGCTGCTCGGCCTGCGGACCGGCTGAGCAGCTGACCGGCTGACCGGACGGCGGGGGCCACCCCTCCCGCCGCCCGGTCAGCCGGGGCTCAGAAGCCGGGCGGCTCGGTGTAGACGCCCCACTCCGCCCGCAGCGCGTCGCAGATCTCACCCAGCGTGGCCTCCGCCCGCACCGCGTCCAGCATCGGCGGCACCATGTTGGCGCCCGACCGCGCGGCGTCCAGCATGGCCGCGATGCCGGCCCGTACGGCGGCCTCGTCGCGGGCCGCGCGCCGCGCGCCCAGCAGCTTCACCTGCTCGGTCTCCACCTCGTGGCTGACCCGCAGGATCTCCAGGTCCGAGGTGACCGTGGAGGTGTGGCAGTTGACCCCGACGACCCGCTTCTCGCCCTTCTCCAGCGCCCGCTGGTAGCGGAACGCCGACTCCGCGATCTCGCCCACGAACCAGCCGTCCTCGATGCCGCGCAGGATGCCCGCCGTCATCGGACCGGCCGCCCGCTCGGCGCCGCCGGCCCGCTCGCCCATCTGCCGGATGCGCTCGAAGATCGCCTCGGCCTCGGCCTCGATCCGGTCGGTGAGGGCCTCCACGTACCAGGAGCCGCCCAGCGGGTCCGCGACATTGGCCACCCCGGTCTCCTCCATCAGCACCTGCTGGGTGCGCAGCGCGATCTCGGCCGCCTGCTCGGAGGGGAGCGCCAGGGTCTCGTCCAGGGCGTTGGTGTGCAGCGAGTTGGTGCCGCCGAGGACGGCGGAGAGCGCCTCCACGGCGGTGCGCACCACGTTGTTGTACGGCTGCTGCGCGGTGAGGGAGACCCCGGCGGTCTGGGTGTGGAAGCGCAGCCACTGCGCCTTGTCGGTCTTGGCGCCGTACACGTCGCGCATCCAGCGGGCCCAGATGCGGCGGGCGGCGCGGAACTTGGCTATCTCCTCGAAGAAGTCCAGGTGGGCGTCGAAGAAGAAGGAGAGGCCGGAGGCGAAGGCGTCCACGTCCAGGCCCCGGGAGAGGCCGAGCTCCACATAGCCGAAGCCGTCGGCCAGGGTGAAGGCCAGCTCCTGCGCGGCGGTGGAGCCGGCCTCGCGGATGTGGTAGCCGGAGACCGACAGCGGCTTGTAGGCAGGGATGCCAGCCGCGCAGTACTCCATCAGGTCACCGATCAGCCGCAAATGCGGCTCGGGGGCGAACAGCCACTCCTTCTGGGCGATGTACTCCTTGAAGATGTCGGTCTGCAGAGTGCCGTTGAGCAGCCCGGGGTCGACGCCCTGCCGCTCGGCGGCCACCAGGTACATGCAGAAGACCGGGACGGCCGGGCCCGAGATGGTCATCGAGGTGGTGACCTCACCGAGCGGGATGCCCTCGAAGAGGACGTCCATGTCGGCGGCCGAGTCGATGGCGACCCCGCAGTGGCCCACCTCGCCCAGCGAGCGCGGGTCGTCGGAGTCGCGGCCCATCAGGGTCGGCATGTCGAAGGCGACCGAGAGGCCGCCGCCGCCGGCCGCCAGGATCATGCGGTAGCGCTCATTGGTCTGTCGGGCGTTGCCGAAGCCGGCGAACTGCCGGATGGTCCAGGCCCGGCCCCGGTATCCGGTGGGGTGCAGCCCCCGGGTGAAGGGGTACTCGCCGGGCCAGCCGATCCGCTCGAAGCCCTCGTGGGGCTGACCGGGCGCGGGCCCGTAGACGGGGTCGACCGCGTCCCCGGAGAGGGTGGTGAAGTCCGCATCACGCCTGCGCGCGCCGTCGTACCGCTGCTGCCAGCGGCTCCGGCCCGCTTCGATCTCCTCGGCATCCATGCCGCGAACCCCGCTCCTGTGCGGCCACCGCGGCGGATCGCGCGCGCGGCGGCGGATTACTGGGTGTGGGAACCAATTTACTCGGACGTCCTAGTAATTGTCGACGGCAGCGGCCCCGGGCAGACGCGACGGGGCGGCCGCTCCCCATCGGGAGGGCCGCCCCGCAGGACCGCTCGGGCGTGCCGGTCAGGCGTTCACCGGCTCCGGGGCCGGCTGCTGCGGCGCGGCGTCGCGGACCACCCGGCGCTCCGCGAAGAACGAGCAGAGCGGGACGGTGCCGGCGATCAGCACCAGCACCAGCTTGCCGAGCGGCCACTTGAGCTTCATGCCCAGCGAGAAGGCCACCACGAAGTAGGCCATGTAGAGGTAGCCGTGCACCTGCGCCATCAGCAGGGTGGCGTCCTTGCCGCTGTCGAAGCCGTACTTGGCGACCATGAAGCCGCACAGCAGCAGCAGCGCGCAACCGGTCGCATACGCCAGCACCCGGTACCAGGCCAGCAGGGGGTTCGACTTCACCGCGTTCGCCTCACATTGCCAGGGGTCGGGGCGGTACGTCCGGACTCGGCACCGCCGCTCCGAGGGTAACCCCGTGCTCCGACCGCCCCGCGCACACCCCCGCCCGCCGCCCGCCGCCCGCCGGCCCCGGTGCGGCGGCCGCGTGCGCCGCGGGGCCGTCAATGCCAGGGAGGCTGCGGAGCTGCTACCCGCCGACCCGCTCGGGTCGGCCCCCGGATTCGGCGGCGGGCTGCTGCTCGGGCTCGGGCTCGGTGAAGTCGCCGGCGGCGATGCGCAGCGGGCGCAGCAGCTCGAAGACCTCCTGGCACTGCTCGGCGTCGTACGCCTCCAGGCCGAACTCCATGGCCACCAGGTCGCGGGTGGCGGACTCCACCACCCGGCGGCCCCGGTCGGTGATGGCGGCGAGCACGCCGCGGCCGTCGAGCGGGTTGGGGCGGCGGGAGACCAGGCCGGCCCGCTCCAGGCGGTCCACGGTGTTGGTGACGCTGGTCGGGTGCACCATCAGACGCTCACCGATCTTGGACAGCGACAGCTCCCCGGTGCGACTGAAGGTGAGCAGCACCAGCGCCTCATAGCGGGCGAAGGTCAGCCCGTACGGTTTGACGACCGCGTCGACCCGGCCGAGCAGGATCTGCTGGGCGCGCATGATCGAGGTGATCGCGGCCATCGAGGGGACCGCTCCCCAGCGTCGGGCCCAGAGGTCGTCGGCGCGGGCGATCGGGTCGAAGGTGAGGCTCAGGGGCTTGGACACGCCCTCCACCGTACCGGCGACCGAACGGGCGGCCGACGGGCGTCCACCGGGCGGGCGGTGGCGGGGCACCGCCGTCCCGGTGGACCGTTTCGGAACCCGGCGCCGGACGATCGGTCAGGGCCGGAGATTGTCCGGCGATCACCGTGATATGCCGAAGATTGACTGTTTGACAGGTCCCAGCCGCGCAATGAACGGCTGCCGATCACCCCATATACCCGGTTCGACCCCAGTCTGACCCTCCGGCTGGTGGCACGGGGGCGGCGCAGGCATGGCGAAACTCCGCCAATCAATGAACAGGACCTGTCATTTAAGCAACTGAATTGTCATGCTTCTGGCTAGCTCCCGCACGGCGACCGCGCCCACCCATCGCGTCCGCCGCGCCGCAGGGAGCCGCACCTCCGCGCCCGATTCCGCCCTCGCAGGCGTACACCCCGACGCCCCGGAACGACGCGCAACCGCGTACCCCGCGGTAGTACCGAAAGGGAACACAAGTGAAGCGAAAGCTGACCGCCGGCGCCCTCCTCGCGGCCTCGGCCATGCTCGTCGCGGGCATACAGGCGGGCACCGGTACGGCCGCCGCCCTCCCCTCGGCCCATCCGGCGGCCCTCACCGCCGCGCAGCGCGCCCAGCTGGTCGACCAGGCCGGCGCCCAGGCGGCCGGGCTGGCCAGGACGCTGTCCCTCGGCGGCCAGGAGAAGCTGGTCGTCAAGGACGTGGTGGTGGACGCGGACGGCACCCGCCACCTGCGCTACGACCGCACCTACGCCGGTCTGCCGGTGATCGGCGGCGACCTGGTGGTGCACGAGAGCGCGGCCGGTGCGGTGAAGTCCGTGGACCGCGCCACCGGCAAGCAGCTGGCACTGGCGAGCCTCACCCCCGCGCTGGCCCCCGCCAAGGCGGCGACCAAGGCGGCCTCCACCGTACGGGCCCTGGTCGGGGACGCCTCCGACCGGGACGAGTCGCCGCTGACGTCGGTCGGCGCCGCGGCCACCCCCGACCTGGTGGTCTGGGCCGCCTCGGGCACCCCCCGGCTGGCGTACCGGACCGTGGTGACCGGCACCCGGGCCGACGGCACGCCGAGCGAGCAGCAGGTGGTGACCGACGCCGCCACCGGCGCCGTGCTCTCCCGCCACGAGGCGATCCAGACCGCCTCGGCCGGCACCGGCAAGGGCGTCTTCGTGGGCTCCGTACCGCTGACCACCGAACTGTCCGGCAGCAGCTACCAGCTGAAGGACACCACCCGGGGCAGCCAGTACACCACCGACCTGGCCGGCAAGACCTCCGGCACCGGCACCCTCTACACCGACGCCGACAACGCCTGGGGCACCGGCGCCGCCTCCAACGGCCAGTCCGCCGCCGTGGACGCCCAGTACGGCGCCGCCGTCACCTGGGACTTCTACAAGAACACCTTCGGCCGCAACGGCATCGCCAACAACGGCAAGGGCGCATACAGCCGGGTTCACTACGGCAAGAACTACGTCAACGCCTTCTGGGACGACTCCTGCTTCTGCATGACGTACGGCGACGGCTCGGGCAACACCCACCCGCTGACCGAACTCGACGTCTCCGGCCATGAGATGAGCCACGGGGTGACCAGCCGCACCGCCGGGCTCAACTACTCCGGCGAGTCCGGCGGCATCAACGAGGCGACCTCGGACATCTTCGGCACCATGGTGGAGTTCTACGCCAACCTGCCCACCGACACCCCGGACTACCTGATCGGCGAGCTGATCAACATCAACGGGAACGGCACCCCGCTGCGCTACATGGACAAGCCGTCCAAGGACGGCGCCTCCGCCGACTACTGGTCCTCCAGCGTGAAAAACCTGGACGTGCACTACTCCTCGGGGGTGGCCAACCACTTCTTCTACCTGCTGGCCGAGGGCAGCGGCGCCAAGACCGTCAACGGCGTCAGCTACAACAGCCCCACCTACAGCGGCACCGCGGTCACCGGCATCGGCCGCGACAAGGCCGCCGCCATCTGGTACCGGGCGCTGACCGTCTACATGACCTCCAGCACCAACTACAAGTCCGCCCGGACGGCCACCCTCAACGCCGCCAAGGACCTGTACGGCAGCGGCAGCGCCGAGTACAACGCGGTTGCCGCCGCCTGGACCGGCGTCAACGTCAGCTGACCCCCGCCGCATGACGCGGGGCCCTGGGCCACCGGCCCAGGGCCCCGCGCTCGGTGTGCTCACTCCCCCGCGAGGTACCGCTCCACGGTGTCGACCTTGGCGGTCAGGCCGTCCACCACCCCCGGCCGGATGTCCGCCTTGAGCACCACGCTGACCCGGGGCGCCCTGGCGGCCACCGCGTCGACCGCCCGCCTGACCACGGCCATCACCTCGTCCCAGTCGCCCTCGACCGAGGTGAACATGGCATCGGTGCGGTTGGGCAGGCCGGACTCCCGGACCACCCGGACCGCCTCCGCGACATACGCTCCGACGTCCTCACCCACGCCCAGCGGGGTGACCGAGAAGGCGACGATCATCAGGCCGCGGCCTTCTCGGCGGCGCCGCCGGCCGGGGCGTAGCCCTCCTGCTCCTCACGGGCGAGCATCCGCTCGGCGAAGAAGCCGCCGGTCGGCAGCACCGAGAGCACGAACATCAGCACCCCCCGCCTGGCGTCCCAGCGCTGCTTCTTCCAGGCGTCGGCGAGGAAGAGCAGGTACAGCACGAACAGCACGCCGTGCACCATGCCCATCACCGGCACCGCGTTGAAGTCGGTGGTGCGCTTCAGGACCGAGCAGAGAAGCAGGACGAGGAAGGAGACGGCCTCGGGGGCGGAGACAAGGCGCAGGCGGTGGACGGCGCTGCTCTTCACGGCGGATGACCTCACTCAGTGCGGGGTGCTTGTGAACGGACGCACAAGCTGCCACCCATTATCACCGCGCTCCCCCGCCCCCGCGCCGCCGGGTGGGCCGGTGCGGGCGACGTCACAGCCAGGCCACAGAACCGGTCGTGCGTCGGCCCGGCGGCACCGGCCGCCCCTTATCCTCGGCGCGTGCGGGCACGATCCCCGGCCCGCACCCGAACGGGGAGCGATCGACCATGAAGCTGGGCTCCACCCTCAAGCTCGACTCCACCCTCAAGCTCGACTGGGACCGCCGGACCTGCGCCCGGCGCGGCCACATCACCTACGCGCCCGCCGAACCGGAGCTGCGGCAGCGGCTGCACACCGCGACGGCGCTCGGTGACGCCTGGCGCTGCCTGCGCTGCGGCGACTTCGCGCTGGGCGAGCCGCGCGGCTCCGGGCCGGCCGAGGACGCACCGCTGGTGCCGCGCGGCAAGGCGCTGCGCGACCTGTTCATCCTGCGCTTCCTGGCGGTGGAGCGGGCGCTGCGCGGGGTGTTCATCGTGCTGGCGGCCTGGGCGGTGTGGCGGTTCTCCAACAGCCAGGACGCGGTGCGCCGCCTCTTCGACGAGAACCTGACCGTCTTCCGCCCGGTGGCGGACCACTTCCACTACGACGTGGACCACTCCCCGATCGTGGACACCATCCGCAGGACCTTCGACTACCGGCACTCCACGCTGGAGATCGTGGCGGTGGCCCTGCTGGTCTACGCGCTGATCGAGATCGTGGAGGGGGTCGGCCTCTGGCTGGCCCGGCGCTGGGCGGAGTATCTGACGGTGGTCGCCACGGCGGCCTTCCTGCCGCTGGAGGTCTACGAGCTGACCGAGAAGGTCAGCTGGCTGAAGATCGCCACCCTGGCGATCAATGTGGTGGCGGTGCTCTGGATCGCCCTCTCCAAGCGGCTGTTCGGGCTGCGCGGCGGCCGGGCGGCGTTCGAGGCGGAGCGGCACTCGGCGTCGCTGCTGGAGGTGACGGAGTCGGCCGGCGGCGACCGGGTCGCGGCGGTGGCCGCCGCCGAACGGCCCTGATGTGTCCCGGTACCGTACCGGTCCGGTGCGTGCCCTCCCCCGGGCGCTCGTCACCCGGCTACCGTGAAGCGCGTGGCACAGTTTCGACTACAGGGGTCCAGGGTGCTCGCCGTCGACCTGGCGGGCGACGCCGTCAAGGCCCGCAACGGGTCCATGGTCGCGTACAGCGGCCAGATGTCCTTCAAGAAGCTCACCGGCGGCGGTGACGGCCTGCGCGGCATGGTCACCCGCCGGCTGACCGGTGAGCAGATGGCGGTGATGGAGGTCAAGGGTCAGGGGACCTGCTACTTCGCGGACCGCGCCACCGAGGTGAACCTGGTACGGCTGAACGGCGAGACCCTCTACGTCGAGGCCGACAACCTGCTCTGCACCGAGGCGACGCTGCGCACCGGCACCTCGTTCACCGGGCTGCACGGGGCGGCCTCCGGCAACGGCCTGTTCACCACCAAGGTGGAGGGCCAGGGCTGGGCGGCGGTGATGTCCAACGGTCCGGCGATCGTGCTGCGGGTCGCCCAGGGGATGCCGCTGCGGGTGGACCCGGGCGCGTACATCGCGCACACCGGCCGGCTGGACCGCAGCTTCAAGTCGGGGGCGGGCTTCAGCACCTTCATCGGGGAGGGCGGCGGCGAGGCCGTGCAGATCGAGTTCACCGGCGACGGCCTGGTGTACGTCCAGCCGTCCGAGCGGTCGACCGTCGGCGGTGATGTCTGATGCCGTTCACCAGGATCAACGGCAAGATGGTCGAGGCGCAGATCTCCCCCGGGCAGCGGGTCTACAGCCAGCGCGGCGCGATGCTCGCCTACAGCGGGCAGGTGACCTTCACCCCCGACCTGATGGGCGGTCAGGGCGGTGTGATGTCGATGCTCGGCCGCCGGGTGGCGGGCGAGAGCACTCCGCTGATGACGGTCGAGGGCCAGGGCCGGGTGATGTTCGGGCACGGCGGCCACCATGTGCATGTGATCGACCTCGGCGGTGGCACCCCCGCTGGTGACACCCTCTATGTGGAGGCCGACCGGC
Organism: Streptomyces sp. NPDC092296; assembly: GCF_044755465.1. Taxonomy (NCBI): domain Bacteria; kingdom Bacillati; phylum Actinomycetota; class Actinomycetes; order Kitasatosporales; family Streptomycetaceae; genus Streptomyces; species Streptomyces sp. NPDC092296. The sequence goes on along the minus strand of NZ_JBIVRB010000001.1, from coordinate 1,511,255 downwards.
TGCTCGCCTTCGACGGCTCGCTGCGGCAGTCCACCATGTTCATGGGGTCGCAGGGCGGGGTGATGGGCCTGGTGCGCGGGCAGGTGACCGGCCAGGGGCTGTTCACCACCCAGCTCAGCGGCAAGGGCTCGGTGGCGGTGATGGCGCACGGCGGGGTCATCGAGCTGCCGATCAACCCGCAGCAGCCGATCCACGTCGATCCGCAGGCGTATGTCGCGCACCGGGGCGACGTCCGCAACCGGCTGTCCACGGCGCTGGGCTGGCGGGAGATGATCGGGCGCGGCTCGGGCGAGGCGTTCCAGTTGGAGCTGTCGGGCCACGGGATGGTGTACGTGCAGGCCAGTGAGGAGAAGCTCTGATGTCCTACCCGCCCCAGCCCGGTGGCCCGCAGGCGCCGCTGCCGCGGACGGCCGACGGCGGACCGGTGGTGTACGACGCCTGGTCGCTGCCGGCCAACGACAACGTCAACTCGTACGCCTTCTCGGTGGACCTCGACGGCCAGTACTTCCTGCAGAAGGGGAAGATGGTCGCCTACTACGGCGACATCCGGTTCCACGGCATCGGCCACGGCCCGCTGGACGCGCTGATCGGGCGCAGCTTCCACTCACCGCTGCACGCGGCGGACTGGGTGGTGGCGGAGGGCCGGGGCAAGATGGTGCTGGCCGACCGGGCGTTCGACCTGAACTCCTATGACCTGGAGGAGGGCAATCTGACGGTCCGTTCGGGGAATCTGCTGGCCTTCGACCCGTCGCTGTCGCTGAAGCAGTCGATCATCCCGGGGTTCCTGACCCTGATCGGCACCGGGAAGTTCGTGGCGGCCTCCAACGGGCCGGTGCACTTCGTGGAGCCGCCGATCCGGGTCGATCCGCAGGCGCTGGTGGGCTGGGCCGACTGCCCGTCGCCGTGCCACCACTACGACCACGCCTATCTGCGGGGCGTGCTGGGCGGGGTGCGGCAGTTCACCGGGCTGGGCGGGGTGTCCGGCGAAGAGCACCAGTTCGAGTTCATCGGGGCCGGGCAGGTGCTGCTCCAGTCGTCCGAGCAGCTGATGGCCGATCTCGACATCGGCCGGGTGCCCCATGAGGCCGGGGTGCCGGGCGCGGGCGGGCCGTCCCGGGCGGGCCAGCAGCAGGGCGGTCAGCAACTGCCCAACATTCCCGGACTCGGCAGTCTCGGGCGGCGACTGGGGGGATGATGCCAGGGGTCGCCGCAGGTGGCGCTCCTTACTTTTTGTCCAAAGTTCAACATTAGCCGTTACCATGGCTTCATGGACAGCCCCAGCGCATCCCCGGCAGTCGGCCCCGGAGCCGACGAGGAGACTCCCTGGCTCACCGCCCAGGAGCAGCGGCTCTGGCGTGCCCACCTCGATGTGAGCAGGCTGCTGGAGTACCAGTTGGGGCGCGAGCTGCAACCGTACGGCCTGGCGATGAACGACTACGAGATCCTGGTCGTGCTCTCCGAGGAGCCCAAGCGCCGGATGCGGATGACCGACCTGGCGACGGCCACCCTCCAGTCCAAGAGCCGGCTGTCGCACCAGGTCACCCGGATGGAGAAGGCCGGCCTGCTGGTCCGCGAGGGCTGTCCCGGCGACCGGCGCGGGCTGTACGCGGTCCTCACCGACGCGGGGTGGGAGACGCTGCGCAAGGTCGCCCCGGCGCATGTGCGCAGCGTCCGCCACCACTTCGTCGACCGCTTCGACGCCGACCAGGTCTCCGCGCTGTACGAGGCGCTGGCCCCGGTCGCCGAGCATCTGCGCGCGCTGCGCGGCCGGGGCTGAGCCGGGCGCTCAGGCGCCGGCGGGCCCGGTGCTCGCGGTGACCCCCTCGACCAGCTCGTCGGCGGCGGCGTACGGGTCCAGGGTGCCGGCGGCCACCCGCGCGGCCAGTGCGTCCAACCGCCGGTCGCCGTGCAGGTCACCGATCCGGGCCCGCAGCGCCGCCACCGCGATGGCCTCGACCTCGGCGGCGGCCCGGCGGCGGCGGCGCTCGGCCAGTTCGCCGCCCGCCTCGGCCCAGGCGCGGTGCTTCTCCAGCACCTCGACCAGCTCGTCCACCCCCTGGCCGCGCGCGGCCACGGTCTTCACGATCGGCGGCCGCCAGTCGCCGGGCCGCCGGGCCTCGCCCAGCGCCAGCATGTGGCCCAGCTCGCGGGCGGTGGCGTCGGCGCCGTCCCGGTCGGCCTTGTTGACCACGAAGACGTCACCGATCTCCAGGATGCCCGCCTTGGCCGCCTGGATGCCGTCGCCCATCCCCGGGGCCAGCAGCACCACGGTGGTGTCGGCCTGCGCGGCCACCTCCACCTCGGACTGCCCCACGCCGACGGTCTCCACCAGGATCACGTCGCAGCCCGCCGCGTCCAGCACCCGCAGTGCCTGCGGCGCCGCCCAGGAGAGCCCGCCCAGGTGGCCCCGGGTGGCCATGGAGCGGATGTAGACCTCCGGGTCGGTGGCGTGGTCCTGCATCCGCACCCGGTCGCCGAGCAGCGCCCCGCCGGAGAACGGCGAGGACGGGTCGACGGCCAGCACCCCCACCCGGCGGCCGCGCGCGCGGAACGCGCTGACCAGCGCGGCGGTGGTGGTGGACTTGCCGACGCCGGGCGAGCCGGTCAGCCCGACCGTGTAGGCGCGCCCGGTGTACGGGGCGAGCGCGGCCATGGCCTCCCGCAGCTGCGGGGCGGCGTTCTCCACCAGTGAGATCAGCCGGGCCACCGCCCGGGGCCCGCCGCCGCGCGCCTGCTCCACCAGTGCCGGTACATCGATCATGTACGTCGTCTTCTCCAGGGCGAGGGGGTCTCTCCGGGGCGAGGGGTACGCCGGTCGGGGTACGCCGGGTCGGGGTGCACCGCGGCGGCGCACCCCGACCGTACGTCGCGGCCGGTCAGGCCCGGGGCACCCGGACGATCAGGGCGTCGCCCTGGCCGCCGCCGCCGCAGAGCGCGGCTGCGCCGACGCCGCCGCCCCGGCGCTTCAGCTCCAGCGCCAGGTGCAGCACCAGGCGGGCGCCGGACATGCCGATCGGGTGGCCGAGCGCGATGGCGCCGCCGTTGACGTTGACCTTGTCGGCGCCGACGCCCAGGTCCTTCATGGACTGCACGGCGACGGCGGCGAACGCCTCGTTGATCTCGATCAGGTCGAGGTCGTCGACGGTCAGGCCCTCCTTGCCCAGCGCGTGGGCGATGGCGTTGGACGGCTGGGACTGCAGCGAGTTGTCGGGGCCGGCCACATTGCCGTGCGCGCCGATCTCGGCCAGCCACTCCAGGCCCAGCTCCTCGGCCTTGGCGCGGCTCATCACGACCACGGCGGCGGCGCCGTCGGAGATCTGCGAGGAGCTGCCGGCGGTGATGGTGCCGTCCTTGGCGAAGGCGGGGCGCAGCCGCCCGAGCGACTCCACGGTGGTCTCGGCGCGGATGCCCTCGTCCTGGCTGAAGACCACCGGGTCGCCCTTGCGCTGCGGGATCTCCACCGGGGTGATCTCGGCGTCGAAGAGGCCGTTCTTCTGGGCGGCGGCGGCCCGCTGGTGGGAGCGCGCGGCGATCTCGTCCTGCTCGGCCCGTCCGATGCCCAGCCGGGTGTTGTGCTGCTCGGTGGACTCGCCCATGGCGATGTTCTCGAAGGCGTCGGTGAGGCCGTCGTACGCCATGGCGTCCAGCAGCTGCACCGCGCCGTACTTGTAGCCCTCGCGGGACTTCGGCAGCAGGTGCGGCGCGTTGGTCATCGACTCCTGGCCGCCGGCCACCACGATGTCGAACTCGCCGGCCCGGATCAGCTGGTCGGCCAGCGCGATGGCGTCCAGCCCGGAGAGGCAGACCTTGTTGACGGTCAGCGCCGGGACGCTCATCGGGATGCCGGCCTTGACGGCGGCCTGGCGGGCCGGGATCTGGCCGGCGCCGGCCTGGAGCACCTGGCCCATGATCACGTACTGCACCTGCTCGCCGCCGATGCCGGCCCGGTCCAGCGCCGCCTTGATGGCGAAGCCGCCGAGGTCGGCACCGGAGAAGCCCTTGAGCGAGCCGAGCAGGCGGCCCATCGGGGTGCGCGCACCCGCGACGATGACGGAGGTGGTGCCGGCGGATCGAGTCATGGAACGAGCCCCTTCGCACGTCATGGCTGTGGGCCCCGGCGCGCACCGGTTCGAGCCGGCGGCCCGGTCGTTCCGGCGGGTCGGGCGGCGGCAACCGGACGCGGGCAGGGCCCGGGTGAGGGTTTCCGCCCAATGTACTGAGCCGTAACCCTGCCGTCATCGCGGCGGGGATGTGATCAGGGGCACGTCTCCGGCCGGTTTTCGGCCTGGCCGGGCCGGCCGGTCGCGCACCCGTCAATCCAGTATGGGTCCACTCGGGTGAATCCGGGCGTACGGACTGTGAGCAGACTCGCAAGCCGTCCCACTGGCCGCCGCGCCGTCGGATGCGCTGGACTGGACACCGACTCGTTCCCCGACCATCGGAGACCGCCGTGCTGACCCGAATCGACCACATCGGCATCGCCTGCTTCGATCTGGACAAGACCGTGGAGTTCTACCGGGCCACCTACGGCTTCGAGGTGTTCCACACCGAGGTGAACGAGGAGCAGGGCGTGCGCGAGGCCATGCTGCGGATCAACGGCACCGACGACGGCGGCGCCTCCTACCTGCAACTGCTGGAGCCGGTCCGGGAGGACTCCACCGTCGCCAAGTGGCTGGCCAAGAACGGCGAGGGGGTGCACCACATCGCCTTCGGCACGGCGGACGTGGACGCCGAGGCCGCCGCCGTCCGGGACAAGGGGGTGCGGGTGCTGTACGACGAGCCGCGCACCGGGTCGATGGGCTCGCGGATCACCTTCCTGCACCCCAAGGACTGCGGCGGGGTGCTCACCGAGCTGGTCACCGCCGCCCCGCCGACGCCCGGGGAGCACTGAGCCCGGCCATCCTTCACCATTTCCCCACTCCTTCATCGTTTCCACACAAGGAGTGGTCCTTCCGGGGCCGCACACCCCGGCGGACCCCCGCCGACCGGCCGGTAACCAGCGAAAAAGCCGCAGGGGGACGGTGCGGTCCGCCTCCGCCCGACTACAATGCCCGGGTGCGCCGAAGTCCGTCGGGAACGGGCCGTTGGGGCGCAGGCCGGCAGGCGCGCGGACGTAAGGGGACGAGCAAGGCAGCAGCGTGCGGGCGGCGGACGGTGTCCGGCGGCGGAAGCGCCACCGGGGAGCCGCACCGGGGAGGACGACCGACGGGCCGACGTGCGGCCCGCGAGGTCACGCGGTCGGCAGTCGGAAGCTGAAGGCCGCACGGGAATCTGTCACCATTCTCCGGAAGGCAAACAGTTCGTCGCGGAGTTCACCCGGTCGGCGGAGCGGCAGCAGGACAGCCGCCTCCCGGTCAGGACGCTCCGACCGTGGCGGAGGGCCCCTCATGATCCGGGGGTGCCGTCCACCGGCCGCGGGTGCAAGGGCCCGCCGGGGCCGATCCCAGTCAAGGCAAGGGAATCGGAACACCGCGCGGGTCGAGGACGCGACCAGGAGATGGATGGGACCGCGGAGTGCGGGGCTACGACCGCTACGAGGTTGACGATCACCTCTCCAAGTTCGAGGCCGAGATGGATCGGCTTCGTACGGAGCGGGACAAGGCCGTCGAGCATGCCGAGGACCTCGGCTACCAGGTGGAGGTCCTCCGGGCCAAGCTGCACGAGTGCCGTCGGCAGCTGGCCCAGCCGCGCGCCTTCGACTCCGTGGCGGGGCAGGCCGAACAGCTGCTGCGCAACGCCGAGATGCAGGCCCAGCAGCTGCGCGCGGACGCCGAACGGCAGCTGCGCGAATCCCAGGCGGCCACCCAGCGGCTGATGGCGGAGGCCGCCGAGCGCAGCGCCCGCCTCGAAGCCGAGATGCAGGCCGAGGCCCAGGCCCGCCGGCAGCGGCTGGAGGAGGAGCTGGCCGAGCTGCGGCGCAACGCCGAACGGCACGTCAGCGAGAACGTCAACTGGGCGGAGCAGGCCCGCGCCGGCACCGAGCAGGAGGCCCAGCGGCTGCTCCAGGAGTCCCGGCTGGAGGCCGAGCGGCTGCTCGCCGCCGCCCGCGCCGAGGCCGCCGCCGTCTCCGACCAGGCCCGCGCGCAGACCGCCGCCGACGTGGAGTCCACCCGCGCCGACGCCGAGCGGGTGCTGCAACGCGCCCAGCACCAGGCCGAGCGGCTGCTCAAGGCCGCCGCCGACCAGGCCCAGGAGGCCGCCTCGCAGGCCGAGCGGCTGCGCGGCAGCGCCGCCGACGAGGCGGAGAGCCGGCTCGCCGCCGCCCAGGGCGAGATCGAGCGGCTCACCCAGGAGGCCGCCGCCGCCAAGGCCCAGGCCGAACAGGCCCTGGCCCAGGCCCGCGCCGAGCTGGAGCAGCAGCGCGCCGAGGCCGAGCGGCTGCGCGCCGAGGCCACCACCGAGGCCGAGCGGGCCCGCCGCGAGGCGGCCGAGCTGCGCGCCGAGGCCGAGCGGGCCGCCGAGCAGCTCCAGGCCGACGCCGAGGCGGCGGCCGAGCGCCGGGTCGCCGACACCGAGGCGGCGGGCGAGCAGCGCACGCTGACCGCCAAGGCAGAGATCGCCCGGATGGTGGCCACCGCCACCAAGGAGGCCGAGCGGATCAAGGCCGAGGCCGCCGCCGCCCGCACCGCCGCCGCCGAGGAGGCCGAGCGGCTGCGCGCCGAGGCCGAGGCCACCGCCGAGACGCTGCGCGCCGAGGCCTTGGAGCAGGGCCGCAGCGAGGGCGCCAAGGACGCCACCGTGCACCTGGCCAAGGCCGCCCGCACCGCCGAGGACGTCGTCGCCCGAGCCGGCGCCGAGGCCGAGGCCACCCGTGCGGAGGCCGCCGCCGAGGCCGAGCGCATCCGCGCCGAGGCCAAGACGGAGGTCGAGCGGCTGCGCGCCGAGGCGCAGGCCGCCGCCGAGCAGACCCAGAGCGCCGCGCTGGACGAGACCGCGGACATCCGCGCCCGTATCCAGGAGCACCAGGACGAGGCGGCCCGGCTGCGCGCCGAGGCCGAGCAGCTGCGGGCGGACGCGGCCGCCGAGGCCGAGCGGGCCCGCAGCGAGGCCCGCCGCCAGGCCGTGGTGCAGATCGAGGAGGCCGCGCACAGCGCGGAGGAGCTGCTGACCCGCGCCAAGACGGACGCCGATGAGTTGCGGTCCGGCGCCGCCGCCGAGGTGGAGCGGCTGCGCGAGCAGGCCAAGGAGCGGGCCGCCGAGATGCAGTCCCGGGCCGAGCAGGTGCTCGCCCGAGCCCGTACCGAGTCCGAGAAGATCACCGCCGAGGCGGAGCAGGCACGCGGGCAGGTGGTGGCCGCCGCCGAGCAGGAGGCCGCCGAGCTGGCCCGGCAGGCCGCCGAGCAGACGGCGGCGCTGCGCCGGGAGGCCGAGGAGTTCGCGGCCCGGGTGCGGGCCGAGGCCGACAGCGCGGCGCAGGCGCACCGCGGCGAGGCCGAGGCGTATGCGCAGGGGCTGCGCGAGGAGTCCCGGCAGGAGCGGGAGGAGGCCGCCGCCGGTCTGGTGCGCGAGCGCACCGAGGCCGAGCAGCTGCGGGCCGCCGCCGCGCTGGCCGCCGAGGAGGCCGAGCGGGCCGCCGCCGCACTGGCCGAGCAGTCGGCGCGGGAGGCCGCGCGGACCAGGGCCGAGGCCGCCGCCGAGGCGGACGAGCTGCGGAACCGGGTCGCCGCCGAGGTCGCCGCCGCCCGGGTCGGCGCGGAGAGCGAGGCCGTCCGGCTGCGCGCCGAGGCGCAGGCCGAGGCCGAGCGGCTGCGTACCGAGGCCGAGGCGGAGACCGCCCGGCTGCGCGAGGAGGGCCGCCAGGCGCAGGAGACCGGCGAGCAGTTGGCCGCCGAGCTGCTGGCCGAGGCGGAGGCCCGCGCTGCGGCGCTGGCCGCCGAGGCCGAGCAGGACCGCACCGCCGCCCGCGCGGAGGCCGCCAGGCTGACCGCCGAGGCGGCCGAGCAGCTGGAGCAGGCCCGCGCGGAGTCCGGGCGCACCCTGGGCGAGGCCGAGCGGCGCGGCGCGGCGCTGGTCGCCGCCGCCGAGGACGAGGCCGCCGAGGTGCGGCAGTCGGTGGCGGGGCTGTACGAGTCGGCCGAGAAGCAGACCAGGCAGCTGCGGGCCGACGCCGAGCGGGAGTCCGCCGAGCTGCGGGCCGTGGCGGCCCGGGAGACCGGGGAGCTGCGCGAGGCCGCCGACCGGGAGACCGCCGAGCTGCGGGAGCGGGCCGCCGCCGAGATCGCCCGGCTGCGTGAGGAGGCCGCCGAGGCCGCCGCGCGGCTGCGGGCCGAGGCGGACGGCTACGCCGCGCGGGTGCGGGCCGAGGCCGAGGCGGAGCGGGAGTCGGCCGACGGGTACGGCCGCGAGCAGCGCGCGGCGGCCGACGCGGACGCCGTCCGGCTGCTGGCCGAGGCCGAGGAGCTGGCCGCCGTGGCCAGGGCCGAGGCGGAGGAGTACGCGGTCGCCACCAGGACCGCCGCCACCCGGACGCTCTCCGAGGCGGAGGAGCGGGCGGCGGCGCTGGTCCGGCAGGCGCGGGCGGACGCGGAGGCGCTGGGCCAGGAGGCGCAGACGGCGGCGCTGGCCACCACCGCCGCCGCCGAGGAGCAGGCGGACGCCATGGTGGCCGCCGCCCGCAAGGAGGCGGACCGGCTGGTCGCCGAGGGCACCGCCGAGGGCCGGGCCGCCGTGGAGCGGGCGCGGGCCGACGCGGACGCGCTGCTGGCGGAGGTCCGCCGGGACTCCACCGCGATCCGGGAGCGCGCCGAGGAGCTGCGCGACCGTACCGACGCGGAGGTCGAGGCGCTGCACGAGCGGGCCCGCAAGGAGGCCGCCGAGGCGTTGAAGTCGGCGGGCGAGCGGGTCGACAAGCTGGTGGCCGCCGCGCAGGAGCAGCTCACCGAGGCGGAGGAGCAGGCGGTGGAGACCGTGGCGGAGGCCGAGGAGCGGGCCGCCGCGCTGGTCGCCGCCGCCGAGGAGCGGGCGTCCGAGCTGGCCTCGGAGGCGTCGGCCGAGGCCAGCAAGGTGCGGATCGCCGCGGTGCGCAAGGCCGAGGGCCTGCTCAAGGAGGCCGAGCAGAAGCTCGCCGACTCCGCGGCGGAGGCCGAGCGCCGGCGGACCGAGGCCGACCAGCAGCTGACGGCCGCCCAGGAGGAGGCCGAGGAGCGGTTGGACAAGGCGTCGGCCGAGGTGGAGAAGCGGCTCCGGGAGGCGGCCGAGCAGGCCGCCGAGGAGCTTCGTCTCTCGCGCGAGGAGGCGGAGCAGATCGTCGCGGACGCCCGGGTGGAGGCCCAGCGCGCCACCGAGACGGGCCGCCGGGAGCTGGACGAGCTGGTCCGGCGGCGCAAGGACATCAACACCGAGATCGCGCGCGTCCAGGACGTGCTGTCGGCGCTGGAGGCTTTCGAAGCCCCGTCAGCCGCTGGTCAGCGCAACGGGGGAGGCAGTACGAGCAAGGCTGGCGGCGGCGCCGGAGGCCGCGACGGGGGCGCCAGAGCGGGAGCCGGGGCGGGCTCCGCCCGGTCGGGTGGGAAGCGGGCTGACGGCTCGCCACCCGATTGAGCGGACATTCTCCATCAACCGTCGGCTTCTGCTCGATGACACTCCGGTTTCGTGCCAGGATTCCCCCTATCACCTCACCGGTCTTACGACAGGAACCCCATCCCCATGAGCGACACTCACTCTCCGCACGGATTTGACCTCGTGCGCCGCGGGTACGAGCGCGCCCAGGTCGACGAGCGCATCACCAAGCTGGTCAGCGACCGGGACAGTGCCCTCTCCCGTATCTCGGCGCTGGAGAAGCGCATCGAGGAGCTGCACCTCGAGACGCAGAACGCGCAGGCCGCCGTCACCGACGCCGAGCCCTCCTACGCCGGCCTGGGCGCCCGCGTGGAGAAGATCCTGCGGCTCGCCGAGGAGGAGGCCAAGGATCAGCGCGACGAGGCGCAGCGGGCCGCCGAGCAGCACCGCGAGCTGGCCGAGGCCGCGGCGCAGCAGGTGCGCTCCGAGGCCGAGACGTACGCCAAGGACCGCAAGGCCAAGGCGGAGGACGAGGGCCAGCGCATCGTCGAGAAGGCGAACAGCGATGCCGCCCAGCTGCGCGCCGAGGCCACCAAGGACGCGCAGAACAAGCGCGAGGAGGCCGACGCCCTCTTCGAGGAGACCCGCGCCAAGGCCGCGCAGGCCGCCGCCGACTTCGAGACCAACCTGGCCAAGCGCCGCGAGCAGTCCGAGCGCGACCTGGCCGCCCGTCAGGCCAAGGCCGAGAAGCGGCTGGCCGAGATCGAGCACCGGGCGGAGCAGCTGCGCCTGGAGGCGGAGAAGCTGCGCACCGACGCCGAGCGCCGGGCCCGCCAGACGGTGGAGACCGCGCAGCGCCAGGCCGAGGACATCGTGGCGGACGCCAACGCCAAGGCCGACCGGGCCCGCAGCGAGTCCGAGCGGGAGCTGGCGGCGCTGACCAACCGCCGCGACAGCATCAACGCGCAGCTGACCAACGTCCGGGAGATGCTGGCCACGCTGACCGGCGCGGCGGTGGCCGCGGCCGGTTCGTCCGACGACGACCTGGGTCGCAGCCTGCCCGCGCAGCAGAGCCGCTGACCGCCTGTGCCGTTCCTGGCGACCTCCCCGGCCCGTGGTGCGCGGCCGGGGAGGTCGGCGTTCCGGTGTACGGCCCGGACGGGCCGGTCCCGGGGGCGTTCCGCCACACCGCCGATCGGATCGGCGGGCCGGTGGCCTAGCCTGTCTCCGGGGGCTGGGCCCGGCCACCGACGCCGCCAGGAAGCGAGCACCGATGATCGAGTTGCATGAGCTGACCAAGCGCTATGGGAGCAAGCTGGCCGTGGACCGGCTCAGCTTCGCCATCCCGCCCGGAGTGGTGACCGGCTTCCTGGGCCCGAACGGCGCGGGGAAGTCCACCACCATGCGGATGATCCTCGACCTGGACCGGCCGACGTCCGGGCGGGTCACCATCGACGGCAAGCGCTATGCGCAGCTGCGCGAGCCGGTGAAGTACATAGGGGCGCTGCTGGAGGCCAAGGCGGTCCACCCCGGCCGTACGGCGTACAACCACCTGCTGTGGCTGGCGCAGAGCAACGGCATCCCGACCCGCCGGGTCGACGAGGTGCTGGGCCTGGTCGGGCTGCACGATGTGGCGCGCAAGCGGTCCGGTGGGTTCTCGCTGGGCATGGGGCAGCGGCTGGGCATCGCGGCGGCGCTGCTGGGCGACCCGCAGATCCTGATGTTCGACGAGCCGGTCAACGGGCTGGACCCCGAGGGCATCCTGTGGGTCCGCAACCTGATGAAGCGGCTGGCCTCCGAGGGCCGTACGGTCTTCGTCTCCAGCCACCTGATGAGCGAGATGGCGCTGACCGCCGACCACCTGGTGGTGATCGGCCGGGGCAAGCTGCTGGCCGACCTGCCGATGACGGAGTTCATCGACCGGAACTCGCGCTCGGTGGTGCGGGTGCGCACCCCGCAGCCGGAGCAGCTGCTGGATGCGCTCGCCGAGCAGGACATCGTGCCGGAGCGGGCCGAGGACGGCTCGCTGGAGGTGGTGGGCGGCGACGCGGCGCGGATCGGCGAGCTGGCCGCGGCCGCCGGTGTCACGCTGCATGAGCTGAGCCCGCAGCGGGCGTCGCTGGAGCAGGCGTTCATGCAGATGACCGCGGAGTCGGTGGAGTACCAGGCCGGCGGCGAGGGCGGCGGCGCGACCGAGCCGACGACCGGGCCGCCGGCGGCGTGGGGTGCGGACTGGCAGCAGCCGTGGGGCGCCAAGAAGAAGCAGAAGGAGTCCTGACATGGCGGTTTCCCCCGCGGTCCTGCTCTCCGAGTGGACCAAGATCCGTACCGTGCGCTCCACCGCCGTGACGCTGATCGCCGCCTTTGTGGTGACGGTCGGGCTGAGCGCCCTGATCTGCGCCGTCGCCAACAGCAACTTCGACTCCTTCGCGGACAGCTCCACGCCGTTCGACGCCGCCTCCACCAGCTTCGCCGGGATGGTGCTGGGACAGCTCGCGGTGATCGTCTTCGGGGTGCTGGTGGTCGGCAACGAGTACAGCTCCGGCATGATCCGGGTCTCGCTGGCCGCCGTGCCCAAGCGCGGCACGCTGCTGGCGAGCAAGAGCCTGGTGGTGCTCGGCCTGGTGCTGGTGGTCGGCCTGCTGACCAGCTTCGTCTCCTTCCTGCTCGGCCAGGCGCTGCTGGGTTCGCACAGCACCACGCTGGGCGCGCCGCATGTGCTGCGGGCGGTGATCGGGGCCGCGCTCTACATGGCGCTGCTCTGCCTCTTCTCGCTGGGCGTCACCGCGATGCTGCACCACCAGACGCTGTCGCTGGGCATCCTGATGCCGTTCTTCTTCCTGATCTCGCCGATCCTCTCCAGCGTGCCCAAGGTGAAGACGGTGGCCCGGTACTTCCCGGACCAGGCCGGTTCGCGGATCACCTCGGTCTACCAGCCGGCCGACGCGCCGTACGGGCCGTGGGCGGGCCTGGGTATCTGCGCGCTCTGGGTGGTCGCCGCGCTGGTCGGCGGCTGGCTGGTGCTGCGCCGCCGGGACGCGTAGGCATGTACGAATCCTGTTACAGCTGCGGCTGACGGGGCCTCGGGGATCGCGGGGGAGGACGGATGCGTGATGGGGTGAGAGCCCTGTCGCCCTCCCCCGCGAGACCCCCCGTGAGGACCCTGCATGATCGAGGCACACGGCCTCACCAAACGCTACGGCCACAAGACCGCGGTCGAGCAGCTCTCCTTCCAGGTGCGGCCCGGCATCGTCACCGGCTTCCTGGGGCCCAACGGCTCCGGCAAGTCGACCACGATGCGGATGATCCTGGGCCTTGACGCCCCCACCTCGGGCAGCGTCACCATCGGCGGCCTCCCCTACCGGCAGCTGCCCAACGCGGCCCGGACGGTCGGCGCGCTGCTCGACGCCAAGGCCGTGCACGGCGGTCGCAGCGCCCGCAACCATCTGCTGTCGCTGGCCCGGCTGTCCGGCGTCCGCCGGCAGCGGGTGGACGAGGTGCTGGCCATCGTCGGTCTGGCGGAGGTGGCCGGCCGCCGCTCCCGGGGCTTCTCGCTGGGCATGGGGCAGCGGCTGGGCATCGCGGCGGCGCTGCTGGGCGACCCGCAGGTGCTGATGTTCGACGAGCCGGTCAACGGGCTCGACCCGGAGGGCATCCACTGGGTGCGCAACCTGATGCGGCGGCTCGCCGCCGAGGGCCGCACCGTCTTCGTCTCCTCGCACCTGATGAGCGAGATGGCGCTGACCGCCGACCACCTGGTGGTGATCGGGCAGGGCCGGCTGCTGGCCGACCTGAGCGTCAAGGAGTTCATCGACCGGCACTCCACCGGCTTCGCCCGGGTGCGCACCCCCGACGGCGCCGGGGAGCAGCGGGACCGGCTGGCCAAGGTGCTGGCCGACGCCGGGGCCCGTACCGAACCCGAGCAGGACGGCGCGCTGAAGGTCGTCGGGCTGCCGCTGCCGCAGGTCAGCGACCTGGCGTATGAGCACGGCATCCGGCTGCACGAGCTGTCGCCGCACCAGGCGTCGCTGGAGGAGGCGTACATGCGCCTCACCCAGGGCGCGGTGGAGTACCGCTCGGGGATGCCAGCGGTCGCCGGGCCGCCCCCGGGCCCGTACGGCGGGGTACCGGCCCCGCCGCCCGCGCCCGACCCGGACGCGGGCGCCACCCCCTGTGCCGCCGCCCCCGGCCGTGAGAGCGAGGACTGAGCCATGACGTCCGGGACCCTCCCCCCGCCGCCGCTCGCGACCGTGCCCAGGGCGCACCTGGGCCATGCCATCGCCTCCGAGTGGACCAAGATCCGCAGCGTGCAGTCGACCGTCTGGACGCTGCTGCTGATGATCGTCTTCATCGTCGGCATCGGCGGCTTCGCGGTCCTCTACTCCGACGACGGCACGGTCCGCCCCGGCGACGACATCATCTCGCTGGGCTTCGGCGGCTTTCTGATCGGCCAGATCGCGATCATCGCGCTGGGTGTGCTCACCATCAGCTCCGAGTACGGCACCGGCATGATCCGCACCACGCTGACCAACTGCCCGCAGCGGGCCCGGGTGCTCACCGCGAAGGCGCTGGTCTTCTTCGGCCTGGTGTTCGCGCTGGGTACGGCCGCGATCGGCGTCTTCACCGTGCTGGCGCTCGCGGTGCTCGGGAACCAGGCCGGCGGGCAGCCGACGGCGACGCTGCTGCGGACCGTGCTCGGCGGCGGGCTGTACCTGGCCGTGATCGGCCTGATGTCGCTCGCCGTCGGCGCGCTGCTGCGGCACAGCGCCGGCGCCATCACCGCGATGTTGGGCTTCGTCCTGCTGCCGCTGATCCTGGGACTCTTCACCGGCGAGCGGATCGGCGGGCTGCTGATCAAGTACTCCCCGGTGAGCATCTCCGCCGCGCTGTTCGGCGAGGGGCTGGACGAGACCGCCAACGGCTGGCATCTGCTCGGCTGGCTGAGCGGCCTCACGGCGGTGCTGCTGGCGCTGGCCTATGCGATGGTCGCCAAGCGGGATGTCTGACCGCCGGGGGGCGCGCGGCCGGTGCCCCGCGCCCCCGGCGGTCAGTAGCGCGGGGCGCCGCGCCCGCGCAGGATGTTGGAGGCGCGCCGCTCACGGGCGTTCCAGCAGGCCCGGTGCCAGTGCCGCCGGTCCTCCACACCCGCGCCGTACATCGGCCAGGCCACCACATGGCCCACCCCCGGCGGGATCTCCTGGTCGCAGCCGGGGCAGCGGTAGAAGCGGCCGCCGGCGCCGGTGACGGCCCGTACCACCCAGTCCTCGCCCCGGTAGCTCTCGGTGCGCTGCACCAGGGAACCGCCGGCCGGGGCGGTCGGCTCGTCGGGACCGTCGGCGGACCCTCGGGGGCGGTTGCGGCGCGGCGACACGGCAGATTCCCTTCCGGACGGGGGCAGGGGGTTGGGGCGGTTCGGGGCGGTGCTCCGACCTCCAAGCGTAGGGGGTCCGCACAGACCGCATCCGGGGTCCCGCATAGCACGGCCGGTGGCTGAATGTCAGGGAATCCGCCGATTTACATCCGATCCCCTGGCAGATCCGCCATTCCCCGTGCCATTGGCACATGACATGGGTTACTCACGAGGTGACGAGGCGGGGCCGCGGACCCTGCACAACCGAGGGAGACCCGATGACCGACACCCGAGCCGCGACCGCCGTCACCGCGCAGACCGCGGCCGGCGCACCGGTGGACACCATCCGCACCGGGCTGTTCCTGCTGTCCGCGCAGTTCCCCGGACAGCGGCAGACCGAGGCGCTGGAGCGCACGGTGAGCGCGGCGCTGGCGGCCGAGCGGGTCGGCCTGGACAGCGTCTGGCTGGCCGAGCACCACTTCGTGCCGTACGGCGTCTGCCCGGACGCCGCGACCCTGGCCGCGCTGCTGCTCGGCCGCACCCGGCGGATCGGGATCGGCACGGCGGTCAGCGTGCTCTCCACCGCCCACCCGGTGGCACTGGGCGAGCGGGCGGCGCTGCTGCACCTGGTCTCGGGTGGCCGGTTCACGCTGGGGGTCGGGCGCGGCGGCCCCTGGATCGACCTCAGCGTCTTCGGCACCGGGCTGGCCGCGTACGAGGAGGGCCTCCCGGAGCGGCTGGATCTGCTGCTCCGCTGGCTGCGCGGCTCCCGGGTCGGCGCGGACGGCCCGGCGTTCTCCTTCCCGGAGGTGGCGGTGGTGCCCCGGGCCACCGAGCCGCCGATCAGCGGGCCGTGCCCGTCGGCGCACGGCCACCGGCAGCGGCAGCCGCCCGCCCGGTCGGCCTTCCCCCGGCAGCGCTCCGACTCGGTGCGCCCGGACTCCGTACGCCCCGATGCCGTACGTTCGGAAGCCGTCCGTTCTGACGCCGTACGCCCCGATGCCGTACGTTCTGAGGCCGTACGCTCGGAAGCCGTCCGGGCCGAGGCCATGCGTGCCGAGGCCCCCGGACGGGCGGCGGTGCGGCCGGTTCCCGGCACGGGCGGTGGGCCGCCGATGGTGCTGGCCTGCACCTCGCGGGCCTCGGTGCGGCTGGCCGCCGAGCGCGGCCTGCCGATGCTGCTGGGGATGCACTCCGGCGACGACGACAAGCGGGAGATGGTGGCCGCCTACCGCGAGGAGGCCCGCGCCGCCGGGCGCAGCGGCGAGCAGATCGCCCGCGCCGAGGCCGAGCATGTGGCGGCCGGGGTGGCCCAGGTCGCGGACAGCACCGCCGAGGCGCGCGGCATGCTGCTCGCCACCATGCCGGAGTGGTTCCGGCACGGGCTCGGCGCGCACCGTACGGTGGACGGCCGCGAGCGCCGGATGCGCGACCCCCGCGACTACACCGAACTCCTCTGCGACCTGCACGCGGTGGGCACCCCGCAGCTCTGCGCCGACCGGCTGCGGACCACCGCCGAGCGCACCGGCATCCGCCGGTTCGCCCTGCTGGTGGAGGGCTCCGGCGACCGCGCGGCGACGCTGCACAACGTCGCCCGGCTGGGCTCGGAGGTGCTTCCGCTCCTGCGGTGAGGCGGCGCTGCCACGCCGGGGCCGCGGCCGCCTCACCGCAGGAGCGGACCGCTCAGCAGTCGCGAAGCTCGGGGGACTGGTTGAGCAGCTGCGCCCTTACGGAGGTGAAGCGCTCGTAGCGCGCCTCGTTCTCCTCGACAGGGGCGAACACCGCGACCCGGTGGCAGTTCTGGAAGGCGAGCCGGACGCCGAAGTGCCGCTGGAGGGCACCGCGGATGGCGTCGCTCGCCAGGGCGCGCAGCAGCTGGCCGCGCGCCTGCTCGGACGGCGGCGGCACCTGGTTGTCGGCGAAGTCGGCGCCGTCCACCTGGAGCTGGGCGACCAGCGAGCTGATCAGGTCCCAGGCGTAGGGCAGCGAGGTACGGACGCAGTCGACGAATTCCCTCTCGTCGACCTCGCCTCGCTCGGCCTTTTCAAGCAGGGCCGGTGAGACGTCGAGCGACATGGATGCTCCTCTCGCCGTCCCCGGGCGGTCCCGGGGGCGGTGCGGTCTGCGGAATGGTGCCGTGTCGTGCTCAGCCGGTGCCGGATGCGGCCGGTAGCGGACCGCGCCGGCTTGTGCGCCGACCTCACCGGCAGGCTTTCAGGGGACGGTCGATGGCGGGGCCGAATCCTCCGACTCACGCCGAAACGAGGCGCCGGGGCGAGAAGTTGGCGTGAACAGATCGAAAGTCTCGTCCATCACGGTCGCACCCCTCTCACCGGCTCCGTGACACACCGTAAGCCACTGAGCACACAAGTCACCAGGGATCAGCGGCGAGATCCGGACAGCGGGACTCCGCCCCCGCCGGGTGCACGGCTACTGCCAGGGTCGGACCGGACCGGGCGCCATGGGCGGTACTTCCCGCGAATCGCACCGAATGGCCCTGGCGGACCGGGCTCACCGACCGTGCGTCTCGCCACCGCCCGGCCGCGTCACCGAGTACATCGGGCTCCGCCGCGCCCCGTAGGCTGGCACCCATGCGTCTCGTCATCGCCCAGTGCACCGTGGACTACGTCGGCCGGCTGTCCGCGCACCTGCCCTCAGCCAAGCGCCTGCTGATCGTGAAGGCCGACGGGTCGGTCTCCGTCCATGCCGACGACCGTGCGTACAAGCCGCTCAACTGGATGTCCCCGCCGTGCACCGTCAAGCAGGGCGACGGCCTGTGGACGGTGGTCAACAAGGCCGGCGAGAAGCTGATCATCACCCTGGAGGAGGTGCTGCACGACTCCTCGCACGAGCTGGGCGTGGACCCGGGCCTGATCAAGGACGGCGTGGAGGCGCACCTCCAGGAGCTGCTGGCCGACCGGATGGAGGTGCTGGGCGCGGGCTGGACGCTGATCCGCCGCGAATACCCCACCGCCATCGGGCCGGTGGACATCCTGGGCCGGGACGCCTCCGGCGGCACCGTCGCCGTGGAGATCAAGCGGCGCGGCGAGATCGACGGCGTGGAGCAGCTCACCCGCTACCTGGAGCTGCTCAACCGGGACCCGCTGCTGGCACCGGTCAAGGGCGTCTTCGCGGCGCAGGAGATCAAGCCGCAGGCGCGGGTGCTGGCCACTGACCGGGGCATCGGCTGCGTGGTGCTGGACTACGACGGGCTGCGCGGCATCGAGGACGACAAGCTCAAGCTGTTCTGACCCCGGCGGGCGGGCGGTCAGGCGGGTGGGCCGCCGTCCTGCCCCTCGCCGCCGTCCCCGGTGGGCGGGTCCGAGGGAGGCGTCTCCGGCGGGGACGACGGGCTGTCCGGCGGCGGCGTGGTCTTCGGCGGCGTGGTCTTCGGCGGCGGCGAGTCCGGGCTGCTGGTCGCCGGAGGCTTGGTCACCGGAGGCTTGGACGTCGGCTTGGCCGACTTCGTGGGCTTGCCGGTGGCCATGGTCGGGGGCGGGGTGGACGGCGTACCGCTGTGGCTCGCCACGGGGCCGTCCGAGGCGGTCGGGGTGGCGCTCGTGCTCTGCGACGCCGTTGCCGAGGCCGACGCCGAGGTGGTCGGGGTGGCGCCGGGCGAGGCGGTGCCGCTCGGCAGGGAGGTGCCCTCCACGGTGGCACCGAGCGAGGCGCCGAGCGACGGCCGGGTGCTCGCGTCGAGGTCGACGCCGTTCACCGGCGGCCCGGCGCCGTCCACCCGGCCGGGCGCGGTGCTGGTCGGCGCGTCCGGGGCCGGTGAGTCGTCGTGGCCGGTGACCAGCCCCACGACCGTACCCACGACCGCCAGGACGACGACGCCCGCACCCGCCACCGCCATGGCCCGCAGCCGCACGGTGCGCCGGTCGAGGCTCGCGGAGCGGCTGCGCCGCCACGGCAGCTGGCCCGCCCGCCCCGGGAGCGCCCGGGGGGCGGCGCCGCCGAGTTCCGGCGTGGCATTCCCGGCGAGCAGCGCCAGCATCCGCCGGGTGGCGCCGCCGCCCCGGGCGGCGCCCAGCGCGCCGCGCAGCGCCAGCGAGGCGTCGAACTCGGCCCGCGCCTGGTCCTCCGCGCCCATCGCCAGTGCCAGTACGCCCAGTTCATGGCGGAACCACGCCTCGTCCGCGACCGCGCCGACCGCCCGCGCGGCCTCCAGGCCCAGCCGCAGCGTCTGCTCCCACGCCCCCCAGCGCAGCCCCAGCGCGAAGGCGGGCGCGGCGGCGCGGGCCAGCAGCGCCACCGCGCTGTGCCGGCCGGCCTCCCGGTCCGCGAACATGGCGGCGATCAGCACCTCCGCCTCGGCGGCGACCTGACCGGGCGTCACCGAGGAGTGGCCCACCCACCAGGCGAAGTGCTGGGCGATACCGGTCAGCGGCTCCTCGCCCCGCCACTGCGCGGCAAGCGGCGCGCGGACGTCCTGGGCGAGCCGGTGGTGGGCGCCGGCCGGTACGACGAGGCCGCACTCGACCAGCTCGGCCAGCGCCGCCTCGCCCTGGCCGACGTCGAGCAGCGCGGGCAGGTGCGGGGCGGTGGGGCACTCGCCGCCGAGCGCGACGGCGAGCCGCAGCACGGCCCGCGCGGGGTCGGACAGGCCCGTCGACAGCCGGGCGGCGGGGGCGGCGCTCTCCGCGACCGAGGGCAGCGGCAGGGCCCGGCGCAGCGCCTCCTCCCGAACGGCGGGGTCGACGCCCGGCTCGCCGAGGCCGCCGTCCGCGCCGCCGAAGAGGTGCTGCTGCTCCTCGCGGGCGACCGCCAGCGCGTCCGCGGCCGCGTCCCGGTGCCGCAGTACCGCGCCGGCCTGGACGAACCGCAGCGGCAGCCCCTCGGACTCGAACCAGAGGTCCACCGCCCAGACCCGCTCGGTGTCGTCCAGCGGCCGGCCGGCCAGGTCCGCCAGCAGTTCCAGGCAGACGTCCCGGGAGAGGCCGCCGAGCGGGCTCTCGACCAGCCGGCCGCCGGTGCCGGAGGCGGCGATCCCCGGTTCGACGTCCGGCAGGGTGGTGATCAGAAAGGCGCATTCCGGCGCGCTGTCCAGGAGTTCGTCCAGCGCGGCGCCGCCGAACTCCAGGTCGTCCACGACCACCACGGCGCCCACGGCGGCCAGCAGCTCCCGCAGCCGGTCGCGGTCCGGCCGGTGGCCGGGGTCGCGGTGGGTGGCCGCGTACAGGTCCTGCAACAGGTCGGCGGGGGTGCGCCGGTAGCCGGTGAGCCGGATCACGCCGTCGGGGGCGACCCCGGCACTGGCGGCGGCGACCGCGTCCAGCAGCGCGCTGCGGCCGGACCCGGCGATCCCGGTGACGCGTATCGAGCGGCCCTGGGCCAGCAGCCCGCGCAGCCGCTCGACCTCGGCGGCCCGCTCCCGCAGTGCGGCACGGCGGCCGGGCGCGGCGGGCCGGTCGGCGGCGGCCGCGCGCCTCGGCTCGGGCAGCCGGTCGGGCGGGCATAGGCGGGCCTCGGAGCCGTCGGGGCCGCCGACGGTGAGCAGGTACCGGCCGGCCACGATCTCGCCGGTGCTGCGCCGGGCCACCGTCTCGACCGGCTCGGGGAGGACGAAGGCGGGGGTGCCCTCGGCGGCGCGGGCGGCCACCGTGCCGGGGGCCGCGCTGCGGTGAACCGGGCTGTGATGAACCGGGCTGTGATGAACCGGGCTGTGGTGAGCCGGGCTGTGGTGAGCCGGGCTGTCTGGGACCGCCGGGAGGGCGGGCAGCCGGTTCGCGGGGAGGGCGGGCAGATTGCGCCCGTCGGGCTGGGAGTGCCCGGGTGGTGGCTTCATCGTCGTCGCTCCGCAGCTGATCAACCGTGACCGGACCGGTCCGCCGCCCGAGCCGGCAGCGATCTGCGAGTGCGCGGCCGGGCCTCTCGATGGCCGAACCCTAGACCTTTTCGCGCACGCTTCACCAACCCGGGTCGTACACGGGGGGCTGTCGGGGTCGGGCGGTGCGGCCCGGCGGGGGTGCGGCCCGGCGGGGGTGCGCTCAGGCGGGGGTGCGCTCAGGCGCTGGCGGCGGCGGGCGCGGGCAGCGGCGCGGTGGCGGCGGCACCGGCGGCGGGCAGGGTGGCCCCGCCGGGCTCCCAGACCGCGCCCTCGATGGCCAGGATGCGGTGCAGCCGGGTGGCCACCAGCAGCCGCTGGAGCTGGCCGGGGACCGCGCGCAGCACCAGGCGGCGGCCGAGTCGGCCCGCCCGGCGGTGGGTTCCCATGATCACGCCGAGGCCGGTGGCGTCCCAGGAGTCCAACCGGCCGAGGTCCAGCACCAGATCCCCGTGGCCGCCGTCCACCGCCTCGTGCAGTACGGCTCGGGCGTCCGCGGCGGTGCGCACGTCGAGACGCCCCTCGACGGCCAGCTCGGCGTGGTCGCCCGTGATGCGCATGCCCCTTCTCCTCCGCTTTCCTCCCGCACGCCCCCGCGCGGCCGATGGTGAGGCCGCAGGTGTCCGTTCCGGTACTTCTCTGATCTGACGCAGGACCAGGTGTGCAGGTTCTGGCTCCCGGCGAAATCTGAAGCGAATTCACTCGTCCGGGGGAATATGAGCAGTTCCCTCACCGGCTCTTGCTCGATTACAGCCCATCCGACGCCGGATTAACCCCATCGTGGCTCAGGCGTGAGCAAGTTCACCCCGCAGGTGCGCGGCGGCGGGCGCCCGGCGGCACCGGGCGCCCGCCGCCGTCGGTCACTTCTTCTCGTACGGGTAGAAACCGCGCCCGCTCTTGCGCCCGAGGTCCCCTGCGGTCACCATTCGGGCCATGATCTCCGGCGGCGCGAATTTCTCGTCCTGGGTCTCGGTGTAGATGTTGCGGGTCGCGTTCAGCAGGATGTCCACCCCGGTGAGGTCAGCGGTGGCGAGCGGGCCCATCACATGCCCGAAGCCGAGTCGGCAGGCCGTGTCGATGTCCTCGGCGGACGCCACCCCGGACTCGTACAGCTTGACCGCCTCCATCACCAGCGCGGTGATCAGCCGGGTGGTGACGAACCCCGCCACGTCGCGGTTGACCACCACCACGGTCTTGCCGACGCCCTCGGCGAAGGCGCGCGCGGCGGCCAGCGTCTCGTCACTGGTCTTGTAGCCGCGTACCAGCTCGCAGAGCTGCATCATCGGCACCGGCGAGAAGAAGTGGGTGCCCACCACGCTCTCCGGCCGCTCGGTGACGGCGGCGATCCGGGTGATCGGGATGGCGGAGGTGTTGGTGGCCAGCACCGTGCCCTCACCGGCGATGCGGTCGAGGGCCCGGAAGACCTCCTGCTTGACCTCCAGCTGCTCGAAGACCGCCTCCACGATCAGATCGGCCCCGGCCACCGCGTCCAGGTCGGTGGTGGTGGTGATCCGGCCCAGCGCCGCCTCGGCGTCCTCGGCGGCCAGCTTGCCCTTGGCGACGAACCGCTCGTACGAGGCCCGGATGCCGCTCAGGCCACGGGCCAGGGCCTCCTCGGTGACATCCCGCAGTACCACCTCGTACCCGGCCTGCGCCGAGACCTGGGCGATACCGGAACCCATCAGGCCCGCGCCGACGACGGCGATCCTCTTGCTCACGCTGCTCCTCCCGGAACCGGTCCGGCCTGCGGCCCGGGGCAGGGGTCACCTCCCGAGCCGCGCCGCTCTGGCCGGACTCTAACGCCGTGCGCGGCGCTGTGGTGACAATGGAAGGTGTGATCTCCGTCCGGTTCTCCCGCCGGACGGGCGGCCGCCGGGCGCGGGAGGTGGGAAGCCGGTGAACAGCCTCGGCCCATTCCTCGGGCTGCTGGTGGCGATGGCCGTGGTGGGGGTGCTGGTCCTGCTGCTCCGCTGGACCTTCGGCACCGGGAAGTCGCTGGTCTCCCGGGCGCCGCGTACGGGCGCCCCCGGCGAGTACGGCCTGCTGGTGAGCGTGGCCGCGCCGCACACCGCCGAGGAGGCCCAGCGGCTGACCCGGCTGCTGGACGCCGCCGGCATCCGCAGCACCCTGGTCCACACCACCCAGGGCCCCCGCGTCATGGTCTGGCCCGACGACGCCCCCCGCGCCCGCACCGTCCTCGCCCCCTGAACGACCCCGCCCACCCAGGGGCGCGAACAACCCCACCCCCACTTACCCAGGGGCGCGAGGAACTGCGCGAACAACCCCCACCCACCCACACGCAACACCCCGACCTCAAGCCCTCACCCACCCGCACCCAACACCCGCCCCCACCCGACCACCCCCTCACTCCCCCGGCACCAACCCCAGATCCTGCGCCAGAATCGCCGCCTGCACCCGACTCCCCAACCCCAGCTTGGCCAGAATCCGGCTGACATGCGTCTTCGCCGTCGCCTCCGCCATCGACAGCCGCGCAGCGATCCCCGCATTGGACAGCCCCTGCCCGACCCAGCCCAACACCTCCCGCTCCCGTGGCGTCAACTGCTCCAGCGCCCCCCGCCGCACCCCCGGCTCCACACCCCCGCCCCGCCGGGCGAACGCCCCGATCAGCCGCCGCGTGACGGACGGCGCCAGCATGCCGTCCCCCCGGGCCACCGTACGCACCCCCTCGACCAGGGTCTCCGCCTCCAGGTCCTTGAGCAGAAAGCCCGCCGCCCCCGCCCGCAGCGCCCCGAAGACGTACTCGTCCAGGTCGAAGGTGGTCAGCACCAGCACCTGCCCCGCCCCGGCCGCCACCACCCGGCGGGTCGCCGCCACCCCGTCCAGCCGGGGCATCTGAATGTCCATCAGCACCACGTCCGGCCGCAGTTCGAGCGCCAGCCGCACCGCCTCCTCCCCGTCCCCGGCCTCACCGACCACCAGCAGGTCCGGCTCCGCCCGCAGGATCATCACCAGTGCCGCCCGCACCGTGCTCTGGTCCTCCGCGACCAGCACCCGGATCGTCGTCATGCCTCGTCCAGCCCCTCTCCCGGGTCCATCGGCAGCACCGCCCGGACCACCCACCGGCTGCCCTCCGGCCCGGCCGTGAAGCGGCCGCCGAGCAGCGCCGCCCGCTCCGCCATACCCACCAGCCCGGCCCCGGCGCCCGGCAGCTCCCGGCCGCCACCCGGTTCGTACGCGCTCTCCACCAGCACCGTCACGGCCTCCGGCCGGTAGTCGAGCCGCAGCCGCACCTCGCCGGGCGCGGCGTGCTTGAGCGCGTTGGTGAGCGACTCCTGGACGATCCGGTACGCCGCCAGCTCCACCGGCGCGGGCAGCCCCTCGCGCGCCCCCTGCTCCACCGCGCTGAAGGTGAGCCGGTCACCGCGCCCGGCCGACCGGGCATGCTCCAGCAGCGCGCCCAGCGCCTCCAGCCGGGGCGTGGCCCAGGAGTCGTCCGCCTCGCCGCCGCCCGAGGAGCGCAGCAGCCCGATCACCCGCCGCATCTCGGCCAGGCCCTGGACGCTGCTCTCCCGGATCATGCCGAGCGCCTGGAGCACCGGATCGCCGTCCCCGCCGTACGCCTGCCCCCGCCGCACCAGGGACTGCGCACCGGTGGCGTGGATGGCGATGGCGGAGAGGTGGTTGGCGACCATGTCGTGCAGCTCGCGGGCCATCCGGGCCCGCTCCGCGACCACCGCCTCCCGCCGGTCCATCTCGGCCAGCAGCGCCGTCTGCTCGGCCCGCAGCCGCTCGGCCACCGCCGTCTCGCGGTGCCGGCGGACGATGTCGCCGGTCCACACCGGCGCGATCAGCACCAGGCCGCACAGCACGGCCACCAGCAGGGCCCCGGTCGCGGTGGTGCGCAGAAAGGCGAGGAGGGTCAGCACCAGCGTGGCGGCGCCGCCGGCCAGGTGCAGCACGGCGGACGTCCGGCGGTCGCGGTAGACCACGGCCGCGTACAGCACATCGGTGTACATCACCACGGTGGCCAGCACCGAGCCGGCCAGGACGTCTCCGATCAGCGCCACCGCGCCGACGCTCACCGCCCACACCGGGCGGCTGCTGCGCATCAGCTCGGCCCCGGCCATCGCCAGCAGCGGCAGCACCGCGACCCAGCGCGGCGCGGCGCCCGCGCCGACCGTGCCCGCCGCGACCAGCAGCAGCCCCACGCACAGCCCGAGGGCGGCGATCAGCGCATCCCGCGTCCGGGGCGCGACGCTCGGCAGACGCTTCAGCACTCCGCCATCCCCCACTCCCACCCACCTCCCAGGCCCTTCCCGGCAGGTACGGCCGGGCGTACCCGCCCTGCGCCGTACGGGTGACCCGGCCCGGCTGGGCTCGTTGTCCCTTTACGCTGCGGGTGATGTGCTGGTGAGCACCGGGACCCCTCTCCGCAAGCAACGACCGAGGAGCACGCCATGGCCACCAACGGAAGCCTCGCAGCGTTCTTCGACACCTACGACTTTCCGGAAGAGGTTCGCGTGGAGTTCATCGACGGCGAGATCATCATGCAGGCCCATCCCATGGCACTGCACGACTATGTGGGTCGCGTCTTCGTCCGTACGGTCCCCGAGCCCTTCGAGGCGTGGAACGAGCGCGGCATCGAGTTGGGCAAGGAGGACAAGCCCAAGCCCGATGTGGTGATCATCCGCTCGGGCGACTGGTCCGATGAGATGCGCGAGTTCCCCGCCTCGATCCTGCTGGCGGTGGTGGAAACGGTCTCCACCGGCCGGGTCGCCATCCGGCGCGACTACGAGGACAAGCGGCTCAAGTACCAGGAGGCGGGTATTCCGGTGTACGCCCTGGTCGATCCCAACACCGGCGAGTGGACCGTCCTGGCCCTGGGGACCGACGGTGTGTACGCCGAACACAGCCGGGGCGTCTTCGGTGAGCCCATCCGACTGCCGGCGCCGCTGGACTTCACGATCCCGACCACCGGGTTCCACCGCTACCCGGCGAAGTAACCCGCTCAGCGGTTCTCCCCCGGGACCCAGAGGACGTCGCCGCGCTCCTTGTTGGCGACCCGGGCCAGGATGAACAGCAGGTCGGAGAGGCGGTTGAGGTACTTGGCAGTCAGCGGGTTGACGCTGTCGCCGTGCAGCTCGATCGCCGCCCAGGTGGACCGCTCGGCGCGGCGGACGACGGTGCAGGCCAGGTGGAGGTGGGCGGCGCCGGGGGTGCCGCCGGGGAGGATGAAGCTGCGCAGCTTCTCCAACTGCTCCAGATAGTCGTCGCAGTCCTGCTCCAGCCGGTCGACGTACGACTGGAGCACCCGCAGCGGCGGGTACTTCGGCTCGGCCACGACCGGGGTGGCCAGATCGGCGCCGACGTCGAAGAGGTCGTTCTGCACCCGGGTGAGCACGGCGGACACGCCCTCGGAGAGGCCGCCCACCGCCAGCGCCACCCCGATCGCCGCATTGGCCTCGTTGCTGTCGGCGTAGGCGATCAGCCGGGGGTCGGTCTTGGTGGTGCGGCTCATGTCGCCCAGCGCGGTGGTGCCGTCGTCGCCGGTACGGGTGTAGATCCGGGTGAGGTTGACCATGGCCGCAGCGTACCCAGCGGCAGCACGGCTGTCAGGCGACGTTGACCCGCTGGCCGGGCGGGGCGGCCTCCAGCCAGGCGAGGAAGCCGGTCAGCGCGTCCTCGCTCATGGCCAGCTCCAGCGGGGCGCCCCGGTGCAGGCAGCGCAGCACCACCGAGCCGGAGAGCAGCGCCAGCTCCTCCTGCCCGGCGGGGTAGCGGCGGCCCAGCACCTCGATCTCGGCCCGCGGCAGCACCCGGCGCGGGCGCGGCGCGTAGGAGAAGACCCGGAACCACTCGATGCTGTCGCCGCTGTAGCGGGAGATACCGAAAACCCACCCCTTGCCGTCGACCGGGGAGGTCGGGGCGGGGGCGGGCTCGTCGTCGGAGAGGGGCGGCGCTACGGCCGCATGGACCGGCATCTTGAGTCGAAGGCTGCAGTCGAAGGTGCCGCCGACCCGCTGGATCAACCGGCGTCGCAGCGCGAAGACGACCAGGCCGACCACGCCGACCGCGACGACGACCGCACACACCACAAGGGCGAGGACCATGCCCACCAACCTCCTCGCCTAGCGCTTCCCCGGGGTGACGCCGGTGCAAAGGTCCTGCGCACCCGCTACCCATATCAACCGATGCGGCGGTCCCGGGGTCACTGTCGAAGCGTCCCCGGGACCGCCGGTCAAGCTCTGTTCCTCGCCACGTACGCGCGCGGCCTCAGGCGGCCTTGCGCGACGCGGCCACCAGCCGTACCTCGGCGCGGCGCTCGGCGTGGGCGTCGGTCTCGGTCCGCGCCCGGTCCAGCGCGCGCTCGGCGCGGGCGACATCGATCTCGTCCGCCAGCTCCGCGATCTCCGCGAGCAGGGACAGCTTGTTGTCCGCGAACGAGATGAAGCCCCCGTGCACGGCGGCGATGACGGCGCCGCCGTCCGCCTGGCGGATGGTGACCGGGCCGGACTCCAGCACGCTCAGCACCGGGGTGTGGCCCGGCTGGATGCCGATGTCACCGGACGCGGTCCGGGCGACGACGATGGTGGCCGCACCGGACCACACCTTGCGGTCGGCCGCGACCAGCTCGACGTGCAGCTCAGCCAACGTTGGCTCCTCGGATCGTGGAACCGCCCGATGGACGGGTGGTCCCGGTAAGAATAACGGCCCGCTCCTCCCCGGCCGAAACCGGAGGGGTGGGGATGGCCGGAAGCCGGCCTGCTGCGGCGGTGGTGCGCGGAGAGGGGCGGTCCCCGGTCCCCCAGGGCCCGCCCCTCTCCACTGTCACTGCCGCGACCTGCCCGCTGCCTACTTCTTCAGCAGCTCGGCTGCGTTGCGCTCCAGGTCGTCGATGCCGCCGCACATGAAGAACGCCTGCTCCGGGACGTGGTCGTACGTGCCGTCCGCGATCGCGTTGAAGGCCTCGATGGTCTCCGACAGCGGCACGGTCGAACCGTCGACACCGGTGAACTGCTTCGCCACGTAGGTGTTCTGCGAGAGGAAGCGCTCGATCCGGCGGGCACGCTGGACGGTGAGCTTGTCCTCCTCGCCCAGCTCGTCCATGCCGAGGATGGCGATGATGTCCTGGAGGTCCTTGTACTTCTGCAGGATGCCCTTGACCCGCAGCGCGGTGTCGTAGTGGTCCTGCGCGATGTAGCGCGGGTCCAGGATGCGGGACGAGGAGTCCAGCGGGTCGACCGCGGGGTAGATGCCCTTCTCCGAGATCGGCCGCGAAAGCACGGTCGTCGCGTCGAGGTGGGCGAAGGTGGTGGCCGGGGCCGGGTCGGTCAGGTCGTCCGCAGGGACGTAGATCGCCTGCATGGAGGTGATCGAGTGACCCCGGGTCGAGGTGATGCGCTCCTGGAGGAGGCCCATCTCGTCGGCCAGGTTCGGCTGGTAGCCCACCGCGGAGGGCATCCGGCCGAGCAGGGTCGACACCTCGGAACCGGCCTGGGTGAACCGGAAGATGTTGTCGATGAAGAGCAGCACGTCCTGCTGCTGCACATCGCGGAAGTACTCGGCCATGGTGAGCGCCGAGAGCGCGACGCGCAGCCGGGTGCCCGGCGGCTCGTCCATCTGGCCGAAGACCAGCGCGGTCTTGTCCAGCACGCCCGAGTCCACCATCTCGTGGATCAGGTCGTTGCCCTCACGGGTGCGCTCGCCCACACCGGCGAAGACCGACACACCGCCGAAGTTCTCGGCGACGCGGTAGATCATCTCCTGGATGAGCACGGTCTTGCCGACGCCGGCGCCGCCGAACAGGCCGATCTTGCCACCCGTGACATACGGGGTGAGCAGGTCAATGACCTTGATGCCGGTCTCGAACATCTCGGTCTTCGACTCGAGCTGGTCGAAGTTGGGCGCCTTGCGGTGGATCGGCCAGCGGGTCTCGACCTGGGCCTCGAACTCCGCGCGGTCGGTGTTCAGCACCTCACCGAGGGCGTTGAAGACCTTGCCCTTGGTGATGTCGCCGACCGGGACGGAGATCGCCGCACCGGTGTCGGTGACACCGGCGCCGCGGACCAGGCCGTCGGTGGGCTGCATGGAGATGGCGCGGACCAGGCCGTCGCCCAGGTGCTGGGCGACCTCGAGGGTCAGCGTCTTGCGGCCGGTGCCGTCGGGCGCGTCGATCTCGACGTGCAGCGCGTTGAACATCTCCGGCATCGCGTCGACGGGGAACTCCACGTCGACGACCGGGCCGATGACCCGCGCGACGCGGCCCGTCGCCGTGGCCGTCTCAACAGTGGCGGTCATATTGTCAGTCACTCCCCGCGCTAGCGTCGGCCAGGGCGTTCGCGCCACCGACGATCTCGCTGATTTCCTGGGTGATCTCGGCCTGGCGGGCCGAGTTGGCAAGCCGCGTGAGCGACTTGATGAGCTCCTCCGCGTTGTCCGTCGCGGACTTCATCGCACGCCGCCGGGCGGCGTGCTCCGAAGCTGCCGACTGGAGCAGCGCGTTGTAGATCCGGCTCTCGACGTACCGGGGCAGCAGCGCGTCCAGCACGCCCTCCGCCGACGGCTCGAAGTCGTAGAGCGGGAAGACCTCCGTGCGGGAGGTCTCCTCGCCGCCACCCACCTCGTCGAGGTGCAGCGGCAGCAGCCGGGCGTCCACCGCGTTCTGCGTCAGCATGGACACGAACTCGGTCGACACGATGTGGAGCTCGTCCACTCCGCCGTCCGCCGTCTCCGTGGTGAACGCCTTGATCAGCGCGCTCGCGACGGCCTTGGCGTCCCCGTACGTCGGCTTGTCCGAGAAGCCGGTCCACGACTGCGCGACCTCACGGCCCCGGAAGTTGTAGTACGCGACGCCCTTGCGGCCGACGATGTACGACACCACCTCCTTGCCCTCCGCCCGGAGGCGCTCGGTGAGCACCGCCGCGGTCTTGAGGGCGTTGGAGGAGTAACCGCCGGCCAGGCCGCGGTCCGCAGTGACCACCAGCACCGCGGCGCGCACGGCGTCGGGGTTCTCGGTGGTCAGCGGGTGCTTGGCGTTGGACCGGGTCGCGACCGCGGTCACCGCGCGGGTGAGCTCACTCGCGTACGGGGTGGAGGCGGCCACCGCGCGCTGCGCCTTGACGATGCGCGACGCGGAGATCATCTCCATCGCCTTGGTGATCTTCTTGGTCGCGGAGACGGAGCGGATCCGGCGCTTGTAGACCCGAAGCTGGGCTCCCATGGGTCGTTACGTCCTTTCCGTCCGGCTTCAGGCCGACTCGCCGAGCAGCTTGCCCTCGGAGGTCTCGAAGCCCTGCTTGAAGGAGGTGATCGCGGCGGTCAGCGCGTCCGTGGTGCCGTCCTCGAGCTTGCCGGTCTCCACGATGGCGGAGAGCAGTTCCTTGTGCTCCACCCGAAGGCTGCTGAGGAACTCGCGCTCGAAGCGGCGGATGTCCGCCACCGGGACGTCGTCCAGCCTGCCGCTGGTACCGGCCCAGATGGAGACGACCTGCTCCTCGACCGGGAACGGCGCGTACTGGGCCTGCTTCAGCAGCTCGACCATGCGCGCACCGCGCTCCAGCTGGGCCTTGGAGGCCGCGTCCAGGTCGGAGCCGAAGGCGGCGAACGCCTCCAGCTCACGGAACTGGGCCAGGTCCAGGCGAAGGCGGCCGGCGACCGACTTCATGGCCTTGATCTGGGCGGAGCCACCGACTCGGGAGACCGAGATACCGACGTTCACGGCCGGGCGGACGCCGGCGTTGAACAGGTCGGACTCCAGGAAGCACTGGCCGTCGGTGATCGAGATGACGTTGGTCGGGATGTACGCCGAGACGTCGTTGGCCTTGGTCTCGATGATCGGCAGACCGGTCATCGAGCCGGCACCCAGCTCGTCGGAGAGCTTGGCGCAGCGCTCCAGCAGGCGGGAGTGCAGGTAGAAGACGTCACCCGGGTACGCCTCGCGGCCCGGCGGGCGGCGCAGCAGCAGGGAGACGGAGCGGTAGGCCTCGGCCTGCTTCGACAGGTCGTCGAAGACGATCAGGACGTGCTTGCCGTCGTACATCCACTCCTGGCCGATGGCGGAGCCGGTGTAGGGGGCCAGGTACTTGAAGCCCGCCGGGTCCGACGCCGGGGCGGCGACGATGGTGGTGTACTCCAGCGCGCCGGCCTCCTCCAGGGCGCCGCGCACGGACGCGATGGTGGAGCCCTTCTGGCCGATGGCGACGTAGACGCAGCGGACCTGCTTCTTCGGGTCGCCGGAGCGCCAGTTGTCACGCTGGTTGATGATCGTGTCGATCGCCACCGCGGTCTTGCCGGTCTGGCGGTCGCCGATGATCAGCTGGCGCTGACCACGGCCGATCGGGGTCATCGCGTCGATGGCCTTGATGCCGGTCTGCAGCGGCTCGTGGACCGACTTGCGGGCCATCACGCCGGGGGCCTGGAGCTCCAGGGCGCGGCGGCCGGTGGACTCGATCGCGCCGAGGCCGTCGATCGGGTTGCCCAGCGGGTCGACCACGCGGCCGAGGTAGCCCTCGCCGACCGGTACGGACAGCACCTCGCCGGTGCGGCGGACCGTCTGGCCCTCCTCGATGCCGCTGAAGTCGCCGAGGACGACGACGCCGATCTCGCGGTCCTCAAGGTTCAGCGCGAGGCCGAGGGTGCCGTCCTCGAACTTCAGCAGCTCGCTGGCCATGGCCGAGGGAAGGCCCTGGACCTTGGCGATGCCGTCCATCGCCTCGCTGACCGTGCCGACCTCTTCGCGCGAGGCGGCGTCCGGCTGGTACGACTGGACGAAGTCCGCCAGCGCGTCCCGGATCTCCTCCGGCCGGATCGTGAGCTCCGCCATCTGGGTTCCCTGCTCTCCTAGGTTGCGATCCTCGGCCCGCCCTTGGAGGGCCGCAAACATAGCTTGCCGTCTTCGGGGGGCGCTCTCCGGACCGTCTGCCGCCGGGAGGCGGCGGCTGGTCCGAGGGCGTCCCCCGGGGGGCACGGCTTCGATCCTCGGCCGGTGGTGTGCAAGACCGGCCGTACGTTGTCCCGACCGAGGGTCGGATGTGGGCCTGAGGGGCGGTCAGCCCTCCAGGCCCTGCCGGGCACCTTCCAGCCGGCTGGCCACGGTGCCGTCGATGATCTCGTCACCGATCTCCACCCGGACGCCGCCCAGGACCTCGGGGTCGATGTCGATGTTCAGGTGGACCTGGCGGCCGTAGATCCTGGCCAGCGCGCCGGCGAGCCGACCGCGCTGCCCCTCGGACATCGGCACGGCGGTGGTCACCAGGGCCACCACCCGGCCGCGCCGGGAGGCTGCGAGCTTGGAGTACGTCTCCAGCCCCTGCTCCAGGCTACGTCCACGCGGGTGCGAGACCAGGGCGACGACCAGCCGCACGGTGGCCGGGTTGGCACGGCCGCCCAGCAGCGACCGCACCAGCTCGGCCTTGGCGGCGGGGCCGGCCTTGGGCTCGCTGAGTGCGGCGCGCAGCTCGGCGGAGCCGGCGACGACGCGGCCGAACCGGAACAGCTCGTCCTCGACGTCGTCCAGCG
This sequence comes from Streptomyces sp. NPDC092296, assembly GCF_044755465.1. Lineage (NCBI taxonomy): Bacteria > Bacillati > Actinomycetota > Actinomycetes > Kitasatosporales > Streptomycetaceae > Streptomyces > Streptomyces sp. NPDC092296. Next base: position 1,479,102 of record NZ_JBIVRB010000001.1, on the reverse strand, counting down.
CACCGGACTTGTCGGCCGCGATGACTTCCGCGTACGAGGCCAGCTGCTCGGTGGCGTCCGCCAGGTCGCGAGGGCTGGACCAGCGGGAGCGGACCAGGCCGGAGACCAGGTCCACCGTCTCGCCGGAGACCTGGCCGGTCAGCAGCGAGCCGACCAGCGTGGCCTTGTCCTGCCCGGACCGCGCCGGGTCGGTGAGGACCCGGCGCAGCGACACCTCGCGGTCGAGCAGCGTGGTGACGGCCGAGAGCTCCTCACCGAGCCTGACGGCGTCCACCGAGGTGGAGTCGGTCAGGCTTTCGAGGTTCTCCCGGGCCGCGGCGAGCGCCTCGCGGCTGGCGCCGATCACTTGACCGCGCCTTCCGCGACGGTGGCCTTGGCCTCGAGCTCGTCCAGGAAGCGGTCGATGATCCCGCTCTGCCGGGCGGAGTCCTGGAGGGACTCGCCGACGATGCGGGAGGCCAGCTCGGTGGCGAGCGCGCCGACGTCGTGCCGGAGCACGGCGGTGGCCTGCTTGCGGTCGGCCTCGATCTGGGCGTGGCCGGCGGTGACGATGGCTTCCCGCTGGCGCTGGCCCTCCTCGCGCATCTCGGTGATCAGCACGGCGCCCTGCTCGCGGGCGTGCTCGGTGATCCGAGCGGCCTCGTGGCGCGCGTCGGCGAGCTCGGCGCGGTACTGCTCCAGGGTGCGCTGGGCCTCGGCCTGCGCCTCCTCGGCCCGCTCGAGGCCGCCCTCGATCGCGTCCCGGCGCTCCGACAGCACCTTCTCGATGCTGGGGAGGAGCTTCTTGCCGAGGAACCCGAAGACGATGAAGAAGCAGATCAGGCCGATGATGAGCTCCGGCCACGCGGGAAGGAGAGGGTTCTCCGCCTCCGCGGCTTCAGCCAGGAAGTTCATATCTGGACCTTTCGTCTGAAGGGGGCTGCCGGGCGCCTGATTACTTGGGGCCCTGGCCGAAGACGAACGGCATGACGATGCCGATCAGGGCCAGCGCCTCGGTGAGCGCGAAGCCGATGAACATGTTGGAGCGGATGAGACCGGCGGCCTCGGGCTGGCGGGCCATCGCCTGGACGCCGTTGCCGAAGATCAGACCGACGCCGATGCCGGGGCCGATGGCCGCGAGGCCGTAACCGATGGAGGCGACGGAGCCGTAAACGCCAACGGCGGCGAGGATGCTCATTTCAGCTGTCCTTTGCGGATAGTGAGCCGGTGGTGGTTGGCCACCGGACGACTGCGGGGAGGGGAGGAAGGTCTGCGGGTCTCAGTGCGCTTCTTCGAGCGCGCCGGAGATGTAGCTGCTGGCAAGCATCACGAAGATGTAAGCCTGGAGGAACTGGATCAGCAGCTCGAACGCGGTGAGCCCGAGGGTCACCACGAAGGAGGCGCCGGCGTACAGCGCGCCCACGCTGGGGGTGAGCAGGTACCAGGAGGCGATCGAGAACATCACGATCAGCAGGTGACCGGCGAACATGTTGGCGAAGAGCCGGACCGCCAGCGTGAAGGGCCGGACGAAGATGTTCGAGAAGAACTCGATCGGCACCAGGAGGAACATGACCCAGCCGGGGATGCCCGAGGGCCAGCAGAGGTTCTTCAGACCGCCGACGAAGCCGTGCTTCTTGAAGGTCAGCGTCATGTAGGTGATCCAGACGACGGCCGCGAGGCCGGCCGGGAAAGCGATCTTCGACGTCACCGGGAACTGGGCGAACGGGATGATCGACATCACGTTCATGATCCAGACGAAGAAGAACAGCGACACCATCATCGGGACGTACTTCTGTCCCTTCTTGCCGATGGAGTCCAGCACGATGGAGCGCTTGACGAAGTCGTAACCGATCTCGCCGACGAGCTGCATCTTCCCCGGGACCAGCTTCGGCCGGGCGAAGGCCGCCCAGAAGAAGCCGATCACGGCCAGCATGGCGATGACCGACAGCAGCATCGGCTTGTTGACCTCGACGCTGCCCACCGTGAAGAGCGGCTCGAAGTTGAACGTGTGCAGACCGGGGGCCGGGAAGCCACAAGAGTTCAGGTGGCAGTCGGCCTCAGAGGCGAGCTGCGTGAGTGCACTACTCACCACGGACTCCTTCGTCGTGACGCATGGAAACGGCAACCTCGGTGTGTCGGCGTGACCTTGGGCCACGGGGCGGCACTGGGACTAGTCGGTGAAATCGCGGGTCGTGCGAGAGCCCGGAAACGAGTTCGGGGGGCGATCCGTCCGCTGAACGTGGACACGTTGAGCGGAGAGACCAGGCCGCATCCCGTACCCGGTGTCGTCCCGGACGATAGCAGTCCGGCCGGGGGGCCTGAACACCGCCCCCCTCCCTCGGGAGAGGGACGTCCGGTGTCATGAGCGGCGTTCCGACTCGGCCTCTCGCGGGCGTTCGGAAGGAGCCTCGGGCACCACGTACAGCAGCTTGGCCTTCAGCGCGGCACGGACCTGGCCTGCGGTCCAGATGAGCGCGCAGCCCAGCAGGGTGAAGGCGAAGACCCTGGTCTCGAAGAGGGTGGTGTTCTTGAAGACGGCCAGCACGATACCCACCAGCAGAATCTGGGTGGTATAGACCATGAGGCCGGCGGCCATGAAGATCTGCGGGTTGTTCCGCGTGAGGCGGTCCAGCGCGACCTGGCCGAAGCTGAAGAAACCCACCACCAGCAGCACGGCGAAGAGCGCACCCAGCAGACCCTTGCCACCGGCGACCGCAGCGGCGATCGCGATGGCGACGATTCCGGCGGCCGCGGTGGGGACCGCGGCGGCACGCAGAATCCGGGCGTCGTGGGACGGCATGTCGGCAACTCCGGCGGCATGTCGGGAGAACGGGGGGACGTGCAGTGGTGAAGACATGATCAAAGACCGGGGTGAAGGCGCCACTTGGAGCCGAGCAGGCCCCTCATGAGGACTATTCGGCTTGCTCCCGGTACTCGTGAACGGTATCACAAACTATTTGATGAGAGCTTTACCAACTTGGTGTGCTACCTGTCACACTGTCCGACCAGCGGTGACTCCGAACGGGTGACTCCGTTCGGCGTACCGGGACTCACCCGTTCGCGCCGCCGCGCGGGCCCGACCGGGGGCCGGAGGCGCTGGCGCCGGAGCCCAGCTGGTGGAGCAGCGCCTCGTCCTCGACGCGGAGTGCGGCGGCAGCGGTGGCGGGGCCCTCGGCGGCAGCGGTGGCGGCGGCCTCCGCCGGCTCCTCGGCGTCCCGGTAGCGGGGCGGCACCAGCGACTGGACGGCCCTGGGCGCCCGGGGCCGGAAGCGCGGCAGCAGCAGCACCACGATGCCCAGCAGGCAGAGCCCGGCGCCGATCAGCACCACCAGCCGGCCGGTCTCGGTGACCGAGAAGGCGACCGTGCTGAACGCGAAGAGCGCCGCCCAGAAGTACATGATCAGCACCGCACGGCTGTGCGAGTGGCCGATCTCCAGCAGCCGGTGGTGCAGATGCTGCTTGTCGGCCGCGAACGGCGACTTGCCCGCCCAGGTGCGGCGCACCACGGCCAGCAGCAGATCGGCCAGCGGCAGCGCGATCACGGTCAGCGGCAGCAGCAGCGGGATGTAGATCGGCACCAGGGCGTGCACCGCGTCGCGCTGCGAGCCGGTCTGCTCGATCAGCGGGTCGGGGTTGACCCGGCCGGTGATGGAGATCGCCGCCACCGCGAGCAGCAGGCCCAGCAGCATGGAGCCGGAGTCGCCCATGAAGATCCGGGCCGGGTGCAGGTTGTGCGGCAGGAAGCCCAGGCACATGCCGATCAGCACCGCGCTGAACAGCGTCGCGGGCGCCGCGTCCTCGATGCCGTAGCCGTACAGCAGCCGGTAGGAGTACAGGAAGAAGGCCATCGCGGCGATGCAGACCATGCCGGCCGCCAGGCCGTCCAGACCGTCGATGAAGTTGACCGCGTTGACCATGATCACGACCAGCAGCACCGAGATCAGGGTGCCCTGCATCGGGGTCACGTAGACCGAGCCGTAGCCGGGCACCGGCAGCGAGATCACGGTGACGCCCTGCCAGACCATCACACCGGCGGCGACCATCTGGCCGCCCATCTTGACCAGCGCGTCGACCCCCCACTTGTCGTCCAGCACGCCCAGCACCCACATGATCCCGGCGCCGGAGAGCAGCGCCTTGACGTCGCTGCCGGAGTGGAAGACGTCCTTGATGTGGGTGAGGTGCGCGGCCATCAGCAGCCCGGCGCACAGACCGCCGAACATCGCGATGCCGCCGAGCCGGGGGGTGGGCTCGCGGTGCACGTCGCGGGCGCGCACCGGCGGCATCGCGCCGGCCGCGATGGCGAACTTCCGCACCGGCGCGGTCAGCAGGTAGGTGACCGCTGCGGTGGTGAACAGCGTCAGCAGGTACTCACGCACCGGGGCCCTCCAACCTCGTGTCAACGGCGGCTTCGCTCCCCCGGACCACTGAACGGGCGGCGGTGACCAGAGGTGCCGCCATAGCTGTCTGAGGTCTCGGGTGCGTTGCCACGGCACCACACCTTATTCAGATCGACGCCCTCAGCGCGCATTGCGGTTTTGTCGACAGCGTGATGTCACCGTTTCGGTACCGGACCACGGGCCAGCTCACGCACCCGCTCGGCCAGCTCCCGGTCCGCCTCGCCGGTGCGGATCGCCCGCCCGACCAGCTCGGCCACCGTGCCCATCGCGGCGGTGTCCAGGCCCTGGGTGGTGACGCAGCCGGTGCCCAGCCGGATGCCGGAGGTCTCGGCGGGCGGCGCGGTGTCGTACGGCAGCGCGCACTTGCCCAGCAGGATGCCGGCCGCCGCGCAGCGCCGCTCGGCCTCCACGCCGCTCACCCCGAGCGCGGAGACGTCCGCGGTGACCAGGTGGGTGTCGGTGCCGCCGGTGAGCGGGCGCAGGCCCCGGGCGGCCAGGCCCTCGGCCAGCGCGGCGGCGTTGGCCACCGCGGCGCGGGCGTACCCGGCGAACTCCGGGGTGGCGGCCTGGGCCAGCGCCACCGCCTTGGCCGCCACCTCGTGCATCGAGGGGCCGCCCTGGGTGAACGGGAAGACCGCCCGGTCCACCCGTTCGGCCAGTTCGCCGGTGCAGAGCAGCAGGCCGCCGCGCGGGCCGCGCAGCATCTTGTGGCTGACGCCGACCACCACATCGGCGTACGGCACCGGGGAGGGCGCCGCGCCGCCGGCCACCAGGCCGAGGGTCTGCGCGGCGGCGGCGATCAGATACGCCCCCGCCTCGTCGGCGACGGACCGGAAGGCCGCCCAGTCGATGTGCCGGGGGTAGGAGATGCCGCCCGCCACGATGGCCTGCGGCCGGTGCCGCCGGGCCAGCTCGCGGACCTGGTCCAGGTCGATCCGGCCGTCGTCGGCGCGCACCCCGTAGCTGATGAACTCGAACCAGCGGCCGGAGAAGTTGGCCCGGGAGCCCGCCGTGAGGTGGCCGCCGTGCTGGAGCGACATCGCCAGCACCCGGTCGCCGGGGCGCAGCAGGGCCGCGTAGGCGGCGAGCATGGCGGTGGTGCCGGTGTACGGCTGCACATTGGCGTGCTCGGCGCCGAACAGCTCCCTGGCCCGGTCGACGGCCAGCAGTTCGGCGGCGTCCGCGGCGGCGCAGCCGGTGTGGTGGCGGTGTCCGGGGTAGCCCTCGGCGTACTTGTCGGCCAGCGGGCCCGCCAGGGCCGCCAGCACGGCGGCGGAGGCGGTGTTCTCGCCGGCGATCAGCTGGAGGCCGTCCCGCCGCCGGGCGGCCTCGGCGGCCAGCACGTCGGCGATCTCCGGGTCGGCGCGGCGGAGGGCTTCCGGGGCCTCCCAGAGCCGCTGTGGGCGGCCGGAGGCGGTGGACGGGGGCTCGGTGACCGTCATGGCGGGCTCCCCAGGGGTTGGCCGCGTACGGAGGGCTGGCCCCTCCAGCGTAGGCCGGGCGGCGCCGGGCGGCACGGCGACCGCTACGGGCGGGGCAGGCCGGTCAGCGCGGTGACCACCGGGTCGAGCGCGTCGTAGATCTCCTCGCCGCAGTTGCGGAACATGCTGATCGGCGCCCCGTACGGGTCGTCGACCTCGTCGGCCTCCGGGGAGGAGGCGAGCAGCCAGCCGCGCAGCGCGGCGGCGGCGCGGACCAGGGCGCGGGCCCGGCCGGCCACCCCGGCGTCGTGGACCGGGTCCGGGAGGGTGGCGGGGTCTATCGTCCGCACCAGCCGGGTGAACTCCTTGAGGGTGAAGGTGCGCAGCCCGGCCGCGTGGCCCATGGAGATCACCTGGGCCCGGTGGTCGAGCGTGGCGGTGAGCACCAGGTCGGCGTCGATGACGTGCTCGTCCAGCAGCTCCCGGCCGACGAAGCCGCCGGTGTCGGCGCCGTACTCACCGAGCACGGTGGCGGCGTGCGCCTCCATCGGGGCGCCCTCGTGGCCCCAGGTGCCGGCGCTCTCCACCAGGATCTGGGCGGCGGCCCGGCCGCCGAGCCGGGCGGTGAGCTCATGCCGGGTCAGCCGCTCGGCGATCGGGGAGCGGCAGATGTTGCCGGTGCAGACGAACAGGATGCGGAAGCGGTCGTGCGCGGTGGCGCCGGGGGCCGGCTTGGGGCCGGATATGCCGTACGGGGCGGCGGACTGGCGGCTGGGCCCGGGGAGGGCGAGCCGGCCGGGCAGCTGGGTGTCCGCGGGCGTCAACTGCCGGCCTCCAGGTCGGGTACGACCTCCCTCAGCTGGTCGGCGCTGATCGCGCCCGCGCGCAGCAGCACCGGGACCTTGCCGGTGACGTCCACGATGGAGGACGGCACCGCGTGGTCGGCGCGGCCGCCGTCGAGGTAGACCGAGACCGACTCACCGAGCTGCGCTTCGGCCTCGTCGCAGGTGGCGGGGGACGGGCCGCCGGTGAGGTTGGCGCTGGAGACGGCCATCGGGCCGGTGGTGTTCAGCAGTTCGATGGCGACCGGGTGCAGCGGCATCCGGACCGCGACGGTGCCCCGGGTCTCGCCCAGGTCCCAGCGGAGCGAGGGCTGGTGCCGGGCGACCAGGGTCAGGCCGCCGGGCCAGAAGGCGTCGACCAGTTCCCAGGCGGCCTCGGAGAAGTCGGTGACCAGGCCGTGCAGGGTGGTCGGGGAGCCGACCAGCACCGGGGAGGGCATCCCCCGGCCGCGTCCCTTGGCGGCCAGCAGTTCACCGACGGCCTCCGGGGAGAAGGCGTCGGCGCCCAGGCCGTACACGGTGTCCGTGGGGAGCACCACCAGCTCGCCGCGACGGATGGCGGATGCGGCCTCCCGCAGTCCGGTTGCCCGGTCGCTCGGATCGGCGCAGTCGTAGCGGCGGCTCATCGGTACAGGCCCCTTCCGGACGGCATGACAGCGGTGGTGATGGTGGTGACGGTGGCAGCGGTGGTGACGGTGACGGTGGTGACAGCGGTGGTGGAGCGGGGGGTCACGGCACCGCCCGGCGGGCGGTGGTGAAGCGGGGGCGGTTGTTGAGGTCGCGGTGGTCGGCCGCGTCGGTCCAGCCGCCGTCCTCGTTGAAGATCCACGGGACCTGGCCGCCCTGGGTGTCGGCGTGCTCCACCACCACGACGCCGCCGGGGCGCAGCAGTCTGGCGGCGACCCGCTCGATGCCGCGGATGGTGGTCAGGCCGTCCTCGCCGGAGAACAGCGCCAGCTGCGGGTCGTGGTCGCGGGCCTCGGGGGCGACGTACTCCCACTCGGTGAGCGGGATGTACGGCGGATTGCTGATCACCAGGTCGAAGCGGCCGTCCCAGGAGCGGTCGTCCTCGAAGGCGCGGGTGGCGTCACCGGCGTGCAGGGTGATCCTGGCCCGGTCGGGGCTGGCGTCGATGTTGCGGCGGGTCCAGGTGAGCGCGGGCTCGTCCAGCTCGAAGGCGTGCACCGTGCTGCGCGGCACCTCCTGGGCGATGGCCAGCGCGATGGCGCCGGAGCCGGTGCACAGGTCGACCACCAGCGGTTCGGCCACGTCCATGTCGCGGACGGCGTCTATCGCCCAGTCGACCACCGTCTCGGTCTCCGGGCGGGGGACGAAGACGCCCGGCCCGACCCGCAGCTCCAGGTAGCGGAAGAAGGCGCGGCCGGTGATGTGCTGGAGCGGCTCGCGGGCCTCGCGGCGGGCGATGGCCTCCCAGTAGCGGGCGTCGAAGTCCGCGTCGGGGACGGTGTGCAACTGGCCGCGCTTGACGCCGTGGATGTGCGCGGCCAACTCCTCGGCGTCGAACCTCGGCGACGGCACGCCGGCCGCGGCCAACCGCTGGGTGGCCTGGGCCACCTCGGCGAGCAGCAGGTTCATCCGGCCCCCTTCCTGGTGTACGGCGGCTTCCGGCCCCCGAGCGGCGGTGGTTCAGCTCTCCTGGGCCGCGGCGAGCTTGGCCGCGGCATCGGCGTCCACGCAGGACTGGATCATGGTGTCCAGGTCCCCGTCGAGCACCTGGTCCAAGTTGTACGCCTTGTAGCCGACCCGGTGGTCGGAGATGCGGTTCTCCGGGAAGTTGTAGGTGCGGATGCGCTCGGAGCGGTCCACGGTGCGGACCTGGCTGCGGCGGGCGTCGGACGCCTCGCGCTCGGCCTCCTCCTGGGCGGCGGCCAGCAGCCGGGACCGCAGGATGCGCATCGCCTGCTCCTTGTTCTGGAGCTGGCTCTTCTCATTCTGGCAGGAGACCACGATGCCGGTGGGCAGGTGGGTGATCCGGACCGCGGAGTCGGTGGTGTTGACCGACTGGCCGCCGGGGCCCGAGGAGCGGTAGACGTCGATCCGCAGGTCGTTGGGGCCGATCTCGACCTCGACCTCCTCGGCCTCCGGGGTGACCAGCACCCCGGCGGCGGAGGTGTGGATGCGGCCCTGCGACTCGGTGGCCGGGACGCGCTGCACCCGGTGCACCCCGCCCTCGTACTTCAGCCGGGCCCAGACGCCCTGACCGGGCTCGGTGCTGCCCCTGGTCTTCACGGCCACCTGGACGTCCTTGTAACCGCCGAGGTCGGAGGCGTTGGCGTCCAGGATCTCGGTCTTCCAGCCGACCCGCTCGGCGTAGCGCAGGTACATCCGCAGCAGGTCGCCGGCGAACAGCGCCGACTCCTCGCCGCCCTCGCCCGCCTTGACCTCCAGGATGACGTCCTTGTCGTCATTGGGGTCGCGCGGCACCAGCAGCAGCCGCAGCCGCTCGGTGAGCTCCTCGCGCTCCGCCTCCAGCTGCTTGACCTCGGCGATGAAGTCGGGGTCGTCGGCGGCGAACTCGCGGGCGGTCTCCACGTCCTCGCCGGTCTGCCGCCAGGCGCGGTACGCCTCGGTGATCGGGGTCAGCTCCGCGTAGCGCTTGGCGAGCTTGCGGGCGTTGGCCTGGTCGGCGTGGACCGACGGGTCGGCCAGCCTCTTTTCGAGGTCGGCGTGCTCGGTGAGGAGCTCTGCGACTGCCTCGAACATGGCTGGTCCTACTTCCGGTACGTGAGGGGTGCTGCGGCTGCTGGGCGGGTGGGCGGGGGGCGCTGGGGGGGCTGCTGAGCGGGTGGGACGCGAACGGCGCCGGTCGGGGGCCCTCCCGCAGGCGTGCTGCGGGGGGCGCCCGGCCGGCGCCGAGAGGTCGCTACTTCTTGACGGCGTGCTGCTTGCCGAAGCGGGCCTCGAAGCGGGCAACGCGGCCGCCGGTGTCGAGGATCTTCTGCTTGCCGGTGTAGAAGGGGTGGCACTGCGAGCAGACGTCGGTGCGGATGACGCCGCCGTTGGCGGTGCTCCGAGTGGTGAACTCGGCACCACAGGTGCAGGTCACCTGGGTGACGTTGTACTCGGGGTGGATGTCGCTCTTCAAGGGGGCTCTCCTAGCGGTTCGGGAGGGTACCGGGTCGTACGGCCGTTGCCGCGCGTGAACCGGGACCGACGTATCAGTCTGCCAGGACTGACCGCCTCTTCCCAAACCGGGGCGGCGCCCCGGCTATTCCGCAGGTCAGCGGTGGCCTGCGGCGCGCGGGCCCAGCGGCGAGCCCACCCGGGCGGGCGACGGCGTGGCGGACGGCGCCGACAGCGGGGAGTTGGCGGGGTTGGCGGGCTGCTGGGCGAGGATGTCCACCGGGATCGGCCCGTCGTCCTTGAGCGCCGCCCAGAGCCGGGACGCCTGCGGCTCGGTGGCCACCACCCGGTTGGGGTTGCTGGGCGCGTAGTGCACCGGCAGGGTGACCGTGCTCAGGTCGGCGGCGCCGATGCCCTTGAGGGTCTGGGAGAGCCCCACCAGCGCGTTGACCGACGCCAGGTCGGTATCGGCGGTGATGCTCCTGGTCAGGGTGTCCGCGACCGAGTAGAGCTTGACCGGGTTGGCCAGCAGCCCGGCGTCGTGCGCCTGGCTGATGATGGACTTCATCATCTGCTGCTGCAGCTCGGTGCGGCCCAGGTCGCTGCCGTCGCCGACGCCGTGCCGGGTGCGGACGAAGGCCAGCGCCTGGTCGCCGCCCAGGTGGTGGGTGCCCCGGGCCAGGGTGAGGCCGCTCTGCCGGTCCTTGATGTCCACGGTGGTGGTCACGTCGACCCCGCCGATGGCGTCGATGAAGTTGGCGAACCCGGCGAAGTCGATCTCCACGAAGTGGTCCATCCGCAGCCCGGTGATGTCCTCCACGGTCTTCACCGCGCAGGCGGCCCCGCCGACCTCGTAGGCGCTGTTGAACATGGCGCCCGAGACGGCGGGCGCCGTGCTGCCGTCCGCCTTGGTGCAGGCGGGCCGGTCGACCAGGGTGTCACGCGGGATCGACACCACCGACCCGTGCTTGTGGTCGCGCTCCACATGCACCACCATCGCGGTGTCCGAGCGCGCCGTGCCGTCGTTGGCGCCGCCCACCTTGGCGCGGTTGGCGCCGGCGCGGGAGTCGGAGCCCAGCAGCAGGATGTTGAAGTCGCCGCTGGTGGACGCCGGCGGCCGGGCGTGGCCCAGCAGCGAATCCACATCGACGCTGGTGATGTTCTGGTTCAGCTTCCAGTACACGAAGCCGGCGAACCCGGCGCCCACCAGCAGCACGGCGGCCAGCGACAGGCCCGCGATCCGCAGGCCGCGCCGGTGGCGCCCGGCGGGCGTCGGCTGCTGGTCCTTCTGCTGCTCGGCCATGGTGCTCGGTCCGCCCCTCGTCTGCTCCCGCGCCCCGCGCGGACCGGCTCCCGGACTGGACGCACGCCTGCGGGCCGGATCGGCCGGGCCCGGACAGGGCGTACTACGCTAATCGAACATATGCACTGATCGGACGTACTGCACTGCTGGGACGTACTGCTGCGACGTACTGCTAGGACGTACTGCGACTCCGCTGCGGTTCCCATCACCTGGCGGACCACTTCGAGCATACGGGACAGGGCGGACATCACGGTCGTAGCCGGACACGGCCGCGTCCCGCCGGGCGTGGCCCGGCGGGACGCGGTGTCGGCTGCGGCCGGCCGTCGGCCCGGGGTCAGCCCAGGATGGTGAAGGACTTCCAGCTGCCGGAGCCCAGCTTCACCCGGCTCGCGAACTTGCCGTTGCCCTTGCCCGGGTACAGATAGAGCGACCCGTTGCTGAAGCGGGCCAGCAGGTCGGCATGGCCGTCACCGTCGACGTCCCCGACGGCGGCGAGCGCGTCGGCGGACTTGAAGCCCTGGCTCAGCGTCCGGCGGGCGGCGAACTTGCCGTTGCCCTTGCCCGGCCACAGGTACAGGCCGCCGCTGGAGGTGCGGGCCACCAGGTCGGGGATGCCGTCACCGGTGAAGTCACCGTGCCCCACCAGCTGCCGGTAGCCCTTGAAGCCCGAGCCCACCTTGAAGCGCTTGCCGAACTTCCCGGTGCCCTTGCCCGGGTAGACCCACACCTTGCCCGCGCTGTCCACGGTCAGCATGTCCTGCCAGCCGTCACCGGTGAGGTCGCCCGGCACCACGATCTGCCGCACGCCCTTCCAGCCGGTCGCCAGCCGGGTGGTCTTCCACGCCTTGCCGGTGTAGTGCCGCCAGTACAGCGAGCCGTTGGTGCCCCTCATGACCAGGTCGGCGATGCCGTCCCGGTCCAGGTCCGCCTGGATCACCAGGTTGTAGGACTTCCAGCCGGAGCCGGTCGAGGTGCGCGAGCGCAGCGTGCCGCCCCGGTAGACGTACCCCTGGCCCTTGGCGGTGCGGACCAGCAGGTCGGCCTTGCCGTCCTCGGTCCAGTCGGTGTCGGTGATCCGCTCCATCGCGGCGGCGGTGTACGTGCTCACCTTGGTGTAGACGTCGTAGCCGCCCTGCTCCACGCAGTCGCCCGCGCCCCAGGAGACGATGCCCGCGATCCGGCCGCCCACCACCAGCGGACCGCCGGAGTCGCCGTGGCAGCTGGCGACGGTGGTCTCGGCGCTGCCGGTGCCGGGCTTGCCGGCGCAGAGCATCTTCCCCGCCGCGTACAGGCCGGCCGTGTCCGGCAGCTTGTTCAGCGCGCTGCGGCAGGTGGCGTCCGCGACGATCGGCAGGGCGGCCTTGCGCAGTTGCGGCGACAGGTCGGCGTCCGGGTCGCTCCCGGCGGAGGTCAGGCCCCAGCCGTACACGGTGCCGACCGTACCGGCCTTGTACGAGGCGGTGTCACCCGCAGGGGCCAGCCGGGCGGTACGGGCCGTCAGCGCCCGGTCCAGGGTGAGCACCGCGATGTCGTTCTGCAGGGTGCGGTCGCTGTACTTGGGGTGGCTCCACTGCCGCCAGACCCCGGCGATCTTGCCGTTGCTGCCGTTCCACAGGGCGCTGGTGGAGCTGACCACGATGCCGTTCTGCTGCCACTTCAGCCCGGCCACGCAGTGCGCGGCGGTGAGGACCTTGTCCGGGGCCACCAGGGTCCCGCCGCAGAACTGCGCCGTCCCGTCGCCCAGCAGGTACCAGAGCTGCACCATGGAAGGGGCGTTGGCGATGGGGGCGGTCGACCCGCCGATGATCCGCGTGGTGACGGCGGCTGACGACCCGTCGGCACCGGACGCCTCGGCGCCGGACGACACCGTGGGAGCGCTCCCCAGCAGGCCCTGCCGCTGCGCCGCCTTGCGGATGCGGGCCACCAGCGCCTGGTCCACCGGGTGGCCGCTCTTGGCGGTGGTGGGGACCAGCTCGCTCTTGGCCGCGGTCGCCACCGGTACGTCCGACCCGGCCCACGCCTCGGAGGCCACCAAGGCCGCGCCACCCACCAGAGCGGTGGCGAGAAGGGCGGCCGGGAGCTTGTGCCTGCGTATCCGGTGCTTCCCGGAGGCACGTTGAGCTCGTTTCACTCGATCTCCTGTGGCAGAGGGAGCGCGCTCCCCCGGAGGCGCCCGCAGTCAGGTGCCGGCGGGCAGACGTCCGGGGCGGCGCGCACAGCGCCGCGCACACCGGTGATCCACACACGTGCGGCCCGTCGATGCTATTGGCCGATCGGAGGCCGGCGCGCACCGGGGTCGGAGTTGTGACGGAATCCGGACGTCCGGCGGCCGGGGCCGGACATGGCAGGGGCCCCGGACCAATGTGCGGTCCGGGGCCCCTGGTTGACGGCGCGTCAGTCGTTGTTGCCGGGCGTCGTCTTGGCGATCTGCATCAGGAACTCGCCGTTGCTGCTGGTCTTGCGCATCCGGTCCAGCAGCAGCTCGATGGCCTGCTGCTGGTCCAGCGCGTGCAGCACCCGGCGGAGCTTCCAGGTGATGGCCAGCTCCTCGCTGCCGAGCAGGATCTCCTCCTTGCGGGTGGAGGACGCGTCGACGTCCACCGCCGGGAAGATCCGCTTGTCGGACAGCTTGCGGTCCAGCCGCAGCTCCATGTTGCCGGTGCCCTTGAACTCCTCGAAGACCACCTCGTCGGCCCGGGAGCCGGTCTCCACCAGCGCGGTGGCGAGGATGGTCAGCGAGCCGCCGTTCTCGATGTTGCGCGCGGCGCCGAAGAACTTCTTCGGCGGGTAGAGCGCGGTCGAGTCGACACCGCCGGAGAGGATGCGGCCGGAGGCCGGCGCCGCCAGGTTGTAGGCGCGGCCCAGCCGGGTGATCGAGTCCAGCAGGATGACCACGTCGTGGCCCAGCTCCACCAGGCGCTTGGCGCGCTCGATGGCCAGCTCCGCGACGACCGTGTGGTCCTCGGCCGGGCGGTCGAAGGTCGAGGAGATGACCTCGCCCTTGACCGACCGCTGCATGTCGGTGACCTCTTCCGGACGCTCGTCGACCAGGACGACCATCAGGTGGCACTCGGGGTTGTTGCGGGTGATCGCATTGGCGATCGACTGCATGATCATCGTCTTGCCGGTCTTCGGCGGGGCGACGATCAGACCGCGCTGCCCCTTGCCGATCGGGGCGACCAGGTCGATGATCCGGGTGGTCAGCACGCCCGGGTCGGTCTCCAGCCGCAGCCGCTCCTGCGGGTACAGCGGCGTCAGCTTGCCGAACTCGGGGCGGCCGCGGCCGGACTCCGGGTCCATGCCGTTCACCGAGTCCAGCCGGACCAGCGCGTTGAACTTCTCGCGGCGCTCGCCGTCCTTGGGCTGGCGCACCGCACCGGTGATGGCGTCGCCCTTGCGCAGGCCGTTCTTGCGGACCTGGGCCAGCGAGACGTACACGTCATTGGGACCGGGCAGGTAGCCGGACGTCCGTACGAACGCGTAGTTGTCGAGGATGTCCAGGATGCCGGCGACCGGGATCAGGACGTCGTCCTCACCGATCTGCGGCTCATTGGCGGTCTCGAAGCCCTCGCGGCGACCACCCCGGCGGTTGCGGTCGCGGTAGCGGCCGCGACGGCCGCGACGGCCGCCGTCGAAGTCGTCGTCGTCCTGCGGCTGCTGGTCGCGGCGCTGGTCACGGGACTGGTCACGGGACTGGCCGCCCTGCTGGCCGCCGTCCTGCCGGAAGTCCTGGCGGCTCTCCTGGCGGTCGCCGCCCTGGCGACCGTCACCCTGGCGGCCGTCACCCTGGCGGTCGCCACCCTGCCGGCCGTCGGTCCGGCCGTCGCCCCGGTTGTCGCGGTCGCGGCGGTTGCGCCGGTCGCGGCGGGTCTCGCGGTCGCCCTGGCCGTCGCCGCCGCCCTGGCCGTCGCCGGCCTCCTGGCGGTCGGTGCGGTCGGTGCGGTCCCGGCGGTCGCGGCGCTCACGGCGGCCGTCACCGCCCTGGCGGCCGTCCTCGGACGGCTTCTCCCGGGTCTCGGTGGCCACCGAGGCGGTCGGCTCGGCGCGCTCGGCGACGGCCTCCTGCACCGTCTCGGCGGCGGTCGCGACCGGGGCGCCGGCCGCACCGGCGGGCGTACCGGCGGCAGAGGTGGCCCGGCGGCGGGGACGCTCGGCGCGGGCCGGGGCGGGGGCCTCGGCGGCGGCGGTGTCGCCCGCCACCTGGCCGGGGATCTCGATCTGGGCCGGCTCGGCGGCGGCGGCGCGGGTCCGGGTGCGGCGGACCGGCTTCTCCTCGGCGGGCGCGCTCTCGGCGGGCTTGGCGGCCTCGGCCTTGGCCTTGGCGGTGCCGCGCTTGGCGGCGGGGGCGGCCGGGGCCTCGCCGCCGGACAGCAGCGGGTCGCCGCCGTTCTTCTCCTTGATGGCGTCGATCAGCTGGCTCTTGCGCATCCGCCCGGTACCGCTGATACCGAGGCCGGAAGCCAACTGCTGGAGCTCGGCGAGGACCAGGCCGTTGAGGCCGGTGCCCTGGGCCCGGCGACGCTTGGGCGCGGGGGCCGCGGCCGCCGCGTCCGGAGCATCGGCGTCCGGGCGCGCGCCCATCAGATCGGTGGTGTCGCTCACGAAGGGTCCTTCCCTGGAGCGGACGTCGGCCTGTCTGGCTCGGCGACCGGTCGTGCTGTCCGTCCTGCTTGGTGTGCAGGTCCGGGGCGGTGTTCCGCCGGATGGCGGTTGAAGGTGTGGTGATGTGCGGTGCCCAGTGCGGCGCCGCCGTACGCGTCGGCCCTACACCGGCCGTACCGCTCCGCTCTGGATTCCGGGCCCCCGTCGCGCGGCGGTGGCCCTGGTACCCCCGGGCGCGGCCTCAGGTGGAGGCCGGCGGCTGCGGGCGCCCCCTAGCGCGGTCGGGGCCGGACACCGTCACGGCTTCGGGACGCGGCCGAACTCGCGCAGGCAGGCTGCGTACGCGGTGAGGCAGGCTCCCGGAGAATCGTGGTCCCGTACTTCCGGTATACCCCGTCAGGATGAGGAGCCGGGATCGGGACACTGAGCACCCGGCCCCGGAGGGCTCCTGGTGCTCGCATGAGATTAACACTACTGGACCCAACAAACATTCCCCCACCCCGTGTGCGCCAATCGTGTTCCGTGCCTTACTCGTCAGCCCTTCGCGCCACCGCGTCGGACACCGGTCGAGCGGGCGGGGACCCGGCCCCCGCCTGCGCGTCCTCAGCCCGCGAGCGGCAGCACCGAAGCGCCGTCGTGGTCGAACTCCAGGCAGTGCGCCGCCCACCCCGGCCCGGCGAAGCGGGCGAGCTTCTCGGCCGTGCCGACGTCCGAGAGCGCCAGTACGGTCGGCCCGGCGCCGGAGACGACGGCCGGTACGCCCTCGCCGCGCAGGGCGGCGACCAGCGCGGTGCTCTCCGGCATCGCGGAGGAGCGGTAGTCCTGGTGGATGCGGTCCTCGGTGGCCGGCAGCAGCAGTTCGGGGCGCCGGGTGAGCGCCTCGACCAGCAGCGCGGCGCGGCCGGCGTTCAGCGCGGCGTCGGCGTGCGGGACGGTACGCGGCAGCAGACCGCGCGCGGTCTCGGTGAGCAGCGGCGTCACCGGGACGAACACCACCGGTACGACCTCGGGCGACGGCTCCAGGCGCACCGCGCGGGCCGACTCGTCGTCGGTCCAGGCGACGGTGAAGCCGCCGTACAGACAGGCCGCGACATTGTCGGGATGGCCCTCCAGCTCGGAGGCCAGTTCCAGCAGACCCGCGTCGTCCAGCAGCGAGGGGCCGCCGATGGCCACCGCCCTGGCCGCGACGATGCCCGCGCAGATGGCGGCGGAGGACGAGCCCAGGCCGCGGCCGTGCGGTATGCGGTTGGCGCAGACCACCTCCAGGCCGCGCGGCTGGCCGCCGAGCACGTCGAAGGCGGCGCGCAGCGAGCGCACCACCAGGTGCCGCTCGTCGCGGGCCAGGGTGTCGGCGCCCTCGCCGGCTATGTCGACGTGCAGTCCGGAGTCGGCCACCCGGACCACGACGTCGTCGTACAGGCCCAGTGCCAGTCCGAAGGCGTCGAAGCCGGGGCCGAGGTTGGCGCTGGTCGCGGGGACCCGCACCCGGACGGCTGCGGCGCGGAACGCGGGACCGGCCATGCGGTGAACTCTCCTGGACTGAGTGGGGCCCGGCTGAGCGCGGGCCTGGAACCGGTTGGGAGCCTTGGACGGATTGGCCAGGGACGGACTGGCCGTGGACGGGGTGGCCGTGGACGGGGTGGGTGGTCGTCGTGCGGCGGGTCGATGCGAGCCCGGTCCCACCGGGCGCCCGTGGGGCCGGGCGACGGCGGTGCGCCTGCCGGTGGCACATTCACCCGGCCTGTACCGGCGACCTGTGCCGCCCGTGCCGCCACCAGGGTATCGAAGAGAGGTTCTGCGGCGGTACACCCCGCCGCGCTGTTGTCGGCCGTGTTGCGGGGTCGGCCGGAAACGCACCGGTCGGACGGCCCGGCGGGGCCCGATCAGGTGGCCGGAATCGGCCGGCCCGGTCGCGCCGGGCGGCGGGGGCGGCACGGGGCCGCTCCGGCCGCCCGGACGATCCGGAGGCGGGTGGGTGCCGGGGCGCGGGTCAGTCGGTGAGACCGAGCCGCTCGGCGGCCGCGTCGGCGTCGACCGGGACCACCACGGGCTGGGGCGCGCCCATCACCGCCCAGTCCGGGTCCTTGAGGCCGTTGCCGGTGACGGTGCAGACGATCCGCTGGCCGGGGTCGACCAGGCCGCGCTCCGCCGCGTACAGCAGACCGGCCACCGAGGCGGCCGAGGCCGGCTCCACGAAGACGCCCTCGCGGGAGGCCAGCAGCCGGTAGGCGGCCAGGATCTGACGGTCGGTCACCTTGTCGATCAGGCCGCCCGACTCGTCCCGGGCGGCCAGGGCGAAGTCCCAGGAGGCCGGGTTCCCGATCCGGATCGCGGTGGCGATGGTCTGCGGCTTGAGCACCGGGGCGCCGTCCACGATCGGCGCCGAGCCGGACGCCTGGAAGCCCCACATCCGGGGCTTGCGGGTGGCCAGGCCGTCCGCCGCGTACTCGCGGTAGCCGCGCCAGTAGGCGGTGATGTTGCCCGCGTTGCCGACCGGCAGCACATGGATGTCCGGGGCGTCGCCCAGCGCGTCCACGATCTCGAAGGAGGCGGTCTTCTGGCCCTCGATGCGCGCCGGGTTCACCGAGTTCACCAGGGCGACCGGGTACTTGTCGGACAGGCCCCGGGCCAGGGTGAGGCAGTCGTCGAAGTTGCCGTCCACCTGGAGGATGCGGGCGCCGTGCACCAGCGCCTGGCCCATCTTGCCCAGCGCGATCTTGCCCTGCGGGACCAGCACCGCGCAGACCATGCCGGCCCGCACCGCGTAGGCGGCGGCGGAGGCGGAGGTGTTGCCGGTGGAGGCGCAGATGACGGCCTGCGCGCCGTCCTGCTTGGCCTGGGAGATGGCCATGGTCATGCCCCGGTCCTTGAAGGAACCGGTCGGGTTGGCGCCCTCCACCTTGAGGTACACGTCGCAGCCGGTGCGCTCGGAGAGCAGCTGGGCCGGGACGAGGGGCGTGCCGCCCTCGAGGAGGGTGACCACCGGGGTGGTGTCGGTGACCGGGAGCCGGTCGCGGTACTCCTCGATGAGGCCCCGCCACTGGTGGGTGTGGCGCCTGGGGCTGTCGACGACGGCGTTCATGCTGCTCTCCTACTCCCCTTCGACCCGCATGATGCTGGCCACGTCACGCACGCTGTCCAGCGTACGGAGCTTGTCGACCGTCGCCGACAGCGCGGCGTCGGTGGCACGGTGGGTGACCACCACGAGCGAGGCGTCGCCGTCGCGGCCCTGCTGGCGCACGGTGTCGATGGAGACGCCGTGCTCCGCGAAGACCATCGCGACCTGGGCCAGCACGCCCGCCCGGTCCGCGACGTCCAGGCTGACGTGGTAGCGGGTGACGACATCGCCCATGGGCCGGGCCGGCAGCTCGGCGTAGGCGGACTCGCCCGGACCGGTGGCCCCGGCGATCTTGTTGCGGCAGACGGCGACCAGGTCGCCGAGGACGGCACTGGCGGTCGGTGAGCCGCCGGCGCCCGGACCGTAGAACATCAGCCGGCCGGCCGCCTCGGCCTCCACGAAGACGGCGTTGTACGCCTCGCGGACCGACGCCAGCGGATGGCTGAGCGGGATCATCGCGGGGTGGACCCGGGCGGTGACGCTCCGGCCGTCCCGGGACCGCTCGCAGATGGCCAGCAGCTTGACCACGCAGCCCATCCGCCGGGCACTCTGGATGTCGGCGGCGGTGACCTCGGTGATGCCCTCGCGGTAGACGTCGGCGGCGGTGACCCGGGTGTGGAAGGCGATTCCGGCCAGGATCGCGGCCTTGGCGGCGGCGTCGAAGCCCTCCACGTCGGCGGTCGGGTCGGCCTCCGCGTAGCCGAGCGCGGTGGCCTCCTCCAGCGCCTCGGAGTAGCCGGCGCCGGTGGAGTCCATCTTGTCGAGGATGAAGTTGGTGGTGCCGTTGACGATGCCCAGCACCCGGTTGACCTTGTCGCCGGCCAGCGACTCGCGCAGCGGCCGGATCAGCGGGATGGCCCCGGCCACCGCCGCCTCGTAGTAGAGGTCCACCCCGGCGCCGGCGGCGGCGGCGTGCAGCACCGCGCCGTCCTGGGCCAGCAGCGCCTTGTTGGCGCTGACCACCGAGGCGCCGTGCTCCATCGCGGACAGGAGCAGGCCGCGGGCCGGCTCGATGCCGCCGATCACCTCGACCACCACATCGATGCCGTCGCGTTTCACCAGCTCGGTGGCGTCGGTGGTGACCAGGTGCTCGGGTACGCCGGGGCGGGGGCGGCCGGGGCGGCGCACGGCCACACCGGCCAGCTCCACCGGCGCGCCGATGCGTGCGGTGAGGTCGGCGGCGTGTGTCGTCATGATGCGCGCCACCTCGGAGCCGACCACTCCACAGCCCAGCAGCGCCACCTTCAGCGGCCGCGTACGCATCATCCGACTCCGCTCTCGTCTTCCGTCGTCGAGTTGTCACCGGGGATCGCTCCCCCGCCCAGTCTCATGGACACGGGGGTGGGATCTCCGCCCGTTCCACGATCTGAGACCAGAATTTCATCAGCCGATATCGAGGTGCAGCAGATCCTCTTCCGTCTCCCGCCGCAGCACGGCTCGGGCCCGGCCCTCGCGCACCGCCACCACCGGCGGGCGCAGCACATGGTTGTAGTTGCTGGCCATCGAGCGGCAGTAGGCGCCGGTGGCCGGGACGGCGACCAGGTCGCCGGGGGCCAGGTCGGCGGGGAGGAAGGCGTCCCGGACCACGATGTCGCCGGACTCGCAGTGCTTGCCGACCACCCGGGTCAGCATCGGCTCGGCGTCCGAGGAGCGGGAGACCAGCGCGACCGAGTAGTCGGCGTCGTACAGCGCGGTGCGGATGTTGTCCGACATGCCGCCGTCGACGCTGACGTACGTCCGCAGCCCGTCCAGGTGCTTGACGGTGCCGACCTCGTACAGGGTGAAGGTCGTCGGGCCGACGATGGCGCGGCCCGGCTCCATCGACAGCCGGGGGGCCCGCAGACCGGCGGACTCGCACTCGCGGCGGACGATCTCGGCCAGCGACTTGGCGATCATCTCCGGCTCGCCGGGGTCGTCCTCGCTGGTGTACGCGATGCCGAGGCCGCCGCCGAGGTCGATCTCCGGCAGCTGGACGCCGTGCTCGTCGCGGATCTCGCCCAGCAGCCCGACCAGGCGGCGGGCGGCCACCTCGAAGCCCGCCGTGTCGAAGATCTGCGAGCCGATGTGCGAGTGCAGGCCGACCAGCTCCAGGCTGTCCAGCTTGAGCACCCGGCGCACCGCCTCGGCGGCGGCGCCGCCGGCCAGCGAGAGGCCGAACTTCTGGTCCTCGTGGGCGGTGGCGATGAACTCGTGGGTGTGCGCCTCGACGCCCACCGTCACCCGGACCAGCACCTTCTGCCGTACGCCCTGCTCGTCCGCGATGAAGGCCAGCCGGGCGATCTCCTCGTACGAGTCGACCACGATGCGCCCGACC
Organism: Streptomyces sp. NPDC092296; assembly: GCF_044755465.1. NCBI lineage: Bacteria > Bacillati > Actinomycetota > Actinomycetes > Kitasatosporales > Streptomycetaceae > Streptomyces > Streptomyces sp. NPDC092296. The sequence continues at coordinate 1,458,042 of NZ_JBIVRB010000001.1, read as the reverse complement.
CCGGCCGCCACCGCCCGCTCCAGCTCATGCGCCGACTTGTTGTTGCCGTGGAAGGCGATCCGGTCGGCGGGCATCCCGGCGGAGAGCGCCACCGCCAGCTCGCCGCCGCTGCACACGTCCAGGCCGAGGCCCTCCTCGTGCAGCCAGCGGACCACCGCGCGGCAGAGGAACGCCTTGCCCGCGTAGAAGACGTCCGCCTCGTCGCCGAACGCCTGCCGCCAGGCGCGCGCCCTGGCCCGGAAGTCGTCCTCGTCCAGGATGTAGGCGGGGGTGCCGAACTCCTCCGCGAGGGTGCGCACATCGACCCCGCCGACGGAGGCCGCGCCGCCGACCGGGCCACGGGCGACGGTGCGCGCCCAGACCTTGGGGTCCAGCGCGTTGAGGTCGGCGGGCGGTGCGCTGTAGTGGCCCTCCGGCATGACATCGCCGTGGCGCGGGCCCGCGGGGTGCGCGGAGCGGCTCATGGTGCTGATCTCTCCTTGTGCGTCAGCTGGTACGTCGGCGGCCGCCCGGCAGCGGGGTGCGGCGGCGGGGCGGGGGCACCGCCACCACCGCCGCCGGGGGCGCTCACATGCGCTCGGGGGCCGATACTCCCAGCAGGCCCAGGCCGTTGGCGATCACCGTGCGGGTCGCCTCGGCCAGCCACAGCCGGGCGCGGGTGAGGTCGGTGACCTCCTCGTCGCCGCGCGGCAGGATGCGGCAGTTGTCGTAGAAGCGGTGGTACGTACCGGCCAGCTGCTCCAGGTAGCGGGCCACCCGGTGCGGCTCGCGCAGCTCGCCCGCCGCCGCGACGACGCGCGGGAACTCGCCCAGCATGCCGAGCAGGTCGGACTCCCACTCGGTGGCCAGCAGCTCCGGGGCGAAGTCGTCGGCGCTGCCCTTGTCGATGCCGAGCTGGGCCGCGTTGCGGGCGACCGAGCTCATCCGGGCGTGCGCGTACTGCACGTAGTAGACCGGGTTCTCGTTCGACTGGCTGGTGAGTACGTCGATGTCGAGGGTGAGCGTGGAATCGGTGGAGGAGCGGGCCAGCGAGTAGCGCGCCGCGTCCACCCCGATCCAGTCGACCACGTCGTCGATGGTGATGATGTTGCCGGCCCGCTTGGACATCCGGACCTCTTCGCCGTCCCGGAGCATCTTCACGAACTGGCCGATCAGCACCTCGATGTTGCGCTCGGGGTCGTCGCCGGCGCAGGCCACGATCGCCTTGAGCCGGCCCACGTAGCCGTGGTGGTCGGCGCCCAGCATGTAGACGTTGACGTCATTGCCGCGGTCCCGCTTGGAGAGGTAGTACGCGGCGTCGGAGGCGAAGTAGGTGGTGTCGCCGTCGGCCTTGATCAGGACGCGGTCCTTGTCGTCACCGAAGTCGGTGGTGCGCAGCCAGATGGCGCCGTCCTGGTCGAAGACGTGGCCCTGCGCGCGCAGCCGCTCGATCGCCTTCTCCACGGCGCCCGACTCGTGCAGCGACTTCTCGGAGAACCAGACGTCGAAGTGGACGCCGAACTCCTCCATGGAGCGCTGGATCTCGGCCACCATCAGCCGCAGGCCCTCGGCGCGGAACAGCTCCAACTGCTCGGCGTCGGGGAGGTCGAGCACGCCGGGGTTGGCCGCCACGATCTGCTGGGCGATGTCACCGATGTACTCACCGACGTAGCCGTCCTCCGGCACCGGCCGGCCGTTGGCGGCGGCGTGCAGCGAGGCGCCGAACTTGGTGATCTGCACCCCGGCGTCGTTGATGTAGTACTCGGTGGTGACGTCGGCGCCGCCGGCCCGCAGGATGCGGCCGAGGGAGTCACCGACCGCCGCCCAGCGGACGCCGCCGATGTGGATCGGGCCGGTGGGGTTGGCGGAGACGAACTCCAGGTTGATCTTCAGGCCCGCCAGGGCGTCATTGCGCCCGTACGCGCCGCCCGCCGCCACGATGGTGCGCGCCAGGCCGCCCTGGGTGGCGGCGTCCAGCGTGATGTTGAGGAAGCCGGGACCGGCGACGTCGACCTTGGCGACACCCGGGATCTGCGCGAGGCGGGCGGAGACCAGCTCCGCCACCTGTCGGGGCGGCTTCCCGGCCGGCTTGGCGAGCTGGAGGGCCACATTGGTGGCGTAGTCGCCGTGGTCCCTGTTCTTGGGCCGCTCGACGGTCACCTGCTCGGGCACGGCGACGGTCAGCTCGCCCGCCTCGACGGCGGCGCGAACCGCGGACAGCACTGCCTGGGAAAGCTCTGCGGGTGTCACGGTGCAAGCGTAGGCGAGAGGGGGGTGTGCACCGCCATCGGGTTTGAGGCGTGAGACACCCGCTCGGGCGTCCCGGGCCCGCCTGCGGCCCGGAACGCCGCTTGTGCCGGGAACGCCCGGCATCGGTGCGGTTCCGGCGGCGCGGCGGTGGCGCGGCCGGACGGCGCGGGGGCGGGCGGGCCGCGTACGGGGGCGGGTTCGGCTTCGGGTGGGCTGCGCGCAGGGGCGTACGGGGGTCACCGGTCCGTTCGCGGAGAGCGGAACGCCCGGTCGGGTCGGAGCAGGCCCAGCCCGGCGCCCCGGCCGAATCCGATCCGCTGGTCGCCGGTGGCCGCGCCGGGCGCGCCCGGCGGTTCCGGGGGCGCGCCGAGCAGCCGGCGCACCAGCCGCACCAGGTCGGCCGGTTCGAACGGCTTGCCGAGGTAGCCGTCCACCCCCACCGACTCCCCGCGCTCCAGATCCGCCGGGGTGCAGGCGCTCACGATGGCGATGCGCAGCCGGCTGGTGACCGGGTTCCCCCGCAACCGGGCCGCCGTCCTCAGTCCGTCCAGACGTGGCATCACCACGTCGAGGGTGACGACATCGGGCTGGACCCGCTCCACGACCTCCAGGCACTCGGCACCGTCAGCGGCGGTCACCACCTCGAACCCCTCGAGTTCGAGGTTGACCCTGATCAGCTGTCGGATCACCTCGCTGTCATCGACGACGAGGACCCGACCGGACACGTCAGGCACATCACCGAGGGTAGGCGCGGCCCCCTGGGCCCGTCCCCGTTTCGCCCACTTCCGCGCCCGCCCACCCCGGATTCACCACCACCGGTGACCACCCCACCCCCGGGTGGACGCCACCCCCCGACACCAGCCCGACCCCCGAACGCCCACCCCACCAACTCGTGCACGTCCACCCCTTGCGACCTGGTAGTGTTCTTCCCGTCGCACCAAGCAAGCCCCCGTAGCTCAGGGGATAGAGCAACGGCCTCCGGAGCCGTGTGCGCAGGTTCGAATCCTGCCGGGGGCACTTCGCGAGAAGTGCCAAGGGACCCCGCAAGCAGCAGAGATGCTGACTGCGGGGTCTTTCTGCATGCCTGGGCGGGGCGGGGCCGCACCCGACAATGCGGCCATCAAGGCAGGGCCGCCGCTGAGCACGGGCCCATCACCGAGGAGGAGATCCAGGCGAAACGGGATCGGCTTCGGCGTGCGCTCGGGCAGCGGACGAACGCCGCATGACGCGTTCCTCGGCCGTGCCCGGTGGACGCTGGTCCTGGACAGTGAGGGGCTGGCGAAGGCTGTGCTTCGCGACCGCGAGGTCACCGGGTGGCGCGCATCATCGTCGAGCCCGTCTCCGAACCCCTTGCCCGACACGCGGCGGCGCTGCTGGCGGACGCCGGGCCGCACGGCCGCAAGTACGCGATCCCGACGGCCGCAGCGCGCTCTGCGGGGACCGGGTCGTCGTCATCAAGGTCTGACCGCTGGTTGAAGGCCCTGACCGCCGGTTGCCGGGGCCCGGGGCGGTCGTCGCCGGGGTGGGGGCGGTCGACCGACCCGGGCCTGGGAGGGCGGCCGGGGTCAGCTGATGGGGATGCCGGGGTTGGCCAGGCCGTTGCCGCCGGTGACGGTGTTGTCGGCGGTGATGGTGACCGGGCAGGTGGCCGGGTCGTAGACGGTGACGTCGATGGCGTAGCGGTTGGGGCCGGTGGCGCCGGTCAGGTCCGACGTGTTGTGGCGGAAGACGGTGCCGCAGCCCCAGCCCGGGTACTGGCTGTGCGTCTGGTAGCCGTCGTTGGTGGTGTGGACGCCGGTGTTGTTCTGGATGGTGTAGCCGTTGCCCTTCACGTCCACCCAGGAGTCGTCGTAGTTGGCTCCGGTCAGTCCGCTGCCGTCGAAGGTGTTGCCGGAGATCAGGCCGCCGGTGGTTCCCTCCTTGATGTCGATGTTCTCGCCGCCGATGTTGGGGCCGATCACGTTGTCGAGGATCTGGACGTGGTCGCTGGTGTCGCTGAGGGTGTTGGCGGTGCCGACGTAGACCCCCTCACCCATGCCGTTGCCGGAGGTGCCGGTGTCGTGGATGAAGGAGTTCTTCACCACTCCGTAGCTGCTTGAGGTACGGAAGTGGATGCCCTCCATGGTCGTGTGGTGCACCTGGACCGAGTCGATGACGACATGGTCGGAGGAGTCGACCATGATGCCCTTCTGGCCGCCGGTGATGGTGATGCCCTTGATGGTCCAGTAGCCCGCGCTGGTGAGCTGGATGCCGTTGCCGCCGCCGGAGGGGGTGGAGAGGACCGCTCCGGCGGAGCCGGTGAGGGTGATCGGGGCGGTGGCGGTGCCGGGGGTGGTGATCTTGAAGTTGCCGGAGTAGGCGCCGTCGGCCAGGTGGATGGTCTGGCCGGGGGTGGCGGCGGTCAGCGCTGCTTTGAGGCCCTTGGTGTCCGAGACGTTGACGGTTGTGGGGTCGGTGGAGGGCTGGGTGGGGGTCACGGTGGGGGTGGGGGTGGGGGTGGTGCGAGTCGGTGTCGGGGTGGGGGTCGGTGTCGGGGTGGGCGTGGGGGTCGGGGACGGGGAGGTGGTGGGCGTGGGGGAGGTCGTCGGTGCGGTGGGGGCCGGGCCGGTCAGGGTGACGTCGTCCACGGAGAGGTCCCCGGAGGCTGATCCGCCGTTCACGGTGACGGTGATCTGGGTGGTGGCCGGGCCCGCGAGGATGTTGGCGGTCAGCTGGGTCCAGGAGGAGGAACCGCTCCGGGTGGACTCCTTCACGCCGTTGCCGGTGGCGGAGAGTTCGGCGTACGCGCCCTTGGTCCAGGCGCCCAGTACGTACCTGCCGCCCGGCTGCACCGCGACCGTCTGCGAGCACGGCGCGGTGTCGGCGCTGCCGGGCGAGGAGAGCAGGGCGTAAGCGCCGGAGTGCGGGGACGCGGTGCTGACGGTCGAGTGGCCGGCGCAGGTCCAGCCGCTGGTGCTGCCGCTCTCGAAGCCGCCGTTGACCACCAGGTTGGCGGTGGTGTCGGCGGCGGCGGTGCCCGGCAGCAGGGCCAGGGCCGACGTGGTGAGGGTCAGTGCGGTGGCGGCTGCCGCCAGTACGGGTATGCGGGGGCGTCCGGCTTTGGGCTTGGTGGCGGTGGACGGGCGGGTCGGGGCAGGGGGCATGACGGTGGCTCCTGGGGGGAGGGAGGGAGCGCCACGATCCGGGGCACTACGAGTCGTTCGCTGCGGCGCGCGCCACCGGGCGTGGGGCTCGCTCGGCGGTGGCGATGATCGCGTGCCCACGGTGGACTGGACCAAAGTGGCTGTCAAGGGTGCCAAGTTGGGGTGTTCGGGGCGTTGGGGATGCCACTGCTGTCCCGCTGCTTTCTCCTGTCGCTGTGGGTGCGGGGGAGAGTGCGGGGACGGGGGTGGCTGGGCGCGCGGTTCCTCGCGCCCCCGAGGCAGTGCAACAAGCCGAAAAGGGGGACAGCGCGGCAGAGGGGGTGCGGCGGGCCGGTGGGGACTCCCCGCCCGGGGTGGGCGGGGAGTCGTGGGGGGTCAGAGGCGGGAGAGGGCGTCCACCAGGTCGTCCAGGCCCAGGGAGCCTTGGGAGAGCGCCGCCATGTGCCATGCCTTGAGGTCGAACGCGTCGCCGTGGGCCGCCCTGGCCGCCGCGCGGCCCTGGAGCCAGGCGCGCTCGCCGAGCTTGTAGCCGATGGCCTGGCCGGGCATCCCCAGGTAGCGGACCAGTTCGCTGTCCAGGAAGTCGGCGGCCAGGCCGCAGTACTGCCCGAAGAACTCGCGGGCGGCCTCCGGCGTGACCGGCTCGCCGGGCCGGTACGGGGAGTCGGCGGGGAAGTCCAGGCCGACGTGCATGCCGATGTCGACGATCACCCGCAGGACCCGCATCATCTGGGCGTTGAGGTAGCCGAGCCGGGCTCCCGGGTCGGTGAGGTAGCCCAGTTCGTCCATCAGCCGCTCGGCGTACAGTGCCCAGCCCTCGGCGTCGGCGCTGACCTGGCCGACGCTCACCTGGTACGTCGACAGGCTGTCGGCCACGTAGTTCCACTGCGCGAGCTGGAGGTGGTGGCCCGGAACGCCCTCGTGGTACCAGGTGGAGACCAGGTCCCAGACCGGGAAGCGCTCCTGGCCCCGGGTGGGCAGCCAGGTGCGACCCGGACGGGAGAAGTCCAGCGACGGGGCGGTGTAGTACGGCGCGGCGGCGCTGCCGGCCGGGGCGATCATCGACTCCACCCGGCGGACCGGCTCGGCCAGGTCGAAGTGGGTGCCCTGGAGGTCCTGGATCGCCTGGTCCATCAGCCCCTGGAGCCAGCGGCGGGCCTCCTCGGCGCCCTCGATGGCCGGGCCTTCGTTCTCCAGGTAGGCCATGGCCTCCAGCGGGGTGGCGTCCGGCAGCACCTTGGCGGCCTCGTCGCGCATCTCCGCCACCAGCAGGTGGAACTCGCCCCAGGCCCAGCGGTACGCCTCGTCCAGGTCGGGGTCGGCGCCGTTCCAGTAGCGGACGAACCGGGCGTAGCGCTCGCGGCCCACCGGGTCCGGGGTGTCCGCGGCGGCCGGGGCGTAGACGTCGCGCAGCCAGTCGCGCAGCTCGACGAGGGCGGCGGTGGCGGCGGTGGCGGCCTGGTCCAGCTCGGTGCGCAGGCTCTGCGGTCCGCCGGCGGCGAAGTCCGCGAACCAGCCGCCGTCGGAGCCGGAGCCCAGCCACTCCCCCAGCTGTTCGACCACGGTGGCGACCTGCCTCGGGCCGGAGAGCAGCCCGCGCTCGACGCCCTCCGCGAGGGTGGCGCGGTAGCCGGTCAGGGCCTGCGGGACGTGCCGCAGTCGGCGGGCGATCAGCGCCCAGTCGTCGTCGGTCGCGGTGGGCATCAGGGTGAAGATGTCGCGTACGCCGTGCAGCGGGGAGCCGAGGTTGCGTACGGCGCGCAGGTCCTCGCCGGCGTCGTGCACGGCGAGTTCGGCGGTGAGCCGCTCGCGCAGCAGCCGGGCGCAGCGCTGTTCGGCGGCGTCGAAGCCGGTGCCGGCCGCTTCGGCGGCGCGCTCGGCGGCGTCGAGCTGGGTGAGGGTGCGGCGGCCGAGGTCGGCGACGGCTTCCTGGCCGCTGGGGGTGAGGTCGGGGAGCCGGTCGTCGCCCGGGTTGAGCCCTAGGTAGGTGGCGGTCAGCGGGTCGAGGGCCGCGAGCGCATGGACGTAGGCGTCAGCGATACGCCGTGGGGTCGCCTGGTCGGCTGTGGAGATCGATTCTTCGGCCATCTGGCTATCCTGGCGCAGGAACCGGCGTTTGTACTGCACTTTCACGCGGTATCGGTCGGCGTTCGACAGCCGCGCCGGCAGGCGTGAGCGGCCCGGCCCGCCGGGCCCTCGGGCGGCGGGCCGGTGGTGCGGGCGGGCCGGGCCGGTCGGCTCACTCGTCGGGGTAGCGCAGCCCGATCCGGTCACGGACGGTGTCCAGGGTGGCCATCAGCGAGAGGCTGCCGTCCAGCGGGACGAGCGGCGACTCGGTGGCGCCCTCGCGCAGGCAGCGCATCACCTCAAGGGCCTCGTGGGTGTAGCCGTTGCCCGGGTCGGCGGGCAGCCGGACCTCCTCGGGCTCGCTGCCCTCGCGGTGCAGCACGAAGCCCTCCGGGTGGAAGAAGTCCCGGGCGAAGACGATCCGGCCCCGGGTGCCGTTGACGGCGGCGTACTGGGAGGTGCCGGCGACCAGCGAGCAGGACAGGTTGGCGACGGCGCCGCTGTCGTAGCCGAGCAGGATGCCGGTGTTCTCGTCCACGCAGGCCGGGCTGAGGTGCGCCCAGGCGGAGACGCTGGCTGGGGCGCCGAGGACGAGCTGGGCGAAGCCGACCGGGTAGACGCCGAGGTCGAGCAGCGCGCCGCCGCCCTGGGCGGGGTCGTGCAGCCGGTGGTCGGCCTGGTACGGCACCGAGGCGCCGAAGTCGGCGTGGACCGAGCGGACCTCACCGATGGCGCCGTCCGCGATCAGCTCCAGCATGCGGCGCACGGTGGGGTTGACGTACGTCCACATCGCCTCCATCAGGAACAGCTCGCGCTTGCGGGCGAGGGTGACCAGGTCCTGGGCCTGGGCGAGGTTGAGGGTGAACGCCTTCTCGCAGAGCACCGCCTTTCCGGCCTCCAGGCAGAGCGAGGCGGCGGCGTGGTGGGCGGAGTGCGGGGTGGCGACGTAGACGACATCGACGTCCGGGTCGTCCGCGAGGTCCTGCCAGGTGCCGTGGGCGCGGGCTATGCCGTGGCGGTCGGCGAAGCGCTGGGCGGAGGCGAGGGAGCGGGAGCCGACCGCGGCGAGCTCGGCGTCGTCGGGGAGCAGTCGCAGGTCGGCGGCGAAGGAGGCGGCGATTCCGCCGGTGGCGAGGATGCCCCAGCGGACGGGGCGGTGGGCAGCAGTGGTCACCTGCGGCAGCGTACGGCGTGCGGCGGACAGGCGGTACGACCGGACCGACTGCTGGGCGGTCGGCGGCGCGGCCGACGCCGGGCGGGGTGTTCGGCGGCGCACCCGAGGGGGCGGCGACCCCAGGCCGCTGTGAACGGGCCGGGGGGCATGGCCGGGCAGCCGGTGGGCAGGCGCAGCGCAGGACGGATTCCGGGCCTCCCGGGATCGATCGCCTGTATCCGGAGGGAAACGCCATGGGCATCGGCAAGAAGGCGGAGAACGCCGCCGACAAGCTGAAGGGCAAGGCCAAGGAGCACACCGGCAAGGCCACGGACGATCCGTACCTGGAGTCCGAGGGCAAGGCCGACCAGGACAAGAGCGACCTGAAGCAGGCCGGGCAGCATGTGAAGAACGTCTTCAAGCACCGCTGAGCGGCGTTCTCGCCCCCGGGAGCCACGGGACCGGTCCGACCGGTGCCGTGGCTCCCGCCCGTCCGCCGGTCAGGGCCGCCCCCGGTGCTGCTCCCACTCGGCGGCCAGGATCGACATCACGGTGGCGTCCACCCACTCGCCGTCCCAGCGCAGCGCGTCGCGCAGCACGCCTTCGGCGACGAAGCCAACCTTCTCGTACGTACGGCGGGCCCGGGGATTGAAGGCGTAGACCTCCAGCGAGATGCGGTGCAGGCCCAGCTTCTCGAAGCCGTACCCGACCAGCAGCCGTACCGTCTCGGTGCCCAGGCCGCGGCCCTGCCCCGGGCGGCCGATCAGGATGCGGAAGTTGCAGGACTCGTCGGCCGGGCTCCACTCGTTGAGGACCGCCTCACCGACGCACTCCCCGGTCTCCCGGTCCACCACGGCCAGGTCCAGCCGGTCCTGGTGGTCGGCGCGCGTCCCGTACCACCGGACGGCCTGCGCCCAGGAGATCTCACCGTGGCTGCCGGTGAGCCGCCGCACCTCGGGCTCGTCCATCAGCGGGTACAGCACGGCGGCGTCCTCGGCGGTCACCGGGCGGAGCACCACCTTCTCCCCCGGCAGGGTGGGCTTGGTGCGGAAGTCGGGCGCGGATCTCTCGGTCATCCGCACATTGTGCGGCCCCGGTCGGCGCGCTGCCGGACGGGGCCGCTCATCGGGTGCCGCGCAGGTCAGCGGACGGGGGTGAGCGTCCACGGTCGGCCCGGCCGGTGGCTGTGGGGGCCGGGCCTCGCGGCGACGTGTCCAGCGGCGCGGCGGGCCCGGCCCGACCCCGGCGGCACGGGGGGATGGTGGCCGCGCGGGGGCAGGGAGCGGAGCTCGGGGGGATGGCTCCTTCCCTGGGGAGCAGCGTACGGGTGGCGGCTGAGGGCCGGGTGGGTTTCGGCCGAGAGAACGATGAGGATGCGGGTCAGCCCGCCGGTTCGCGCGGGGTGGCGAGGCCGAGGTGGTCACGGAGCGTACGGCCGGTGTACGCGGTGCGGAAGACGCCCCGTTCCTGGAGCAGCGGCACCACCCGGTCCACGAAGTCGTCCAGGCCGCCGGGGGTCAGATGGGGCACCAGGATGAAGCCGTCGGCGGCGTCGGACTGCACGTACTCGTTGAGCTGCGCGGCCACTGTCGCCGGGGTGCCGATGAACGACTGGCGGCCGGTCACCTCGATGACCAGCTCCCGGATGGAGAGCCGCTGCTGCTCCGCGACGGCCCGCCAGCGGGCCGCGACGGCGAGCGGTTCCCCGATCCGGACCCTGCCCTGTACCAGGGTGGACTCCGGGTCGGGGTCGCGCTCCGGCAGCGGGCCGTCCGGGTCGTACCCGGAGAGGTCGAAGCCCCAGACCTGCTCCAGGAAGGCCAGCGCGGTCTGCGGGCCGACCTGGGCGCGGCGGATCTCGGCGGCGCGCTCGGCGGCCTCCTGCTCGGTGTCGCCGAGGACGAAGGTCACCCCCGGCATGATCTTCAGCTCGTCGGGTTTGCGGCCGTACGCGGCCAGCCGCCGCTTGACGTCGGCGTGGAACGCCCGGCCCGCCTCCAGGGTGCTGTGCCGGCTGAAGATCACATCGGCGGTGGCGGCGCCGAACTCCCGCCCGTCGTCGGAGTCCCCGGCCTGGATGAGCACCGGGTGGACCTGCGGCGAGCGCGGCCAGCCGGCCTCGGCGGTGATGTCGAACTGCGGCCCGGAGTGCCGGACCTCCCGGATGCCGCCGGGGCGGACGAAGCGGGCCGGGTCGCCGGAGTCCAGCGCGTCCGGCTGCCAGGACTCCCAGAGCCGGCGGGCAACGGCCACGAACTCGGCGGCCCGGTGGTAGCGGTCGGCCCGGTCCAGGAAGCCGCCGCGCCGGAAGTTCTCCCCGGTGAAGGCGTCGGAGGAGGTGACGATGTTCCAGGCCGCGCGGCCGTCGGAGAGGTGGTCGAGCGAGGCGAGCCGGCGGGCCAGCTCGTACGGCTCGTTGAAGGTGGCGTTGACGGTGGCGGCCAGGCCGAGCCGGTCGGTGACGGCGGCCAGCGCGTTCAGCAGGGTGAGCGACTCGGGGCGGCCGACCACGTCCAGGTCGTGGATGCGGCCCTTGTGCTCGCGCAGCCGCAGCCCCTCCGCCAGGAAGAAGAAGTCGAACAGGCCGCGCTCGGCGGTCCGCGCCAGGTGCCGGAACGACGCGAAATCGATCTGGCTGCGGGAGGCCGGATCGGTCCACACCGTGGTGTTGTTGACGCCGGGGAAGTGCGCGCCCAGGTGGATCTGCTTCAGCGGGCGGTCGGCGGAGGCATGTCCGGCGGACGTGTAGGCGGTGGGCGCGTGGGTGGTGGGCGGCGGGGTCATCGGGCCACCTCCGAGGGGGCGTAGCGGCTGGCGGGCCGGGCCAGGCCGAGGTGGTCGCGGAGCGTACGGCCGGTGTACCCGCTGTGGAACAGGCCGCGCTCGCGCAGCAGCGGCACCAGCTCGTCCACCACCGCCGCCAGGTCGGCCGGCAGCACGGCGGGCAGCAGATGGAAGCCGTCGGCGGCGTCGGCGGCCTGCCACTGCGCGAACAGGTCCGCGAGCCCGGCGGCGGTGCCGGTGTAGGCGACGGTGCCCGGTTCGCGCTGCTCCGGGGGACCCGCCAGCGCGTCCAGCTCGGCGGTCCGGGCCTGCGCGGCGGCGGAGTCGGCGGCCAGGGTGACCGCGATCCGTACCAGCACGGTCAGCGTGTCCGGTTCGCGGCCGGCCTGGGCCGCGCGGCGGCGCAGCACCTCGCGGGCGCCCCGGGCGGTGGCCGGGTGGCGGGCGGCGAGCAGCACCACATCGGCCCGCTCGGCGGCGAACGCCCAGCGTTCCTCGGGGTCGGCCGGGTCCAGCGCGACGGCGACGACCGCCCGGCCCTGCGGCGAGCGGGGCACGATGGACGGCCCGCGCACCGCGAAGTCGGGCCCCTGGTAGTCGATGTAGTGCAGCTTGTCGCGGTCGATGAAGCGGCCGGTGGCGGTGTCGCGGATCTCGGCGTCGTCCTCCCAGCTGTCCCAGAGCCGGGCGGCGACCTCGGCGGCGGCCGCGGCCTCCCGCCACAGCTCGGCGGCCGGGGCGACCGGGCGGCGGCCGACCGCGCGGGCCTCCGCCTCGGTGGCGGAGACGTCGACCAGCCAGCCGGCCCGGCCCTCGCTGACCCAGTCCAGGGTCTGGAGCGAGACGGCGGTGTGGAAGGGCTCGGTGTGGGTGGTGGTGACGGTGGGCACCAGGCCGATCCGGCTGGTGCCGGGGGCGACCCGGGCCAGGGTGGCCGCCGCGTCCAGCCGGCCGCGTACCCGGTCGTCGCGGGTGTCGGGCGGGGCGAGGGAGTCACCCAGGGTGACCAGGTCCAGGGTGCCGCGCTCGGCGAGGCGGGCGAGGCCGGTCCAGTACGCGGCGGTGAACAGCTCGGCGGGGTGGAGCCCGGCGGCGCGCCAGGCGGCGGGATGCCGCCCGGCGCCGTCCAGGGCGGCGGAGAGGTGCAGCTGGCGGGGCATGGGGTTCCTCGATGGTTCCTCGATGGCGGTGGTGTGCCGGTGGTCAGGTGCCGGTCTTGGGCAGGCCGGGCGGGTTGAGCTCGGAGGTGGGCACCGCCTCGCCGGACAGGCCCCAGCGCTTGAGCACCTGGGCGTAGCTGCCGTTGTCGATGACGGTCTGCAGGGCCTGCTGCACCGCCTTGATCAGGCCGTTGTCCTTCTTGGTGGTGGCGGCGATCTTGCCCTGCACGGTGGCGCCGCCGCCCGAGTAGGTACCGGCGATCTCGCTCTCACCGGCGGCGGCCACGTGGTAGGCGGCGCTGGGGTTGGGGCCGAGCCATGCCTCGATGCGGCCGGAGCCGAGGGCCAGGTAGTAGTCGCTGGGCTTCTGGTAGTACTTGATGTCCACCGGCTTGAGGCCGTTCTTGACGTCCGCTGCGCTCCAGTCGACCAGCAGTTTCTCCTGGTTGGTGCCGGAGGCGACACCGATGGTGCGGCCGGCCACGTCCCGGGGGCCGCCGATCCGCAGCCCGCTGCCCTTGCGGGCCTCGAAGGCCAGGTTGTCCAGCCGGTAGGTGGCGAAGTCGTACTTCTCCTTGCGCTCCTCGGTGACGGTGATGTTGCTGACGCCGAGGTCGTACTTGCCGCTGTCCAGGCCGACGAAGATCTGCTCCCAGGCACCCGTGTTCTGGTGCATGGTCAGGCCGAGGACGTCCGCGATCAGATGGGCGATGTCGGTCTCCACGCCGATCACGGTTCTGTCGTCGGTGGCGTAGAAGTCGAGCGGTGGCGAGGTGGTGGCCGAGTCGACCACCTCCAGGGTGCCTCTGCTGCGGATCGCCTGGGGGACGAGGGCGGCGATGGCGGGCACCTCGGGCGTGGTGATCCGGTGCTGGTCGGGGCTGAGGTCGAAGGTGGTCCCGGCGACCTTGCGGGTCTTGGGCGCGGCCTTGGCCTGGCCCGCGTCGGCGGAGCCGCCGCAGGCGGCGAGGGTGAGGGCGGCGGCGAGGCCGAGCGGGACGGCGGCCGAGCGGCGGGCGAGCGAGGTGGGCATGGGTGATTCCTCCGGGATCGGATGCGGGGGGTGTGTCAGAGGACCTTGGCGAGGAAGGCGCGGGTGCGTTCGTGCTGCGGATCGTCCAGTACGGCCGAGGGCGGGCCCTGTTCGACGATCACGCCGCCGTCCATGAAGACCACGGTGTCGGCCACCTCGCGGGCGAAGCCGATCTCATGGGTGACGACGACCATGGTGGTGCCGCTGCCGGCCAGGTCCTTGATCACTTCAAGCACCTCGCCGACCAGCTCCGGGTCGAGCGCCGAGGTGGGCTCGTCGAAGAGCAGCACCTTGGGTTCCAGGGCCAGCGCTCGGGCGATGGCCACCCGCTGCTGCTGGCCGCCGGAGAGCTGCCGGGGGTAGGCGTCCGCCTTGTCGGACAGCCCGACCCGGGCCAGCAGCCGTTCGGCCGCCGCCGCGGCCTCCTTGCGGGGGCGGTGCAGCGCGTGGACCGGCGCCTCGATGAGGTTCTCGGCCACGGTGAGGTGCGGGAAGAGGTTGAAGTTCTGGAAGACGAAGCCGATGTGGGTGCGCTGCCGCAGGATCTCCCGCTCCCGCAGTTCATGCAGCCGGTCCCCGGAGCGGCGGTAGCCGATCAGCTCGCCGTCGATGCTGATCCGGCCCCGGTCGACCTTCTCCAGGTGGTTGATGCTGCGCAGCAGGGTGGACTTCCCGGAGCCGGACGGCCCGAGGACCACGGTGACCTCGCCGGCCCGCACCTGGAGGTCGACCCCGCGCAGCACCTCCAGCGGGCCGAAGCTCTTGTGGACGCCGCGTACGTCCACCATCACATCACTCATTCGGTGCCTCCTGAGATGACCTGGTCCGGGGCGAGCCGGTCCGGGCCGAGCCGGTCCGGGGTGAGCCGGCCGGGGGTGACGGCCTCGTCCCGCCGGGCCGCCGCCGCGCGCAGCCCCCGTACGGCGCGGCGGGCGCGTTGCAGCGGGGTGGGCGGCGGGGTGCGGCTGGCGCCCCGGGCGAAGTGGCGCTCCAGGTAGTACTGGGCGACGGACAGCACGGTGGTGAGCACCACGTACCAGGCGGTGGCGACCATCAGCAGCGGCACCACCCGCCCGTTGCGCCCGTAGACCACCTGCACCTGGTAGAACAGCTCGCCGATCGCCATCACCGAGACGATCGAAGTGCCCTTGAAGAGCGAGATCACCTCGTTGGCGGCGTTGGGCAGGATGGACCGCATCGCCTGCGGCAGTACGATCCGGCGGATCTGCCGCAGCCGGGGGATGCCCAGCGCGGCGGCGGCCTCCAGCTGGCCGTGGTCGACCGCGAGCACTCCGGCCCGGACGATCTCGGCGGCGTACGCGGCCTGGTGCAGCGCCAGCCCGATGACCGCCGCGCCCAGCGCGCCGACCAGGCTCATGGTGTCGAAGGACCAGACGGTCGGGCCGAACGGGACGCCGACGCCGAGCCGCCGGTAGAGGTAGGAGAGGTTGAACCAGAACAGCAGCTGCACGATCAGCGGGATGGAGCGGAACGCCCAGATGTAGACCCAGGCCACGGTCTGGAGCACCGGGTTGCGCGACAGCCGCATGAAGGCCAGCACCACGCCGAGCGCGAAGCCCAGCAGGGTGCCGTAGACGGTGAGTTGCAGGGTGACGCCGACCGCGCGGAGCACCGTGCCGGAGGCGGCGAAGTCCGCGAAGGTGGCCCAGTCCCAGGCGGGGTTGGTGGCCAGGCCGTGCAGGAACTGGGCGACCAGCACCAGTACGGCGACGGCGGCCGCCCAGCGCCAGGGGTGGCGGGCGGGTACGACGGTCAGCGCGGCCGGGTCGGGCGCGCTCGCGGTGGCGGGCGGCTGCGCAACGCTCGGCTCGGCGGTCGGCTCGGCGGTCGGCTCAGGGGCGGCCGCCTCGGTGGCGATGCCGGGGGTGGTCATGGCAACTCCGGCGGGTTGATCCGGGATTCGGTGATCGCGGAGCCGGTGGTTCCCCACTTCCGCAGGATGCGGGCGTAGCTGCCGTCCTTGATCAGCTGGTTGACGGCGGCCTGGAACGCCCTGGTCAGCGGGGAGCCCTTGGCGAAGGCGAAGCCGACGTCCAGCCGGTGGAACTCATTGAGGAAGGTGACCTTCGCGGCCGGTTGGGACTCCTGGTAGCGCAGGCCGTTGATGGTGGACATCAGCACGTCCAGCCGGCCCTGCTGGAGTCCGGTGAGGGTGGCGGCCTGCTCGGAGAAGACCTTGACCTGGTACGGCTTCTTGCCGGCCTTGACGCAGTCGTCCTTGTGGGCGTTCAGGGTCGCCTCGAAGGTGGTGCCGGCGCCGGTGCCCACCGTCAGCCCGCAGAGCTGGGTGAGGTCGGTGACCTTGCCGAGCGAGGTGTTGCCGGTCCGGACCGCGAACCCCTGGCCGTCGTCGATGTAGGTGACGAAGTCGATGGTCTTCAGCCGCTCATTGGTGACGCCGAAGTTGCCGGTGCCGACGTCGTACTTGCCGCTGTCCAGCGCCGGGAGGATGGTCTCGAAGGTCGCGATCTCCCGGTCGATCCGCAGGCCCAGCACCTTGCCGACCGCGTCCGCGATGTCGACGTCCAGGCCGACCGGCTTCCGGTGGTCGGCGTCCGCGAAGTAGACGCCGGGCGGGCTGCCGCCGGCAGCGGTGCCCACCCGTACGGTGCCGGCCTTGCGTACGTCGGCCGGGAGCAGCGCCGCGATGGAGTCGACCTCGGCCACGGCGGCGACCGGGTCGTCACCGGGTGCGGACGCGCCGGGCCCGGCGGCGGCCCGGACGGTGGCGGGGTCACCGGAGCCGCAGGCGGTCAGCGCCAGCAGGGGCAGCAGCGCGGCGGCTGCGGCGAGGCCGGGTCGGCGGCTGCGGGCGGGGGCGCTCATCGGGTCGGGGCCTTTCCGGGGTGGGTGAGGTGCTTCTCGAACGGGAGCGGGCCGATCGTCTCCGGGTCGGCGGCCAGGTCGAACAGCGGTGTGTAGCCGGTGGCCAGGTAGAGGCCGCGGGCCTCCGGCTGGCGGGGGCCGGTCGTCAGGAAGACCCGCCGGTAGCCGCGCGCGGCGGCCTCCCGCTCCAGCTCGGCGACCACCCGGCGGGCCAGGCCGCGCCGCCGGTGGGCGGAGTGCGTCCAGATGCGCTTCAGCTCGGCGGTGGCCGGGTCCTGGTGGCGGCGGAACGCGCCGCCCGCCACGGCGGTGCCGCCCTCCAGCAGCAGGAGCAGCGCGCCGTGCGGCGGGGCGAACTCCGCCGCCGGATAGCGGGTCAGCTCGCTGCGCGCGTCATGGCCGTAGCGGGTCTGGTACTCATGGGCCAGCTCGGTCAGCAGCGGCCGCACCCGGGGGTCGTCGACGGCCACCCGGGCGACGGCCAGGCCGCCGGGCTCGGCCACGGACGTCATGACGGCACCGCCGTGAGCTGCCGGCGGGCCCGGTCGGCGTCGCGCCGGGCGACCTCCGCGCGGACCAGCGGGATGACATGGCGGCCGAAGTCGACCGCGTCGCCCAGCAGGTCGTAGCCGCGCGCGGAGAGGATCTCCACCCCGAGGTCGTAGTAGTCCAGCAGCGCCTGGGCGACCGTCTCCGGGGTGCCGACCAGGGCGTTGGAGTTGCCGGAGCCGCTGGTGGCGGCGGCGGTGGGGGTCCACAGCGCCCGGTCGAAGCGCTCGCCGCGGGCCGCGATGGAGACCAGCCGCTGCGAGCCGGTGTTCTCCGGGGTGGCGGCGGCGTCGGACGCCGGGTTCGGGCGGCGGCGCGGGCGGATCTGCTCCCCGGCGGCCCGGCGGGCGTTGATGGTGTCCAGGGTGCGGTGGGCCTTCTCCCAGGCCAGTTCCTCGGTCGGCGCGATGATCGGCCGGAACGCCACCTGGAAGCGCGGCGGCTCGCTGCGCCCGGCGGCCTTGGCCGCCGCCTTCACCTTCTCGATCTGCTCGGCGGTCTGCGCCAGCGGCTCGCCCCACAGGCAGTAGATGTCGGCCTCGGCGCCACCCGCCGCGTACGCCGCCGGGGAGGAGCCGCCGAAGGAGACGCCGGGGCGCGGCTGCTGGACCGGGCGGACGTCGCTGACGAAGTCGTGGAAGCGGTAGTACTCGCCCTCGTGGTCGAACGGCGTCTCACTGGTCCAGGCCCGCTTGACGATCCCGATGTACTCCCGGGTGCGGGCGTAGCGCTCGTCCTTGGTGAGGAAGTCGCCCTCGCGGCCCTGCTCGTGGTTGTTGCCGCCGGTGATGAAGTGGACGGTGAGCCGCCCGCCGCTGATCTGGTCCAGGGTGGCGAAGGTCTTGGCGGCGAAGGTGGGGTAGGAGACGTTGGGCCGGTGGGCCAGCAGGATCTGGAGGCGCTCCAGCCGGGCGGCGATGTACGCGGCGGCCGGTGCCGGGTCGGGTGAGCCGGAGCCGTAGGCGAACAGCACCCGGTCCCAGTCGTAGTCCTCGTGGGCGCGGGCGAGCCGCAGGGTGTAGTCCTTGTCGAAGGCGCCGCCGGAACGGCGGTTCGTCTCCGAACCGTCGTTGGTGGCGGCGATGCCCAGGAACTCCACAGGCATGGGAGTGGCCTCTCGGGTGGGATGGGTGGCCGGATGCGGGTACGCCGAAGGGGCCCTCGGCGCGGGCATGGCGGCATGACGGTGCGGTACCGGTACAGGTGCGGATGCGGTGCGGATGCAGTGCGGTGCGGATGCGGTGCGCGGTGCGGGGCAGTGCGATGCGTGGGCGCGATGGCACGTCAGGTGCAGGCGGGGGTGGCGGCAGCGTGCGCCTCGGAGCCGTACCCGGCCGGTGTCAGCAGGGGGTACGGCGGCAGTGCTCGGCCCGCGACGGGGTCACCGAGGGAGGAGGAAGGGGCCGGTCAGGCGGCCCGCTGCCGAGTCAGGCGCGACACGCGGCGGACCACACCCGACCGAAGTCGATGTGGTCGCGGGTGACCAGGGGCTGCTCGGCGTTCACCCCATCAGTTGACCAGTGCACCCGCGCGTTCGTCAACCACCGTCCGCGCCCCGGGCATCGCTTGACACTTGTCCGAGCACCGTGCGTACGATCGACGCGGACCGGTGGCGACCGGTCCGGCCGCGTTGAGGGACGCGGCGCGCGTGATGGCACCGCCGCCCCGTGCCGGGGCGTGCCCACCCGCCCGCCCGCGCACATCCCTCCCCGGAGAGCCCGTGATGGCCGCCTCGCCCGACGTCATACCCGCCGCTGCCGTACCCGCCGCCCCGAGCACCCCGGCCGCACCCCGGCCGCAGCCGCCGGCCCCCGTACCCGAACCCCGGATCGTCCCCAGGCGCCGCCCCGGCCGACTGCTGGCCGCGGCCGTCGCGCTGCTGGTCCTGGCCATGGTGCTCAACTCGGTGGTCCGCAACCGGGCCTTCCAGTGGGACGTGGTCGGCCGCTACTTCACCAGCGCCGCCGTGCTGGACGGCCTGCTGCTCACCCTCTGGCTGACCGCCGCCGTCATGGTGCTGGGCTTTCTGCTCGGCACCCTGCTGGCGGTGATGCGGCTCTCCGGCAACCCGGTGCTGCGCACGCTGGGCTGGGCCTACATCTGGATCTTCCGCTCCACGCCGATCCTGGTGCAGCTGCTGTTCTGGTTCAACATCGGCGCCCTCTACCCGACGCTCGGCTTCGGCATCCCGTTCGGCCCGGAGTTCGTCACCTTCCGTACCGTCAATCTGCTGGGCGCCACCGCCACGGCCGTCATCGGCCTCACCCTGCACGAGGCCGCGTACGCCGCCGAGGTGGTGCGCGGCGGCATCCTCTCGGTGGACCACGGCCAGCTGGAGGCGGCGCAGGCGCTGGGGCTCTCCCGGTACCGGGTGCTGCGCCGGATCGTGGTGCCGCAGGCGATGCGGTCCATCGTGCCGACGGCGGGCAACATGCTGATCGGCACCCTCAAGGGCACCAGCATCGTCAGCGTGCTCGCCGTGCAGGACCTGCTGTACTCGGTGCAGCTGGTCTACAACCGCACCTACGAGGTCATCCCGCTGCTGACCGTGGCGACGCTCTGGTACCTGGTCGTCACCAGCGTGCTCTCCACCGGCCAGTACCACCTGGAGCGGTACTACGCGCGCGGCGCCAGCCGCGAACTGCCGCCCACCCCGCTCCAGCGGCTGCGCGGCCGGCTGCGCACCCTGACCGCCGCCGACGCCGCGCCCGCCCTCGGCGGCCACCGGTGACGGCGGCCGTGCTGGTGGTGGTCGGCGCCGGGCCGCGCGGCACCGGGCTGCTGGAACGGATCGCCGCCAACGCGCCCGAGCTGCTGCCCGACCGGCCGCTCCACATCCACCTGGTGGACCCGCACCCGCCGGGCGCCGGGCGGATCTGGCGGCACGACCAGTCCCCGCTGCTGCGGATGAACTCCATGGCCGAGGACGTCACCATGTTCACCGACGAGCGCTCCACCATCCAGGGCCCGGTACGGCCCGGACCCTCGCTCGCCCAGTGGGCCGCCGACCCGGCCGCCCACCCGCCGTACGCACCGCCCGCCGACCCGGCGGTCACCGCCGAACTGCACGCCCTGGCACCCACCGACTTCCCCACCCGCCGGGCGCAGAGCGCCTACCTGGACTGGGTCTTCCGGCGGGCCGTCGCCGACCTGCCACCGCACATCACCGTCACCGTGCACCGCGACCGCGCCGTCGCCGTCACCGGGCCGGCCGACGGGCCGCAGCGGGTCCGGCTGGCGTCGGGCCAGGTCCTGACCGGCGACCAGGTAGTGCTCACCCTGGGCCACCTGGGCTCGGCGCCGGGCGGGCCGCACCGGGAGCTGGCCCGCTTCGCCGCCCGGCACGGCCGCTACTACCTGCCGCCGGAGTTCTCCGCCGACGCCGACCTGGAGCCGGTCCGGCCCGGCGAGCACGTGGTGCTGCGCGGCTTCGGGCTGGCCGCCGTGGACCTGACCGTGCTGCTCACCGAGGGGCGCGGCGGCTCCTACCGCACCGGGCCGGACGGCACGCTGACCTATCTGCCGTCCGGCCGGGAACCGGTGCTCCACCTCGGTTCGCGGCGGGGCGTGCCGTACCACTCCAAGACCGGCTACCGGTTGCAGGGACCGCCCGCGCCGCTGCCCCGCTACTTCGACGCCGCCGCCGTGGACGCGCTGCTGGCCGGCGCCGGGCCGCTGGACCTGCGGCGCGACCTGTGGCCGCTGATGGCCAAGGAGATCGGCTTCGGCCACTACCACGAGCTATTCCACGCCCATCCGGAGCGGACCGCGCTGCCGTGGGCGGAGTTCCTGGCCGGCTACGACCGGCTCGGCTGGTACTCCGCCGGGCTGGCGGAGCTGGTGGCGGCGGCCGTGCCCGACCCCGCCGACCGGCTGGACTTCGAGGCGCTGGACCGGCCGCTGACCGGGCTCGTCCTGGACGACCCGGAGGAGTTGCAGACCCGGCTGCGCGACCACATCGCCGCCGATGTCGCCCGCCGCGCCGACCCCGCCCACAGCGCCGACCTGGGTGCCTTCCTGGCGCTGCTCTCGCTCTACGCCCAGTTGCCCCGGGTGCTGGCCACCGGCCGGCTCACCGCCCGCTCGGTCGCGGAGGACGTCGACGGCTGGTGGTCCGGCTTCTTCAGCTTCCTGGCCTCCGGGCCGCCCGGCTTCCGGCTGCGCGAGCTGCTGGCGCTCTCCCGGGCGGGGGTGGTCCGCTTCCTGGGCGCCGGGATCGAGGTGACCACCGACGAGGCGACCGGCACCTTCCGGGCCACCGGCGCGTCCGTACCGGGACACACCGTCACCGCCACGGCGCTGATCGAGGCGTACCTGCCCCGGCACGCCCTGGAGCGGACCCACGATCCGGTGCTGCGCGGCCTGCACCGCAGCGGCGCGGTGGCCGAGGAAGTGCTCGCCGACCCCTCCCGGGTGCACCGCTCCGGGCTGGTCAGCGTCTCCCCGGCCGACGGGCGCCTGTACGACCCGCTCCTCGGCGGCCCACACCCCCGCCGCACCGCCCTGGGCCCGCACACCAACGGCCGCGCCTTCGCCGCCTTCGCCCGGCCCCGCACCGACTCCCCCGGCTTCCGCCAGACCGACTCCGCCGCCCGCGCCCTCCTCCGCGCCCTCCGCCCGACCCCACCCCAACGGCCCGGGGAACCCACCACCAGCCCCACACCACCCCAGCGCCGCGAGGAGCCCACGGCCAGCCCCACACCACCCCAGGGGCGCGAGGAACTGCGCGAGGAACCCACCACCCACCTGCAACTGAACGACGTGCTCAGCCCCCCACCCCGGCGGTCGGCGGCCCGCGCAGTTCCCCGCGCCCCCACACCACAACCCGTCCCCCACAACCAACCCTGACCCCCCACAGGGGCGCGAGAAACCGCGCGAACAACCCACCATCCACCCGCAACCGAACCACACACGCAACCCCCCACCCCAGCAGCAGGCGACCCGTACAGCCCCCGCGCCCCCACACCACAACCCGCCCCCCACAACCAACCCTGAACCCCGGTTCCCCGAAAGCGCACCCCCGGCCCGGGGGCAGAGCGGGGGTCGGGTGGGAGGATGGCTGCTGCCGGGCGCGCAGCGGTGTGCGCCGTGGCGGCGAGGCGGAGGTGGGCGAGGATGAGCAGGCAGGCTCCCGGGAGCGACCCGGCACAGGACGCACCCCAGGTGACCGCACCCAAGCACGCGGCGGCCGGACTCCCCGCCGTCGTCCACAGCCTGCGGATGGCCGGGGCGCAGATGAGCCCGAGCCGGGTGGTGTCCACGCTGCGCCGGGTCAACCAGCCGAAGGGCTTCGACTGCCCCGGCTGCGCCTGGCCGGAGCCGGACCGCCCGCACACCGCCGAGTTCTGCGAGAACGGCGCCAAGGCGGTGGCCGAGGAGGCGACCGAGCGGCGGATCGACCGGGAGTTCTTCGCCACGCACCCGGTGGCGGACCTGGCCGAGCGGTCCGGCTACTGGCTGGGCCAGCAGGGCCGCCTCACCGAGCCGATGCTGCTGGACGCGGGCGCCGACCGCTATGAGCCGGTCGGCTGGGAGCGCGCGTTCGACATCATCGCCGAGGAGATCGCCGCCCTGGACTCCCCGGACGGCGCCGCCTTCTACACCTCCGGGCGCACCGGCAACGAGGCCGCCTTCACGTACCAGCTGTTCGCCCGCCAGCTGGGCACCAACAACCTGCCGGACTGCTCCAACATGTGCCATGAGTCGTCCGGTTCGGCGCTGACCGAGACGCTGGGCGTCGGCAAGGGCAGCGTCAGTCTGAAGGACCTGCACCAGGCCGATCTGATCATCGTCGCCGGTCAGAACCCCGGCACCAACCACCCCCGGATGCTCAGCGCCCTGGAGCGGGCCAAGCGGGCCGGCGCCCGGATCGTCAGCGTCAACCCGCTGCCGGAGGCCGGTCTGGAGCGGTTCAAGAACCCGCAGACGCCGCGCGGTCTGGTCGGCGGCGGTACGCGGCTGACCGACCTGTTCCTGCAGATCCGGCTGGGCGGCGACCTGGCACTGTTCCGGGCGCTCAACCTGCTGCTGCTGGAGGCGGAGGACAAGGAGCCGGGCACCGTCCTGGACCGCGACTTCATCGAGCGGCACTGCCACGGCTTCGACGCCTGGGAGGCGGACGCCCGTACCACCGACTGGGCTGCGGTGCTGGCGGCGACCGGCCTGCCGGAGGAGCAGATCCGGGAGCTGGCCGCACTGGTGCTGGACGCCCGCAAGGTCGTCGTCTGCTGGGCGATGGGCCTCACCCAGCACAAGCACTCGGTGCCCACCATCCGGGAGGTGGTGGACTTCCTGCTGCTGCGCGGCAATGTGGGCCGCCCCGGCGCCGGGGTGTGCCCGGTGCGCGGGCACAGCAATGTGCAGGGCGACCGGACCATGGGCATCTTCGAGCGGCCGGCGGCGGCGTTCCTGGACGCGCTGGGCAAGGAGTTCGACTTCCAGCCGCCGCGTGAGCACGGCCATGACACGGTGGACACCATCCGGGCGATGCGCGACGGCCGGGTCCGGGTCTTCTTCGCCATGGGCGGCAACTTCGTGGCGGCCTCCCCGGACACCCTGGCCACCGAGGCGGCGATGCGCCGCTGCCGGCTCACGGTGCACGTCTCCACCAAGCTCAACCGGTCGCACGCGGTGACCGGCGCCCGAGCGCTGATCCTGCCCACCCTGGGCCGCACCGACCTGGACCGCACCTCCAGGGGGCGGCAGTTCGTCACCGTCGAGGACTCGATGGGCATGGTGCACGCCTCGCGTGGCCCGCTGCCGCCGCCGTCCCCGCAGCTGCTGTCCGAGGTGGCCATCGTCTGCCGGCTGGCCCGCCGGGTGCTGGGTCCGGAGAACACCGTGCCCTGGGAGGACTTCGCGGAGTCGTACGACCTGATCCGCGACCGGATCGCCCGGGTGATCCCCGGCTTCGAGGACTTCAACGCACGGGTGCGCGCCCCCGGCGGCTTCGCGCTGCCGCACGCCCCCCGGGACAGCCGCAGCTTCCCCACCACCACCGGGAAGGCCAACTTCACCGTCAACCCGCTGACCGCGCCCGAGGTCCCCGAGGGGCGGCTGCTGCTCCAGACGCTGCGCTCCCACGACCAGTACAACACCACCGTCTACGGTCTGGACGACCGCTACCGGGGCATCGAGGGCGGCCGCCGGGTGGTCCTGGTCCACCCCGAGGACGCCGCCGCCCTGGGCTTCGCCGACGGCGCGTACACCGACCTGGTCAGCGAGTGGACGGACGGCGTGGAGCGTCGCGCGCCGCACTTCCGGGTCGTCCACTACCCCACCGCGCGCGGCTGCGCGGCGGCGTACTTCCCGGAGACCAATGTGCTGGTCCCGCTGGACTCCACCGCCGACACCAGCAACACCCCCACCTCCAAGTCGGTCGTCATCCGCCTCGAACCCGACAGCGTCGCCTGACGACTGATCAGCACATACGTGCGATGCGCATGCCATTGACACCACTGGTCCAGACCTAGTTCAGTGGTCTAGTCCACTGTGGACGCCTCCCCGACACCCCCCTCACCCGTGTCGACCCAGGAGCATCGCATCATGCGTAGACCGCGCCCCCGCCCCCGCTCGTTCCTCGCGGCCGGCACCGCCCTGGCCACCGTCGCCGCGGCGGCCCTCGCCACGACCCTCGGCCTCGCGCCCGCCGCCCAGGCGGGCGAGTTCCTCACCAACGGCGGCTTCGAGAGCGGCAGCCTCTCCGGCTGGAGCTGCGGCACCGACGGCAGCGTCGTCACCGGACACGCCCACGGCGGCGGCTACGCCCTGGCCGGCGCCGCCTCCACCGGCAGCACCGCGCAGTGCACCCAGACCGTGGCGGTGGCCCCCAACACCACCTACACGCTCTCCTCGTACGTCAACGGCGCCTATGTCTACCTCGGCATCGACGGCGGCACCAGCACCTGGACCCCGTCCACCGGCGGGGCGTACAGCAAGCTGTCGGTCGGCTTCACCACCGGCGCGAGCCAGACCAGCGCGACCGTCTTCCTGCACGGCTGGTACGGGCAGGGCACCTACTACGCCGACGACGTGTCGCTGGACGGCCCCGGCGCACCCAACACCCCGCCGACCACACCCCCGACCACACCCCCGACGACGCCGCCCACCAAGCCGCCGACGACGCCCCCCACCACCCCGCCCACCACCCCGCCCACCACCCCGCCCACGACACCGCCGACCACACCCCCCACCACCCCGCCCAGCAGCGGACTGCCCACCCACGCCCTGGTCGGCTATCTGCACGCCAGCTTCGCCAACGGCTCCGGCTACACCCGGATGGCCGACGTCCCCGCCGGCTGGGACGTGATCGACCTGGCCTTCGGTGAGCCGACCTCGCCCACCTCCGGCGACATCCGGTTCAACCGCTGCTCGGTCTCCGAGTGCCCCTCGGTGGAGTCCGACGCCGACTTCAGGGCCGCCATCCAGGCCAAGCGCTCCCAGGGCAAGAAGGTGCTGATCTCCATCGGCGGCGCCAACGGCCAGGTGCAGCTGACCACCACCGCCGCCCGGGACGCCTTCGTCGCCTCGGTGTCGTCGATCATCGACACCTGGGGCCTGGACGGGGTGGACATCGACTTCGAGGGCCACTCGCTCTCGCTCGACACCGGCGACACCGACTTCAAGAACCCGACCACGCCGGTGATCGTCAACCTGATCTCGGCGCTGAAGACCCTCAAGGCGAAGTACGGCTCGGGCTTCGTGCTGACCATGGCGCCGGAGACCTTCTTCGTCCAGCTCGGCTACCAGTACTACGGTTCCGGCCCCTGGGGCGGCCAGGACCCGCGCGCCGGAGCGTATCTGCCGGTGATCTACGCGCTGCGCGGCGACCTGACCCTGCTGCACGTCCAGGACTACAACTCCGGCTCCATCATGGGCCTGGACAACCAGTACCACTCGATGGGCGGCGCCGACTTCCACATCGCCATGACCGACATGCTGCTGGCCGGCTTCCCGGTCGCGGGTGACACCGGCAACCGCTTCCCGGCGCTGGCCCCATCCCAGGTGGCCATCGGGATGCCCGCCAATGTGAACGCGGGCAACGGCTATGTGGCGCCCGCCGAGGTGGACAAGGCGCTGGACTGCCTCACCAGGGGCAGCAACTGCGGCTCGTACGCGCTGCGCGGCGGCACCCACCCGGACCTGCGCGGACTGATGACCTGGTCGGTGAACTGGGACCGCTTCGCCGGCGGGGAGTTCTCCAGGAACTTCCACGGCTACTTCGGCTGACCGACGCCGCACGCCGCCGCCCGGCCACCGCGTCCAGCGGTGACCGGGCGGCGGTGCGTCAGTCCAGCAGCGACAGCAGCGAGGACCCCACCGCCGTCGCGGACCAGCCCTCCGGCGCGGACGCCTCGTCCGAGGCGGCGGCCGACTCCGAGGCCGACAGCGACGCCGACCCGGAGGCGGACGCCGAGGCGGACCCGGTCGCGGTGGCCGAGGCCGAACCGCTGGGCGTCGCCGAACCCGACGGCGAAGCGGACGCGGAGCCGCCCGGCGACGGCGACCCGGTGGCCGAACCGCTGGGGCTCGCCGAGGGACCGGCCGGGGTGGACGGCGCCACCGTGGGCTTGGGCCTGGGCGGCTGCTCGACCGGCTTGGGCGTGGCCGGCCCGGTCGGCTTGGCGGGCCCCAGCGGCCGGGGCTTGCCGCCGTCGATGATGTCGGAGCCCAGGATCGGGGTGGTGGTGTCCGTCCCGCCGGGGATGTCCGGCACCTTCCAGCTGCCGCCGTCGTCGGCCGCCGACGGGTCCGGCCGGACCGCGCCCAGGATCGGCATCGACCCGACCGGCGACACCTTCACGAACGCGCCGGGCCGGGGCGCCTGGACGATCAGGCCGCCGCCTATGTACATCGCCACATGGGTCGCGCCGCTGAAGTAGATCACCAGGTCACCGGGCCGCAGCTGGTTCAGCGGAATGTGCGTCAGCCGGGCCCACTGCTCCTGGCTGGTACGCGGGATGGGCAGCCCGGCGTGCAGCCACGCCTGCGAGGTCAGCCCCGAGCAGTCGAAGACGTCCGGCCCGGCACCGCCCCACACATACGGCTTGCCGACCTGCGCCAGCGCGTACTTCACCGCCCGGCGGCCCACCGCCGAGGGGGCCAGCTGGCCCTTGCCGAGCACACCGGTGGCCAGGAAGGCCAGCTGCGCCTCGTCGGCCTGCTCCTTCTCCAGCTGCTCCAGCTCGGAGCGCTGGGCGCCGGTCAGCGAGGCGACGGTCTTCTCCACCTCGTCCAGCTGGGTGCGCACCTCGTCCCGGGCGCTCTCCTGGGCGGCCGTCAGCTGCTGGACGGCCAGCAGTGCCTCGTCGGCCTTCTTCTTGAGCGCCGCCAGCGCGGCCTGGTCGGCCTTGAGCCCGTCCACCAGGCTCGCCTGGGCGTCACCGGCGCGCTGGAGCGCCTGGCCCCGGTCCAGTGCCTCGTACGGGCTCTTGGAGAGCATCAGCTCGGCGTAGCCGGAGAGCTGGCCGTTGCGGTACTGGGCGCTGGCCAGCTCGGCGGCGAGCGAGGTGCCCTGGTCGACCTGGGTCTGCTTCTGGGCGACCTGGAGGTCGATGTCGACGACGGCGGCCTGGCGCTCGCTCAGCTGCTCGGTCGCCTGGTTGTAGTTCTCGGTGGCCTGCTCGGCCTTGTCGTAGAGCTCGTGCAGCCGGTCCAGCAGCGGCCCCAGGGTGGCCTTGGTGTCGGCCAGCGGATCGGCGCCGGTCACCTTGCCCGCCGCCTTGCCGACCGTCTTGCCGTGCGGCCCGGCCGGTGCCGCGTACGCGAGCTGGGCGGTGGCCGGCACCGCCAGAGCGGCGGCGGCCAGTACGGCGCCGCATCGCAACGCGGCCCGCAGCCACGGCCGCGCCGCGCCCCCTCCCGCACTGCCGGCCTGCTGAGTCACCGCCATCGACACAACCTCCCCTGCTCGGTCCCCGTACCTGCCAGTAGCCAGCGGCAGTGCGATCCTGCCACGGAGGAACCCACCTGCGGCAGGGGGCGCCCCCGCTACGGGTGAATTCTCATCAGTTGCAAAGACAACCGCCCCCGGCCCGAGGTTGTACTCGGACCGGGGGCGGTTTGGGCGAGCGTCAGCCCTGGCGGTCGGCCCTGGCCGTCAGCCCTGGCCGTCGACCGAGGCGAGGAACGCCTCCGCCTTCTCCGGCTCGAAGAACCAGTCCTCGAAGTCGGCGGGGTCGTCGAAGCCGTTGGCGAACCGGTTGGCGACGGGCTGCGCGAGGTCACCGGCGGCGATCAGGCCGAGGACGTGCTCCGGCGGCGGCGCCAGCATGGCGTTGGTCCACTTGGTGACGTGCCGGGCGTGCGCCCAGTAGCCGTCGAAGGTCCGCTGCATGAAGTCCCGGTCGAACGGCCGGTCGCCGTGGGCGGTGATCGCCGCCAGGTAGGAGGCGGCGCACTTGGCGGCGTTGTTGGAGCCCTGCCCGGTGATCGGGTCGTTGGCCACCACCACGTCCGCGACGCCCAGCGCCAGGCCGCCGCTGGGCAGTTCGGCGATCGGGTTGCGCACCACCGGTGCGTACCGGCCGGCCAGCACCCCGCCCGCGTCGGTCAGCTCGACACCGCCCGCCGCGCGCTCGTACTCCCAAGGAGTGAACGTACGCATCAGCTCCAGGGTGAGCCGCAGGTGCTCGGCCGGGTCCTTGATACCGCCGAAGACGTCCAGCGGGCCTCCCGGTATGCCCTCCCAGAAGAGGATGTCGCATCGGCCGGAGTTGGTCAGCGACGGCATCACGAACAGCTCACCCACGCCCGGCACCAGGTTGCAGCGCACCGCCTCGAAGTCGTACTCCGGGCGCGGCCCGAGGCCGTGCACATAGGAGACGGCAAGCGCCCGCTGCGGGCTGTCGTACGGGGAGCGGGCGGCATCGCGGGCGAACATCGACACCAGCTCGCCCTTGCCCGCCGCGACCAGCACCAGGTCGTAGCTGCGGGTGAAGTAGTCGAGGTCGGAGACGGTGACGCCGTGCACCACCACCTGGCCGCCGCGCTTGGCGAACGCCTCCAGCCAGCCCGCCATCTTCACCCGCTGGTCCACCGACTGGGCGTAGGCGTCCAGCCGGCCGACCCAGTTGACGGCCCGCATGCCGCCGGGGCCGGCCACCGAGACACCCAGACCCTCGATGCTCGGGGCCTGGTCCTCCCAGAAGTTGATGCCCAGCTCGCGCTCGTGCTGCAACGCGGTGCCGAACATGCACTGGGTGGACATCACCCGGCCGTCGCGGATCTCGTCGGCGGTGCGGTTGGTCATCACGGTGACGTCATAGCCGTGCGCCTGGAGGCCCAGGGCCAGCTGCAGGCCGGACTGTCCGGCACCGACGATCAGTATCTTGCGCATGGGATGTTCGGCTCCTCGACTCGTCCGGCAGACGGTTCCTGACGCTTCATCAACAAGCACTCCGGGGTCAGGTACAGTCGATCATCCTTGCACTGCCAACGCGTGCACCACCAGGGCCGTCAACACCTCGGCGACCGAACCGCGCACCCGGGCGTCGCAGATCAACACCGGCACCTCGGGCGGCACGGCCAGCGAGTCGCGTACGTCGTCGGGCGTGTAGCGGGGGGCGCCGTCGAACTGGTTGACCGCCACGATGAACGGCAGCCCGCAGCCCTCGAAGTAGTCCAGCGCCGGGAAGCTGTCCGCCAGGCGCCGGGTGTCGGCGAGCACAACCGCGCCTATCGCGCCGCGCACCAGGTCGTCCCACATGAACCAGAACCGCTGCTGGCCCGGGGTACCGAACAGGTAGAGGACCAGGTCGTCTTCCAGGCTGATCCGGCCGAAGTCCATGGCGACGGTGGTGGTGGACTTGGCCGCGGTGTGGGTGAGGTCGTCGATGCCCTCGCTCGCCTGGGTCATCACCGCCTCGGTGGTGAGCGGCATGATCTCGGAGACCGAGGCCACCAGGGTGGTCTTGCCGACGCCGAAGCCACCGGCCACCACGATCTTGGTCGAGATGGCGTGGCCGGTCGGGGTGAGCGGGATGCCCGGCACCCGCCGCGGATCGGCGGTGGGTGCCGCCCCTCCGGCCGGCGCGGCTCCGGCGGACGCGGCCTCGGTGGTGGGGGCCTTGGCCGGAGGCGGGACCGCGGCGGCAGGCAGGCCGGGGACGGGCTGCCCCGCCACGGTCTCAGAGCTTGCGAAGTCCACCCAGCACCCTTTCCAGCAGAGCCCGGCTCGTCGTCGAGCCGGCAGTTCCGTCGCCTCCGTCCAACCCGTCGCCGCCGGGCGCGCCGTGCACCCGGATGCGGCGCTGGTCCGCCAGGTCGCTCACCAGCACCCGGACCACGCCGAGCGGCATCCGCAGCAGCGCCGAGATCTCCGCGATCGAGCGCATATGGCCACGGCACAGCTCGCAGATCGCCTCCAGCTCGGGCAGTCCGCCGCCCTCGGCCGCCGCCGGCCGGTTGAGGGCGGAGACCAGGGTCTCCACCAGGAGCACGTGCCCGAAGCGGGTCCGGCCACCGGTGATCGCGTACGGGCGGACGCGGGATGCCCGCCCCGCGCCTGGGCGCCGTACGGCCCCAGTGCTGTGGTCGCTGCCGCGCACCGACTCACCTTTCGCCGATGTCACCGGGCGGCCATCGCCCGGTGGAGTTCACTGCGGACCTCGGGGGTGAGCGCGTGCCCGGCCCGCTCCACGAGCAGCGCCATCTGGTACGCCACCACGCTGAGGTCGCAGTCGAGCGAGGCGTGCACTCCGAGGCACGACCCGTCGCTGATCGACATGAGGAACAGGTGACCGCCGTCCATGGTCACGATGGTCTGCTTCACCGCTCCGTTGTCCAGCACCCGGGCCGCCCCGGCCCCCAGGCTGACCAGCCCGGACACCACCGCCGCGAGATCCTGGGCCCGCCGCGCCCCCTCGGAGGCCGCCAGCAGCAGCCCGTCCGAGGAGACCACCACGACGTCCTGTAGGCCGCGGACCCCCGAGGCGAAGTCGGAGAGCAGCCATCTCACCTTGTGCGCCTCCTGGCTGATCCCTCCTTCGCCTTGATCGCCACGTGCCATCACGGGAACACCGGCCGCGCCGCCTACCGTCATCTGCTTGCCTCCTCAATCGAGGAACCGCCGACCCCCTGCTCCGTCTCCCCCGCCCGACCGGTGTCCCGCACCGGACGGGCCGGGCCCTGCTCCACCGGGCCGCCCTCCTGGGCCGCCTGGCGCAGCCCGCTCTGGAAGCCACCGAGGCGGCGCCGGAGCTCCTCCGCCGAGGTGGACCCGGTGCGCTCGCCGGCCTCCCGGCGCAGCCCGGACGCCGGCGCCTCGCCGGTGCCGGGCAGGCCGACCGTCCTCGGCACCCGGCGCGGCAGGCCGAGCCGGGTCGTCGGGCTGTCGTCCGACACATCGTCAGGATTATGGCCCACCGGCGGCACCCGCTGCTCCGCTCCGGCCGCTCGGGCGGCCTCCCTGGCGGCCTCCCGGGGCCGGGTCGCGGCCTGCGGCGACGGCTCCCCGGGCGGGGCTGTCGGGGCGGTCGGGGCAGTCGGAGTGGTCGGGGCGGTCGGAGTGGTCGGGGCGGCGTGCCGGGCCGGCCGGTCGGTGGCGCGGCGC
This sequence comes from Streptomyces sp. NPDC092296, assembly GCF_044755465.1. NCBI lineage: Bacteria > Bacillati > Actinomycetota > Actinomycetes > Kitasatosporales > Streptomycetaceae > Streptomyces > Streptomyces sp. NPDC092296. Next base: position 1,426,526 of record NZ_JBIVRB010000001.1, on the reverse strand, counting down.
GGGCGGCTGTCCTGCTCGGTGGCGGCGGCCGGCGGCGCCGTACGGCCGTGCTCGGCGTCGTCCCGGAGGCCGGCCGGGGCCCGGCCGGGGGTGCCGGGCGGCTGGTCCGGACCGGCGGCGACTGTCTCGGCGGCGGCCTCGCCGGGGATCTCGTCCGGCGCCCCGGCGGCCCGGCGGGCGGGCGGGACGGCGACGGTCCGTCTCGGCAGCGGCGGCGGGGGCTGGTCGGCCGCCGGGGCGGCCGGGGGCCGCTCGGGCTCGGCCGCCGCCGGGGTGACCGGCGGCTCCGGCCGGGCCGACCGCACCGGCAGCGGGGGCACCGCCGGGGTCTGCCCGACGGTGGCCGCCACCCGGGCCGTACGCTCGGCCGCGCGCTGCTCGTCCAGCTCGGCCGCCGACAGGTCGGCCTCCACCACGGCCTCGCGCGGCACCACCACGATGGCGGTGGTGCCGCCGCCTGCGGCGGTCTCCCGCAGCTGCACCCGGACGCCGTGCCTGCGGGCCAGCCGGGAGACGACGAACAGGCCCATGCTCCGGGCGGAGGCGGTCTGCTCGCGCCAGGGGGCCCGGCCGGAGAGCTGCTCGACATCGCCCGCGTCGGGGTTGTCGAGCCGCTCGTTGATCTCGCGGAGCCGGTCCGGCGGGATGCCGATGCCCCGGTCCGCCACCGAGATCATCAGCTCGCCGTTGTCCAGCAGCCAGCCGCCGATCTCCACCTCGTTCTGCGGCGGGGAGAAGGCGGTGGCGTTCTCCAGCAGCTCCGCCACCAGATGGCTGGTGTCGTCCGCCGCGCCGCCGATCAGCCGGACCGGTGGCAGGAACTGGATGCGCACCCGCTCATAGCGCTCGATCTCCGAGACGGCGGCGCGCAGCACATCCAGCAGCGGGACGTTGCGGTTGCCCCGGCGGCTGTTCTCCAGACCGGCCAGCAGCAGCATGTTCTCGCTGTTGCGGCGCATCCGGGTGGCCAGGTGGTCCAGCCGGTAGAGGTTCTCCAGCTGCTCCGGTTCGCCCTCGCGGCCCTCCAGTGTCTCGATCAGGACGAGTTGCCGCTCCACAAGGGTGAGGGTGCGCATCGCCAGGTTGACAAAGGTCGCGTCGACGCTGCCCTGGAGCTCGTCGCGCTCGGCCGCGACCTCGTCCCGCTCGGCGAGCAGCCCGTCGCGTTCGGCGGCCACCGCGTGCAGCTGGGCGCTGAGCGCCTGGAGCTGGGCGTGCCTGGCCTCGCGGTCGCGCAGCAGCTGGTCGCGCTCGGCGCTCAGGGTGCCGTGCTCCCCGGCGAGCCGGTCGCGCTCGGCGGCGACCCGGTCGCGGTCCCGCAGCAGCGGGCGGACCATGGTGCGCCGGACGGTGACCACCAGCCCCCAGGCGGCGGCGACCGCGGCGGCGGCGGTGGCCGTCCCCAGGACGGCGGTGGTCCCGGTCGACGTGCTCGCACATCCCGTGGCAAGCAGGGAAGCGGGCACGCCGACGGCGACCCAGGCGGCGCCACGGGGGCCGCACTGGGCCGCCGGCTCGTCCCCGTTGCGTACGCGTTCTGGTGGGGTGGTCGGCGCCGCGGCGTGCCGCCGCGGCTCCACTCGCCTCGTCCGCACCGGATCTCGCAATCTTGTTCGGTGAACTCGGATGTCCTGCGGCATCGCCCATCTCAACCGGCATATCGGCCATCTACTGCCCGATACCGCCACAGACACCCGAAAGAGTGAATCGCACAACGGCTCGCCTAAACAAGATCAAACTACCTTGACAGTGTGCAGATCATGTGGACGGCGGGCGGCCACCGACGATTCCACCGTCACATGCCCATGTCAATATCGGGACACGCCGGACAGCCCGGACACCCCCTTCGGGACGCCCCTCCGAGACACTCCTCCTGAACACTCCCTGAATGCTCCCTGAACACCCCTTCCGGGCGGCGACCCGGGCACCCGCACCGCGAAGTCGTCGCTCGTTAACCTTCCGTTCACTCACCGCTCCTACGGTCGCCCACGACGACATCGGACTCCGACGATTGTTTGGTTATGGAACACATCACGTTCCTCGTGGCAGTCGTGATCATCACGGCCCTTGCCTTCGACTTCACCAACGGCTTCCATGACACGGCCAACGCCATGGCGACCTCGATCGCCACCGGGGCGCTGCGTCCGAAGGTGGCCGTGACGATCGCGGCGGTGCTCAACCTGACGGGTGCGTTCCTCTCCGTCGAGGTGGCCAGAACCATCTCCGGCGGCATCATCGAGGAGAGCGCCGGAGTCCAACCGCAGATCATCTTCGCCGCCCTGGTCGGCGCGATCCTGTGGAACCTGGCGACCTGGCTGCTGGGGCTGCCCTCCAGCTCCTCCCATGCGCTGTACGGCGGCCTGATCGGCGCCACCCTGGTCGGCGTCGGCACGCACGGCGTGCACTTCGACACCGTCGTCACCAAGATCCTGATCCCGGCCGCCGCCTCCCCGCTGGTGGCCGGACTCGCCTCCTGGGGCGCCACCAGGGCGGCGTACCGGATCACCCGGGGCGGTCGCGGCGAGAGCACCCGCAAGGGCTTCCGTACCGGCCAGATCGCCTCCGCCTCGCTGGTGGCGCTGGCACACGGCACCAATGACGCACAGAAGACCATGGGCGTCATCACCCTGACCCTGGTCTCCGCCGGGGCGCTCGGCGCCGGGGCCAACCCGCCGCTCTGGGTGGTGCTCAGCGCCGGTCTGGCCATCGCGCTCGGCACCTACATGGGCGGCTGGCGGATCATCCGCACCATGGGACGCGGCCTGGCCGACATCGACTCGCCGCAGGGCTTCGCCGCCGAGGCGGCCGCCACCTCGGTGATCCTCACCTCGTCGCACATGGGCTTCGGCCTGTCCACCACCCAGGTCTGCACCGGCGGCATCATGGGCGCCGGTCTCGGCGGGCCCAAGCGGGAGGTCCGCTGGAGCGTCGCCCGCCGGATGGTCCTCACCTGGGGGCTGACCCTGCCCGCCGCCGCCGGGGTCGCCGCGCTGGCCGCCTGGGTCGCGGACCAGGGCGACCTGGGCGTGGCCGCCGTCGGCACCGTGCTGGTCGGCGCCGCCGCGGGGATGTGGCTGTACTCCCGGCGGCAGCCGGTGGACCCCGCCGGTACGGCCCCCGCCGAACCGGACGCCACCACTGAATCGGACATCGCCGTCGAACCGAACGCCGTCGAACCGGAGGCCGTCGAGCCCGCCGCGGCCGGAACCGCACCGCTGCCCACCACCACGCCCGCGCCGCTGGGTCCGACCGGCATCGCCGCCTGACTCGCCGGACCACAGGAACTCGCCGGACCGCAGGAACTCGCCGGACCGCAGGAAAGGAAACACCCGTGCACATCAAATGGGGCGCGCTCGCCGGCACCGCAGGTGTCAGCTTCGGCATCACCGTCGCGGTGGTCGCGGCGTTCGCGCTGGGCGTGCTGGCCCTCTCCCGCCGCGAGGCCGCCCGGGAGGCGGCTGCGGGGGCTCCCGCCGGGGCCCCCTCGGGCGGGGGCGGCGGGCCGGCGCTGGGCGCGGCCGTCGTCTGCTTCGGCGCCTGCGCGGCGGCCGTGGGCTACGGGCTGTACCTGATCGCGCTGACCTGAGCGCGGCGGGCGCCGGTCAGCCGTACTCGATCAGGTCGTTGAAGCGGTGCAGCAGCCCGGCGAACCGGGCCACGTCCGCCGCGTCCCAGGTCTCCAGCATGGTCCGCAGGCTGCCCATCCGGGCGTCGCGGGCGCTGACGTAGCGGCGGGCGCCCTCGTCGGTCAGCGAGACCAGCGAGACCCTGCCGTCCAGCGGGTCGGACTCCCGGCGGACCAGGCCCAGCCCCTCCAGCGCCTTGATCTGCCGGCTGACGGTGGCCTTGCCGACGCCGAAGTGCAGCCCGATGTCGGTGAGGCGCACCTTGTCCAGGCCCTCGATGTACGCCAGCAGCGGATAGGCGCTGCCCTCCAGCTCCGGGTGGACCTCGCGGGCCATCTCGGCGGCCCTGGCTCGGGCGCGCCGGAACAGCAGGGCCAGCTCGTGCTCCACCGAGCGGAAGGCGTCCTCCGCCACTCCGTCGCGCGCGTCCACGCTGCCTCGCCTCCGGTCGTCCTGCGGCCGATGTCGGCCCAAGTATCCACTGCTCGCGGCTCCGCGCGGGCCCCGGGTCGCGCAGGTCGGAGGCCCGGCCCACGCCGTACCGCCGGACGGCGGGATCACCGCCGCGCGGCGCGCGGAGCGTGGAGGCAGCGCGCGGCGGACCGGCCCGGACACCCCCGCGCCCGGACACCCCCGCGCCCGGACACCGCCGCCCCCGCGCTCGGCCCCCGGCTCAGCGGGCGGCGAACCGGCCGGGGTCCTCGACGATCGCGCGTACGACACCGGTCGCCGCACCCAGCAGCGGGCCCCGGCGCCCCAGCGAGGAGACCGCCAGCCACTCCGGCGACCAGGGCCGCACGGTGACCCGGGCGGCCAGTTCGCGGTGCATGCCCGGCAGCAGCCACTCGCCCAGCTCGGCGTAGCCGCCGCCGAGTATCACCGCCGCCGGGTCGATCAGGTTGACCGCCCCGGCGACCGCCGTGCCCAGCGCGGTGCCGGCCCGCTCCAGGGCGGCCAGCACCGCCCGGTCCCCGGCGGCGGCGCGCTCGGTGAGCAGCCCGACCCAGTCCCCGCCGACGGCGGCCGTCCCGGCGGCCCGGCGCACCGCCCGCTCGCCCGCGTACTGCTCCAGGCAGCCCCGGGCGCCGCACGGGCAGGGCGGCCCTTCCGGCTCGACGGGGACGTGGCCCAGCTCGCCCGCGAAGCCCCGGGCGCCCCGGAAGAGGCGCCCGGCGACGATCAGCGCGGCGCCGATACCGGCCTCCGCCGAGATGTGGACGAAGTCCTCGGCACCGTCGTGCCCGCCGAGCCACAGCTCGGCCAGGCCGCCCAGGTTGGCCTCGTTGTCGACCTCGGCGGGCAGCGCGGCCAGCTCCGGGGCGCCGACCGCCCGCAGCTGGGAGCGGAGCACCGCGATCACCGGGAGCCCGCTCCAGCCCAGGTTGGCGGCGCGCTGCACCAGCCCGGCCTGCACGCCGACCAGGCCGGGGACGGCCAGGCCCAGCCCGGCCGGGTGCAGCTCGGGCGCGACCTCGGCCGCCACGGTGCGCAGCAGCGCGGCGAGGTCGGCCAGGGTCTCGGCGGCGGGCCGGGTGCGGTTGTCGGCGGCGACCCGCCGCCAGGCCCGTACCTCCCCGCGCAGGTCCACCGCGCAGGCGGCCAGGTGCTCCACGCCGACCTCGGCCCCCAGCCCGGCGGGGCCCTGCGGGTTGAGGGTGAGGGCGGTGCCGGGGCGGCCCACCCGGCCGCTGGGGGCGGGGCCCAGCTCGGCGAGGAGTCCGCTGCCGATCAGCTCCTCGACCAGCGAGGAGACGGCGGCGCGGGTGAGTCCGCTGGCGGCGGCGACGTCCGCGCGGGAGAGCGGGCCCGCAGCGGCGACCTCGCGCAGCACCAGGGCGAGGTTCTGCCGCCGCATGCCCTGTTGGGAGGCGGGGGCGGTCCGGTGGGGCGGCCCGCCGGTGGCGGTCGGCTCGCGCACGTGTGCCTCGTTCCTCTCGTCAGGATCAGCGGTCCCGGGGTGGATCAGGCGGTGTCCCGGGCGGCTCAGCCGTTCCGGTCGGGCTGCTCGAAGAGGCTCCGGGCCCTGAGCAGGGTATCCGCGAGCCGGGCGAGGGCTTCCTCGTCCCTGGGCAGCGGGTCCAGCAGCGGTCCGTCGGCGGTGCCCCAGCGGCGGGCCACCTCGGCGGGCTGCTCGCCGGTGAGCAGCCCGGTGGCCTGCGCGGCGGCGCCCAGCGCGACCAGTTCGGCGGCGCGGGGCAGCTGGACGGCCCGGCCGGAGAGCCTGCGTACGGTGTCCTGCCAGGCGGTGCCGCGCGCGCCGCCGCCGATCAGCAGGATCGGTGCGTCGGTGGCGGCCTCGCCGCCGTGCCGCAGCACGTCGTCCAGCGCGGTGAGCAGCGCGTGGGCGGCGCCGTCGTAGGCGGCCTGGAGCAGCTGGCCGGGGGTGGTGTCATGGCGCAGGCCGTGCAGCAGCCCGGAGGCGTACGGCAGGTCGGGGGTGCGCTCGCCGTCCAGGAAGGGCAGCATGACGGCGGTGCCGCCGGGCTCGACGGCGGCGCGGTCGCGGCCGAGCAGGGCGGCGATCCGGTCGACGGCCAGGGTGCAGTTCAGGGTGCAGGCGAGCGGCAGCCAGCCGCCGGAGGCGTCGGCGAAGCCGGCCACGGTGCCGCTCTCGTCGGCGGGGCGGCCCCGGGTGACGGCGTAGGCGGTGCCGGAGGTGCCCAGGCTGACCACGGGCCGGCCGGGCTCCAGGCCGAGGCCGAGTGCGGCGGCCATGTTGTCGCCGGTGCCGGCGGCGACCGGGATGCCGGCGGGCAGCGGTGAGCCGGACCGTACGGCGCCGGCGGCGTGGCCGGGTTCGACGACCTCGGGGAGCCGGTCGGTGTCCAGGCCGACCAGGTCGAGGATCTGCTTGTCGTAGCCGTGCTCGCCCCACCAGCCGGTGCCGGAGGCGTCGCCCCGGTCGGTGGTGGCGGCGCCGGTGAGGCGGCCGGTGAGGTAGTCGTGCGGCAGCTGGACGGCGGCGGCGCGGGCGGCGGCCTCGGGGTGGTGCTCGCGCAGCCAGGCCCACTTGGCGACGGTGAAGGCGGCGGTGGGGACGGAGCCGGTGCGCCGGGCCCACTCGGCGCGGCCGAGCCGCTCGGTGAGGGCGGCGGCCTGCGGGGCGGAGCGGGTGTCGTTCCAGAGCATCGCGGGGTGCACCGGGCGGCCCTGGTCGTCCAGGGCGACCAGGCCGTGCTGCTGGCCGCCGACCGCGACGGCGGCGGCCCGGTCGGCGTAGCCGGTGGCGGCGACGGCGGCGGTGAACGCCTGCCACCACTGCTCGGGGTCGCTCTCCCGGGCACCGCCGGTGCCGGTCACGATGTGCGGGGCGCGGCCCTCGGCCAGCACCTCGCCGGTGTCGGGGTCGACGGCCACGGCCTTGGTGGCCTGGGTGGAGCTGTCCACTCCGATGACGACCCGCTGGTTCGCGTTCATTCCCGCTCCTTCTGCGGCTCCGGCGCCGTGGGGGCTTCCGTATGGCGCCGCCGCATACTAATTTGTTTTCTGGCCTGACGAATAGAGGAGCAGCACCATGAGCATCACCCCGACCCCTGCGGACAAGTTCACCTTCGGCCTCTGGACGGTCGGCTGGCAGGGCCGCGACCCGTTCGGCGAGGCCACCCGGCCCGCGCTGGACCCGGTGGAGTCCGTCAACCGGCTCGCCGAGCTGGGCGCGTACGGCGTGACCTTCCACGACGACGACCTGATCCCGTTCGGCTCGTCCGACAGCGAGCGCGAGGCCATCGTCAAGCGGTTCCGCCAGGCGCTGGACACCGCCGGCCTCAAGGTGCCGATGGCGACCACCAACCTGTTCACCCACCCGGTCTTCAAGGACGGCGCGTTCACCGCCAACGACCGCGACGTGCGCCGCTACGCGCTGCGCAAGACCATCCGCAACATCGACCTGGCGGTGGAGCTCGGCGCCACCACCTACGTCGCCTGGGGCGGCCGCGAGGGCGCGGAGTCCGGCGCCGCCAAGGACGTGCGGGTCGCGCTGGACCGCATGAAGGAAGCCTTCGACGTGCTGGGCGACTACGTGGTCTCGCAGGGCTACGACCTGCGCTTCGCCATCGAGCCCAAGCCCAACGAGCCGCGCGGCGACATCCTGCTCCCGACCATCGGCCACGCGCTGGCCTTCATCAACTCCCTGGAGCACGCCGACCGCGTCGGCGTGAACCCGGAGACCGGCCACGAGCAGATGGCCGGGCTGAACTTCCCGCACGGCATCGCCCAGGCGCTCTGGCACGGCAAGCTGTTCCACATCGACCTCAACGGCCAGTCGGGCATCAAGTACGACCAGGACCTGCGGTTCGGTGCGGGCGACCTGCGCCAGGCGTTCTGGCTGGTCGACCTGCTGGAGTCGGCCGGGTACGAGGGCCCGCGCCACTTCGACTTCAAGCCGCCGCGCACCGAGGACTTCGACGGCGTCTGGGCCTCGGCCGCCGGCTGCATGCGCAACTACCTGATCCTCAAGGAGAAGGCCACCGCCTTCCGCGCCGACCCGGCCGTCCAGGAGGCGCTGCGCGCCGCCCGGCTCGACGAGCTGGCGCAGTCCACCCTGGCCGCCGGCGAGAGCGTCGCCGACCTGGTGGCCGACCGCTCCGCGTACGAGGACTTCGACGTGGACGCGGCCGCCGCCCGGGGCATGGCCTTCGAGCAGCTCGACCAGCTGGCCATGGACTACCTGCTGGGCGTGCGCTGACCCGCCGCGGGGGGGCCCCCGCGGGGGGGGGGGGGGCCGCCCCGCCCCCCCCCCCCGGCGCGGGGCCCCCCCGGGGGACCGGCGTGGCGCGCGCCCGCCCCCCCCACGCCGCACACCACCCCCCAGACACCCCCC
>NZ_JBIVRB010000001.1:1371477-1418071 GCF_044755465.1 Streptomyces sp. NPDC092296 | reverse complement strand
GGGCCGGCCCTACCCCCCCCCCCCCGGGGGGGCCTGGCCCCCCGGGGGGGGGGGGCGCGCCCCCGCGGGGGGGGCCCCCGGGGGGGGGCGGGGGCCCCCCCGCTTCCCCGATCCGGGTGACGTGATTCACGAATGAACCGGGGCATTCCGGTCACGCTCCCCACCATGGACGTACACCACGCCGATGCCTCCCCGGACGCGCGGACCGCCGCCCGCCTGCTGCCGCTCTGGCTGGCCGAGGCCGACCAGCTGGACCCGGGGGCCGCCGAGACGGCCCGGCGGACCTGGGAGGCCGGTGGCCGCCTCCCGGCCGACATCGCGCAGGGACTGGCCGACTGGGTGACCGCCCGGGTCAACGTCACCGGCTTCAACCGGGACGAGGGGCCCACCCGCCCCGGCCCCCGGATCACCGTCGCGGACAAGGAGGCGCTGCACCGCTGGCTGCGGGAGCAGGGCCACCGGGTCTGACGCTTGCCCACCCCCCGGCCCCGGCGCACCCTGGGACGCGGGAGGGACCGCAGTACCGAAACCCCCGAGGACCCCGAGGAAGTGGACGCCATGCGCCACGAATGGGACGTCCGGCTGTTCTTCGACGAGGACGGCAGGCAGACCGAGTGCGAAGCCCGGCTGGTCGGATCGAGAGCGCCCGGGGTGGTCGCCCGGGGCAGCGCCCGGTGCAGCGACAGCGACCGGCCCGAGGAGCGGATCGGTGAGGAGCTGGCCGCCTCCCGGGCGCTGAACTCGCTGGCCCGCAAGCTGCTGGCCCAGACCGCCGGCGACATCGAGGACGAGCTGCGCCACCCGGTCCACCTGCTGGGCTGACCGCGCCGGGAGCGAACCTCAGGGCCGCCCGGCGGCGCCCGCCCGCAGCAGCCGGGCGGCGGCGGCGCGGATGCCCGGCAGCGCCGCGTACAGGGCGTCACCCGGGCACTCGGTGTAGACCGCGTCGCGGTGGCCGGAGATGGCGTTGAGCAGCACCGTGGTGCCCTTGCGGTAGCGGGTGGCGCTGTCCTGGGAGACCATCGCGGCCCGGCCGGCGGGCGACACCCCGGCCAGGGAGAGCTTCCAGGCGGCGAGTCGGGCGATGGCGTCCACCATCGGCTTGGGCACGGTGGCGCCCGCGCTGAAGTCACCGATCGCCGCGATGCCCATGCTGCCGATGTTGAAGCCCATCGTGTGGCCGCCGACCACCGGCCGGTCCACGCCCCCGGCGCGGCCCTCGTAGATGGTGCCGCAGCGGTCGACCAGGAAGTTGTAGCCGATGTCGTCCCAGGCCAGCTCGCTGACGTGGTACTGGTACATCGCCCGGATCATCTCCGGCACCTGCGAGCAGGAGTAGCCGTTGGGGTTGTCGGTGTGGTGGATGAAGACCATCTTCACCGTGCCGGCGTACGCGGGCTTGGTGTGCCGCAGCGACTCGTCGGCCTTCCAGCCGGCCCGGGTGACCAGGGCGGGCCGGGGCACCACATACGGGTGGCCGGTCGGCGAGACCGACGCCCTGGGCAGCAGCCAGCTGGGCACCTTGACGCCCTGCGCGGGCTGCTCGGCGGGGCTGCCCGGGTCGACCAGGGCCAGGTGCAGGCCGCTGGGCAGCAGGCTGTCGGCGGGCGCCGCCACGGACACCTGCACCCCGTCCGACGGCCCCACCCACAGCGGCGCGGTGTAGCCCCGGGCCTGGCCCGCCGTGGGGCCCGGCTTGCCGTGGTCCTCGGGGCGCAGCGTCTGCCAGGGGCTCCACTGCCCGGCGGCCCGGTCGCGGGTACGGACCCGTACGGTGGCGTTGAGCGGCGTACGGGCGTCGTCCCAGACCGCGCCGACCAGCGAGAACGGCCGGGTGCTGCGGGGTGGCTCGGTGCCGCCGCGCGGGGCGCCGGACCCGGACCAGACGCTCAACGGCAGGCTGTACGAGGAGCCCCGGACGGCCGGGCGGCCCGCCGTGGCAGTACCGGCGGCGGGCAGCCGCCGGGGGGCCGGGGCGGCGCAGGCCGCGAGAGCCGCCAGCCCGAGGAACGCGGCAGCGGCCGCTCCGACCGGTCCCGTCCGAAGAACGCGCATACGCCGGATACTAGGGGCGGAGATGTCCGCTTTGCCCGGCCGATGGGCCGAGCGTGGCACCCCCTCACCCGCGCGGCGGCTGCCCTTCCCGTACACCCGGGCGCAGCGCGCTGCGGACCGGGCGGCGCCGCCCCGCCTCAGAAGCGCGGCGGACGCCGCTCCAGGAACGCGGCCAGCCCCTCGCGGACATCCGGCGCGCTGCGCGACCGGCGCTCCCACGGCTCCACCGCCGCCTGCGGATCGCGGCCCTCGGCCACCGCTGCCACCACGTCCTTGACCGCGCCGAGGGTCTGCGGGGAGCGGCCGGCCACGGTACGGGCGTACTCCAGGGCGCGGGCGTCCAGCCGGTCGGCCGGGACCGCCTCGTCCACCAGGCCGAGCAGTTCGGCGCGGGCACCGGTCACCAGGTCGGCGGAGAACAGCAGGTACTTGGCGCGGGCCGGGCCGACCAGCCGGGTGAGCCGCGCGGTCGGGACGGCCGGGTAGACCACGCCCAGCTTGGCCGGGGTGATGCCCAGCCGGGCGTCCTCGGCCGCGAACCGCAGGTCGCAGGCGACGGCCAGCTGGCAGCCGCCGCCCACCGCCGCGCCGCGCACCACCGCCACGGTCGGGTGCGGGAACGCGGCGAGCGCCTCCTCGGCCGCCACATTGGCGCGGTGGTAGGCGTCGGCGTGCTCCGGATCGGCGTACACCTCCAGCAGCTCCGCGATGTCGGCCCCGGCGCTGAAGGTGCCCCCGGACCCGGCCAGCAGCAGCACCCGCACGGCGGGGTCGGCCGCCAGCCGCGCCAGCAGACCGGGCAGCCCGCGCCACATGGCGAGGGTCAGCGCATTGCGCTTGGCCGGCCGGTCGACCAGCAGCACGGCCACCCCGTCCGCCCCGGCGTACGCCCGCAGCCCGGCCACCCCGCCCTCCCGCTCGACCCGCCCCACCAGCAACCCCGCCGCCACCCGCCCACTCCCTCCACCAGCCCACGCCTTCCGACGGCCCAGACCTTCCGACGGCCCAGACCCGCACTCTCCCACCCGGCCCGGCCGACCCGCCCCTCACCCCGCCGCCCCACCCAGCGCCCCGCCGATCCGGGCCCGCAGCGCGTCGGCGCCCGGATCGTCGTACGCCGCCAGGAGGCCCAGCGCCTCGGACCAGTACCGTCGGGCCTCGTCCGCCTCCTCGGCCAGGTGCAGCGCGCCGGCCAGGCCGTCCAGGGCGACCGCGAGCTGCCAGTGGTCCCCGAGCACACGGTGGACCGCCGCCGCGCTGCGGTGGAAGTCGGCCGCCTCCGCGAACCGCCCGAGCCGGGTGTACGCCTCCCCGGCCCCGTGCCAGGCCAGGGCCTCGCGTGCGCGGTCGCCGAGCCGCCGTTGCAGCGTCGCGGCGCGCTGGTAGGAGGCGAGGGCGTCCGCCGCCCGGCCGCACGCCTGCTGGCCGCCGCCCAGGGCGAGCAGCCAGTAGCCCTCCCACATCCGGTTGCGTTGCCGCTGGGCGATGTCCAGGGCCTCCTGGGCGGAGCGCAGCGCGTCCTGCGGCGCTCCGAGCGCACGCTGGACGTCGCTGAGGATGCGCAGGGCGTTGCCCTCGCCGCCCCGGTTGCCCTGTTCACGGTGGGCGGCCAGGGCGTGCCGGGCGAGTTCCGACGCCTCGTCCAACCGGCCCAGCCGGCAGGCCGTCTCGGCGAGGTTCGCGGTCAGGACGGCTTCCCAGCCGGTGGCGCCGGTCGCCCGGAAGAGTTCCCTGCTCGCCCCGAACCGCTCCCTGGCCGCCGCCAGGCGGCGTTCCCGCAGGTGGAGCAGGCCGAGATCATTGAGCGAGAAGGCCTCGCCCAGCCGGTCGCCCAGTTCGCGGCGGATGGCCAGCGCCGTCCGGTGGCAGCCGGTGGCCTCGGCCAGCCGGTGGGACTGGGTGTACGCCATGCCCAGGCTCTCCGACAGTTCGGCCTCCGCCCATCGGTCGCCCAGCCGGCGGGCGGCACACAGCCCGATGCGGCCCATGGCCAGCCACTCCTCGAACGGGTTGAGCAGCATGTGCACGCTGCGCAGCACGGCGGGCAGCTGCCAGGCGGGCCGGTCCAGCCCGGCCGTCTCGGCGGCGCGGGTGGCGGCCAGCAGGTTGGCCCGTTCCCGCTCGTACCAGCCCATCGCCTCGTCGTGGTCCGCGAAGGCGGCCGGCTGGACGCCGTCCTCCGGCGGATCGAGCGGCACATGGGGCTCCGGCGGGTTCAGCCAGGTCTGGGCGGCGTCGGCCGAGTGCAGGTACCAGGCCAGCACGCGCCGCAGGGCCGCCGCGCGGCTCTCCGGGGCCTCCTCGTGCTGGACCTGGTCGGTGGCGTAGGCGCGCAGCAGGTCGTGGAACTGGTAGCGGTCCGGGTGGGCCTGTTCCAGCAGGTGGGCGCCGACCAGGGCGTCCAGCAGGTGCCGGGTGCGGCCGACGCCGACGCCGGCGAGCGCGGCGGCGGCCCCGGCGTCGAAGTCCGGCCCGGGGTGCAGGCCGAGCAGCCGGAAGAGCCGGGCGGCCTCTGCGGTCAGCGCCCGGTACGACCAGGCGAACACGGTCCGTACGGCGGCGGCCTCATCGTCGTCGTCGATGCTCAGCGCCTCCCACAGGCCCGATTCGTCGCGCAGGTTCCGGATCAGCTCGGCCAGCCGCATCCGGGGGCGGCTGGCGGCCCGCTCGGCGGCGATCCGCAGTGCCAGCGGCAGCCGGGCGCACAGCCGGGCCAGCTCCACCAGCTCTTCCTGGTCGTCCCCCGCCCGGTAACCGGCGGTGACCGCGCTCAGCAGGTCGACGGCGTCCGCCTCCGCCAGCGGCCCCAGGGTCAGCCGCCGGGCGCCGTCCCGGACGCTCAGCCCGGACAGCCGGCTGCGGCTGGTGACGACGACCAGGCAGGAGGCCGCACCCGGCAGCAGCGGGCGGACCTGCCCGGCGGTGGCCGCGTTGTCCAGGAAGACCAGCATCCGCCGCCCGGCCAGCAGCGAGCGGTAGAGCGCGGCGGCGGCCTCGGGCTCCGCCGGGATCGCCTTCGCCGGGACGCCGAGGGCCGCGAGGAACCGGTGCAGCACCTCGGTCGGGGTGGCCGGCGGGTCGGGGTCGTAGCCGCGCAGGTTGGCGTGGAGCTGGCCGTCCGGGAAGCGCTCCGCCACCTGGTGCGCCCAGCGCAGCGCGAAGGAGGTCTTGCCGACACCGGCCGTACCGGCGATGACGTGGATCGCGGCGGCGGGCGGTTCGTCGGCGGCGCCGCCGAGGACCAGGTCGAGTTCCCGGATCTCGCTGCTGCGGTTGACGAACCCCCTGGCGCCGCCGGGGAGCTGTCTCGGGCGCGGGGTGCCGGGGTAGGGCCCGGCGGCGTGGAAGTGGACGCCGCCGCTGATGTCACGGGCCTGTACGACGTCACTCGCGGTCCCCGACAGCTCCGAGTGCGTCCTGTTGTCCTCGCCGTCCGCTGCGATCTGCTACTCCGCGAGTGGCGGCGGCAGGTGGGCGACCTCGCGGTCGACGTAGCGGACGAGGTCCTCCCCCGCCTCGTACAGCTCCCGGACGAACTCCCGGCAGCGCGCGGTCACCTCGGGGTCGGTGAACCGCACCGCGCCGTCCAGGGCCCCCTGCTCGGTGTAGAGCACCTGGTAGACCGTGCCCGCGCCCAGGGTGACCCGCTCGGGCAGCGGCCCGGCGCCCTCCCGGTCGCGGACGGCTTCCGGGCCCACGACCCGGATGTGCTCGCCGCACTCCGCGCGCAGCCGCAGCAGGTGCAGTTCCCACTGGAGGTAGGGGGTGAGCGGCTGTTCGACCACGCGGACCCGCAGCAGGGTGGTGCGGCGGCGGGTGTTCTCCCGGCCGAAGTCGTGGAGGTAGTCGCGTTCCGCTTCGATGAGGCGCAGGGCTTCGTGCCAGTCGCCCCGGGCGAAGGCGTCCCAGCTGGGGAAGCCGGGCTCCTGGAAGTGCTGGCGGCGTTCGAGTTTCCAGGAGTCCTGGCCGTCGATCGTCCACTGGCGGTCGCGGAAGTCGGCCCGGTAGGCCGCCAGGTCGAGCCGGTCGCCGAGGGCCGGGTCGAGGCGGAGTCCGGGGGCGTCGGGGTCAGTGGTGTGCATCGGGGATGTCCGGCTTGGCTGCGGCCAGGGTGGCGGCGGGGATGACGACCAGCCGGCGGGGTCGGCCTCCCAGCCGCGTGCCGTGGACTCTTCCCCGCCTGGCGACTCCATGGTCACCAAGTGTAGGAACGGTGGTCACGGATAGCAATGGCCCCGGCTGCCGCCGAGCCCTGGGAGGGCGGCGGCAGCCGGGGTGGGGGGCCGGGTCAGGCTGCGGTGGCGACCGTCGCGGCGGCGGGTTCCAGGGCCAGTTCCAGCACCTCGCGGACGTCGGAGACCGGGTGGACGGTGAGGCGGTCCAGCACCTCGGCCGGGACGTCGTCCAGGTCGGGTTCGTTGCGCTGCGGGATCAGCACCGTGGTGACCCCCGCCCGGTCGGCGGCGAGCAGCTTCTGCTTGACCCCGCCGATCGGCAGCACCCGCCCGGTGAGCGACACCTCGCCGGTCATGGCCACGTCCGGTCGGACCCGGCGGCCGGAGAGCAGCGAGGCCAGGGCGGTGGTCATGGTGACGCCCGCGCTGGGGCCGTCCTTGGGGACGGCGCCGGCCGGTACGTGCAGGTGGACGCCGCGCTCCTTGAAGTCGGTGACCGGCAGTTCCAGCTCGGCGCCGTGCGAGCGCAGGAAGGAGAGCGCGATCTGCGCGGACTCCTTCATCACGTCGCCCAGCTGGCCGGTGAGGCTGAGCCCGGTGGGGCCGGTCTCCGGGTCGGCCAGCGACGCCTCGACGTACAGCACGTCGCCGCCCGCGCCGGTGACCGCGAGCCCGGTGGCCACGCCGGGGACGGCGGTGCGGCGCCCGGCGGGGTCGGTGGCCGCCTCCGGGGTGTGGTGCGGCCGGCCGATCAGCCGGCGCAGGGAGTCGGCGCCGACCCGGGCGGGCAGTGTGCGCTCGCCCAGCTCGCTCTGCGCCGCGACCTTGCGCAGGATGCGGGCCAGGGCGCGTTCCAGGTTCCGTACGCCCGCCTCGCGGGTGTACTCGCCGGCCAGCAGGCGCAGCGCGTCCTCCTCGACCGCCACCTCGTCGGCGGTCAGCCCGGCCCGCTCCAGCTGCCGGGGCAGCAGGTGGTCGCGGGCGATGACGACCTTCTCGTCCTCGGTGTAGCCGTCCAGCCGGACCAGCTCCATCCGGTCGAGCAGCGGCTCGGGGATGGCCTCCAGCACATTGGCGGTGGCCAGGAAGACGACGTCGGAGAGGTCGAGCTCCACCTCCAGGTAGTGGTCGCGGAAGGTGTGGTTCTGGGCCGGGTCCAGCACCTCCAGCAGGGCGGCGGCGGGGTCGCCCCGGTAGTCGGAGCCGACCTTGTCGATCTCGTCCAGCAGCACCACCGGGTTCATCGACCCGGCCTCCTTGACGGCCCGGACGATCCGGCCGGGCAGCGCGCCGACGTAGGTGCGCCGGTGGCCCCGGATCTCGGCCTCGTCCCGGACGCCGCCCAGCGCCACCCGGACGAAGGAGCGGCCCATCGCGCGGGCGACCGACTCACCGAGCGAGGTCTTCCCCACGCCGGGCGGCCCCACCAGGGCCAGCACCGCGCCGCCCGCCCGCCGCCCGCCGCCCGCCGGGGCGCGCTCGCCGTCGACCACGCCGAGGCCGCGCTCCGCGCGCCGCTTGCGCACCGCCAGGTACTCCACGATGCGGTCCTTGACGTCGGTCAGCCCGGCGTGGTCGGCGTCCAGCACCGCGCGGGCGCCGGCGATGTCGTACGCGTCCTCGGTGCGCTGGTGCCACGGCAGCTCCAGCACGGTGTCCAGCCAGGTGCGGATCCAGCTGCCCTCGGGCGAGGCGTCGGAGGACCGCTCCAGCTTGTCGACCTCCTTGAGCGCGGCCTCCCGGACCCGCTCGGGCAGGTCGGCGGCCTCCACCCGGGCGCGGTAGTCGTCCTCCTCGGAGGCGGCGTCGCCGCTCAGCTCGGCCAGCTCCTTGCGGACGGCCTCCAGCTGGCGGCGGAGCAGGAACTCCTTCTGCTGCCGGTCCACGCCCTCCTGGACGTCCTTGCGGATGGTGTCGTTGACCTCCTCCTCCGCCAGGTGGTCGCGGAGCAGCTGGAGCGCGTACCCGAGCCGCTCCACCGGGTCGGCGGTCTCCAGCACCCGGAGCTTCTGGGCGGCGCTGAGGAAGGGCGCGTAGCCGATGCTGTCGGCCAGCTCGGAGGGGCCGTCGAACTGGGCGATCCGGTCCACCACCTGCCAGGCGCCGCGCTTGCTGAGCCAGCGGCCGGCCACGGCCTGGTACTCGCGCATCAGCTCGGTGACCCGGCCGGGCAGCGGGTCGGGCTGGGCGGGCTCGGTGAACTCGGCGGTCTCCACCCAGAGCGCGGCGCCGGGGCCGGTGGTGCCGGCGCCGATCCGCACCCGGCGCACCCCGCGCACCAGGGCCGCCGGGTCGCCGTCGGCCAGCCGGCCGACCTGGTCCACGGTGGCCAGGGTGCCCACGGCCGCGTACCCGCCGTCGATCCTGGGCACCAGCAGCACCTGCGGGCGGGGCGCCTTGGAGCTGCGGACGCCGGGGGCGTGCGCCCCCGGCTCGGAGCTGCGGGAGGCCGCCTGCGCGGCGTCGACCGCGGCGCGCACCTCGGCGGCGGACAGGTCCAGCGGCACCATCATGCCCGGCAGCACCACCTCGTCGTCGAGGGGCAGTACCGGAAGGGTGAGCGGCGTGGACGTCGAAGCCATGATCTCTCCCCAGTCAGTGAAGTTGAGTTGACCTGACTAAGGTCCGGCGACCACCTCGGTGTTCCGCTGTTCACTATGAGCGAACAAGAGCCGGCGGGCCCTAGGAACGGGCAGGCCCGGCCGGGCTCAGCTCCGGGCAGCGGGTGGCCCCGCCGGGGCCCCGCTCCGGGACCCGCGCCGCCGCCCACCGCCGCACCCAGGGCCAGCAGACCAGCCCGACCAGCAGCGACACCGGGTGGCCCACCGCCGTGACCGGGTCGTCGCCGGTGAAGACCTGGTGCACCAGTACGGCGGCGGCACCGAGCGGCACCGCGACCCGCAGCCGCCGGGGCAGCAGCCCGGCCACCGCACCCAGGCAGGTCAGCACGCCGTAGCTGACGCCGACGTCGATCCGGTGCAGCTCACCGGGGGCCAGCAGCCCGGCCAGCACCCCCAGCGCGATCGGCAGCTCCGAGATCAGGGTGGCGATCACATGGCCGATGGCGAAGACCTGCGCGGTCCGCAGCGGGCCGATCCGCCGCTCCAGCGGCGCCAGGGTCGCGGTGAAGGCCACCAGGTACGGCGACCAGAGCGGCCCGGCCACCCAGAGCGCGCTCAGCGCCAGCACCCGCAGGGGGGTGTGCAGCAGATGCCAGCCGTCGCTGCTGGAACCGGCCACCGCCGCCCGCACCGACTCCGGGTCACCGAACCGGGCGTACAGCGCGGTGCCGAGCAGCACCACCAGGTACCAGAAGGTGAACGGCGTCCGCCGGGGCCCCGGCAGCACCCGCAGCGCCCGCAGCGGCGATCCGCACCGCCGCACCGCCCGGCGCAGCCGGTGCAGTCGGCCGGCGCCGCCCAGCGGGCGGAGCGGGCTCTGTCGGCTCTCCGCCATCCCGGCCTCCGTCGCTGCTGGCCCCGGGCAGGCGCCCGGCGCGTCCCCCGGGCGCCCGACCGCGTCGTGCGCTTCCGGTTCCACCGTAGGGCGGCCGGATGAGGACTGAATGAGTGGACCGGCATCCGCACGACCCCCCAGGATGGGCGTGTCGCGCCCGTCCGCTCCGTCCACGAAGGGTCTCACCTGTGACTTCCGCCACCCAGCCGTCCCTCGCCGCCCTCGTCGCCCGAACGGCGGAGCGCACCACCCGGGTGCTGGACCGCCGCGACGGCCCGTACGGGGAGATCGTGCTGCGGCAGCGCGGCGAGAGCCCCGACGAGGTGTACGAGATCATCGCCAACGGCTGCTTCCTGATGGACACCGCCGACGGCCGCTCGGAGCGGCTGCTGGTGCGCGCGGCGCTGGACGCGGCGGCGGTCCCCCGCCCGGCGGTGCTGATCGGCGGCCTGGGGGCGGGCTTCTCGCTCGCCGAGGCCGCGGCCGACCCGGCGCCGGCCCGGATCACCGTGCTGGAGCGGGAGGCGGCGGTGGTGGACTGGCACTCCGGTCCGCTGGCCCGCTTCTCGGCCGGGGCGCTGGACGATCCGCGTACCGAGGTGGTCGCCGCCGACCTGCTGGACCAGCTGCGGGGAACCACCGACCACTGGGATGTCGTCTGCCTGGACATCGACAACGGTCCGGACTGGACGGTCACCGACGCCAACGGCGGCCTGTACGGGTTCGCCGGGCTGACCGTGCTCCAGCGGGTGCTGGCGCCCTCCGGTGTGCTGGCCGTGTGGAGCGCCGCGCCCGCGCCGGAGTTCGAGGAGCGGCTGCGGGCCCGCTTCCAGCAGGTGCGGCAACTGGACGTGCACGTGGAGCGGGGTGCACCTGATGTCGTGTACCTGGCATCACGAGTGAAATGATCTGGGTAAGGTGTCGGGCTGTGCCGTTCCCACGGCGTCGGCGGACCGGTCGCGTCCGGACGCTGCGGGGAGACACGTCCCGTACGCAGCTGCACACGGCGGCCCGCTCGGCGCAGCCGCCGGTCACCGGCGGGTCCGGAGTCCCACGCTCCGGGCCCGGCGAGCCGGGCAGGGCGGCGGACGCGCGGCACCGTGGCTGGAGCTGACGGAAGAATCGACGAGCGGTACCGGGGACCTCTCGCAGGGGCGATCGGGCCGCAGGCCCTGGGGGCGGTGGCGTGACCGTGACAGAGATGCAGCAGGAGATCGGCAACCCGAGTGCGCAGCGGCGGGTGCTGGTCGTGGAGGACGAACCGACGATCGCGGAGTCCATCGCCGCCCGGCTGGGCGCGGAGGGCTTCAAGGTCGCCGTCTCCCACGACGGGCCGAACGCCGTGGACTGCTTCCAGACCTGGCAGCCGGACCTGGTGATCCTGGATGTGATGCTGCCCGGCTTCGACGGACTGGAGGTGTGCCGCCGCATCCAGGCGCAGCGGCCGGTCCCGGTGCTGATGCTGACCGCGCGCGACGACGAGACGGACCTGCTGGTCGGCCTCGGGGTCGGCGCCGACGACTACATGACCAAGCCGTTCTCGATGCGGGAGCTGGCCGCCCGGGTGAATGTGCTGCTCCGGCGGGTGGAGCGGGCGCAGATGGCCGCCCGCACGCCGGTCGGCGGCACCATCCGGCTCGGTGACCTGGAGATCGACCATGTGCAGCGGCGGGTCCGGGTCACCGGCGGCGATGTGCATCTGACCCCGACCGAGTTCGACCTGCTCGCCTGTCTGGCGCAGCAGCCGCGTGCGGTGCTCACCCGCGAGCAGTTGCTGGCCGAGGTGTGGGACTGGACCGACGCCTCCGGCACCCGCACCGTGGACAGCCACGTCAAGGCGCTGCGCCGGAAGATCGGCGCCAACTGGATTCGTACGGTGCACGGGGTCGGCTACGCGCTGGAGGCCCCCGCCCTCTGAGCCGGGGCGGCGGGCCGGTGAGCGGGGACGACGGCGGCCGGGGACGACGGCGGCCGGGAACGACGGTGACCGGGAACGACGAGGGGCAGCGATGACGTACTCCGGGCGCACGTCCGCCCCACGCCCGTACGACCAGCACCCGTACGGGCAGCACCCGTACGGCTGCGACCAGTACGCGTACGGCGACGAGGCGTACGGCGGGCCGCCGGACCGGGCCGGCGAACTCATCGACGGCCGGGACCGCCCGCAGCCGGGCCTGGTGGCCCGGCTGGCCAGGCGGCTGTGGAGCGACATCCGGCCACTGGACCCGATGCGGTCCATCAAGGCCAAGCTGGCCATGCTGGTGATCGTCTCGGTGGTGGTCGCCAGCGGCATGGTCGTGATCGCGGTGCAGTCGGACACCCGCATCCGGGTGATCATGATCTTCTCGATGATCGCCTCGCTGCTGTTCATGCAGCTGGTCGCGCACGGCATGACCTCGCCGCTGCGCGACATGACGGCGGCCGCGCGGGCGATGGCGGCCGGCGACTACAGCCGCCGGGTCCGGGCCACCTCCCGGGACGAGGTCGGCGAGCTGGCCGCCACCTTCAACCGGATGGCCGCCGACCTGGAGGCCGCCGACCGGCACCGGCGCGAGCTGGTCGCCAATGTCTCGCACGAGCTGCGCACCCCGATCGCGGCGCTGCGCGCGGTGCTGGAGAACGTGGTGGACGGCGTGGTGCGGCCCGATCCGGCCACCATGTCGGCCGCGCTGGAGCAGACCGAGCGGCTGGGGCGGCTGGTCGCCCATCTGCTGGACCTGTCCAAGATCTCGGACGGGGTGGTCCCGCTGGACGCCCGTGAGTTCGCGGTGCGGCCGTTCCTGGCCGGGGTGCTGCGCGGGGTGACGGTGGACGGCTCCACCTCGGGCGGCGCCACCAAGCGGCGTACCGATGTCACGCTGGACCTCCAGGTGACGCCGGACGGGCTGACGGCGGTGGCCGACGCGGAGCGGCTGCACCAGGTGGTCGCCAACCTGGTGGACAACGCCTGCAAGCACAGCCCGGCGGGCGGCACGGTGACCGTGCGGGCGCTGGCCGGCCGGCAGCCGCAGGGGCTGGTGCTGGAGGTGCTGGACGAGGGCCCCGGCATCCCGGAGGAGGACCGGGCGCGGGTCTTCGAGCGGTTCGGCCGGGGCACCGCCTCCACCGCCGCCGGTCCCGGGAGCGACGGCGGCACCGGGCTCGGGCTGGCCATCGCGCGCTGGGCGGTGGATCTGCACGGCGGGCAGATCCGGGTCGCGGAGGCGGCGCGGGGTTGCCGGATTGTGGTCACCCTTCCGGGCGGGCCTCCGATGCACGTTTGACACAGAACCGGGACAATCGGGCCGCCGACGGGCCACAGCCCGGTTCCGGAACCACCCACCCTTACCGTTTTGTCCGTTATCGTGGGGTATCCGGACCCAGCTCGGCGGCGCCCCTTCCCAGCAGCTGACCGGTTCTAACGCATCTTTCACGCC
This sequence comes from Streptomyces sp. NPDC092296, assembly GCF_044755465.1. Lineage (NCBI taxonomy): Bacteria > Bacillati > Actinomycetota > Actinomycetes > Kitasatosporales > Streptomycetaceae > Streptomyces > Streptomyces sp. NPDC092296. The sequence goes on along the minus strand of NZ_JBIVRB010000001.1, from coordinate 1,404,969 downwards.
AAATTGGCCGCCGCAGATGTGATCTGGGCGACGACAGGCCCCGCGAACTGCGCGATCACATGCCAGGGGCGTAGCCTTGTTCTCCGCTGTCCACCATCCCAAAAGGAAGCGGAAGAGGGCGGTTAGCGCCGTGTCGCCACAGTCCCCGAATACCTCCAACAGCTCGACCAGCTCAGCGGGCTTCGGCCCCAACGAATGGCTTGTCGACGAGATCTACCAGCAGTACCTCCAGGACCCGCACTCCGTCGACCGCGCCTGGTGGGACTTCTTCGCCGATTACAAGCCCGGTACCGAGGTGACTTCTGTGACCCAGGCCGCGACCCAGGCCGCCGCTTCCGCGCCGACCCCCGCCGCCGCCCCCGCCCCTGCTCCCGCCGCCGCGCCCCCCGCGCCGGCGGCCACCGCGGGGACCCCTCAGCCTGCGCCGCCCGCGCCCCCCGCGGCCCCGGCTCCGGCACCCGCCGCCGCTGCCACCCCGGCGCCGGCCCCGGCTCCGGCGGCTGCGCCGCCCGCGCCGAAGGCCGCGCCCGCCAAGCCCGCTGCCGCCGCCGCGCCCGCCGAGGGCCCCAGCGGCCCCGAGCTGGTCCCGCTGCGCGGCCCGGCGAAGGCGGTGGCGACCAACATGGACGCCTCGCTGGAGCTGCCGACCGCCACATCGGTGCGTGCCGTTCCGGCCAAGCTGCTGATCGACAACCGCATCGTCATCAACAACCACCTCAAGCGGGCACGCGGCGGCAAGGTCTCCTTCACCCACATCATCGGCTACGCCATGGTGCAGGCGCTGAAGGCCATGCCCGGCATGAACCACAGCTACACGGTGAAGGACGGCAAGGGCTTCCTGGTCAAGCCCGAGCACGTCAACCTGGGCCTGGCCATCGACCTGGTCAAGCCCAACGGCGACCGGCAGCTGGTCGTCGCGGCGATCAAGCAGGCCGAGACGCTCGACTTCTTCGGCTTCTGGCAGGCGTACGAGGACATCGTCCGCCGCGCCCGCGCCAACAAGCTGACCATGGACGACTTCACCGGCGTCACGGTCTCGCTGACCAACCCCGGCGGCATCGGCACCGTGCACTCCGTGCCGCGCCTGATGCCCGGCCAGGGCACCATCCTGGGCGTCGGCGCGATGGAGTACCCGGCCGAGTTCCAGGGCTCCGCGCCGGACACCCTCTCCCGGCTCGGCGTCTCCAAGGTGATGACGCTCACCTCCACCTACGACCACCGGGTGATCCAGGGCGCCGCCTCCGGCGAGTTCCTGCGCCAGATCCACCAGCTGCTGCTGGGCGGCCAGGACTTCTACGACGAGATCTTCGAGTCGCTGCGCATCCCGTACGAGCCCGTCCGCTGGGCGACCGACGTGGCCGCCACCCACGACGACGAGGTCAACAAGACCGCCCGCGTCATGGAGCTGATCCACTCCTACCGGGTGCGCGGCCACCTGATGGCCGACACCGACCCGCTGGAGTACAAGCAGCGCAAGCACCCCGACCTGGACGTCGTGCAGCACGGCCTCACCCTGTGGGACCTGGAGCGCGAGTTCGCCGTCGGCGGCTTCGCCGGCAAGCGGATGATGAAGCTGCGCGACATCCTGGGCGTGCTGCGCGACTCGTACTGCCGCACCGTCGGCATCGAGTACATGCACATCCAGGACCCCAAGCAGCGCCGCTGGATCCAGGAGCGGGTGGAGAACCACTACGCCAAGCCGGAGCGCGAGGAGCAGCTGCGCATCCTGCGCCGGCTGAACTCCGCCGAGGCGTTCGAGACCTTCCTACAGACCAAGTACGTCGGCCAGAAGCGGTTCTCGCTGGAGGGCGGCGAGTCGCTGATCCCGCTGCTGGACGCGGTGCTGGACGCGGCGGCCGAGCACAAGCTGGACGAGGCCGTCATCGGCATGGCCCACCGCGGCCGGCTCAATGTGCTGACCAACATCGTCGGCAAGCCTTACGGCAAGGTCTTCGCGGAGTTCGAGGGCAATCTCGACCCCAAGTCGATGCACGGCTCCGGCGACGTCAAGTACCACCTGGGCGCCGAGGGCACCTTCACCGGTCTGGACGGCGAGACCATCAAGGTCTCGCTGGCCGCGAACCCCTCGCACCTGGAGGCGGTCGACCCGGTGGTGGAGGGCATCGCCCGCGCCAAGCAGGACATCCTGGACAAGGCCGGCACCGCCTTCGACGTGCTGCCGCTCCAGATCCACGGCGACGCGGCCTTCGCCGGCCAGGGCGTGGTCGCGGAGACGCTCAACATGTCGCAGCTGCGCGGCTACCGCACCGGCGGCACCGTGCACATCGTGGTGAACAACCAGGTCGGCTTCACCGCCGCCCCGGCCGCCTCCCGCTCCTCGATGTACTCCACCGACGTGGCCCGCATGATCGAGGCGCCGATCTTCCACGTCAACGGCGACGACCCGGAGGCCGTGGTCCGCGTCGCGCGGCTGGCCTTCGAGTTCCGCCAGACGTTCAACAAGGACGTCGTGATCGACCTCATCTGCTACCGCCGACGCGGTCACAACGAGGCCGACAACCCGTCCTTCACCCAGCCGCTGATGTACGACCTGATCGACAAGAAGCGCTCGGTGCGCAAGCTCTACACCGAGGGCCTGATCGGGCGCGGCGACATCACCCTGGAAGAGGCCGAGCAGGCGCTCCAGGACTTCCAGGGCCAGCTGGAGAAGGTCTTCGCCGAGGTCCGCGACGCGGTCCCGCAGGCGGCCCCGGCCGCCTCGCCGCTGCCGGACTTCCCGGTCGCGGTGGACACCGGCATCTCGCAGGAGACCGTCAAGCGGATCGCCGCCTCGCAGGTCAACCTGCCGGACTGGCTGACCGTCCACCCGCGTCTGCTGCCGCAGCTCCAGCGCCGCGCCGCCATGGTCGAGGACAACACCATCGACTGGGCGCTCGGGGAGACGCTGGCCATCGGCTCGCTGCTGATGGAGGGCCACCCGGTCCGGCTGGCCGGCCAGGACAGCCGCCGCGGCACCTTCGGCCAGCGGCACGCGGTGCTGGTGGACCGCAAGACCGGCGAGGACTACACCCCGCTGCTCTACCTGGCCGAGGACCAGGCCCGGTACACCGTCTACGACAGCCTGCTCTCCGAGTACGCGGCGATGGGCTTCGAGTACGGCTACTCGCTGGCCCGGCCGAACGCGCTGGTGATGTGGGAGGCCCAGTTCGGCGACTTCGTCAACGGCGCCTCCACCGTGGTCGACGAGTTCATCTCCTCCGCCGAGCAGAAGTGGGGCCAGACCTCCGGCGTCACCCTGCTGCTGCCGCACGGCTACGAGGGCCAGGGACCGGACCACTCCTCGGCCCGCCCGGAGCGCTTCCTCCAGCTCTGCGCCCAGAACAACATGACCGTCGCCATGCCAACGCTGCCGTCCAACTACTTCCACCTGCTGCGCTGGCAGGTCCACAACCCGCACCACAAGCCGCTGATCGTCTTCACCCCGAAGTCGATGCTCCGGCTCAAGGCCGCGGCGTCGCGGACCGAGGAGTTCCTGAGCGGCGGCTTCCGCCCGGTCATCGGGGACGACTCGGTGGACCCGGCGGGCGTCCGCAAGGTCGTCATCACGGCCGGCAAGGTCTACTACGACCTGGCCGCCGCCCGTACCGAGCGCGGCATCACCGACACGGCCATCGTCCGCGTCGAGCGCCTCTACCCGCTGCCGGTCACCGAGCTCCAGGCGGAGCTGGGCAAGTACGGCGAGGACGTCCAGTTCGTCTGGGCGCAGGAGGAGCCGGCCAACCAGGGCGCCTGGCCGTTCATCGCGCTCAACCTGATCGACCACCTGGACGTGGTCGTCGGACGGAACGCCGACGGCTCCCGCCTGCGCCGCGTCGCCCGCCCGGCCTCCTCCGCCCCGGCGGTGGGGTCGCTCAAGCGGCACCAGCAGGAGCAGCAGCAGCTGGTGGACGACGTCTTCTCCCTCTGACACCCTCTGACACCCCTCCGGGGCTCCCCGGCCCCGAGGCACCCGAGGACAGCGCGACCGGGCCCGGTCACCGCAGCACTGCGGTGACCGGGCCCGGTCGTGTCCGGTCAGGCGGGGCTGTCGTCGGGAGACGGATCGTCAAGGTCGCTGTTGCGTAACCAAAGAGATCCGGGTGCCTGGTGGGGACAGCGGGATCGCTAACGTACCGTCTGCCGTGCCCACGCCAGCAGGGGGAGAGAACCGCATGCCCACCGACGATCCCAGGCTCGAACCCGACCCGGCCGACCCCCCGGCGGACCGGCGGCCTGCGGACTCAGCCGGCCGCTCGACACCCGCCGCGCCCGTCTTCCAGCCGCTGGCGGCCGAGGACCCGCGCGAGGTCGGCGGCTACCGGCTGTTCGCCCGGCTGGGCTCCGGCGGCATGGGCCGGGTCTACCTGTCGTACACGCCCGGCGGGCGGCCGGTGGCGCTGAAGGTGGTGCGGCCGGAGTTCGCGGAGGACTCCGAGTTCCGGCGGCGGTTCCGACAGGAGGTCTCCAACGCGCAGCGCATCCACGGCCTCTACACCGCCGAGGTGATCGACGCCGGGCCGGACGCCGAGTCGCCGTGGCTGGTCACCGCCTACGTCCCCGGCCCCTCCCTCCAGCAGGTGGTGCGCGAACACGGCTCGCTGCCAGTGCGCACCGTGCTGCTGCTGATGGGCGGCATCGCGGAGGCGCTCCAGGCGATCCACAGCGTCGAGGTGGTGCACCGCGACCTCAAGCCCGCCAATGTGCTGGTCGCCGCCGACGGCCCCCGGGTGATCGACTTCGGGATCGCGCGGGCCGCCGACGCCACCGCGCTCACCGGCACCGGCTACCGGATCGGCTCGCCCGCCTTCATGGCGCCGGAGCAGGCACTGGGCCGCTCCGCCTCACCCGCCACCGATGTCTTCGCGCTGGGCGCGCTGGCGGCGTATGTGGCGGGCGGCAGCTCCCCGTTCGGGGAAGGGCCGGACACCGCCGTGCTGTACCGGGTGGTGCACGAGGAGCCGGAGCTGGCGGACTGCCCCGCCGAGCTGCGTGAGCTGGTACTGCGCTGCCTGGCCAAGGCGCCGGAGGACCGCCCGCAGCCCGCCGAGATCATCCGGCTGTGCCGGGAGCACCCGGCGGTGGGCGGCGCGCTGCGCTTCTCCGACGACTGGCTGCCCTCGCCGGTCAACACCGAGATCACCCGCCGCTCGGACCTGCCGAAGACCCCGCCGCCGAGCGCGCCCACCGCCGCCGACGCCACCGAGCGGCCGCCGGTGCCCTCGGCGCCGCCGATGCCCAGCCACGTCCCCACGCCGCAGGTCCAGCCGGTGCAGGGCGTCTTCGGGCCGCCGCCGACCCACCCCCAGCCGGCCCAGCCCCAGCCGGCCCACCCCCAGCCGACCCAGCCCCAGCCGACGGTGCCGCTGCGCCAGGACACTCCGCCGCCGGCCCCCGCGTTCTCGTACGACACCCCGCCGCCCACGCCGGTGACCACCGCCGCCCCCGGGCCCGCAGCGCGGCCGGAGCCGCCGGAGCGGCGGCGCGGCGTCTCGGCGAAGGTGCTGCTCACCGTCGCCGCCGTCACCGCGCTGGCCGGGATCGTCGGCGGGGTGGCGCTGAGCCGGCACTTCGACCGGAGCGACGACCGGACCCCGACCGCCGGCGAGCGGCACGGCACCTCCCCGACCCCGGGCGCCTCCACCCGGCAGTCCGCGCCGCCCGCCGACCCGACCGCCGACCCGACCACCGACCCGGCCACCGACGCACCCGCCGACCCGGTCACCGACGCCACGCCCTCCGACGACGGCCAGGACGGCGGAAGCCCCGACGACGACCGGACCGGCGACTCCCCGGCCGCCGCGGTGCCCACGTACACCGCCGTCTACAAGGGCCGCACCCTGTCCGTACCGGACTACAACCACTACTTCGACCTCAAGACCGGCAAGGTCGTCCCGGAGAGCGGCGAGTGGACGCTGGGCACCAACAGCCAGCCGGGCTTCGAGCTGCCGGACAACACCGACGCGTACATCACCAAGCAGCCGACGCTGACCCCCGAGCAGTGCTCCAGCGCGATCGACCGGGAGCCGGTCGGCGCGGTCGACTTCGAGGACACCCCGGCCGGCCGGCTGTTCTGCCTGCGCTCGCGCAGCACGGGCGACGTCTCGGTGGTCAAGGTGCTCCAGACGTCCTCGGACGACTACAGCGCGCGGATCACCGTCGACTACTACCGCAACGACAGCTGACCGGCCCGGTCTATCCTGATCGCTGGATTCCCCCTTCCGTCCGGAGCGCACCGTGTACTTCACCGACCGCGGCATCGAGGAGCTGGAGAGCCGGCGCGGCGACGAGGAGGTCACCTTCGAGTGGCTGTCCGAGCGCCTGCGCGAGTTCGTGGACCTCAACCCGGAGTTCGAGATCCCGGTCGAGCGGCTGGCCACCTGGCTGGCCCGGCTCGACGACGAGGACGACGACGACTGACCCGGTCCGTCGGGTGATCCCCCTCATACGTGACCAGTGACCGCCGTCGGCCCGATCCAGGGGTCGGCGGCGGTCCGGCGTTCCGGCGGGCCGATTCCGGAAGAGTGCGCTTGACTTCCGGACGACGCGATATATCGTGTTGAGCAGCGGGACGCGATATGTCGTACCCGGCGCAGCCACGGGAGGACCAGCCATGCCAGAGTGGACCGTCAGCGGACCAGAGAAGATCAGCTTCGACCAGGCGGTGAGCGGCCTCCAGGTGCGCACCGTCGGCGGCACGGTCAATGTCGTCGCCACCGAGGGACCGGCGCGGCTGGAGGTCGCCGAGCTCGACGGTGTCCCGTTGCAGGTGACCCTGGTGGACGGCGTCCTGACGGTCGGCTATCCCGACCTCGCCTGGCGGGACCTCTCCTGGCAGCAGCTGTCCGGCAAGGGCCTCTCCGCGTTCGTCGACTCCTGGCGCCGCAAGCGGCACGCGGTGGTCTCCGTCGCCGTCCCGGCCGACGCCCGGGTGGAGGTCGGCACCGTCACGGCGGACGCGGTGGTCTCCGGCATCGACGGCCGGGTCACCGTCCGCAGTGTCGGCGGTGACATCGCCCTGGTCCGGGTCGCCGGCCCGGTGGAGGTCAACTCGCTCTCCGGCGGCGTCGACGCGCAGACGGTCTCCGGTGACCTGCGGGTGCACACCGTCTCCGGCGACCTCACCGTGGTCGAGGGCACCGCCGCCAAGCTGAGCGCCAACTCGGTGACCGGCTCGATGACCGTCGACCTGGACGGCCGGGGCCCGGCCGACGTCCGGCTCACCACCGTCTCCGGCGAGGTCGCGGTACGGGTGCCGCAGCCGGCCGACACCGAGGTCGAGGCGGGCACCAACAGCGGCCAGGTCTCCAGCGCCTTCGAGGAGCTGCGGCTCGGCGGCTCCTGGGGCGCCAAGCGGCTCTCCGGCCGACTCGGCGCCGGTACCGGCCGGCTCCAGGTCACCACCGTCTCCGGCTCGGTCGCCCTGCTGCGCCGACCGCCGGCCGACGAGCCCGAGGACACCGCTCCGGGGCTCGATCTCACCAAGGAGGGTGACAAGGCATGAGCCAGGTCTTCGCCCACGGGCGGCTGCGGCTGTACCTGCTGAAGCTGCTGGACGAGGCGCCCCGGCACGGCTACGAGGTGATCCGGCTGCTGGAGGAGCGCTTCCACGGCCTGTACGCACCCTCGGCCGGGACGGTCTACCCCCGGCTGGCCAAGCTGGAGAAGGAGGGCCTGGTCACCCACAGCACCGAGGGCGGCCGCAAGGTCTACCGGATCACCGAAGCGGGCCGGGCCGAGCTGGCCTCCCGGCAGGGTGAGCTGGCCGAGCTGGAGGTGGAGATCCGCGACTCGGTGTCGCAGCTGGCCGACGCCATCCGCGAGGACGTCCGGGACTCCGCCAAGGACCTGCGCGAGGAGATGCGGCGCGCCGCCAGGGAGTCCCGCAGCAGCGGCTCCGGCGGCGGCGCGCCGACCGGCGGCGGCCGGTGGGAGGACGCCTTCGGTGACAAGGAGGCGTGGCAGCGGGCCAAGGAGGAGTACGCCCGCTACCGGGTCCAGGCGAAGGAGCAGGCCAGACAGGCCAAGGAGCAGGCCAAGCAGGCGAAGGACCAGCTGAAGCAGGCCCAGGCCGTCCGGACGGCCGCCCAGGCGGAGGCGCGGCGGTTGCAGCGGCGGGTGGAGCAGCACGTACGGGAGCATGTGGCGCGCGGCGACTGGCCGACCGGCCTGGCCGAGGGCCTGTCCGAGCTGACCAAGGGGCTGGCCGGGCTGGCCGACCCCGGCCGCTGGGGCGCCCCGCCGCAGCCGCCGTCCCCGCCGGAGTCGCCCGGCTCGGTGACGGTCACCCGGATCGACCTGGACAAGATCGACCCAGACAAGGTCGACCCAGACAAGGTCGACCCAGACAAGATCGATCTGGACCAGACGGACCCGGACGACTCCGGCGCCGGGCCGGACAGCCGGGACACCCCGGCCGCCCCGCTGCCCGACTGGGCCCGTACCGACCCGGCGGGCGAGCCGGCCCGGGAGCTGGAGCGGCTGCTCGACCGGTTCCGCGACCGGGTCAGGGACGCCGCCCGGGACGACGGGGTCACGGCGGCCCAGCTGGCGCGGGCCGGTGCCGTACTGGCCGAGGCGGCCGCCCGGCTGCGGCGGCGGTGACTGCCCGGGGGCACCGGCTCCGGCCGCTGCCCCCGGCCCGGCTCAGCGGCGTCGGGTTCAGCGGCGTCGGGCTCAGGAGTGTCGGGCTCAGGAGTGTCGGGCTCAGGGCGTCAGGACGACCTTGCCGAAGACGTCTCCTGCGGCCATCCGGGTGAAGCCCTCCCTGGCCCGTGCCAGCGGCAGCACGGTGTCGATCAGCGGCCGCACCCCGGAGTTGGCGCAGAGCGCCAGCAGCCCGGCCAGCTCCTCCTTGGTCCCCATGGTGGAGCCGACGATCCGCAGCTCCAAGAAGAAGATCCGGGTCAGCTCGGCGGTCGGCGGGTTGGACCCGGAGGTGGCGCCGGAGATCACCAGGGTGCCGCCGGGCCGCAGCGCCTTCACCGAGTGCGCCCAGGTCGCGGCGCCGACGGTCTCCAGCACCGCGTCCACCCGCTGCGGCAGCCGCGCCCCGCTGGGGAAGGCCGCGTCGGCGCCCAGCTCCAGCGCCCGCGCCCGCCTGGCCTCGTCCCGGCTGGTGACCCAGACCCGCAGCCCGGCCGCCTTGCCCAGCACGATCAGCGCGGTGGCGACCCCGCCGCCCGCGCCCTGCACCAGCACGGTGTCACCGGGCTTCACCCCGGCGTTGGTGAAGAGCATCCGGTACGCCGTCAGCCAGGCGGTGGGCAGGCAGGCGGCCTCCTCGAAGGAGAGCTCGGCCGGTTTGGGCAGCAGGTTCCAGGTGGGCACCGCGATCCGCTCGGCGAACGCCCCCTGGTAACGCTCGGTGAGGATGGACCGTGGCTCCTCCGGCCCCACCCCGTGCCCGGACTGGCCGATCACCGAGTGCAGCACGACGTCGTTGCCGTGCTCGTCGACCCCGGCCGCGTCGCAGCCCAGGATCATCGGCAGCCGCTCCGGCGGCAGCCCGACGCCGCGCAGCGACCACAGGTCGTGGTGGTTGAGCGAGGCGGCCCGTACCGTGACCACGCTCCAGCCGGGCCGGGCCTCCGGCTCCGGACGCTCCCCCAGTTCGAGCCCGCTGAGCGGGTCTTGGCTGTCGGTACGGGCGGCATAGGCAGCGAACATGCTGCGGACCCTAGCCCCGGCGGCCGGGGCGGGGAACCATGCCACGGTGTGAGTTCCACCGCCTGGTCCACCGCCCGGCCGCCGGGGCTCCCCCGTCCGGGGCCGCCCTGCCCAGAGCCGCCCTGCCCAGAGCCGCCCTGCCCAGAGCCGCCCTGCCCGGAGCCGCCCGGGTCCGGGGCGCCCTCCGGTCTCCGGGCTACCGCCGGGCGACGCCCTCGCGCCGCGCGGCCTCCGCGACGGCCCGGGTGACGGCCGGCGCCACCCGCTCGTCGAACGGGCTGGGGATCACCCGCTCGGCGGACAGCTCGTCCGCGACCACCGCGGCCAGCGCCTCGGCCGCCGCCAGCTTCATCCCCTCGGTGATCCGGGACGCCCGCACCTGGAGGGCGCCGGCGAAGATGCCGGGGAAGGCCAGCACATTGTTGATCTGGTTGGGGAAGTCGGAGCGGCCGGTGGCCACCACCGCCGCGTAGCGGTGGGCGACCTCCGGGTGGATCTCCGGGGTGGGGTTGGCCATGGCGAAGATCAGGCAGTCCTCCGCCATCCGGGCCACCGCCTCCTCCGGCACGGTGCCGCCGGAGACGCCGACGAAGACGTCCGCGCCGTCCAGCGCGTCGGCCAGGCTGCCGGTCAGCCGGGCCTTGTTGGTCAGCTCGGCGACCATCCGCTTGACGGTGGTCAGGTCCTCGCGGCCCTCGTGCACCACGCCCTTGCGGTCGCAGACCGCCACATCCCCGATCCCGGCCTCCAGCAGGATCTTGGCGATCGCGACACCGGCCGCGCCCGCGCCGCTGATCACCGCCCGCAGCTGCCCGATCTCCCGGCCGGTGACCCGGGCGGCGTTCCACAGCGCGGCCAGCGTGACGATGGCGGTGCCGTGCTGGTCGTCGTGGAAGACCGGGATGTCCAGCCGCTCCTGGAGCCGGCGCTCCACCTCGAAGCAGCGCGGCGCCGAGATGTCCTCCAGGTTGATGCCGCCGAACGAGGGAGCCAGCCGGGCGACGGTCTCCACCAGCTCGTCCACGTCGGTGCAGTCCAGCGCGATCGGCACCGCGTCCACGCCGGCGAACTGCTTGAAGAGGATCGCCTTGCCCTCCATCACGGGCAGCGACGCCTGCGGGCCGATGTCGCCCAGGCCGAGCACGGCGGTGCCGTCGGTGACCACGGCGACCGTGGTGGACTTCCAGGTGTAGTCGTGCACCAGCTCCGGCTGCTCGGCGATGGCGGTGCAGACCCGGGCGACGCCGGGGGTGTACGCGAGGGACAGGTCGTCGGCGTCGCGCACCGGGACGGTCGCGCGCACCTCCAGCTTGCCGCCACGGTGGAGCGCGAACACCTGGTCGATGGGATCGCCGGTGTCCGTAGACGGGGAATGGATGATCTCCGCTGCCACGATGACCTCTTCGTCTTCGTCGTCGAGGGCGGTGGTCGGACGGCGCGCGGCCCCGGCCCCCGGGTACGCCGCAGCGGTACCGGAGAGACGGGGGCGCCGCTGCCGGACGGCGCCCTCGGAGTTGAGGGTTCGGTTGATCTGCTGGTGCTTCCGCTGGGTGCCGGTCCGAGCCTAAAGCGGGCAAAGGCCCCGTACGGGTGCCTTTCATCGCCATGGCCCGGCCGTCACCCTTGCGGCGGTCACCGGCTCGCACGGGCCGGTCGCAGGGCAGGTGCCCGGCGGGAAAGCAGGCACTGCGTCGGCAGGGGAACGCGGGCGTCCGGCGGCCATCGGCAGTGTCGGCGGGCAGGCGCGGAAGGGTGCCTGGGCTCCGGAGTCACATCGTCGACTTCCGGTCCCGTACACCCCGGATCGATCCCGATCCGGCGGCCTGCTCGCGGCTACGGGGGTCACCCGTTACCCGATTTTGGCACACCGTCGGCGTTGGCGGGCGGTGTGGGCGGGCAGGAACGATCCAACACGGACGGCATGAACAGGACAGACAGCCCCGGGAAGTGGTGCCCGTTATCCGATTTTGATCCGGCTGACAGTCCGTTCAGCGGTACCGCGATGGCAAGATGCCGTTTCACCACTGGTCACGGAACGGCTCACGAGTACAGCGCGCACTACCACGGCCCCAAGCACCGCCCCGACGCGCTCCGCCTTGCGTCGCGCCACCGCGCACACGCCGCGAAGACCTCTCCCACCAGGAGGATCCACCACATGACCGCACGCCCCCTCCGCCACCGTCTGCTCGCCACCGGCGCGCTGCTGGCGGCCGGTTCGCTCGCCCTGACCGCCTGCGGCAGCCAGGGCACCGCCAAGAGCCCGGCCGACCAGTCGACAACCTCGGCCAAGGCCCCGTTCTTCGACAAGCTGCCGGCCGACATCCAGAAGTCCGGCGTGGTCAAGGTCGGCTCCGAGGTCGCCTACGCGCCGGTCGAGTTCATGCAGAGCGGCAAGACGGTCGGTATCGACCCCGACCTGGCGGCGGCGCTGGGCAAGCAGCTGGGGGTGACCTTCCAGATCCAGAACGCCGACTTCGGCACCCTGATCACCGGCCTCAGCTCCAAGCGCTTCGACCTGGCCATGTCCGCCATGACCGACACCAAGGAGCGCCAGGGCAGCGGCGTCGACTTCGTCGACTACTTCCGGGCCGGCACCTCGATCCTGGTCAAGAAGGGCAACCCGGAGCACATCCAGACCCTGGACGACCTCTGCGGCCGGACCGTCGCCCTCCAGAAGGCGACCACCAACGAGGACATCGCCAAGGAGCAGGCGAAGAAGTGCGCCGCCGACGGCAAGGGCAAGCTCACCATCCAGGCGTACGCGCACGACGGCGAGGCACTGCTGAAGATCAAGGGCGGCGGCGCGGTGGCCGACCTCAATGACTTCCCGGTGGCCGCGTACAACGTGCAGACCTCCGGCAACGGCGCCGACTTCGAGGTGGTGGGCGAGCAGATCCAGGCCGGCCTCTACGGCATCGCCGTGTCCAAGGAGAACCCCCAGCTGCGGGACGCGGTCAAGGCCGCGCTGGACGCGCTGATCTCCGACGGCGAGTACGCCAAGATCCTGGAGCACTGGCAGGTGCAGCAGGGCGCCGTCACCTCGGCGCAGCTCAACGGCGGCTCCTGATCCTCCTCCGGCCCGGCCGCGCGGCCGGGCCGGACGGCTCGTCCGCTTCCGCCCGTCCGAGAGGCACCCTTCCGTGACCATCCCGCTCGACAAGGCCCCGGAGACACCGGAGCCCGCCACCCCGCCCTCCCCACAGCAGCCGATCACGGCGATCCCGGTGCGGCACTACGGCCGCTGGGTGTCCGCGGTCGTGGTGGTCGCCGTGCTGGTGGCCCTGGTGCTCGCCTTCGCCGGCGCCAAGATCCACTGGAAGACCAGCGGCCACTTCCTGTTCGACTCCCAGATCATGGCCGGCGCCGGGAACACCCTGCTGATCAGCGTCGTCGCCATGCTGCTCGGCCTGGTGCTCGGCGTGGTCTCCGCGATGATGCGGATGTCCGGCAACCCGGTGATGTCCGCCGTGGCGCAGCTCTACATCTGGGTCTTCCGGGGTACCCCGGTCCTGGTCCAGCTGCTGATCTGGTGGAACCTGGCGCTGGTCTTCCCCACCATGTTCGGCCAGGACACCAACAAGGTGATCACCCCGCTGGTGGCCGCCCTGCTGGGCCTGGGCATCAACGAGGGCGCGTACATGTCCGAGATCGTCCGGGCCGGCCTGCAGTCGGTGGACGAGGGCCAGACCGAGGCCGCCCAGGCGCTCGGCATGTCCAAGGGCCAGACCATGCGCCGGGTGGTGCTGCCGCAGGCGATGCGGGTGATCGTCCCGCCGACCGGCAACGAGTTCATCAACATGCTGAAGACCTCGTCGCTGGCCTATGTGGTGACCTACCCCGAGCTGATGCTCAAGGTCCAGGACGTCTACACCAACAACCTGGCGGTGATGGAGCTGCTCTTCGTCGCCTGCTTCTGGTACCTGCTGCTCACCACGGTCTTCAGCATCGGCCAGTTCTACCTGGAGCGGCGCTACGCACGCGGCTCCTCCCGGACGCTGCCGCCCACCCCGCTCCAGAAGATCAAGGCCAATCTGTTCTCCCTGCGCGCTCCGGGAGGCACGCTCCGATGACCGACCCCGCCAAGAAGTCCGACCCCACCGGCACCCCCATGGTGCGGGCCGAGGGCGTGCACAAGTCCTTCGGGTCGCTCGCGGTGCTCAAGGGCATCGACCTGGAGGTGGCATCCGGCGAGGTGCTCTGCCTGATCGGCCCGTCCGGCTCCGGCAAGTCCACCTTCCTGCGCTGCATCAACCACCTGGAGAAGGTCGACGCCGGCCGCCTCTGGGTGGACGGCGACCTGGTCGGCTACCGGCAGCAGGGCGACCGGCTGTACGAGCTGAAGGACCGGGAGGTGGCGCTCAAGCGGCGCGGCATCGGCATGGTCTTCCAACGGTTCAACCTCTTCCCGCACATGACGGCGCTGGAGAACGTCATGGAGGCGCCGGTCCAGGTCAAGGGCGAGAGCAAGGCCGCCGCCCGCGAGCGGGCCGAACACCAGCTGGAGCGGGTCGGCCTCGCGGACAAGGGCGGCAGCTACCCGTCCCAGCTCTCCGGCGGCCAGCAGCAGCGGGTCGCCATCGCCCGCGCGCTGGCGATGGAGCCCAAGCTGATGCTCTTCGACGAGCCCACCTCGGCGCTCGACCCGGAGCTGGTGGGCGATGTGCTGGACGTGATGCGGCTGCTCGCGGAGGACGGCATGACCATGGTCGTGGTCACCCATGAGATGGGCTTCGCCCGCGAGGTGGGCGACGCGCTGGTCTTCATGGACGGCGGCGTGGTGGTCGAGGCCGGGCACCCGCGCGACGTACTCACCGCCCCCCGGCACGAGCGCACCCGGGCGTTCCTGTCCAAGGTGCTCTGACCGCCGCCCGTACGGTGGCCCGGCCCCGCCCCCGGGCGGGGCCGGGCCACCGTCGGGTCAGGGCTTCTCCAGCTGCTTAGGGTCGAGGGCGAGCGTGCGCAGCTCGGCCCTGGTGAGCGCCGGGGTGGCCAGCGGCCTGCCCAGTGAGACCAGGCCGGTGCCGGCCAGGACCGACAGCCGCCGGCCGTCCGGCAGCAGCAGGTTGGCCGTGTACTCGGTCTCGGTCCTGCCGTTCCGCTCCGTCTTGTACTGGTACGTGGTCAGGCGGCCCTGCGGCAGCAGCTGGTTGGTGCAGCCGGTGGTGGTGCCGTCCAGCACCAGTTCGGGGCAGGGGTTGTAGCCGGGTTCGAGGTACTTGCCGATGCCCAGCTTCTGCTTCACCTCGGCGGCGGACATCAGGGTGATGAGTACGAAGCCCGTCCCGCCGCCCTTGCGCACCGCGTAGGTGCCCTCCAGCGCCCCGTGCACCGGCGTGACGCTGATGACCTTCCCGGGGCCGAACTCCAGCGGCGTGCTCCGGATGTCGCCGGCCCCCGGCAGCAGCTTCTCCAGGTACGCCGCCGCCACCACGCCGCCCGCCGCCGGGGTCTTCTGCGCCGCCACCGCGATCCGCTGCGGCGGGGCCGAGGGCGAGCCCAGCTGCGGGGCCAGCACCGCGCCCGCCGCCACCAGCGCGGCCACCCCGGCCGTCGCGGTCGCCCGCCGCCTGCGGCGGACCCTGGCGGCCGCCGCGAACAGTTCCGCCGTCCCGGCGCCGGCCACCGGGCCGACGCCCGCGACCGCCTCGTCCAGCAGCTCCCGCACGGGTGCCGCCTCCCGCTCCGCGTTCATACCGTCTCCTTCTGCCGTGCGAAAGCTTCCGTCGGAAGGAGCGCCCGCAGGGCCGCAGCTCCCCGTGCCGTGTGGCTCTTGACCGTGTTCTGCCGCATGCCCAGCAGTGCGGCGGTGGTCTCCACGCTCAGGTCCTCCCAGTAGCGCAGCACCAGCACCGCCCGCTGCTTGGCGGGCAGCGTGGCCAGCGCCGCCCGCACCGAGAGCCCCAGGTCGCTGTCGTGGCCCGGCTGGGACTGCTCCGGCAGCTCCCCGTACGGGCGCTCCCGGCGCCAGAAGCGCCGCCGCGACGAGATGAAGGTGTTGACCAGCGTCCGCCTGGCGTACGCCTCGACGTTGTCGAGCCGCCCCAGCCGCCGCCAGCCCAGGATCACCTTGACCAGCGTCGACTGGACCAGGTCATCGGCCTCGTCCCGGTCGCCGCACAGCAGGAAGGCACTGCGGAAGAGCGCGGTGCGCCGCCCGGCGACGAAGTCGTGCAGCGCCTGTTCGTCGTGCGCCATCCCCTCCCCTTTCCGCTTTTCGCGAGCCGCCCGGCTGGGCGGCCCCTCGGCCTTGTCAGTGCCGTGGGACGGTCCGGGGGTTGCAGCGGTTCGGCCGTCGGCGTCGGCGGTACCCGGCATGATGTCGTCCTCGGCCGGTTTCCACCCGCCAGAGGTAATAGGCTGGGTAGGGTTCGGTGCATTACAGGGCAGGCTAGGGCATCGTGGATGCCGGACAGCGATCAGTAAGGACCACCCGTGGAACTCGCCTCTTATGCCGAGTACGCCGTGCGTCTGGTGAACAGCGAGGAGCCGGTACGCGGCACCGACGCGCTCACCTCGATCGACGCGGTCCGGCAGCTCTTCGGCGGCACCGGCCGGGCGGCCGGCCTGGCGGACGATTCCGACCTGCCCCGGCTGCGCGCCGTACGGGGCAGGCTGCGGGCCGTCTTCGAGGCGGCCTCGGAGGGCGACCAGGTACGCGCCGTGGACCTGCTCAACGGCCTGCTGGTGGAGTACCCGGTCAGCCCGGTGATCTCCGGCCACGACTACCTGGACGAGCAGGGCCGCCCGCGCTGGCACCTGCACCTCGCGGACAGCGCCGCCACCGCGACCGCCACCTACGCCGCGCTGGCCTCGATGGGGCTGGCGATGCACCTCACCGGGCTGGGCGTCGACCGGCTCGGCATCTGCCAGGCGGCCCCGTGCCGCAACGCCTACCTGGACACCTCGACCAACCGCTCCCGGCGCTACTGCTCCGACCGCTGCGCCACCCGGGCGAACGTCGCCGCCTACCGCGCCCGCAAACGCCAGGAGGCCGCCGACGAGCAGCGGGAACCGGCCCAGCCGGTCACGTCCCGGGTCACCTCACGGGTCACCTCGCGAGTCACCTCGCGAGTCACCTCGCGAGTCACATCTCCGGGCTGATCCGGGGAAACACCCCGAGCCTGGCCGCCAGCCCCGGCACCCGGCCCAGCGGCCGCCGCCGCAGCACCCGCTCCAGCCACCCCGTCGGCGCCAGCCACGCCGGGTCCGGCCGCAGCCGCAGCAGCACCCGGCCCAGCACCAGTTCGTCCGGCACCGCGCCGAAGTCGCGGCTGTCGCCCTCCACGAAGGCGTTGTCCGACAGCAGCCACCAGCCGCCCTGCCGCCGCTCCACCGCGCGCTTGACCACCAGCAGGTTCTGCCGCAGCGGGTGCCTGGCGACCACCACCGCGCCCGGCCGCAGCCGCGCCCCGTACCGCACCAGCACCTGGTCGCCGTTGCGCAGGGCGGGCAGCATCGAGGGCCCGGCGACGTCCACCACCCCCAGCGGGGCCTGCCCCCGGCCGCCCTCGGGCTCCTCCTCGACCACCTGGCCGGCCCCGAACGGGTCACCGCCCTGCTGCCGCTTCACCGCCATGACTCACACCTACCCGGTCCCCAGACATCCCGTCCAGACACCAGCATCCCGCATGCCTCCGCGCGCCACGCGACCGCGTACGGCGGGGCGTCCGCCGCACTCCGACTTTTGCCCTAGGACCCCAGGGGCAAGCGCGAAACGGGACCGGATGCGGGGTAATCTCGCACCGGGAAGACGATCACGGAGGAAGGACTCCTATGCTCTCTCGTCTGTTTGCACCGAGGGTCACCGCGCACGCCCACTGCGACCTGCCTTGCGGCGTGTACGACCCGGCTCAGGCCCGGATCGAGGCCGAGTCCGTGAAGGCGGTCCAGGAGAAGTACCAGGCCAACGAGGACCCGCACTTCCGCGCCCGCGCCGTGGTCATCAAGGAGCAGCGGGCCGAGCTGGCCAAGCACCACCTCTCGGTGCTGTGGAGCGACTACTTCAAGGCTCCGCACTTCGAGAAGTACCCGCAGCTGCACCAGCTGTTCAACGACGCCCTGAAGGCCGGCAGCGCCGCCAAGGCGTCGACCGACCCGGCGACCGGCCAGGCCCTGCTGGACCTGATCGCCGAGATCGACAAGATCTTCTGGGAGACCAAGAAGGCCTGACCCCGCGCGGGTCGGTTGTTCCGCACCCGGTCGGTCCGGGCTCCCACCGTGGGGCCCGGGGCGGCCGGGTGCGGTCCGTTCCGGGGCCGCCCGGGGGTCACTCCTCGTCGCGGTCGGCCATCGCCTCCTCGAAGTCCAGCCGGCGCACCAGGCGGCGCAGCAGCTCGTCGTCGATCCGGCCCTGGTTGCGCTGCCGTACGAACGCCTGCCGCTCGGCCTCCAGCACCTCCCGGCTGATCCGCCGGTAGGTGGCGTCGGCCGACTCGCCGGTCTCCTGGTGGACGGCGCCCAGGCGCTCCCAGACGGCGTTCTGCCGCCGGTCCAGCACCCGCCGCAGCCGGGCCTCCAGCGCGTCGGGGAGCCGGTTGCGGTCGTCCTGGAGCAGTTCGTCCAGCCGCTCCAGCGCGGCCCGGGAGGCGTCGCTCTGCGCCTGCGCCTCGGTGAGGATGAGCAGCTGGGGGTCGGGCTGCGGCAGCCGCAGCACCCGGACCAGGGTCGGCAGGCTGAGGCCCTGGAGCAGCAGGGTGCCGATCACCACGGCGAAGGTGAGGAAGAGGATCAGGTCGCGGTCGGGGAAGGGCGCGCCGCCCTCCACGGTGACCGGGACGGAGAAGGCGACGGCCAGCGAGACCACGCCGCGCATCCCGGCCCAGGCGACGACGAAGGTGGCGTTCCACGGCGGCGCCGGGGCGGGCGGGCGGCTGCGGCGGTGGGCGTGGGCGCGGGTGAGCAGCTGCGGCAGATAGGTGGCGGGGTAGGACCAGACGAACCGCCCGACGATGACCACGGCGAGGATCGCGGCGGCCCAGAGCAGCAGCTGTCCGGCGTCATAGCCGCCGAGGTCGGCCAGGATCAGCCGCAGTTGGAGGCCGATCAGCGCGAAGACGGTGGACTCCAGCACGAAGGAGACCATCCGCCACACCGCCTCCTCCTGGAGCCGCAGGGCGAAGCCCACCGTGTTGGCCTGGTGCCCGAGGTAGAGGCCGACCACCACCACCGCGATCACGCCGGACGCCTCGAACGCCTCGGCGGCGGCGTACGCGGCGAACGGCACCAGCAGCGAGAAGGTGTTGAGCAGCAGCGGCGAGGAGAGCCGGACCCGCACCCACTGCAACGGCACCATCAGCGCCAGCCCGACGGCGGTGCCGCCGAGCGCGGCCAGCAGGAAGTGGCCGACGGCGGCGCCCCAGGAGAAGCCCTCGCCGACGGCGGCGGCCACCGCCACCCGGTAGGCGGTGATCGCGGTGGCGTCGTTGACCAGGCTCTCGCCCTGGAGGATGGTGACCAGCGCCCTCGGCAGCCCGACCCGCCGGGCGATGGCGGTGGCGGCGACCGCGTCCGGCGGGGCGACCACCGCGCCGAGCACGAAGGCGGCCGCCAGCGGCAGCCCGGGGACCAGCGCGTACGCGGCGAAGCCGACCAGCAGCGTGCAGAACAGCACATAGCCGACCGCGAGCAGCGCCACCGGTCGGACGTAGGCGCGCAGGCCGAGGAAGGAGCTGTCCAGCGCGGCGGTGTACAGCAGCGGGGGCAGCACCAGCGGCAGCACCAGATGCGGGTCCAGGGTGTACGAGGGGACGCCGGGCAGGTACGACACGGCCAGGCCCACCGCCACCAGCAGCAGCGGCGCGGAGGTGCGCAGCCGCTGGGCGGCCCCGGCCACGGCGGCGCTGCCCGCGACGAGGAGCAGCAGGTGGGTGCTGGAGGCGGCGTGGGTCACGCAGCACACAGAAGCACAGCCCGTCGGCGGCCTGCGGGTCGGCACGCGGGGCGTTCGCCGGTCGACGTGGCTAGCCTGGGAGACATGTCTGGACTGCCCGGTTGCGCCCATACGCCGCAGCTGCCCGCGCCCGAACCGCCGGCCACCGCCGAGAGCTGCCGCCGCTGCGACGAGACGGGGCAGCATCCCGTGCAGCTGCGCAAGTGCCTGGTCTGCGGGCAGGTCGGCTGCTGCGACTCCTCGCCGTCCCGGCACGCCACCGCGCACTTCGAGGAGACCGGCCATCCGGTGATGCGGTCGTATGAGCCGGGCGAGTCCTGGCGCTGGTGCTACGTGGACCGGCGGCTGGTGTGAGGCTGGCCGCCGCCCGGCGGCCTCCCGTACCCTCGCAGCATGATCCGGCCAGCCACCCCTGACGACGTCCCGGCGATCCACACCATGATCCGCGAGCTAGCGGAGTACGAGCAGGCGCTGCACGAGGCGCTCGCCACCGAGGAGCAGCTGCGCGAGGCGCTGTTCGGGGAGCGGGCGGCCGTCTTCGCACACATCGCCGAGGACGACGCGAGCGGGGAGGCCGTCGGCTTCGCGCTCTGGTTCCGGAACTTCTCCACCTGGCGGGGCACCCACGGCATCTACCTGGAGGACCTCTACATACGCCCGGAGGCCCGGGGCGGCGGGCACGGCAAGGCGCTGCTGCGCGAGCTGGCCCGGATCTGCGCGGAGCGGGGCTACGCGCGGTTGGAGTGGTCGGTGCTGGACTGGAACGAGCCGTCCATCGGCTTCTACAAGTCGCTCGGCGCGGTGCCGATGGACGAGTGGACCGTCTTCCGGCTCACCGGTGAGCCGCTGGCCGAGCTCGCGGCGGGTTGAGCGACGCCCGGCGCGGCCGCCCGAGGCGTACTGTCACCGGTTGTACGCGAGGGCTTACCATAAGTGGCCCGCAGGCTCGCTCGTTCACGTGACTGCCCGCTCGGGCGGCGACATCCGGGCCCGGATCGCGGTAGCGTCACAGGCGGATGCACGGCGTCCGGGCAGCCCGAGAGGGGTATGACCGTACCTGTGCACCGAGCCCCGGCCGACCGGGGCGCAAGCAGTTGAGGCAAGCAGCCAAGGCCGTGGCCCTCGGGGCCGATTGCACGGCGTGTCACCCAGGAGGTGAGGGTGTCCCAGTTCGACGGCGAGCCCGGAGCGAAGGACTTCGTCGAAGTCCGGCTGCCCGCGGCAGGGGCGTACCTCTCGGTTCTGCGGACGGCGACCGCCGGTCTCGCGGCCCGACTGGACTTCACCCTGGACGAGATCGAGGATCTGCGGATCGCGGTCGACGAAGCCTGCGCCATCCTGCTCCAGCAGGCGGTGCCGGGGTCGGTGCTCACCTGCGAGTTCCGGCTGGTCGGGGACTCGCTGCGGGTGACCGTGTCCGCCCCGACGACCGACGGCCGCGCCCCGGAGCGCGACACCTTCGCCTGGACCGTGCTCTCCGCGCTGGCCGGCGAGGTGGAGTCGACCGTGGCGGAGGACCGCACCGTGAGCATCAGCCTGCACAAGAAGCGCGGTGCCGGCCCCGGCCAGCCGTGAGGCGGGCCGCATGCGCGACGGCGGGGCCGTCGCGCATGCGGTGCAGGCCCTGCACGGCCGCGCGTCCCGACCCGCCCGGGGCCGTGCGGTACACCCACCTGTTGACCCCGGAGCCGCGCTCGCGGCGCCGGTGCTCCCGGAACGGAACGGGGGATCGCCGTGAGTGATCTGGACCGCGCAGGCGCTGTGGGGCCCACGCCCGTGGCCGGCCTGCCGCCGGCCGGCGGGCCGGGCCTGGACGAAGCCCGCACTGTCCCCGCCCAGGCGGGGACGCCGGAGTCCTCGGCCGCCGGGCTCGGCACCGCCCGACCGGTGGACGCCGACCTTGACGGCACGGACCTTGACGGCACCGACCTTGACGGCACCGACCTTGATGACGCGTACCCGAAGGACGCCCCCCGGATGAGCCAGCCGCCCGAGCCGACGCCGGAGGCCGCGCCCGAGCCCGCGCGCGAGCCGGTGCCCCAACGTGAGCCGGTGCCCGAGCCCGAGCCGGCATCCGAGCACGAGCCGGTGCCCGAGCCGGACGAGGACCTGCCGGAGGCGCACGCCGCCACTCCGCACGCCCCCGACCGGGCGGCCGCGCGGGCGCTGTTCGTCCGGCTGTCCGCGCTGCCGGAGGGCTCGCCGGAGCGGGTCGAGCTGCGCAACCAGCTGGTCCGGATGCACATCCCGCTGGTGGAGCACCTGGCCCGCCGCTTCCGCAACCGCGGCGAGCCGCTGGACGACCTCACCCAGGTCGCCACCATCGGCCTGATCAAGTCGGTGGACCGCTTCGACCATGAGCGGGGCGTGGAGTTCTCCACCTACGCCACGCCGACCATCGTGGGCGAGATCAAGCGGCACTTCCGCGACAAGGGCTGGGCGGTCCGGGTGCCGCGCCGCCTCCAGGAGCTGCGGCTCTCGCTGACCACCGCCACCGGTGAGCTCTCCCAGCGGCACGGGCGCTCACCGACCGTGCACGAGCTGGCGGAGCACCTGGGCATCTCCGAGGAGGACGTGCTGGAGGGGCTGGAGTCGGCCAACGCCTACAGCACCCTCTCGCTGGACGTGCCCGACACCGACGACGAGTCGCCCGCCGTGGCCGACACGCTCGGCGCGGAGGACGACGCGCTGGAGGGCGTGGAGTACCGCGAGTCGCTCAAACCGCTGCTGGCGCAGCTGCCGCCGCGCGAGCAGAAGATCCTGGTGCTGCGGTTCTTCCGCAATATGACCCAGTCTCAGATCGCCGCCGAGGTGGGCATCTCGCAGATGCACGTCTCCCGGCTGCTCGCCCGCACCCTCGCCCAGCTGCGGGAGAAGCTGCTGGTGGAGGAGTAGACCGCCGACGTACGAGGGCCGCCCCGGGTCAGCCGGGGCGGCCCTCGTACGTCTGCGGTCAGCCCTGGGTGCGGGGGCTCTCCAGCACCGCCGTCACCCGGGGGTGCAGCAGCGACCCGATGCCGGCCAGCCCGAGCAGCAGGACCAGCACCGCCGCCACGCTCATCGCGCCGCCGCTCTGCCACATGTAGTACGCCACCGGCAGGCAGATGGAGTCGGTCAGCAGCGCCGGGCTGCGGCCCCAGCGGCCCCGCCGCAGCAGCCCCCGGCCGGCCAGCAGCGGCAGCACACCCATCAGCAGGATCACCACACCGCCGAACTCGGCCAGCCCGCGGTTGTGGGGGGTGCCGGTCAGCGCGGCCACCATGTCGTAGACGCCCCAGGCGGCCAGGACCGCGCCCTGGACCAGGGCGATCACGGCCCCGGCCAGCAGCGGGGCCGGTCGGGTCGCGGCGGGGGCGGTGTCGGCGAGGGCGCGGTCGGCGCCAGAGCTGTCGGCGGTCACCCCAGCAGGGTAGCCGGAGCCCGGCGGCGCGGACCGCGCGCGTGCCGGTCGTCACATGGCGCGCCACCCGCCGGACCGGTGCTCCGGGCTGTACCAGTGGGTAGGTACTCTGAGTCCCATGCGTGCGCTCCTGGTCGTGAATCCGATGGCGACGACCACCAGTGAGCGGACCAGGGACGTGCTGACCCACGCACTCGCCAGCGACCTCAAGTTGGAGATCGCCGCCACCGAGTACCGGGGGCACGCCAGGGACCTGGCCCGCCAGGCCGTCACGGACGGCACCGTCGACCTGGTGGTCGCGCTCGGTGGCGACGGCACGGTCAACGAGGTGGTCAACGGCCTGCTGGCGCACGGGCCTTCGGAGCGGGTGCCCCGGCTGGCGGTGGTACCGGGCGGCAGCACCAATGTCTTCGCCCGCACCCTGGGCCTGCCCAACGACCCGGTCGAGGCCACCGGCGCACTGCTGGACGCGCTGGACAAGCGGCGCGAACGGGTGATCAGCCTGGGCAAGGCGATGACCGACGGGCTGCCGGACCGCTGGTTCACCTTCTGCGCCGGGCTGGGGTTCGACGCCGGGGTGGTGGGCCGGGTGGAGGCGCAGCGGACGGCGGGGCGCAGGTCGACGCACGCCCTCTACGTCAACCAGGCGCTCCGCCACTACATCACCGAGCGTGAACGGCGTAGGACCGGCCCGATCGAGCTGCGCATCCCGGGCCAGGACCCGGTGCCGGGCCTGGTGTTCTCCATAGTGTCGAACACCTCCCCCTGGACGTTCCTGGGCAACCGGCCGGTCTACCCCTCCCCGAACGCGTCGTTCGACACGGACCTCGATCTCTTCGGCCTCACCCGGATGACCGTGGCCAGTACGGCCCGCGCGGTACGGGGGCTGCTGGGCGCCGCCGCCCCCGGCCCCAAGGGCCGGCACGTGGTCTCGTACCACGATCTGCGCCACTTCACCTTGGTTTCGCAGGAATCCGTGCCGTTCCAGGTGGACGGGGACCACCTTGGAGACCGGACCCAGGTGAGTTTCACAGGCGTACGCCGGGCACTGCGTGTGATTGTGTGACTAGAGGGGCCGTTCGGCCTTGCACTCGAACGTACAACCCGCCTTCACTCCATTGAAGTACAGGGTGTGATGGAGGCGACACCAAAGAATCAAAAATTCCTTCCCGAAGGGGGTTGTATCCGACGCCGAGGTTTGCGAACCTCTTCTTGGCGATCGGGACGAACCGCAACGGGACATCCGCCGGAGTCGCCCGAATCCTTTGCTCAAGCACAGCCTCGCGGGCCGACGTGTCTGTCGACCCCTTTGCCTGTCCCGGGATTCGTGAAAGCGTTCACATTCACAAGCCACCACAGGTGTCGGCGGGCCACCGCCTGTCGACAGGAGGAGTTGGACCACCATGGACTGGCGCCACCGCGCTGTCTGCCGGGAAGAGGACCCCGAGCTGTTCTTCCCGATCGGTAACACCGGTCCGGCGCTGCTGCAGATCGAGGAGGCCAAGGCCGTGTGCCGTCGGTGCCCGGTCATGGAGCAGTGTCTGCAGTGGGCCCTGGAGACCGGTCAGGACGCCGGCGTGTGGGGCGGTCTGAGCGAGGATGAGCGTCGCGCGATGAAGCGCCGCGCCGCCCGCAATCGGGCCCGCACCGCCTGACATACCCGCTGAGAAGCGGGGCGCGATCACTGCTCGACCCAGCACCACGACAGGCCCCCGACCCGGTCGGGGAGAACTGTCGCCCATCTGCCTCGCGCCCCGCGGCGTCCTTCGGCCACGACATTTGGTACCGTCGTTGACGAAGGGCCGCCGCTGTGCGAAGCACTGCGGGCCAGACCCGCTGACCGCGGCATGACCGCGGACCAGAAACCCCTGTTCCGGCCGACTCCCCCCGACGGCCGGAGCAGGACGAGAGGCCCTGCCGACCCACCCCCCCCGGTCGGCAGGGCCTCGTTCTGTATCTTTTGTGGTTCCCTCGCCTCCGGGCGCCTTCTGCCGGTGTCGACACTCCTCGCTCTGGCGCTCCTTCGTTCCTCAGTCGCTTGTCGCTCGTCGCTTTCGACACCGGCGCGCCCTTCGGCTCGCTCACCGGCGGGGCGGGGTGGGCCCCCGGGGGGCGGGGCTGGGGTGGGTGGGCCGGGGGTCAGCGGACGGGGATTTCCAGGATCACCTTGGTGCCGCCGCCCGGGACCGCCACCATGTCGAAGGTGCCGCCCAGCTCGCCGGTGGCCAGGGTGCGCACGATCTGGAGGCCGAGGTTGCCGCCGCGCTGCGGGTCGAACCCCTCCGGCATGCCACGGCCGTCGTCCTGAACGGTGATCAGCAGATGCTCGCCGGACTTGCCCGCGCCGCCCCGGGCGTCCGCCCGGCCGCGCAGCGCGCCCACTTCGAGGTTGCCGGCGTCCTTGGTGCCGAAGGCGTGCTCCAGGGCGTTCTGTAGCAGTTCGGTGAGCACCATCGCCAGCGGGGTGGCCACCTCCGCCGAGAGGATGCCGAAGCTGCCGCTGCGCCGGGTGGCCACCCGTCCGTCCTGGGACAGCTCCATCACCATGGCCAGCACCCGGTCCGCGATCTCGTCGAACGCCACCTGCTCGTCCAGCGTCTGCGACAGCGTCTCGTGCACGATGGCGATCGAGCCGACCCGCCGCACCGCCTCGTCCAGCGCCAGCCGGGCCGGTGCCGAGTCCATCCGCCGCGACTGGAGGCGCAGCAGGGCCGCCACCGTCTGGAGGTTGTTCTTGACCCGGTGGTGGATCTCCCGGATGGTGGCGTCCTTGGTCATCAGTTCCCGCTCGCGGCGCCGCAGTTCGGTGACATCGCGGAGCAGCACCAGCGAGCCGACGTGGACGCCCTTGGGCTTCAGCGGGATGGCGCGCAGCTGGACCACGCCGTCGTTGGCCTCCACCTCGGTCTGCCGGGGGGCCCAGCCGCTGGCCAGCTTCACCAGGGCCTCGTCCACCGGGCCCCGGGACGGCGGGACCAGTTCGGCGGTGGTGCGGCCCAGGTGGCAGCCGACCAGATCGGCGGTGAGGCCGAGCCGGTGGTAGGCGGAGAGCGCATTGGGGCTGGCGTAGGTGACGACGCCTTCCGCGTCCAGCCGGATCAGCCCGTCGCCGGCCCGGGGGGCGGCGTCCATGTCGACCTGCTCGCCGGGGAAGGGGAAGGAGCCGGCCGCGATCATCTGGGCCAGGTCGGAGGCGCTCTGCAGATAGGTGAGCTCCAGCCGGCTGGGGGTGCGTACGGTGAGCAGGTTGGTGTTGCGGGCGATGACGCCCAGCACCCGGCCCTCGCGGCGGACCGGGATGGACTCCACCCGTACCGGCACCTCCTCGCGCCACTCGGGGTCGCCCTCCCGCACGATGCGGCCCTCGTCGTACGCGGCGTCCAGCAGCGGGCGGCGGCCGCGCGGGATCAGGTGGCCGATCATGTCGTCCTGGTGCGAGGTGGGCCCGGTGTTGGGGCGCATCTGGGCCACCGAGACATACCGGGTGCCGTCGTGGGTGGGAATCCACAGCACCAGGTCGGCGAAGGACAGGTCGGAGAGCAGCTGCCACTCCGAGACCAGCAGGTGGAGCCACTCCACGTCGGCGCTGGTGAGGGTGGTGTGCTGGCGGACCAGTTCATTGAGCGAGGGCACGCTGCGAGCGTAACCGCAGCCGTGGCCGGGGGGCTCACCGGAGCCGCCGCAGCGGGTGCCCGCAGAAGTTGTCCAGACCAATTTGCGGACTGCTCTGGACAGCCGCGAGTGGTCTAGTCCACCATGGGGGGACAAGGAGGAACCCTCGCGCATCTGCCCTGACCGCGCACGGTTCCTCCGTCGGCCGCGCGCCGGACCGGGCCCCGCACAGCCCGCTCCGGCGCCTGCGCGGCCGACCACACCTCCGGGCTGCGGTGCCGGACGGGCCGAGGGTCCCGTCGCGGCGCCGCGGCCCGACGTGCTGCCCCGGTCCCGCCCCGAGTGCCGTGCGGCGGGCGTAGCTGATCCGCGTAGATCATCCATTGCCTCCCCAGCACGGCCTGTTCACCCCTAGGATGACCGGACCATACCGGTATGACTGCGAGGGGTCGCATGGGCCAGCACCGTGAATTACCTTCCGTCGAGATCGACTCCGCGGTGCCCAGCGTCGCCCGGATGTACGACTACTACCTCGGCGGCAAGGACAACTACGCCGTCGACCGCGAGGCGTCCGACGAGCTGCTCAAGACGGTGCCCAGCACCAAGGAGCTGGCGGTCAACAACCGCCGCTTCCTGCGCCGGGTGGTGCGCCGGCTGGCCGAGGACTACGGCATCCGGCAGTTCCTGGACCACGGGTCCGGCCTGCCGACCCAGGACAACGTCCACCAGGTCGCCCAGCGGGTGGACCCCGAGTCCCGCGTGGTCTACATCGACAACGACCCGATCGTGCTGGCGCACGGCCGCGCGCTGCTGGAGGAGAACGACAACACCGCCGTCATCCAGGCGGACATGCGGGACACCGACGGGATCTTCGGGCACCCCGAGGTCCGCCGCCTGATCGACTTCGACCAGCCGGTGGCCGCGCTGTTCGTCTCGGTGCTGCACTGCATACCGGACTCCTCCGACCCCGCCGGGCTGGTGCGCCGGGTCGCGGACCGGCTGGCGCCGGGCAGCTTCCTGGTGGTCTGCCAGCTGGTCAGCGAGGACCGCGCCACCCGCGACTTCGTGACCGACTACATGGACCGCAGCACCCACGGGCGCTGGGGCCGGGTGCGGGAGGAGCACGACGTCGAGCGGTTCCTCGACGGCCTGGAGATCCTGGAGCCCGGCCTGGTGGAGGTCTCCACCTGGCGGCCGGACGGCGACCTCGGCCCCAAGCAGCGCACCCAGGAGTGGATCGAGTTCGGCGGCCTGGCCCGCAAGCCCTGACCCCAAGGGTGCCGCCGGGCCTCGTCAGGGGTGCCGGGCCAGCAGGTCCTTGAGGAACTTGACGGTGTTGCGCGGCGACTCGGCCTCGGCGCACAGCCGGTCCAGCACGGCGAGGTAGCTGTCGACCTCGCCCGGCTTGTCCAGGTAGAGCGCGCTGGTCAGCTGCTCCAGGTAGACGATGTCCGGCAGGTCGCGCTCCTGGAAGCGCAGGATGGTGATCGGCCCTCCGGCCGCGGCCAGGCCGCCGATGGCGAACGGCGCGACCTGCAACGTCACATTGGGGCTCTGCGCCGCCTCCAGCAGCCGCTCGAACTGGGCACGCATCATGTCCGGCCCGCCCAGCGGCCGTCGTAGCGACGCCTCGTCCATCACCGCCCACAGCCGGGGCGCGCCCGGCCGCTGCAACTGCTTCTGACGGTCCATCCGCAGCTGGACCCGGCGCTCGGTCTCCCGGATCGAGGCCCTGGGGTGACCCAGCCGGACCACGGCTCGCGCGTACTCCTCTGTCTGGAGCAGGCCGGGGACGAACTGCACCTCGTAGGTGCGGATGACGGACGCCGCCTCCTCCAGCCCGAGGTGCGTCTCGAACCAGCCCGGCAGGACGTCCCCGTACTGGTTCCACCAGCCGGGTTCATTGGCCTGCCGGGCCAGCGTGAGGAAATCGGACCGACGGTCCTCGTCGGTCACGCCGTACAGGGTGAGCAGGTCCGCGACATCGCGCTCCTTGAACCCCACCCGCCCCAGCTCCAGGCGGCTGATCTTCGCGTGCGAGCCGCGAATCGCCTCCCCGGCCGCCTCGCGGGTGATCCCCCGATCCTCGCGAAGCCGGCGAAGCTGGATGCCCAGCACGATGCGCAGCACCGTCGGACCACCCCGAGGCTGTTCGAGGTAGCTCCTTATGGACGGCTCAGTGCCCGGCCGGGTGGCGGTCATTGCGACTCCCCTGAGTGACTGCGCAAGCACTCAGTCTCGCACTACCTAACGGCCCAGTACAGCGCTGCCACCGGCCAGGGAGTCGAAGTCGCCGTCCTTCACCCCGCCGATGAAGGCTGCGATTTCGTCCCTGGTGTAGATGAGCGCGGGGCCCTGGGGGTCGCGGGAATTGCGCACCGCGGCGCCGCCGTCGGGCAGTGCGGCAAGCTCCACGCAGTTCCCGCTGGGGTTGCTGCGCCGACTCTTTCGCCAGGTCACGCCCTGGATTTGGGTGGCCTGGACGCCGTTCTCAAGCTGCTCCATCCGGGATGCTCCTTCATTCTCACGTGCTTGTGCACGTGCATTTGCGAGTGCAACTGTGCTTACAGCTGTGCTTACGACTGTAATTGCAGATGTGCTTGCAGCAACAGGGGCCAGCCGGGGATAGTGGTTCGCGCAGGCACCGTTCACGCCCAACGCCCGAGAGGCTCCCCGGAGATCGTGATGACAGCGCATGCGACCATGTCACCGGGCACCGCCGTGCTCACCGCGCCGGTCGGCGCGGACGGCCCCGAGATCGGCGCCAGAGGCTTCGCGACCTGCGCCCTCACCGGAAACCCGCAGGCCACCGGTGTCGCACGGCACTTCGCCCGGTCCACCCTCCAGGGCTGGGACATGCCCTTCCTGATCGAGGACGTCGAGATCATCGTGTCCGAGATGCTCAGCAACGCGATCCGCCACGGACTGCCGACCGCCTGCGAGCAGCCCGTCCGCCCGCGCCTGGTCGGGCTGGGGCTGCTGCGCCGGGGCGAAACCGTGCTCTGCGCGGTCTCCGACCCCAGCAGCGAGGTGCCGGTGGTCCGCGAGCCCGACCAGTTGGCGGAGTCCGGGCGTGGGCTGCGGCTGATCGACTCGCTCAGCCAGTCCTGGGGCTGGACGCCCAACCGCTGCGGCAAGTCCGTCTGGGCGACGGTCTCCGCCGGGCTGCCCTGCTGAGCGGCCCGCCGATCCCTCCCTGCGGGTGACGGTCGTCCCGCATCCGGCCGGGACACCGCGCGGCCCGACCTGCGGCATGCGACGGTGAGGCAATGCGCCGTCCCACCTTCGCCGCCCTGCTCCTGCCGGTGCTGATCACCGCCGTCGTCTGCATCACCCAGGCACCCCCGCCCGCCTCCGACGACGCGGACGACCAGGCGTACCCGGGCGCCCCGGCGCTGGGGAGCGCCCCGCCGAGTACCGCGTCCCGGCCCGTACCCCATGCCGCTCCGGGCACCTCGGACGCGGCGCAGTCAGCGGCGGTGGAACGACTGGTACTGACCGGGCGGAAGCCTCTCCCGGCGGGTCACCCGGTGGACCATGCGGCGAGCCCCTTCACCGCCCTACCGCCCGGGGCCAAGGCTCCGGCGAGGGTGCCTGCCAAGGCCGGCCCGACCAAGAACGGCCCAGCCAAGGCCGGCCCGACCAAGAACAGCCCAGCCAAGAACAGCCCGGCCAAGAGCCGCCCGGCCAAGGACCGGCCCGGTGCGCATCCGCGTCCGGACGCGCACCCGCACCCCCGCCCGCACCCCCAGCACGGCCGGCCCGGGTCGGCAGCCGACCCGGCGCCGGAGGTCACGCCCGGCACGGCACCGGCACCCGTGGTCCCGCCCGCGCCCGCCGGTGACCCGAGCGCCCCCGGGCCGGTGGTCACGCCCGGCACCGCGCCGGCGCCCGTGGTCACCCCCGCGCCCGCCTCCGAGACACCCGCCCCCGCCACCACCCCCACCACGGCGCCCGCGCCCCCGCGCCCCGCCGCACACCCGAGCGCCCCCGCGCCGTCTCCGTCGTCCGGCGGCACGGTACGGCTCGGCTTCATGTGCACGGCGGGCGCCAAGGCGGGGCAGCTGCCCGGCCAGTTGATGGGGCTGTGCCGGTCCGTCTACGGCAACTGACCGGGCCGGGCTCCGGCCCGGTCAGCGCCAGCCGTAGCGGCGCCGCAGCCGCTCCGCGACCAGGTCGAACCGGGCCCGGTCCAGCGCGCACGCCTCGCGCCGCATACCGCGCGGGTGCACCCGCAGCACCCGGTCCAGCGACACCCAGGAGTCCCGCCCGGAGCGGTCCCACGGACCCGCGCCGAGCGCCACCCAGTCGCCCGAGCCGTCGTGCTCCTTGCTGGACAGCATCACCGCCAGCAGCGTGCCGCCCGCCTCCCGGGCGACCACCAGCACCGGCCGGTCCTTGCCCCGGCCGTCGTGCTCCTCGTACGGCACCCAGGTCCAGACGATCTCGCCGGGGTCCGGGTCGCCGTCGTGGTCCGGCGCGTACGCGGTCCGTACCGGGCCCATGCCGTCCGGCCGGACCTCCACCGTCGCGTCGGCCCCGCTGCGGCCGGGAAGGTCGGGCTCACTGCTGATCAAGTCGGTCATCGGCACAGGCTAGCTGGCCGCCGCAGGGCCGGGGCCGGGTCAGCCGGGCGGGTGCGGGGCGCGGGCCGCCCGCAGCAGGTGCAGCGCCGGATCGGGCAGCCGGGTGCCGGTGGGCCAGACGGCGCGCAGGGTGCGGGTCAGCGACAGGCCGGGGTCCAGCGGGGCTTCGACCAGGCGGCCGGCCGCGAG
Organism: Streptomyces sp. NPDC092296; assembly: GCF_044755465.1. Classification (NCBI taxonomy): domain Bacteria; kingdom Bacillati; phylum Actinomycetota; class Actinomycetes; order Kitasatosporales; family Streptomycetaceae; genus Streptomyces; species Streptomyces sp. NPDC092296. The sequence continues at coordinate 1,373,627 of NZ_JBIVRB010000001.1, read as the reverse complement.
GTCGTCGCGGACGGCGAGTTCGGACAGGACGGCGGGGGCGGACCCGCCGAGCGCGGCGGCGCGCAGCGGGGCGGTGGAGCCCAGTTCGAGGATCGGCACCTGCGGTCCGTGCCAGGGGCGCAGCGCCCGTTCCAGGGTCTCCCGGGTGCCGGAGCCGGACTCGCGCAGCAGCAGCGGGGTGGCGGCCAGCTCCTCGCCGGTGACCGGCCGGGTGCGGCGGGCCCAGGGGTGGCCGGGCGCCGCGACCACCACGAGCCGGTCGCGGCCGACGACGGCGGCGGTCAGGTCGGGCGGCGTCCAGGGGCCCTCGATGAAGCCGAGGTCCGCCTCGCCGTTGCGCAGCGCCTGGATGACCTGGTGGCTGTTGGTGACCCGCAGCGCCACATGGACGTGCGGGTCGACCTCGCGCAGTGCGGCCAGCCAGCCGGGCAGCAGCTGCTCGGCCAGGGTGAGGCTGGCGGCGACCTTGAGGCTGCCCTGCTGTTGGGCCTTGAGCGCGGCGACGCCCTCGACCAGCGCCGCCGCCTGCTCCAGCAGCCGGCGGGCCCAGTCGGTGACGACCAGCCCGGCGGGGGTGAGCTGGGAGCCGGTGGTCGCCCTGACCAGCAGTTGGAGCCCGAGTCGGCGTTCCAGGGTGCGCATCCGCTCGCTGGCGGTGGGCTGGCTGATCCGCAGCCGGGCGGCGGCCCGGCCCAGGCTGCCGGTCTCGGCCACCGCGACCAGCAGTTGCAGGGCGCCCAGGTCGGGCAGCCGGTGCGGGGCGGGTCCCGGGTCGGGGTGCGCGGATCGGTCGATGGCCATAGGGGAACCCTATGTCGTCGCAGGTGATCACCGGCTACCGGCGGTCGGCGGCCGGGCGGAGGGTCATGGGTATGACGACCTCCCCGCAGCATGCGACGCTCCCCCGCCCCCGGCCGGCAACCGCCGTACGGTCCCGGCGCCCGCTGCCGGGCGCCGGACTGCTGCCGGGGCTGGCGGCGGCCGCGCTGGCCGTGGTGGCGGCGCTGCTGGTCAACCGGGTGCTGCCGTCGCTGGCGGTGCTCACGGCGGCGGTGGTGCTGGGCGTGCTGGCGGCCAATGTGCGGGTCGGCGGGCTGCGGCTGCTGCCTGCGGCGACCCGGCCGGGGCTGGACTTCGCGGGCAAGCGGGTGATGCGGGCCGGGGTGGTGCTGCTGGGGTTGAAGCTGGCGCTGGGCGATGTGCTGGGGCTGGGGTGGCGGACGCTGGTCGTGGTGGTGGCGGTGGTCGCGGCCACCTTCTTCGGCACCCGCTGGCTGGGGCGGCGGCTCGGGCTGCCGGGCGACCAGCCGCTGCTGATCGCCACCGGCTTCTCGATCTGCGGGGCTTCGGCGGTCGCGGCGGTGAACGGCGTCACCGACAGCGAGGAGGACGACGTGGTGACGGCGGTCGCCCTGGTCACGCTGTGCGGCAGCCTGGCCATCGCGGTACTGCCGCTGCTGCACCAGCCGCTGGGGCTGACCGATGTGCAGTTCGGCCGCTGGGCCGGGGCCAGCGTGCACGACGTGGGCCAGGTGGTGGCGGTCGGGCAGACGGCGGGGCCGACCGCGCTGGCCCAGGCCGTGGTGGTGAAGCTGATGCGGGTCGCCCTGCTGGCCCCGATCGTGGCCGGGACGGCGCTGGCCCGGCGGCGGGCGGCCGGTCCCGGTACGGCGGCGGGGGGCAGGCGGCCCGCTGTGGTGCCGTTCTTCGTGGCGGCGTTCCTGGTGCTGGTGGCGGTGCGGAGCACCGGTGCGGTACCGGCCGGCTGGCTGGACGGCGCGGCCCGGCTGGACGAGGTGCTGCTGGCGGCGGCGCTGTTCGGCCTGGGCAGCGCGGTGGACGTCCGCCACCTGGTCCGCACCGGCGGCCGGGCCCTGCTGGTCGGCCTGGCCTCCTGGCTGCTGATCGCCGCCACCGCCTACGTCGGGGTCCGGCTCACCACCTGAGCCGCCTGCCCCGGCCCGCCAGGACGGCTCAGCCCGTGAAGCGGGCGAGGTAGCCGGAGAGGTCGGCCGGGTCGGTGGTGGCCAGCCCGAGGTAGCCGTCAGGGCGTTGCTGGCGGCGGCGCTGTTCGGCCTGGGCAGCGCGGTGGACGTCCGCCACCTGGTCCGCACCGGCGGCCGGGCCCTGCTGGTCGGCCTGGCCTCCTG
>NZ_JBIVRB010000001.1:1098266-1371380 GCF_044755465.1 Streptomyces sp. NPDC092296 | reverse complement strand
GTCCGGCTCACCACCTGAGCCGCCTGCCCCGGCCCGCCAGGACGGCTCAGCCCGTGAAGCGGGCGAGGTAGCCGGAGAGGTCGGCCGGGTCGGTGGCGGCCAGCCCGAGGTAGCCGTCGGGGCGTACCAGGAAGAGCCCCGCTCCGTAGGCGGCGCGGACGGCCGGGCCGTCCACCCGGTGGGCGCGGACGAAGGGGTGCCCGACGGCGGGCAGCGCGGTGCCCACCGCCAGCAGGGTGAAGTGCGGGCCGCGGAAGGCGTCGAAGAGCCGCAGCGGGGCGCCGTCCGGGGTGGTGCCCAGCGCGTCGGGGGCCCGGTCGCCCGCGTGCAGCGCGTCCTCGGGCAGGTCGGCGCGGTGCTCGGCGGCCAGCGGGCCGCCCCGGTAGCCGACGCCGAGCTGCCGCGTCTGCGGCCCGCTCCGCGCCATCCAGGCGGCCTGGCCGCCCTCCATGCCGGAGTGCAGGCGGGTGCTGATGCCCAGGACGTCGGCGGCGACCGGCAGCCGTTCGGCCTGGTAGCTGTCGAGCAGATCCGGGTGGGCGCCGTGCCGCAGCACCTGGCCGAGCTTCCAGCCGAGGTTGTACGCGTCCTGGACGCTGGTGTTCAGCCCCTGGCCGCCCGCCGGGGAGTGGATGTGCGCGGCGTCGCCCGCCAGGAAGGCGCGGCCGACCCGGAAGCGGTCGGCCAGTGCGGCACGCGGGCGGAAGTCGGAGGCCCAGCGCACCTCGGTGACCTGCTCAGCGGTGAGGTGGCTGCGGGCGGCGAGCACCGCCCGGACGCCGTCGGGGGTGGTGTCGGGGACGGCCTGCGGGTCGACGTACCGGGCGACCAGCTGGAACTGGTCGGTGCCGGCCAGCGGGCAGAGCAGCAGCTGACCGACCTCGGGGACGTGCCAGACGTGCCAGTTGCGCCGGTCCAGGCCGTCGACGCGGACGTCCGCGACCAGCATCGGCGCCGGGTCGACGGTCTCCCCCGCCATGCCGATGCCCAGCGCCCGGCGGACGGTGCTGCGGCCGCCGTCCCCGCCGACCAGGTAGTCGGCGCGTACGGTCACCGCCGGGCCGCCGCCGGTCGACAGCCGGGCGTGCACGGCGTCCGCGTCCTGGTCCAGCCCGGTCAGCCGGGTGCCGAACTCGACGCTGCCGCCCAGCTCCCGCAGCCGGTCGTACAGGATCTCCTGGGTGCGCCACTGCGGCAGCATGCAGGCGTCGCCGTACGGCACCCGGGGGTCGGCGGGGAAGCTCTCCTCCAGCGCCCACTCATGGCCCCGCTCGCCGTCCTGCCAGTGGACCAGCAGCGGGTACGGTCCGCCGTCCGCGAGCACGGCGTCGATCACCCCGAGGTCGTCGAAGACCTCCTGGGTGCGGGGCTGGAGCCCCTTGCCCCGGGAGCCGGGGAAGAGGCCGGGGGCGGCCTCCACGATGCGGGCGCGCACCCCGCGCCTGGCCAGGTCGCAGCCCAGGACGAGGCCGGTCGGGCCCGCGCCCACGATGAGGACGTCCGGGTGGGTGGTCATCGGCGATCTCCTTAACAGCGTTAAATCCGATGCCCCCAGCGTCTCCTTAACGCCGTTAAATTGTCAACCCGCCGATCGGCACCCCCGGGCACGGCGGCGGTCGGGGCGGGCCTGCGAGGATGAGGGGGTGGCAACGCGACTTGACCGGCTGACGGTGGTGGAGACCGCCCTGCGGCTGCTGAACGAGACCGGTCTCGACGGGCTGACCCTGCGCCGGATCGCCACCGAGCTGGACGTCAAGGCGCCCGCGCTCTACTGGCACTTCGCCGGCAAGCAGGCACTGCTGGACGAGATGGCCACCGAGATGCTCCGCCGGATGGTGCGCGCCGGGGAGGCGGCCCAGCAGGCGGAGCCGCCCTGCTGGCAGCAGTGGCTGGCCGACGGGATGCGGCAGCTGCGCGCCACCCTGCTCTCCTACCGCGACGGCGCCAAGGTGTTCAGCGGCACCCGGCTCACCGACAGCAGCCACGCCCCGCCGATGGAGCGGACGCTGCGCACACTGGTGGACCAGGGGTTCAGCGTCGAGGCGGCCGGACGGGCCTGGTTCACCGGGTACACGTACACCATCGGCTTCGTGATCGAGGAGCAGGCGGTGTACCCGGCGCCCGGCGAGCGTGACCCGCGCTATGAGTCCGAGCGGCGGGCCGGGCAGCTCGGCCCGGAGTACCCGCTGGCCGGCGCGGTCGGGCCGACCTTCTTCACCGGGCACGACGAGGGCTTCGAGGCGGGCCTGGCGATCATCGTGGCCGGGATCGAGGCCACCCTGCACGGGCGCGGGTAAGGCGGGAGGGCCCCGGCGGATCGGGTGATCCACCGGGGCCCTCCGGGTCGTACGGGTCATGCGGGGTCGTACGGGTCGTACGGGCAGCCGTCAGCGCGTCTCGGTGACCTTGGCCAGTGCACGCGGCGCGTCCGGGTCCTGGCCACGGGCGATGGTGACCTCGTAGGCCAGCAGCTGGAGCGGCAGGATCTCCAGGATCGGCTGCACCTCCTCGGGCACGCCCGCCGGGAGGACGAACCCGGCCGAGGCCGCGTCCACCTGGTCCTGCGGGCCGACGACGACCAGGTCGGCGCCCCGGCCGCGCAGCCGGTCCAGCACCGGCTGGAGGGCCGCGCCGCCCTTGCCGTCCGGCACGATCGCGATCACCGGCGAGACGTTGTCCACCATGGCGAGCGGGCCGTGCAGCAGGTCGGCGCCGGAGAACGGGGAGGCCGGGATGTACGTGGTCTCCATGAGCTTCAGCGCCGCCTCACGGGCGGTCGGGTAGCCGTAGCCGCGCGAGGTGAGCACCAGCCGCTGCGCGAAGCGGTACCGCTCCGCCAGCGTGCGCACCTCGCCCTGCCGGGCCAGCACCGCCGCCGCCAGCTCCGGCAGGTCCTTGGCGGCCGCCCCGTCGCCGCCGCGCAGCCCCTCCACGAAGAGGTAGAGGGCGAGCAGCTCGGCGGTGTATGTCTTGGTCGCCGGGAGGGCCTTCTCCGGGCCCGCGAGAACGTCGATGTGGTACTCGGAGACCTCGGCCAGCGGGGAGGCGGCGTTGTTGGTGACGGCCAGCGTGATGGCCCCGGCCTCCCGGGCGGCCCGGGTGGAGGCCACCAGGTCCGGCGAGCCGCCGGACTGGCTGACCGTGATCACCAGGCAGTCGGTGAGGTCCGGCTTGGCGCCGTACGCGGTGGTGGTGGACATCGAGGTCAGACCGGCCGGCTTGCCGAGCAGGACCTCGATCAGGTACTTGGCGTACAGCGCCGCGTTGTCGGACGTGCCGCGTGCGGTGAGCAGCACGAAGCGCGGGTTGCGGGCCGCGATCTCGGCGGCGATCTCGCGAATCCGCGGGGCGCCCTCGTCGAGGATGCGCCGCAGGACGGCCGGCTGCTCGGCCATCTCCCCCGCCATGATGCGGCCGGGGGCGGGAGGGACGGCGAGAGTGTCGGGCATCTGGTGGGCCTCCAGAGAGATGGTTCTACCCCAGCGCGGGCGGCTGCCCGGTGAGGACCTCGACGGCGGCCAGTCCGCACACACGGGCCGCGCCATGGGTGGCGATGTGCAATGCCCCGACCGGCGGCGCCTGCGGGACGCCCATCTCGACGACGATCGCGTCGGGACGGGCGGACAGCAGGGCGTCCACCGCGGCAGCCATCCAGGCGTGCCGGTGCACATCGCGTACTACGAGCACGATCCTACGGTCCGCCGCGGCGGCGAGGACAGCGCCCACCAGCGCGGGAATCCGCTCCGGGGTGGCGTCGTCCGGTCCGAAGCTCTCCGCGCGGGTGCCGGGGAAGCGGGCGGCGAGCATGCCGGCCACGCCCCAGGGGGTCTCCGCGCCGACCGCGATGTTGGCGACCGGCGAGAACGAGGCGACGTACGGGCGCTCCAGCACCGGGGTGTAGAGCCGCCCGGGGGCGCGCACCACCCGCAGGGCGCGGCGGGCGGCGCGCAGCCCGATGGCGAGGTCGGGCTCGGTGCCGTCGGAGTCGGTGGCGGCGGCCCTGGCCCAGGCGCCGAGGGTGCGGACCCGCTCGGCGGCCTCCGCGAGGCGCTGCTCGGGAATCCGCCCGGAGCGCACGGCCGCCACGATGGCGTCGCGCAGCAGCAGCACCGTCTCCTCGTCGGCCAGCCCGCCGCCGACGCAGATGGCGTCGGCCCCGGCGGCCAGGGCCAGGACGGTGCCCTCGGCGGTGCCGTAGGTGTCGGCGATGGCGCCCATCTCGATGCCGTCGGTGACGATCAGGCCGTCGTAGCCGAGGCCGCCGTCCTCGGGGCGGGCCCGCAGCAGGTCGTGCAGCACGGCGCGGCTGAGGGTGGCCGGGTGGTCGGTGTCCAGCGCGGGGACCACGATGTGGGCGGTCATCACGGCCTTGGCACCGGCCTGGATGGCGGCCTTGAACGGGACCAGGTCCCGGGAGTGCAGCAGGTCGACGTCGGCGTCCACCACCGGCAGGCCGAGGTGGGAGTCGACGGCGGTGTCGCCGTGGCCGGGGAAGTGCTTGGCGCAGGCGGCGACGGCGGCCGACTGGAGGCCCTCCACCCAGGCGGCGGTGTGCCGGGCGCACAGCTCGGGGTCGGCGCCGAAGGAGCGCACGCCGATGACCGGGTTGCCCGGGTTGGAGTTGACGTCGGCGGACGGCGCCCAGTTGTAGTTGACGCCGCAGGCGGCCAGCGCGCGGCCGAGTTCGCGGGCGACGTCGCGGGTGAGGGCCGGGTCGTCGATGGCGCCGAGGGCGAGGTTGCCGGGCCAGGAGGAGCCGGAGCCGGCCTCCAGCCGGGTGACGTCGCCGCCCTCCTCGTCGATGGCGACCAGGATGTCCGGGTTGTCCTCGCGCAGCGCGGCGGTGAGGGCCGCGAGCTGTACGGGGTCGGTGACATTGCGGGCGAAGAGGGCCACCGAGCCGAGGCCGGCCGCCAGGTGGCGGCGGAGCCAGTCGGGCGGGGTGGTGCCGACGAAGCCGGGCTGGAGGACGGTGAGGGCGTCCCGGTGCAGCGAGCCTGCGTCCGGGGAGGCCGGAATGAGGATGCTCACGGCAGGTGTCAGCCCTTCACGGCGCCGGAGGTGAGGCCGCCGACGGCCTTGCGCTGGAGGAAGAGGAAGACGACGAGGACCGGAATGGCGAAGAGGCTGGAGGCGGCCATGGTGGCGCCCCAGTCGCTGCCGAAGTTGGTCTGGAACTGGGTCAGCCACACCGGCAGGGTCTGCGCCTCGGCCTGCTTGTTGAGGATGAGCACCAGTGGGAACTCGTTCCAGGCGGTGATGAAGCCGAACAGCGAGGTGGACATCAGGCCCGGGGCCAGCAGCGGGAAGATCACCTTGATGAACGCCTGGGTGCGGGTGCACCCGTCGACCATCGCGGACTCCTCCAGCTCCCGGGGCACCGCCGCGATGAAGCCGCGCAGCGTCCAGATGGTGAACGGCAGCACCATCATCATGTAGAAGAGGGTCAGCGGCACCAGGCTGTTGAGGTAGTCGGCATCCCGGACGATCATGTAGATGCAGATCGTCATGACCTCCCAGGGCGCCATCTGGGCCAGCATGATCACCACGATGAACGCCTTGCGCCCCTTGAACCGCATCCGCGCGATGGCGAAGGACGCCAGCAGCGCGATCACCAGCGAGCCCAGCACCGCGATGACGGTGACGGTGAAGCTGTTGCGCACCAGGGTCCAGAAGCCGGCGGCGTGGAACGCGGTGGAGAAGTGCGAGAAGGTGCCGTGCAGCGGCAGGAAGACCGGCGTCTTGCTGATGATGTCGTTGTTCTGCTTGAAGGCGGTCGACACCATCCAGTACACCGGGAAGGCGAAGACGGCGAAGAGGACGACGGCGACCGCGTTGGGCCAGATGCGTCCGGCGAGGGAGCGCCTCACAGCTCGTCCTCCTGCTTGACGATGATCCGGAAGTAGTAGGCCATCAGGGCCACCAGCATCAGGATGGTGAGCACCGAGATGGCGGCGCCCATCCCGTAGTGCTGGTTGCTGATGCCCACGACATAGGCGTAGACGGGGAGGGTCTGGGTGGTCCCCTCGGGTCCGCCGCCGTTGATCGCGAACACCTGGGTGAAGCACTTGAAGACCCAGATGACCTCAAGGAACGTGGTGCTCAGGAAGAACGGCTTCAGCACCGGGAACGTCACCTGGCTGAAGGTCCGCCGCGCGGTGGCGCCGTCCATCGCGGCCGCCTCGTAGAGCTCCTTGGGGATGGTCGTCAGACCGGCGTACATGTTGAACGCCACAAACGGGATCGAGCCCCAGACGATCAGCAGGGTGATCACCGTGAAGGTGGTGAACTGGGTGCTCATCCAGTTGTACTCGGCCATGCTGTGCCAGCCGAGCTTGTCCAGGAACCAGTTGACGACGCCGTACTGGGAGTCGAACAGCCAGGTGAAGACGGTGGTGGAGGCCACGATCGGCATCGCCCAGGCCAGGATCAGGCCGATCGACAGCAGCAGCCGCATCCGCTTGCCCAGCTTGTTCAGCAGCAGGCCGACCAGCGTGCCGCCGACCATGATGAGGGCGACGTTGGCGACCGTGAAGACCAGCGACCGCAGCGTGGTGTGCCAGAAGTCCGGGCTGGAGAGGACTTCCCGGAAGTTGTCGACGCCGTTCCACTCGGTGAGGTGCTGGATCAGCTGCCGCATGTTGAGGTTCTGGAACGACAGCAGCAGGTTCTTCAGCAGCGGGTAGCCCAGCAGCCCCACCGTGGCGACGATGGCCGGCAGCAGCAGCAGGTAGGGCGTGCTTCTGCCGAGGACGCCTCGGCCGTCGTCGGCGCGCCTGCGTCTGCGCCCCCGATTCCGGTGCTCGGCCGGGTCGGCCGAAACGGCGGCACTCTGCTGCCCGCCGGAGGAGCGTGTCTGCACCCGCTCCGCATCCACAGCCATGTGGTTCTCTCTTCTCTCTGCCCTGCGCCCTGCTGCTGCCGGCGTGGCGGCGCCGTCCGCCCGCCCCGCCGGGTGGGGCGGAGCGGGCGGACGGCGCCGCGCGGTACTACTGCTTCTGCGACAGACGCTTGTTCATCTCGTCGTCGTACTTCTTGGCCGTGGAGTCGTAGTCCTTGCCCTGGAGAGCCGCGGTCAGGAAGTCCTTGATCGGGTTCGGGGTGTTCTCGACGGCGGCCCACTCCGGGACGCCCGGCGTGGTGGCGCCGGAAGCGGAGGCAGCGATGGCCGCGACGGCGAAGGGGTTGTCCTTGGCCTGGTCGTTCAGCTGCGGGTTGTTCGGGACGATGCCGGCCTCCTTGGCCATGGCGCCCTCGAACTGGTCGGACAGCGCCAGCTTCAGGAAGCCCTTGGCCAGCTCGGGGTTCTTGCTGTTGGCCGAGATCGCCAGGTTGGAGCCGCCGAGGAAGACGCCGGCCGGCTTGCCCGCCTCCTTGCTGGGCAGCGGGAAGTAGCCGATGTCGTCCTTGAGCGCGGGGTTCGCGGTGATCGCGCCGCCGGCCTCCCAGCCGAGGCCGATCATGGCGCCGACGTTGCCCTTGGCGAAGACGTCGGACTGCTGCGGGGTGGCCTCGTCCTTGTCCTTGGGCGCCTTGCTGAAGCTCTGCAGCTTGGCGTACGTCTGGAAGGCGGCCTTGGCGGCGGGGGTGTCCAGCGCGCCGACCCACTTGTCACCGGACAGCTGGGCGACGGAGCCGCCCTCGCTCAGCACCAGGCCGAAGTAGGTGTACCACTCCTGGCCCGGCAGGTAGAGGGCCTGGTCGACACCGCTGGTCTTGTTGAGCTTGCCGAGGTCGTCGTAGAACTCGTCCAGCGTCTTCGGGGTGTCGCTGAGCCCGGCCTTCGACCAGAGCTTCTTGTTGTAGATGACCACGCGGTTGGCGAAGTACCACGGGGCGGCGTACTGCTTGCCGTCGTAGACCGACGCCTTGTTCAGGTTCTCCGCCCAGTTGTCACCGCCCAGCGAGGACTTGTCGGCGGTCAGGTCCATCAGGCCGCCGGTGGCCGCGTAGCTGGCGGTCTGGGTGTTGCCGATCTCCAGCACGTCCGGCGGGGTGTCCTCGGACAGCGCCGTGGTCACCTTCTGGCCGATGCCGTTCCAGCCCTGGACCTCGATCTTGAGCTTGGCGCCCGGGTACTGCTTCTCGAAGGCGGCGGTCAGGTCGGTGGTCCACTGCTTGGGGTTGGACCCGTCCATGAACCAGACGGTCAGGGTCTTGCCGCTGTAGTCGGCCGCCTTGCTGCTGCCACCGGTCGCCTTGCCCGCATCGGAGGTCTTGTCACCATCCGAACTACAAGCCGCAACACCGACCACCATGGCCGCGACGCCGACTGCCGCGATGAGCTGACGCTTCACGCCATCCTCCTGGGATGCCCGAGGTTTCCCCCTCCCGTAGGCGAGCGACGGCCTTCGGGACGAAGGTGAGGGTGTCGCGTGCCCGAACTGGTCCGGGGATTATGCTGTCTCATTGGTCTAAACCAATGAGTTGGAGCTTGGCCTAGACCAATGCCGGTGTCAACGCCTCCAGGGCAAACCGCCGCAGCCGTTACCAAGCCGACACCGCTCCAGCGTCATCATGTGATGCACGACTCCGGCCCGGCGGCGGAGTCAGGGTGGACCATGCAACGATGAGCACCGCAAGCGAGGCGGAGGAGCCGGTGACGGCAGGGCGAGGAGTGATCGCGGCGATGACCACCGACGGGGAAGCCGGCCAGTCTCCGGCGGCAGTGCCCGGCACCGAGAGCGGAGAGGGCGCCGAACGCCCCGTCGCCCGGGTGCCCAAGTACTACCGGCTGAAGAAGCACCTGCTGGAAATGACCGACACGCTCCCGGCCGGCACACCCGTGCCCCCGGAGCGCACCCTCGCCGCAGAGTTCGACACCTCCCGCACCACGGTACGACAGGCACTCCAGGAACTGGTGGTCGAAGGCCGGCTGGAGCGCATCCAGGGCAAGGGCACCTTCGTCGCCAAACCCAAGGTGGCGCAGGCGCTCCAGCTCACCTCCTACACCGAGGACATGCGCGCCCAGGGCCTGGAGCCCACCTCCCGGCTGCTGGACGTGGGATACATCACGGCCGACGACCGACTGGCGACGCTGCTGGACATCAAGCCCGGCGGCCGGGTGCTGCGCATAGAGCGGCTGAGACTGGCCAACGGCGACCCGATGGCGATCGAGGCGGCCCACCTGTCGGCCAAGCGCTTCCCCGCACTCCGCCGCAACCTGGTGAAGTTCAACTCGCTCTACACCGCGCTGCGCGACGTCTACGGCGTCACGGTGGCCGAGGCGGAGGAGACCATCGAGACCTCGCTGGCCACCCCCCGCGAGGCGGGCGTGCTGGGCTCGGACGTCGGGCTGCCGATGCTGCTGCTCTCCCGGCACTCCTACGACGCCGACGGCGAGCCGGTGGAGTGGGTCCGCTCCCTCTACCGGGGCGACCGCTACAAGTTCGTGGCCCGACTGAACCGGCCGGAGTAGCCGGCACAATCCGGAATCATCCATTCCGGATTCTCCCAGCGCATCGGCAATCGTCGGACGGTGTTCAGAATCACCGGTTCGAGGGAATTCCGGGACGGCGACCAGGCACAGTCCGCTAATCGCGCGACAAATGCCGTGATTCACCCGACCGGTACGGGGGATTCCCAGGCCAAACCCGTGACATGGACACCAAAGATGCCCTAGATTCCGGGCCGTCAGACTTGCCGATCATCAGCGACGCCGCTCGGCGGGCACGGCGGTGACTCCGTGCTGCGGCGGCGCGGGTGCCAGACGCTGGAGCCGCTCATGACCGAGACACCGCAGGCCCAGGCACCACCGGGCCGCCCGCCGATCGTCACCCCCGCCCGGGTGGTGGCCGGGCTCTGCCTGCTCGCGCCGTTCATCGGCACACTCTGGGTGTCCACGTACGCCAGGACCGGGCCCGAGCTGGGCGGGGTGCCGTTCTTCTACTGGTACCAGCTGCTCTGGGTGCCGCTCTCCGCCGCGCTGACCGTCTCCGCCTATCTGCTGATGCGCCGCGAGGAGCGGCGGCGCAGGGCGTCGGAGGCGGGTGACCTGCGATGAAGGACGGCGTCAACACCCTCGCCCTGGTCATCTTCATCCTGTTCTTCGCGGCCGTCACCGTGATGGGCTTCCTGGCCGCCCGCTGGCGCCGGGCGGACAACGCGCTGCACCTGGACGAGTGGGGGCTCGGCGGCCGGAGCTTCGGCACCTGGGTCACCTGGTTCCTGCTCGGCGGCGACCTGTACACCGCGTACACCTTCGTCGCCGTCCCGGCGTTGATCTACGGCGCGGGCGCGTCCGGCTTCTTCGCGGTGCCGTACACGATCATCGCCTATCCGCTGGTCTTCCTCTTCCTGCCACGGCTCTGGTCGGTCTCGCACCGGCACGGCTACGTCACGCCCGCCGACTTCGTCCGCGGCCGGTACGGCTCCCGGGGGCTGTCGCTGGCGGTGGCCCTCACCGGCATCCTGGCCACCATGCCGTACATCGCGCTCCAACTGGTCGGCATCCAGGCGGTGCTGGACGTGCTCGGGGTCGGCGGCGGCGCCGGCAGCAGCTGGTTCGTCAAGGACCTGCCGCTCTTCATCGCCTTCGCGGTGCTCGCCGCCTACACCTACTCCTCGGGGCTGCGCGCCCCGGCGCTGATCGCCTTCGTCAAGGACGGGCTGATCTACCTGGTGATAATCGTCGCGGTGATCTACATTCCGCTGCGACTCGGCGGTTACGGGCACATCTTCGACGCCGCCGCGCATAAATTCTCCACGGTCAATCCGGCCACCGGGAAACCGCTGGGCTCACTGGTCACCGGGCCCAACGCGCAGTGGGGCTATGCCACGCTGGCACTGGGCTCCGCCATGGCGCTGTTCATGTATCCGCACTCGGTGACCGGCGTACTGGCCGCCAAATCGCGGGACACCGTACGGCGCAACACCGCCATCCTGCCCGCCTACTCGCTGATGCTCGGCTTTCTGGCGCTGCTGGGCTTCATGGCCATCGCGGCCGGGGTCGGCTCCGGCGTCAAGGGCTACAACGCCCAGCTGGCGGTGCCGCAGCTGTTCGAGAACATCTTCCCGGACTGGTTCACCGGGGTGGCCTTCGCCGCCATCGGCATCGGCGCCCTGGTGCCCGCCGCAATCATGTCCATCGCGGCGGCCAACCTCTTCACCCGCAACGTCTACAAGGAGTTCCTGAAGCGCGACGCCACCCCCGAGCAGGAGACCAGGGTCTCCAAGCTGGTCTCCCTGGTGGTGAAGGTCGGCGCGCTGGCCTTCGTGCTCGGCATGGACAAGCAGTTCGCGATCAACCTCCAGCTGCTGGGCGGCATCTGGATCCTCCAGACGTTCGTCTCCATCGTGGCGGGCCTGTTCACCCGCTGGTTCCACCGCTGGGCGCTGCTGGCGGGCTGGGCGGCCGGCATGGCGTACGGCACCTGGAAGGCGTACGAGATCGCCACGCCCGCCACCAGGCACTTCGGCGGCAGCTCCGCGAACATCCCGGTGATCGGGCAGATCGGCTACATCGGTCTGACCGCCTTCGTCCTCAACCTGGTGATCGCGGTGCTGCTCACCCTGGTGCTGCGGAGCGCCAAGGCGCCCGAAGGCATGGACGAGACCACCCCGGGCGACTACACCGCGGAAGCCGGTGCGCCCCAGGTCGTGGAGGAGAAGCCGCTGGTCGCCCCGGCCGGCTGAGCGATCCGACTGCGATCCGACCGCCGCCTCCGGGAGACTGGGGGCGGCGGTCCCACGTCGGGGCCCGGACGGAGGGGTACGGCGATGGGTCACCCGGAGCGGCGGCCGGCCGCGCTGCTCGCGGTACGGCACGGCGAGTCCACGGCCAACGCGGCGTTCGCCGTCGCGGAGGCGAGCGGCGCCACCGAGGTACCGATCAGCTGCCGGGACGCCGACATCCCGCTCACCCCGCTCGGCCACCGGCAGGCCGCCGCGCTCGCCGGGCGGCTGGCCGCGCTGCCGCCGGAGCGGCGGCCGCAGAGCATCTGGTGCTCCCCGTACGACCGGGCCCGGCAGACCGCGCAGCCGGTCGCGGCGGCGCTCGGCGGCCTGCCGGTCCGGATCGACGAGCGGCTGCGGGACCGGGAGCTGGGCGTCCTGGAGATGCTCACCTCCGCCGCGATCCTGGCCCGGCACCCCGACGAGGCGGCCCGGCGGCGGAGGCTGGGCGAGCTGTACTACCGGCCGCCGGGCGGTGAGTCCTGGGCGGATGTGGCGCTGCGGCTGCGCAGCGTGCTCGCGGACCTGGCCGAGCGGGAGGGCGGGCGGCGGGTGCTGCTGGTCTGCCACGACGTGGTGGTGCTGATGCTGCGGCAGGTGCTGGAGGGGCTGGACGAGGCGGCGCTGCTGGCGGTGCACGCGGCGGAGGGGCCGGTACGGAACGCCTCACTCAGCGAATGGCTCCTCCCGCCCGGCCCCCCGCACCGGACCCGCTTCAACGACACCGCCCACCTCACCCCCTGACCGATCGCCGGCCCCCGCGGGGGGCGCGAGGACCCTGCCCCGCCAGGGGCGCGAGGAACTGCGCGAACAACCCACCACCGCGCCGCACCCTGCCGCCTCCTCAGCCACAGGCGAAATGCTCTACGAAGGTGCATGGTTTCCCGCGCAGTTCCTCGCGCCCCTGCGGAGCGCTCCGGTCAGGGGGCGGTCGGCGTGGGCCCGCGGAAGGTGCGGCGGTAGGCCACGGGGGTGGTGCCGAGCCAGCGGCCGAAGTGGTGGCGCAGTGCCGCCGCACTGCCGAAGCCGGTCCGGGCCGCGATGGCGTCCACCGTCTCGTCGGTGCCCTCCAGCAGCCGCTGGGCCTGGAGCAGCCGCTGCCCGACCAGCCACCGGTGCGGCGTCGTCCCGGTCTCCTGCTGGAACCGCCGGGCGAAGGTACGCGGCGACATGTGCACCCGGGCCGCCAGCTGCTTGACGGTCGCCTCCCGGTCGAGGTTGCGCCGCATCCAGTCCAGCACCCCGGCCAGCGAGTCGCCCTGGGCCTCGGGCAGCGGGCGGTCGACGTACTGCGCCTGGCCGCCGTCCCGGTGCGGGGCGACCACCATCCGACGGGCGATGGCCAGGGCCACCTCGCTGCCCTGCTCCTGGCGGACCACGTGCAGGCAGGCGTCGATGCCCGCCGCGGTGCCGGCCGAGGTGACCACCTGGCCCGCGTCCACGTAGAGCACGTCCGGTTCCAGGGTGGCCAGCGGGAACCGCGCCGCCAGCAGGTCGGTGTGCCGCCAGTGGGTGGTGCAGCGGCGGCCGTCCAGCAGCCCGGCCGCGCCCAGCAGGAACGCCCCGGAGCAGATGGAGAGCACCCGGGCGCCGCGCTCCACGGCCTGCCGCAGCGCCAGCAGCAGCTCCGGCGGGTACTCGTCGCGGATGTGGGTGGCGGCGGCGATGACCAGGTCGGCGCTGGCCAGCCGCTCGGGACCGTACGGGGCGTCGATGCTGAACCCGGCGTGGGTGCGCACCGGCCCGGGGCGGTCGGCGGCGAGCGCGAAGTCGTAGCGCGGCAGCCCCTGCTCGCTGCGGTCCAGCCCGAAGACCTCGCAGGCGACACCCAGCTCGAACGGATGGGCCTCCTCCAGCACCACCGCGACGACATCCTTCAGCATGCCGCCCAGCTTGCCCGCTCCGGGCCGTGGACACCAGGCCCTGGTGGCAGTTTTTCGCGGAGATGTGACATTGCTGCCACTCGTTGCAGGCGCAAGCAGGGAGCCACCCTGGAGCCATGGAATCGGTAGGGGCAATCCTCGCGGTCGTCGGCGGCTTCGGCCTCCTCGGCCTGCTCGTCGGCCTGGACGCCAGGCACCACCGCAGCATCGGCGGCCACCGGACCACCGGCTATCCGGACGACCCCGACCACCGGCCGGCCCGCGAGGGCGGCCGCGACGACCTCCCGGCCGAGCGGTGGCGGCTCTCGGTCACACTGGGCGGATGGACATCGCCGTACGGACCGCACGCGAGGAGGACCTCGACGCTGCGGGCCGCATCACCGCCGCCGTCTTCGTCGGAGACGGCCACACCTCGGCGGACAGCGACTACGTCGCCCTGCTCCGCGACGCCCGCACCCGGGCCGCCGAGGCGGAACTCCTCGTCGCCGTCGACCGGGCAGCCGCCGACCGCCCAGCCGCCGACCGCCCAGCCGGCCCCCGGGACGCCCCGGCAGCCGTGCTCGGCTCCGTGACGCTCGCCCTGCCCGGCTCCGCCTGGGCGGACATCGCCCGGCCCGACGAGGGCGAGCTGCGGATGCTGGCGGTCTCCCCCGCCGCCCGGGGCCGGGGCGTGGGCGAGGCGCTGGTCCGGGCGGCCATGGACCGGGTCCGCGCGCAGGGGCTGCCCCGGATGGCGTTCTCCACCCAGCAGGGCATGCACGCCGCCCACCGGCTGTACGAGCGGGTGGGCTTCCGGCGGGCCCCGGAGCGCGACTGGTCGCCCTTCCCGGGCGTCGACCTGTGGGTGTACGCGGCCGATCTGTGACCCTCCGCAGCCGCTCTCTCCGGGAAGCCCGTCCGGCGCGCGCCACTACATGTGGTGGTGCATCGCACACCCGCCACTAGATGTATGCTCACTTCCGCTGTCGACGCAGGGGAACCCGGTGCGAATCCGGGACTGCCCCGCAGCGGTGAGCGGGCCTGGCCCCGCGAGTCCGACTACCTGCCGACGGTCCGCCCGGCGCGCTTCACCACGCCGTCGAGCGGTGTACGTCCGGGCCTCGCGGGTGGGCCGGGGACGCAGCGCGCAACCAGGGCGGCCGTCGGCCGTCGGGTGCGCGCCGGCGCTCCCTGCTCCCGTGCGGTCCCGGTGCCCCTCAGGCCGGAGGAGAGAGAGCGCCTTGACCACCGCTGCCCCCGCAGAAGCCGCCTCGGCAGTCCCGGATCGGGACGAGCCCGGTACCGCGCTGCTGCGCGTGCTCACCGACTGCGCCGCCGATCTGCCCCAGGTCGACCCCGGCCATGTCGCCGCCGCCGCGCTGCGCGGCCGGCACGCCGGGTCCGACTTCGCCGAGCTGCGCGGACTCGCCGTGGAGGCCGCCGCCGCGCTGATCGCGGAGGACCCCCAGTACTCCCGGCTCGCGGCCCGGCTGCTGGCCCGGGAGATCGCGGACGAGGCCGCCGACGAGGGCGCGGTGTGCTTCACCGCCTCCATCGCCCTCGGCCACCGCGAGGGGCTGATCGGTGACAGCACGGCCGACTTCGTGGCCCGGCACGCCGACGCGCTGGACGCGCTGATCGACCAGGACGGCGACGGCCGCTTCGAGTACTTCGGCCTGCGCACCGTGCAGTCCCGCTACCTGCTGCGCCACCCGATCACCCGCCGGGTGATCGAGACCCCGCAGCACTTCCTGCTCCGGGTCGCCTGCGGGCTGGCGAACGAGGACTCCACGGACGCGGTCGCCGAGCTGTACCGGCTGATGAGCCGACTGGACTACCTGCCCTCCTCCCCCACCCTGTTCAACTCCGGCACCCGGCATCCGCAGATGTCCTCCTGCTACCTGCTGGACTCCCCGCTGGACGAGCTGGACTCGATCTACAGCCGCTACGCCCAGATCGCCCGGCTCTCCAAGCACGCTGGCGGCATCGGCCTCTCGTACAGCCGCATCCGCTCCCGGGGCTCGCTGATCCGGGGCACCAACGGCAAGTCCAACGGCATCGTGCCGTTCCTGCGCACCCTGGACTCCTCGGTCGCCGCCGTGAACCAGGGCGGCCGGCGCAAGGGCGCGGCCTGCGTCTACCTGGAGACCTGGCACGCCGACATCGAGGAGTTCCTGGAGCTGCGGGACAGCACCGGCGAGGAGGCGCGGCGCACCCACAACCTCAACCTGGCGCACTGGATTCCGGACGAGTTCATGCGCCGGGTCGAGGCCGACGCCGAGTGGTCGCTGTTCTCCCCGGTCGACACGCCCGAGCTGGTCGACCTGTGGGGCGCCGACTTCGACGCCGCGTACCTGAAGGCCGAGCAGGCCGGCAAGGCGGTGCGGACCATCCCCGCCCGCACCCTGTACGCCCGGATGATGCGCACCCTGGCGCAGACCGGCAACGGCTGGATGACCTTCAAGGACGCCTCCAACCGGGCCGCCAACCAGACCGCGTTGCCCGGCCGCACGGTGCACTCCTCCAATCTGTGCACCGAGATCCTGGAGGTGACGGACGACTCGGAGACGGCCGTCTGCAACCTGGGGTCGATCAACCTGGCCACCCACCTCGCGGAGCACCCCACCGGCCTGCTGGACGCGCTGGACTGGGAGCGGCTGGACGCCACCGTGCGCACCGCCGTGACGTTCCTGGACCGCGTGGTGGACATCAACTTCTATCCGACGCCCGAGTCCGGCGCCTCCAACTCCCGCTGGCGGCCGGTGGGCCTGGGCGCGATGGGCTTGCAGGACGTCTTCTTCCGGCTGCGGCTGCCCTTCGACTCGCCCGAGGCGGCGCAGCTCTCCACGCTGATCGCCGAGCGCATCATGCTGGCCGCGTACGAGACCTCCTGCGACCTGGCGGAGTCGCTCGGCCGGCACCCCGCGTACGAGGAGACCCGGGCCGCGCGCGGACAGCTGCACATCGACCACTTCCCGACCGCCGCCCCGCACTGGACCGGCCGCTGGGAGGCGCTGCGCGCCCGGCTGGCCGAGACCGGGCTGCGCAACTCGCTGCTGCTGGCCATCGCGCCGACCGCCACCATCGCGTCCATCGCGGGCGTCTATGAGTGCATCGAGCCGCAGGTCTCCAACCTCTTCAAGCGCGAGACGCTCAGCGGGGAGTTCCTCCAGGTCAACCCGTACCTGGTGGCCGACCTCAAGAGCCGGGGCCTGTGGACGGCCGCCACCCGCGACGCGCTGCGCGCCGCCAACGGCTCCGCCCAGGACCTCCCCGGGGTGCCCGCCGACCTCAAGTCGCTCTACCGCACGGCCTGGGAGCTGCCGCAGCGGGCGCTGATCGACCTGGCCGCCGAGCGGATGCCGTACCTGGACCAGAGCCAGTCGCTCAACCTGTTCCTGGCCGCGCCCACCATCGGCAAACTCAGCTCGATGTACGCGTACGCCTGGAAGAAGGGGCTGAAGACCACCTACTACCTGCGTTCGCGCCCGGCGACCCGGATCGCCCAGGCCGCCGCGGGTGCCGCCGCCCCCGCCACCGTCCCCGCCCCCACCACGGAGGAGCAGGCCATCGCCTGCTCCCTGGAGAACCCCGAGTCCTGCGAGGCCTGCCAGTGACCACCCCCGCCGCCAAGAAGAACCTGCTCAACCCGGGCTTCGAGCTGACGCTGCGCCCGATGCGCTACCCGGACTTCTACGACCGCTACCGGGACGCGATCAAGAACACCTGGACCGTGGAGGAGGTGGACCTGCACTCCGACGTGGCGGACCTGGCCAAGCTCAGCGACGGCGAGCGGCACCTGCTGGGGCGGCTGATCGCGTTCTTCGCGACCGGTGACTCCATCGTCTCCAACAACCTGGTGCTGACGCTCTACAAGCACATCAACTCGCCCGAGGCGCGGCTCTACCTCTCCCGGCAGCTGTTCGAGGAGGCGGTGCACGTCCAGTTCTATCTGACGCTGCTGGACACCTACCTGCCCGACCCGGACGACCGCGCGGCCGCCTTCGACGCGGTGGAGTCCATCCCCTCCATCCGGGAGAAGGCGCAGTTCTGCTTCCGCTGGATGGACTCGGTGGAGAAGCTGGACCGGCTGGAGACCCGGGAGGACCGCCGCCGGTTCCTGCTCAACCTGATCTGCTTCGCGGCGTGCATCGAGGGGCTGTTCTTCTACGGCGCCTTCGCCTATGTGTACTGGTTCCGCAGCCGCGGCCTGCTGCACGGGCTGGCCACCGGCACCAACTGGGTGTTCCGCGACGAGTCCATGCACATGGAGTTCGCCTACTCGGTGGTGGACACCGTCCGCGCCGAGGAGCCCGACCTCTTCGACGAGGAGATGGGGCGGCAGGTCACCACGATGCTGGAGGAGGCCGTCGCGGCGGAGCTCCAGTTCGCCCGCGACCTGTGCGGCGACGGGCTGCCGGGGATGAACACCGACTCCATGCGGCAGTACCTGGAGTGCGTCGCGGACCAGCGCCTCGCCCGGCTCGGGCTGCCGATCCGCTACGGCTCGGCCAACCCGTTCGGGTTCATGGAGCTGCAGAACGTCCAGGAGCTGACCAACTTCTTCGAGCGCCGCGTCTCGGCCTACCAGGTCGCGGTGGAGGGCTCGGTCTCCTTCGACGACGACTTCTGACCGGCGACATCTGACCGGCGACATCTGACCGGCCGCGGTGGGGGGGGGCGGGCCGACCGGCCCGCCCCCGCCCACCGTCCGCTCAGTCGTTGGGGACGGTGGCGTACTTGGGGGTGAGCTCCGCCATCTGCCGCAGCGCGTCCTTGCGGTCGCGCTTGGAAAGCCGGTCGATGTAGAGGTAGCCGTTCAGGTGGTCGGTCTCGTGCTGGAGGCAGCGGGCGAAGAAGCCGGTGCCCTCCAGCCGGATCTCATTGCCGTCCTTGTCCCGGCCGGTGACCGCCGCGTAGTCCGGGCGGGCCAGGTCGGCGTAGGCGCCGGGGACGGACAGGCAGCCCTCGGGGGACTCGTCCAGCAGCCGGCGGCCGGCGTCCAGCTCCTCCAGCACCGGGTTGACGATGTGCCCGACGTGGCGGACGCCCTCGTCGTCCGGGCAGTCGTAGACGAAGACCCGGCTGTCCACGCCGATCTGGTTGGCGGCCAGGCCGACGCCGTCGGCGGCGTACATCGAGACGAACATGTCGTCGATCAGCGCGGCGAGGTCGGTGCCGAAGTCGGTGACGACCTGGCAGGGGCGGTGCAGCACCGGGTTGCCGACGACCGTGATCGGCCGGGCCGTCCCCCGGGAGGTGTCCGGCTCCTCACCGACCACCCGCTGGGGCTGCTCGGGGGTCTCGGCCGGGTCGTGCTGGTGCTCGTGCTGCTCCGCCATCGCTGTTCCGCTTCGTCTTCCTACTGGTGACCGGGCTGCTGGTGGCCCGGCCACTGCTGACCGGGCTGTCTGTGGGCCGTGCGGGACCAAGCGTACGGCCCCGATGCCGGGCCGCGCCCCTTACCTGCGGGCCTGCGGACGGTCAGCAGACCTCTTCCAGGTCCCGGTAGGCCCTGCTGCCGGGGCAGGCCGCCACCCAGCGGTCCAGCAGCGGCCGCACCAGGTCGGCGGGGGCCGCGAGGCCGCACTCCCGCTCGGCTATCCAGGACAGGCCCTCGCCGCGGTGGCTGAGGTGGCTGAGGTGCCCCGGGTGGGCGGCGTCGCCGTCGTCGTGCGGGTCGTGGTGCTCGGTGCTGCCGTCGTCGGTGTCCATCCGGCTCTCCGAACAGGCCCGGCAGAGCAGCCGTACCGAGGACGTCCAGTCCTCCGCCGCATAGCCGGCGTCGGAGACCAGCCGCTCCAGCGCGTCGCGGTCCGGCTCGGTGGCGGCGTGCAGCAGCACCACATGGGTGGGCACCGGGGAGGGCGCCCACAGCTCGATCTCGTCGAAGACCGGGTACGCCACGCCGTCCGCGACCCGCTCGCCGTGCGGGGCGCCGTCGTGCAGCACCACCTCGCCCCAGCGGCGGCCGGAGGACGGCAGCGGGATGGAGAGCACCTCGACCCGGGCCGGATCGAGCCGGCGGCCCCAGACCACCTCGGACTCCCCCTCCGGGGAGAGCCGCACCGGGGTGGTGCCGAAGTCCAGCCGTACCGGGCCCTCGCCGGTCGGCACCCGCAGGCCGTACGCCTGCCAGGCGCGGCGGGCCAGCGCCCAGTCCTGGAGGGCGGTGGCCGCTATGCCGAGGTTCCACCAGTCGGGGGCGCCCTGCTCGCGGTCGAGCAGCGCCACCGCGCGCAGCCCGGCGGCCCTGGCCTGCTCCCAGTCACGGCGGAACTTGTGCAGCAGCGCGAGGTTGTACCAGGAGTCGGAGAGCCACGGCTCCAGGTCGGCGGCCATCACCAGCAGCGCGCCCGCGTCCTCGTACCGCCCGTTGCCGATGAGCGTGAAAGCCCGGTCGGTCGTCTGCCGCCAGGTGGCGGACGGCCGGTGTCTCGCCCGGTGGAAGATCCTCACGTCATCCCTGCCGATGTCCTCTGGGTCGGTCCGCTGGGCCGCTGTCCTGTCGTTCGTCGTGCCGCTGTGCTGCCGCCCGGTCCCGTGCCGGACGCGTGGCCCGGTGGGAGCGGCCCCGCCCGCACAGTACGGCGGGCCGCTGCGGCGCGCTACGCGATAACGCGCCCTGCCGTGCCGTCAGGCGGCGACCGCCGGGCCACGCTGCCCGGCCGTGCTGTCCTGCCCCACTGCCCGCCGCCGCTCCGGCGGCTGCGGACCGGGCCGGTCGTGCTGCCCCGTCCGCCGGGCGACCACACTGTCGCCGACCCGCACCGTACCGCTCTCGCGGGCCGCTATCTCCCGGGGACCGGCCATGAGTCCCGCCGTGATCCGCATGCCCATGACGGCTCCTTGCCCGTTTCCCGGTCGACAATGCGCGGGCCGGGGCCCGCGCGGCCTCGTGGTGCTCCTCCCACCCTGCCGCCGCATCCAACCACGCGGAACATACCGGACGCGGGTTACCGATGGGTTCTCCCGGTCCTCGGACGGCCCCGGGGCGCGGCCGGGAGCGCCGGGGCGGGCGGCGGACCGCCGGCGGAGACCTGGGCGAGCGCCTGGACCACCAGCGGGTCGTACTGGCGTCCGGTGTCCAGTCGGAGCTGTTCGAGCACCTCCAGCCGCCGGGCCGGGCCGGGGTCGTCGCAGACCAGGTCGTCGAAGGCGTTGGCGGCGCGCAAAATGCGGGAGGCGGCCGGCAGCGCCCGGTCGCGGCGGCCGTCCGCCCCCCGGTACGGCTCGGCCTGCCGCTCCACATAGCCGGCCACCGCCGCCGGTACGCCGGTGTGCCGGATCACCTCGCCGCCGAGCCGGGCGATCCGGCGCTGCTCGTCCGGCGGCAGCAGCGCGGTGGCGCCGCCGGGGACCGGCTCGACCAGGGACAGCTGCCCGATGTCGTGCATCAGCGCCGCGCACTCCAGCAGCTCCAGCTCCCGGCCGCCCAGCCCCAGCTGCCGGCCGACCGCCCGGGAGAGCGCCGCCACCCGGCGGGTGTGGCCGGGCAGCGTGTACCCGGCGACCTCGGTGGCCCTGGCCAGCGAGGCGATGCACTGCCAGTGCGCGGCCCGGGTCGCGCCCCGGCGGCGGAAGGAGAGCTGGGTGAGCAGCAGCGGAGCCGAGAAGACCGGCAGCACCCAGAGCCCGATCTCCCCCGCGCCCAGGCTGATCACCAGGCCGGTGGCGGCGATGGCGGAGCCGATGCCGAGCAGGGCGCGCAGCTCCTCGCGGAGCGCCGGGCCGAAGCGGTGGCCGGTGCGGGCGCTGTGCAGCCCGGCGGCGAGCACCACGTCGCACAGCGCGGCGAGCACCGCGACGGCGGCCAGCAGCAGGCCGTACTGGGCGCCGTGGGTGGCGACCCGGTCCAGCGCGCCCGAGTTGTAGAGCGGCTGGAAGAGCATGGCGGCGAAGCCGGCGGTGAGGATGCGGCGGGCGACCCGGTCGGGCTGCGGGGCGCGGCCCCGGAGGGCGTACGGCAGCTGGCCGACCAGGGCGGCGGCGGTGCTGACGGCGACCACCTGGAGGACGCCGTGGGCGGTGGGCAGGCCGCGCAGCGGGCCGAGCAGGGCGTAGGCGAGGGCGCCGGCGGCGCCGATCGGGGCCTGCTCGCGGTCGTCGGGCAGGGTGATCCGGACGGCTTCGCCGACCGCGATCAGGGCGCCGAACGCCAGGGCGGTGCGGATCTCGACCAGGCCGCCGGCCAGCGCGTCGGTGCCTGCGGCGAGCAGCAGCGTGGCGGCGGCGGCGTGCACGGCGGTGACCGGGGCGTGGTGCCGCGCCCCGCGCTGCGGCTGCGTGCGGCGCGGCGGCCGGGGGCGTACAGGGGGCCGCCGTACGGGGGTGCGGCGGGCGGGGGCGCGGCGGGCCGGGGGGACGGCGCTCATCGGCGGTGGGCCTGGGCGGACCGGGACGGGGTGGACCCGGTCGGGGCGGGCTGGGCCTGGGCGGACCCGGTCGGGGCAGGACTGGCTGCTGTGGGCGCGGGCCGGGCCGGGGGGCCGGGCGCGGGCCGGCTGGGCTCGGGGACGCCCAGCGGGATGTCCGGGATGGCGCCGCCGCCGCCCGCCGCCGGGGCCTCGGCCGGCTCCGGGGGCGGCTCGGCGGGCCGCCAGCCGTGGGTGGCCACCGCGCTGACCAGGGCGTCCACCATCACCGGGTCGAACTGCGTCCCGGCGCAGCGCCGCAGCTCGGTGACCGCCTCCGGGACCGGGCGGCCACGCCGGTAGGAGCGGGTGGAGGTCATCGAGTCGAAGGCGTCGGCCACCGCGATCACCCGGGCGAACTCGGGGATCTCCGCGCCCGTCAGGCCGTACGGATAGCCCCGCCCGTCCATCCGCTCATGGTGGTGCAGGATGCCCGCCCTGGCCTCACCGAGGAAGCGGATGCCGCGCACCATCTCATGGCCGTACTCGGGGTGCAGCTCCACCGCCCGCCGCTCGGCCGGGGTGAGCGGGCCGTTCTTGCGCAGCAGCGGGGTGGGCACGCCGAGCTTGCCGACGTCGTGCAGGATGCCCGCGAACCGCAGGCAGTGCATCCGGTCCTCGGCCATGCCGATCTCCCGGGCGATCAGCACCGACGCCCGGCCCACCCGCTCGCTGTGGCCCCGGGTGTACTCGTCCTTGATCTCCACGGCCTGCACCAGGGCCCGTACGGTGGCGCGGTGCGCGGCCTGCTCGCGGTGGTACTCCCCGTACACCCAGCAGGAGACGGAGAGCGGCAGCAGCGCCACCACGGCGGCGAAGGCGCCGTACGGGCCCTGCCAGAGGGCGGCCGTCATCAGCGCGACCAGGCCGTGTGCGAGGCAGGGGACGGCGCTGCGCAGCAGTACGGCCCGGCCGGTGGCCAGCGGGCGCGGCGGGCGGGTGGCGACGGCGGTGATGGTGCTGAGCAGTACCCCGTTGACCAGGCAGAACGTCATGGCGGCGGTGGCGGCGGGGGCCAGTGCGCTGGGGAAGCGGGCGCCGAGCAGCAGCTGTGGGCCGTGCAGCAGCCGGAAGACGGCGGCGGTGGCGAAGGCGGCGAGGCCGAGCTGTGCGGAGTTCCACAGCCTGCGGGCCGCGCGGGGCGGCGGCGCCGGGCCGAGCAGCGCCCCGGGGACGGCGGCCAGCGCGGCGGCGGCCGGTGGCAGCAGCAGCGCCCCGGCCAGCAGCACCGGCAGGAAGGCGCCGGTGGTGGCGGCGTCGGACCGGGCGGGGGTCAGGTCGTCCGGCGCGGGTCGGCCGGGGTGGCGGCGGGTGAGCAGATGGCAGCCCGCGTAGAGCAGGGCGAGAACGCCGAGGGTGGCCCAGGGCACCGGGGCGCCCAGCCAGCGGGCGGCGGCGGAGCGCTGCTGGATCTGCGGCAGCAGCGGGAGCAGCCCGGCGGCGGCGGCAGGTGCGGCGGCGGTCAGGCAGGCACGGGCGGCGGGCGGCAGTGCGGCGGCCGGCCCCGGGACGGCGCCCGGGGGGCCGGCCGTCCGAGGGCTCGCGGTCTGAACGGCGATGACGGCCTCCGTACCGGTCGGGCACGGCGGCCCCGGTGACGCGCGGACCGCCCGCCACGGAGGATAGGCGGCGGGCGGTGTGTGCACCGGTGGTACGGCGGTTCTGCGTGGTCGGCGCAGCAGGATTCACTCGTACGAGTGAGCCGGTGCTGCGCGGCCGGTGACCTGGCGTCAGTCCTGGGTGACGGGCTCAGTCCTGGGTGACGGGCTCAGTCCTGGGTGACGGTCTCGGCGGCGGCGTAGGTGGTGTCCGCCCGCTCCCGCTGGGCCGTCCGGATGGTGTCGATCCGGGCCAGCACCTTGCTGCGCAGGTCGGAGGGCGGCGCATCGCAGCCGCAGGACCGCTTGATCAGCGCCTTGATGGCCTGCTCCAGGCCATACTTCTCCAGGCACGGCGAGCACTCCTCGAAGTGCTCGCGGAGCTTGGCGCAGTCGCCCTCGGCCATCTCGTTGTCGAGGTACTCGTAGAGGTGGTCGAGCACCTCTCCGCAGTCCGTTTCATGCGGGTTGCCGCAGCTCATGTGCCCGAGCCTTTCCCCTCGTCCCCCGCACCCGCACCACTGCCGGCCGGGACGAGACCGCGCTCCCTGGCGTAGTCCTCCAGCAGCTCGCGGAGCTGCCGGCGACCCCGGTGGAGACGGGACATCACCGTACCGATGGGCGTACCCATGATGTCGGCGATCTCCTTGTAGGCAAAACCCTCCACGTCCGCGAGGTAGACCGCGATGCGGAACTCCTCGGGGATCGCCTGGAGCGCCTGCTTCACATCGCTGTCGGGGAGGTGGTCCAGCGCCTGGGCCTCCGCCGAGCGCAGCCCGGTCGACATGTGCGACTCGGCGCGCGCCAGCTGCCAGTCCTCGATCTCCTCGGCACCCGTCCGCTGCGGCTCGCGCTGCTTCTTGCGGTAGGAGTTGATGAAGGTGTTGGTGAGAATCCGGTACAGCCACGCCTTGAGGTTGGTGCCCTCGCGGAACTGGTGGAAGGAGGCGTACGCCTTGGCGAACGTCTCCTGGAGCAGGTCCTCGGCGTCCGCGGGGTTGCGCGTCATCCGCAGCGCGGCCGAGTACATCTGGTCCAGGTAGCCGAGCGCGTCGCGCTCGAACCGCTCGCGGCGGCTGTCCTCCGACTCCTCGTCGGAGGCACGGAAGGTCTCCTCGCCGATGGCGTCGGCGAGCTCCTCTCCGACGAGCTCCGGACCCGTGTGCTGCGTGGCTCCGGCGTCATCCTCGGTCCCGGCGACCGGACCCACCTCCTCGGTGTTGCGTGGACGGCCCACGACGGCCCGCCCAGAAACGGAGGATATCGGGCCCTGGGTCTTCTCGCCCGCGATAACCCACTCGGCCCAGTAGGCGGCAGGCTCACCTGCCTTCTTCCCGGAGCGTTCGGGGCAAGCGATGGAGCCCATGGGCACTGCCTTTCCACCGACGTGTGTACCGACAAGGCGGACAACCTCGGCGGCCGGCGATTCATTCCCGCGCCCCGGCTCCCCGGTCTGGGCTTTCGGGGTCAGCCGGTGTGGCGCAGCGCCCAGTCCGCGACCGTACGGGTGATCACGGCCAGCGCCTCCTGCTGGGTCACGGGCCCCCGCTTGGGGACCGCGAAGCCGTGGTCGGCGCCGGGGACGGCGACCAGCTCGGCTCCTTCGGGCAGCTCCGGGAACTCCGCCGGCCGCCCGAACGGGTCGCGCTCCCCCTGGAGCACCAGGGTCGGCAGTGCGGCGCCGGTCAGCTCCTCGGCCCTGCTCCGCTCCGGCTTGCCCGGGGGATGCAGCGGAAACGCCAGCGCCAGCACCGCCGCCGCGCCGCTCGCCCGCCCGGTGCGGCAGGCCACCCTGGCCCCGGCGCTGCGGCCGCCGACCAGCAGCGGGACGCCCTCGGCGGCCAGCTCGGCGGCGACGGGCAGCCAGCCCGCGTCCAGGGTCTTGGGGGCAGGGGCGACCCGGCGGCCGGCCACCCGCCAGGGCTGCTCCACCAGTGCCACGGTCAGGCCCAGCGGCGGCAGCGCGGTGGCCAGCGCCCGCAGGTCCCGCGCCTCGACGCCGCCGCCCGCCCCGTGGCCGAGCGCCAGCACCCCGCTGGGCCGCTCCGCCCTGGCGAAGGTGATCCGGGCCGGTCCGGCGGGTGTGTCGACGGTCCGGTACGCGTCGGCCCTGTGTTCCTCGGTCCCGTACTCGTCCATGCGGCGCCCTTCCGCGCTCGGTGCCGCGGCCATTGTCCACCGCTGCGGCCGGGCGGCCCGGCTCAGAACAGCGTGGCGTCGCCCAGCGCGTCCTCGGCGGGGATGGGCTCGGTGAGCTGCGGGCCGTTGTTGCGGACGCTGTTCACCGCCGTGGACACCGGCCGCGCGTCCAGCCGGCCGGCCAGCGGCGGCACCAGCAGCGGGCGCAGCTCGTCGGGGTCGCTGCGGGCCGGGTCCAGCCAGGCGTCGTACCCGGTGGGCTCCACCAGCAGCGGCATCCGGGGGTGGATGCGGCCGAGGGCGTCCTCGGCGTCGGTGGTGAGCACGGTGCAGGTGCACAGCCAGGCGCCGGGGTCGTCGGCCGGCCGGGAGCGGTCGCGCCAGAACTCGTACAGCCCAGCCATCGCCATCACCGAGCCGTCGGCCGGGGTGATGAAGAACGGCTGCTTGCGGGAGCTGCCCTTCGGGCCGTCCGGGGCGGTCTCCGGGGTGAACCACTCGTAGTAGCCGTCGGCGGGCAGCAGGCAGCGGCGGGAGGCGAACGCCTGGCGGTAGGCGGGCTTCTCATGGACGGTCTCCGACCGGGCGTTGATCATCTTCACCCCGGTCTCCGCCGACTTGGACCAGGCGGGCACCAGCCCCCACCGCAGCACGTGCAACTGCCGCACCGGCTGCGGCCCGGCCCCCTTCACCGCCCGGTCGAGCACCGCCCACACCGGCTTGGTGGGCGCCACGTTCCAGTCCGGCTCCATGGTCTCGGTGGGGTCCCACTTCTCCACCCCGAACAGCTCGACCAGGTCCTCCGGCTCCCGGCTCGACGCATACCGGCCGCACATCCCAGACACCACCTCTCCCCCGGGGACGTCACCCCCGACACCCCTCGGACCCCAAGTCTCCCAGCAGCCGCGACGAACGAGACAACCCCCGCCGGCCGGCGACGGCATCCGCACCGACTTCGGCGGGCCGACCCTCCCCCACCCGATGAGGAAATCAACCGACCCAGGGCGCTCTGCGAATGACACCCCGACGGTCAGCCGTATTTCCCGCCGGGAATCCTCCGCCTCCCCGCGCTGCGGCCCGCAATGACGCGGATTTCCCGTATATGTGAATTCCCGCCCCGGCCCTCGGGCGGCAGGCATCGCCCGTGAACCCGCTTGCAGCACAGGGCAGTTCCGCGCCGGGAGCACCAGGCCGAACAGGAGGTACGCACCACGTCCTCACGGCCGACCGGAAGGGGAGAAGTCATTGCGGGCAGGCTGCCGACCCGGATAGCGTGCTCGGGCGCCAGACAGTTCGCATGAATTCGAATCGCAGGGATCGAGGGGGCATGGGGTACTTCAGCAATCCGCGGGCAAGGACCGTACGCGGAATCACCAGCGTTATCCTGGCAACCGGACTGATAACGTCCGCATTCACCGCCACCGCGCAGGCCGCAGGCGCGGCGGGCAGCACCGGCGCGAAGACCCACCGGTGCCATGACACCCACGGCCGACCGGGCGACGGCGGCCGCTGCCACGCGCCGGGGCGCGACACGACCGCCCCCGTCGTCGACGGCACCGCCACCTTCGACGGGGTCGCCGGTGACACCGCGACCCTGCACATCACCGGCACCGACCCGGTACCCGCAGGTGGCGGCCGGGCCAGCGGGATCGACCACTTCACCTACACGCTCAGCGGCGACCCGAACGACCTGTACGGCGGCGGCGGGACCGTGATCCCCGCCGACGGCACCCTCTCCTTCCACGCCACCACCTGGGGTACCCAGGTGATCTGGGTGCAGGCGACCGACCGGGCGGGCAACCAGAGCCGACCCACCATGGTGACCTTCTATGTGGTGGACGCGCCGATCGCCAGCACCGCCGGTGACATCGACGGTGTCCGGGACGCCCAGGGCCGGACGCACCCCGACCTGGTCGCCGTCGACGCCTCCGGCGCCCTGCGGCTCTACCCGACGGCCGAGCAGCCCGCCACCCCCGGCCCCGCCGCCGAACCAGCCGACGCACCGGACGACACCAGCTGGACCGACACCCTCGTCACCCACCGGCTCAGCACCAGCGGCGCCGACCTCGACGACCTGTGGGCCCACACACAGGGCAGCAGCGACCTCTACGTCTATGTCAACCAGGCCACCCTGCACAGCGTCGACCCCGCCAACGGCGGCTACTACTCCCGCGCCCGCCGCCACGCCGTGAGCCGCCCCGGCTGCGCCACCGACTGCACCGGCTACGCCGACGACTGGTCCCAGGTCAGCAGCATGGTCGCCCCTGGGGACGTCAATCAGGACGGCACCCCGGACCTGTTCACCGTGGAGAACGGCCGGCTCTGGTTCTTCCCCGCCAACTTCTTCGGCGGCTTCAACGCGCCGCAGCTCGTGGGCGCCACCGGCTGGGGCGACGGCGACCTGATCGCGCCGGGCGACGACACCGGCGACGGCACCCCAGACCTGTGGTTCCGCGACACCGCCAGCGGCGCGCTGCTGCGCCACCCCGTCGTGTACGACGCCGCCACCCGCACGGTCAGCACGTCCGCCGGGACGCGGATCGGCACCGTCGACTCCACCGGCTATCCGCTGGTCGCCTCGGTCCGTGACGTCGACGGCGCGGCGGGCGCCGCCCACAGCGACCTGTGGTCCACCGGCGCCGACGGCAACCTCTACTCCTGGGCCGGTACCGACACCGGCCTCGGCGCCCCCGTCCTGAAGGGCAGCGGCGGCTGGACCGCCATCACCGCCCTCGCCTGACCCGTACTCTCCCCTACTCCCGCAGTTCCCGGGGCCGGACGCACACCCGCGCGCGGCCCCGGGCCGCGCGCCGGGCGGCCCGGGTGAAACCGGAGGCTGGTCGGGGTTCGTCCTCCCGTGCGAAGCTGCCGGTTCACGGGGAGGGCCCGGACGGGCATCGGCACGGAGGCACGGCGGTAGAGATGGACGGACACAGCATCGGCGACGCCTGGCAGCGCGTCGTCGGCACCCAGCCCGACCCGCCGGGCTGGCTGGTGCTGGCGACCGGGGCCGTGGCGCTGGCGGCGATCCTGCCCGCGCCGCTGTGGCGGCTGAGCCGGAACATCGTCACCATCGCCCATGAGGGCGGCCACGGCCTGGTGGCGCTGCTCACCGGGCGGCGGCTCTCCGGCATCCGGCTGCACTCGGACACCTCCGGCCTCACCGTCTCCTCCGGCAAGCCCACCGGCACCGGCATGATCCTCACCGCCGCCGCCGGCTACCTCGCGCCGCCGCTGCTGGGCCTGGGCGGCGCCGCGCTGCTGGCCGCCGGGCACATCACCGCGCTGCTGTGGACGGCGATCGTGCTGCTGGCCGGGCTGCTGGTGATGATCCGCAACGCCTTCGGCGTGCTGTCGGTGCTGGCCACCGGGGCCGCGTTCCTGCTGGTCTCCTGGTACGCGGGCGACCGCACCCAGGCCGCGTTCGCCTACCTGGGGGTCTGGTTCCTGCTGCTGGCGGGCGTCCGGCCGGTGGTGGAGCTGCAACGCAAGCGGCGGTACGGCGGCGCCCCTGACTCCGACGCCGACCAGCTGGCCCGGCTCACCGGGGTGGCGGCGGTGCTCTGGGTCGGCCTCTTCGCGGTGACGGCGCTGGCCAGCCTGCTGGCGGGCGGCAGCTGGCTCATCGGCGGCTGGACGGCCGGCGGCTGAGAGCGCACGGTCCGGCTGTCCACCGGGTGGGACGGACCACCGGACCGCCGGGCCCGAACCCTCTAGGCTTGCGCCATGACCGACACTCTCTGGCCCGCCCCGACCGCGTCCGCCGCCGTTCACGCGACCGTTACCGTGCCCGGCTCCAAGTCGGTCACCAACCGTGCCCTGGTCCTCGCCGCCCTGGCCGCCGAGCCCGGCTGGGTCCGCCGCCCGCTGCGCAGCCGCGACACCCTGCTGATGGCCGCCGCCCTGCGGGCGCTGGGCGTCGGCATCGAGGACACCGTCAACAACAGCACCGGCGGCACCGGCGGCGGTGACGCCTGGCGGGTGATCCCGGCCGGTCTGCACGGCCCGGTGACGGTGGACGTGGGCAACGCCGGTACGGTGATGCGCTTCCTGCCGCCGCTGGCCGCGCTGGCCGACGGCCCGGTGCACTTCGACGGCGACCCCCGCTCCCACGAGCGCCCGCTGCACGGCGTGATCGACGCCCTGCGCGGGCTGGGCGCCCGGATCGAGGACGGGGGGCGCGGCGCGCTGCCGCTCACCGTGTACGGCACCGGTGCGCTGGACGGCGGCCAGGTCACCGTGGACGCGTCGTCGTCCTCCCAGTTCGTGAGCGCGCTGCTGCTCTCCGGTGCCCGGTACAACCAGGGGGTGGAGGTACGCCACCAGGGCGGCCCGCTGCCGTCGCTGCCGCACATCCGGATGACGGTGGAGATGCTGCGCGCCGCCGGTGTGCAGGTGGACGCCCCCGAGGACGGCGGCGAGCCCGACGTCTGGCGGGTCACCCCCGGCGCGCTGCTCGGCCGTGACCTGGTCGTCGAGCCGGACCTCTCCAACGCCGCGCCCTTCCTGGCCGCCGCGCTGGTCACCGGCGGCCGGGTCGCCGTACGGGACTGGCCGGAGCGCACCACCCAGCCGGGCGACCAGCTGCGGGAGATCTTCACCCGGATGGGCGGCGAGTGCGAGTTCATTGACGGGGCACTGGCCCTCACCGGCTCCGGACGCGTCCACGGCATCGAGGCCGACCTGCACGACGTGGGCGAGCTGACGCCGGTGATCGCCGCGGTCGCCGCGCTGGCCGACTCCGAGTCGCACCTGTACGGCATCGCCCACCTGCGGCTGCACGAGACCGACCGGCTGGCCGCGCTCGCCAAGGAGATCAACGACCTCGGCGGCGACGTCACCGAGACCGAGGACGGGCTGCGCATCCGCCCCCGGCCGCTGCACGGCGGGGTGTTCCACACCTACGAGGACCACCGGCTGGCCACCGCCGCCGCCGTGCTGGGCCTGACCGTCCCCGGCGTCCAGGTGGAGAACGTCGCCACCACCGCCAAGACCCTGCCCGACTTCCCCGAGCTGTGGACCGGCCTGCTGACCGGGGCCGACGCCCCGGCCACGGCCTGACCAGGGAGCCCAGCATGACGTACCACCACCTGAACCACCCGAAGGTCTGACACTCCGTATGCGCCGTTACGGCAAGGACGCCGACGAGGACGACATCCGGGCCCGCCCCGGCCGCCGGGGCTCCCGCCCCCGCACCCGCACCCGGCCCAAGCACGAGGACGCCGCCGAGGCGATGGTCCTCACCGTGGACCGGGGGCGGCTGACCTGCCTGGTCGACGCCGGCACCCGCCAGGAGCGCGCGATCACCGCCATGAAGTCCCGCGAGCTGGGGCGCACCGGCGTAGTGGTCGGCGACCTGGTGGCGGTGGTCGGCGACCTGTCGGGCGAGCCCGACAGCCTGGCCCGGATCGTCCGCGTCGAGGAGCGCGACTCGGTACTGCGCCGCACCGCCGACGACGACGACCCGTACGAGCGGGTGGTGGTCGCCAACGCCGACCAGCTGGCCATCGTCACCGCGCTGGCCGACCCCGAGCCCCGCCCCCGGCTGATCGACCGCTGCCTGGTGGCGGCGTACGACGCGGGGATGGAGCCGCTGCTGATCCTCACCAAGGCCGATCTGGCACCGGCCGACCCGCTGCTGGAGGTGTACGCGCCACTGGGCGTCCGCCATGTGGTCACCCGCCGTGACGAGCTGGCCGAGGACGACGCGGAGACCGTGCGGGCGCTGCTGCGCGGGCGCTCCACGGTCTTCGTCGGGCACTCCGGGGTCGGCAAGACCACGCTGGTCAACGGGCTGGTCCCGGCGCACCAGCGGGCCACCGGCGTGGTCAACGCGGTCACCGGCCGGGGCCGGCACACCACCGTCTCGGCGCTGGCGCTGCGGCTGCCGCCGCCGCCCGGGGCCAAGCCCGGCTCCAAGAAGGCGCTCGACCCCGGCTGGGTGATCGACACCCCCGGCTTCCGGTCCTTCGGCCTGTCGCACATCGACCCGTCCCGGGTGATCCACGCCTTCCCCGACCTGGAGCCGGGCACGGTCGACTGCCCCCGGGCCTGTAGCCACGACGAGCAGGACTGCGCGCTGGACGCCTGGGTGGCCGCCGGGCACGCCGACCCGGCCCGGCTCTACTCGCTGCGCCGGCTGCTCTCCACCCGCGAGGCCCGCGAGGGCGACTGACCGGGCCCGGCCCGCCCGGCCGTACCCCGGATGCGTGATCCCCCACCGGCTTGATCGAATGGGCCTGGGGCAGCCCGCCGAGGCCGCCCCGCCGGACCGGACGAGCGGACGAGCGGGCAGGAGCGCGCCATGGCGTGGGCACTGGTGATCTGCGCCGGGCTGCTGGAGACGGGCTTCGCGGTCTGCCTCAAGCTCAGCAACGGCTTCAGCCGGCTGTGGCCGACCGTCGCCTTCTGCCTGTTCGCGCTGGGCAGCTTCGGCCTGCTGACGCTCTCGCTGCGGCGGCTCCCGGTGGGCAGCGCGTACGCGGTGTGGACCGGCATCGGCGCGGCCGGCACCGCCGCCTACGGCATGATCTGGCTCGGCGAGTCGTCGTCCGCGCTCAAGCTGCTCTCCATCACCCTGGTGGTGGCCGGGGTGGTCGGGCTCCAGATCAGCGGCTCGGCGCACTGACCGGCACCGCCGGAGAAGTCCGCCGGAGAAGTGCCGAGACCCATCCGGAGGCCGGGCCGTATGATCACCGCCCGTATGATCGCTGGCAGTACGGGGACACAGGCCGCCGGGTGGGTAGGGAACCCGGAGCCCGGCGGCGGAGCGCGGCCGGGCCCGAGTGTGGGGGATTCGTAGATGGCATGGCTGCTGGTGGTCTGCGCGGGCCTGTTCGAGACGGGCTTCGCGGTCTGCCTCAAGCTCAGCAACGGCTTCAGCCGGCTGTGGCCGACCGTCGCCTTCTGCTGCTTCGCGCTGGCCAGCTTCGGGCTGCTCACGCTCTCCCTGAAGCATCTGCCGGTGGGTCCGGCGTACGCGGTGTGGACCGGCATCGGCGCGGCCGGCACCGCCAGCTACGGCATGATCTGGCTCGGCGAGAGCAGCACCACCCTCAAGCTGGTCTCCATCGGCCTGGTGGTGGCCGGGGTGATCGGACTCCAGATCAGCGGCTCGGCCCACTGACCTCCCGGCCCCGTCAGCGGTCGGGTCCGCCGTTGGCGTCCCGGAGCACCGCCATCAGCTCGCCCAGCCGGGCCGCCTGCTCGGGGCCGAGCGGGGCCAGGAAGTGCCGGCGCAGCAGTTCGGCGTAGCGGCGGTGGCCCTCCTCGGCCAGCCCGGCGCCGTGTGCGGTGAGCACGGTGTAGGTGACCCGGCGGTCGGTGGCGCACGGCTCGCGGTCGATCAGCCCGGCCGCCGCCATCCGGTCGGCGAGCTTGGTGAAGCCGCCGCTGGTCAGCGAGACGTCATGGGCCAGCCTGGTCATCGGCAGCCGGTGGCCGGGGGCGCGCAGCAGGGCCAGCAGCACCTCGAACCACGGGCCGGGCAGGTCCACCCCGGCCCCCAGCTCCGCCCGGACCCGGCGCTCGGTACGGGCGCTGCCGGCCAGCAGCAGCCCGTAGAGGTCGACCAGGTCGCGGTCGGAGAGGTCCGCTCCGGCCGCGCCGGGGACCGGTGCCGCTGCCCGCTGTGCCATGGGCCCACAGTAGCCATGCCGTGCCGCGTGGCGGAGCCCCCCGAACGGAGGTCCTGCGGCTGTCCGCTGTGCGAGCCGGGCTGGCCCGGGGCCGGGCCGGTGGCTACGGTGAGCCCATGCCGGACTACCACGATGACCTGCGTCTCGCCCATGTCCTCGCCGACTCGGCCGACTCGATCACCATGGAGCGCTTCAAGGCGCTCGACCTGAAGGTGGAGACCAAGCCGGACCTGACACCGGTCAGCGACGCCGACAAGGCGGCGGAGGAGGCGGTGCGCGGGGTGCTCCAGCGCGCCCGGCCCCGGGACGCGGTGATGGGCGAGGAGTTCGGCACCCGGGGCGGCGGGCCGCGCCGCTGGGTGATCGACCCGATCGACGGCACCAAGAACTACGTGCGCGGGGTCCCGGTGTGGGCCACCCTGATCGCGCTGCTGGAGCAGGGTCCGGACGGCGAGCAGCCGGTGGTGGGCATCGTCTCCGCGCCGGCGCTGGGCCGGCGCTGGTGGGCGGCCAAGGGCGCGGGGGCGTACTCGGGGCGTGACCTGACCCGGGCGAGCCGCATCCAGGTGTCCCAGGTGTCGCGGCTGGAGGACGCCTCGTTCTCGTATTCCTCGCTGTCCGGCTGGGAGGAGCGCGGCCGGCTGGAACCGCTGCTGGATCTCACCCGAGGGTGCTGGCGGACTAGGGCGTACGGCGATTTCTGGTCCTACATGATGGTGGCCGAGGGGGCGGTGGACATCGCGGCGGAGCCGGAGCTGTCGCTCTGGGACATGGCGGCGCCGTGCATCGTGGTGCAGGAGGCGGGCGGCCGGTTCACCGGGCTGGACGGGGTGGACGGGCCCGGCGGCGCGGACGCGGCGGCGTCCAACGGGCTGCTGCACCGGGAGCTGCTGACCCGGCTGAGCTGCTGATCACACCGGCTGACGTACGGGGCGCGCGGGCGGTGCCGTGCGCCGGTGCGGCCGGGCTGGCACCCGGTGGCCCTGGCCAGCCGGGGGGTGCGCATGTGAACATGAGAATTCCGGAGCTTGTGAATGTGTGAAGCGCTTCGCCGGCTCATCCGCCCCCCTCGTCAGGAGGTGGCCGTACATGCTCGTCCGTGACGCCATGAGTCCGGTGGTCCTCACCATCGGGCCCGCCCACACCCTGCGCCATGCCGCCCGGCTGATGTCCGGGCGCCGGATCGGCGCCGCCGTCGTCCTCGATCCCGACACCTACGGGATCGGCATCCTCACCGAGCGGGACGTCCTCAACGCCCTGGGGCGCGGCCAGGACCCCGACATCGAGACCGCCCACGCCCATGTCACCGCCGACGTGGTCTTCGCCGGCCCCGACTGGACCCTCGACCGGGCCGCCGCCGCCATGCTGCGGGGCGGCTTCCGCCACCTGGTGGTGCTGGACGGCCCCGAGGTGGTCGGCATCATCTCGGCCCGGGACGTCCTCCGCTGCTGGGTCGCCGCCGCCCGCCCGGCCGTCCCGGCCTGATCCCGCCCCCTCGCCCAGCTTCGCCGCCCGCCCAGGGGCGCGAGGAACCGCGCGAACAACCCTCCGTAGAGCGCCGATCGCCCAGCTCCCCCGCCCCCGGGAGGCTGCCCTTCAGAGCCGAACCCCCGGTCGGCCGTCAGGGCCGAGCTCAGCCGCGCCGCTCGCTGACCGCCTCTTCGAGCCGCTTGCCGTAGTCGGCGTCGGCCCGGCGGAAGTTCTCGATGGCCCGCTGGACGATGTCCTCGCGGTCGGCCGAGACCCCGGCCAGCGCGTCGGCCAGGTTGGCGACCAGCCGCTCCTGCTCCTCCTGGGACATCAGCCGGTAGAGGTCGCCCGCCTGTACGAAGTCGTTGTCCTCGGCGTGCAGCGGCGCCTCATGGGTCCCGGTGAGGCCGGAGACGTCGATGGCCGACCAGAGCGGGCGGCCGGTCTGCACCGGGCCGTTGAAGCTGTTGGGCTCGTAGTTCTTGGCCCGGCCGTGCCGCCCGTCGTACAGGCCGCCGTCCCGGTGGTTGGCGCGCGCCTCGGTGGCGTGCGGCCGGTTCACCGGCAGCTGGTCGGCGTTGATGCCGACGCGGTAGCGGTGGGCGTCCGCGTACGCGAACAGCCGGCCCTGGAGCATCTTGTCCGGCGACGGGCCGATGCCCGGCACGAAGTGGGCCGGCGAGAAGACCGACTGCTCGACCTCGGCGAAGATGTTCTCCGGGTTGCGGTTGAGCTCCAGCTTGCCGATCTGGATCAGCGGGTAGTCCGCGTGCGACCAGACCTTGGTGAGGTCGAACGGGTTGAAGCGGTACGTCGCCGCCTCGGCCACCGGCATGATCTGCACGTAGGCCGTCCAGCTCGGGAAGTCGCCGCGCTCGATGGCCTCGCGCAGGTCCCGCTGGTGCGAGTCCGGGTCGCTGCCGGCCAGCACCGCCGCCTCCTGGGCGGTGAGGTTCTTGATGCCCTGGTCGGTCTTGAAGTGGTACTTGACCCAGAACGCCTCGCCGGACTCGTTCTGCCACTGGTAGGTGTGCGAGCCGAAGCCGTGCATGTGGCGGTAGGAGGCCGGGATGCCCCGGTCACCGAAGAGCCAGGTCACCTGGTGGGTCGACTCGGGAGACAGGCCCCAGAAGTCGAAGACGTTGTCCGCCTCCTGCGAGCCGGTGTACGGGTCGCGCTTCTGGGTGTGGATGAAGTCGGGGAACTTGCTCGCGTCCTTGATGAAGAAGACCGGAGTGTTGTTGCCCACCAGGTCGTAGTTGCCGTCCTCGGTGTAGAACTTCAGCGCGAAGCCGCGCGGGTCGCGCACCGCGTCCGCCGCGCCCAGGTTGCCGGCGACGGTGGAGAACCGCAGGAAGGTCTCGGTCTGCTTGCCGACCTCCGACAGGAACTTCGCCCTGGTCCAGCGGGAGACGTCGGCGGTCACCGTGAAGGTGCCGTACGCGCCGGCGCCACGGGCGTGCACCA
The DNA here is from genome assembly GCF_044755465.1 of Streptomyces sp. NPDC092296. Lineage (NCBI taxonomy): Bacteria > Bacillati > Actinomycetota > Actinomycetes > Kitasatosporales > Streptomycetaceae > Streptomyces > Streptomyces sp. NPDC092296. The sequence goes on along the minus strand of NZ_JBIVRB010000001.1, from coordinate 1,335,120 downwards.
CCCGCTCCGGGATGCGCTCACGGTTGAAGTGGGCCAGCTTCTCGAACAGCTGCTGGTCCTGTATGAGCAGTGGGCCGCCGGGTCCTGCGGTCTCACTGTTCTGGTTGTCCGCCACGGGCGCGCCCGCTTCGGTGGTGAGGGTGGGACGCAGTTCGTCCTGGGCCGTCACGTGAGCACCTCCGCTGTGATCCGGTCTGATGGGCCCGATCTTACATTGGACAAAGTCCAAGTCAACATGCTGACCAAGTCACGACCTATTACGAGTCCGGACACCCCCTGTTATCCTGAACCCATGAGTGACCTGCTGGAACGACTGAGAAGCCGCGGCTGGCGGCTGACCGCTCAGCGGAGGGTCGTGGCTGAGGTACTCGAAGGCGACCACGTCCACCTGACCGCCGACGAGGTGCACGCGCGCGCCGTGCGGCGCCTGCCGGAGATCAGCCGCGCCACCGTCTACAACACCCTGGGCGAACTGGTGACCCTCGGCGAGGTGCTGGAGGTCAGCACCGACGGCCGGGCCAAGCGCTACGACCCCAACGCCCACCATGCCCACCAGCACCTGGTCTGCTCACGCTGCGGCACCATCCGCGACGTCCATCCGACCGGCGACCCGATGGCGGCGCTGCCGTCCGGTGAGCGGTTCGGCTTCGTCGTCTCCGCCGTCGAGGTGACCTACCGGGGCCTCTGTCCGGACTGCGCCGCCGTCACCGCATAGCCCCCCGCACCGGCAGTCCGGCCCGGCAGCCCTGACCGGCAGCCCTGACCGGGCTCAGGCGCTGAGTTCGGTACGGAGCGCCTCCAGCAGCCGGCCGGCCCGCTCGGCCACCTCCGCCGGGCCGTACTCCGTCGCCCGCAGGCACCAGTTCCGGGCCTGGGTCAGCTCGCCCCGGCGTACCGAGATCAGCGCCAGCCGCAGCGCGGCCCGGCCATGGCCCGCGTCCGCCGCCCGCGAGTACCAGAGCATCGCCTCCGGCTCGGCGCCCTCCCGGGCCAGCAGCAGGCCCAGGTTGAAGGCGGCGCTGCGGCTGCCGCTCTCCGCCGCCCGGCGGTACCAGCCCTCCGCGACCTGCACCGCGCCGCGCTCCGCCGCCCGGACGCCCAGCCGGACCTGCGCCCGCGCGTGCCCGGCGTCGGCCGCGACCGCGTACCAGTGCTCCGCCTCGTCGTCCGCCTCGCCCTGCCGGTCCAGCAGCGAGCCCAGCCGGAAGGCCCCCTCCGCCGAACCGCCCTCGGCCGCCTGCCGGTAGCGGTACATCGCCGCGGCCAGCTCGCCGCGCCGCTCCTTGACCACGGCCAGCTGGAGGGCGGCCTCGCCGTGGCCCTCGGCCGCCGCGCGGGCGTACCACTCCTGGGCCTCGTGCTGTTCACCGCGCCCGGCGTGCAGGATGCCCAGGTTGAAGGCGGCGTCGGTGCTGCCCGCCTCGGCGGCCTTGGAGAACCAGGGCGCCGCACCCGACGGGTCGTCACGCTGGAGCAGCAGTACGGCGAGTGCGTTGCACGCCTCCCGGTGACCGGCGTACGCCGCCCGCCGGTACCACTGCTCGGCCTGCGCCTCCCGGCCGGCCGACGCGCAGAGCAGCCCCAGGTTGAAGGCGCCGTTGTGGTCGCCGGCCTCCAGGGCGGCCCGGTACCAGTGCTCCGCGAGCGCCGTCTCACCCCGGTTGGCGTGCAGGGCGCCCAGCGCGTTGGCGGCGTTGCCGTCGCCGTCCTCGGCGGCCTCCCGCCACCAGTCGGCGGCGGCCTGCGCGTCGCCCGCGTCGCTGAGCAGGAAGCCCAGCGCGCAGGCGGCCCGGGGCTCGCCGTTCTGCGCGGACTGCCGGTACCAGCGGGCCGCCTCCTCGCGCTCGCCGCGCTCCTCCAGCAGCACGCCGAGCCGCAGTGCGGAGCGGGCGTGGCTGCGGGCGGCGGCGGTGCGGTACCAGGTCTCGGCGGTCGCCCGGTCACCGGACGCCTCCCGCATCCGGCCCAGCCGGTACGCCGCCTCGCGGTGGCCCGCGTCGGCGGCCATCCGGAACCAGCGCTCGGCGCGCACGTCGCGGCGGTGCTCCAGCAGGTCGGCCAGCGCGTAGGCGCCCAGCGCATGGCCGTGCTCGGCGGCGAAGTGCAGCCAGTACTCGGCGCCGGACTCGTCGCCGTGGTCGCGCAGGTGCAGGCCGAGCGCATGGGCGGCGGGGGCGCTGCCCGCGACGGCCGCCTGGCGCCACCACTCGGCGGCCTCCTCTCGGTGGCCGCGCCGGTGCAGCAGCACGCCCAGGTTGTTGACGGCGGCTCGCAGGCCGGCCCCGGCGGCGCGGCGCAGCAGGGTCTCGGCCTCCTCCAGCTCGCCACGGCGCAGCAGCAGCGCGCCGAGCAGGCTGGCGGCGCCCGGGTCGCCCGCGGTGGCGGCCGTGCGGTAGCGGGCCTCCAGGGCGGCCTCCTCGCGGGCGGCGAGGGCGGCTTCGAAGCTGCTGCCGGACCGGTCGGGAGCCTCCTCGGCGGAGGGGCCGTCGGCGCTGCCGGGGCCGTCGCCGCCGGGGGCCGGGGCAGCGGGGGGGTCGGGCGGGTCGGCGGGCAGTGCGGGGGCGCGGTCGGGCAGCGGGCGGCGGGGCGGGAGCAGCGTGGCGGCGCGTGGGGCGGGCAGGTGGATCAGGGCGGCGGCGCCGGTACGGCGGGCGGTGTCGGCCGAGCGGTGGCTGTCGGCCGGTCGGTGGCTGTCGGTCCGCTGGGCGGGGAGCGCGCCGGAGGGGGTGTCGTCGGACGGGTCGTTGAAGACGGAGGCAAGCGTGTCCGCGAGTCGGCCGAGCAGGGTACCCGGGCCGCCCGCCGCACGCTCTCGGCCGCTCACCGGCTCTGCACCGTCCCCCATGGGATCCATCGTCGCACCACCCGCAACCCGCGTACACCTGGTATACCGCAGCTCGTGATGTTACTTCAGCGTTTTGTCGACTTCCCGATACATCAACTGTGCAAACACCACTTGTGGGGGACGCCCGACCCTCCGGCGGCCGCCCGGGACCGCCCGGAGCCGCCCCGACCGGTCGGGCCTGGACGAGTCCGCGCGGGCACAGCGAAAGGGTCCGCAGCCTGTTGGCTGCGGACCCTTCGACCGAGTAGCGGGGACAGGATTTGAACCTGCGACCTCTGGGTTATGAGCCCAGCGAGCTACCGAGCTGCTCCACCCCGCGTCGTTGTGTCTTAACCGTAGCACGAACCGGGCGGGGACCACGAATCGATTCCCCGACCATGCTGGTGAGCAGCGCTTGTGAGCAGTGCTTGTGAGCAGTGCTTCGGGCACGGTACTTCCGGGCAGAGCTCCGAGGCGGAGCGCCATTCGCGCACAAAGCCTCGAAGCAAACCTCGGGGCAAAGCGAAGGGCCCGGTGCGATTGCACCGGGCCCTTCGACCGAGTAGCGGGGACAGGATTTGAACCTGCGACCTCTGGGTTATGAGCCCAGCGAGCTACCGAGCTGCTCCACCCCGCGTCGTTGTGCCTTAACCGTAGCACGAACCGGGCGGGGGACGTCCCACAGGACGCCCCCCGCCCCGCCGTCACGGCGTGGGGGTGGTCGACGGCGCGGGTGTCGTCGCCGGCGTCCCCGTCGGGGGCGTCGTGGCCGGCGTCGACGGCCGGCCCGCCTGCACCGCTGCGTTCAGCGCGTCCCGCAGCTTCTGCTGCTCGGCGCCGTACGTGGCCCAGTCGCCGTCCTTGAGGGCCTTCTGACCTGCTTCGAACGCCTGCTGGGCGTCATCGAGGGCCCTCTGGACCTGCGGGCTCACCGGGGTACCGGTCCCGCCGCCGGTGCTCGGCGGCGCGGTGGTACCGCCACCGGTGCTCGGCGGCGTGGTGCTGCTGCCACCGCCCTGCTCCGGGCCGGCGCCCACTCCCAGCACCTGCTTGAGCGCCTCCTGGAGGGTGTCGGTGTAGGCGATGTTGTCGCTGCCGCCGAAGACCGCCAGCACCTTCCGCAGCCGGGGATAGTTCACGCCGGCGCCGCGCACATACACGGGCTCCACATAGAGCAGGCCGTTTCCGACCGGCAGGGTGAGCAGGTTCCCGTATTCGAGCGTGGAGTCACCTTGCTTGAGCAGGTTGATGTCGGTGGCGATACCCGGATACGAGTTGAACTTCGCCTGCACCTGCTTGGGTCCGGGAATGGTGTTCCCGTCGCTCTTCTCCGGCATCGTGAGAATGTGCATCTTGCCGTAGTCCGGCCCGGGGTTGGCGTTCACCGCCATGAAGGCGGCCAGGTTGTCCCGGCGGTTGGGCACGAAGCTGGTGGTGAGCGAGAATGCCGCGTCCTCCCCCGGCATCCGCACCGTCAGGTAGTACGGCGGCTGGTCGGCGTGGGAGTTGCTGGTCGGGTCGGTCGGCACCTTCCACACGTCGCTGCTGGCGTAGAAGGCCGCCGGGTCGGTGACGTGGTACCGGGTCAGCAGGTCGCGCTGCACCTTGAAGAGGTCCTGCGGGTAGCGCAGGTGCGGCAGCAGGTCCGCGCCGATGGCCGAACGCGGCTTGACGGTGCCCGGGAACGCCTTCATCCAGGTCTTCAGCACCGGGTCCTTGTCATCCCACTGGTAGAGGGTGACGGCGCCGGTGAAGGCGTCCACGGTGGCCTTGACCGAGTTGCGGATGTAGTTGACCTGGTTGGCCTGGGCCAGCACCTCGCGCCCGGAGCCGGTGAGCGAGTCGGCGGTGGCGTCGCCCAGCGTGGTGCGCGAGGAGTACGGGTAGCCGTTGCTGGTGGTGTAGCCGTCGACCACCCACTGCACCCTGCCGTCCACCACGACCGGGTACGGGTCGCCGTCGATGGAGAGCCAGGGCGCGACGGCCTCGACCCGCTCCTTGGGCGTCCGCTCGTACATGATCTTGGCGCCGGAGGTGATGGCCCCGGAGTAGAGGATCTGCGGCTCGGAGAACTTCACCGCGTACGCGGCCCGGGTGAACGGGTTGTCCAGCGAGACGCCGCCGCTGCCGTCGTACTTGTAGGTGACCTCCTTGCCGGCGTCGCTGTCGTAGTAGTCCAGCTCCTCGTTGCTGCCGCCGACGATGGAGTAGTCGGTGGTCTGCTCGCCGTAGTAGACCCGCCACTGGGTGTCGCTGGGGAACTGCCCCTTGGGCGGCAGGCCGGACTGGGTGAAGTCCGGGTCGCCGTCCTTGGTGACGCTGTTGCCCTTGGCCGTCACGGCGGCGTACCCGTGGGTGTACTTGAAGTGGTCGTTGAGCCAGCTCCTGGCCGGCACGCCGGCCAGGTTGAGTTCGCGGACGCCGACCACCGTGTCCTGGACGTTGTCACCGGTGCCGTAGCGGTCGATGTCCAGCGGGGAGGCGAAGGAGTAGTAGCCGCGCTGCTGCTCCAGCTGGGTGAAGGTCGGGGAGACGATGTTGGGGTCCAGCACCCGGATGTTGTTGAGCGTCCCGGTGTCCTTGGCCAGCACGCTCTTGTCCGCACTCCCGGACGCCGTGTACTGCTCGACGGTGGCGTCGTCGATGTCGTACGCGGCTCTGGTGGCGTCGATGTTCTTCTTGATGTACGGCCGCTCCTTGGCCGCCTCGTTCGGCTTGACCTGGAACTGCTGGACGATCGTCGGGTAGAGCCCGCCGATCAGCAGCGCCGAGAGGACCATCAGCCCGAAGCCGGTGAGCGGCAGCGCCCAGGTGCGGCGCAGCGGGGTGATGAAGAACAGCACCGCGCAGATGATGGCGACGCAGAACAGGATGGTCTTGGCGGGCAGGTACGCGTTGGCGTCCACGAACCGCAGACCGGTCCAGGCGTCGGTGTCCTTGATCGAGCTGGACTTCAGCGCCAGCGCGTACCGGTCCAGCCAGTACGCCACCGCCTTCAGCGCCACGAAGGCGCCCAGCAGCACCGCCAGGTGGCCCTGGGCCGCCGTGCTGACCCGGCGCCCCGGGCCCTGGAGGCGCAGGCCCCCGTACAGGTAGTGCACCAGCAGCGACGCCAGCAGCGCCACGATCACCGCGCTGAAGCCGAAGTTGAGCAGGAAGCGGTACCAGGGCAGGTCGAAGGTGTAGAAGGAGATGTCCTTGTGGAACTGCGGGTCCCTGGTGCCGAAGGACGTGGCGTTGACCCACTGCAGCCAGGTGCGCCACTGGCCGGAGGCGGTGCCGCCGGCGATCAGGCCGACCACCACCGAGAAGCCCAGCAGCAGCCAGCGGCGGTAGGGGGCGACGCCCAGCCGGTAGCGGTCCAGGCTCTGCTGCTCGACGGACATCGCGCTCAGCGGCGGCCGCAGCCGGTGGGCGAGCCAGATGTTCAGCCCGACCACCAGGGCCATCAGCAGCCCGAAGACGGCGAAGAGGCCGAGCTTGGTCTCCAGCCGGGTGCTGAACACCGAGGAGTAGTGGACCGACCGATACCACAGCCAGTCGGTCCAGAAGCCGGCGAAGACGACGAAGACCAGTGCCAGCACCGCGAGCACGGCGGCCGTCAGCAGCAGGGCCCGAGAGCGTCGGGATGACGCGCCGGCTCTGAACCGGGGACCGGCGGGTCCGGACCCTCCGCGGTCCGGCATCTGGAATACCAAGGGGAGCACCTCTGTCGTCTGTCCGGCAGGTCGCCTGCCGACCGTGGCGCCGTCTCATCGACACCAGATAGGCAACTTACCCGGCCTTTACCTGAGTTCCCGACCCCGTGTACGCATTGCCCGGACCCGGGCGGCCCGGGAGCCGGCCGGGGCCGCCCGGGGCGGCCCCGGCGGGGGTGCCGGGCGTGTGAGGATAGGGGCCATGTCCGAGCATCCCGAGACTTCCGACGCGGCCCTGCCCCCCGCCGCGACCCCGCTGACCCGCGCCGTGCTGGAGATGGACGGCTATGTGGCCACCATGGGCTGGGACCTGCCCGCGCGGCTGTTCGCCCTGGTGGACACCGGGCAGCTGCTGGCCAGCGAGCCGGGCCTGGCCGCGCAGCTGGGCCTGGCGGAGGGCCAGGCCGGCGGCCTGACCCCGGTGGAGCAGGAGGAGCTGCCGGACGGGATGGCGCTGGACGAGTTCCTGGGCACCATCGCCTGGCCGGAGGTGGTGGCCGGCTGCGCGCTGGTGGTGGAGCGGCTGATGCTGCCGCCGGGCGCCGAGGCCAAGGTGCCCGACGAGGTGGACGAGGACCGGCTGGCGGCCTGGGTCGCGGAGCACCCCGACCGCCAGGAGGTGCGGATCACGGCGGCGGTGCTGCGGGACGGCAGCCGCGAGACGGCGCTGCGGCTGCGGGCCAAGGACTCCGAGCGCGAGGTGCTGACCGGCGCCGACCTGGTGCCGGCGCTGTCGGAAGCACTGCTGGCGACCTTCGCCTGACGCCCGGGGCGCGGGCGCTCAGGCGCAGGACGTCAGCAGTAGGGCGTCAGGAGCAGGACGGCAGTGCGGCGGTGTCGCCGGACCGGATCGCCTCCAGCGCCTTGAGCGCGTCGCCCAGACTCTTCACCTTCACCAGCGTGAGGCCGCCGGGGATGTCCTTGGCGGCCTCCGCGCAGTTGTCGGCCGGGGTGAGGAAGTACTGCGCCCCGGCGCCGCGCGCGGCGATGGTCTTCATGGAGATGCCGCCGATCGGCCCGACCTGGCCGGTGTCGCTGATGGTGCCGGTGCCGGCCACGAACTTGCCGCCGGTCAGATCGGTGGGCTGAAGCTTGTCGATGATGCCCAGCGAGAACATCAGCCCGGCGCTGGGCCCGCCGACGTCCTGGAGGCCGATGTCGATGCTGAACGGGAAGGTGTGCTTGGTGCCGGGCTGGATGCCGACCATGGCCCGGTCGGCGCCGGGCGCCTTGACGGTGCGGATGGTCACCTGGGTGGTCTGGGGGCTGTTGTCGCGGGTGCTCCGGGAGCCCGCCTTGCCGACCGGCACCACGGTGAAGACGACGTCCTCGCCGGGCTTGTGCTTGGTGACCAGCTCGGCGACCTGCTCCGGCTTGGTGACGGTGGTGCCGTCCACCGCCTTGATCGTCTCACCGGCGTGCAGCTTGCCCTGCGAGGGCGAGCCGGCCACCACCGACTCCACGATCACATCGGTGCCCACCGGGTAGCCGAGCTGGCGCAGCGCGGCGGACTTGGCGCTGTCCTGCGAGGATGCGAACTCCTCGGCGTTCTGCTGCTCGGCCTGCTGCTCGGTCTGGTTGTCCGGGTAGAGGTTGGCGTGCGGCACCACGTCCACGTCGTCCCGCAGCCAGCCGACCACCGCGGCGACCAGGCTGGGCCGGTAGTCGGCGCCGGTGACCTGGACGGTGGTCATGTTCAGGTGTCCGCTGGTGGGGTAGGTCTTGCGGCCCTCGATGCTGATCACCGGTTTGCCGTTCTGCTGGCCCAGGGTGTTGTACGTGGGCCCGGGGCTCATCTCGGCGTACGGGACGCTCATGATGGGCAGCACAGAGGCGCACAGCATCGCTATCAGCAACAGGGTGGCGGCGAGCATCGTCGCAGAGCGGCGTGGCATGCCACGACAGTACGGGACGGGAACGGGCCTGCGCGTCCCGGCCCGCACAACCGGCCCGGCCCGCAGGACAGCCCGGGACGGCGGAACTAGCGGGGTTCGCCGTGCCCGGCGGGGGTGGTGCTGCGCTCCATCGCGGCGCGGAACCGCTCGTAGTCGGCGAGCGAGGCTCCGTCGCCGGCGGCACGCGGCGGCCGGGCGGCCCAGGCCGCCCAGACGGCGGCGGCGAGCGCCGCGACGACCGGAATGACCAACCAGGCAAGCGCGCCCATACCGTACTCCCAGCTCATGGTGCCTATGAGCAGATTATCCACTCGGTCGACGGGCGCTGCTCGCGCCGGGGTCCGCGTACGCCCGTTCGGGTGAGGAGCGGGCGGTGCGGGGTTCAGCAGGCGCCTACCCACTCCTGCTCGCCGTCCGCGAACACCTGGCGCTTCCAGATCGGCACCTCCTGCTTGAGGTCGTCGATCAGCCGTCGGCAGGCGGCGAACGCCTCCGCCCGGTGCGGGCAGGAGACCGCCACGATCACGGCCGGCTCGGTGATCTCCAGCAGGCCGACCCGGTGCACGGCGGCCAGCGCCCGGACCGGCAGGTCCGCGGCGACCTTCTCCGCCACCCGGCGCAGCTCGGCCTCGGCGGTCGGATGGGCGGTGTACTCCAGCGAGGCCACCGAACGGCCGCCGTCGTGGTCGCGCACGGTGCCGACGAAGACGGCGGTGCCACCGGCGGCGGTGTCACCCACCGCCGCGTACACCTCGTCCAGCGAGAGCGGGGTGTCACGCAGGGCCAGCAGGCGGATCGGGTCGGCGGTGTCCGGCATGCGTTCCACGATACGGGGTGCGCGCGGCCCGGCGGACCATGATCGCCGGTGCCGGGTCAGGCGCGTCGCCGCCGTCTGGCCCGGCGGACCAGGGCGGCGGTGCCGACCAGCGCGACCGTGGCACCGGCGGCGCCCAGCGTGGTCGCCGCGTCCTTGCCGCCGAGGCGGCGGCCGGCCACCGCGTGGTTGCCCTGCACCTGGCTGAGCAGCTCCGCCAGCACCTCCTCGTTGGTGTACCGGGGACGCCAGCCGGCCTCGTGCAGCCGGCTGCCGGAGACCACCCAGGGGTACATCGTGTACGCCAGGTCCCCGGCCGGTGCCGGGGTGAGGCCCAGCCGGTGCAGCCGGGCGGCGGTGCCCAGTGCCAGCGAGGCGGGCAGCTCCATCCGCCGGATGCCGGTCAGCTGCTCCACCTCCTCCTGCTCCAGCCAGCCGTCGCAGCCGACCGTGACCTCCCCCTCGACCCTGCCGAGCACGGCGTACTCCAGCGCGGCGGCCAGGTCCTCGACGTGGCAGAACTGCCAGCACGGCCGGGAGCCGGAGACCACCAGCAGCCGTGGCGCCTCGAAGTGCCGGGTGAGCACGGTGTCCACCCCCGGACCGACCACCACGGCGGGCCGCAGCACGGTGACGTTCAGCCCCGGGTGGGCGCGCGGCGCGCGGCGGCCCAGCCGCTCTATCTCCAGCAGGTCCCCGACCAGCGACGCCTCCTCGGTGGCCCGCAGCTCGGCGTCCTCCGCGAGCGGCACCTCGTTGTCGGCGAGCGCGCCGTAGACCATGGCGGAGGTGCAGAGCACCACCCGGTGCACCCCGGCGGCAGCGGCGGCGGTCAGCACGGTCTGCGTACCGCGCACGTTGTAGGCGCTGCGGGCCTTGGGCTCGGACTCCATGCCCAGGTCGAGCGCCAGGTGCACCACCACGTCGACGCCGCGCAGCCGCTCGGCCACGGCCGGGTCGCGGACGTCCAGCACCCGCCAGTGCACGCCGGGCACATCGCCGCGCCGCTCGTCGACGGCCAGCACCCGGCGCACCCCCGGCGAGTCGACCAGCCGGGCGGCCAGCAGCCGGCCCACCCCGGAGGCGGCGCCGGTGACGGCGACCACCAGCGGCCTGCCGTCGTACGGTACGGGGGCGGCCTCGGGCCGCACGGCGCCGGCGGACTCCTCGGACGGGGCGGCCGGGCCTTCCCCGTCCCCGGTCAGCCCGGACCCGGTATGCCCGGACCCGGTCAGCCCAGAGCGAACGTCCGAAGGCGGGGAACTCACCGGCCATCCTCCACGGTTAGTTTTGTTGCGTACGTACGTGTGTCACGTACCGACCATCCTGCCCGAGGCGGGGGCCTGGCGGTGCACCCGGCACGGGCGGACCGCCGAGAGGCCGCCCGCACCGCGCCGCCTGCACCATGCCGGGGGCCGCGCGGCCTCGGACGGGTCAGACGCCCGCCACGGCAACCCGGTGACGGCCGACGAGATCGAGGAACTCGTGAGCGACATCCCCTTCGGATTCGGTGTCCCCCCTGAGGAGCCCGAGGACGGAAAGCCCGGCGAGGGCGGCAAGGGGTCCGGCTCCGGTCAGGGCTCCGGCGGCGGAAAGGGCGGTCCCGGGCAGGGCTCCGGCGGTACGCCCCAGAACCCCTTCGGCTTCGGCGGCAACCCGTTCGGCGGCCTCTTCGGCATGGGCGGCGCCCAGGGCGCCGGGGCCGGCGACAACCCGTTCGCCGCGATGATGGGCGGCGCCTTCAACCCGGCCGACCTGGGCGCGGCCTTCCAGCAGCTCGGCCAGATGCTCTCCTTCGAGGGCGGCCCGGTCAACTGGGACCTGGCCAAGGACATCGCCCGGCAGGCCGTGGTCACCGGGGACGCCGAGGGCGGCGGCAAGGACCGCTCGGTGAGCGACGGCGAGAAGGCCGCCGTCTCCGAAGCGGTCCGGCTGGCCGACCTCTGGCTGGACTCGGTGACCGACTTCCCGTCCGGCGCGGGCACCGCCGTGGCCTGGAGCCGGGCGGAGTGGATCGAGGCCACCATCCCCGTCTGGAAGGACCTGGTGGACCCGCTCGCCGAGCGGGTGGCCGGTGCCATGGGCGGTGTGGTGCCCGAGGAGATGCAGGCCATGGCGGGCCCGCTCTTGGGCGTGATGCGCAGCATGGGCGGCGCCATGTTCGGCACCCAGATCGGGCAGGCGCTGGGCGCGCTGGCGGGCGAGGTGGTCGGCTCGGCGGATGTCGGGCTGCCGCTGGGCCCGGCCGGGCGGGCGGCGCTGCTGCCGCAGAACATCGAGCGGTTCGGCGCGGGGCTGAGCGTCCCCGCCGAGGAGGTGCGGCTCTACCTGGCGCTGCGCGAGGCCGCCCACCAGCGGCTCTTCGCCCATGTGCCCTGGCTGCGGCAGCACCTGTTCGGCGCGGTCGAGGCGTATGCGCGCGGCATCAAGGTCGACACCTCCCGGCTGGAGGACCTGGTCGGCCAGCTGGACCCGTCCAATCCCGAGGCGTTGCAGGAGGCACTGCAGGGCGGCGTCTTCCAGCCGGAGGACACCCCCGAGCAGAAGACCGCGCTGGCCCGGCTGGAGACGGCGCTGGCCCTGGTCGAGGGCTGGGTGGACGCGGTGGTGCACGCGGCAGCCGCCCCGCATCTGCCGCAGGCCGCCGCGCTGCGGGAGACGCTGCGCCGCCGCCGGGCGACCGGCGGGCCGGCCGAGCAGACCTTCGCCACCCTGGTGGGCCTGGAGCTGCGGCCGCGCCGGCTGCGGGACGCCTCGCGGCTGTGGGCGTCGCTGGCGGACGCCCGGGGTCTGGAGGGCCGCGACGCGCTCTGGGGCCACCCGGACATGCTCCCGACGGCGGACGACCTGGACGACCCGGACGGCTTTGTGCACCGCGAGGAGCTGGATCTGAGCGGCTTCGACTTCTCCGAGCTGGAGAGGCCCGACCTGGAGAAGCACGACCAGCAGGGGGCGGACGGGCAGCAGGGGGCGGACGGGCAGCAGGACACAGGCCGCGAGAGCGGCCAGCAGGGCAAGGGCGACAGCGGGCAGGACCCGGAGGGCGATGAGGGGAAGGGCGAGCCCACCGCATGACACTGCACGACGACGCCGTACGGGCGCTGAAGGACTGGACGGCGCCCGAGGAGCCGGAGAGCGGACAGGAGCGGCTGCGGCTGGACTACCTGGACCATCTCGCCGCGCACCGGGACGGCCTGTGGCGCCAGTGCCTGCCCGCACACCTCACCGCCAGCGCCCTGGTGGTGGACCCGGCGCACGACAGGGTGCTGCTCACCCTGCACGCCAAGGTGGGCCGCTGGCTCCAGATGGGCGGCCACTGCGAGCCGGAGGACGGCACGCTGGCGGCGGCGGCGCTGCGGGAGGCCACCGAGGAGTCCGGCATCCCCGGGCTGGTGCTGCTGGCGGCGGCCGACGGCCCGGCCCCGGTACGGCTGGATCGGCACCGGGTGCGCTGCGCCGGCCGGGACCGCCCGGAGAGCGACCATCTGGATGTGCAGTACGTCGCCCTGGCGCCGGCCGGCGCCGAGGCGGCGATCAGCGAGGAGTCGCTCGACCTGCGCTGGTTCGACTACGAGGCGCTGCCGCAGCTCACCGACCGCTCGGTCCGCGAGCTGGTGGCGCGGGCCCGCGAGCTCATCGGCTGACGCCGCGCGGGCCGCCCTGACCGAGGCCCGACTGGGTTGCCACCCCCCGCAGCGGAATCCGCCGCGGGGGGAGCAGCTCGCTCGGCTGGACGACCACGTACCCGGTGCCGCTGAAGGCCATCTCCCAGCCCTCGGTGGCGGTGCCGCGCCGCCGCCACACCTCGGTGTTGCGGCTCTGCGCCTGGAGCTGCACCTCAAGGCCGGAGGACCAGGCCACCACCGCGTCGGCGTCCGCGAAGCAGTACGCGCCGGGCCGGACCCGCATCACCAGCGGCTGCCCGGACGTCATCAGTACCAGCGTGCCGCTGCCGGTCAGCTCCAGGCTGCGGGAGCCGACGCCGCTGATGTGCTCGCCGCCCTGGACGCCGACGACCTGCCAGCGCAGCGAGGAGTCCATCGCCAGGACATAGGAGCTGGTGATGGTCAGCTGCTCGCGTTGCAGCTCCAGGATGTGCAGATGCTGGGCGAGGTTCGCCAGGTAGACGGTGCCGTCGCCGTCGCAGCGCATCAGCTCCAGTGTCGTCGGGTCGTTGCCGCGCCGGTTGCGGCGGCCGGCCGGCGACCAGCTGGTGAAGGCGACCTTGCCGGTGTAGGCGACCATGGCGCCACTGCGGGCCAGCACATCGCCGCTGCCGTCCACCCGTACTCGCAGCAGCTGCGGGTTCTGGAGTGCGTAGCGGCCGACGGCCTGGGTCTCGGTGTGGCCGAAGAGGGGGCTCTGCACGGTGTCGGTCTCCTGGCTCAGCCGCGGATCTTGAGTCGGTCGGAGGTGTCCTCGCTGGGCTGGACGACGACAAAGCCGGCGCCGCTGAAGCCCAGCTGCATCGCCTCGCCGCTGCCGCGCCCGATCAGCGCGCCGACCTTGAAGGTGCTGCGGGCCTTGACCTGGAGGCCGGTGGTCCAGGCGACCAGTGCGTCCGGGTCCACGCAGGTCTGCGCCTCGGCGCAGTCCAGCACCACCGGGACGCCGCGTGAGGTGACCGCCACCCAGCCGCTGCCCGAGACCGTCACGTTGTAGAGGCCGGTGCCGGCCAGCAGGGCGGGGCCCCTGACCTTCTCGACCTTGCACTGGAGGGTGGCGTCGAGCGCCAGCAGATGCGAGCCGTTGACCGACAGCGACTCGTCGTCCAGCTGGAGGATCAGGATGTCGGCGCCGAAGTCGGCCAGGTACAGGGTGCCGTCGCCGGTCCAGTTCATCAGCGGGGTGCGCTCGCCGGACGCCCAGTCCCCCAGCGCGCTGCGGAAGGACTGGGAGATCGGCTCGTACTGGAGGAACCCCTCGTAGGCGACCATGGCGCCGGGCTTGGCGTAGACGTCCTGGCCGGTGGTGACGGCCACCTTGCACATCGCCGACCCGTGGTTGCTCATCCGGGCGGTGGTCGGGGCCGGGGCGAAGCCGGCCAGCGGCTGCAGGTCCATGGTGCGGCGGCCTCTCAGACCTCGAAGGGCTGGACGACGATGAAGTTCCCCGGGGCGCCGCGGAACTGGAGGCTGTACGACTCCCCGGCATGGCCCGCGTACGCGGAGCGCTGGATGCGGACCGGCGCGGTGGTGATCACCTGGGAGCCCCTGGTCCAGGCGACCAGCGCGTTGACGTCGGCATAGGTCTCGGGAGCGGGGGTGACCGGCAGCATCACCGGGACGCCGTTGGTCTTGACCACGAGGGTGCCCCGGCCGCTGAACATCAGGGTGTAGAGGGCGCCGCCGGGCAGCCCCTCGCCCTCGATCCGCCGCACCTCATGCTCGATGCCCGCGTCGAAGGCCAGCACCCGGTCGGCGCTGACGCACAGCGCGTCGCCCTCCAGCTGCACCAGGTGGAGGTGGCTCGCCTCGTCGGCCAGGAAGACCTGGCCCTCGCCGCTGACCCGCATCAGCTTGAGCTGCTGGCCGGTGGCGTTGGCGGTGAGCTTGCGCAGCATGCCGGAGCTCTCATGGGCGAAGTCCGCCTTGCCCTGGTAGGCGACCATGCTGCCGTGCAGGGCGAGGACGTCCTGGTCCTTGGTGACGGTGACCCGGACCAGGTGGGGGTTCTGCTGGACCCAGCCGGACTGCTCGGGGACCTCGGCGTATTTGACCAGCGAGACCTTGACGCCGGGGGGTGGCGGCGGCAGGTCCGGCGGGGCGGGCCGGGGCAGCTCGGGTGGGCCAGGCTGGGCGGGGACGGCGGCCGGCTGGGCGGGTGCGGGGGGCGGGGCCGGTACGGGTGCGGGCTCGACGGACGCGGGTGCGGGCTCGGCTGCGGGCTCGTCCTCCAGCACCTCGCCGCCGTAGTTCTCCAGCAGTGCCCTCAGGCCCCCGTCGAAGCCCTGGCCGATCGCGCAGAACCGCCACTCGCCGTTCTTGCGGTAGATGTCGGCCAGCATCACGGCACGCTCGGTGCTGAACTCGGCGCCGGTGAAGGCGTACCGGCCGACCTCCTCGCCGCCGGCGACGATCCGTACATACCCGGACGCCACCTGGGACATCTGCCCGGCGCCGTCGATGGCGGCGGTGAAGCTGATCCGGTGCACGGCCTCCGGCACCTGCGACAGGAGCAGCCGGAACGACTCGCTGTCACCCGACTGGGCGCCGAGCAGCCGGATCGACTGCTCGGGCGAGGCGGGCTGGTTGAAGAAGATGAAGTACCGGTCGTCGCTCAGCCGCTCGGCGGCGTCCAGGCCGAAGCAGCTGATGTCGAGGGTCAGCCCCGGGGCGGAGAGCCGCACCCCGATGTAGAGGTCGTCGGCCGGAGTGAGGTCGCTGACGCGGACCCGGGCGGCCTTGAGGAGTTCCCTGGCCATGGTTCGCTTCGCTGCCCCTCCCTGCGTTCCGGCACGGTTCCGTGACCCTAACACCGCCGCTCGCGGCGGCCGAGGGGTGCTGCGATCAGGGGCAGTCGTCCTGCTCGGTACGCCCTTGGCCGTCCTCGTTCTGGAAGGCTTCGCCAGGGCCGTCTTCGGCCGAGCAGGCTTCGCCGGGCCCGTCTTCGGCCGAGCAGTCTTCCCCGGGCCCGTCTTCGCCCGGGTCGCCGTCGCGCCGGCCGGGCCCGTGCTGCTGGACCTGGCCGGACCCCGGGGCGTGCGGCAGCCGGGCGGCGGCGACCACGCCCTCCAGGTAGCCGCGTGCCCGCTCGGTGCGCGGGAAGGCGTCCAGCAGTGCCCAGAAGCGGCGGCCGTGGTCGGGCACCAGCAGATGGGCCAGCTCATGCAGCAGCACATAGTCGATGACGTACTCGGGCATCCCGCGCAGCCGGTGCGAGAGCCGGATCGAGCGCTCGGCGGGGGTGCAGGAGCCCCAGCGGGTGTTCTGGTTGGTGACCCAGCGGACCCGGTCGGGCGCCGCACGGCCGTCGAGATAGCGGTCGGACAGCTCGCGGGCGCGGGCGGCGAGCGCGTCGTCGCCCAGCGAGCGCCGGCTCTCCTGGGCGGCGAGCTTGTCCAGCATCAGCGCCACCCAGCGCTTCTCCTCGGCGGCCGACATCCGCGCCGGGATCAGGACGACCGTGCGGTCGCCCTCGCGGTAGGCGGAGACGGTGCGCCTGCGGCGGGCGCTGCGGCGCACCTCGACACCGTCGGAGGTCTCGGCCGTGCCGTCCACCGACGGATGGAAGTACCTTTCGGCTGCCACGGCAACGACGTTACCCGGTGGGACTGACGGAGTCCCCTGTTCCGGCCGGACCCGCAGCACGCCGGAGCCACTGCTCCGTGCACAGAGCAGCACATTCCCGCTGATTGCGGCCCCTTCGCTCGGCTGCGGGGTTCGGGTGGGCGTGGGTTGTCCACAGCGTCGCAGGCAGATGATCGGATGATCGCCGGGGGCTGTGGACAACGCGTTTCCCCCTCGGCCCGGCTCGGGGGCATGCTGCGGGAGAGGCGAAAGGGGGCCCGGATGATCCGTCCGATGCTCAAGACCGCGCTGCCCCGTACCTGGCGGGACCGCTCGGCACTGCAGTTCGGCGCGGTGGCCGAGCGGGCCACGGTGCTGGACGGCGTCGAACCGGAGGTGAGCGCCTTCCTCGACCTGGTCGACGGCAGCCGGGAGACCGCACGGCTGGTCGCGGAGGGCGAGCGGCTGGGCCTGGGGCCGGGGCAGCCGCTGGAGTTGCTGGCGTCGCTGGCCCGAGCCGGTCTGCTGGACGACGCCGGGGCACAGCAGGCCCTCGGTCCGCTCCCCGGTCGGCACCGGGAGCGGCTGGCCCCCGATCTGGCCTCGCTCTCCCTGGTGCATCCCGAGCCGGGGGCTGCTCCCGGTCTGCTGGCCGACCGGGCGGCGGCGATGGTGCGGGTGCACGGCGCGGGCCGGGTGGGTGCGGCGGTGGCGGCGCTGCTGACGGCGGCGGGCGTGGGGCGGGTGGAGGTGTGCGACGGCGGCCGGGTCACGGCGGCCGACTGCTCCCCGGCGGGCATCCCGCCGCAGGACGTCGGGCGGCTGCGCTCCACGGCGGTGCGCGAGGCGATGCACCGCGCCGGTGGCGGCCCGCAGGCGCGGAGCGCCGACGAGGGGCGCCCGCCCGACGTGGTGGTGCTCGCGCCGCGTGACGGCTCGGCCGGGCTGGCGGTCGATCCCGGGCAGGGACAGGAGCTGATGCGGGCCGGGGTGCCGCACCTCTATACGGGCGTGGTCGAGCATCTGGGCCTGGTGGGGCCGCTGGTGCTGCCGGGGGCGGCCGCCTGCGGCTCCTGCGTGTCGCTGCACCGTGGCGACCGGGACCCGGCCTGGCCCCGGCTGGTGGCACAGCTCTGCTCGGACGGCGCGGCGCGTGCCCGGACGCCCGCCTGCGACACGGCGGTGGCCGCCGCCGTCGCCGGGCTGGCGGCGCTGCATGTGCTGACGCTGCTGGGCGGCTTCCGGCCGCCGAGCGTGGACGGGCTGCTGGAGGTGTCGGCGGCGGACGGCATGGTCCGGCGGCTGCGGATGCCGCTCCATCCGGAGTGCGGCTGTGCCTGGTACAGCGGTGGCAGCAGCGTCGGCGGTGGTGGCGCGGGCGGTGGCGGCGCGGGGGGTGGCGGTGGCGGCGGTCACGCGCGAGGTCCGGCCGGGGCGGCCGAGGTAGCGGGCACAATGGCGAGGGGCCGCCTTTCCGCAACCGCGCGGGAGCCGGGCGGCCAGGTGCCAGGGAGGCCAGTGTGAGCGATCTTCCACGCAAGGCAGTCACGCGTACGGCGAGGCTCGCGGCGCTGCCTCTGGGGATAGCCGGTCGCGCCACGCTGGGCCTGGGCAAGCGCATCGGCGGCCGCCCCGCCGATGTGGTCGCCGCCGAGATGCAGCAGCGCACCGCCGACCAGCTCTTCAAGGTCCTCGGCGAGCTCAAGGGCGGGGCGATGAAGTTCGGGCAGGTGCTGTCCGTCTTCGAGGCGGCGCTGCCGGAGGAGGTCGCGGGTCCGTACCGGGCGGCGCTGACCAAGCTCCAGGACGCCGCGCCGCCGATGCCGGCGATCACCGTGCACACGGTGCTGGCCGAGGGGCTCGGTGCGGACTGGCGGGAGGACTTCCTGGAGTTCGACGACCGGCCGGCGGCGGCCGCCTCGATCGGGCAGGTGCACCGGGCCGTGTGGCGGGACGGCCGCCCGGTGGCGGTGAAGGTGCAGTATCCCGGTGCCGGTGAGGCGCTGCTCTCCGACCTCAACCAGCTGGCCCGGGTGGCACGGCTGTTCGGCCCGCTGATCCCGGGGCTGGACATCAAGCCGCTGATCAGCGAGCTGCGGGAACGGGTGGCCGAGGAGCTGGACTACGCCCTGGAGGCGAAGGCCCAGCAGGTGCACGCGGACGAGTTCCGCGACGATCCGGACATCCGGGTGCCCGGCGTGGTGGCTCAGGCGGACCGGGTGCTCGTCACCGAGTGGCTGGACGGGATTCCGCTGGCCGAGATCATCGCCGGGGGCACCCGGGAGGAGCGGGACCGGGCCGGATGGCTGCTGGTGCGCTTCCTGTTCGCCGGCCCCGCCCGCACCGGGCTGCTGCACGCCGACCCGCACCCGGGCAACTTCCGGCTGCTCAAGGACGACGGTCCGGCCGCGGGCTGGCAGCTGGGAGTGATGGACTTCGGCACCGTGGACCGGCTGCCGGAGGGGCTGCCGCTACCGGTCGGCACCGCGCTGCGGATGGCGCTGGCCGGGGAGGCGGGCGCCGTGCTGGAGATGCTGCGCGGGGAGGGTTTCGTCCGGCCGGAGATCGAGTTGGACGCCGATGCGGTGCTGGACTACCTGCGGCCGATGATCGAGCCGGCCGCCGAGGACCGCTTCACCTTCACCCGCAGCTGGATGCGGGCCCAGGCGGCCCGGATCGCCGATGTGCGCTCCCCCGCCTACAACCTGGGCAAGCAGCTCAACCTGCCGCCGTCGTACCTGCTGATCCACCGGGTGACGCTGAGCACCATCGGGGTGCTGTGCCAGCTGGGCGCCGAGGCGCCGTTCCGCCAGGAGATGCTGGAGTGGCTGCCGGGGTTCGCCGAGGACGAGGGGCTGGGCTGACGGGGGCCCGGTACACCGGGCTGCTACGCCGGACGGCCCCCCGCGCGCTGCGCGGGGGGCCGTCCGGGATTCAGTGGCATGCGCCGGGCCGACCGGGGTCGGCCCGATTACTGCATCAGCGCGGTCGCCAGGGCCCGGCGGGCGCGCATCGAGGCGCGCTCGGCCCGGCGCCGCAGCCGGCGGGCGTCGACGATCCGCCGGACGAGGCGTTCGTGCTCCGCCTCATGATGCAGTTGTTGGATATGCGCACGCGCCATGGCTTCGTGCATGAGATGCATGTCTCGGGTCCTGTTCTGGAGAGTCAGTTCAGAGGTCTGCTCGGGGCGGACGGTCGGATCGGCGATCGGGGTCATGGTGGGGTCCTGCTCGTCGTACGTGGAGTCGTGGAGGCGGGCGTCCGACTTGGCCGCGGCGATGCGGACGGAGATCCGCAGCACGTCGGCGGGGCGGACGGCGGTGGCGGTCACGCGGCGACCTCGGTCTTGCGCGGGCGGCCACGCGGCCGCTTGCGGGCCACGACGACGCCCTGCACGAACAGCTCCCCGCCCCAGACGCCCCAGGGCTCGCGGCGCTCAAGGGCGCCCTGGAGACAGGCCGCCTTCACCGGGCAGGTGGCGCAGAGGGACTTGGCGTACTCGACGTCCGCCGGGGTCTCGGCGAAGAAGACCTCGGGGTCGTAGGAGCGGCACGGGATGGTCGCGCCAAGGCCCTCGGCCTCGTCGAGCGCGGTGATCTGCATCAGGGATACCTCCGGGGGGCCGGCCTCGTGGGCCGGGGTGATCGGCTCTGTTGTCGGTACGGACGGGGGATGCGGTGTGGTGATCGTGGACACTGCTGCGTCTTCCTCGTCTTCGGGGTTCGTTCGGCCTTGTGGGCCGATGGAGCGTCTGGTACCGGACAAACAGAAGGGCCGCGGATCCCGGTGACGGGTTCCGCGGCCCTGGAGGCGCCGACCTGATGCTGGATCAGGTACGTTCTCTCCAGGGTTCGAGCCCGCGGAAGGCCCGCATCGAACGGGTGGCATCAGCCGTAAAGGCTGCTGCCTGAATCTGCTGGTCCTGCTGGGTGCCGGCACCGATGGCGTAGGCGTAGCCATAAGTAGCGGTGGCCGCTACTGCCTTCGGTGCCTTGGTCGGTCGGTCGCTGCGCTCCACGCGCTCCACGTCGACGGGAGTGGTCCAGTCACGGGACAGGCCGGTGTTGGACAGACCGGTCCCGCCGAGACCAAGCACGCCGCTGGCCAGCACGACGCCGCCACGCAGATGCGCGGCAACGGCGGAGACGCCCATGGCGACGGCGACGGTCTCGTCCGTCAGTTTGATCGTGGCGATCATCTTCGTGGTGTCCACTGTCCCCGCCTCCTCTCGGCGTCTCGCGAGCCCCGGTCCCCCGGGCCCCGACTGGTCGGCATTGTCGGTGATGCGTGTCATACGTGGGGTGCAGCTGTGACGGAGGGGCATCCGCACGGCCTGCGACCTCGTCCCCTTGGCCGCTCCGGCAGGCTATTGCGCCTGACGTGAGGCGCGCAAACTATTTTTCCGGCGAGTTTTCCGGACTGTCGTCGGCGCCGTCCTCCGCAGCCCCCGAGGGCGGCTCGGACTCCGCGCCGAGGGGCTGCTCCCCCCGGCACAACGACAGCACGGCGGCTCCGTACTTGTCCAGCTTCGACGGGCCGACCCCCGGGATTTGAGCCAGCGCCTGCTCATCGCCCGGCGGGTCCTCCGCGATGGCCATCAGGGTGGCGTCGGTGAAAACCACATACGCCGGCAGGCTGAGGCTGCGCGCCTGCTCGCTGCGCCACTCCCGCAACCGCTCGAACAGCGCCTCGTCCATGGAGGACGGGCAGTCCTCGCAGCGGCGCAGCTTGCGCTCCACCGCCTCGGTCAGCGGGCGGCCGCAGACCCGGCACTTCACCGGCCCCCGGTTGCGGCGCCCGGCGCGCTCGGCGCCCGCCTCCGCGCCGGTGCGGCCACCGCGCCCGGACCGGCCGCCGGAGCGCGAGCCGGAGCCCGGCCGCAGCCCGTCCAGGAACCGGGTGGGGATGCGACCGGCCCGGCCGCCCGGGGAGCGGGCGAGGGCCCAGGAGAGCGAGAGGTGCTCCCGCGCACGGGTGACCCCGACATAGAGGAGCCGGCGCTCCTCCTCGATCTGCTCATCGGTCTTGGCATAGGTGATCGGCATCATGCCCTCGGTGAGGCCGACCAGGAAGACGGCATCCCACTCCAGGCCCTTGGCGGCATGCAGCGAGGCCAGGGTGACGCCCTCCACCGCAGGGGCGTGCTGGGCGGCGGCGCGGGCGTCCAACTCGGCGACGTACGCCCCCAGGTCGGCCTCCCGGCCGTCCGGGCGCCGCCCGGCTTCGAACTCCTCGGCCAGCCGCACCAGCGCGGCCAGCGACTCCCAGCGCTCGCGCACCGCCCCGGAGCCGGCCGGCGGCTGCGGCGCGAACCCCCGGGTGGCGAGCACCGCCCGCACCTGGGCGGCCAGGTCGGGGCCGTCCACCGCCAGGGTGTCGGCGCCGGCTCGGGCGGCGCCGCGCAGCAGCATCCCGGCCTCCCGGATCTCCGGCCGTTCGAAGAACCGCTCGGCGCCCTTGAGCTGGTAAGGCAGCCCCAGGTCCGCGAGCGCCTGCTCATAGACCTCGGACTGGCCGTTGGTACGGAAGAGGACCGCGATCTCGCTGGCGCGCACGCCCCGGTCCAGCAGGTCCTTGATGCGGTGCGCGGTGCCCTCGGCCTCGGCGGGCTCGTCGGCGTACTCGGTGTAGACCGGGTCCGGCCCGGTGTCGCGCTGCGAGACCAGCTCCAGCCGGTGCTGGGCCGCCTGGCCGCGCGCCTGCGACAGCAGCCCGTTGGCCAACTGCACGACCTGCGGGGTGGAGCGGTAGTCGCGGACCAGCTTCACCATCGTGGCGTCCGGGTGCCTGGTCCGGAAGCCGAGCAGGTAGTCGGGGGTGGCGCCGGTGAAGGAGTAGATGGTCTGGCTGGCGTCACCGACCACGCAGAGGCTGGCGCCGGGCCCGGTCCACTGGTCGAGCAGCCGCTGCTGCAGCGGCGAGACGTCCTGGTACTCGTCGACGGTGAAGTGCAGGTACTGGGCGCGGACCTGCTCGGCGATCTCCGGGCGGTCCTCCAGGATGGCGGCGGTGAGCAGCAGCACATCCTCGAAGTCGATGACGCCGCGGTCGCGCTTGAGCTGTTCGTAGACGCCGTAGACCCGGGAGATCTCGGCGGCGTCGCGCGGGGCGTCGCGGCCCGCCTTGGCGACGGCGGCCGCGTAGTCCTCCGGGACGATCTGGGTGACCTTGGACCACTCGATCTCGCCGGTGAGGTCGCGCAGCTCGGTGCGCTGCACCCGTAGCCCGCACCGCCCGGCGGCCTCGGCCACCAGTTGCACCTTCCGCTCCAGCAGCCGGGGGACCTCCCCGCCCACGGCGCGCGGCCAGAAGTACTGGAGCTGGCGCAGCGCGGCGGAGTGGAACGTCCGCGCCTGGACGCCTTCGGCACCCAGCATCCGCAGCCGCCCACGCATCTCACCGGCGGCGCGGGCGGTGAAGGTGACGGCGAGCACCTGTTGCGGCCGGTAGACGCCGCTGCGCACCCCGTACGCGATGCGGTGGGTGATGGCGCGGGTCTTGCCGGTGCCGGCGCCCGCCAGCACGCAGACCGGCCCGTGCAGCGCCGTCGCGACGGCGCGCTGCTCGGGGTCGAGGCCGGCGAGCACCGCGTCGGCGTCGGCCGGTCGCCCACCGGGGGCTGCGTACGGTTCGCGCGGGTCGTCCGGGCCCGGAAGCTGTGCCTGCATGTCGCCCATCCTCTCAAGCCCGGGGGACAACGTGCGCCGCGTTGTCCACAGGGCCGGTGGGATAGTACGACCGACCTACCTTTGGGTGCGCAGGTAGGGCGCGTCGGAATGTTCCGGAGGCCGGAGGCGTTGGACTGCCCGGTGGCGCGGACAGCGTCTCGTGCGCCGCAGCGCCGCCGCCCGGCGCGGTACCGATCCCGAGCGAAGGAGCCTCCCGCGATGTCCGTGACCATGTACAGCACCACCTGGTGCGGCTACTGCCGCCGCCTCAAGGGCCAGCTGGACCGTGAGGGCATCGCCTACACCGAGGTCAACATCGAGCACGACCCGGCGTCGGCGCAGTTCGTGGAGTCCGTCAACAACGGCAACCAGACCGTGCCGACCGTGCTCTTCCCGGACGGTTCGGCGCTGACCAACCCGTCGCTGGCGCAGGTGAAGGCCAAGTTGGGCGTCTGACTCCCGGCTGTTCCACGACGGGCCCGCGACCGCTGACGGTCGCGGGCCCCGCCGTTTCCGCCGGCGCTCGGGCCAGCGGGGGCGGTGGGGCGTGGGGCGCTGGGGGCGCTCGGGGGTCAGCGCGCGCCCGGGACGCGCGCCGCGAGGTTGCCCAGGCCGTAGAGCAACCGGCTGCGGTCGCCGGAGTAGCGGGTCTCGATCGCCCGGACCGGCCCCCTGCCGTCATAGGTGGCCCTGGTCTGCACCATCAGCGGGACGCCCGGCCCCGCCTGGAACCACTGCGCCTCCTCGGGCCCCGGCATCCGGGCCGCGAGCTGGTCGACGGCGCCGATCTCGGTGCGGCCGATCGCGGCCAGCACCACCTCGTCACCGCCCCTGACCGGCTCCGGGTTCATCAGCGGCGTACCGGCCGCCAGACCGGCCGGGTAGTGGCTCTCCTCGATGGACCACGGCTCGCTGTCCATGAAGCGGAGCATCCGGCGGAGCACCACCGCCTCGCCCGGCCGGATGCCGATGCGCTCGGCGATGTCAGTGCGGGCCCTTACGATCAGCATCTCGAAGTCCGCAGTCAGTTTGCGGCCCGCTGCCTGGGCCTCCTCCGCGTACACCTCGGAGGGCGCCGCCAGGCTGTCGGTCGGCCGCAGTACGGTCGCGGAACGGTATGCGTGGTGGTCCAGGACCGAGTGGTGGTCCTTGAGAAATGTGCCCTTGCCCTGCACCCGGATCAGCAGGCCCTCGTTCACCAGTACGTCCACGGCCAGCCGGACGGTGTTCCTGGCGACGCCGTACTGCGCCTCCAGCTCCGCCTCGACCGGCAGGGCGATGGCGCCCTGCCACTCGCCGACGGCGATCCGGCGGCGCAGGTCGGCGGCGAGCCGCTGGTACTTGGGGGCCTGCCCGGGGGCTCGGGTGATGTTCACCGGATGAATGTAGCCAGCGACATTCGAGCAACCAGCCCATCTCCGTCAAGGCTGGCATCACTGGTCTGATTCCAATGACTTGCATTCAGGGGGAAAGATGCACATCCAGATCGATGACCGGGACAGCTGGGCCGCCACGGCCTCCTTCCCGCCGGACCCGCACAATGTCGTCCGCAGCCGCCTGCTGACGCGGACCGCGCTGGCCTCCTGGGGTCTGCCCAGGCTGGCCGGGGACGCGGAGATCGTGGTCTCCGAGCTGGTCACCAATGCCGTGCGATACGGGCGCGGCACCGTCTCGCTGGCGCTGGCCCTCGCCGGGGAGCAGCTGCGGATCTCGGTCTCGGACGGCAGCCCCGAGCTGCCCGTGCGGGCGGCCGGGCCGGACGACGAAGCGCAGGGTGGGCGCGGGCTGCTGATCGTGGAGGCGCTCTGTGACGGGTTGCGGGTGACTCCCCGGCCCGCCGGGAAGACGGTCAGCTGCCGACTGACCGGGGCGGCCGGGGGCGGGAGCCGGGCGGTTGATCCGCCTGGCGGTGAGCTGGGCGGGTGAGGGGGCCACCGGGCGGGGCGCGGGTGCCGGCCGTGGGCCCCTCTACCCAAAGGAGCACTGCCCGCGCAGTTCCGCGCGCCTCTGGGGTCGCGCAGGACCGCCGGTGGTGGGCCTCGCTCTGTGGGTGGGCTCGCACAGCCCCGCGCGCCCCGGGGGCGGGGTGCACCCGATCGGGTGCACCCGGTGCCTGGGGTGGACCGGGGGCGCGGGCTGGGTGCACGCGCCCCCGGGGGCTACCAGCGCGCCGCTGCGGGGATGGGGGCGCCGTACCAGCGTTCGATCAGATGGCGGGCGATGGAAATGCCCGAGGGCGGCAGCATCCGGCCGGACTCCCAGCCGGCCCGCAGCTCCTCGCGGCTGACCCAGCGGGCCTCGGACAGCTCCTCGCCGTCCACCGTGATCGTGGTGCCGTCGGGGTGCGCCCGAGCGACAAAGCCCAGCATCAGGCTGGACGGGAACGGCCAGGGCTGGCTGGCGACGTACTCGACCTCCGCCACCCGGACGCCCGCCTCCTCGGCCACCTCGCGCACCACCGCCTGCTCCAGCGACTCGCCCGGCTCCACGAAGCCGGCCAGCGTGGACCAGCGGCCCTCCGGCCAGAGGCTCTGCCGACCCAGCAGGCAGCGGTCCTGGTCGTCGGTGACCAGCATGATCACCGCCGGGTCGGTGCGCGGGTAGTGCTCGGCCGCGCAGGAAGTGCAGAGACGCACATGCCCCGCGCCCCCCTTACGCGTCGGATGTCCGCAACGGGAACAGAAGGAGTGCAGCCGATGCCAGTTCTCCAGCGCCACCGCGTGCACCAGCAGGCCGGCGTCGCGGTCGGAGAGCATCCCGCCCACCTCGCGCAGCCCGGCCGGGCGGGCGTCGCCGTCCAGTCGGCCGGGCAGCGACTCACCGGCCAGGGCGAAGTACGACACACCGTCCTCGTCGGTGCCGAGGAAGTAGCGGTCGCCCTCGTCCGGCGCCTCGAAGGAGGGCACCAGCACCAGTTCGGTGCCGGTCCCGGTGTCCACCACGAACGCCTCGCCGCCGGAGATCGGCAGCACCTGGGTGGCCGGGTGGCTCCAGGCTGCGGCCAGCCAGGGTTCGTCGAAGCGGTGGTGCGCCGCCCGGTCCACCCCGGCCCGGGACAGCGGGAGCGCGCGGCCGCCCAGCGGATCGGCCGGGGCGGCCTGGGCCGGTACCGCCTGCTCCACGGTCGGCTGCTCCACGGTCGGCTGCTCCGCCGTCGGCTGCGCGGTCTGAGGTGCTGTCTGCTGCGAGGTCACTGCCGTGCCGTCCCGTCCCGTCCGGTCGCCGTACTCCCTGTGGTCCGACAGCGCGGCGCTCATCGGACCTGCTCCCCCGGCGTCCAGGTCTCCGCGAGGTCGCCCCACAGGTATGCCGAGGTCTCCACCCCCTTGAACAGCAGGTCAAGCTCGATCTTCTCGTTCACCGAGTGCCAGCCGTCGGACGGCACCGAGATGCCGAGGAAGAGCACCGGCGCGCCAAGGATGTCCTGGAGGTCGGCGGCGGGGCCGGAGCCGCCCTCGCGGGTGAAGAGGATCTCCTTGCCGAACGCCCGGCCCATCGACCGGACCATCGACTGGAGGGCCGGGTGGTCCAGCGGCGTCAGGCAGGGCCGGGTCGCGCCCGGGAAGACGATCTCGTGCCGGATGCCCGCCGGCAGCCGGGCCGCGACCCAGTCGCGGACCGCGCTCCTGACGTGCTCCACATCCTGCCCCGCCACCAGCCGGAAGGAGAGCTTCAGATGAGCGGACGACGGCACGATGGTCTTGCCGCCGGGGCCGGTGTAGCCGCCCCAGATGCCGTTGACCTCGGCGGTCGGCCGGGCCCAGACCCGCTCCAGGGTGGTGTAGCCGGCCTCGCCCAGCGTGCCGTGCGACTTGGCGACCTCCAGCCAGCGCTGCTCGTCGAAGGGCAGCGCGGCGAACAGCTCCCGGTCGAGCTCGGTCAGCTCCACCGCGCCGTCGTAGAAGCCGGGCACGGCCACCCGCCGGTCGTCGTCGTGCAGGGCGGCGGCCAGCCGGGCGGCCTCGGTGGCCGGGTTGGGCACCGCGCCGCCGAAGGAACCGGAGTGGATGTCCTGGTCCGGTCCGTACAGGTCGATCTGGCAGTCCGCGAGACCGCGTGCGCCGGTGCAGACGGTCGGGGTGTCCTCGGCCCACATGCCGGTGTCGGAGACGATCACCGCGTCGCAGGCCAGCCGGTCCGCGTGGCGGCGCACCAGGTCCACGAAGTTCGGCGAGCCGGACTCCTCCTCGCCCTCGATCAGCAGCTTGAGGTTGACGGCGGGCGCGGTGCGGCCGGTCGCCGCCAGGTGGGCGCGCACCCCCAGGGTGTGGAAGAAGACCTGGCCCTTGTCATCGGCGGCGCCCCGGCCGGACATCCGGCCGTCGGCGATCACCGGCTCGAAGGGCTCGGTGGCCCAGCCGTCCGCCAGCGCCGCCGGCTGCACATCGTGGTGGCCGTAGACGAGCACGGTCGGCGCGGCGGGCTCGCCGGACGGCCACTCCGCGTACACGGCGGGCAGGCCGGGCGCGCCGCTCTCCGACTCCGTCTCCCACACCTCGGCGACCGGGAAGCCGGTCCGCCGCAGCCGGTCCGCGAGCCACTCGGCGGAGCGGCGCGACTCACCGGCGCGCGCCGGGTCGGCGGAGACGGACGGGATGCGCACCCAGGCGGCCAGCTCGTCGAGGAAGGCGGCACGGTGCTGGTCGATGTAGGAGCGGACGGCGCTGTCCGGAGTTCTCGTCATAGAGACGACTTTAGTTCGCCCGTACGGTCCCGCGCTGCCGTCGCTCGCAGCTCGGACACCGGCTCCGGACGTGTGATGCGTCACGCCCGGAGCCGGCCCGAGGCCGGGCGGCGGTCAGTCCGCGCGCCGGACCAGCGCGATCCGGGACCGGGAGAGCAGCGCGGCCATCAGCACCGCGAGCACCGGCAGCACCAGCACGGTGGCCGCCAGTTGCCACCATGGGAAGACCACGACGCCCGCCCCGCTGCCGCCGGAGAGGGTGAACATCGTCGCCCCGCTCCCGGCGAAGCTGCTCGCGGCCTGCTCGACCTTGCGCAGCGCCACTGCGGGCACCACACCGCAGACCGTCCCCAGCACCGCGCCCATCGCGGCGATCGTCCCGCACTGGAGGCCGGAGAGGGCCCGCCTGATCCGGGGCGTGGCGCCGACCGCCGCCAGCGTCGCCAGATCGTTCTGGGAGTCGGCGGCCGCCAGCCCGGTGGCGATGCCCGCCGCACCGAGCGCGACGACGGCGGCGAAGAGCGTCAGCCCCAGCGTCACCGGAGTGCGGTTGGAGTGGTAGCCACGCTCGACCGAGACCCAGCCCTGCCCCACGACCGTGGAGAGCGCCGCGTTGGCCCGCTGCTCCGCCGCCGAGGAGGGGGCGGTCGGCGGCGCCCAGACCGAGCCCTGGGGGGTGACCGTCAGGCCCGCCTTGCGGGCGGCCTCCAGCGGCAGCAGCACCGGGGCGGTGTAGACGGACGGGGTCCGCACCACCGCCGGGATGCGCAGCCTGGTCGACCGGGGTTCGGCGTGCTTGCCGTTCTGCTCGGGCTGGTCCGGGGCGTACTGGGTCAGCTCCAGCGTCGCGTAGCCGTCCACCACCAGCCGGGGGTCGAAGACCACCGCCTTGCCGTCCGCGAGCGCCTGCTCGGCCGCCGGGTCGTGGACGCCGTACAGGATGCGCAGCACCGCCGCGTCCCCGGCGGGCAGAGTGCCGAACCGGGAGGCGTAGGCACGGGAGGCCCGGCTCCCGCACCGGGGGTCTTCGCGGTTCAACCTGGCGCGCTCCGCGTCGGAGAGCGACTGGTCCCGCACGGTCGGGCACTCCCGCTCGGGCGGCAGCACCAGCGTGGCGTTGCCGCACCGCTCCCCGCCCGCCGTGCAGTTCCCCCGGTAGGAGGTCCCGTAGACGTCGCCGCGTTGGCCGAGTCCGCTGATCGCGTTCTCCACGGCCGTGCGGGCCTGGTCCAGTACGGCGCCGGAGTCGGCCCGCGCCGGGACGCCGACCAGGGTGACCACTCCGATCGGTGCGGTGGCCAGGTAGTCGGCCCGCATCTCGGCGTCCTGGCTGGCGCTGTAGACACCGACCGCCACCGAGCCCGCCACCGCCGCCATCACCGCGGCCACCGCCGGGGCGGTGCGCCCCCGGTGCCGTACGGAGTCGCGCAGCGCCAGCCGGGGGGTCAGCGGCAGCCAGCGGCCCAGCTTCCCGAACAGGCCGATCACGAAGGGGGTGCAGGCGACCATGCCCAGCTCCGCCAGCGCCGAGCCGCCGAGCACGGCGGCGGTCCCCTGGCCGGCCGCCGCACCGAGCAGCGCGAGGGCCGAGCCGCCCGCCAGCGCGGCCAGGCCGACCACCGCGAGCCGCTTGGACGGGGGCTTGAGCCGCCCCCGGCCGGTCAGCGCCGCGACCACGTCCTGTCGGGACGCCTGCACCGCCGGGACGACCGCCGCGAGCACCCCGGTGACCAGGCCGATCGCCGCCACCCCCAGCAGGTCCAGCGGCCGCAGGTCGAAGTGGCCGAAGCGCTGCCCGGCCGCCGCCTCCAGCCACGGCCGGGCCACCGCGACGACCACGACGGCCAGCACCATGCCGACGACCGCACCGGCCAGCCCCAGCACCACACCGCCGCCGAGCACCACCGCCCGGATGTGCGAGCGGTCACCGCCGCCGGCCGCCAGCAGGCCCAGCTGGCGCCGGGAGCGGCGCGCACCCACGGCGAAGGCGGGGCCGGCCAGCAGCACGATCTCCAGCAGCGCCATCCCGGCGACGGTGGCCGCGATGGTCAGCGTGACCGGGTTGAGGTAGCGCTGCCCCGGGTCGCCGGACTTCGCGTAGTACGGCACCTGCGAGCGCGGTGGCGGGTCGAGCAGCACCTGCCGGGAGGTCACCCGGAAGCCGTACGCGTTGGCCTCCTTGACCCGCTCCCAGGAGAAGCCGGCGCCGCCGGGCACCTGGATCAGCCAGCGCCGGCCGACTTCGAGCAGAGCGTCCGTCCCGGGCTTCCGGGCCACCGTACCGATCAGCGCGCCGGGCCGGGCGATCAGCTCGGAGGCACCGAGCGTGCCCGGGTACTCCACGGCGGCGGTGATGGTGAACGGCGTCGCGACACCCTGCACGGTGGTGGTCTCGCCCAGGTGCAGGCTCGACTCCTCCAGGAACTTCCGGGTGGCGGCGATCTCCTGCGGCCGGGTCGGGGCCCGCCCGGCCACCACATTGGCCATGCCCCGCCACACCGGCGAGGTCAGGTCCAGCTCGGTGGTGCCGGTACGGATCAGGCCCGCAGCACTGCTGGTGACGACGCTGGGCCCGCTGACCAGGGTGAACAGGGTGCTGCCCGGCGGCGCGATCCGCCGCAGCAACACGGTGGGGTCGGTGTGCGCGGCCCGCTGCTGCTCCGCAGTCAGCTGCTGTCCCGACTCACCGCTGATCATTCCCGTGTCGGGGTCTGGCGCCTGGGCGATCGGTTCACCGAGTTGCTCGACGGACACCTGCGCGTCCGCCGCTCCCAGCTGGCGAGTGATCCGCTCGCCGGGGTCCAGGTCGGCGCTGCGGTACACGATGTCGGCGCCGGCCACCCCGAGCACCGGCAGCGCGATCATGGCCATCACCAGGGCGCTGCGGCCCTTGGCGCGTACGGCGTCGCGGCGGGCGATGCGCAGCGCCGCCCGCCAGGCGGTGAGCTTCACCGGCTCACCGGCCCGCTGCCGTCCCGGCCCGCACCGGTGAGCAGGGCTTCGGCGGAGGCCGAGACCGTCTCGTCGACGATGCTGCCGTCGCGCAGGAAGACCACCCGGTCCGCCCAGGCGGCGTGCCGGGCCTCATGGGTCACCAGCATCGCGGCGGCGCCGGCGTCGCAGCGGGCGCGCAGCACGGCGAGCACCGTCTCACCGGTGGCGGAGTCGAGGGCGCCGGTGGGCTCGTCGGCCAGGACCAGGCGGCGGTCGCCGATCAGCGCGCGGGCGATGGCCACCCGCTGCTGCTGGCCACCGGACATCTCGTCCGGGAACCGGTCGGCCAGCTCGGCCAGGCCCAGTTCCGCCAGCGCGGCCAGTGCCTCGCGGCGGCAGGCCCGGGTGGAGACGCCGTCCAGCTCACGGGGGAGCGCGATGTTCTCCGCTGCGGTGAGCGCCGGTATCAGGTTGTAGTCCTGGAAGACATAACCGACGGCATGGCGGCGCACCGCCGCCAGCTGCTTGCGGGAGAGGTCGCCCAGTGAGCGGCCCTCGACCAGCACCCGGCCCGAGGTCGGGGCGTCCAGGCCGCCCGCGAGGGTCAGCAGCGTCGACTTGCCGGAGCCGGAGGGGCCCATCACGGCCACCAGCTCGCCGGGGCGGACCTCCAGGTCCACCCCGCGCAGGGCGTGCACCTCGGCGGCGCCCCGGCCGTGCACGCGGGAGACGTCCTCCAGCCTGAGGACGGGACCGGCGGCGCCGGTCGTCGTGTTGCCTGTCATGGTTCCCCCCAAAGGGTCGGTCACGGGATCGTGGTTCGCGGGTCCGGCAGCCGGCTCAGCGCCGCGCGGAGCCGCTCCCCCGCCGCCGGGCGGGTGCCTGCGGCGCGGCGGGGGCGGATGCCTGCGGCGCGGTGGCGGGTGCCTGCGGCGCGGCGGGGGCGGGGCGGTGGCGGGCGAGCCGGGTCTCGCAGTGGTCGAGCCACCGCACCTCGGCCTCGGTCTGGAAGATCAGCTGGTCCAGGACCAGCAGCCAGGCGAGGTCCCGGTCGGGGCCGTCGGGGTCGGGGCCGTCGGGGTCGGGGCCGGCGGCGGAGAGGTCCGCCGCCAGGGCGCGGGCCTTCAGCCGGGTGTAGTCCTGGAGCGCGCGCATGCTGTGCCGCCGCTGCGCCTGGACCACCTCGCGGACGTCCACGCCCGGCACGGTGACGGCCATGGCGAGCTTGATGGCCAGCTCGTCGCGCGGCGGGCTGTCCCGGCGCACCGGCGTGCCGAACCAGTCGCGCAGCTCGGCGCGGCCCGCGTCGGTGATGGCGTAGAAGACATGGCCCTCGCCGTCCTCACCGGCGGGCGCCACCAGGCCGTCGCGCTCCAGCCTGCCCAGCGTCGTGTAGACCTGGCCGACGTTCAGCGGCCAGGTGGCACCGGTGCGCTCCTCGAACTCGGTGCGCAGTTGGTAGCCGTAGTGCGGCCCCTGGTCCAGAAGGGCGAGCAGCCCATGACGGATCGACATACCGAGTATGTATACCCGGTATGCATCCCACTACCCAACCCGGGCCCGGTGCCGGAACGCGCGGGCCGGGACGTGCAGGGCGGGACGTGCAGGGCGGGTGTCCGGCGGGGAGGGGACGCGAGCGCGGTACGGTCGCGGTGTGAGCCAGCTGCGCATCGCCACCTTCAATCTGCTGCACGGCCAACCGCTGGCGCCGGACGGCGCCCCGCTGCCCTTCCCGCCGGAGCCCGCCGACCCGGCGGCGGCCGCCGCCGCGCTGGCCGAGGCGGTGGCCGCGCTGGACGCCGATGTGCTGGCCATGCAGGAGGTCGACCGCTACCAGGAGCGTTCCGGTCTGGTGGACCAGACCGCCGCCGCCGCCGCGGCGATGGGCGCCGCCGACTGGCGGTTCGCCGCCGCGCTGCACGGCCGCCCGGCGCCGGTCTCCGGCTGGCTGCCGGACGCGTCGGCCACGGGTTTCCGGGTGTACGGACCGGCCGAGGCCGGCACCGGCACCGGGCAGCCGGCGTACGGCACCGCGCTGCTCACCCGGCTCCCGGTGCACCACTGGCGGGCCCGGCGGTTCTCGCCCGCGCCGTTCGGGCTGCCGCTGCGGGTGGCCGGGCGGCGGGGGCTGACCCCCGTCCCCGACGAGCCGAGGGCCGCGCTGGCCGCCGTACTGGAGGGCGACCGGGGGCTGTTCACGGCGGTGGCCACCCATCTGTCGTTCGTCCCGGGCTGGAACGTCGCCCAGCTGGCCGGCATCCGCCGCTGGATCGCGGATCTGCCCCGCCCGTATCTGCTGCTGGGCGACTTCAACCTGGTGGGCGCGGTACCGCGCACCGTGCTGGGCGGTGCGGCGGTGATGGACGGCGTGACCCGGGCGCCCCGGCGCGGGCGGCGGACGGCGGCGCAGTCGCCGCTGCGCGCGCCGGTGTACGCGCCGCTGCCGACGGCGGACCCGGCCGCTGCGGGCGCCGGGACGGCGGGCGGGGAGGCCGCCGAGGACCCGGCGCGCGGGCCGGGGCGCGCCACCCGGGTCCGGGGCACGCGCCGCCGGCTGGGACTGCGCGACGCCCGGCGGGCCCGTCTGGAGCGCGGCGCCCACACCCGGCTGCGGGTCCGCCGCGTCCCCCGGCAGCCGAACGACCGGCTGCGCGGCTGGCGCGACCTGGCCCGTACGGCCACCTATCCGTCACACCGGCCGACCGTCCAGTTCGACCACGTCCTCGCGGTCGGCGTACGCCCCGGCGCGGTCGGCGGCGTACACACCCCCCGCGCACCCATCTCCGACCACCGCCCCCTGCTGGTCGAAGTCGATCTCTGACCCGGGCGGCCGCCGGATACCCGACCACCCGGCAGCCGTACACCCGACCGCGCGCAAGACCACAGCCCCCGGCATACCTCAGCCGCGCTGCGGCACCTGGCCGTTGGGTCGCGGCAGCTGCTCCGGCAGTGCCGCCGGTTCGTACTGGAGCAGCAGCATCGCCGCGTCGTCACCGAGCTGCCGCCCGACGTGCCGGACCACGTCCAGGTGGAGGCGGTCCAGCACATCGGCGGGTGCGCCGGCTTTCGCGCAGTCGGGGAGGCGCTCCAGCAGCGGGTAGAAGGTCCCGGCCCGGTCGCGGGCCTCGATCACGCCGTCGGTGTAGAGCAGCACCCGGTCCCCCGGCAGCACGGGCGCCCGCCGCACCGGCGGGCGGACGGACTCCGGCGGCAGCACGCCCAGCGGCGGCACCGGGGAGGACGGCTCCAGCAGCCGTGGCAGCTCACCGTCGCGGAGCAGCACCGGCGCCGGATGGCCGCAGTTGACGATCTCGGCCATGCCGTCCGGGCCGACGCCGATCAGCACCAGGGTGACGAACTCCTCGCCCAGCCCGTCGTGGCCGTTCTCCCGCAGCGAGCGGTCCAGGCTGTCGGCCAGCCAGGCGGCGACCCGGTCGAGCGCCTGCTCCTGGTGCGCGGCCTCCCGGAACGCGCCGAGCACGGCCGCCGCCGTCTCCACCGCGCCGAGCCCTTTGCCGCGTACGTCACCGACGACGGCCCGCACCCCGTGCCGGGTGTTCACCACCTCGTACAGGTCACCGCCGATCCGGGCATGGGCGGCAGCGGCGGCGTAGTGGACGGCGGCGCGGACGCTGCCGACCCGGTCGGGGACCGAGCGCAGCAGCACCCGCTGCGCGACCTCGGCCACCAGCCGGGCGTCGGCCAGCGCCCGCTCCTGCCGCATCCGCAGCACCGCGCTGATCCAGCCGATCACGCTGACCAGCACGATCGCCAGCACGCTCGCGGTGTGCACCGACTCGTCCAGCCGCCCGTTGTACGCCGCCATCACAAAGGCGGCGCCCACGGTGACCACGCCGACCAGCAGCGGGTACCAGGTGCGGCGGCAGACCACGGCGGCCAGCGCCGGGGCGGAGGTGAGCGCCGGCTCCACCGTCACCTCGGTCTTGCTGAACCAGTCCAGCGCGACGATGAGCAGCAGGGCGAGGAACGGCAGGGTCAGAGCTGTCCGGGACCAGCCCCCGGCGAGCAGCTGCTTGAGGCGGCGGAGCCGCCCGGTCACGCTCAACGTCGGATTCTCCAGCGGGAAACGCCCTACGGCGGTGACTGAGGGTTAGGGCAGGGTCAAGCAGACGGCCGGGGCGCGGGGGTGACCGGTTACCGACCCCACAATAGGCACGAAAAACGCAAGCCGCACAGGTATCTCACGTCTTCGTGACGACTTGGGTGCGCTCTGTGACCTATTCATCACTGTTCCCGGTCAGGATGCGTTCCAATGCTGTTCGATCGGGAAGTTCTGTCGGATATTCCGCCCGGCCGCTGCGTACGTAGAGGAACGCCGCCGTGACCTGCTCCGGCGGCAGCCCCTGCTGCTCCGCCCACGCCAGCCGGTAGATCGCCAGCTGGAGCGGGTCGGCGGTCTCCCGCTGGTTGGTCTTCCAGTCCACGACCTCGTAGCGCGGCCGGTGCGGTGACATTGCGTCGCCCCCGTCCAGCCGGTACACCGCGTCGATCCGGCCGCGCACCACCCGCCCGGCCAGCAGCAGCTGGAACGGCGCCTCCACCCGGTAGGGCGTGCGGTGCGCGTACGGGGTGCGCAGAAAGGCGTCCTTGAGCCGGGCCAGGTCCCGCTCGTCCTCGATGCCGTCGTCCTCGGCGCCGGGCAGCGCATCCGGTTCGATCAGCATCAGCGGTTCGAACCGGGACTCCACCCAGGCATGGAAGCGGGTGCCGCGCCGGGCGGCGGGCTGCGGCGGCCGGGGCATCGGCCGGGCCAGCTCGCGGGCGAAGCCGTCCGGGTCGGCGGCCAGCCGCATCAGCTGCGAGGCCGACAGGGCGGCGGGCAGCGGCACCTCCCGTACCGCCCGCCGGGAGCGCTCCAGCTCACCGAGCAGGGCGTCCAGATCGCGGTCCCAGGACTCCACCTGCCGGCGCTCCTCCGGGAGCAGCGCGGGCGCGGGCTGCGCGGGCGGCCGCCCCTCCAGCCGGGCGCGGACGGCGTGGGCGGCCAGTCGGCGGGCGTGCTGGGCCGCCGGGTCCAGCGGCAGCGGCCAGGGTGTCTCGGTGGTGACCGCCAGCGCGGGATTCGCCGCGTCCTGCTCCGGCGGGTCGGCCCACGCCTCGACCTCCCCGAAGCCGCCCGGCCGCTCGCAGTGCTCGCGCAGCCGCACCAGGAAGTCGGAGGGCCCGGTCGGCCGCTTGCGGCCCGCCCCCCACCAGTGCCCGGAGGCCAGCAGCAGGCCGCGGGGGCGGGTGAAGGCGACATAGCCGAGCCGCAGCTCCTCGGTGGCCGTCTGCTCCTTCAACTGGGCGGCGAAGTCCTTCATCCCCTGCGGGTTCCAGCGCGGGGCGGCGGGCAGGGTGGCGGCGTCGCCGCGCAGCTCGTGCGGCAGCACCTGCCTGCGGCTGGTCCAGCGCTCGCGCGCCTTGCTGCTGGGGAAGGCGTCCTTGACCAGGCCGGGCACCGCGACCACATCCCACTCCAGGCCCTTGGAGCGATGGGCGGTGAGCACCTTGACGGTGTCCTCGCCGCCGGGGAGTGCCTGGTCGAGGCCACGGTCGTACTCCTGTGCCGCGCGCAGGAAGCCGAGGAAGGCGCCGAGCGAGGGGTCGCCGTCCAGATCCGCGAAGGAGGCGGCGACGTCCAGGAAGGCATGCAGGGTCTCCCGGCGGCGGGCGGCCAGCGCGTACGGGGAGGCGGCCAGCTCGACGTCCAGGCCGGTGGTGGCCAGCACCCGGTGCAGCACGTCCATCAGCGGGTCGGCCAGTGAGCGGCGCAGCTCGCGGATCTCGCGGGCCAGCCGGGCGAAGCGCACCCGGGCCTCGGCGGAGAACGGCAGCTCGTCCTCGGCGGCCACCGAGCCGGGGTGCAGAAAGGTCTCCAGCGCGTCCGCCAGCGAGACCACCTCGGTGGGGTCGGCCTCCGCGACCGCGTCCGCCAGCCGGTCGGCCGGGGCGCCGCCCCGGTCCACCCGGACCAGATCGCGGGCCCGGCGGCCGAGCAGCGCCAGATCGCGCGGGCCGATCCGCCAGCGGGGGCCGATCAGCAGCCGGACCAGCGCGGCGTTGGCCGTCGGGTCCTGGAGCACCTCGCAGGTGGCGACCAGGTCCGCGACCTCGGGCAGGTGCAGCAGCCCGGACAGGCCGACCACCTCGACCGGCACCTCGCGGGCCACCAGCGCGGCGTGGATGTCGGGGAAGGCGGCGCCGCCCCGGCAGAGCACCGCGATCCGGCCGGGCGGGGTGCCGGTGCGCACCAGGTGGGCGAGCGAGTCGGCCAGCCAGTCGATCTCCTCGGCGTGGGTGGGCAGCAGGGCGCAGCGGGCGAAGCCGTCGTGCTCGGCGCCGGGGGCCGGGCGCAGTGCCTCGACGCCCTCGTGCATCTCGCGCAGCGGCGCCGCGAGGTCGTTGGCGAACGCCAGCAGCCGGCCGCCGCTGCGGCGGTTCTCGCTGAGCGAGTGGCGCAGCGCGGGCCGACCGTCGGCGTGCGGGAAGTGCGCGGGGAACTCGTCGAGGTTGGCCACCGAGGCGCCGCGCCAACCGTAGATGGCCTGGCAGGGGTCGCCGACGGCGGTGACCGGGTGGCCGCCGTCGCTGCCGGGGCCACGGCCGAAGAGGCCGGCCAGCAGCAGTCGCTGGGCGACCGAGGTGTCCTGGTACTCGTCCAGCAGGACCACGCGGAACTGGTCGCGCAGCAGGGCGCCCACCTCGGGCCGGGACTGGGCCAGGGTGGCGGCGGCGGCGATCTGGTCACCGAAGTCCATCAGCCCGGCGGCCTGCTTGCGCCGCCGGTAGTCCTCGACCAGGCCCAGCAGCTCCAGCCGGCCCCGGGCGGCCTCCGGCACCTTGCGCAGGTCGTCGTTGCTGAGCCGGACATCGGCCAGCTCGTCCAGCAGGTCGGTGTCATGGGTGCGCAGCCGCTCCGGCGGCACCAGGTGCTCGGCCAGCTCGCCGTCGAGGGCCAGCAGCTCGGTGACCAGGGTGGAGACGCTGCCGGTGAGTGCGCGGTACGGGCCACGGGCGGCGCGCAGCACCCGGGCGGCCAGCTGGTAGCGGGTGGCGTCGGCCAGCAGCCGTACGTCCGGCTCGATGCCGATCCGCAGGCCGTGCTCCTTGATCAGCCGACCGGCGAAGGCGTGGTACGTGGAGATCTCGGGCTCGCCGAACACATCGCCGTCCGCGCCGGGATCGGTGCCGCCGGACACTCCGGCCCGCGCCAGTGCGACACGCACTCGCTCGGAGAGCTCGCCGGCCGCCTTGTTGGTGAAGGTGAGGCCGAGCACCTGTTCGGGGCGGACCAGCCCCCGGCCCACCAGCCACACCACCCGGGCGGCCATCACGGTGGTCTTGCCGGACCCGGCGCCCGCGACGATCACCGCCGGAGCGAGCGGCGCGGTGATCGCGGCCACCTGCTGGGCGGTGAAGGGTATGCCGAGGAGCTCCTTGAGCTGCTCGGGGCTGGTGATGGCGGCGGACACCCGAGCAACGGTAACCGGAGGCTCGGACAGTTGCTCCGATCGCCCACTCCTTGAACAGGACAGGTCAGTTCATGGGGCCGTCAGCCCTTGAGTTGACCGGTCGGTCCTTGAGTTTGCCCGTCAATCCTTGAGTTCGCCGCCAGTTCCCGAGTGTGCCCGTCAGTCCTTGAGTTGCGAGGAGTCGATGACCTGGTCGGCGGGCGGGGCCTTGACCGTCACCGACTTGCCGAAGTCGCTGAGGGTCACGGTCGCGGTGGTGTCGCCCTTGTGGATCATCTTCAGCGGGTAGGGGATGCCCTCGGTCGCGACGTAGATCGAGGTCTGGCCGTCGTCCGCCGTGGTGCTGAGCACCACCGCGCGGGCGCCGTTCACGGTCTCGGTGCCGACCTTGGTGACCTCGTTGCCGACGCTGCCGTCGGGGATCTCCTCGGCGAACCCGGTCATGTCGCAGAAGGACACCAGGTCGTCGTCGCCGCCGCCCTTGATGTACTGGCCCAGCTTGACCTTGGCGGCCGCCTTGCTGTCCATCATCTTCAGATAGCCGGCGTCGGGCTTGACCCAGGAGGTGTCGCCCGACTTGAGGATCTCGGCCGAGCCGCCACCGGTCGACATGGTGCCGGAGCAGTGCCCGGACTTGTCCATCGACAGCTTGCCCTTGACGCCCTGGCTACCGGAGGAGACGTCCAGCTCCATGGTCAGCGACGCCGCTTGCAGCAGGGCCGCCTTGGCCTTGGCGGTGATCTCCGCAGGGGGCAGCGCTTCGAGGGCCGACTCGGCCGCCTCGGTCTCCTCCGCGTTGCTCCCCGAGGCGGAGCTGCCGGCGGACGGGGTGGCGGTGGTGGACTTCTTGTCGTCGCTGCAACCTGCCAGGCAGGCCACTGCGGTGGCGCAGGCGAGCGCGCCGGCGAGTAGGCGGGTGGTACGCATATATGGTGATCCGATCCGTAAGCTGTCCGAAGATATGGCTTCTCCGGATCCCGCGAGACGCTAACAGCTCACCGCAGCGGGCGGATCGGGCTTGCGCTCATTCGAAAGTCATTCGATGACCTGTCGGCCCTCGGACCGGGCCGAGCAACTGCGACGGAACGAGCACCGGTCGCAGCCCGCCCCCGGGCCGGGGGTGAACCGCTCGTCCAGCACCCGGCCGGCCGCCTGGGCGAGCAACTGCTCGATCAACGGCTCGGCGGGCAGCGCCTCCTGGGCCTGCACCTTGGGGCCCAGCGGATCGGCGCCCTTGCCCTTGGGCGACTCGCGCAGCTGCACCAGCTCGGCGCCGCCGGGGCGCGCGGGCGTACCGTCGAAGGCGGGCAGGCCGTCCAACGCGCCCTCGCGCACCGCCAGCTGGTACACCGCCAGCTGCGGATGGTCGGCCACGGCGGCGGCGGTCGGGGCGGACCGGCCGGTCTTGAAGTCCACCACGTAGGCCAGCCCGGCCGCGTCCCGCTCGACGCGGTCCATGCTGCCCCGGACCTCCACCGTCCGCTCCCCCACCGTCAGCGTGACGTCGAAGCCGTGCTCGGTGGCCACCGGCACCCGGCCCCGCTCCAGGGTGTGCCAGTGCAGGAACCGCTCCAGCGCGGCCCTGGCCTCGCGCTTCTCCTGCTCCGACTTCCACGGCGCGTCGAAGGCGAGGGCGTCCCAGACGCCGTCCAGCCGCTCCATCAGCACCTCAAGGTCGGCCGGCGTCCGGCCCGAACCCACCTCGTCCGCCAGCACATGCAGGACATTGCCGAAGCCCTGCGCGGTCGAGGACGCCGTACGGGCCCGCACCTCGCGGTCCAGGAACCACTGGAGGGAGCAGTCGTGCAGCTGCTCCACCGAGCTGCCGGACAGCTGCACCGGCCGGGCCGGGTCGCGCAGCGGCACCTCGGCGGCGGTCGGCTCCTCCAGCCCCCACCAGCGCTCGGGGTGCGCGGCCGGGACCAGCGGTGTGCCGTCCTCGCCGACGGCCGCCGCCAGCCGGGCCAGCCGGTCGGCGGCGGCGCGGCGCAGCGCCGGGGTGGCGGTGGCGTCCACGCTGACCGAGCGCAGCTCGGCCACCAGGGCGGGGACCGACAGCGGGCGGCGCGGGCGGTGGGTGACGTCCTCCACCACGGCGGGCGGCACCCGGCGCAGCACCCGGCCGGAGCGGTCGGTCTCCTCGCGGTAGAGCTCGCGCAGGAAGCGGGACGGCTCGTCGCCGTCCTCGGACTGCGCCTTGACGGCGGTGACCACCAGCCGCTCCCGGGCCCGGGTGACGGCGACGTAGAACAGCCGCCGCTCCTCGGCCAGCAGGGCGCCGGGCGGCATGGGGGCGGCGAGGCCGTCCCGGCCGATCCTGTCCGCCTCCAGCAGCGAGCCGCGCCGCCGCAGGTCCGGCCAGAGGCCCTCCTGCACCCCGGCCACCACCACCAGCCGCCACTCCAGTCCCTTGGACCGGTGGGCGGTCATCAGCCGGACCGCGTCGGGGCGGACGGCCCGGACGGCGAGGGTGTCGGCCGCGATGTCCTGGGCGTCCAGCTCCTCCAGGAAGTTGAGCGCGCCACGGTGGCCGGTGCGCTCCTCGGCGCGGGCGGCGGCCTCGAACAGGGCGCACAGCGCGTCCAGGTCGCGGTCGGCGTTGCGGCCGGCCGGGCCGCCGCGCTGCGCGGCCCGCTCCAGCCGCTCCTGCCAGCGGGTGGAACTCTCCCAGAGCGCCCACAGGGCCTCCTCGGCGGTGCTGCCGCCGGCCAGCATCTCCCGCACCTTGCGCAGCAGCATGCCCAGCTCGCGGGGGCGGCGGGCGTACGCGGGGTCGAGGGCCACCAGCCGCTCGGGCTCGGCCAGCGCCTCGCGGATCAGCTCGTCGGCCGGGCGGACGGCGGCGGGGGCGTCGCCGTCGCGCTCGCGCAGCGCGATCCGCTCCTCCTCGCGCAGTGCCCGGCCCAGGCGGCGCAGGTCGGAGCCGTCCATGCCGCCGAGCGGGCCGGTGAGCAGCAGCTGGGCGACCTCGGCGGTCAACGGGTCGGGCTCCTGGCCGCCGACGCGACCGGTCGGCGCGGGGGTGGGGGCGTCCGGCTCCGGTACGTCGGGCCCGGGGGCGGCCGGCCCGGGGGCGTCCGGCCCGGGGGCGTCCGGCCCGAGGGCGTCCAGCCCAGGCACGTCCGGCCCGAGGGCGTCCAGCCCAGGTACATCCGGCCCGAGGGCGTCCGGCCCGGGGGCGTCCGGCCCGGGGGCGTCCGGCCCGGGGGCGTCCAGCCCGGGGGCGTCCGGCGCAGGTACGTCGGGGGCCGCACCGGGCTCGGGTGGGCCCGGCTCGGCCGGGGTCGGCGCGGCCAGGGTGCGGTTGGCGCGGGCGGCGGCGAGGGCGGTGACCCGCAGCGCCAGCAGCAGCGGGGCGACGGCGGGCTCGTCGCGCAGCGGGATGTCCTCGCCGTCGGTCTCCAGCGGTACGCCCGCAGCGGTGAGCGCCCGCCGTACGCCGGGTATGGACCGGCCGCCCGCCCGGACCAGGACGGCCATCTCCCCCCATGGCACCCCGTCCTCCAGGTGGGCCCGGCGCAGGATGTCGGCGACGCCGTCCAGCTCGGCGCCGGGGGTGGGGTAGGTGTAGACCTCGATCCGGCCGCCGTCGCGCGCCGCCCTGGGAGTGCGGTGCGCGGCCAGCGCCGCTGCGGGCAGCCGCCCCATCGGCATCCGCCGCGCCAGCTCGCGGGAGGCGGCGAGCAGCGTAGAACCGGCCCGGCGGGAGACCCGCAGCACCTTGACCTCGGCGGGGCTGCCGTCCGCCCGGGGGAAGGCGGTCGGGAAGTCCAGGATGCCGTTGATGTCGGCCCCCCGGAACGCGTAGATCGACTGGTCGGGGTCACCGACGGCGACCAGGTCCCGCCCGTCCCCGGCCAGCGCGCGCAGCAGCCGGACCTGGGAGGGGTCGGTGTCCTGGTACTCGTCCACGAAGACCACCTCATAGCGGCCGCGCAGCTCGGCGGCCACCTCCGGGCGCTCGGCCAGCAGCACGGCCCGGTGGACCAGCTCGGCGTAGTCGAGCACGCCCTGCATGTCGAGGACGTCCAGGTACTCGGCGTAGAAGTGGGCGGCGGCCGCCCAGTCCGGCCGGCCGTCGCGGGCGGCGAACCGCCGCAGCCGGGCCGGGTCGAGCGCCAGCTCCCGGCTGCGGGCCAGCACCGCCCGGACCTCGTCCGCGAAGCCACGGGTGGTGAGGCAGGCCCGCAGCTCGTCCGGCCAGCCGATGCGGCCCTCGCCGCGCCGGGCGTCCTCCGCGTCGCCCGCCAGCAGCTCGCGCACCATGACGTCCTGCTCGGGGCCGGAGAGCAGCCGCACCGGGTCGGCGAAGAGGTCCGGGTCCTGGTGGGCGCGGACCAGTGCATAGCAGAAGGAGTGGAAGGTGGTGGCCTGCGGAGTGCCGCCCAGCCC
The DNA here is from genome assembly GCF_044755465.1 of Streptomyces sp. NPDC092296. Classification (NCBI taxonomy): domain Bacteria; kingdom Bacillati; phylum Actinomycetota; class Actinomycetes; order Kitasatosporales; family Streptomycetaceae; genus Streptomyces; species Streptomyces sp. NPDC092296. The sequence goes on along the minus strand of NZ_JBIVRB010000001.1, from coordinate 1,292,507 downwards.
GGCCGCGCCGCCGAGCCCGGCCGCACCGCCCAGCCCGGCCGCGCCGCCGAGCCCGGCCGCACCGCCCAGCCCGGCCGCACTGCCGAGCCTGGCCGCCATCCGGTCCCGCAGCTCCACCGCCGCCTTGCGGCTGAAGGTGAGCACCAGGACGCGCTCCGGGGCGGTGCCCCGGGCGATCCGGCCCGCCACGGCCTCCACCAGCGTGGTGGTCTTGCCGGTGCCGGGCCCGGCGAGCACCAGCAGCGGCCCGCCGGTGTGGTCCGCGACCGCCTGCTGGTGGGCGTCCAGCACCGGCGGCGCCGACTGCGCCAGCGGGGCGCGCAGCAGGCGGTACGGGGAGGCGGGCGAGGTCAAGGGCGGTTCCTGTGGGGCTGCGGTGGTGGTACGGGTACGGACCCGGTGCTCGCGGGGGCCGTAGGGATCGAGACTACGATCCTCCGCCGTCACTCCCGGCCGGGTGGGCGCTTCCGGAAACGCTCACCCGTTCGAGTGGGGGTGTGAGCGTACTACCCGGCGTGCGGCGGCCGGTGCGCGCCCGCGCCGCTATCGCCCGTCCCAGCGGGCCGCCGCCATGTCCACCCGGGGCAGGCTCCGTACCGGTTCCGGACCGCCCGGGGCCGCCCCCTCGGCGCCCTCCCGCTCGGCGTCCTCCCAGTCGGCGCCCTCCCGCTCGGGAGCGGGCCGCCGCCCGCCCGGGTAGCGCAGCGGGGTGCCCTCCTCCCGGTAGCGGGCCAGCGCCCTGGCCTCATGCCCGGGGAGCAGTGAGCCGTCCGCCCGCACCACCCGCCACCAGGGCACACCGCCGCCGTAGAGCGCCATCACCCGGCCCACCTGCCGCGGACCGCCCTGTTCCAGGAACTCCGCGACATCCCCGTACGTCATCACCTTGCCGGGTGGGACCCGCTCGGTCAGCTCCAACACCCGCTCGGCGAACGGCGGGAGCTCCGACCGCTCGCCCGACCCCGTACCGTCCACCACACCGTCCGTCACCCTCGCGATTCTGCCGCACCGGCCCTCCCGGAGAGCCCGGTGCGAGGGATGTCACGCCGTCGCTGCGCCCCCTGGCCTGCACGCGCCGTCCGGGCATGCCACCATCTTCCGGGGCGGTGACTGGTGATACGAGGAAACGAGCAGATGACGGGGAAGACCGGTGCGGAGGCCGGCGAGTCGGCGGCCGGGTCTCCGGCCGCCGACTCGGCACGCCCCGATCCGAAGAAGGTCTCGCTGGTCAAGGCGGACCACCCGACCCGGCCCGAGCAGCAGCCGTCGGGCAGCCATGTCTCGGTCGACGAACCGCTGCTCGCCGCCCGGGTGCACCGCCCGTCCGACCTGATCCGCTTCTTCGCCGGGCTGCTCGGCGTGATCGCGGTCTTCGTGCTGGCGAACATCGCCCAGAACACCACCACCGGCATCGAGAACGACATCACCGTCGGCGCCACCAAGGTGCCCGGCTTCCTCACCACCGTCGCGGGTTTCCTGTCCAGCGTGGCGGTGCTGGTGGTCCCGGTCGCCTTCGCCATCGAGCGGCTGATCAAACGCGACGGCCTGCGGGTGGCCGACGGGGTGCTCGCCGCCGTACTCGCGCACGGAGTGTCACTGGCCATCGACCTCTGGGTGGCCGACGCCGCCACCCAGAGCATCCGCAACGCCCTCACCCGCATCCCGCAGCCCGGCGGCAGCCTCACCGACCCGGTGCACGGCTACCTCTCCCCGGTGATCGCCTATATGACGGCGGTCGGCATGGTGAGCCGGCCCCGCTGGCGGTTCGCGCTGTGGGCGGTGGTCGTGATCAGCGGCGGCACCGAACTCATCAGCGGATACACCACCCCGCTGTCGCTGGTGCTGACCGTGCTGCTCGGCTGGACGGTCGCCTACGGCACCCTCTACACCATCGGCTCCCCCAACGTCCGGCCGACCGGCCAGAGCCTGCTGCTCGGCCTGCGCAAGGTCGGCTTCCAGCCGCTGACCGCCCACCGCGCCCCGGCCGGCCCCGGCGACACCCGCCGCTACTACGTGGTGCAGGCCGACGGCGCCCCACCGCTCGACGTCCATGTCATCGACCGCGAACAGCAGGCGTCCGGCTTCTTCTACCGGCTGTGGCGGCGGCTCCAGCTGCGCGCGGTCGCGGTGCGGCGCAGCCCGCAGTCGCTGCGCGAGGCGCTGGAGCAGGAGGCGCTGATCGCCTACGCCGCCGCGGCCTCCGGAGCGCTGGCGCCGCACCTGGTGGCCACCTCCGAGCTGGGCCCGGACGCCGCGATCCTGGTGTACGAGCACATCGACGGCCGCACCCTGGACGAGCTGCCGGACCAGGAGGTCACCGACGGGTTGCAGGTCAGCTTCTGGGAGTCGGTACGGGCGCTGCACGACCGGCGGATCGCGCACCGCCGGCTCACCGGCGAGTCGCTGCTCTGCCCGCCCACCGAGCCCGGTCGGCTGATCAACCTCTCCGGCGGCGACATCGCCTCCGGCGACCTGGCGCTCCGCATGGACCTGGCCCAGCTGCTCACCACCTTCGCGCTGCGGGTCGGCGCGGAGCGGGCGGTGGCCTGCGCCGCGCAAGTGCTGGGCCCGCGCCGGGTCGCCACCGCGCTGCCACTGCTGCAACCGGTCGGGCTCAGCCGCTCCACCCGGGTCGACCTGCGGCAGTTCAACCGAAAGCGGAAGGCGGAGGCCAGGGCGGCGGCCGACGCGCAGGTCGCCTCCGGCGAGAAGACCCAGGCCGAGGCGGACGACGAGCTGGCCGCCCACACCGGGGACCTGCTGGCCCGCATCCGCGAGCAGGTGCTGGAGATGGTGCCGGAGGCGCCGGTCGCGCCGGTCCGGCTGGAGCGGCTCAAGCCCAAGACGCTGCTCACCGCCATGGCGGGGGCCTTCGCGGCTTACTACCTGCTCACCAAGTTCCCCGCCGCCCAGATCGACTTCGCCGACGTGGACTGGGCCTGGGTGCTGGCCGCCCTGGCCGCCGCCGTCTTCAGCTACGTCGCGGCGGCGATGAGCCTGATCGGCTTCGTGCCCGAGCGGCTCTCGTTCGGCAGCACCCTGCTGGCCCAGGTCGCCGGCTCGTTCGTGAAGCTGGTGGCACCGGCGGCGGTCGGCGGGGTGGCGCTCAACACCCGCTTCCTCCAGAAGTCCGGCGTACGGCCGGTCCAGGCGGTGGCCAGCGTCGGCGCCTCGCAGCTGGCTACCCTCGCCTCGCACATCTCGCTGCTGTTCGCCTTCGGCTACGTCGTCGGCAACCAGCGGACCGAGGAGCTGACGCCCTCCCGGACGGTGATCGCCGGTCTGCTGACCGCAGCCGTACTGGCGCTGGTCGTCGCGGCCGTCCCCCCGCTGCGGCGGTTCGTGGCCACCCGGCTGCGGTCGCTGCTCGCCGGGGTCATCCCCCGGATGCTTGACCTGCTGCAGCGGCCGTCCAAGCTGGTCACCGGTCTGGGCGGCATCCTGCTGCTCAACATGGCGTTCGTGACCTGCCTCTACACCTCGATCCGCGCCTTCGGCGGCTCGGTGGGCATCGCGACCGCCGCAGTGGTCTTCCTGACGGCCAACGCGGTCGGCTCGGCGGTGCCCACGCCCGGCGGGGTCGCGGCGATCGAAGGGGCCCTGATCGGCGCCCTCTGGGCGCTGGCCCAGGTACCGGCCGACATCGCCACGCCCGCCGTGCTGCTCTACCGGATTCTCACCCTCTGGCTGCCGGTGCTGCCCGGCTGGGCCTGCTTCACCCGCCTCCAGCGCAAGGGCGTGCTGTAGCTCACGGCGGGCCGGAGCCGAGCAGCCAGCAGGCGCCATAGGCGGCGGAGGCCAAGGCGACGGCGGTGAGGAGCAGGGCGGCGCGCACCGGGCGCAGCCGGGCCACCGCGAGGGCGAGCGGCAGCAGCAGCGGGAAGGCGGGCAGCAGCAGGCGCGGCTTGGAGCCGAAGTAGCCGGCGCCGGTCAGCGCCAGGGCGAGGACCACCGCCGTGTAGATCAGCAGCGGCAGCGGCTGGCGCTGCCGTACGCAGCGGGCGTAGAGCCGGCCGAGCAGCCCGACCGCGACCAGCAGGCCGAGGCCGCCGACGTACGGGGGTGCGGTCAGCTGGCCGCCGATGAAGCGGGCGAAGGCCAGGCCGCCGTCGAAGCCGTTGCCCCAGCCGCCCTGCACGTCCAGGTAGCCGAGCGGGTTGCCGGTGCGCACGCCCACCCAGCCGACGTAGCCGAGCCAGCCCAGCGGTGCGACGGCCAGGCCGAGCAGCAGCCGGGCGCCGGGGCGGCGGCGGTCGCGGTGGAGGAGCGCGGCGGCGGTCAGCCAGACCGCCGCGACGACGGCGACTCCCACCGGCCGGGTCAGCCCGGCGAGGGCGGCCAGGGTGCCGGCCCAGAGCCAGTCACGGCGGAGCAGCGCGTACAGCGCCCAGGCGGCCAGCGCCGTGAACAGCGACTCGGTGTACGCCATCGACTGGACGATGCCGGTGGGCTGCACCGCCCAGAGGGCGACCAGGGCGGTACCGACCCGCCGGCCGTGCAACCGGTCGCCGACGGCGAAGATCCCCCAGGCGGCGGCGAGCGAGGAGAGCCAGCCGACCGCGAGCCCGGCGTCGGCCGGGTGCAGCGGGGTGACGGCGGAGACGCCCCGCTCCAGCCAGGGCAGCAGCGGGAAGAACGCCTGGTCGGAGTGGACCCGGCCACCCGGCAGATGCAGCGTGTAGCCGTAGCCGTGCTCCGCCACCCTGGTGTACCAGAGGGAGTCCCAGCGCAGGCAGAGCAGCTTGTGCGGGCTCTTGCCGGTCACCCCGGCCCAGAGCGCCAGCACCGCGACGCCGAGCAGCCGCACCGCCGCGTACCCCAGCAGGGCGGGTGCCGCCCGGCGCAGCAGCGCGGTGCGGGGCTCCGCGCCGGTGGGCGGGGCGGCGGCGGGAGCGAGAGCGGTCACCGGGTGATTATGCGGGAGAACCCGGAACGGGCGAGGGCCCGCCCTCCGGTTGCGGAGGGCGGGCCCCGGTGCTGCGGGGAGCGCGGATCAGTAGATCGGCTTCTCCGGCTCGATCTGGTTGACCCAGCCGACGACGCCGCCGCCGACGTGCACGGCGTCGGAGAACCCGGCGGCCTTCAGCACCGCGAGCACCTCGGCGGAGCGGACACCCGTCTTGCAGTGCAGGACGATCTTCTTGTCCTGCGGGAGGTCCTGGAGGGCATCGCCCATCAGGAACTCGTTCTTCGGGATCAGCCGGGCGCCGGGGATCGAGACGATCTCGTACTCGTTGGGCTCGCGGACATCGATGATGTCGATGTTCTCGCCGTCGTCGATCCACTCCTTGAGCTGCTTGGGAGTGATGGTCGAGCCGAGGACGGCCTCCTGGGCCTCCTCCGACACCACGCCGCAGAACGCCTCGTAGTCGATCAGCTCGGTGACGGTGGGGTTCGCACCGCAGAGGGCGCAGTCCGGGTCCTTGCGGACCTTGACCGTGCGATACTGCATCTCCAGGGCGTCGTAGATCATCAGCCGGCCGACCAGCGGCTCACCGATGCCGGCCAGCAGCTTGATCGCCTCGTTCACCTGGATGGAGCCGATGGACGCGCAGAGCACGCCCAGCACGCCGCCCTCGGCGCAGGAGGGGACCATGCCCGGCGGCGGCGCCTCGGGGTAGAGGCAGCGGTAGCAGGGGCCGTGCTCGGCCCAGAAGACGCTGGCCTGGCCGTCGAAGCGGTAGATCGAACCCCAGACGTACGGCTTGCCGAGCAGCACCGCCGCGTCGTTCACCAGGTAGCGGGTGGCGAAGTTGTCGGTGCCGTCGACGATCAGGTCGTACTGGTCGAAGATCTCCATGACGTTGGAGGTGTCCAGCCGCTCCTGGTGGAGCACCACGTTCACCAGGGGGTTGATCTCCTTGACCGAGTCGCGGGCCGACTCGGCCTTGGAGCGCCCGATGTCGGACTGGCCATGGATCACCTGGCGCTGGAGGTTCGACTCGTCCACGACGTCGAACTCCACGATGCCGAGCGTGCCCACACCGGCCGCGGCCATGTACAGCAGCGCCGGCGACCCGAGACCGCCGGCGCCCACACAGAGCACCTTGGCGTTCTTCAGCCGCTTCTGCCCGTCCATCCCGACATCAGGAATGATCAGGTGGCGGGAGTACCTGCGGACCTCGTCGACGGTGAGCTCGGCAGCCGGCTCGACCAGGGGTGGCAGCGACACGGGGACTCCGATGGTCGTCAGTTCGTCTGTTGTCCAGCTCAACAGTGGCATGACGGCCCTTATTCCGAGACACCCGGTCCGAAAGGCGAGACGTTCGGCTCCGGATGGTGGACCGAGCCGCCCCCGGTCGGCGGCCCGGGGCCTGGTCAGATGCGGCAGGCGGCCTCCGTCCAGACGTCGGACAGCGACTCCTCCAGCGGCACCCGGGGGCGCCAGCCGAGCCGGTCCCGGGCGGTGCGCACATCGGCCTGCCGCCACAGGACCGGCTCCGCGAGCGGGCGGGGCTCCGGCAGCCGGGGCTCATGGCCGCCCGGTACGTCGACGGTCGGCGCCGGGGCGGGCAACGGGAGCCCGGGGCGGTTCTCCTCCAGCAGCCGGCCCTCGAAGCCGGAGACCCGGACCAGCGCCTGGGCGGCGTCACGGACCCGCACCGCCGCCCCGCTGCCGATGTTGATCACCCCGGTGGCCGCCGACACGGCCGCCGACTGCACCGCCCGCGCCACATCCCGTACGTCCACGAAGTCGCGGAAGGCCGACAGGTCGGCGGTGCGCAGCTGGGGCTCCCCCCGCTCCACGGCCCGCCGCAGCCCCTCGGCCAGCCGGCCGAAGAGCGAGGCCGCGGGCACCCCCGGCCCGACCGCGTCGAAGACCCGCAGCACCACCGCGTCCAGCCCGGAGGAGAGCACCAGCTCGCTGCCGGCCAGCTTGGTCACCCCGTACGGGCCGATCGGGCGCGGCTCGGCGCTCTCCGGGATCGGGGTGCCGATGGAGGTCGGGCCGTATTCGGCGGCGGAGCCCACATGGACCAGCCGGGCCGGGTCGTGGCTGCGCCGGACGGCCTCACACACCGTGGCCACGGCCACCGTGTTGCTGCGGGTCAGGGCGCGCGGGCTGCCATGGGTGGCGCCGGCGCAGTTGACGATGACCCGTGGCATCACCGCGTCCAGGAAGCGGGAGAGCGCCCCCGGGCTGCCTGCGGCCAGGTCGAAGCGGATGTCCGCCGTGTCGCGGCGGCCGAGGACGGTGACCTGCAACTCGGGGTCGGTGAGCAGGCGGTCGGCAACGCGGCGGCCGATGAAGCCGTCCGCGCCGAGCAGCAGCACCCTCATGAGGGGGAACGTCCTTCCGTGAGCGGGGCCCGCGTCGGGGCCCGGAGACGTGCCGGGGTCGGGGCGGGAGTGGCGAGAACACGCCCGGCGAGCACCACGGCACGCTCGGTGCGTGGCGTGGCGTGGCGCGCACCGCACCGCCGCCGACCCGCACCGCCCGTGCCCGTATCCACCACGCATGCCACGGACCCACGAGGAGGCGCACCCCGACGCCTGTTCGGTCCGACACCATGACGGTAGGGCCGACCACTGACAGACCGTCGGTCACTTGCCTGAGTGCCACCTGAACGAGTGAACGACCGTGACCCGGCCCGCCGCTCGGCCGAGCCCCCGACCCAGGACGCGACCCAGGACACGGCTCAGGGGACGCCTCAGGAGACGGCTCAGGACGCGGCGGCCTCGCGCTCCGGCGTCCGCAGCGCGCGCCGGGCCCGCCGCCGGGCCGCCGCCTCCGCCGGGTCCAGCACCGGTACGGCCGCCAGCAGCCGCCGGGTGTACGGGTGCTGCGGGGCGTCGTACACCGCGTCGGCGTCGCCCTGCTCCACCAGCCGCCCCTGCCGCATCACCGCCACCCGGTCACTGACCTGCCGGACCACCGCCAGGTCGTGCGCGATGAAGACCAGCGTCAGCCCCAGCTCCCGCTGGAGCTCATCGGCGTATCGAGACATACACCACATCCGACCGGCCTCCCCGCTCGTTCCCACGGCAAGGCACACCCGTCCCGCCGGAGGAAATCCGATGTCCGCCACCCCGCCCGCCGGCCGGCCCGGCATCGGCCGCGCGGCGCGCCTGGCGCCGCTGGCGCTGCTCTGCGCGCTCCTGCTCAGCGGCTGCATCTCCACCACCGCCCGCACCGGCCCCGCGCCCGAACCGGCCCCGGCCTCCCCGGCGGCGGCCGCCCACCCCTCACCGCCGCTGCCCAGCCCCCGGGAGGCGCCCGACCCGCAGCCCGTGGAGCGCCTCGGCGTCGCCGGGAGCGACCCCGACGCCAAGCCCGCCAAGTCCGGCCACGACGCGCAGCAGGGCCACCGGGGCGCACACCACCCGGCCCGCGTCCACACCGCTCCCCGGCACCGCGCACACGCCCACCACCCGGCCCACCACCCCGGCAACCGGCGCGGCGGCAGCGGCATCGGCCTCTGCGACCTGGGCACCCGCTTCGGCCGCTGGGCCCCCGGCAGCGCCGCCGAGCGCAGCTGCCGCGGCCTCTACGGCTGAGCGGCCATCAGCAGACCGTCACCCTCGCCGTCCACACTCCCGGCGGCCGCCGGCCGTGCCAGCAACTCCCGGAAGGCCCGCGCCACCTGCACCGGGTGCTCCATCATGGCGACGTGCCCGGAGTCCGGCAGCACCAGCAGCCGGGCGTCGGGGAAGGCCAGGCAGGCCCGCCGGGCGCTGCGGTACGACACCAGCTTGTCCTTCAGTCCGTACACCAGCAGCACCGGCACCCGCACCCGCTCGGCCTGCCGCCACAGCGCCTCGCCGCCGCGCTCGGTGTACGCCCGCACGATGCCGCGTGCCGAGCGCACCAGCACGTCCGTCCCGTACGGCAGGTCCATCCGCCGCTGGTACTCCTGGACGGCGGCCGCCCGCCGCTCCTGCGGGATCAGCCCCGGCTCCCCGTACACCAGGTCGAACAGCCCGGCGGTGCGCTGCTCCACGCTCTGCCCGGCGGTCAGCCGCCCGAACAGCCGCAGCACCCCGGGCACCCCCAGCAGGCCGGTGGGCAGCGCGGTCCGCTGCGGCGGCAGCTCGGGCAGCGCCGGGGAGATCAGGGTCAGGGTGCGCACCAGGTCCGGCCGGAGCGCGGTCAGCCGCACCGCGACCGCGCCGCCGAGTGAGTTGCCGAAGAGGTGCACCGGGCCGCGACCGGCCGCCTCCAGATAGCCGATGACCGCGCGGACGTGCCCGGAGATCGACAGGTCGCCGTCGTCCGGCGGCGCCGAGTGCCCGAAGCCGGGCAGGTCCACGGCCTCGGCATCGACGTCCCCGTCCAGCTCGGCCATCAGTTCGGCCCAGTTCTGGGTGGAGCCGCCCAGCCCGTGCACCATCACGGCGGGCGGCAGCCCGGGTCGCGCGGGCGGCACGGCGCTCACCGCCAGCGCGCAGCCGGGCACGTCCACCGTGCGCAGCGGCCGTCCGGGGGCGTCGTACGGAGTCTGCTGACCGGTCATGGTCATCGATGCTACGGACCGCGCCGTGCTCGCCGGGCTGCTCTGTGCCGCACGTCACAGCGGCCGGTACGCACCCGTGCGGGCCGGTGTGCGCGACGGCGCCCGGGGCACGCTCCCCTGTGCCCAGCCACGGGACCGGCCCGCACCCGGAGACCGGCTAGTCGAGGAGGCAGCCCCCATGTCCGACACCACGCCATCCGACACCACGCCGCCCCACACCACACCGTCCCCCACCACGCCGTCCCCCACCGCTCCGCGCGGCGGGACGCCGCCCTCCGACCCGGAGGAGCTCGCGGAGCTGGACGAGGAGCAGGAGTCGGCGGACGCCCCCGAGCTGGACATCGAGGCCCCCGAGGCCGACGCCCAGGAGCAGCAGCGCGAGGTGCGGCAGCACCACGACGAGCCGGACACCGGCGAGGCTGGCTTCGACGCCGACCCGGCGGACACCACCGAGCAGCGCCGGGTGGTGGAGCTCGACGAGGACGACTACCGCTGACCGGCGTCCGGCTGCCGGTGCACCAGGTCCCGCCGGGGGCCGATTGTGGCCTTCCCACAAGGAGGAGCTGCGCATTTCTCCGCTCGGCCGTGGGCATGAGGGGTTACCCAAAAGTAGGATGGGGTCCTTGCAAGGCACCGACCGCACGGCCCCCGGCCGCCGGCCGGCCGGCGAAGGGCCGCAGCAATGGCGCGCGGTCCGACCTCGGCCAACCGGACGGCGCACCGGGAGCCGTTGACCGTGATGTGAGGAGCGCCGTGACGGCCATCCAGGACACGGACGAGCGCCCGCGCCCAGGCAGCAGGAGCACTGGACGCCTTCCGCGGAGCGCCCGCCGCAACCAGCTGCTCGGCGCCGCCCAGGAGGTGTTCGTCGCCCAGGGTTACCACGCAGCCGCCATGGACGACATCGCCGAGCGCGCGGGCGTCAGCAAGCCCGTGCTGTACCAGCACTTCCCCGGCAAGCTGGAGCTCTACCTGGCGCTGCTGGACAAGCACTGCGACGCGCTGGTGGAGGCGATCCGCAGCGCGCTGGAGGCGACCACCGACAACAAGCAGCGGGTGGCGGCCACCACCGAGGCGTACTTCACCTATGTCGCCAGCGAGTCCGGCGCCTTCCGCCTGGTCTTCGAGTCCGACCTCACCAACGAGGACGCGGTCAGGGAGCGGGTGGAGCGGGTCACCCGGGAGACCGCGACGCTGGTCAGCAAGGTGATCGCGGAGGACACCGACCTGCCGCCCGAGGAGGCCATGCTGCTGGCGGTGGGCGTCTGCGGCCTCTGCCAGGTGACCGCCCGCTACTGGCTGGCGGAGTCCGGCTCGATCCCGCGCGACGAGGCGGTCCGGCTGGTGTCCAGCCTGTCCTGGCGCGGTCTGAAGGGCTTCCCGATGCACGGCGCGGGCGCCACCGCCCCGCGCCCCGGCGAGGACGACGAGCCGCAGCCGCCGGCACCGGCGGACTGACCGCCGCGATCGGTCTCCGCAGTCGTGCACGTCAGCGCGCCCGCCCGGTTAAGGTGGGGCCGTACGGCGCGGAGGAGCCGCGGCTCCGCCTCACCCCCGCGCGAGGAACGCTGCAACCCCCGGAGGGACGGAAGCCGTGGAGGTCAAGATCGGCGTGCAGAACTCGGCTCGCGAGATCGTTCTCGAAAGCTCGCAGACTGCCGAAGAGGTCGAGCGGTCGGTGGCACGGGCGCTCGAGGGCGCCTCGAAGGTGTTCACGCTGTCCGATGAGCACGGCCGCCGCGTGATCGTCCCGGCCGAGCGCCTGGCGTACGTGGAGATCGGCGAGCAGGCGGTGCGCAAGGTGGGCTTCGGCACCATCTGAGCCCGTCCGGCTCCCCAGGGCCCCGGTCCCCGCCGCTTGGCGGAGGCCGGGGCCTTGACGCGTTCCCGCGCATGTCACAGCGGGTACCTGGGTAGTCACTCCGGTGAGCGGACCGGCGGGCCGCAGCGGAGCGGCCGAGCCCGGCGGACGGCACAAGGAGGCGCCCCGTGCTGGTGGAGTCGCTGGTCCTCGCCCTGGTGGGAGCGGTCGTCGGAGCGGCGGCCGTGGCGCTGCTGCGGCGGTACTTCCCGCAGCCGCCCTCGCTGGCCGTCTGCACCGGCGCGGCGGCGGCGCTGGTCGCCGGGCTGGTGGCGCGGGCCACGCTGGGCGCGGGCCACACGCTGCTACAGACCGCCCTGGGGGCCGTCACCGCCGCGCTGCTGGTCTCCGTACTGGCGCGGCCGGACCGGGTGGTTCCGGCCCGGCACCGCCGCCGTACGGTCTGAGCGGCCGCCCAGCCCCGAGCGCGCAGCCCGGGAGCCTCAGGAGGCCAGGCCCAGCGCGGCCATCCGCTTGGTGTGCGCCTCGGTGATCCGGTTGAACATCTTGCCGACCTCGACCAGGTCGAAGCCCCGCACCTCGGCGCCGCCGATCAGCAGGTTGGACAGCGCGTCCCGCTCGGCGACCACCCGCTGCGCCTGGCTGAGCGCCTCGCCCATCAGCCGCCGGCCCCAGAGCGCCAGCCGCCCGCCCACCCGGGGGTCCTGCTCGATCGCGGCCCGCACCTTGGCCACCGCGAACTGGGCGTGGCCGGTGTCGGCCATCACCCCGAGCACCAGGTCCCGGGTGTCGTCGTCCAGCCGCACCGCGACCTCGCGGTAGAAGTCGGACGCGATGGCGTCCCCGACGAACGCCTTGACCAGGCCCTCCAGCCAGTCGGCCGGGGCGGTCATCCGGTGGAAGGCGTCCAGCGGCTCCACGAAGGGGCGCATGGACTCGGTGGGGTCGGCGTCGACCGCCGCCAGCCGGTCGTGCAGCAGCCGATAGTGCTGGAACTCGGCCGCCGCCATCCCGGCCAGCGCCGCCTTGTCCTCCAGGCCGGGCGCCAGCTTGGCGTCCTCCGCCAGCCGCTCGAAGGCGCTCAGCTCGCCGTAGGCGAGCGCTCCCAGCAGGTCCAGCACGGCGGCGCGGTAGTGCGGGTCTGCCGAGCACCTGGCCCAGTCGCCGATCGAGTCGTGCCCGGTCGCGGCGGCCTTCCCGGTGCCCTGGCCGACCGCGTTCGCGGGGGCGTCCCCATGAGTCTCCATGCCTCCGCACTGTAGTGCCGGGACCTGCGGCGCAGTAGCGGGACCGGGCCCGGCTGTCGGACCCGTCACGTACTGCCCCCTGTCCGACTGGCGTCCGGCAGGTATGGTGGTAGCGAGGATCGCCATGTTCTCCCGAACGAAGCGGCTCCCTGAACGGAGCAGCCTCCCGAGGGAGCAGCCGGTCCTCACGTACGCGGATGCCCGGTCGGAGGACCGATCGGCTCCGACCAGACAACGCTTCAGTGGCCGAGCGAGGGCCGTCGCGGATCGCGCCGAACGGCGCCGGTCCCGCGCCGGGGCTCTTCGCGGGAATCTCCCGACGCCACGGGGCGCCGAGCCCGACGGGTCCGGCAGGACGGTATGCGACGCACGCCAGGGGTCAGTGGCCCACGGCCTGCGGCCAGGCCGTCCGCCGCCCGCCTCCGGCACCGGCGGCGCCCCGCAGGCCGCAGGGACCGGCGCGGTTGCGCGCCCACAGGCCGTACGGCCTGCCAGGGCGCCCGCCGACTTCGCTCCCGGCCCCCCATCACGGAAGAGGCAGCATCCTGTCCACGTTCAGAGACCTCGGGATCCTCCCCGAGACCGCCGAGGCCCTTGATGCCGTCGGCATCACCACTCCCTTCCCCATCCAGGAGATGACCCTCCCGGTCGCGCTGACCGGCCACGACGTCATCGGCCAGGCCAAGACCGGCACCGGCAAGACGCTGGGCTTCGGCCTGCCGCTGATCGACCGGGTCGTCGTCGCCGCCGACGTGGAGGCCGGGCGGGCGACCGCCGCCGACCTGCGCGACGGCCCGCAGGCGCTGGTCGTGGTCCCGACCCGCGAGCTGTGCACCCAGGTCACCAACGACCTCCAGACCGCCGGCAAGGTACGCAACGTCCGGGTGCTGGCCGTCTACGGCGGCCGGGCCTACGAGCCGCAGGTGGAGGCGCTCAAGAAGGGCGTCGACATCGTCGTCGGCACCCCGGGCCGGCTGCTGGACCTGGCCGGCCAGAAGAAGATGGACCTGTCCTCCGTCCGCGCCCTGGTGCTGGACGAGGCCGACGAGATGCTCGACCTGGGCTTCCTGCCCGATGTCGAGAAGATCCTCACCATGCTGCCCGCCGACCGGCAGAGCATGCTCTTCTCGGCCACCATGCCGGGCCAGGTGATCAGCCTGGCCCGCCGGTACATGCGCCAGCCGACGCACATCCGGGCCACCTCGCCGGACGACGAGGGCGCGACCGTCGCCAACGTCACCCAGCATGTGTTCCGCGCGCACTCGCTGGACAAGGTCGAGATGGTCTCCCGGCTGCTCCAGGCCGACGGGCGCGGGCTGGCGATGATCTTCTGCCGGACCAAGCGCACCGCCGCCGACGTGGCCGACCAGCTGACCCAGCGCGGCTTCGCCGCCGGGGCGGTCCACGGCGACCTCGGCCAGGGCGCCCGCGAGCAGGCCCTGCGGGCCTTCCGCAACGGCAAGGTGGACGTCCTGGTCTGCACCGATGTCGCGGCGCGCGGCATCGACGTCGAGGGCGTGACCCATGTGGTCAACTACCAGTGCCCGGAGGACGAGAAGACCTATCTGCACCGGATCGGGCGCACCGCCCGCGCCGGGGCCTCCGGCACCGCCGTGACGCTGGTCGACTGGGACGACATCCCGCGCTGGCAGCTGATCAACAAGGCGCTGGCGCTGCCGTTCGCGGAGCCGGAGGAGACCTACTCCACCTCCGCCCACCTGTACGAGCTGCTGCACATCCCCGCCGGCACCACCGGTGTGCTGCCGCGTGCCGAGCGCACCCGCGCCGGGCTGGGCGCGGAGGTGATCGAGGACCTGGGCGAGACCGGCGGGCGGGGCCGCGAGCGCGGCGCCCGCACCCGTGGCGGGCGGCCCGAGCGGGGCGCCGAGCGCGGCGGTCGGCGCGGCGCCGCCGACACCGTGGCGGACGCGGGCTCCGGCCCGGCGGCCGGCGGTGCCGGCACCGGTCCGGAGGAGGAGCGCCCGCGCCGCACCCGGCAGCGCCGCCGCACCCGTGGCGGCGCCGGGGAGGCGACCGCGACCGTACCGGAGCAGCCCACCGCCGAGGAGCGGTCCGCCGCCGAGGCGCCCGCGCCCGCCGCCGAGGGCGCTGCGGCACCGCGCCGCCGACGCCGCTCGCGCGGCAGCGGCTCCGGCTCCGGCAGCGGCGCTGCCGGTTCGGCCGCCGCCGAGGCACCGGCCGCCGCCGTGGCGCAGGCCGTGGCGCAGGCCGAGGCTCCGGCCAAGGACGCCGCCGAGGGCGGGGCCGCCGCCCCGCGCCGCCGCCGTCGCACCCGCCGCCCCGAGGGCGAGGCCGTCGCGACGGAGGGCTGACCCACCCCGTACAGCCGGGCCCCGTACAGCCGGGCCCCGTACAGCCGGGGCCCCGTACAGCCGGGGCCCCGTGCCAGCGGGTCCCGGGCAACCGGGTGACCGGGGCCGGGCGGATCGATCCGCCCGGCCCCGTCGTTTCCGGGTCGCGCACCCGCCGCCGGGCATGATGACGCTGGGGGCAGCAGCCCGCGCAGCGACGCACCGGGACCGGCGGAGGCGTCGCACCCCCGGAGGAGAGGCCCGATGAGCACCCCGCGCTTTCTGACCCTGCCCCGCTGTGCGCGGGCCGTCCGCCTGGAGACCGCTCGCGGCGGCTTCGCCGCGCTGGAGGCGCTGCCTGCCGGGCCGGTGCGGGCGACGGCGCTGCTGGTGCCCGGCTTCACCGGCAGCAAGGAGGACTTCATCGCGCTGCTGGAGCCGCTGTCCACGGCGGGCTACCGGGTGGTGGCGGTGGACCAGCGCGGGCAGCACGAGACCGGCGGCCCGGCCGACGAGGCGGCGTACGCGCTGCCGGAGCTGGGCCGGGACGTGCTGGCGCTCACCGAGGCGGTGGGCGGGCCCGTGCACCTGCTCGGTCACTCGTTCGGCGGATATGTGGTGCGCCAGGCGGTGCTGGCGGCCGGTGAGCCGCTGCCCTGGCGGTCGCTGACGCTGCTGAGCACCGGTCCGGCCGCGCTGGAGCCCGCCGAGGCGGCCCGGACCAAGCTGCTGCTGGACGCGCTGGCCGTCATGGACCTGGAGGCGATCTGGCAGGTGATGAAGGAACTGGAGGAGGGCGCCGGTGACCAGGCCGTGCCGCCGAGCACCGAGGTGGCCGACTTCCTGCACCGGCGCTGGCTCGCCAATGTGCCGCAGTCGCTGGCGGCGATGGGCCGGCAGCTGATCCGCGAGCCGGACCGGGTCGCGGAGTTGGCGGCGGTGCCGCTGCCCAAGCTGGTGCTCTCCGGGGTGCGGGACTACGCCTGGCCGGTGGCCTGGCAGTCCGCGATGGCGGAGCGGCTGGGCGCCCGCCGGGTGGTGGTCCCCGACGCGGGCCACTCCCCCAACGCCGAGCGCCCGGCGGAGACCGCCGGGGCACTGCTCGACTTCTGGTCCACAACCGGAGCCTGACCTACCGATACCGGCAAATGACAGGACCAATTTCCTTAGGCCCGATAAAATTCGACGTGTTGGGGAATCAGCGGACCCACAGATCGGTTGACCCCCATGGACACCGGCTCAGTCCCCCGCACTCGCGCGCTCAAGTCGCGGATCGCTGCCGATCGGTAGAGGATGTGCGAAACCCGGACTTAACGGACCGGCAACCGCAGCGAAGCAGTAGCCGGGCACCGTGGTCAGCGGGGGAAGAGACCGTGCCAGCACCATCCGCTCCTCGTGAGAGGCCAGGAAGGGAGAGGCCCATGCGCTTCGAGATCATGCGACTGGGCGACGCCGACGGCGCCGCCTCCGACCGTTTCGTCGCCGACGCCGAAACCGTACGTGAGCTCGTCGAGAACGCCGCCGCCACCGGTGAACGTCTCTACATCCGACCGTGCCCGACCGCCTGACGGCTCGCCGCCCCACCGGCACCGGCCCGGCAGCATCGACGCCCCGTCACCCGAACAGGTGACGGGGCGTCGTCCGTCTCCCCGAGCTGCCGACGCCTCCGTACGCCCGACGGGCGGCCCCGCGCCCGCCGGGGCACCCTGGACGCATGGACGAGAAGAGCGCATCCGCCCGCCCCGCCACCGCCGTCTGGCCCACCCTGCGCTACCGGGACGCCCCGGCGGCGATCCGCTTCCTGGTGACGGCGTTCGGCTTCGAGGAGGCCGCCGTCTACCAGGGGACGGACCCCTCGGTGGTCAACCACGCCCAGCTGAACTGGCCGCTGGGCGGCGGCGTCATGCTCGGCTCGGCCCGCGACGACAGCCCGATCGCGGCGCTGCCGCCCGGCACCGGCTCGGTGTACGTCGCCACCGACGCCCCGGACGCGCTGTACGAGCGCGTCCGGGCCGCCGGTGCGGAGGTGGTCATCGGGCTCACCGACCAGGAGTACGGCTCGCGCGACTTCATCGTGCGGGACCCGGAAGGCGTCTTCTGGTGCTTCGGCAGCTACGCCGGGGAGTGAGCCCGTACGCCCCGGCCCGTACGCCCCGGCCCGTCCCCCCGGCCCGTACGCCCGGCCCCTACCCTCAGCCGGTCTGCTCGGCCGCCAGCTCGACCGCCATCGGGTCGTGCCCGGCCAGCACCTGCTCCTCGTGCACCGCGTCCCGGTGCAGATGGCGGCGGCGCACCACGGCCACCAGCATCGCGATCAGCGCGGCGGCCGCCGCGACCACGAACGGCAGGTGGACGTCGAAGTGCTCCTCCAGCTTGGGCGCCAGGAACGGCGCTGCGGCGGCGGCGAACCAGCGGACGAAGTTGTAGCCCGCCGAGGCCACCGGCCGGGGCGCGTCGGAGATCTCCAGCGCCAGTTCGGTGTAGACGGTGTTGTTCATGCCGATGAAGGCACCGGAGACGATGGTCGCCACGATCGCGGCGGTGTGCGAGCCGTAGCCGAGCAGCACCAGATCGGCCGCCATCAGCACCAGCGAGCTGCCGAGCACCCGGAGCGAGCCGAACCGCTGCTGGAGCCGGGGCGCCACCAGCACCGAGAAGACGGCGAGCAGCAGGCCCCAGGCGAAGAAGACGGCGCCGCTGCGGTACGGGCTCATGTCGAGCACGAACGGCGAGAAGGCCAGCACGGTGAAGAAGGCGTAGTTGTAGAAGAAGGCACTGGCCGCCGTGGTGGCCAGGCCGCCGTGGGCCAGCGCCTTGATCGGATCACCGATCCCGGTGCGGCGGGCGGGCTTGGGCTGCTCCTTCAGCAGTGCGGAGATGGCGGCGAAGCCGATCGCCATCAGGGTGGCGGTGCCGAAGAACGGGTAGCGCCAGCTGGCATTGCCGAGCACGGCGCCCAGCAGCGGCCCGCAGGCCATGCCGAGGCCCAGCGCGGACTCGTACAGCAGGATCGCGGACTCGCTGCCGCCGCTGGCGGCGCCGACGATCACGGCGAGCGAGGTGGAGACGAAGAGGGCGTTGCCCAGTCCCCAGCCGGCCCGGAAGCCGACCAGTTGGCCGACCGTGTCCGAGGTGCCGGCCAGCGCGGCGAAGACGACCACCAGGGCCAGGCCGGCCAGCAGCGTCTTGCGGCCGCCGATCCGGCTGGAGACGAAGCCAGTGATCAGCATCGCGACGGCGGTGATCAGGAAGTAGCTGGTGAAGAGCAGCGACACCTGCCCCGGTGTGGCGTCCAGGCCCTTGGCGATGGACGGCAGGATCGGGTCGACCAGCCCGATGCCCATGAAGGCGACGACGGCGGCGCCGGCCGTGGCCCAGACGGCCTTGGGCTGGCGCAGGATGCCACCCTGTGCCTTCCGGTGTCCGGCGGTGGGGCCGGCCTCGGTACTCACTCTGCTTCTCCCTCCGGAGACTCTTAGCTTCGCTAATTGATGGTAGCTACATCAGTTGTAGGATACAACTCTAGAGTCGCACCGTCCGGCATGACCCGGTCGGGTGATCGTCCTTGACGCACCCCGCTTGACGGAGGAGCGTTGACAGCTATGAGGGGCGAGCCCAGTTGCCCGAGGTGCGGAGGTCGCGTCCGCGCCCCCGGCCTCTTCTCCGACACCTGGCAGTGCGGCATCCACGGCGCCGTGTATCCCCTGCAACCCGTGGTGCCGCCCAGCGTCGAGGCGCTCTCGGTGGCCGTCGCCCGGTCGCGGGTGCCGGTCTGGATGCCCTGGCCGCTGCCGGTGGGCTGGCTCTACACCGGGATCACCCACGCCGGGGACGACCTCTCCGGCGCCCGCGCCACCGCCGTCGCCTGCTCCGGCCCCGGGCCGCTGGGCGGCCTGGGGGAGCTGGTGCTGGTCGCGGAGGAGCTGGGGGTGGGCCTGGGCGCCCGGTACGCCGGGATCGCCGGACCCGACCCGGGCGACTCGCTGAGCATCGACCGGCCCGCCGACGCCAAGCTGCTGGCGGCAGGCCGGCCGACCCCGATGTGGCACGTCAGCGGCACCCCCGACGACCGCGCGGTCTTCGTCGGCGAGGCGATGGGGCTGTGGATCTGGGCGGTGGCCTGGCCGGAGCGGTCCGGGATGCTGATGTACGACGAACTGGTGCTGACCGATCTGCGGGACGCGGGGGCCGAGCTGGAGCTGCTGCCCTGCGGGGCGCTCTCGCCAAGGATTCTCTTCTAAACTCGCGCTTTCACCGAAGGATCTCCGGCATGTGACCCGATTCACCGGATGAATTGCAGGTCGGCTCGCCTTGGATCACCTCCGGGCGCGCTATCCTGGTGCCGCCCCTTCCCCGAGCCGCGACCAGGAGCCCCCCGCCGTGCGCATCGACCTGCACGCCCACAGCAACGCCTCGGACGGGACCGACTCCCCGGCGGAGCTGATCGCAGCGGCGGCCGGCGCCGGGCTCGACGTGGTGGCCCTCACCGACCATGACACCGTCGCCGGCTACGCCGAGGCGACCGCCGCCCTGCGTACGCTGCCGCCCGGCAGCCTCACCCTGGTCACCGGCGCCGAGCTGTCCTGCCGGGCCGGCGACGTCAGCATGCACCTGCTGGCGTACCTCTTCGATCCGGCGGAGCCGGAGTTCGCCCGGGAGCGCGAGCTGGTCCGTACCGACCGGTTCCGCCGGGGCGAGGCCGTGGTGGAGCGCTGCCGCGCCCTGGGCGCGCCGATCAGCTGGGAGCAGGTGCGCCGGATCGCCGGCAGCGGCGCGGTCGGCCGGCCGCACATCGCCAGCGCACTGGTCGAGGCGGGCGTGGTCGCCACCGTGGGCGACGCGTTCACCGCCGACTGGCTGGCCAACGGCGGCCGCGCCGACGTACCGAAGCACGAGCTGGACCCGGTGGCGGCGGTGCGGCTGGTCCGGGCGGCCGGCGGCGTACCGGTCTTCGCCCACCCGGGCGCCGTCAAGCGCGGCCGCACCGTGCCCGACCGGGTGATCGCGGAGCTGGCAGCGGCCGGGCTCGGCGGCCTTGAGGTGGACCACATGGACCACGACGAGCCCACCCGCGCCCGGCTGCGCGGCCTGGCCGCCGATCTGGGGCTGCTCACCACCGGCTCCAGCGACTACCACGGCAGCCGCAAGACGGTCCGGCTCGGCGGGCACACCACCGACCCGGCCGTGTACGAGGCCCTGATCGCCCAGGCCACCGGCGCCAAGCCCCTCTCCGCCTGACCCGCGCCCCCAGGGGACCGCCGCCGCCCAGCCCCGGGGACCCCCAGCCACCCTCACCCCCCGAAAAAGCCACTCCCCCACCCCGCACCGCCCTGCGGGGGGCGCCGACGCGCGCCCATTCCCGGGACAGACCACCCCGGATGCGGACAATCAACACCATCAGCTGTACCAAGGAACCTGCGAGCTGCCCCCCATGAGCCTCTTCGACGTCGCGACCTTCGGCTCCCTCTTCGTCACCCTCTTCGTGATCATGGACCCGCCGGGCACCATCCCGATCTTCCTGGCCCTGACCTCCGGCCGCGCCGCCCGCACCCAGCGCCGCATGGCCTGGCAGGCCGCCGCCGTGGCCCTCGGCGTGATCACCGCCTTCGGACTCTTCGGCCACCAGATCCTGGACTACCTGCACGTCTCCATTCCCGCGCTCCAGGTCTCCGGCGGCCTGCTGCTCCTGCTGATCGCGCTGGACCTGCTGACCGGCAAGATCGAGGAGCCCACCCAGACCAAGGACGTCAATGTCGCCCTGGTCCCGCTGGGCACCCCGCTGCTGGCCGGTCCCGGTGCCATCGTCGCGGTGATCCTGGCCGTGCAGGGCGCCCACGGGGCGGGCCAGGAGGTCGCGGTGTGGACGGCGATCGTGGCCATGCACGGGGTGATGTGGGTGACGATGCGCTACTCGCTGATCGTCATCCGGCTGATCAAGGAGGGCGGCGTGGTCCTGGTGACCCGCCTCTCCGGTCTGCTGCTCTCCGCCATCGCGGTGCAGCTGGTCGCGGACGGCGTCACCGCCTTCGTACGCGGCGCGGCCTGACGCCGACCGACCCGCCGACCGGCCCGCCGACCGACCCGCCGACCGACACGCAGCACGGCCCACAGGACGGCCCGCAGTTCGGCGCTCAGTCCAGCGGCACCGCGCGGCGCCCCGGGTCGCGCAGGTCGGTGCCGTGCCGCAGCCACAGCTCTTGGAGCGCCGCCGCGCCCCGCGCCCGCTTGTAGGCGGCCTCGGCCGGGGTCATCGGCAGCAGCGGCAGGAAGCGGACCGGCTCGGCCGGCTCCGGCAGCGCCAGATCGTCCACCAGCCCGCCCGGCTCCGCGACCAGTACGGAGTGGAACGGCGCCCCCTCCCAGAGCGGCCCGCCCAGGTCCAGCGAGCTGCCCGGCGCGACCACCACCCCCTCCACCTGCGGCGACGCCGCCAGCGTGGCCAGCGGGCGCAGCAGGTCGTCCCGGCCGCCGCGCACCGAGAGCAGCAGCTCCGCCCGGGGCCCGCGCTGCGGGTCGGCCACCGGCGCCATCGGGTCGGCCATCGGCGCGGCGGACATGCCGAGGGTCGCGTACCGCACCAGCGCCGGGTCGGCCGTACCGGTGACGGCGCCGGTCGCGGCGCCCGGCCCGAACCGCAGCACCTCGATGCGGTCGGCGCCGAGGAAAGTCACCGCCGCCCGCCCGGTCGGCTCACCGAAGGCGGCCAGCAGCCGCCGCCGCACCGCCGACAGCACGGCGTCACGGGCGAGCGGATCGGGGCCGGCGGTGAAGCCCGGGTCGTGGAAGGCCATGTCGGCGAGGTTAGCGGGCAGACTGCAAGGGGGCCGGTACGGGCGCGGTCTGCCCCGCGACCGCCCACGACTGATAGGGTAAGCCGTTGGCCGCACCAGCGGACATGCCGAAGAGACCCCTCAGGGGCCGGATGCACCACGGCCTACCCGGCCCGGGTGCGGACGAAACCGGGCGACGGCATTCCGTACGGCGGACGCAGCGCGCACCGCGCGCCGTGAGGGACGAGGCTCTCCCCCAGCGGGGACCGGCCGAGGGAGGTGGTTGCGGGTGGATACCAGCCGACCGTGCAGTACCGGCAGCTCTCCCGTACCGGTGCCCCGCGGCCGTCTGTCCTCGCTCTGAGGTTCTGAAAAGCAGCCGAACCCCGCCCGGCGCGAGCCCTCCCCGGCTCCGCCCCGGTGTTCCTCCTCCCGGATCGGGAGTGCTTGCCGTCCCTCAGCCGCAGCCGAGGCAGCAGCGGTTCTCCGCGGGCCTGTGTCACCGGGCGGGAGAGCGCCGCCCCGGGCGCTGTGACGTTCTCCTCTGGTCACTCGGCGCCACCGCCAGGCGTTCCCCGCCGCCGCACTCCCGGCATCGGCTGGGCCGGACACCCACCGGCCCGCCGGCAGTCGACGGCCCTGCCCGAAGGAGCCCGCCATGTCGATGATCCGCGACCTGCGCGCCGTCGTCCGTCCGCACCGCCGCCGCAGCGGTGCGCCCTTCGACGGAGCCCTCTGCGAGCCCACCCCCAGCGCGGTGGTGGACTGCGCCGTCTACTCCCGAGGCCGGCGGGTCGGTGAGAGCTGCTCACCCCGCGAGGCCGTACGCCGGGTCCGCCTGGCACACGATGACGAGCCCTCGGCCGACTCCTTCGTCTGGATCGGCCTGCACGAACCCACCGAGGCGGAGTTCGAGGGCATCGCCAAGCGCTTCGGCCTGCACCCGCTGGCGGTGGAGGACGCGGTCCACGCCCACCAGCGGCCCAAGCTGGAGCGGTATGACGATGTGCTCTTCGCCGTCTTCAAGACCATCCGCTACCAGGAGCACGACCAGCTCTCCCCGACCAGCGAGGTGATGTCCACCGGCGAGGTGATGGTCTTCACCGGCAAGGACTTCGTGATCACGGTCCGGCACGGCGGCCACGGCTCGCTGACCGCGCTGCGCCGCCGCCTGGAGCAGGACGCGGAGCTGCTGGCCAAGGGCCCCTCCGCCGTGCTGCACGCCATCGCGGACCGGGTGGTCGACGACTATCTCGCGGTGGTGGACGAGTTGCAGACCGATGTGGACGAGGTGGAGTTCGACGTCTTCGCGACCCGGACCGGCAAGAGCGCCGACATCGGCCGGGTCTACCAGCTCAAGCGCGAGGTGCTGGAGTTCAAGCGGGCGGCCGGCCCCCTGCTGCGGCCGATGCAGCTGCTCTCCGAGCGCCCGATGCGGGTGGTCGACCCGGACATCCAGAAGTACTTCCGCGATGTCGCCGACCACCTGTCCCGGGTGAACGAGCAGGTGTCGGCCTTCGACGAACTGCTCAACTCGCTGCTCCAGGCCAATCTGGCCCAGGTCTCGGTGGCGCAGAACGAGGACATGCGCAAGATCACCGCCTGGGCGGCCATCTTCGCCGTACCCACCATGATCACCGGCATCTACGGGATGAACTTCGAGCACATGCCGGAGCGCGACACCCTCTACGGCTATCCCACGGTGCTGGTCGGCATGGCGCTGATCTGCGCCCTGATGTACCGGGGCTTCCGGCGCAACGGCTGGCTGTGAGCGGCCGGGCCGCCCGGCCCCGCCCGCTCAGCTCCGCCGGTTCGGCCGGCTGACCAGCACCAGCCCGGCCAGGATCAGCGCCACCGCCGGGTAGGCGGCGACCGGCGGCAGCTGGCCCAGCCAGACGGCGGCGATCAGTGCGGCGCCCGGGGTCTCCAGCAGGATGGCGGTGGAGGTCACCGAGGCGCCCAGGGTGCGCACCACGCGGTTGCTGAGCGAGTGGCCCAGCAGCTGCGCGGTGCCGGTGAGCAGCACCAGCTTCCACCAGGTGCCGGCCGGCCAGCCGGACAGCGCCGCGCCGGACGCCAGCGCGGCCACCAGCAGCAGCACGGCGGTGGTGGTGTAGCAGAGCAGCGTGTACGCGGTGGTGCTGACCGTCCGCCGCACCTCGGCGCCCAGCAGCAGATATCCGGCGGCGGCCAGTCCGGCGGCCAGCGCCAGCGCGTCCCCGGCCAGGGCGCGGGCGGAGAGCGACAGGTCGACGCCGGTCAGCACCAGCACGCCGGTGAAGGCGACGCCGGTGCCCAGCCACACCCGGGCCGGCACCCGGCGGCCGTACAGCCGCATGATCAGGGTCGCCCAGAGCGGGGTGGTGGTGACCATCGCGGTCGAGGAGGCCACCGAGGTCATCCGCAGGCTGGGCAGCCAGAGGGCGAAGTGCAGGGCCAGCAGCGCCCCGGCGGCGAGGGTGAGCAGCAGCGCGCGGCGGCCGATCCGGCGCAGCTCGGCGCGGTGCCGCAGCAGCGCGTACGGGCCCAGTACGCCGACGGCCATGGTGTTGCGCCAGAAGGCGATGGCCAGGGCGGGCGCCGCGGTGGCGCTGATCAGCGGGGCGGACAGCGAGATGCCGCCCACCGAGACCGCGAGCAGCAGCAGGTCGGCCACCGGGAGCCGCTGCGGCGTCGCCTCGCCGGTCGCGGTCGGTGTGGTGTCCGCTCGGCGGTGGTCTGCGGTCTGGGGCCGGGCGGCGGGCACAGCGCTCCTCGGGGTGCGGGCAGGTCGGGGCACCCCCAACCGTAAGGCCCGTACGGGCTCCACACCACTGTCGCCCCCGGTGGTGGGCCGGTCGGGGTCAGGGCTCGATCAGGCCGGCCCGGATGGCGTAGCGGGTGAGTTCCAGGCGGTCGCGCAGGCCGAGCTTCTGAAGGATGTTCGCCCGGTGGCGCTCCACGGTCTTGACGCTGATGAAGAGGGTCTGCGCGATGTCCTTGGAGGAATGGCCCTCCGCGACCAGCTTGAGGATCTCCTCCTCGCGGGCGGTGAGCATCCGCTCCGGCAGCGCCTCGCCATTGCGTACCCGGTCCAGATAGGTGCGGATCAGGGCGGTGACCGCACCCGGGTAGAGGAAGGACTCGCCGCGCATCGCCGCCCGGCACGCCTCGACCAGATCGCGGTCGGCCACCGACTTGAGGACGTAGCCGCAGGCCCCGGCCTTGAGCGCCTCGAAGAAGTACTGCTCGTTGTCGTACATGGTCAGCATCAGGATGCGCAGGCCCGGTTGCAGCCGGGACAGCTCCCGGGCCGCCTGGAGGCCGGTCATCCGGGGCATGGCGACATCCAGCACGGCCAGGTCGACCGGTTGGGCGCGGGCCGCCTCCACGGCCTCGGCGCCGTCGCCGGCCTCCGCCACCACCTGGAGGTCCGGCTCGCCGTCCAGGATCAGCCGGACGCCGCGCCGGACCAGGACGTGGTCGTCGGCCAGCAGGATGCGGGTCTTGGCGGGGCGGGATTCGGTCGGCATGGGTCAGCTGCTCCTGTCGGCTGCGGGGACGTGCAGGGTCACCTCGGTGCCCTCGCCGGCCACGCTGGTGATGGCGAGTTCGGCGCTCACGAAGAGCGCCCGCTCCCGCATGCCGCGCAGCCCGGCGCCCTCCCGGGAACGGCCCAGGCCCCGGCCGTCGTCGCGGACGCTCAGCATCACCCCGCCGGGGGTGCGGCGCAGCGCCACCTCGGCACCGGCCGCGTCGGCGTGCCGGGCGACATTGGTCAGGCTCTCCTGGGCGACCCGGTAGATCACCAGCTCCGCCTCCGCGCCCAGCTCGGGCAGCTCGGGGTCGAAGCGGCGCCGGATGTCCAGGCCGGTGTGGGTGCGGAAGTCGGTGGTGAGCGCGGTGAGGGCGCTGACCAGGCCGAGGTCGTCCAGGACGCCGGGGCGCAGTCGGCGGGCGAGCCGGCGGACCTCGTCCAGGCTGCCCCGGGTGGTCTCCTGGGCGTCGTACAGGTCGGCGCGCAGCTCGGCGGGGGCCCGGTCCGCGACCCGCTTGAGCTCCAGCAGGACGGCGGTGAGGCTCTGGCCCACCTCGTCGTGCAGTTCGCGGGCGATCCGGCGGCGCTCGGCCTCCTGGGCGGAGAGCGCCCTGGCGTTGCTGTCGCCGCGCTCGGCCTCCAGCCGCTCCAGCATCTCGTTGAAGGTCCGCAGTACGTCCGCGATCTCGCCGTGCCCGGTCACCGGCAGCCGCTGCCCCGGCCGCAGCAGGTCGATCCGGGTCATCAGGCGGGTCAGCCGGTCCAGCGGGGCCAGGCCGATCCGCAGCAGTACGGCGTTGGCGAGCAGCATGACGCCCAGACCGCCGATGAGCACCGCCGCCTCGGTGAGGACGATCGGCACCGACACGGTGACCGGCGCCCAGAACAGCAGCGCGGTGGCGGCGGACAGCACCACGGCGTTGAGCAGGAAGATCCGCCAGAACAGGGACACCCGGTATGCGACCTCCTCCGGCCTCGTGGTTGCGCTGGTGTGCGTCCAGCTTGTCCCGGACGGGGCCCCCGCGTCGAACCCGGGCCCGGCCGCTGCCCCCGGGTACACCCCGCCACCCATCCGATATGGGTGCCGGCACCGATGGTCGGCGGCCGTCCCGGCGAGCAGGGTGGAGGCATACGCACCGGGCCAGGTGGCCCGAACCGGCCCGGCTCACCAACGGAGGAAGCGGATGTCGACCGAGACCGCACGCTCGTACCAGCAGCACCGCATCACCGCGCACGACGCCCGCCAGTGGCTGGAGCGCGAGCACAACACCCGCCTGGTGCAGCTCGCCGCGATCGAGGAGAGCGAGCCCGACTCGTCGGACCAGCTGATGGCGGCCCAGACCCAGGCGATCCGCAATGTGCTGGAGGAGATCGCCGCCGCCCGGCGCCGGCTGGACGAGGGCGGCTACGGGACCTGCCAGACCTGCGCGCAGCCGATCCCGGTGGAGCGGCTGGAGATCCTGCCGTACGCCCGCTGCTGCGTGGGCTGCCGGCCCAAGTAGCCGGGCCCACGGAGCTGGGCTCAAGGAGCCGGGCCCAGGAAGCCGGGCCCGCCCATCCGTCCACCGTACGAACCGCGCTTCTCCTGCACAGTTGAACCGCCCTTCGCCCCTGAGCCCGCTCTCCGCACTGAGCCCCCCTCCACACTGAGGACGTGAAGCCGTGAGCAACGAACGGGTCGCCCGAGCCGTCGCACCCCGCCTCCCCCGCCACACGCTGGACCGGCTGCGGGAGTCGCTGGAGGAGCAGCGGCGCTTCCGGCGGCAGCAGCTGGCGGAGTTCGCCACCGTCCCCGCCGGACACCCGGCGGCCGGCCAGCTGGAGGTCCAGCACCAGCTGGCCGCCTCGGCGCGGATGGTGCTGGACGACGTGGAGGCCGCGCTGGAGCGGATGGACGACGGCAGCTTCGGCCGGTGCGAGCTGTGCACCCGCCCGGTGGAGCAGGCCCGGCTGGAGATCGTCCCGCAGGCCCGCTACTGCGTGCGCTGCCATCTGGTGAGGGAGGCCATGCGGTGATCCTCCCCGGTCTGCGGCGGGTGCTCGACGACACCCCGGTGCCGGTGCTCGGCCACTGCCCCGGCATCGCGATCGACCTGGGCAGCGCCCGCACCCGCGCCTGGGTGCCGGGGCGCGGCGTGGTCGCGGACGTCCCCAGCGTGGCGTTCACGCCGCGCGGACCGCACTACCCGGTGCGGCGCGGGCGGGTCGTGGACGTGGAGCAGTGCGCCCGGATGCTCGACCGGCTGCTCGGCCGCCACACCCGGCGGCGGCGCCGGTCGCTGGTGGTGCTCTGCGGGCCGGTGCTCGCCGACGCCGCCGAGCGCGAGGCGGCGGCCGCCGCGCTGCGGGTGCTGGAGCCGAGGTCCGTACTGACCATCGACAGCGTGAAGGCGGCCGCCATCGGCAGCCCCGACCAGGGGCACGGCGGCCGGTCGCTGCTGGTGGTCGATGTCGGCGCCCAGCTGACCGAGGTCGCGGTGCTCAGCGACGGCGCCGTGGTCGGCGCCCGCCGCACCGACCTGGGCACCGGTGACCTGGGCCGGGAGCGGTCCGCCGCGCTGATCACCCGGGCGGTCACCCAGATGGTGACCGCGCTGCTCCAGGACCACACCGGGCCGGAGACGGTCGACGCGCTGGAGCGGGGCCCGCTGCTGGTCGGCGGCGGCGCGCTGCGGCCGGAGATCACCTATCGGCTGGCCGCCGAGCTGCGCACCAGCGTGCGCCCGGCGCCGGCCCCGCACTGGGCGGCGCTGCGCGGTGCGGCCGTCGCCCTCCAGGCGGCCCGGCGGCACCCGTCGGCCGCCGACGGGGAGCCAGTGGCCGCCGGGCGCTGACGCTCCCCGAAAGGTCCGGCCGGGGCCGCCCCGGCGCCCGTCCCGGTGTCGCAGCCAAGGGCGCCGCACCGCCCCGGCCGGACCGCCGCACCCACACCACCCGCACCCACAGCACCCACACCCACCCCACCCGCCCGAACCCGCCGCGCGGCGCCGGAGCACCCGCAGCGGCGGGCGCTCCGGCGTGGCGCGGCTGCCCCCGCATCCGGAGGTCTCCGATGACCCGCGCCACCGCCGTACGCGCCGTACTGGCCCTGGCCGTGCTGCTGACGTCCGCCTTCCTGGTCGCCACCAAGCCGCCCCGGCTGGGCCTGGACCTGCGCGGCGGCACCCAGATCGTGCTGGAGGCCCGCGACACGGCCACCGCCTCGGCGGACCGGGAGACCACCGCGCGGACCCTGGAGGTGCTGCGCAAGCGGATCGACGCACTGGGGGTGAGCGAGCCGGCGCTCACCCAGTCCGGAGAGCGCCGGATCATCGTGGAACTGCCCGGCGTGCAGGACCCGGCGCAGGCGGTGGACGTCCTCGGCCGCACCGCGCAGCTCGCCTTCCACCCGGTGCTGGGCACCGCCGTACCGGGCACCGCCTCCGGCGGCGACGGCAGCAGGGTGCTGGACGACGAGACCGGCAGCCCGCTGCTGCTCGGCCCCGCCCGGCTGACCGGCGGGGGCGTCAAGGACGCCGACGCGCTGCTGGACACCACGCAGGGGCTCGGCTGGTACGTCACCGTGGACTTCCGGGGCGACGGCGGCGGCGCCTGGTCGGCGCTGACCGGCGAGGCGGCCTGCCAGCCGCCCGGCGACCCCCGGCGGCGGGTGGCGATCGTGCTGGACGACCAGGTCGTCTCCTCCCCGCAGGTGGACCCCGGCGTCGGCTGCGGCACCGGGATCACCGGCGGCTCCACCCAGATCACCGGCTCCTTCTCCGCCGCCGAGGCCCGCGAGCTGGCACTGCTGATCCGCGGCGGCGCGCTGCCCGTCCCGGTGGACGTGGTCGAGCAGCGCACCGTCGGCCCGACGCTGGGCGCGGCGGCCGTCACGGCCAGCGCGCAGGCCGCCGTGATCGGTGTGGCCTGCACCGCCCTCTTCCTGATGGGCGTCTACCGGCTGTTCGGCGCGCTGGCGGCGGTCGCGCTGGCCGCGTACGGGCTGATCTCGTACGCCGCGCTGCTGGCGCTGGGCGCCACCCTGACGCTGCCCGGCCTGGCCGGGTTCGTACTGGCGATCGGGATGGCGGTGGACGCCAACGTCCTGGTCTTCGAACGGGCCAGGGAGGAGTACGCGCAGCGTCGGAAGCGCGGACTGGCCGCCGCGCTGGACGCGGGGTTCCGCAACGCCTGGAGCGCCATCGCCGACTCCAACATCACCACGCTGCTCGCCGCCGGGCTGCTGTTCTTCTTCGCCTCCGGGCCGGTGCGCGGCTTCGGCGTCACGCTGGGCATCGGTGTGCTGGCGTCCATGGTCTCCGCGCTGGTCGTCACCCGGGCGCTGACCGACCTGGCGGTGGCGCGCGGCTGGGTGCTGCGGCGGCCGGCCGTCACCGGCATCGCCGGGCTCGGCAGCGTACGCATCTGGCTGACCCGGCGCTCCCCCGACCTGCTGCGGCGGCCCCGGCGCTGGCTGGCGCTGTCGGCGGCGGTCGCGGTGCTGGCCGGCAGCGGGGTGCTGGTGCGCGGCCTCGACCTGGGCGTGGAGTTCACCGGCGGCCGGCTGGTCGAGTACTCCACCAGCAGGACCGTGGACGCGGAGACCGCCCGGGAGGCGGTCGCGGCGGCCGGCTTCCCGCGCGCCACCGTCGGCGCGTCCGGGCAGGACGCGATCTCGGTACGCACCGGGGAGCTGACCGAGGCCGACCGGGCGCGGATCGAGCAGGCGCTGGCGGAGGTCGGCGGCGGCGCCACCAAGCTGCGGGACGAGTTCATCGGCCCCAGCCTCGGCGCCGAGCTGCGGCGCGGCGCGCTGATCGCGGTCGGGGTGGCGCTGCTCGCCCAGCTCGGCTACCTGGCGGCACGCTTCCGCTGGACGTTCGCCGCCGCCTCGGTCACCGCGATGGCGCACGACGTGGTGATCCTGCTCGGTGTCTTCGCCTGGCTCGGCAAGCCCGTCGACGGGGTCTTCCTGGCGGCGCTGCTCACCGTGATCGGCTACTCCGTCAACGACTCGGTGGTGGTCTTCGACCGGGTACGGGAACTGTGGGCCCGGGACCGCAGCAAGCCGCTGCGGGGAGTGGTGAACAGCGCGGTGCTCCAGACCGTGCCGCGCACCGTGAACACCGGCCTGGGCGCGGTGTTCATCCTCACCGCGCTGGCCCTGCTCGGCGGCGACTCCCTCACCGACTTCGCGGTGGCCCTGCTGATCGGCATCGCGGTGGGGACCTGGTCGTCGATGTTCACCGCGGCGCCGCTCGCGGTCGAGCTGGAGCGGTGGCGGAGCACACCGCCGCCCTCGGAGCGCCGCCGGTCGGCGAAGGCGTCGCCGGAGACGGTCCGCTACCCCAACGGCGCGCAGGTCTGACCGGGCGTACGGGGCGGGGGGCGTACGGGGCGGGGAGCCGCCCCGTACGCTGTGGACCATGGACCGTGTGACAGCCGCAGCCACCCCGTCGGCCGAGGAGTTCTTCGACCCCGCCCTGGTGGAGGAGTCCGCGAAGAAGTCCGGGCTGCTCTGGGTGGCGGCGGACGGGCAGGGGCCGGGCCGGCCGCTCTGGCACGCCTGGCAGGGCGGGGCCGTGGTGGTCGTCGGGGACGGCGGCGAGCAGCCGCTGCACGGGCTGGTCGGCGGGGGCACGGCGGTGGTCACGGTCCGCAGCAAGGACAAGGGCGGGCGGCTGGTGCGATGGCCGGCCCGGGTGGTGGAGCCGGCGCCCGGCAGCGAGGCGTGGCAGGCGGCGGTCGACGAGCTGAAGGGGAAGCGGCTCAACGCCCCGGACACCGACACCGTGACGGACCGCTGGGCCCGGGAGTGCCGGGTGCTGCGGCTGGAGCCGGCCGGGGCGACCACCCAGCGGCCCGGCGCCATGCCCGACACCTCCCACGCCGCCCAGCCCGTCCCCACCCCCGCCACCACCCGCCACCCCGCCCCGGCCGGCCTCCCCAAGCTCCTCTTCCGCCGCCGCCGCCCTTAGCGGCGCAAGAACGCGAGCAACCGCGCAAACAACCCCACCCAGCGCACCCCACACCCCAGACCCCACGGCCATGGGCACAGGCCAACCCCCCGACCACCTGCCGGCAAACGATCCTCGCGCCCCCGCCGCCACGACCGGACCGCCGCGCGGCTAGGAGTGGGCGGTGCCGTAGTCCAGGATGTCGGCGGCGGGTGGGGTGGCGATCTTGAAGTCCCGGCCGAACTCGGTGAGGTCCAGCGTGCCCGCCCCGCCCGCCCGCTCGACCCGGACCGGGTACGGGGTGCCGACCAGCGAGACCCGCAGGGTGCTGCCCGCGTCGGTGGCGACCGACACCGTCCGTACGCCGTCGACCCGGGTGTAGTTCCCCTTGTGCACCGGGCCCCCCAGGTCGGTGACGCTCCCCAGCAGCGCGTCCTTCTCGGTGAAGACGGACAGCTCCTTGTACGACGGGTCGCTGGAGTGCACCCGTACGTACCGCCCCTCCAGGGTGCTCGCCGCCGACCCCGCCGAAGCGGTGACGGAGGCCGTGGCCGTGGCGGACGCCGACGCGCCCCCGGCCGCGTAGAAGGCGGCGTCGCCCTTGACGTACAGCTTGGAGCCCACCCGCAGCAGCTCGAAGGTGCGGTTGCCGCTGACCACCTTGCCGGTGCCGCCGGACTCCTTGAGCCGCATGTCCAGCCGGTAGGTGGCCCCGGCGCTGACCACGCTGCCGGACAGCCGGACGGAGGGGGCGGCCAGGGCCGCCGCCCTGGCCTTGGCGGCGATGGCGTCCGGCGTCTGGCGGCCGACGCCGTTGGTGCCCTCGTCGGGGTCGGACGCCCCGCAGCCGGCGGTGAGCGCCAGGGCGGCGGTCACGCAGACGGTCCCGAGGGCGGAGCGGCGCATCAGCATGGGGGCTGTTCCTCCCGCGAGGGGTTGCCGAGGCGGCGGGCCGGATCACCGCGCCGCATCGGGGTAGGGGGGTGGAGTGCCAGCAAGCTACCGCAGCGTATGCCGGGAGTGGCAACGAGGGTTCCGTTCGGGGCCGTTCACGGGCGCCCCTTCACCGGACCTGCGCGCCCCGCGCGCGCCACGGTCACGGGTCGCGCTCCGGCGGGCCCGCGCCGGGACGCGCGGGTAGCCTGAACAGCACGCCGGGCGGGCCGGGGAGACAGGGACGCCGGGGAGACAGGAACAGAGACAGGGATATACGGGGACAGACGGGGGAGGCAGGGAGGAGACGGAGCGGCCATGGCAGGAGCACCCAACCGGGTCTTCATCTCCCACCTCTCCGGCGTCGCGGTGTTCGACCCCAACGGCGACCAGGTGGGCCGGGTCCGCGACGTGGTGGTGTCGCTGCGGCTGGCCGGCCGCCCGCCTCGGGTGCTCGGCCTGGTGGCCGAGGTGGTCAGCCGCCGCCGGATCTTCCTGCCGATGACCCGGGTGACCAGCCTGGAGTCCGGCCAGGTGCTCACCACCGGCGTGATCAACATGCGCCGCTTCGAGCAACGGGCCACCGAGACCCTGGTGCTGGGCGAGCTGCTGGACCGCCGGGTCACCCTCACCGAGACCGGCGAGCAGGTCACCGTGCTGGACATCGGCATGGTGCAGACCCGGCTGCGCGAGTGGGAGATCAGCAAGGTCTTCGTCCAGCGCGGCAAGACCGGCCGGCTGCGCCGCCGGGGCGAGACGCTGACCGTGGACTGGTCGGCCGTCACCGGCTTCACCCTCTCCGAGGAGGGCCAGGGCGCCGCCAACCTGCTGGCCACCTTCGAACAGCTGCGCCCCGCCGACCTGGCCAATGTGCTGCACCACCTCTCCGCCAAGCGCCGCGCCGAGGTGGCCGCCGCGCTGGACGACGAGCGGCTGGCGGACGTCCTGGAGGAGCTGCCCGACGACGACCAGGTGGAGATCATCGGCAAGCTGCAGGACGAGCGGGCCGCCGACATCCTGGAGGCGATGGACCCGGACGACGCCGCCGACCTGCTCTCCGAGCTGCCGGGCGACGACGCCGAGCGGCTGCTGCGGCTGATGGAGCCTCAGGAGGCGGCGCCGGTCCGCCGGCTGCTGAGCTACGAGGAGAACACCGCCGGCGGCCTGATGACCACCGAGCCGATCGTGCTGGAGCCGGACGCCTCGGTGGCCGACGCGCTGGCCCGGGTCCGGGTGGCCGACCAGAAGTCCGCGCTGGCCGCGCAGGTGTACGTCTGCCGGCCGCCCAACGAGACGCCGACCGGCACCTACCTGGGGATGGCGCACTTCCAGCGGCTGCTGCGCGAGCCGCCGTACACCCTGGTGGGCGCGATCGTCGACCGCGACCTGGACCCGCTGCCGCCGGACACCCCGCTGCCGGTGATCACCAGCTATCTGGCGACCTACAACCTGGTCGCGGCCCCGGTGGTGGACGACGCCGACCATCTGCTCGGCGCGGTGACCGTCGACGACGTACTGGACCACCTGCTGCCCGCCGACTGGCGGGAGTCCACCGTCCACCACATCGAGGACCTGCCGCCCCGGGAGGTGGCCGACGGTGGACGGTGAGCGCGGCGGCCGGGGCCGCCGGGACCACGACGGCCGCTCCCGGCTGCAGAACGAGCTGCGCGAACTGCGGGAACTGCGCGAACTGCGGCTGCGCGAGGGCGCCGCCCTCAGCGGCCCGGCGGCCGCCGCCGCCCGGCTGGGCGAGCGGGAGGAGCGGCGGCGCATCCGGCTGGACCAGCCGCAGAGCGGCCGCCGCCATCTGCTGCGGCTGCCCGCGTACGACCCGGAGGCGTTCGGGCGGATGTCGGAGCAGATCGCCCGCTTCCTGGGGACGGGGCGGTTCATCGTCTGGATGACGGTGGTGGTGATCGTCTGGATCGGCTGGAACACCCTCGCCCCGGCCCATGTGCGGTTCGACGAGTATCCGTTCATCTTCCTGACCCTGGCCCTGTCGCTCCAGGCGTCGTACGCCGCGCCGCTGATCCTGCTGGCGCAGAACCGGCAGGACGACCGCGACCGGGTGAACATGGAGCAGGACCGGGCCCGCGGCGAGCGCAACATCGCGGACACCGAGTTCCTGACCCGGGAGGTGGCGGCGCTGCGGCAGGGCCTGGGCGAGGTGGCCACCCGGGACTTCGTCCGCTCCGAACTCCAGGCGCTGCTCAAGGACCTGGAGGAGCACCGCCGGGAGCCGGCCGCGTCGGCGGCGGAGGACGCGCCCGACCGCCGCTGAGCGCCGACGGCCGCCACCGGCTGCGACCCGGTCCACCCGACCGGCGATGCCGGGGCGCCCGACCCCGCGCCGTACCATCGGTGCATGGCCAATCAGACGCAGGGCGCGACCGGCGGCGCGGCGGCACTCGAAGAGTCCGTACGCAGCGCGCTGGCCACCGTCCAGGACCCGGAGATCCACCGTCCCATCACCGAGCTGGGCATGGTGAAATCGGTGGAGATCGGCGCGGGCGGCGCGGTGCGGGTGGCCGTCTGGCTCACCGTCTCCGGCTGCCCGATGCGGGACACCATCACCAGCCGGGTCACCGAGGCGGTGGAGCGGGTCCCGGGGGTCACCGCAGTCGCGGTCGAGCTGGACGTGATGAGCGACGAGCAACGGCGCGAGCTGTCCACCATGCTGCGCGGCGGCACCGCCGAGCGGGAGATCCCGTTCGCCAAGCCGGGCTCGCTGACCCGGGTGTATGCGGTGGCGTCCGGCAAGGGCGGGGTCGGCAAGTCCTCGGTGACCGTCAACCTGGCGGCGGCACTGGCCGCCGACGGGCTGAAGGTCGCGGTGGTGGACGCGGACATCTACGGCCACAGCGTGCCCCGGATGCTGGGCGTGGACGGCCGGCCGACCCAGGTCGAGAACATGATCATGCCGCCGTCGGCGCACGGCGTGAAGGTGATCTCCATCGGCATGTTCACCCCGGGCAACGCCCCGGTGGTCTGGCGCGGGCCGATGCTGCACCGCGCGTTGCAGCAGTTCCTGGCCGACGTCTACTGGGGCGACCTGGACGTGCTGCTGCTGGACCTGCCGCCCGGCACCGGCGACATCGCCATCTCGGTGGCGCAGCTGGTCCCCAACGCGGAGATCCTGATCGTCACCACCCCGCAGCAGGCCGCCGCCGAGGTCGCGGAGCGGGCCGGCACCATCGCGCTCCAGACCCATCAGAAGATCGTCGGCGTGATCGAGAACATGTCCGGCATGCCCTGCCCGCACTGCGGCGAGATGGTGGACGTCTTCGGCACCGGCGGCGGCCGCACGGTGGCGGACGCGCTGACCCGGGCGACCGGCGCCGAGGTCCCGGTGCTGGGCAGCATCCCGATCGACGTCCGGCTGCGGCAGGGCGGCGACGAGGGCAAGCCCGTGGTGCTCTCCGACCCGGACTCCCCGGCGGGCGCCGCGCTGCACGCGGTGGCGGCGAAGCTGGGGCGCCGCGAGCGCGGCCTCGCCGGGATGTCGCTGGGGCTCACCCCGCGCAACAAGTTCTGACCCGCTGACACGGCCGGCGGGGCGCCCTGGGTGCCCCGCCGGCCGTACGCGTCAGGAGGCGCCGAGCGCCGTCGAGCCGGACGGGCCCGGCTCGGCGTAGCGGGCGATGTCCGCGATGTCGGCGAAGCCCAGCGCATAGGCGCTCACCCCCCGGCCGTAGGCGCCCAGCAGCACGCCGGGGGCCTCTCCGGCCAGCACCCAGCCGTACTCCGACTCCCGGTAGCGGAAGTCCTGCGGTCGGCCGCCCACCGGCAGGCTGAGCGAGGACCAGTTCGGGCCGGCCAGGTCGTCGGCCAGGTCCCAGGCGATGGCGGTCTGCTGGTCCAGCCAGTCCTGCCGCAGGCTGCGCCCCATCTGGCCGGGCCAGGTGGCGGAGAGCAGCCCGGAGCCGGCCAGCCAGGCGGCGGAGGACGCCGAGGTGGCCTCCAGTACGCCGGTGCCGTCCGCGCTGCGCCGCCCGGGGCGGCGGGCCACCGTCACCACCACGGCGAAGCGGCGGCTGTCCGGGCCCTCGTACTGCCGGGCCGTCGGCTCGTCGCCGTGGCCGACCGAGCCGTAGTCGACGGTGCCCTCGGCACCGGCGCCGACCTGCATCAGCCAGCGGTTCCCGGTCCAGCCGTCGTCCAGGCCGTACCAGGGGAAGTCGGCGGCCAGGTAGCCGTCGAGCGCAGCCGCCACTACTCCCGCCGCACGACTCGTCGTGTCCATCCCGGGCCTCCTCCGACCAACTGGTCACTGCTCCGGCGCGCGGTGCGCCGGGCCCGAGCAGCGGCGGTGCCGTAGCGTCCCGGCGCACACCGGTGCGGTGTCGGTGCGGCGCGGGCCCGGGTGCGGGCCCGCGAGCACACAGACGATGCATCATCAGGGCAGAAAATAGGATAGCGAGGGGAATGCCACCCCTCCGGCGTGTCGTGGCAGCCGCCGGTGTTTCGGGGGTGGCGTACGCCGGGTGGCGCCGCCCGGGTGGCTCAGGTGGCGTCGGGGTCGTACGGGGGGCGCTCGCCGGCCGCCAGCGGACCGCCGCTGCCCTTGATCAGGTCGGTCCTCGTCCGGTCGCCCCTGGTTTGGTCGCCCTTGGTCATGTCGATGGTGCCGTTGGCGGCACGGCGCGGCGGCGGGGCCGGGTCGTCCGCGTCCAGGTCCAGACCGAGATTGTCCAGGTCGAGGTCGAAGCCGTTGCGGATCTCCTTCAGACCCAGGTCGTCGCTGCCCAGCAGGTTCTTCCGGACGAAGGTCTTCGGGTTGAGGTCCTCGAAGTCGAAGTCCTTGAACTCCGGGCCGAGCTCCTTGCGGATGTCGGCCTTGGCGTTGTCCGCGAAGGACCGCACCTTGCGGATGAAGGCCATGGTGTCCTGGATGACCTTGGGCAGCTTATCCGGGCCGAAGATGATCACCGCGATGACGATGAGCACCAGCATCTCCGGCAGACCTATGTCATTGAACACCCGGAACTCCCTGCTGCTGGACGAGGTGCGGACACCACGGCACGACTCCGTCCAAGAGTAATGGCCGCTCGCGGCTGCGCGCGGTGGACGCCGGTTAAGCGGTGGCAAACACCGCAACCGGTCTAGCCGCCCGACGAGCCGTCCAGCGTCACCCGCACCTTCAGGCGGCCGCCGTCGCGCTCCACGGTCAGCTCGATGGTGTCACCCGGCCGGTGGCTGCGGATGACCACCACCAGCTGGTCGCCGTCGTGCACCGCCCGGCCGTCCGCCGAGGAGATCACGTCGCCCGGCCGCAGGCCCGCCCGCGCACCCGGGCCGCCGGGGGCGACCGGCTCGCTGCCGGACGGGCCCGCCTTGGCCAGCACCTTGGCGCCGTCGCCGGTGTACCGCATGTCCAGCGTGACGCCGATGACCGGGTGCACCGCCTTGCCCTTGTTGACCAGCTGCTCCGCGACCTGGCGCGCCTCATTGACCGGGATGGCGAAGCCCAGCCCGATGCTGCCCGCCTGCTTGTCGCCGCTGTACGGGTCCGCCGTGCTGCCGGACGCGGAGCGGATCGCGGAGTTGACCCCGATCACCCGGCCCCCGGCGTCCATCAGCGGGCCGCCGGAGTTGCCGGGGTTTATCGGGGCGTCGGTCTGGAGCGCGTCGACATAGGAGACGCCGTCGCTGCGGTCCTCGCCGCCGGCCGTGATGGGCCGGTGGGTGGCGCTGATGATGCCCGAGGTGACGGTGCCCTCCAGGCCGAACGGCGCACCGATGGCGACGACCGGGTCGCCCACCCGCACCCCGTCCGAGTCGCCGAGGGTGAGCGGGCTGAGACCGGAGACGCCGGTGACCCGGAGGACCGCCAGGTCGTACCCGCTGTCCCGGCCGACCACGGTGGCCCGGCGGGACTGGCCGCTGTCGAAGGTGACGGTGATGGTGCCCGTGGTGCCGGCCGGGGAGACCACATGGTTGTTGGTGAGGATGTGGCCCTTGGTGTCCAGGACGAAGCCGGTGCCGGTGTCCTCCGCCTTGGGCCCCTTGACGTGGATGTACACCACTCCGGGCAGCGCCGTCCGGGCGATGCCGGCCACGCTGTTGGGGGCGCGGTCCACGGCCGGGTCGCTGACCTGCGGCAGCGTGAGGTGGCCACCGGTGCTGCGGTCCTGGAGGTAGGCGCCGACGCCGCCGCCGATGGAGCCCGCCAGCAGGGCGAGCAGCACCGCGCCGACGACCAGCGGGCCGGTGGCCGGCGGGCGGCGGGGCGGGGCGGGCGCGGCCCAGTCGCCGGGTGCCGCCCAGGGGTCGCCCGGCCAGGCGAGCGGCGGTGCGGGCGGGGGCGGCGGACCGGGCAGTGCCGGGGGTGCGGCGTCCGGGGCGGCCACCGGCCGGTCCGGATGGCTCCACCACTCCGGCGCGCCGGGGTCCGGCGCCGCGCGGTCTTCCGTCGAGCTCATACGTGCAGCCGCTCCCCTGTAGGCACGGCGGCCGCGACGGCCGCCCACCTTGATTCAACCAGTCCCGGCGCCGCCACGGGCACTCGGTGCGCGAACCGGTGGCCCCGGGGCGCGGTGGACCGCGTGGTCTGCCGCGCCCCTGCCGACGGCCCGTCGGCAGGGGCGGGGCCGGCCCAGTGGTTGATCAGCCCAGTGGTTGATCGGCCCCGTGGTTGATCAGCCCCGTGGATGAGCCGGCTCAGTGGATGATCGGGGCCCGGACCGTGGTCAGCGGGGACGGGCCGGCGGGCAGCGAACCGGCGCCGGGAACGGAGACCGGGTAGCCCGCCCAGACCGGCGCCCGCAGCGGGATGGTCAGCGGCGAGACGTCCTCGGAGCCGATCTCGGCCACCGGGCTCACGCTGGTGCCGAACGGCTCCTCCGGGGTGCCGTCCACCCCGCCGAGCCCGCCGAAGCCGGTCAGCGCCACCGCCGCCACCGAGAAGGCACCGGCCGCCGCGAAGGCGAACCTGCGGCCCCGCGCCGCCGACGGCCGTACCGCCCGCTCGGCCGCCGTGCCGGCCGGCCGCCGGTCGGGGGGCGCCACCGCGTTGCGCAGCCGGGTCATCGCGGACCCGTCGCCGCGCCGCACCACGCCCGGCCCCTCCGGCCGGTAGCCGGGCAGCGGGGGTACGGGAGCGCCCAGCGAGCCGCTGCCGAAGACGGCACCGCCGCGCCCGAAGGAGCCGCCGTCCAGCCGGCTGCCGCCGATCGAGCCCACGCCGTCGCGCAGCCGGTCGCCCAGCGGGTCACCGCCGTCCCGGCCGCCGCCGCCCACGGCCAGCAGCCGGGACATCAGCAGCGCGGACGGCTCCGGCGTCGCGGCGGCGGCCAGCAGCCGCTTGGCGGCCCGCTCGTCCTCCGCCTCGGCCAGGCAGTCGGGACAGGTCGCCAGGTGGGCCTGCACCCGGTCCCGGGCGTCGTGGTCCAGTTCGCCGTCGACGAAGCCGGCGAGCCGCTCACCGAGGTGGTGCTCCTCCATCGGCTGGTCGGTGCCGGGGCCGGGCCCCACATTGCTCAGCGCGACCAGCGCCCCGGAGCCCTGCGGACGCTCCTCGGCGGCCTCGGTCTCCGGGCGTGCCTGCTGGCTCCGGCTGCGGCGCGACCCGGTGTAGCGCTCGGCGCTCACGGCCGCCTCCGTTCGGGCTCGGCACCGGTCGCCAGCGGGCCCACCGAGGCGACGGCCCGCTCCGCGGAGGTGGAACCGCCACGCCGCAGCCGACCGGGCGCGGAGCCCGGTGCGCGGTGCTTCAGGGCGGAGCGCAGGTGCGAGCGGCCCCGGTGGATGCGGCTGCGGACGGTGCCGAGCTTCACCCCGAGGGTGGCGGCGATCTCCTCGTACGACAGTCCCTCGATGTCGCAGAGGACCACCGCCGCCCGGAACTCCGGGGCCAGCGTGTCCAGCGCCTGCTGCACGTCGGCGTCGAAGTGGTTGTCGTGGAAGTGCTGCGCCGGGCTGGGCTCGCGACTGGGCAGCCGCTCGGCCGCGTCCTCACCCAGGGCGTCGAAGCGGATGCGCTGGCGGCGGCGGACCATGTCCAGGAAGAGGTTGGTGGTGATCCGGTGCAGCCAGCCC
The DNA here is from genome assembly GCF_044755465.1 of Streptomyces sp. NPDC092296. Taxonomy (NCBI): domain Bacteria; kingdom Bacillati; phylum Actinomycetota; class Actinomycetes; order Kitasatosporales; family Streptomycetaceae; genus Streptomyces; species Streptomyces sp. NPDC092296. The sequence continues at coordinate 1,252,478 of NZ_JBIVRB010000001.1, read as the reverse complement.
TCGAAGGTGCCGGGCGTGTAGGTGGAGAGCGACCGGAAGACGCGGACGAAGACCTCCTGGGTGAGGTCCTCGGCGTCGTGCTGGTTCCCGGTGAGCCGGTACGCGAGGCGGTAGACGCGGGCGCTGTGCGCCTGGACGATCTCCTCCCACGTGGGCGGCGTCCAGGTCTGCGCGTCGGCACCCTCGGCGAAGGCGGCCGTGACCACCGGTTGCGGGTTGGCGGACGACTCGTCGGCGGGGGACTGCGCAGGCTGGTTCATCACGGGCTCCGGCGTACGGGCCGACGCAGTACCGCGGACATACCGCCGCACAGGGGCGTCGCCCTCAGCCACACCTCCTCGGTCGGCTCTTCTGCCCAGCAGGGCCACCACCATATCCGCCTCGCCCGTCAGTTCCGGATAAAGCCTGTCCACACTCTCGACCGGCCGGGGTCGGTCCGGCCGCAGGGCGACTGCCCTCACCGCCTCAACGGACCGCCGTCGGACGCGGTTCCCGGGACGGCCAGTAACCTGTGGCTGGAAATATCGACATCCACTTCGGCCAGGTCCCTGACGGAGGCAGCCATCACCGGCTTCGGGCTCGCGGGTGCGGCCCTCGCCGACACCTATGTCGGGGAGGACCACGCCTTGGCACGTGCCCGCGCGCGGGCCGTACGCGCCGGGGTGCGGGCGATCGACCCGGGCGGCGGGGCCTGCCTGCGGCTGCTGGCGGCGGCGCTGAGCGCCAAGGCGGTGGCGGAGATCGGCACCGGCACGGGGGTGTCCGGCATCTACCTGCTGCGCGGCATGCGCCCGGACGGCGTGCTGACCACCGTGGACCCCGAGCCGGACCTCCAGCAGCTGGCCCGCGAGGCGTACGCGGAGGCCGGGTTCGCCGCCAACCGGTCCCGGGTGATCCACGGGCGGGCGCTGGAGGTGCTGCCCCGGCTGGCCGACGGGCAGTACGACCTGGTGTTCTGCGACGGCGAGGCGGCCGAGTCGCGGGAGTACCTCGAAGAATCGTTGCGCCTGCTGCGGCCCGGTGGGATGGCCTGCTTCGAGGGCGTCTTCCAGGAGGGCCGGCTGGCCGACCCGGGGTTGCGCGACCCGCAGACCCATGCGATGCGGGAGCTGGTACGGATCGTCCGGGAGAGCGACGCGCTGCTGCCCGCGCTGCTGCCGGTGAGCGACGGCCTGCTCTGCGCCGTCAAACGGTGAGGCCCGCCGAACGCTGAGACGCTGCGGCCGCCAGACGCTGCGGCGGGCGGCCCGGCCCCGGGCACCGCGAAGGCCCCGCCGGAAACGGTCCGGCGGGGCCTTCGGGTGCTCGTGGAGAGAAGATGCCGACCGGCTCAGCCGCAGGCCTTCTTCAGGGCTTCGCCCAGCGCACCGGCCTCATCGGGCGTGAGCTCGACGACAAGTCGGCCGCCGCCCTCGAGCGGAACTCGCATGACGATGCCCCGCCCCTCCTTGGTCACCTCGAGCGGGCCGTCGCCCGTCCGCGGCTTCATGGCCGCCATGCTCGTTCCCCTTCCTGCAACCTGCTCATCGACATATCGCCGGTCCGTCCACCACCGGTATCGAACGCATTGATCGGAGACCATTATCCCGCATCGGGGCACCCGATGACCAACATCACTCTGCGCGCATCCGCCGCGACCGGCTCCGGAACCGGCCCGAGCCGCCGTCCGGACCACCCCCGGACCGCCCCCGGACCACCGGGAGGAACCGTCAGAAGCGGTATCGCGGACTCCCCTTTCGGGTCTTCCTCTCCGACGCGCCGCACCCCGGCGCCCGTTCCCGGCCGACACGGAAGGTGCCGCACGTCACACTGCCCCGAGCGGCACCGACTCCGGCATCCTGTCCGGGGACCCGGCCCACCGGCCCGGCCCCAGCGCCCCAGTCCGCCACCCGCACAGGACAGGACCCCTCCCATGGCCGACAGCACCGCCCCCACCACCCCCTCCGGCCCGGCCATCCCCTCCGGCCCGGCCACCCCCTCCGGCCCGGCCGCGCAGAGTGTCCGGTACGAGATCGACGGCGCCCTGGCCGTCATCACCATCGACCGCCCGGCCGCGATGAACGCGCTGGACACCGCCACCAAGGTCGCGCTGCGCGACACCGTCGCGGCGGCGGCCGCCGACCCCGCCGTGCGGGCGGTGCTGCTCACCGGCGCCGGGGACCGGGCGTTCTGCGTCGGCCAGGACCTCAAGGAGCACATCGGCAAGCTGGCCGAGGCGCGCAACGGCGGCGGCCCGGCGCTGTCCACCGTGGCGGAGCACTACAACCCGCTGGTCAGGGCATTGGCCGGGATGCGCAAGCCCACCGTGGCGGCGGTGGGCGGGGTGGCCGCCGGGGCCGGCGCCTCGCTGGCGTTCGCCTGCGACTTCCGGATCGTCGCGGACACCGCCGGGTTCAACACCTCCTTCGCCGGGGTGGCGCTGACCGCCGACTCCGGCGCCTCCTGGACGCTCCCCCGGCTGGTCGGCCACGCCCGCGCCACCGAGCTGCTGATGCTGCCCCGCACCGTGCGGGCGCCGGAGGCGCTGGAGATCGGCCTGGCCACCCGGGTCGTCCCGGCGGCGGAGCTGGCCGAGACCGCCCGCGAGTTCGCCGCCCGGCTGGCGCAGGGCCCCACCGTGGCGCTGGGCGCGCTCAAGGAGTCGATCGCGTACGGCTGGTCGCACTCCCTCGACGAGACGCTGACCAAGGAGGAGGAGCTCCAGACCCGCGCTGGTGAGTCCGCGGACCACGACATCGCGGTACGGGCCTTCCTGGCCAAGGAGGAGCCCCGCTACCTGGGCCGCTGACCGGGCCGGCCGGGATCAGCCGACCCCGGCCCCGCCCCGGGCGCAGCAGTCCGCCAGGTGGTCGTCCACCAGCCCGCACGCCTGCATCAGCGCATACGCGGTGGTCGGCCCGACGAAGCGGAAGCCCCGGCGCTTGAGCTCCTTGGCGAGCGCGGTGGACTGCGGCGTGGTGGCGGGCACCTCGGCCAGGGTGCGCGGCGCGGGGCGGGCCGGGTCCCCGGCGTACGACCAGATCAGTTCGGACAGCCCGTCGGGCAGTTCCAGGGCGGCGCGGGCATTGGCCACCGCCGCGTCGATCTTGGCGCGGTTGCGGATGATGCCCGCGTCCAGCAGCAGCCGCTCGCGGTCGGCGTCGGTGAAGGCGGCGACCTTCTCGATCACGAAGCCGGCGAAGGCGAGCCGGAAGTTCTCCCGGCGGCGCAGGATGGTGAGCCAGGACAGCCCGGACTGGAACGCCTCCAGGCTGACCCGTTCGAAGAGGGCGTCGTCGCCGCGGAGCGGGCGGCCCCACTCGGTGTCGTGGTAGATCCGGTAGTCCTCCGCCGTGCCGGCCCAGGGGCAGCGCAGCAGGCCGTCGGCCCCGGCCACCGCGTCGCTCACGCCCGGACCTCCGGGGTGTCGGACCGGGCGGCGTCCTCGGGCTGCTCGGCGGCGGCGGTGTCCTCGGGCTGCTCGGCCGCGTCCTTGGACAGCGAGACCGGCTCGGCCCCGGCCGCCGCGAGCGCCTGCTCGCCGCGCTCGCCCGCCACCGCGGTCTCCAGCTCCGCGATCCGGGCGTCGCGCAGGGCCAGTTCGGCGCCGAGCCGGTCCAGTACGTCGTCCACCTCGTCCATCCGGTAGCCGCGCACCGCCATCGGCAGCCGCAGCTCGTCGACGTCGGCCCGGCCCAGCGGCCGCTCGGCGGGGAGCCGGGCCGTCAGCCGGTCGGGGACGGCCTCCGGCATGGCGCCGCCCGCGCCGAGCGCCACCAGCGCCGCGCCGCCCACCACCACGGCCATACCGACCACGATCACCCAGAACACGATCCGCTCCTCCCGGTCACCCTGCGCCGCCTGGTGGGGGATCATGACCCCTGGCGACGGCCCCCGGCCATCATCGCGCACCGGCGCCGACCATGATGGACCACTCGGGTGAGAAACGGGGCGGCCGGGTGTGAGCGGAAGACCGGCGGCCGGATCGGGAGGAAGCGTGGCACTGAGGCTGGGACCCCGGGAGTTCGGCGACGACGACCTGGTCATCATGGCGATCGTCAACCGGACGCCCGACTCCTTCTTCGACCGGGGCGCCACCTTCGCGGACGACGCGGCGTTCGCCGCCGCCGACCGGGCGGTGGCCGAGGGCGCCGAGATCCTGGACATCGGCGGGGTCAAGGCCGGGCCGGGCGAGGAGGTCACGGTCGAGGAGGAGTTGCGCCGTACGGTGCCGTTCGTCGCGGAGCTGCGCCGCCGCCACCCGTCCACGGTGATCAGCGTGGACACCTGGCGGCACGAGGTCGGGGAGGCCGTCTGCGAGGTCGGCGCCGACCTGCTGAACGACGCCTGGGGCGGGGTGGACCCGCTGCTGGCCGAGGTGGCGGCCCGCTATGACGCCGGGCTGGTCTGCACCCACGCCGGCGGCGCCGAGCCGCGCACCCGGCCGCACCGGGCCGGCTATCCGGACGTGATGGCGGACATCCTGCGGGTGACCACCGGGCTGGCCGAGCGGGCGGTGGCGCTGGGGGTGCGCCGGGACGCGGTGGTGATCGACCCGGGGCACGACTTCGGCAAGAACACCCGGCACTCGCTGGAGGCGACCCGGCGGCTGCCGGAGATGACCGCGACCGGCTGGCCGGTGCTGGTCTCGCTCTCCAACAAGGACTTCGTCGGGGAGACGCTGGACCGGCCGGTGGCCGAGCGGCTGCTCGGCACCCTGGCCACCACCGCCGTCTCCGCCTGGCTGGGCGCCCGGATCTACCGGGCGCACCAGGTGGCGGAGACGCGGCAGGTGCTGGACATGGTGGCCTCGATCCGCGGCACCCGGCCGCCGGCGGTGGCCCGCCGCGGCCTGGCCTGACGGGCCCCGGCCCGACCGGCTCCGACCTGACCGGGAGCCGGCCTGGCCGGGCCCCGGTCAGAGCTCGGTGACGTCCTCCTCGAAGGCCGCGTACGCCGCGCGCTCGGCGGCCACCTGGTCGGAGGAGCCGTTGCGCCGCCGGGCGTCGGCGAGGATCTTCATCACCTCGTCGACGTCATCGGTGACGTGGAACAGCTCCAGGTCGGCCGGTGACGCCTTGCCCTGGGCGATCAGGGTGTCGCGCAGCCAGTCGACCAGGCCGCCCCAGTACCGCGTGCCGAACAGGACCACCGGGAACCTGGTCACCTTGCGGGTCTGCACCAGGGTGAGCGCCTCGAACAGCTCGTCCAGGGTGCCGAAGCCGCCCGGCAGCACCACGAAGCCCTCGGCGTACTTCACGAACATCGTCTTGCGGACGAAGAAGTACCGGAAGTTGAGTCCCAGGTCGACGTACTGGTTGAGCCCTTGTTCGAAGGGCAGCTCGATGCCGAGCCCCACCGAGACGCCGCCCGCCTCGGAGGCGCCCCGGTTGGCGGCCTCCATGGCGCCGGGGCCGCCGCCGGTGATCACCGCGTAGCCGGCCTCGGCCAGCGTCCGGCCGATCTCCATGCCCGCCTGGTACTCGGCGGAGTCCCGGGCGGTGCGGGCGGAGCCGAAGACGCTGACGGCGGGCGGCAGCTCGGCCAGCCCGCCGAAGCCCTCGACGAACTCCGAGGTGATCCGCAGCACCCGCCACGGGTCGGTGTGCAGCCAGTCGGTGGGCCCGGTGGTGTCCAGCAGCCGCTGGTCGGTGGTCTCCTCCCCCACCCGGCCGCGCCGCAGCAGCATCGGCCCCTGCTGGCGCTCCGGCCAGTCACGGCGGCTCGGCGCGTCGCCCGCCGGCTCCGGTCCGTGGCCGCCGTGGCGGGTGGCGTCGGGGCCGCCCCGCTGGTCCGCTGTTCCTTCTGTGCCGTTTCCTGCTGTGCCGTTCATGCAGGCAGGGTAGTGGGGGGCGGCACCGGGCGGGGGTCAGCCGGTGAGCCAGGCGGCGATGCGCCGCTCACACTCGGTGATCGCGGCCAGCGAGCAGTGCTCCTCGCGCTTGTGGGCCAGGTTGGGATCGCCGGGGCCGTAGTTGACCGCCGGGATGCCCAGCCCGGCGAAGCGGGCGACATCGGTCCAGCCGTACTTCGCCCGGGGGACGCCGCCGGTGGCGGCCACGAACGCCTGGGCGGCGGGGTGGGCGAGGCCGGGCAGCGCGCCGGGGGCCGAGTCGGTCAGCTCCACGTCGAAGCCCGCCAGCACCTCCCGGACATGGGCGAGGGCCTGCTCCTCGCTGCGGTCGGGCGCGAAGCGGAAGTTGACGGTGACGGTGCACAGGTCGGGGATGACATTCCCGGCCACACCGCCGTCGATCAGTACCGCGTTGAGGCCCTCGCGGTACTCCAGGCCGTCGATCTCCACCCGGCGCGGCCGGTACGCGGCCAGCCGGCCCAGCAGCTCGGCGGCGCCGTGGATGGCGTTGTCGCCCAGCCAGCTGCGGGCGGAGTGCGCGCGCTGCCCGGTGATCCGCACCACGACCCGCATGGTGCCCTGGCAGCCGCCCTCCACCACCGCGCTGCTGGGCTCCAGCAGCACCGCGAAGTCGCCGTGCAGCCAGTCGGGGCGCTCCCGGGCGAGGTGGCCGAGGCCGTTGCGGTCGGCCTCCACCTCCTCGCAGTCGTAGAAGACGAAGGTGAGGTCGCGGTTGGGCTCGGGCACGGTGGCGGCGATCCGCAGCTGCACCGCCACCCCGGCCTTCATGTCGGAGGTGCCGCAGCCGTACAGCAGGTCGCCCTCGACCCGGGAGGGCAGGTTGTCCGCGATCGGCACGGTGTCCAGGTGTCCGGCGAGCACCACCCGCTCGGCGCGCCCGAGGTTGGTGCGGGCGACCACGTTGTTGCCGAACCGCTCGACGCTCAGGTGCGGCAGCGGACGCAGGGCGGCCACCACGGCGTCGGCAAGCGCCGCCTCGTCGCCGCTGACGGAGGGGAAGTCGACCAGCCGCGCGGTGAGCGCGCCGCCGTCCAGGGCGAGATCGAGGCGGCCGAGGCCGTCGAAGGGGCCTGGGCCGTCGGAGAGGGCGGGGCGGGGGTGCGGGCTGCTCATGGCCCACCACCCTATCCGGGGGCCGGAGAACAGCCGGGGAACCGTGTGTCCCGGGGCCGGGACCTGCCGGTACGGTGGGTCGACACAGGGACGGGAGGGCGGCGGGTGAAAGCGGCGAGGACGACACCGGGACGGGCCCGCAAGCGGCGGCGCTGGATTCTGCCGCTGGTGCTGGTGCTGGCGGTCGCGGCCACCACGCTGCTCTATGTGAACCGCCGTCAGGTGCTGCCGTCCACCCAGGAGTGCCGGGTCGCCACCGCCGCCGGCCGGGTGGTGCTGGACCCGGACCAGGCGTCCAACGCCGCCGTGATCGCGGCGGTGGCCCGCTCCCGCAGCCTGCCGGAGCGGGCGGTGACCATCGCGCTGGCCACCGCGCTCCAGGAGTCGCACCTGGAGAACCTGGAGGGCGGCGACCGCGACTCGGTCGGCCTGTTCCAGCAGCGGCCCTCGCAGGGCTGGGGCACCGCCGCGCAGATCTCCGACCCGGTGTACGCGACCAACAAGTTCCTGGACGGGCTGGTCAAGGTCCCCGGCTACTCCCGGCTGCCGCTGACCGAGGCCGCGCAGGCGGTGCAGAAGAGCGGCTATCCGCAGGCGTACGCCAAGCACGAGACCGATGCCACGGTGCTGGCCGCCGCCCTCACCGGCCGTGAGGCGGCCTCGCTGGGCTGTGTGCTGTCGGACACCGCGCCGGTCGCGGCGTCCTCGCCGCAGCTCGGCAAGGACGGCCTGACCCAGGGTGCCCACCGGATCGCCGCCCAGGTGCGGCGGGACTTCGGCCGGACCGTCACCGTGCACCCCGCCGCCTCCGGCGCGGGGCGCGTCCTGGAGCTGGTCCCGGCGGGTACGGCCGACGCGGCCGACCGGGGCGGCTGGGCCGCCGCGCACTGGGCGGTGGCGCGGGCGGCCGAGCTGGGCGTCGGCTCGGTGGTCTTCGGCGGCCAGGAGTGGCGCAGCGGGGCTCCCGGGGGCGGCTGGTCGCCGTACCGGGGGGTGGCACCCCTCGGCCGGGTGCTGCTCACCGCCGCCGGCTGACCGCGACCCGGCGTCCGTTCCGGGCGGCCGTGCGACGCACCCGAGGGTGAACAATCGCCGCTCCGCTTGACGCGGTGGCGGCCTGGAAGGCCCTGCGGGGCGCCTTGGGCCCGACTGATACCGATGACCGTACTGGCCTTGTGCGGCTTGGGAAGTGACGTTCCGCCGCGCGATCGGCGGCGAAGCACAATGTCCGCAATGTCACAAGAAGGCTGATAGTACGTTTACCGAGTCTTTGCCAAAGTCGCCCGCAACCTTCCTGCTCCTGGAGCGGTAATCACCACGTCCGCCCGGCGGACGGGTCTTGTCCTCATCTCCGTTAGGAGCACCATGTCTCTCCCCCTCACGCGTCGGATCGCCCAGGCCGCGCTGCTCGTCGCGGCCGGCGCGGTCCCCGTGGTCGCGGCTTCCGGCACCGCGTCCGCCGCGGAGCTGCCTCGCACGGCCGACCTGGGTGGGCTGACGCAGCTCGACAGTGACAGCCTCGCCACCCACGTGCAGGGCGTCGCCCACCAGACCGGCCGCCAGGTCGGCAAGACCGGCAGCAGCGCGGTGGCGGCGGGCGTGCCGACCGTGGCCGACACCCTCGGCGCCACCGCCGCGGCCGCCGTCCCGCAGGTCAACAAGCTGGCCGGCGCCGCCGCCCAGCAGGCCGGTGCCACCGCCGCCACCACCGGCACCATGGCCGCCGGTGCCGCCCAGCGCGCCGTCGCGCCGGTCAGCGGGGGCAACCCGGTCAGCGCGCTCACCGGCGCCCTGCCGCTCGGCCAGCTCCCGCTGGCCCCGGCCGGCGGCGCCCACAACCGCCTCGGCGGCCTGCCCGACCTGGGCTCCGGCTCCAGCCCGCTGAGCAGCCTGACCTCGCTCACCTCGGTGATCCGCACCATCAGCGGCGCGGCCACTCAGGGTCCGCTGCAGGGCGCCGGCTCCCCGCTCGGGGGCCTGCCGCTCTGACGTCCCCGCGACCTCGGGCAGCACGCACGGACCACGGCGGGGCCGGGGAGCACCAAGCTCCCCGGCCCCGCCGTACGTCCCTCAGCCGTGCAGCCCTCAGCCGTGCAGCCCTCAGGCGCCCAGCCGCCGCACCGCCGCGTCCACCCGCTCGTCGGTCGCGGTGAACGCCACCCGGACGAACCGCTCCCCGGCCGCGCCGTAGAACTCACCGGGCGCCACCAGGATGCCCAGCCGCGCCAGCTCCGCCACCGTGTCCCAGCACGGCTCGTCCCGGGTCGCCCACAGGTAGAGGCTCGCCTGGGAGTGCTCGATCCGGAACCCGTACGCCTCCAGCGCCTCCCGCAGCGCGTCCCGGCGGCGCGCGTAGCGCTCCCGCTGCTCGGCGACGTGCTCGTCATCGGCCAGCGCGGCGATGGTCGCCGCCTGCACCGGCGCGGGCACGATCATGCCGCCGTGCTTGCGCACCTGGAGCAGCTCCCGCACCACGGCCCGGTCGCCCGCCACGAAGGACGCGCGATAACCGGCCAGATTGGAGCGCTTGGAGAGCGAGTGCACCGCCAGGATGCCGTCATGGCCGTCCCCGCAGACCTCGGGGTGCAGCACCGACACCGGCTCGGCGTCCCAGCCCAGCTCCAGATAGCACTCGTCGCTCACCAGGAGCACCCCGTGCTCGCGGGCCCAGGCCACCGCGCGGCGCAGCTCCTCGCGGTCCGCCACCCGCCCGGTGGGGTTGGACGGCGAGTTCAGCCAGAGCAGCCGCAGCCCGGTCGGGTCGAGCCCGGCGCCCGCCGGGTCGGCCGCGAAGACCTCCGGGTCGTACGGCACCGGCTCGGCCCCGGCCAGCCGGGCGCCCACCTCGTACGTCGGATAGGCGAGCTGCGGGAAGGCCACCCGGTCGCCCGCGCCCAGCCCCAGCTGGATCGGCAGCCAGGCCACCAGCTCCTTGGACCCCACCGTGGGCAGCACGCCCGCCGGGTCCGCTCCGGTGGCGCCCAGCCGGCGGCGCAGCCAGCCCGCGATGGCGTCGCGCAGCTCCGGCGTCCCCCACACCGTGGGGTAGCCCGGCGCGTCGGCGGCGGCGGCCAGTGCCCGCTGGATCACGGCCGGCACCGGGTCCACCGGGGTGCCGATCGAGAGGTCGACGATCCCGCCGGGGTGCGCGGCGGCGGTCGCCTTGTGCGGCTCCAGCCGGTCCCAGGGGAAGTCCGGCAGCCGCTCGGAGACGCGGCGCGCCGCTCCCGAACCGGTCGGGAGCGGCGCGCGCGTACTGTCGTTGGTGCTCACAGCTTGAGTGCCACCGATCGTCAGGCCTGCGGCGGCAGGGCCGCGATGAAGGGGTGGTCCCGCTCGATCAGTCCGAGCTTGGAGGCGCCACCGGGCGAACCGAGGTCGTCGAAGAACTCGACGTTCGCCTTGTAGTAGTCCTTCCACTCCTCCGGGGTGTCGTCCTCATAGAAGATCGCCTCGACCGGGCACACCGGCTCACAGGCGCCGCAGTCGACACACTCGTCCGGGTGGATGTAGAGGGACCGCTGACCCTCGTAGATGCAGTCGACCGGGCACTCTTCGATGCAAGCCTTGTCCTTGACGTCGACACAAGGCTGCGCGATGACGTAGGTCACGCTGTCGTTCCTCCTCGTAGGGGCTGGCTCTCGCGCGGGGGAGCGCGTCGTCGTCGATGCCCGCCCCTAGTATCGCGGGTCTACGACACTGGATGCACGGGAGGTGGCCGGGATGGCCGACGATCCACCGCGACAGGGGCGCGCAGAGATCCGGATAACCCGGTCCGACCTGGGAAGACGCGTCTCCGTACGGCGGATTCTGGACATTGCCGACGGGCGTCCGGTGTTCGGCGATGCCGTCGGCGTGCTCACATCGTGGGACAGCGGGGTGCTGGAGATCGTGCGGCGCGACGGCGAGACGGTACGGATCGCGGAGAACCTGCTGGTCGCGGGCAAGCCGGTGCCGCCGGCGCCCGCCCGGCGGCAGTCGGCCGCGCCGGTGGAGCCGGTGGAGCCGGTGGAGCCGGTGGACCCGGTGGAGTTGCAGCGCGTCGCCGCGCGCGGCTGGCCCGCCCCGGAGAGCGCCGCGCTGGGCGACTGGACGCTGCGCGCCGCCGACGGCTTCACCCGGCGGGCCAACTCGGCGCAGGCGCTGGGCGACCCCGGGGTGCCGCTGCCCGCCGCGCTGGCCGCGGTCCGCGACTGGTACGCCGCCCGGGGGCTGCCCGGCTATCTGGAGGTCAGCGAGCCGGGCTCGCCCGCCGGGCTGCGCGAGGAGCCGGCCCGGCTGGGCGCCGTGGAGGCGCCCACCCTGGTCCGCACCGCGCCGCTGGCGCCGCTCGGCCGGCTCGCCGCCGATGCCGACGCCGCCCGGGTGCGGCTGGCCCGGACCGCCGACGCGGGCTGGCTGTCCCGGTATCGCCGGGTCGGCGGCGACCCGGTGCGGGAGCGCGCCGCGCTGACGGTGATCCACGGCGGGCCCTCGGTGTGGTTCGCCACCCTGGAGGCGGCGGACGGCAGCGGGCCCGACGCCATCGGCCGCTGTGTGGTGGACGGCCGCTGGGCGGGCTTCTCCGCCGTCGAGGTGGTGCCTGAGCGGCGCCGCAGCGGGCTGGCCTCGCTGGTGATGGCCGCGCTCGCGGCGCGGGCCGCCGAGGAGGGCGCGACCACCGCCTACCTCCAGGTGGAGTGCGAGAACGGCGGCGCCATCGCGCTGTACGACCGGTTGGGCTTCACCACCAGTCACACTTACCACTACTGCCGGCTGCCGGAGAGTTGACGGGCGGTCCGGCCGCCGTCCCCTGCCCAGCCTTGCCTACCGCTCCCTGCTTCCTTGCCGAAACCGAGACGTGAACGGGCCTGACCAGTCGTGACCGATAAGAGCCGGGCGCGGTTCAGCGCCGAGGCCAGGGCCGAGCGCCCGGACCCGGTGCTGCTCTGCGCGCTCGCCGCCGTGGAGGAGGACCCGCACGCCGACCCCGACGAGGTGGTCGCCGCCACCGGGGCGGCGCTGGACCGGCTGGCCGAGGCGGTGCGCCGGGCCGCCGCCGAGCGGGGGCCGCGCACCCCCGGCGCGGTGGCCGCGCTGCTGGCGGCGGTGCTGGCCGGGCGGGAGCGCTTCCACGGGCGGCCGTCGGACTACGACCGGCTGGAGTCCTCGCTACTGCCGGACGTACTGCGCCGCCGCCGGGGCCTGCCGATCCTGCTGTCGCTGGTCTGGTCGGCGGTGGGCACCCGGGCCGGGCTGCCGGTGCACGGGGTGGCCCTGCCCGGCCACTTCGTGGTCTCGGTGGGCTGCGGGACCGAAGCCGTCCTGGTCGACCCGTTCCACGGCGGCCGGCGGCTCTCCCGCGAGGACGCCGCCGAGCTGGTCGCCGCCGCCATCGGCCAACCGCTCACCGACGACATGCTCACCCCCGCCCAGCCGCTGGACGTGGTGCTGCGGGTGCTCGGCAACATCCGCAACTGGGCCGCCGCCCGCCCGGAACACGCCCGGACCGGCCTCTGGGCCACCGAACTCTCGCTGCTCCTCCCCCGCCACCCGGCCCAACTGCGGCTGGAGCGCGCCGAGAGCCTGCTGCGGACCGGCGACTTCCTGGGCGGCGCCGCCGAGATGGAGTCGTACGCCCGAATCCTGGACGCCTTCGACCCGGACTCCGCCGCCCGCGTCCGCCTGGAAGCCCGCGCCGCCCGGCACCGCCTCAACTGACGCCGCGGCCCGGCCGGACACCCGCCCCGGGCCGTGAGGCACCCCCTACAGCCAGCCCTTCTCCCGCGCGATCCGCACCGCCTCCGTACGATTGCGCGCCCCCGTCTTCTGGATCGCCATCGACAGGTAGTTCCGCACCGTCCCCTCCGACAGGTGCAGCCGCGCCGCGATGTCCGCGTTGACCGACCCGTCGGCGGCGACCTCCAGCACATCCCGCTCCCGGGACGTCAGCGGGTTGGCCCCCTCCGCGAGCGCCGCCGCCGCCAGCGTCGGATCGATCACCCGCTCCCCCCGCAGCACCCGCCGGACGGCATCGGCGAGCTGCGCTGCCGGCGCGTCCTTCACCAGGAAGGCGTCCGCCCCGGACTCCATCGCCCGGCGCAGATAGCCGGGGCGTCCGAAGGTGGTCAGCACCACGATCTTCGTGGCCGGCTGCCGCCGCCGCAGCAGCCCGGCCGCCTCGATCCCGGTCATACCGGGCATCTCGATGTCCAGCAGCGCCACATCCACCCCGTGCCGCACCGCCGCGTCCACCACCTCGTCGCCCCGCGCCACCTGCGCCACGACGTCGATGTCCCCCTCCAGGCTCAGCAGGGCGGCCAGCGCCTCCCGCACCATCCCCTGGTCCTCGGCAAGGAGCACCCGCACCCGCCCGACCGGCTGCCCACCGTCACGATCCGTCATGCGGCCAGCCTAGACAGCCGGGGCGCCGCCGGGCACCGCGAGCGCCCACCGGGCGCCAGGTCCGCCGTCCGGGCCCGGCGCCGCGCGACAGCCAGCCCGGCGGTACCGCAGGGACGCCCGGCCATCGATGACACTGGGTCACATGGCGGACACACATCGACACCGGTCCGGAAGCGACGGCCCACAGCACCCCGGCGCGGCCGACCCCTCGGCTCTGCTGCCGGGGCTCGACGCGGAGCAGTTGCGGGTGCTGCACCGGGTGGGGCGGGAGTGGGGGCGGGTGTCGGGCGACCCCGAGCTGTGGCGGCGGGCGCTGCCCGTCCAGCCCGACCTGGGCAGCTTCCCGCCGGCCGCCGAGGTCCGGCCGACCCGCTTCGGGCGCCTGGTGCGCATCCCCAGACTCGGCGGGCAGCCCGACGCGGCCGAGGCGGCCGAGCTGCCGACGTCCCGGCTGAGCCGGGCCGGCTACCGGACGCGGCGGGTGCTGCTCGGGGCCGCGCTGCGGAGCACCGCCATCGCGCACGAGCGGATGAGCAAGCTGCTGGCACTGCCGGTGCTCTCCGCCGACGCGCTCTCGTCCGTCGCCTACGGCCCCGAGGCGATGCTCGCCGTCCTGGTGCTCGGCGGTGTCGCCGGGCTGCGGTACTCGCTGCCGATCGCGGCGGCGATCGTCTTCCTGATGCTGGCGGTCGGGGTGTCGTACCGGCAGACGATCCGGGCGTATCCGCACGGCGGCGGCTCCTACATCGTGGCGAGCGCCAATCTGGGCCGGGTGCCGGGGCTGATCGCCGCCGCCGGGCTGACGACCGACTACATCCTGACCGTCGCCGTGTCGATCGCCTCCGGGGTGGCGGCGATCACCTCGGCGGTGCCGTCGCTCACCGCCGCCACCGTCCCGATCGGCGTGCTGGTGATCGCCGCGCTGCTCGCCGGGAACCTGCGCGGCATCCGGCAGGCGGGCGCGCTGTTCGCCGCGCCGACGTACGCCTTTCTGATCGCGCTGTTCGCCCTGGTCGCCGTCGGCCTCCACGACGCCGCCGGCCGTGGCTTCCAGCCGACCCCGACCCCCCGGCTGAACGCCACGGAGGGCGTCGGGCTGTTGCTGGTGATGCGGGCCTTCGCGTCCGGCTCGACGGCGATGACCGGTATCGAGGCGATCTCCAACGCGGTGCCGGCGTTCAAGCCGGTCGAGTGGCGCAACGCCCGCACCACGCTGACCTGGATGGTCGGCCTGCTGATCGCGCTCTTCGCGGGTACGGTCGCGCTGGTCCACCTGGACGGCGTCGTACCCGGCACCCGGGAGACCGTCCTGTCGCAGCTCGCCCACCGCAGCTTCGGCTCCGGCTGGATGTACGTCGCCACCCAGGCGGCCACGGCGGCGGTGCTGCTGCTGGCGGCGAACACCGCCTACAACGACTTCCCGCGTGTGCTGTCCCTGCTGGCCCGGGACGACCACGCACCGCGGATCTTCATGCGGCTCGGCGACCGGCTCGCCTTCAGCAACGGGATCATCCTGCTCTCGGTCGCGGCGGCGCTGGTCTATGTGGCGTTCGGCGGCGAGACCGCGTCGCTGATCCCGCTGTACGCCGTCGGCGTCTTCCTCGCCTTCACGCTGTCGCAGGCCGGGATGGTGGTGCACTGGTGGCGGCTGCACGACCGCCACTGGCGCAAGAGCCTGTTCTTCAACGCCACCGGCGGCGTGCTGTCGGCCGTCGTCTTCATCACCGCCGGGATCACCAAGTTCACCGAGGGCGCCTGGGTCGCGGTGCTCGCCATCGGGCTCTTCCTGCTGGTGACCATGCGTATCCGGCACTACTACAGCGCGGTCCGTACGGCCCTGCGGCTCCATCCGCACGCCATCGAGCTGCCCATGCGCCCGATCTCGCCGCACGTCGACGACGGCGCGGCGCGCACACCCGTACCGGCGGCGGGACCCTCCGGCAAGGCCGCCGGGGAGCGGGACCCGGAGGGGGAGCACGAGGAGACGCCCGAGCAGCTCCGCCATCTGTCGGTCGTCCCGCTGGGCACCCTGGACCTGGCGGGCATGCGCGCCCTGGCCTATGCGGCCTCCCTCCAGCAGCCGGTCCTCGCGCTGCACGTCAGCCCCAGCGACGCCGAGGCCGAGCGCTTCACGGGCTACTGGTCGGTGTGGGGCGACCACCTGCCGCTGGAGGTCCTGGTCTCGCCCTACCGTGCGATCGTGGCGCCGCTGGTCAACTACATCGAGGCGCTGCACCGGCAGCGCCCGGACCTCACCCTGACCGTCATCCTCCCGGAGATCGTCACCCGGCACTGGTGGCACCGGCCACTGCACAGCGGCCTCGCGGCCCGGCTGCGCCGTGCGCTCCGCCCGCTGCCACGGATCGTCGTCACCACCGTCCCCTTCCACGTCTGACCACCGCCCACCGGCACCGCTCAGGGCCGGGCGGGGCCCGCCGTGCTCAGTGCTTCCGCAACCGGGCCAGCGCCCGGGTGGCCGCCAACCGCCACCACGAGAGACCGGGGCAGCTCGGCAACGGAAGCCCGAAGAAGGCCCCGCATCGCGCGCACCACGGCAGCCCGCTCTCCACGATGGATGTTCGGATCGTGACGCGGGGACGGCCCCCACCCGGCATCGGGAAGTACAGGCCCCCGTACACCCCCGCGATCAGAGCCGCACCGAGACCCGCGCGCACCGCAGGCACAGCGGCGGATCGGTCACCGCCATCCCCTCCGGCCACGCCGGCCACCTGCCGCGTTCGTCGCGCGGCAGCCACAGACTCCCCAGCCCGTCCACATCCGCCGGACCGGGCCTGTGCCGGCGCTTCTGCCGCCGTGGCCCGGGGCGGGTGGCCACGGTCAGGGCCGGGTGGGGCCGGTCGGGTGGGGGGCGGTGGTGCGGAGGGGGACTGCGGCGCGGAGGCGGAAGCCCTTGCCGCGCGGGGCCGGGCCGGTCTCCAGACGGCCGCCGGCCAGGGCGAGCCGTTCACCGAGGCCGGCCAGGCCGTGGCCGCCGATCCCCGGGGTGCGGGTCCTGGCAGTGCGGCCGGAGCCGTTGTCGGTGACCTCCAGGACGGCGTGGTGGCCCTCGTCCGACCAGTCCGCGTCGAGGGCGACCGTGCAGCGGGTCGCGCCCTCGGCGTGCCGGACCACGTTGGTGACGGCCTCCCGCAGCGCCCAGCCCAGCGCGCCCTCCTCGTCCGGCCCGAGCCCCGGCAGGCCGTCCACCGCCGCGCCCCGGACCTCGACCGCCACCCCGGCGGCGGTCAGCGCGGTACGGGCGGCCGCCAGCTCGACGGCGAGCCTGGGCTGGCGGTAGCCGCCGACCGCCTCCCGCACGTCGACCAGCGACTGCCGGCCGACCCGCTCGATGTCGGCCACCTGCTGCCGCGCGTCGTCGTACCGGTCCTGCTCCAGGAAGCGCCCGGCCAGCTCGCTCTTGAGCGTGATCAGCGACAGCGAGTGGCCGAGCAGGTCGTGCAGGTCGCGGGCGAGGCGCAGCCGCTCGTCGGCGGCGGCCAGGTGGGCGACGGCCTCCCGGGCCTCGCGCAGTTCGCGCATCGTACGGACCAGCCGCTGGAGGCCGGTCATCGCGGCGCCGCCCAGGAAGGCGGGCAGCAGCACGCTGGGCAGGGTGTCCGCGTCGGCGTGGACGGCGAGGGCGACGGCGGCGGTCAGCGCGGTGATCCCGACGACTCCGCCGAGTGCGTAGCGGGACGGCAGCACCACGCCCAGGGTGACCGAGGCGTATGCGAACAGGGTCAGCCACTCCTGGCCGAGCCCGAAGGAGGTGGCGATGGCGATGGCCAGCATGACGACGACCGGCCAGAGGGTGAGCCGCCAGCGGTCGCCGCCGAAGTTCCGGACGATCACCAGGCCGATGTAGCAGCCGAGGAAGACCGCCAGCCCCACCCCGCCGAGGACCGTCGCGGTGGTGCCGTGCCGCCCGGAGGTCAGATTGCCGATCGGATAGGCCAGGTAGACCATCCACAGCAGCATCCAGCAGAGCTTGACCAGCAGTTGGCGGCGGTTGTCGACGGGTGACCCGGGGTAGCCGCCGGGCGCCGGAACCCCCGGCCCCGCCACCGGCCGCCCGGTCGTCCCGGGCGGCAGCTCGGCGGGGTCGGGGGGCGTCGGCATGGCCGTCATCATGCCTGCTTGGTGTCCCGCCGGTACAGCCAGGCGGCGAGCGCCCCGAACACCACGAAGTACGCCGCCAGGCCGACCATCGGGCCGACGCCCGGGGCGGTGCCGTCCTGGGCGATCGAGCCGATCTGGTTGTACAGCCACGTCGGCATGGCCTTGCCGATCCGCTGGAGCCACGACGGGGAACCGGCCAGCGAGAGGGCACCACCCGGGGAGCCGGGGGCCCGTACGTTCGGCGCACTACGGGGGCGGTGGGCTGGGCGCGCAGTTCCCCGCGCCCCTGGCCGGGCCGGCTGGGCGCGCAGGTCCGCGCGCCCCTGGCCGGGGTGGCCGGGGGCGCGGGGAGGGGGTGGTCAGGGGTTGAGGGAGCGCTTGAGGAAGTCGACCTGGAGCAGCAGCAGGTTCTCCGCGACCTGCTCCTGCGGGGTCATGTGGGTCACCCCGGAGAGGGGGAGGACGGTGTGCGGGCGGCCGGCCGCGAGGAGGGCGGAGGAGAGCCGGAGGGTGTGCGCGGCCACCACGTTGTCGTCGGCCAGGCCGTGGACCAGCATCAGCGGCCGGGTGAGCGCCGGGGCGTCCGCGATCAGCGACTGGCTGTCGTAGACGTCGGGCCGCTCGGCCGGGTGGCCCAGGTAGCGCTCGGTGTAGTGGGTGTCGTACAGCCGCCAGTCGGTGACCGGGGCGCCGGAGACCGCCGCGTGGAAGACGTCCGGGCGGCGCAGTACGGCCAGCGCGGCCAGGTAGCCGCCGTACGACCAGCCCCGGATGCCGACCCGGTCCAGGTCGAGCGGGAACTCCTCGGCCAGCGCGTGCAGCGCCGTCACCTGGTCCTCCAGCGTCACGGCGGCCAGGTCGAAGGCGATGGCCTTCTCCCAGGCGGGGCTGCGGCCGGGCGTGCCCCTGCCGTCCGCGACCACCACGGCGAAGCCCTGGTCAGCGAACCACTGGGAGGTCAGATGGGCGTTGTGCGCGGCCACCACCCGCTGGCCGTGCGGACCGCCGTACGGGTCCATCAGGACCGGCAGCAGGCCGTCGCGGTCGCGGTCGTAGCCGGTGGGCAGCAGCACCGCGCAGGGGATGCCGCGCTTGCCGGCCGCCACCAGCCGGACGGCGGTGCCGATCACCGGTGTCTCGGCGTGCGAGGCGATCCCGGTGACCGGGGTGCCGTCGCGCAGCACCCGGACGCGGCTGCCGGGGTGCTCCAGGTCGGCGGAGACCAGCACGGTGACGTCGCCGGAGCGGACGGCGGAGTGGCGGCCGGGCTGGGCGCTGAGCCGGGCGGTGCCGGTGGCGCCGACCCGCAGGACGTGGATCTCGCCCAGTTCGGGTTCGGCGGCCTCCTCGCCCGCCGACGCGGTGACCAGCACGTCGTCCGCGCCGATGTCGAGGACGGCGTGCAGGTGCAGCGCGGCGCCGGTCAGCACCCGGTCGCCGACGACCAGCACCCGGGCGCCGCCCTCGTCCGCGATCCGCACCAGGCGGCCGTCCGGCGTCCAGGCGGGCACCCCGGGGAAGAGGTCCAGCCAGGCCGGGTCCTCGTCGGCGTGCAGGATGCGGGTGGCGCCGGTCGCCGGGTCCAGGGCCAGCACCCGCTGGCTGCGCTGGTCGCGGGCCTGGACCAGCAGCAGCGGCGGGCCGCCGGCCGACCAGTGGACCCGGGCGAGGTAGGGGTGGCTGGCGCGGTCCCAGTCGACGTCCGTCCGGGAGCCGTCCAGGCCCAGCACCGACAGGGTGACCTCGGCGTTGGGGGTGCCCGCCGCCGGGTAGCCGACCTGGGCGGGGGTGGCGGCGGGGTTGGCGGGGTCCGCGATCCACCAGCGCTGGACGGGGGTGTCGTCGACGCGGGCGGCGAGCAGCCGGTCGCCCTCGGGGGCCCACCAGAAGCCACGGCTGCGGTCCATCTCCTCCTGGGCGATGAACTCGGCCTGGCCCCAGGTCACCCCGTCCGCCTCCGGCTCGGCCAGCGGCCGGTCCCCGGTGCCGTCGGCCGCGACCACCCGCAGGTCGCCCCGGGTGGTGGCGTAGGCGATGTGGCGGCCGTCCGGCGCGGGCCGGGGGTCGAGCACCGGCCCCGGCACCGGCAGTTCGCGGGCCGGATCGCCGTCCCGCAGGCCGGCGGTGAACAGCCGTCCGGAGAGGGCGAAGGCGGCCGACTCGGCGGCGGCGTCGGTGGCGTAGCCGACCACGCCCGCCGAGCCCTCCCGGCTGCGCTCCCGGCGGGCCCGCTCCGCCGGGGAGAGGTCCTCCTCCCCGCTGCCGAGCAGCACCGCCGGGTCGGCGGCGACGCGTTCGCGGCCGGTGGCCACGTCCAGCACCCAGAGCAGGTTCGCCCGGTCGGTGCCGGAGCGGGAGCGCAGGAAGGCCACCCGGGTGCCGTCGGGTGCGACGGTGAAGGAGCGCGGTGCGCCGAGGCTGTAGCGAAGCGTCCGCGAGTACTGCCGGGGGAAGGAGGTCTCCGTGGTCATATGGGTGACCCTACGACGGCGGTCCGCCACCCGTAGGGAGCATCCTCGCTCGTCGTCTTGTCGCACCAGGTGCGGGGCCGCCGCACCGCTCCAGGCCGCTGCCGGCCCGGCTTCCGGGGGCCGTGCGCCCCGTCGGTGCATCCGTGCACCGGCATATGCGGGCTGACGGTCAGTAATGCGCGTCTTACCGATCGGGTATGAAGGGAGAGCCGGTTGGGCGCCGACCGGCACGGCGGACCCCACCTCCGCCATACCGCCACGTCCAGTCCCCGCCGTCCCCCGCTGGTCCCGACCGCCGCCGCCCCGGGCGGTGCGCGCTGAGAGGTGTTGAACCGCCATGGCCCTGACGATCTCCGCAGCCGTCCTGCTGCTGGTCATCGTGGTACTGCTGATCCGCCGCTCCGGCCTGAAGTTCTGGCATGCCCTGGCCTGCACCCTGCTCGGCTTCTACCTGGCCTCCAGCTCCATCGCCCCCTCCATCGCCCAGGTCACCAGCAATCTGGCCGGCATGATCAACGGCCTGAAGCTGTGAGCCCCGCCCACCCGTCGGCCGCGCGGCGGGAGGCGCCCGTACGCTGATCCCCATGAGCGACCTGCCGGAGCTGCCCGAACAGTCCCGAGAGACCGAACAGTCCCGAGACACCGCCGGTGCCGGGGCGGACCACCTCCCGCCCCGCCGGCTGCTGCTGGTGCACGCCCACCCCGACGACGAGTCGATCGGCAACGGCGCCACCATGGCCAGGTACGCGGCGGAGGGCGCCCTGGTGACCCTGGTGACGTGCACCCTGGGCGAGGAGGGGGAGGTCATCCCGGCCGAGCTGGCCCACCTGGCCGCCGACCGCGACGACACGCTGGGCGAGCACCGGGTCGGGGAGCTGGCCGCAGCGATGCGCGAGCTGGGCGTCACCGACCACCGCTTCCTCGGCGGGCCGGGGCGCTACCGCGACTCCGGGATGATGGGGGTGCCCGGCAATGACCGGCCCGGCTGCTTCTGGCGGGCCGACCTGGACGAGGCGGCGGCCCACCTGGTGGCGGTGGTGCGCGAGGTGCGGCCGCAGGTGCTGGTGACGTACGACGAGAACGGCGGCTACGGCCACCCGGACCACATCCAGGCGCACCGGGTCGCCATGCGGGGCCGCGAGCTGGCGGCGGACCCGGGTTTCCGCCCGGACCTCGGCGCCGCGTGGGAGATCCCCAAGGTGTACTGGAACTGCATGCCGCGCTCGGTGCTGGAGGCCGGTTTCGCGGCGCTGCGGTCGGCCGACCGGCCGAGCCCCTTCCCGGGGGTCGCGGGTCCGGACGACGTGCCGGGGGTGGTGGACGACGCCGAGGTGACGGCGGCGGTGGACGGTTCGGCGTACGCGCGGCGGAAGGCGGCGGCGATGGCGGCGCACGCCACCCAGATCGCGGTGGACGGGCCATTCTTCGCGCTCTCCAACCACCTGGGGCAGCCGATGCCGCCGGTGGAGTACTACCGGCTGGTGCGGGGCGAGGCCGGGCGGGCGGACGGCCGGGAGGACGACCTCTTCGCCGGTCTCGCCGACGCCGGGCCGGAGGCGGCCCGATGAGCGCCGCGACGCCCGGGGGCCCGCGCCCCGGCAAGGCCGCCGCCCGGCCGGCCCGCTCGGGGCCGTCCGTCGCGGCCCGGCTGATCGGCTCCCGCGCCGAGCGGCTGGCGGAGCCGCCGCCACCGCGCGGGGTCCGGATCGCGGCATATGTGGTGCTGGTGGTGCTGGGCGGGGTGACCGCGCTGGCCGGGTCGTTCGCGCAGTCGCTGTGGTTCCCGGGCGGGCTGGTGCTGGCGCTGGCCGCCACCGTGGGGGTCTTCTACGGCGGCCTGCGGCTGACCACCACCAAGCTGGGCGCGGGGCTGCCGCTGGCCGGCTGGTTCCTGGTGCTGATCGTACTGATGAGCCCCCGGCCGGAGGGTGACTTCATCCTGGCGAGCGATGCCGGCACCTATGTGTACCTGCTGGCGGGAGCGGTCGGCGGCATGGTCTGCGCCACCCTGCCGACCCGCACGATGTACGGGTTCGGCGCGGGCTCCGGGCGGCCGAAGGACCGGTGAGCGCCACCGTCCGACGGGCCGTCAACGGCGGTGCCCCGCACGCCATAGCACACGATTCGGACCAAGGGGCTTCTATCGGATCGCGGCCATCGCCCTGGCGTTCCCAGTAAGGTGGTGCCGCAGCCCGCGATGACCGGGTTGCGGGCAGGACCCTAGACTCTCGGCAGCAGTCCGCGAGCCAGGAGGCACCGGCCGTGCCCTTCCGGGGCCGGTCCGTGGGCCGGTGCCGGCCACCGCCGTCGTGCGCCGTACCGCACGGGGGTCGATCCACCCACCCGCGACTGGAGCCCCCGAAGGCGACAGAGGCGAACCCGGAGCAGCATTGAGCAGCCGCGAATCTGACAACGCGTCCCCGAGCCCCCGCCGGACCGGCGGGGACGCCTATCCCTCGGGCACGCCCCCGTACGGCATCCCGCAGGCTTCGGCTGCCTTCGGGCCGGACGGCTACGGGCCGGAGGGCTTCGGGCCCGACGGCCTGCCCGACGGCTACGGACCGGACGGCTTCGGCCCCGAGGGCTCGCCCGGCGAGCCGGAGGCGGACGAGGGCCCCAAGACCGAGACCACCCTGACCACCAGGATCAGGATCAACATCCCCGGCTCACGGCCGATCCCGCCGGTGGTGGTGCGCAGCCCGGTGGCCGACGCGGGCAAGGACGACCGGGCGGCGGCCGAGAAGGCCCCCGGCGACGGCCCCTCCCGGCGCCGTGCGGTCTCCCCCGGCTCTCCGGTGCTGGGCGTGATGGACGCCGAGAACCGGGTGTCCACCCCGCCCAATCTGCCGCCCGAGTGGCAGACCGCCGAGAGCGGGGGCGCTCCCCGGGGTCCCGGGGGTCCCGGCGAGCCGAACGCCGGCGAGTGGTTCCGGCCACGCAAGAAGTCCGGCGGTACGGCTCCGGCGGCCGCGCCCGTACCGGCCCCCGCCGGACCGGCGCCCGAGGAGAACTTCACGCCCCCGCCGGCCGCCGGGCACCCCGCCTTCGACGAGCCCGCCCCGGGCGGCCGCTCGGGCGCCGGGCTGCCGAGGCGCAGCCCCGGTCCCGGCAGCATCCCCCGGCCCGGTGGGCCGCAGGGTCCCCGGCCGACCGGTGCCCCGGCCACGCCGTTCGCCCCGCCCACCCCGGCGGGTGCGCACGGGCACGGTGAGGACGACGCCTTCCCCGGGGCCGCGCAGCCGCCCGCCCCGGGCCCGTTCCCGCCCGGCCTCGGGGTGCGCAGCCGCCCGGCCCCGGGCGGCCAGGAGCCGCAGCCGCCGCAGGGCCCGTACGGCGGCGCGCCGCTGCCGCAGCCGGGCGCAGCGGCGGTGGCGCCCGGACCGGACGGGTTCCAGCCGGACGGATTCCAGCCGGACGGGTTCCAGCCGGACGGGTTCCAGCCCGACTACGGGACCGACCCGTTCGGCACCCAGCCGGCCGGCGCCGCCCATGACGCGGCGCTCGGTGAGACCGTCGTCGGCGGTTTCCCGCCGGTGCCGGACGCCGGTCCCGGCGAGAGCACCGCCGCCTTCCCGGCGGTGGCGTTCGGCGACGGCCGGCCCGCGCCCGGCCCCCGCCCGGGACAGCCGGGCCGGGACGGCAACGCGCCCGCCCCCTTCGCGCCCAACCCCTTCGAGGACGGCTTCCGCGACGAGGACTTCCGGCCCGGCCCCGCCGCCGCCCCGCAGCCGACCCAGCAGCAGACGCCCCCGAAGCAGCCGCAGCAGCCGCAGCAGGCGAAGCAGCCGGAGCAGGACCAGGACGACGCCCCACGCCGACGCGGTCGCGGCCGCAAGCTGCTGGTGTACGCGGTCGCCGCCGTGGTCTGCGTGGCCGGTGTCGCCTACGGCGCGGGCCTGATGCTCAACCAGGCCGACGTACCCAAGGGCACCACCGTGCTGGGCACCGACATCGGCGGCAGCAGCCGGGACGCGGCGGTGCACACCCTGGACGCCA
Organism: Streptomyces sp. NPDC092296; assembly: GCF_044755465.1. Taxonomy (NCBI): domain Bacteria; kingdom Bacillati; phylum Actinomycetota; class Actinomycetes; order Kitasatosporales; family Streptomycetaceae; genus Streptomyces; species Streptomyces sp. NPDC092296. The sequence goes on along the minus strand of NZ_JBIVRB010000001.1, from coordinate 1,228,541 downwards.
CGGTGGCCAAGATCGGCGCCCAGCCGGTCCAGCTGCAACTGGCGGGCAAGGCGGTCGCCCTCGACCCGACCGCGGCGGGCCTCGGCTTCGACACCACCGCGACGGTGGACGGCCTGACCCACCACAGCTACAACCCGAAGGACGTCATCGGCTCGCTCACCGGCAGCACCAAGGCCGTCCCGCCGCAGGTCAAGATCGACCCGGCCAAGCTGCGGGCCGCGCTGGAGCAGCTCACCGCGCAGTCCGGCCAGGGCGCCCGCGAGGGGTATGTCTCCTTCACCGCCACCGGGAAGGCCACCACCGTGCTGCCCAGGGTCGGCCAGACGGTCGACCTGGATTCGGCGGTGCGGGCGGTCGAGCAGGGCTACCGGGCCCGCGCGCTCGGGGAGAAGACACCGCCGATCGTGCTCAAGGTGACCGAGTCGCAGCCCGAGGTGTCGGCCGCCGACGTCAAGGCCGCCGCCACCGGCCGGGTGGCGCAGTCCGTGGCGGCCAATGAGTTCGTCTACGTCAAGCGCGGTCCGGCCGACCTCTCGCCGGTGCCGTTCGGCCTGCCGTCGTTCAGCAAGGCGCTGCGGCTGGCCCCGGACAAGGACGGCAAGGTCGTGCCGACATTCGACCTGGCGGCACTCCAGGCCCGCTACAAGGACGCCTTCAGCGGCTATCAGCTGAAGCACGGCTCCACGGTGGGCCCGGTCACCGCGCAGGACGTGGCCGACGCGATCATCTCCGGTCTTGACAAGACCGGCGCCGCCCGTACGGTCACCCTGCCGGTGGTCACCACCGGCTGATCCGACCCGTCCCGTACGGCATGAGGCCGGGCCCTGACATCAGGGGCCCGGCCTCGTCGCTTCGGCGGGGCTTCTACGGTTGTGTCAAAGGCTTGTCTCAAGCGTGTTAACTGGCAGCTCAAGGCGTGGCGACTCAACGTCCATGGCGAGTTTTGGCCACACACCCCAAAGTGCGACCGGAATCCCCCCGCCGGGGGATTCCGCAACGGGTCAGCAAAGCCCGAACCCACTGATTAAAGCGGACATAAGTCAGCATACGACCCATATCCCTCATAAAGAACTCATCACCCATATCCCCGGCCGATATCCCGCCATCCGGGAGCGACGGGCGCTTCCCGCCATCCAGTGTCCGAAAATCGGACACCCACCCGCCCGGCGTCCTGAAATCGGATCAGGCCGCCGATCGTCTCCATGCCCCGGAAAACCCGCCGTCGGATGCTTCTGCACATGCAGAAGACCGTGCAAGAGCCCATAAACAACCGGGATTGAGTCGGCGTTACCAATCCTTGATCGGGCACTTGTCGACAACCCGGTGGCGCCGGGGCAAAGATATGGCGCGAAGCCGTTCACAGCGGCGGTTCAACGTCCGGGCGCCGTCCAAGGCGCAGGTGCATGCCTCATCAGCCCCGGCGCGAGTCGTGCAACTCGTACATGGCTCTCGTCGGGGGCTCCGTGTGCACTGCACCGGACCGTAGGGAAGGGTAAGAGCGTGGGTCGCTTCCTGCTGCGCAGGTTGGCCAACTACATGGTGCTCGTCATCGTGGCATCTTGTCTCGCCTATTTTCTGGCCGCTCTGAGCCTGAACCCGCGCGCCAACTTCGAGTCGAAGAACCCGCGGCCCCCCGAGGCGGTCATCACCAAGACCCTCCAGGAGTACAACCTCGACCCGCACACCCCCGTGTTCGAGCGCTTCGGGCACTGGGCCTCCGATGTCGTCCACGGCGACCTCGGCACCAACGTCAAGGGCGGCTCGGTCAACGCGGACTTCGGCCGCCGGGTCGGCGTCAGCCTGCGGCTGCTGCTGATCTCCACCATCATCGGCTCGCTGCTGGGCGTGTTCACCGGTGCCTGGGGGGCGATCCGGCAGTACCGCTTCTCGGACCGGGTCGTCACCCTGGGCTCCTTCTTCATCCTCGCGATGCCGGTCTTCGTGATCGCCATCTCGCTGGAGCTGCTGGCGATCGACGTCAACAAGGGCATCGGCACCAATCTGTTCCAGTACACCGGCGAGTACGACCCCACGGTGCACGGATTCGGAGCGCAGCTGCTCAGCCGGCTCAACCACCTGCTGCTGCCGACGCTGACCCTGGTCCTGGTGCAGGTGGCGACCTACAGCCGCTACCAGCGCAACACCATGCTGGACGTACTGGGCAGCGACTTCCTGCGCACCGCGCGGGCCAAGGGGCTGCGTCGCGGCTCCGCGCTGATGAAGCACGGCCTGCGGACGGCGGTGCTGCCGATCGTCCCCCTCCTGGTCTACAACGTCGTGCTGCTCTTCACCGGAGCGACCTTCACCGAGAAGATCTTCGCCTGGCACGGCATGGGTGAGTGGCTGGTCGACTCCATCCAGACCAACGACACCAACTCCGTCGCCGCCGTCAGCCTCTTCACGGCCGTCGTCGTCCTGGTGGCGGGTCTGCTCTCCGATGTGATCTACGCGGCGCTCGATCCCCGTGTACGCGTCAGTTGAGCCCCGGCCGCCCCGCACCAGCCCGTCGTCGCCCCAGGAGATCGCACCATGAGTCTTCAGCAGCAGCCGGCCCTCGAACCGGAGGAGGCACCCGCCGCCGCGGTGGGCGCCCCGGTTCCCGCTGCCTCCGCCCCGGCCCGTGCCCGCAGCAGCCGCTCGCGCCTCACCCTGCGCCGCTTCGCCCGCAACCGGCTGGCGCTGGTCGGCATCGGCCTGCTGGTGCTGCTCTTCCTGCTGGCCTGGGTGGGTCCGCTGGTGGACAAGTGGGGCTATGACGACCTGGACTTCGATTCCTTCCTCCAGTCGCCGTCCGGGAACCACTGGTTCGGCACCGACCAGGCCGGCTCCGACCTGTTCGCCCAGACCTGCCGGGGCCTGCAGAAGTCACTGATCATCGGCATCCTGGTCGGACTGATCGTCACCACGCTGGCCGCGGTGACCGGCGCCTGCGCCGGGTACTTCGGCGGCTGGGTGGACCGCGTCATCATGTGGGTGGTCGACCTGCTGCTGGTGATGCCCAGCTTCCTGCTGATCGCCGTGCTGTCGCCGGTCTTCCAGGGCGCCACCTGGCTGATCTTCGTGGTGCTGCTGGCCGCCTTCAGCTGGATGATCACCGCGAGGGTGATCCGCAGCATGACGCAGACGCTCAAGGACCGCGAGTTCGTCAAGGCCGCCAAGTACCTGGGCGTCCCCACCTGGAAGATCATCGGCCGGCACATCCTGCCGAGCATGGCCTCGCTGCTGATCATCGACGCGGTGATCCAGGTCAGCGTGGCGATCATCGGGGAGAGCGGCCTGTCCTACTTCGGCTTCGGCATCCAGCCGCCGGACGTCTCGCTGGGCACCGTGATCGCGGCCGGCACCTCCTCCGCCACCACCTACCAGTGGCTGTTCTGGTTCCCGGCGGCCTGCCTGGTCATGGTCGGCCTGGCCATCGCCTTCATCGGGGACGGACTGCGCGACGCGCTCGACCCCAACGCGGCCGGCGCCCGCGCCCGGATCAAGAAGCCGCGCGGCGGCAAGGCCGGGTCCCGTACCAGGAAGCCCAGCAGCGGGCCGACCGGAGTGCCGGCCGCCCGCACCGAGTCGCTGGGGGCGGAGTGAGCACCGCCCCGCAGGACGACACCACCGCCGGCCACCGGCACCAGCAGTCAGAAAGGACCCCCCGCGTGATCGAGACCCGTCCCGAGCCGGGTCGGGCGCCGGCCGCCGCGACCGCCCCGGTCCTGGAGGTGGAGAACCTCCATGTCTCCTTCCCCAGCGAGGCCGGGGAGGTGCGCGCGGTGCGCGGCGTCTCGTACGCGGTGCGGCCGGGCGAGGTGCTGGGCATCGTGGGCGAGTCCGGCTCCGGCAAGTCCGTGACCTCGATGGCGGTGCTCGGCCTGCTGCCGGACTACGCCTCGGTCACCGGGACCGTCCGGCTCTCCGGCCGGGACATCCTGGGCCTCAACGACCGTGAGATGTCGAAGATCCGCGGCAAGGACATCGGCATGGTCTTCCAGGACCCGCTGTCCGCGCTCACCCCGGTCTACTCGGTCGGTACGCAGATCATCGAGGCCATCCGCATCCACCAGGACGTCTCCAAGGAGATCGCCCGCAAGAAGGCGATCGAGCTGCTGGACGTGGTGGGCATCCCCGACCCGGGCCGGCGGGTGGACGCCTTCCCGCACGAGTTCTCCGGCGGCATGCGCCAGCGCGCCATGATCGCGATGGCCATCGCCAACGACCCCAAGGTGATCATCGCGGACGAGCCCACCACGGCGCTGGACGTCACCATCCAGGCCCAGGTGCTGGACGTGCTGAAGACCGCCCAGGAGGTCACCGGCGCGGCGATCGTGATGATCACCCACGACCTCGGGGTGATCGCCGGCTTCGCCGACCGCGTCATGGTGATGTACGCCGGGCGGCCGGTGGAGACCGGCACGGTGGACCAGGTGTACTACACCCCCCGGATGCCGTACACGATCGGCCTGCTGGACTCCATCCCCCGACTGGACGACGACCGGGAGGCCCTGGTCCCGATCGAGGGCAACCCGCCGTCCATGGTGGAGCTGCCCCCGGGCTGCCCCTTCGCCCCCCGCTGCCCCATCAAGGTCGACCGCTGCCTGGACGTGGAGCCGGAGCTGGTCGCGCCGGACGGCGTGGACCACCCGATCGCCTGCATCCGCGGCGAGGAGCTGGGTGTGGAGGGCGGCCTGGACCCGGCCGCGATCTTCCCGGTGCCGGAGGTCCCGCCGGCCCACGAGCAGGAGCGGCGGCCGCGCGCCGAGCGGACCACCGTGCTGGAGGTCGACGGCCTGGTCAAGCACTTCCCGCTGCTCAAGGGCGCGGTCTTCAAGCGCCGGGTCGGTACGGTGCGCGCGGTCGACGGCATCAGCCTGGAGATCCGCGAGGGCGAGACGCTCGGCCTGGTCGGCGAGTCCGGCTGCGGCAAGACCACCACCCTGCTGGAGATCCTGGACCTGCCCACCGGGCAGGGCGGCTCCATCACCGTGCTGGGCAAGGACACCCGTACGCTGAACCGGTCCGGCCGCAAGGCGCTGCGCCGCGACGTCCAGGTGGTCTTCCAGGACCCGATGGCCTCGCTGGACTCCCGGATGCCGATCGGTGACATCCTCGCGGAGCCGCTGTCGACGCACGGCTGGTCCCGGGACCGGATCAGCGACCGCATCCCGGAGCTGCTGAAGCTGGTGGGCCTCAACCCGGACCACGCCGACCGCTATCCGCAGGAGTTCTCCGGCGGCCAGCGGCAGCGGATCAGCATCGCCCGCGCGCTCGCGCTGGAACCCAAGCTGGTGATCCTGGACGAGCCGGTGTCCGCACTGGACGTCTCCATCCAGGCCGGTGTGCTCAACCTGCTGAACGACCTCAAGTCGCGGCTGGGGCTGAGCTACCTGTTCGTCGCCCACGACCTGTCGGTGGTGCGGCACAGCGCCGACCGGGTGGCCGTGATGTACCTGGGCCGGATCGTCGAGATCGGGGAGACGGCGGACGTCTTCGCGGCGCCGTCCCACCCGTACACCCAGGCGCTGCTGTCGGCGGTGCCGCTGCCCGATCCGCGCCGGGAGCGGGAGCGGGAGCGCATCCTGCTCTCCGGCGACCTGCCCAGCCCGGCGGATGTGCCCAGCGGCTGCCGCTTCCGCAACCGCTGCCCCAAGTACGCCCAGCTGGACGAGGCGAAGGCCCAGCGCTGCCGGGACGACGACCCGGTCCTGCAGGGGCTCGCCACGGACCACTCCGCCGCGTGCCACTACGCGGCGGCGCTCCAGGTGGTCTGAGCCGTGGCAGCCGGATGCCGCGGCCCCGTACAACCGAACACCACCCTCTCGTTGACCTTGGGAGAAACCCTGTGAACCGTTCCAGAACGATGGTCGCCCTGGTGGCGTCCCTCGCGGCCGCCTCACTCAGCCTCACGGCATGCAGCAGCAGCGGGGGTGAGAAGAAGGCCAGCAGCCCGGAGGCGAGCAAGTCCGCCGAGAACACCGTGAAGATCACGGTCAGCGCGAACAACCCGGTGCCGCGCGAGAAGCTCAAGCAGGGCGGCACGCTCACCTGGGCGGTCGACCAGTACTCCGAGCAGTGGAACTACCTCCAGATCAACGGCGCCGAGTACACCACCGACTCGGTGATGGAGGCGCTGCTCCCGTCCCCGTTCCACGTGGACGAGAACGCGACGCCGTATGTCGCCAAGGAGTACTTCAGCAACGTCCAGCAGACCGTCAGCAACGGGAAGCAGGTCGTCACCTACGACATCAACCCCAAGGCCAAGTGGTCGGACGGCACCCCGATCACCTGGAAGGACCTGGCGTCCGAGGCCAACGCGCTGAGCGGCAAGAACGGCAAGTTCCAGGTCGGCAGCACCACCGGCTTCGAGGACATCGAGAGCGTCACCAAGGGCACCAGCGACCAGCAGGCCGTAGTGACCTTCAAGCGGAACTTCGGTGACTGGACCAGCCTGTTCGCCCCGCTCTACCCGGCGAAGTACACCGCGACCCCGGACGCCTTCAACAAGGGGTACCTCAACAAGATCCCGGTGACGGCCGGCCCCTTCAAGCTCCAGTCGCTGAACCCCACCACCAAGACGATCACCATCGTCCGCGACCCGAAGTGGTGGGACCAGCCCGCCATTCTGGACAAGATCGTCTACCGGGCGCTCACCAGCGACGCCGGGCCGGGCGCCTTCGCCAACGGCGAGGTCGACTTCATCAACATCGGCCCGGACCCGTCCGGCTTCAAGCAGGCGCAGAGCCGCAAGGACGGCGAGATCCGCGAGGCCGCCGGCCCGCAGTTCCGCCACTTCACCTTCAACACCAAGAGCCCGGTGCTGTCGGACGTCAACGTCCGCAAGGCCATCGCGCAGGCCATCAACCGCGAGGCCATCGCCAAGTCGGACCTCCAGGGCCTCAACTGGCCGCCGCTGATGCTGAACAACCACTTCTTCGTCAACGGCCAGAAGGGCTACCAGGACAACTCCGGCGACGTCGGCAAGTACAACCCGACCTCCGCCAAGGCGCTGCTGGACGCGGCCGGCTGGAAGACCAGCGGCCAGTACCGCCAGAAGGACGGCAAGACCCTTGAGGTGAAGTTCATCTACCCCGAGGGCACCGGCGTCTCGGAGAACGAGGGCAAGCTGGCGCAGAAGATGCTCCAGCAGGTCGGTGTGAAGCTCGACATCCAGCCGGTTCCGTCGGACGACTTCTTCGACAAGTACGTCCAGCCCGGCAAGTTCGACATCACCGCCTTCGCCTGGCTGGGCAACGCCTGGCCGGTGTCGTCCAACAAGTCGATCTACCAGAGCCCGCAGGGCGACAACAACTTCCAGAACTTCGCCTGGTACGCCAACCCGGAGATCGACGCCGCCATCGCCAAGAGCGCCGGCGACCTCGACCCGAACCAGGCCATCGCTGACGCCAACGCCGCCGACAAGCTGATCTGGGAGGGCGTGACCGTCTTCCCGCTGTACCAGCGTCCGGCCATCTTCGGCGCCAAGAAGAGCCTGGCCAACCTGGGCTCGCCGCAGAACCAGCAGGAGATCATCTACCAGAACATCGGCTTCACCAGCTGATCCCTGCTCCACACGACGCGGGCCCCGGGGCGCACCACCGCCCCGGGGCCCGCCCGCGCCTTTGGTCAGCCCGCGCCCACCACGTCCTTCTCCTCCGCGAAGTGGCAGGCCGAGGCATGCGCCGCCGCACCGCTCAGCCAGGACGGGGCGGCCAGCGGCGGCTCCTGCCGGGCGCACACCTCCTGGGCCTTCCAGCAGCGGGTGCGGAACCGGCAGCCGGACGGCGGATTGGCCGGGGACGGCACATCGCCCTGGAGGATGATCCGCTCCCGGTGCGCACGCGCCTCCGGGTCCGGCACCGGCACCGCCGAGAGCAGCGCCTGCGTGTACGGATGGGTGGGGTGCTCGTAGATCTGGACGTCGGTGCCGATCTCCACGATCTTGCCGAGGTACATCACGCCGACCCGGTCCGAGATGTGCCGGACGATCGACAGATCGTGCGCGATGAACATGTACGACAGCTCGAAGTCCTGCTGGAGCCGGCCCAGCAGGTTGATCACCTGGGCCTGCACCGAGACGTCCAGCGCGGAGACCGGCTCATCGCAGATGATCACCTCGGGCTTGAGCGCCAGCCCCCGGGCGATCCCGATCCGCTGCCGCTGACCGCCGGAGAACTGGTGCGGATACCGGTTGATGTACTCCGGATTCAGCCCCACCACGTCCAGCAGGTCCCGCACCGCCTTGCGGCGGTCCCCCTTGGGCGCGACCTCCGGGTGGATCTCATACGGCTCACCGATGATGTCACCGACCGTCATCCTCGGGTTCAGCGAGGTGTACGGGTCCTGGAACACCATCTGGATGTTCCGCCGCACCGCCTTCAGCGCCCGCCCGGACAGCTTGGCGATGTCCTCGCCCTTGTAGAGCACCTGGCCGGCCGTCGCCCGCTCCAGGTTCATCAGCACCTTGGCCAGCGTCGACTTGCCGCAGCCGGACTCCCCCACGATGCCCAAGGTCTCGCCCTGCGCCAGGTCCAGCGAGACCCCGTCCACCGCCCGTACCGCGCCGACCTGCCGCTTGAGGACGATGCCCTGGGTGATCGGGAAGTGCTTGACCAGGTCCCGCACCTGGAGGATGGGCTCAGCCATGAAGGGTCTCCTCCCAGAAGTGGCAGGCGCTGCCCCGGCCGGCCAGTGGAGTGCCGTCCGGCTCGGTGACCGGGTACAGCGGCGGCTCCTGGGCCGTGCAGACCTCGCGGGCCTGCGGGCAGCGCGGGTGGAAGGCGCAGCCCGGCGGGATGCGCAGCAGGCTGGGGGGCAGTCCCTTGATGGCGTACAGCTCCCGGCCCTTCTGGTCCAGGCGCGGGATGGAGCGCAGCAGGCCCTTGGTGTACGGGTGGGCCGGGCGCTGGTACAGCTCGTGGACCGGGGAGGTCTCCACGATCCGTCCGGCGTACATCACGGCGATCTTGTCGGCCACGTCGGCCACCACGCCGAGGTCATGGGTGATCAGGATCAGGCCCATGTGGTATTCGCGCTGGAGGTCCGCGAGCAGGTCCATCACCTGGGCCTGGACGGTGACGTCCAGCGCGGTGGTGGGCTCGTCCGCGATGATCAGGTCGGGCTCCAGGGCCAGCGCCATCGCGATCATGATCCGCTGCCGCATGCCACCGGAGAACTGGTGTGGGTAGTCGTTCACCCGGTCGCGGGCGGCCGGGATGCGTACCCGGTCCATCAGCTCCACGGCCTTGGCCTTGGCGTCCCGGCGCGAGGCGCCCTGGTGCACCCGGAACATCTCGCCCAGCTGGTAGCCGACCGTGAGCACCGGGTTGAGCGCGGACAGCGCGTCCTGGAAGATCATCGCCATCTTGGCGCCCCGGATCTGCCGCCGCTGGTCCTCGGAGACCTTCAGCAGGTCGCGGCCCTGGAAGAGGATCTCGCCCTGGGTGACCTGGCCGGGTGGCGAGTCCAGGATGCCCATCACGGCCTGGGAGCTGACCGACTTGCCGGAGCCGGACTCGCCCAGGATGGCCAGCGTCTCACCGGCCCGCACGCTGTAGTCGACGCCGTTGACGGCCTTGGCGACGCCCTCGCGGGTGCGGAACTCCACATGCAGGTTCCGCACCTCCAGCAGCGGGGAGCGGTCGCTGCCGCCGGTCCGGTCGCGGCCGGTGGGGGCGGTGGTCTGTTCGATGCTGCTCATCACGTCCTCCGGGCTCAGCGCAGCTTGGGATCGAGGGCGTCGCGCACCGCGTCGCCGAGCATGATGAACGCCAGCACGGTGAGGCTGAGCGCGCCTGCCGGGTAGAGCAGCATGTGCGGGGCGTTGCGGATGTACCCGGCGGCGGCCGAGATGTCGATGCCCCAGGAGACCGTCGGCGGCTTCAGCCCGACGCCGAGGTAGCTGAGGGTGGCCTCCAGCGCGATGTAGGTGCCCAGCGCGATGGTGGCGACCACGATCACCGGGGCGACGGCGTTGGGCAGCACATGGCGGGTCATCAGCCGGGTGTTGCCCGCGCCGAGGGCGCGGGCGGCCATCACGTAGTCGTGCTGCTTGGCGGTGATCACCGAGCCCCGGGCGATCCGGGCGACCTGCGGCCAGCCCAGCAGCACGATGAAGCCGACCACCGTCCAGATGGTGCTGCTGGGCAGTACGGAGAGCAGCACCAGGCCGCCGAGCAGGATCGGGATGCCGAAGAAGACATCGGTGATCCGGGAGAGCAGGGCGTCCCACCAGCCGCCGAAGAACCCGGCGAGGCCGCCGAGCACGATGCCGGCCAGCGCCGCCCCGGCGGTGGCGCAGACGCCGACGGTCACCGAGGCGCGGGCGCCGTAGACCACCCGGGTGTAGACGTCGCACCCCTGGGCGTCGAAGCCGAACCAGTGCCCGGCCGCCGGAGGGTCCAGCGACCGGCCCAGGTCGCAGGCGAGCGGGGAGCGGCTGGCGATGCTGCCGGGCCAGATCGAGACGAACACCAGGAAGAGGATCAGCAGCGCGGAGAGGATGAAGATCGGGTTGCGTCCCAGGTCCCCCCAGGCGTCCTGCCAGAGGCTGCGGGCCTTCTCGGTCCCGGGTCCGCCGGGGCCGGCCGCGCGGGCGTACTCGGCGCGCTCCAGCGAGTCGGCCTCGCCCATCGCCATGCCGCTGGGGTTGACGCCGGTCCGGTCCAGGCCCTCCGGCTCGCCGGGCTGATGGGGGTCAGGCATACCGGATCCTCGGGTCCAGGACCGCGTACAGCAGGTCGACCAGCAGGTTGGCGATCAGGAAGACGATGACCAGGATGGTGACGAAGCCGACCACGGTCGGTGAGTTCTGCCGCAGGATGCCCTGGTAGAGCTGGAAGCCCACCCCGTGGATGTTGAAGATCCGCTCGGTGACCAGGGCGCCGCCCATCAGCGCGCCGATGTCGGTGCCGAGGAAGGTGACCACCGGGATCAGCGAGTTGCGCAGCAGATGGCGGGTGATCACCCGGTGCCGGGGCAGTCCCTTGGCGACGGCGGTGCGCACATAGTCGGCGCGGGCGTTCTCCGCGACGGTGGTGCGGGTCAGCCGGGTCACATACGCCAGCGAGACGGCGGCCACCACGATGCCCGGCACGATCAGCTCGTTGAACGGCGCGTCGACCGAGACCGTCGCCGGGGCGACGCCCCATTTGACGCCGAGCAGCAGTTGCAGCAGGTAGCCGGTGACGAAGGTGGGCACCGCGACCACGATCAGGGTGAGGATCAGCACCGTGGTGTCCACCCAGCCGCGCCGCCGCAGGCCGCTGACCACGCCCAGCGCGATGCCGAAGACCGCCTCGACGATGATGGCCACCACGGTGAGCCGGATGGTGATCGGGAAGGCGCTGCCCATCAGTTCGGTGACCGGCTGTCCGTTGAAGGAGGTGCCGAAGTCGCCGGTGAAGATGCCGCGCATGTAGAGCAGGTACTGCTTCCACAGCGGCTCGTCCAGGTGCAGGTCATGGCGGATCTGGGCGGCGGTGGCGGGGTCCGGCGCCCTGTCGCCGAAGAGCGCCGCCACCGGGTCGCCCAGCGCGTACACCATGAGGAAGATCAGCAGGGTGGTGCCGATGAACACCGGGACCATCTGGAGCAGCCGCCGGATGATGTAGCGTCCCATGCGCCTCTACTCTCCGAGGGGACGGTGCGTCCGGCCCCGGGCCGGGACGCTCGGACGGCGGCTCAGCTCTTGACGGTGATCTCGTTGTACACCGGCACGCTGAACGGGTTGAGCCTCACGTGGGAGACATGGGCGGAGTAGCCGCCGACCGCGTTCTGGTACCAGAGCGGGATGGCCGGCATCTGCACCGCGAGGATCTTCTCGGCGTCCTGGAACTTGGCCACCGCGGCGGCGGAGTTGGGGGCGGCGTTGGCCTGGTTGACCAGCCGGTCGAAGTCGGCGTTGCCGAAGTGGGCGTCGTTGGAGGAGCCGCCGGTGGTGTAGAGCGGCTCCAGGAAGTCCTGGATCAGCGGGTAGTCCATCTGCCAGCCGGTGCGGAACGCGCTGGTCATCCGCTTGTCGGTGACCTGGCTGCGGAAGTCGGCGAAGGTGCCGACCGGGTTGCCCACGCAGGCGCGGTCATTGCCGAGCACGGTGTTGATGCTGTTGCAGACCGCGTCCACCCAGCTCTTGTGGTCGCCGTCGGCGTTGTAGCTGATGGTCATCTTCCCGCCGGGCAGGCCGCCGCCCTGCCGGATCAGCGTCCTGGCCCGGCCGGGGTCGTAGCCGCACGCCTGGCCGCAGAGGGTCTTGGAGTAGCCGCCCTTGGCGCCGAGCACCGGGGAGGTCCAGTCGGTGGCGGGGGTGCGGGAGTTGTGGAAGATCTTCTGGGTGATCTGCGGGCGGTTGATCGCCATCGACAGGCCGAGCCGGACCTTCTGCGCCTTGGCGGTGTTCCAGGCCGACTGGTACATCGGGAAGGAGATGGTCTGGATGATGCCGGCCGGCTGGTTGATGAAGCGGCCGGAGAGGTCGGTGGGGGCGTTGGCCAGCTGGGCGGCCGGGATGATGTCGATCACGTCCAGGTTGCCGGCCTGGAGGTCGGTGTAGGCGGTGTCGGCGTCGGTGTAGACGATCAGGTCGACCCCGTCGTTGCGTGCCTTGTCGGGTCCGCTGAAGGTGCTGCTCCTGCGCAGCTGCATCTGGGAGCCCTTGGTGTAGCTGGAGATGGCGTACGGGCCGTTGCCGATCGGCTTGTCGAGCCAGGCGGCGCGGTCGGTGAAGAAGGCCCGGGGCAGCGGGTAGTAGGCGGAGTAGCCGAGGGTGTCGGGGAAGGTGGAGAACTTCTGGGTGAGCCGGACGGTGAAGGTCAGGTCGTCGATCCGCTTCAGCCCGGACATGGTGCTCGCGGTGGGGCTGCCGGTGGCCGGGTGGACCTTGTCGTAGCCGTCGATGTACGCGAAGAAGGGGGCGTTGAGCTGCTTGCTGCTGAGCAGCGCCCCGAAGTTCCACGCGTCGACGAACGACCGGGCGTCGACCGGCTCGCCGTTGCTGAACTTCCAGCCCGGCTTCAGCTTGACGGTGAAGTTCTGCTGGTCGCTGCTGGTGATCGACTGGGCGACCTCGTCCTCGGCGGCGCCGGTGTCGGGGTTGTAGCGCTTCAGGCCCCGGAAGATCATGTCCAGTACCTTGCCGCCCTGCACCTCATTGGTGTCGGCGGGCTCCAGCGGGTTCTGCGGGTCGCCCCAGTACGCGCGGACCACGCTGCCGGAGTGGGAGCCCCCGCCGCCCGAGCCGCCGCCACCGCCGGAGCAGGAGGTGGCCGCCAGGGCGATGGCGGCGGTGCCGACGACCCATCCGACGTGCGCGGTTCCCCGCATGGAGTGCCTCCCTCAGCACAGGGACGGCGGCCTGCCGGACGCAGACCGGACCGGCGCCCCTTATGCCCGGTACGGGAGTTTCGGGCGCCGTGTCCACCATCGCACCCCCACCGTCGGCCATCCGCAAAGACCGGCACCCCCATGCGGGTGACGCCCGGTCCGTACGACGACGGCCCGGCCGCGCCACCCCGTGCGGGGGTGATGCGGCCGGGCCGTCGTCGTACAGCTCGGGTCGGGCTCGGCTCAGGCCGCGCCCACCACGTCCTTCTCCTCCGCGAAGTGGCAGGCCGAGTCATGGGCCGCGCCGCCCTTGAGCACGGTCGGCACCGCCAGCAGCGGGACCTCCTGCGCACAGCGGTCCTGGGCCTTCCAGCAGCGGGTGCGGAACCGGCAGCCGGACGGCGGATTGGCCGGGGACGGCACATCGCCCTGGAGGATGATCCGCTCCCGGTGCGCACGCGCCTCCGGGTCCGGCACCGGCACCGCCGAGAGCAGCGCCTGCGTGTACGGATGGGTGGGGTGCTCGTAGATCTCGGCGTCGGTGCCGATCTCGACCATCTTGCCGAGGTACATCACGCCGACCCGGTCCGAGATGTGCCGGACGATCGACAGATCGTGCGCGATGAACATGTACGACAGCTCGAAGTCCTGCTGGAGCCGGCCCAGCAGGTTGATCACCTGGGCCTGCACCGAGACGTCCAGCGCGGAGACCGGCTCATCGCAGATGATCACCTCAGGCTTGAGCGCCAGCCCCCGGGCGATCCCGATCCGCTGCCGCTGACCGCCGGAGAACTGGTGCGGATACCGGTTGATGTACTCCGGATTCAGCCCCACCACATCCAGCAGGTCCCGCACCGCCCTGCGGCGGTCCCCCTTGGGCGCGACCTCCGGGTGGATCTCATACGGCTCACCGATGATGTCACCGACCGTCATCCTCGGGTTCAGCGAGGTGTACGGGTCCTGGAACACCATCTGGATGTTCCGCCGCACCGCCTTCAACGCCCGCCCCGACAGCTTGGCGATGTCCTCGCCCTTGTAGAGCACCTGGCCGGCCGTCGCCCGCTCCAGGTTCATCAGCACCTTGGCCAGCGTCGACTTGCCGCAGCCGGACTCCCCCACGATGCCCAGCGTCTCGCCCTGCCGGAGGTCGAAGGAGACACCGTCGACGGCCTTGACCGCGCCGACCTGGCGGCGGAACAGCACGCCCTGGGTGAGCGGGAAGTGCTTGACCAGGTCCCGCACCTGGAGGATGGGCTCAGCCATGAAGGGTCTCCTCCCAGAAGTGGCATGCGCTGCCCCGGCCGACGAGTTCGGTGCCGTCCCGCTCGGTCACCTGGTGCAGGGCCGGGACGTCGGCGCGGCAGGTGTCCTGGGCCAGCGGGCAGCGCGGGTTGAAGGCGCAGCCGGTCGGGATGTGCAGCAGGTTCGGCGGCAGTCCCTTGATGGCGTACAGCTCCTGGCCCTTCTGGTCCAGGCGCGGGATGGAGCGCAGCAGGCCCTTGGTGTACGGGTGCGCGGGCCGCTGGTACAGCTCGTGCACCGGCGCGGTCTCCACGATCCGTCCGGCGTACATCACGGCGATCTTGTCGGCCACGTCGGCCACCACGCCGAGGTCATGGGTGATCAGGATCAGGCCCATGTGGAACTCGCGCTGCAACTCGGACAGCAGGTCCATCACCTGGGCCTGGACGGTGACGTCCAGCGCGGTGGTGGGCTCGTCCGCGATGATCAGGTCGGGCTCCAGGGCCAGCGCCATCGCGATCATGATCCGCTGCCGCATACCGCCGGAGAACTGGTGCGGGTAGTCGTTCACCCGCTCCCTGGCGGCGGGGATGCGTACCCGGTCCATCAGCTCCACGGCCTTGGCCTTGGCCGCCTTGCGGGACATGCCCCGGTGCACCCGGAACATCTCGCCCAGCTGGTAGCCGACCGACAGCACCGGGTTGAGCGCGGACAGCGCGTCCTGGAAGATCATGGCGATCTTCTGGCCGCGGATCTGCCGCCGCTGCTCATTGCTCATCTTGAGCATGTCCTGGCCCCGGAAGAGGATCTCGCCGTGCGAGATCCGGCCGGGCGGCATGTCCAGGATGCCCATGATGGTCTGCGCGGTCACCGACTTGCCGGAGCCGGACTCGCCCAGCACCGCCAGGGTCTCGCCGGCCGCGACGCTGTAGTTGACCCCGTTGACGGCCTTGGCGACGCCCTCGCGGGTGTGGAACTCCACATGCAGGTCGCGGACGTCCAGCAGCGGGGTGCCGGGGGCGAGGCGGTTGCCCGCCGTGGACCCGCCGGTCTTCTCGATCGTGGTGGTCATCGTGCCGCCCCTCTCTCAGCGCAGCTTGGGGTCGAGGGCGTCGCGCACCGCGTCGCCGAGCATGATGAACGCCAGCACCGTGATGCTCAGCATGCCCGCCGGGAAGAACAGGACGTGCGGAGCGGTGCGGATGACGTTCTGCGCCGACGAGATGTCGATGCCCCAGGAGACGGTGGGGTCGGCGAGCCCGATGCCCAGGAAGGACAGCGTGGCCTCGGTGGAGATGTAGCCGCCGAGCGCGATGGTGGCGACCACGATCACCGGGGCGATCGCGTTGGGCAGGATGTGCCGCATCATGATCCGCCAGGTGCCGGCGCCGAGCGCCTTGGCCGCGGTGACGTAGTCGGCCTGCTTCACGGTGATGACCGAGCCGCGCATCACCCGGGCGATCTGGGTCCAGCCGAGCACGGAGAGGCCGAGGACCACGATCCACACGGTGCGGTGGGTGAAGGCGTTCAGCACCACCAGGGCGCCGAGCAGCATCGGGATGCCGAAGAAGATGTCGGTGACCCGGGAGAGCAGGGTGTCCACCCAGCCGCCGAAGTAGCCGGCCACCAGGCCGACCAGGCCGCCCACCAGGGTGACGGCGGCGGTGACGCAGATGCCGACGATCACCGACGCGCGGGCGCCGTGGATGACGCGGGCGTAGATGCTGCGGCCCTGGCCGTCGTAGCCGAACCAGTCGGCGCCGAAGAAGTGGCCGTAGTCGGGCGCACCCAGGTAGTGGTGCATCAGGTCGCCGTCGCGCGGCGAGGCGGAGGTGAACAGCCCCGGCGCCACGGTGATCACCACCAGCACCAGGATCAGCAGCGCGGAGACCAGGAAGAACGGGTTGCGGCGCAGGTCCCGCCAGGCGTCGGACCACAGGCTGCGGGTCTTCTCCGGCTTCGCGGGGGCGGCCGCGACCCCGGCGACGGCGACGGCGTCCGCCGGTTCCTTGTCGGAGGCGATCATGTCAGGGATCACGTCAGGCATACCGGATCCTCGGGTCCAGGACCGCGTACAGCAGGTCGACGATCAGGCTGGCGAAGAGGTACACCACGACCAGCACGGAGACGATGCCCACCACGGTGGGCGACTCGGACGCGGTGATGGCCTTGTAGAGGGTCAGACCGACGCCCTTGACGTTGAAGATGCCCTCGGTGACCATGGCGCCGCCCATCAGGGCGCCCAGGTCGGTGCCGAGGAAGGTGACCACCGGGATCAGCGAGTTGCGCATCAGGTGGTTGGTGATCACGCGCCGCTTGGGGAGGCCCTTGGCGACGGCGGTGCGCATGTAGTCGGCGCTCAGGTTCTCCGCCACCGAGGTACGGGTCAGCCGCGCCACATAGGCGAGCGACACCGAGCCCAGTACCACGGCGGGCAGGATCAGCTGGCCGAGGTTGGTCGAGTCCTGGACGGTGGGGGTGACCCAGCCCAGGTTGATGCCGATCACCGTCTGGAAGATGAAGCCCAGCACGAAGACGGGTATGGAGATCAGCAGCAGCGTGACCACCAGGACGACCTTGTCGGCCCACCGGCCGCGCCACAGGCCGCCGACCATGCCGAGCAGCAGCCCGAGCACGGCCTCCACCGCGAAGGCCATCAGGGCCAGCCGGATGGTGACCGGGAAGGTCTCCTTGAGCACGTCCACGACCGCGCGGCCGCCGAACGTCTTGCCCAGGTTGCCGTGGATCAGGTTCCACAGGTAGTGCAGGTACTGCTGCCACCAGGGGAGGTCGAAGCCGTACTCGTGCCGCATCTGGGCGAGCTGGGCCGGGTCGGCCGGGCGGTCGCCCCACATCGCCTTGAGGGGGTCGCCGGGGAGGGCGTACACCATCAGGAAGATGAGAAAAGTGGTCCCGATGAACACCGGGATCATCTGGAGCAGTCGTCGTGCGACGTAGCGCCCCATCGTGCCTCCATGTAAGTCGGCGTGGGGACGGCCGACGCACCCGGTCGGGGTGCGCCGGCCGCCGTCCTCACTGGTCGTGCCTCGCCTGGAGGGCACGAGTTCGGCCGAGCGGTGCCGACCTGCTTACTTCTGCTTGACCTCGACGTCGGTGAAGACCGGGTTGCCGAACGAGTCGAACTTCACGTTGGTGACGTTGTTCGAGTAGCCGGAGGTGGTCTTGTAGTACCAGAGCGGGATCGAGGGCATGTCGACCGCGAGCTGCTTCTCCGCCTCCGCGTAGAGCTTCGCGGTCTCCTCCACCGAGGTGGCCTTGTCCGCGGCGTGGGCGAGCTTGTCGAACTCGGGGCTGGAGTAGCCGGCGTCGTTGGCGTCGGCGCCGGTGACGTAGACGTCCCGCAGGAAGTTGGCGTTCAGCGGGTAGTCCATCACCCAGCCGGTGCGGCTCAGGCTGTCGAACTTCTTGGTGGTGACCAGGTCACGCGCCGTCTTGAAGTCCGGCTTGCTGTCACCCGCGCACTCCACGCCGGTGGCCTGGCGGATGGAGTTGCAGACCGCGTCCACCCACTCCTTGTGGCCGCCGTCGGCGTTGTACAGGATGGTGACCTTGTTGCCGGGGACGCCGCCGCCCTGCTTGATCAGCTCCTTGGCCTTGGCGGGGTCGTAGGTGCAGGCCGCACCGCAGACGCCCTTCTCGTAGCCCATGACGCCCGGCGCCACCCAGCTGTCGGCCGGCTCGCGGGAGCCCTGGAGCACCGTCTTGGTGATGGTGTCGCGGTCGATCGCCATCGACAGGCCCTGGCGGACCAGGTTCTTGTCCTTGCCCTGCCACGCCTTGTTGAACATCGCGAAGGAGATGTTCTGGATGGCGCCCTGCGGCTGGTCCACGGCGCGGTCGCCGAGGTCGGCCTTGTAGCTGGCCAGCGCGGACGGCGGCACCTGGTCCATCACGTCCAGCGTGTCGGACTGGAGCTCCTTGTAGGCCGCCTCGCCGGTGGTCTCCACCTTGAAGACGATCCCGCCGTTCTTCGGCTTGTCCACGCCCGCGTAGTTCGGGAACGCCTTGACGGTGACGCCCTGGTTGTGGACCCACTTGACGAACTCGTACGGGCCGTTGCCGATCGGGGCCTCGCCGTACTTCTTCGGGTTGGTGAAGAAGACCTTCGGCAGCGGGGAGAACGCCGCGTAGCCGAGCTTGTACTCGAAGTACGAGACCGGGCCGGTCAGGTCGATGGTGAAGGTGTGGTCGTCCACGACCTTCAGGCCCGACATGGTCGTCGCCTTGGCGGCGCCCTTGTCCGGGTGGACCTCGTCGTAGCCCTTGATGTCGGAGAACCAGGAGCTGTTGATCTGGTCGTTCTTGGGGTTGGCGGCCCAGTTCCAGGCGTCGACGAAGGACGCGGCGTCGACCGGGGTGCCGTCGTGGAAGGTCCAGCCGGACTTCAGCTTGACGGTGTAGTGCTGGGCGTCCTTGGTCTCGATGGACTCGGCGACCTGGTTGCGCAGCTTGCCGGTGCTGGGGTCGTAGTCGACCAGGCCCTTGAAGAGCTCCTGGATGATCCGCCCGCCACCGACCTCCATGGCGTTCGCCGGCTGGAGCGGGCGCTGCGGCTCACTGCTCTGGTAGCTGAAGGTCCCCTGGGCGTTGATCGCCGACTTGGACCCGCCGTCACCGCTGCTCTTGCTGCTGCCGGAGTTGCTGCTGCCGCAAGCGGTCGCGGCGAGAGCTATGGCAACTGCCGCCACGACCATCTTGGTCTGAGTAGCACCGCGCATGGGGGGATGCCTCCTGATGAGAAACGTGCAACGTGGAGGTCGGTGCCTCCTCGCTCGGACCCGGCGCGCACCCCTGCGCATGACCCTTGACCCGAGCACAACGTCACCCACTATCCGTCACCCGGAGGCACGGAGTTGCTGATTCCGGATATCAATTTGGTGAAGTGACGCATGAAACAATCCCGCAAAACGGACAAACCTTACCTATACAGACACGTACGAAACGGACAGTCGCCTCACATGACGGACCGCTAGCACCGGTATCCGTACACTTTGCATCACACTGCGCTACGCGCGTTGATCACAGAGCGTTGATACGCCCCCGGGTGAGACCTCCACACCGGGGGCGTACGGGACTACCTCGGCGCCGGAAAGCCGGCGGGGCTGCTCAGCCCTTCTTGGCCCGCGAGGTGGCCCGACCGCGCTCCTTCTGGTCCAGCACCACCTTGCGGATGCGGACGGTCTCCGGGGTCACCTCGATGCACTCGTCCTCGCGGCAGAACTCCAGCGACTGCTCCAGCGAGAGCTTGCGCGGCGGCACCAGCGACTCGGTCACATCGGCCGTGGAGGAGCGCATGTTGGTGAGCTTCTTCTCCTTGGTGATGTTGACGTCCATGTCGTCGGCACGGGAGTTCTCACCCACGATCATGCCTTCGTACACCTCGGTGCCCGGGTCCACGAACAGGGTGCCGCGCTCCTGGAGGTTGGTCATCGCGAAGGCGGTGACCGGACCGGGACGGTCGGCCACCAGCGAGCCGCTGCTGCGGGTGCGCAGCTCGCCGAACCACGGCTCGTGGCCCTCGAAGATGGAGTGCGCGATGCCGGTGCCCCGGGTGTCGGTGAGGAACTCGGTACGGAAGCCGATCAGACCGCGCGCCGGGACCACAAACTCCATCCGGACCCAGCCGGACCCGTGGTTGGTCATGGTCTCCATGCGGCCCTTGCGGGTCGCCATCAGCTGGGTGATCGCGCCCAGGTACTCCTCGGGGCAGTCGATGGTCATCCGCTCGACCGGCTCGTGGACCTTGCCGTTGATCTCCTTGGTGACCACCTGCGGCTTGCCGACGGTCAGCTCGAAGCCCTCCCGGCGCATGGTCTCCACCAGGATGGCCAGCGCCAGCTCACCGCGGCCCTGCACCTCCCAGGCGTCCGGGCGCTCGGTCGGCAGCACCCGCAGCGACACATTGCCGACCAGCTCGCGGTCCAGCCGGTCCTTGACCAGCCGCGCGGTGACCTTGTGGCCCTTGCCGCCCTTGCCGACCAGCGGCGAGGTGTTGGTGCCGATGGTCATCGAGATGGCCGGCTCGTCCACCGTGATCAGCGGCAGCGCGATCGGGTTCTCCGCGTCGGCCAGCGTCTCGCCGATCATGATGTCCGGGATGCCGGCCACCGCGCAGATGTCGCCGGGACCGGCCTTCTCGGCCGGCTTGCGGGTGAGCGCCTCGGTCATCAGCAGCTCGGTGATCCGGACGTTGTGGACCGTACCGTCGCGCTTGATCCAGGCGACGGTCTGCCCCTTCTTCAGCTCGCCCTGCTCGACGCGGAGCAGCGCGATCCGGCCGAGGAAGTTGTCGGCGTCCAGGTTGGTGACATGCGCCTGGAGCGGGGCGTTCTCGTCGTACTCCGGGGCCGGGACGTGCGCCAGGATGGTGGAGAAGAACGGCTCCAGGCTGTCGCTGTCGGTCGGGACGGTGCCGTCCGCCGGCTTGGTCAGCGAGGCGATGCCGTCCCGGGCGCAGGCGTAGACGATCGGGAACTCGATCTGCTCCTCGGTGGCGTCCAGGTCCAGGAAGAGGTCGTACGTCTCATTGACGACCTCGTCGATCCGGGCGTCCGGGCGGTCCGTCTTGTTGATGCAGAGGATCACCGGCAGCTTGGCGGACAGCGCCTTGCGCAGCACGAAGCGGGTCTGCGGCAGCGGGCCCTCGGAGGCGTCCACCAGCAGCACCACGGCGTCCACCATCGACAGGCCGCGCTCGACCTCGCCGCCGAAGTCGGCGTGGCCGGGGGTGTCGATGATGTTGATGACGATCGGGTCGCCACCGTCCTTGGGGTGGTAACGGACGGCGGTGTTCTTCGCGAGAATGGTGATGCCCTTCTCGCGCTCCAGGTCGTTGGAGTCCATCATGCGCTCGTCGAGGTGCTGGTGGGCGGCGAAGGCACCGGCCTGCTTCAGCATGGCGTCGACCAGAGTGGTCTTGCCGTGGTCGACGTGGGCGACGATGGCGACGTTGCGGATGTCATTGCGCGTGGGCATGCGGAGCGGAGTCTCCCGGATCGTGGATCGTGGCGCCCCGGCCTGCTACCGGTCCACCTGCCGGGCTCGACATGCCACGGCTTGCTCCATGGTACGGGGACCGGGTGAACCTGGCAGAAACGGGCAGGTCGGCCGGGGCGGCACCCGGACCGGGCCGCGGGTGCCGACCACGCTGCGGCCGAAGTGGTCACCCGTACGGCGGGAGGCCGGCACGATCACGCCGCGTCCTTCCGCGACAGAACCACAGCCCCGCGCCCCGTCGCCCCGGCCGCCCTGCCCCGCTTCCGGCGGCCGGGTCTGCGGCTGCGGCTCGCGACCTCCCGGCGGACGCAGCCCTGCTGCGGGGCCGGCCGTCGGACGCCGTACCGCTCGCCCGGCAGGGCTGGCCCACGCCTGGTCCCTGGGCACCCTCGCGGCGGCCCTGACCGCCCACGGCCGCCCCGACGAAGCCCGCGCCACCCTGGCCCGCGCCAAGCGGTCGACCCCCGGCCTGCCCCGGATCGCCACCGTGACCGCCCTCCTCGACCGCAACCACGTCGACCCCGGCCCATCGCCCGCCCCCGGCCACTGACCCGCCGCCTTGACGAAGCGCTCCCACGGCCGACGCCCCGCTGGTCAGCCCCGGATGCGCGTCCAGGGGTCGTCGGCGGCGCGGTCCTCGGTGCCGAAGAACTCGTCCGCCTCCTGCCGCAGCAGGGCGTGGTCCACCTGCGGAAGTCTGCGGTGCCGCGCCGCCAACTGCTCGGCGCTCAGGCTGCGCCTGCGGTTGACGGGGCGCAGTTCGGCCACCTCGGCGCCGTTGCGGGTGATGCGGTAGCTCTCACCCGCTTCGACCGCAGCCATGACAGCCGCAGCGTGATTGCGGAACTCACGTTGGCCGATGGTCTTCATCCGGCCAGTGTCGCGCGATGTGTCCTGGGGCCATGCCGGGTCAGCGGAGGGCGGACAGGACGCGATCCCGCAGCCGCTCGTCAGCGATCGTCTCGGCGTCGCGCCAGGCGTAGTCGCTGACCTCCTCCGTTTGCAGGGTCACAGCGCTGTCCCCGGTGGTACGGAAGAGGAAGCGGAAGTCGATGTGCTGGTGTGCGGGCTCGCCCTTGGCGTCGTTGGCCGGGACGGGGTGCACGTCGATACGGACCGGGGACGCCTCCACCAGGGCGATCCCGGCGGGGCTGATGCCGGTCTCCTCGGCCAGCTCCCGCAGTGCGGCACCGGACAGGGTGTCGTCCTCCGGCGCACTTCCTTCGCGGCGAGCGGTGCCGGCCATCATTCGCCCGCCGAGGCCGGCAACGTCCGGCCGCTTCCGATCGGCGGCCGGTAGGCCGCGCGCTCGGCCTGGTCCCCGGCCCGTACGCACTCGGGAGCTGATCCGTACCCCCACCGAGCGGCGCCGGATCGACGCCGAGGCCGGCCACCGGGGGCATGGTCAGGCATCTACTGGCGGAAGCGTTGACCGCTGAACGGCCCTGGTCAGATGAGGTCGAGCCGGTCCAAAATGCGGGTGCAGTGGGCGAACTGGTGGTCGGTCATCCGCTTCGCGGTGGCTTCCTCGGGGCTCTCGGTGGCGGCGCCGTACTGCCACCACACATGGCCGGTGGTCCGGTCGGTGACCAGGAACCTGTCCTTGACGGCCGGGCCACGGACGATGAGTGAGACCGTGTCCGGGTCGGCGACGGCGGCGTGGACCATCGAGTGGTGCAGCGTGTAGTGGTAGCCGGAGCGCTCGGAACGGACCATCTTGGCCTGGAGCTCGGACACCTGCGTGGTCTCGTCGAAGCCGTCTTCCGTGCCGTAGAGGGTATGGGTGTACCGGCCGGAGATGAGCCTCGCGGAGTAGGTCCAGCGGTGGTTGTGGGGCCGGTCGTAGTGGTTGGCGCCGAAGAGGTGCAGGCGGATGCGGAACCCGGTCTCGTCGTCGTGGAGGACGATCTTGTCGAGGATGTCGTAGTGCTCGCACAGGCCCCGCAAGTGCGGGTTGGCGAAGGTGTTCTCGACGGCGGCCCGCAGGGCGGCGCGGTCCTCGGCCAGGTGGGCGAGGAGGTCGGCGGTCGCGGTCTCGACCGTGGCCGTATCGTTCCAGTCGAGTCCCCGGAGCCGGCCGGCGTAGGTCTGCATCGAACTCATGTGCGGACTCCTTGGGGTGAGCGCGGGTGGGCGGTGGTGCAGTGCGCGGTGCCGGTGGTGCAGGCCAGGCGCAAGCAGATGGGTATGTCGCGGTCGGCCAGGTAGGTGGCTGCGAAGCCTGCGGAGAACGCGGCGTCGGCTCCGTGGGTGTGGACGATGGGGCCTTGCCCGGTGGGGGCTCGGTGGCGGGCGGTGCTGGTGCGGCCCACGGCACCGTGCTGGCCGACGGCGGTCAGCGCAGTGATCGGGCCGTCTCCGGCGAGCGAGTGGAGGACGCCGTGAACCTCGGTGCCGGTGTCGGCAGCCGGGTACCGGTCCACGGTCAACAGGCGTGCGCCGGCCAGGTAGCTGAAGCAGGCGAGGTCCACGGCGTCGGTCATGTCAGGACCAGCCGCGCTCGGAGTACAGGGTGCCCTTGCGGTAGTGGGCCAGGGCCTCGGCGGCGTACGGGATCATTTCGTCGGGCAGTGCATCCAGGCTGAACCACTGCCAGGCGGCGCACTTGTCGGGCTCCAGGTTGATGACCTCGCCCGCCCAGTCGGCGGTCTCGAAGAACAGGGCGGTGCGGGCGTCGTCGGTGCGGTGGTGCATGACGTGGACGAGGCGGAGCCGGGCGGGGTCGATGGTGACGCCGATCTCCTCGGCGGCCTCCCGGGCGGCTCCGTTGGTGGCGCTCTCGCCGGGGTCGAGATGGCCGGACGGCAGGTGCCAGGCGCCGTCGGCGAAGCCGGTGTTCTGGCGCCGGCCCAGGAGGACCTGGCCGTCCCGAACGAGGATGATGTGCAGGTCAAGGCAGGTCTTGTAGCGCTCGGCCACAGTGGTTCCTTCGGGTTGTCCGGCGTGCGGCCGGATGGCCTCACGGGCTGATCAACGACACCTCAAACGGACTGTTTCGGCACTCAGTTCGCCGGGCTGGACTTCCACAGGCGGCACACCGGCAGGATGTCGGGCTCTTCGGCGCACGAGGCGCGCTTGTCCACGATCTCCTCGGCGGGGCAGCCGCCCATGCAGGAACCGGGGGCCTTGCAGCCGCCGCACGCGGACTGGGTGAGGGCCCCGGTGAACAGGTCGAACTCGTTCGGCCCCTTGTTCACGGTGATCGTGCCGTCGGGGGTGGTGATGGCGAAGTGGAGGTCGGTGTCGAACAGGAAGGAGCACACGTACGACCGGCCGTCGGGGAAGACGCTGATGCGGTCCAGGGTGCGGCCGATGCAGCCCCGGTAGCCCTCGGCCTCGAAGCGGGCCATCTCGGACCGATGGGCGAAGGTGGGCTGGTACCAGACCCGCGTGCGGTGGTCGGCGGCGACTGCGGGCAGCCGGCCGGTGAAATCCAGCCACTCGCGGGGGCTCATGCCCCACTCCTCGTTGCCGTGGCCGCGTCCGATCACGCTCATGACGTGGAACTTCACCAGGCTGACGCCCAGCGAGTCAGCGATGTCCAGCAGCCGCAGGCAGTCTGCCTCGTTGGCCTTGCTGACGGTGCAGATGATCCGGGTGTCGAAGCCGCGCTCGCACAGCTCGGCGACGTTCTTCAGGGTGGTCTTGAAGGTGCCCTCCCCGCGCACCTTGTCGTGGGTGGCGGGGCTGCCGCCGTCCACGCTGATCTGCACGTAGGAGAAGTCGCTGGGCTCCAGCTTCCGAAACTTCCTGATGGCCGGGTCGAGTCCGTTGCTGGTGGTGATGACGTGCTCGTAGCCGAGCTGCTTGGCCAGCCGGATGGTGTTCACGTAGTCGTAGTGCAGCGTGGGCTCGCCGCCGAGGACGGTGAGCTTGGAGCCGCCCATCTGCCGCCACGCGGTGAGGTTGGCCCTGATCTGTTCGGGCGGCATCTTCAGGGCGCGCTCCAGTCGGGTCCCCATGTAGCAGTCACCGCAGCGGAGCTGGCACGCCTCGGTGATGTAGAGGTACACGTTGCGGAACCGGCCGTACTCCACGCGCTCGATCCACCGCACGTCCTCGCCGGAGGCGGAGACGGAGGTCGGCATCCGGGCGTGCCCATAGGCGTCCTGGCGCAGAGCCGGACTGGGTAGATCAACGATGCTCACGGGGTGATCCCTTCGGGAGATGGACGTGAAGTTCCGCCTCTGCGGCGGCGAGGACCAGCGCCGGCGGCAGCTCGGCGTCGAGGATGCGCCAGGTGACGCCCTGAGTGCTCAGCGCGTTGCGGATCGACGGAAGGTTGCGCAGGAATCGGGCGGTCCGCGCATCATGCTGTTGCGGCTGGTCGGAGCCCCTACGCTGGACCTGGGCGCCGCAGCAGGCGCACAGGCCGTCCTGGCCGATGCGCGCGGGTCGGTGCGGCTCTGCGTCCTCGGTGGTGCAGGCCGGGCACACCCGGCGGTCCTCGGCGCGCCGCCGGGCCACCTGCGGTGCCAGCCGCAGCACCAGCGCCAGTGCGGGCACGCGCAGGGCGGCGAGGAGCCGGGCCAGGCAGTCTGCCTGATAGCCGTTGCCCGGATAGCCTTCGAAGATCACCGGTGTGACCTCTGTGGGCTGGTACTGGCCGGTGACGGCCTCGCGGACCAGGGCGACGGCCGCCTTGTCGGGCAGCCACCCCAGCGAATCGGCCCCCTCCCGCATGACCGCGGCCAGGGCCGCGTCGGTGCGGGCCCGTTGGTCGGCACACTCACGCAGTCGGAAAGTGCGCGTGTGGTGTCGGTCCTCCAACTGCCGGCTGAGGGTGCTCTTGCCGCTGGCGGGTGGCCCCAGCAGGAACACGGCAACGGCCATGGCCTTCTCCTCCGTAGGCGGGACAGGGGAACGCCTCGGCGTCAGTCGACGCCCGGTCAGGCGGCGCTGCGCACTCCTTCAAAGGGTGAATGTTCTGGCGAGCTGCGACAGGACCCGTCTGCTTTCCCCGCCTCTCATGCGGGCAGCCGAACTGGTGCCGTGCGCCCTGCCGTTATCCGCCATGGCCCGCCCCTATTCCGTGAATTCTTGGATCCACACCAATGATCCATCGACGGGTGGGCGTTGCCTACCATTATTTGCGTTGATGACTAAAGATCATCGACGGCAGTGTTCAGCCCAGTTGCTCAGGAATTCTCGCGCCTGCTCACCGAAGAGTGCGTGCTCCTCATAGCGCGTGAACCGGAGGATCAACTCTTGAACGTCTCGACTGTCTCTGAACACGATTGCTCCCAGATCGAGTTCGGCAGTCGCCAAGGTCTCGTCGTACACCGTGAAGGTGTTCAGCGCCCCCGAAGTGAAGTGGACCCCCGCAGGGATCACACCCACTCGGATATTCGACTGGCGGCTCAGGGACGCAAGCCGTTCGATCTGCACGGCCAGTTCATCCGACGGGACGAGTGGATACCTGACAGCCTGTTCAGTAAGGATGAACGTGAACTGCTTGGAACGATCGAACAGCACCTTCTGCCGGCCGAGCTTCATGGCCACAGCCTTTTCCTGCTGCTCCGGCGGGGCTTGAGCGAGACTCGCTCGGACATATTCCGGCGTGGCCAACAGCCCCGTGATCATGGAAAGCAGAAAGTATCGAAAGGTGGTGGACGATGCTTCCAGGCCAGCCAGCTGCACCTGCTTCTTGTCGATCCCCTTCCGGCGGAGGGTGCGCCCGTTCTGCCACTCCGTCTGGGCGATCCTGGCCAGGGCCATCACCTCGGCCGCAACGGCCGGGGATGCGTCGAGCCCTCGAAGCAGTTGTTCGACATCCAACAGTGACGGACGGCTCCTGTTACCTTCGATCCTACTAATCTTGGATTGGGACATGTTGCAACGTGCAGCAAGCCGGACCCCTGAGAGTCCGGCTTGTTTACGCAGATGTCTGAGCATCGCCGCGAGCTCCAGCCCCGACTGGTCCAGCTCGTCAGGCTCGATCGCCACCGTTGACGTACTCCCTGAAAGGCACCGATTCTGCGAGCGCGATCCGCTGGTATTCGATGTACGGCGACGGGTCGCCTTCATACAGTTCCCGGCTGATCTGTGTACCGTCCGCCTCGTAGTTCATGAGCACCACCTCCGACTGGTCGAACAGCCAGAAGTCCTGTACACCTTCAAGTGGGTTGGCGCGGTCGGTTGCATCGAGGATGCGAATATCATCCCCGGCTCGTGAGTGCACGTCGTAGTACATGAACTCAAAGCGGAGATAGTCCGTAAGCGGCTTCCTGACGATGTGGACGCGCCCCTTCGACTTCCCCTCTGCCTTGATTTTCCGTAGCCCCTCCGTGTAGCCGGAAGAGTAGTTCTGCGGGTCGATCCGCTGCCCTGCGAGGAAGTCTCGGATGTCACCGTCTTCGGTCGGAACCCGATATACAGGGAGCGTCTCAAGACGCCACGCCTCGTGCTTGAAGCCCTGAACCTTGGCCGTCCAGGATTCACCATCCAAGAGCATGGAATGCCTCCCTCAAGGTCCCCTCGGGGATCTCAACGAGTCCTTCGCCGTCCGGTGCGGTGAAGGCACTGGAAACGTCCCCCTGCACCACGAACGAGCCGGACGCAGTCCGGTAGACGTTCGGGCAGTCGTCGTTGTTGCAGTTGCCGTTCCCATTGCCGGTCAGTCGGGTCAGTTCCTCACGAGCCATAGCCACGAACCCCCTGATACGAGCCCCCTGCGGGCCGGTCGTCACGACAATACGAGCGAGGCGGGCAGGCCGTCTATGCAGGAACGCGGCTATGCGCGTCTTTGCATAAAGAGGGGCGCGGGCAGCCCAAGGAGACCGGTTAGCTGCGCGACCAACGCATGACCGACAGCCGTCCGAGACAGTCCGAAACAAGGGTGGCGCATGACCCATGCGAGCCGTCCCTGCCGGCCTGGGCCAATGGATGTCGGCGGCCCTTGGACCGGCGCGGATCGAGCACCGCCGCAGAACAGCGCAGCGGACCGGCCGACCTCCGGCATGGTCGCCCCCGAGGGCCGCAGCCGTGGCGGAGCAGGCTGACCCGGTCACCCCACCGGCCGCGTGAGCACTGACGCGAGCCCGGCGCTCGGCCCGTGGCACCCGTGCGGTCAGCGAAGGGCGGACAGGACGCGATCCCGCAGCCGCTCGTCAGCGATCGTCTCGGCGTCGCGCCAGGCGTAGTCGCTGACCTCCTCCGTTTGCAGGGTCACAGCGCTGTCCCCGGTGGTACGGAAGAGGAAGCGGAAGTCGATGTGCTGGTGTGCGGGCTCGCCCTTGGCGTCGTTGGCCGGGACGGGGTGCACGTCGATATGAACCGGGGACGCGTCCACCAGGGCGATCCCGGCGGGGCTGATGTCGGTCTCCTCGGCCAGCTCCCGCAGTGCGGCACCGGACAGGGTGTCGTCCTCCGGCTCCAGATGCCCGCCCGGGGCCAGCCACTTGTCGAGCACCACATGCCGGATGAACAGCACCCGCCCGTCGCGGTCCACCAGAACGGCCCCGGCGGTGGCGTGGCCCCTGAACTCCTTCCGGCTGGTCACCTCGGCGCCGCCGTCCACCAGGGCGATGACGGCCGACAGCTCCGGCCTCTCCTCGGGGTGGGCATCCAGGTAGGTCATGACGGTCTCGCTGATGTGCTGTGCCGTGATGGGCATGCGATCACCTGTGGGAGTAGTCGAGCAGCGGGTAGCGGCGGTGGCGGCGCAATCCTCGCCGGGCACCCCGTGCATGGTGGCATCCAGGCCCCGCTGGGCCGCGCGCACCACCAGACCCGCACGTCCGATGGCTCGTTCCCGGGCCTGCTCCACCGCGAAGCCCCGAGAACAGTCACACAGAGCGACCGTGCAGACACGATCCCGAAAAGAGGGGCCTTTCCCCCAGCGCCCCATGAGGCGGCATGGAACCGCCCGAAGATGGCGGCCGACATCCCTGACGTGGTCGCCTTCGGGACACGGCGACCGGCTAGGGTCAACGCCATGACGCCGGAGGCGTGGGCTGCCTTCACCACTGCCGCGAAGGTCGCGAGCTCGGCCTGAGCACCTGACACCCTCGGAGAGCCGGTGGAGCACTGCCCGCAGTGTGGAGAAGCAACCGACCGCGACCCGGAGGGCGGCTGGACGTACTGCTTCGCCTGCGGGCGGCACCTCACTCCACCGGCACCCCCACGTTGCCCCGGGCCCCAGCCATGGACGGGCCGGTCGACCCGGTCGCCCTACCGGCCCCGCGAACACTGACGCCGCCTGGCCGGGCATTGCGGGGCCTCCTGCGGGGTGTTGCCGATCGCCGGGGCCGGGCCGCCGATCAGTCGGGCAGGTCGATGAAGGTGCAGCCGCGCAGCTCCATGACCTGCTGGGCGGCCAGGATGCGATGGATGTTCGGATCGTCGTACGGGACGGTCACATCAGCCGCGACGCGGGGACGGCCCCCGCCCGACTTCGGGAAGTACAGGCCCCCGTACACCCCCGCAACCTGCGCATCCCTGACCCGTACCGCGACATAGCGCCCCCGCAGATGCGGGCAGAGCCGCACCGAGACCCGCGCGCACGGCAGGCACAGCGGCGGATCGGTCGCCGCCATCCCCTCCGGCCACGCCGGCCAGTCCGCACGCACACCCCGCTCGTCGCGCAGCAGCCACAGACTCCCCAGCCCGTCCACATCCGCCGGACCGTCGCACACCTGGCACCGCAGATCCCGCATCGCATGCCGCTGCCGACGCGGATGCACCAGACCGAACTGCGGACGCCCCCGCTTCGGCCGGCAGTCCGCACGCACCCACAGCACACCGTGCTCATCCCGGTCCCCCGGCCGCTCGTCCCGATACGCCAGACGACCCGTCACCGGATGCACCACCAACGACTCGTGGTGCCGCTTCTCACTGCTCCACGTCGCGATGTACGGCACCGGAACACCGCTCCCCGCGTTCATACGGCCTCCCCCCGACTCAGCGCGTTCAGCCGCGCCACCTCAGACACCAACCGGTCACTCAACAACGCCACCCGAACCAACTCCGGCGGCACCGGCCACTCGCACCCACCCCCCTGCGGCCGCAACATCCACCGCCGCCCCACGGCACCCCGGAACTCCCCGACCCGTCCCGACCGGATGTCCACCAACACAGCGCCCACCTCCGGCAGTTCGCCGTGGCTCGTTGCTGTTTCCACTTCCTACCTCGCATACCTCGAACCGGACTCCGCCGCTGTGAGCGGCCGTCTACTCTGTGTATCCAAGATTGCGTACGGATAGGACTCCCCGACAGTCCCGCCGACTTGACGATCTCAGCTCGTAAAGTCCACCGCTCCCATTGAGTGCGAGGCCCCATGCCCAGCAAAGCCCTCGATCCGTCGTCCAGCGCTGCCGCGTTCTACGGCTGGAACTTGCGCGAAGCTCGAACAGCTGCTCGCTTGACACAGCAGCAGCTGGGGAGGGCAATCCACGTCACGCACAGTCGAATCGCACAGATCGAACTGGCTGCGGCGCTGCCGACACTCGACAACAGTCGGGATTTCGATCGGGTATTCGGGCGGAACAAGTTCTTCGAAGAACTGTGGAAGATGGTTCGGCGCGAGCGATTCCCTGACAAGTACCGGCGATACATGGAACTGGAAGCGCAGGCGACGAATATCTGTGAGTTTGCCGCGCATGCGGTGCCAGGCCTACTACAGACGCATGACTACGCCCACGCCATGCTGCACGTCGGCCTTCCTGTCCCAGAGAGCGAGAGGGAGGACAAACACGCCGCGAGGATGGATCGAAAGTCACTGCTCACCGGCCCGCAACGTCCGGGACTGTGGGCGGTACTCGATGAAGCTGTGATCAGTCGGCCGGTCGGTGGCCGCGCCGTCATGCGGAATCAGCTGCGCGCCCTACTGGAGGCAGCCCGTGACCCCCGCAACACGCTGCAAGTCTTGCCGTTCGAGCGCGGGGAGCACGGTTGCATGGGCGGGTCCATGATCGTACTCGAAAACCCGAACGGGACACGGATCGCCTACACAGAAGACGCTTTCTCCGGAAGACTGTTCGAGGACAGGGAGGAGGCCGAGCCCTATATCGTGACCTACGATCAGCTGCGGGCTTCGGCCCTGCCGCCGGACGAGTCGTTGGCGATGATCTCGCGCGTGATGGAGGAAAAGTATCGTGACCCCCACATTCCGACCCAATCTGAGCGCCGCCGCCTGGCGCAAAAGCAGCTACAGCAACAGCGACGGGGGAGCATGCGTCGAGGTCGCTCCGGGGTTCCCCGGCTTGGTCCCCGTCCGTGACAGCAAGGACCCCCACGGCCCGGCCCTGGTCTTCACCGCCGACGCCTTCGCCGCCTTCGTCTCGGCCGTTGCCGCCGGGGAGTTTCCCGGCGCCTGAGTCTGTCCTCGGACCCCGCCCATCCCTCGGGAGAGGCGGGGTCTCGCCGCCGCTGCCCCAGAGCGGAAATGCGCATGGCTCTGTACGGACAGGCGTAGTACGGTGAGCGCATGGACGTGAGACTCAACTCGGGCCAGGAGAGCGTCGGGCGCCGCCCCAAGGACCAGAGATTCGAGATGCGCCTGTCCCGGGAGGACGACGCGCTGATCACCGAGGCCGCCGCCCTGGCCGGTGTGAGCCGGACGGAGTTGGGCACCGCTGCCATCGTGTCCTACGCCAAGGACGTCATCGCCGACTACCGGGCGACCCAAGTCAGCGCGGAGGAGTTCGCCCGCATCCTGGCGTCGCTGGACGGCCCGCCCGAGCCCAACGAGCGCATCCGCCGTGCGGCGCGCGAGCTGCGTGATGAGCGGACGGCACAAGAGTGAGCTCTCCGCTGTACACCGAGCCGATCGATGATCCGCTCACCGGTGCCGACACCTTTGATTCCGGCGTTCCCGTCCTGGACGACTGGCTCCGGTCGACCGCCGTCACCATGGAGCGCGCCGGGCTCGGTCGTACCCATGTCTGGCGCGACCGGGACGGGCTGGTGATCGCCTACTTCACCCTGTCGCCGCACCAGGTGGCCCAGGATGGCGTCCCCAGCCGCGACCGCTACTCGAAGGCCAGTCGCCCGGTCCCCGGGTATCTGCTCGGCAAGCTGGCGCTCGACAAGAGCCTGCACGGCAGGCGCCTGGGGACCAGGCTCCTCACGCAGGCGCTTGAGCGGGTGGCCGACGCGGCGCAGTTGGCCGCAGGGCGGCTCCTGGTGGTGGACGACATCGATGACAACGCCGCGGGGTTCTACCGCGCCCACGGGTTCAGGGACATCCGGAGAGATGACCCGACCCGCCCGCAGCGCCTCTACCGGCGGGTCTCCGACATCCTCGCTGATGTATCCCCCGGCCCTGGCGACGGGGCCACGGCCAGCGGCTAGGCCGCCACCGGTGCCGGCCCAGCGGCCGGGGGCGTCACGAGGTCAGGGTGTAGCCCATGTCCTGGAAGCGCGGGGTGGCGAAGCCGAAGGCGCCGACGCCCACCAGGCCGTCGCGGACGGCGACGATCTCGGGGCGCTGGAAGAGCGGGACGGAGGGGGCCAGTTCCCAGATGCGGGTGTCGGCCTGCTGGGTCAGGCGGGTGGCGGCCGCCGGGTCGAGGGTGGCGGCGGCGCGGTCGAGCAGCCGGTCGATCTCGTCGGTGCCGGTGCGGGCGAAGTTGAGGCCGACCATGGGCAGCCCGTCCGGGCCGGGCTGCGGCTTGGCGTACAGCGGACGCTCGTCGGCCACCGTGTTGGCGCTGGCGGGCCAGGAGAAGACCGCCAGGTCGAAGTCGCCGGCCGCGACGTGGTCGGTGAAGAACCCGTCGCCGTCCACGGCACGCGGGACGGTGACAATGCCGATCTTCGCCAGGTCGGCGCCGATCACCCGGGCGATCCGGCGGGCGGTGGCGGACCCGGCCGGGATGAGCACGTTCAGGCTGAGCGGCCTGCCGTCCTTGACCCGGGCGGCGGCCGATCCGGGCACCGGCGAGGCGGCGGAGGCGAGGGCCGCCGGCAGCGCCGAGGCACTGGGCGTACCGGCGGTGGGCGTACCGGCGGTGGGCGTACCCATCCGCCAGCCGGCCGACTCCAGCTGCTCGGCCGCCGCCTTGTCGCCGGTGCGGCCGAGGGCGGCGGTGTTGTCCCGGTAGCCGTCCTGGTCGCCCATCAGCAGGTGGTTGCCGAGCGGTACGGCGGGCAGGCCGAGCGGCTTCAGTACGGCGTCCGCGATCCGCTGCCGGTCCAGGGCCGCCGCGACCGCCCGCCGGACCCGGGCGTCGGCCAGCGGGCCGCTGCCGCCGTTCAGGGTGACTTGCGTGTACGCGGCTCCGGAGGCCCGGCGCAGCCGGAAGCCGGGCAGGGCGGCGGCCTGGTCCAGCAGGCTCCGGGTCGCCGCCACCGTGGCGCCCGCCGCGTCGGCGGCGGGGGCGGCCGACTGGCCGGCCGGGGTGTCCGGGACGGCCGGGGCGCTGTCCGCCTCGCGGTCGAGGGCGGCGACGTCCAGCCGGCCGTGGGCGAGGGCGTCCAGGCGCTTGCCGGTCGGTACGGCGAGCAGTTCGACCCGCTCCAGCTTGGCCCGGTCGCCCCACCAGGACGGATTGCGGACCAGGGTGACGCTGCCCGCGTCCCGGTCCAGTCGGTCCACCCGGAACGGCCCGGCGGACGTGGCGAGCCCGTCCTTGGAACCGTCGTTGAACGCCGCCGGGGTGCGCATCGCGGCGGCCGGGTACAGCGGGCTGAACAGGCCCTTCCACGGCGCGTACGGCTGCTTGAACACCACCTTGACCTGGTGCGGGTCCGCGCCGGGGGTGACCGACTCGATGGCGGAGTAACCGGCGGCGTGGTCGGTCCAGTACGCGGAGTCGGCGCCGCGCAGCGCCTGCCACTGGGCGGCGAAGTCGGCGGCCGACAGCGGGGTGCCGTCGCTCCACACCGCCTTGGGGTTGAGCCGGTATACCACGGTCTGCCGGGGGTGCGCGGGGGACGGGGCGGTGGCGTCGGCGGCGGCCAGGTAGTCGGGGTCGGGGGTGGGGCGGGCGCGGTCGTCCAGCCGGAACAGGGTGGGCAGCACGGCGCGGGCCACCAGGGTGGAGTCGGCGGTGGCGTCGGCCTGGAAGACGTTGAGGGTGGTGGGTACGGAGTCCACCGCCCAGCGCAGGGTGCCGCCCTCGCGCAGGTCGGCCCGGTCGGCCGTGGGTACGTCGGAGGCGACGGGGCCGGGCGCGGAGCCCGAGCAGGCCGCGAGGCCCACCCCCAGGACGGCGGTCAGGACCAGGGCCGCCGTACCCGCGTGACGTGCGGGGTGGCGGCGGATGGCGGTGCGCCCGGACGCGGGCGAGCCCTCCTGGACGTCCTGGGTGATGGGCACGCTCTCCTCCTCCGGCCGCGGTGGGCGCCAGGCCCGGCCTAGGGCGCGCACACTTCGCGTCCACTGAAGAGCACCCCCGGGACCGCGCCCCGCAGGACACGGCCGCCCCCGCCGCGTACCACTCGAACGGCGGACGCGGGGGGGCGGCGTCGGCTACCCAGCCGCTCACGGCCCCGGCGGAGTGGCCCTGGCGCGGGGGCGGCAAGGGGCGGGGCGGGGCGGGGGGGTCAGGCCGGTGAGGCCGGCTCCTGTTCGGCTTCGACCTGGGCGTTCCATTCGCGCTTGGAGGACTGCCAGCCGTCCTCGTTGAGGCCCAGGCGCCAGTAGCCGGAGATCGACAGCTGGTCGCGGGGGATGTCGTGCTCGATCCGCAGCAGTCGGCGCAGCTCCTTCACGAAGCCGGCCTCGCCGTGGACGAAGGCGTGCACCCGGCCCTGCGGGAAGTCCAGGGCGCGTACGGCCTCGACGAGGGCCGCCCCCACCGGCCGGCCGGCACGGTGCAGCCAGGTGATCTCCGCGCCGGTGTCGATCTTCTGCTCCTCCTCGGGGCCCGGGATCTCGACCAGGACGCGGGCCTCGGCGCCGTCGGGCAGCGACTCCAGGGCGCGCGCGATGGCGGGCAGGGCGCTCTCGTCCCCCGCGATCAGGTGCCAGTCCGCAGTCGGGTCCGGCGAGTAGTCGCCGCCCGGACCCATGAACCGCAGCACGTCGCCCGGCTGGGCGTGGGCGGCCCAGGGGCCGGCGATGCCCTGGTCGCCGTGGACGACGAAGTCGACGGTCATCTCCTGCTGCTCGGCGTCCCAGTCGCGCACCGTGTAGGTGCGGGTCACCGGCCACTGCTCCCGTGGCAGCTCCTCCCGGATGCGCTGCATGTCGAAGGGCTCCGGGTAGGTGACGCCCTCCGCCGGGAACAGCAGCTTGACGTAGTGGTCGGTGAACACGTCGGCCGGGAGTCCGGCGAGACCGTCGCCGCCGAACACCACCCGCTGCATGTGGGGGGTGAGGCGTTCGGTCCGGACGACCTGGGCGATACGGGCGTTTCGCCCCTTACGGGCCGGGCGCTCGGTCATGTCGGCCTCCTGGAATCTCTGCTCGGGCATAGTCGATCACCTGCCGCCCACCCTACGTCCGGGCCGAGCGGTACCCGGCGGGCAGGCCCGGCCGGCCCGGCTGGGCCGGTATGGCGGGGCACGGCGTGCGGACGGAACCGGGACGGCCCGGTACGGCGCTCGGACCCGCCGTACCGGACCGCCCGCGACCGGACGGGTTCAGCCGCCGGCCCCGGACCACGGCGGGGTGACCCCGAGCTGCTCGGCCTTCTCGTTCAGTTCACGCCACACCTTCGGCGCCACCGGGATGCCGTCGGCAGCGCGCTGCGCCGCCACGGCGGCGCTGCGCTCCCCGGGGTAGAAGACGCCCTCGGCACCGTCCGCCGCCGGCAGCCCCTTGAGGGTGCCCAGGGTGGCGCCGACGGCCGCGCCGAAGGCGTCCGCGTCACCGAACGCCGCCGGGTCGACGGCGATCAGCAGGGCGTTCTGCCGGTGCTTGCGGCCCTGGGGGTCGTCCGAATGGAAGGAGGAGAAGATCGGCGCACCGACCAGCACACTGGTGAGCAGTTCGAAGGCGAGCGACATGCCGGAGCCCTTGGCGCCACCCAGCGGCAGCGGCAGCACGGCCGCTGCGGGGTCGGTCGTCGGGGTGCCGTCCTCGGTGGCCGCAGCGCCCTCGGGCAGTGGGGTGCCGCTCGCCTTCGCCTGGCGGATCCTGCCGAGGGCGATGGTGGCGGTGGCCATGTCGAGGAGCAGCGGGGCGTGCCCCGACGACGGGTCGGTCGGCACGGCGATGGCGAGCGGGCTGGTGGCCACGGCGGCGCCCTTGGCACCGGTGTAGCCCATGTTGGGCATGCCGGCGACGAAGCCGATGCCGACCAGCCCTTGGTCCGCGATCTGCGACACGTAGTAGCCGATGGCGCCGGTGTGGACGGTGCGGCGTACGCCCACTGCGGCGATGCCGCTGGTCCTGGCCCGGTTGACCGCCTCCCGGGCCGCCGCGCTGAGGGCCACCGGGCCGGGTGCGCGGTCGGCGTCCAGGACGGCGGCGGCAGGTGTGGTGGACTCGACCCTGATCTGGTACCGGGCGTTGGCCACGCCCTTGGCCAGCAGGTCCAGGTAGGCGGGGACGCGGGCGATGCCGTGCGAGTCGACGCCGCGCAGGGCGGCCCAGACGAAGACGTCGGCGGTGGTGCGGGCGTCGGCGGCGGCGAGTCCTCCCTTTTCGAGGAGGCGGGCGGAGAAGGCGCGCAGGTCCTCGGCGGGGACCAGGGTCTTCCCCGGCTTGGGGGCGGGGGTGTCGGTCATGGTGGCGGGTGCCTCCTGGTTCAGCGGGTGACGAGGACGTCGACGACGGCGGTGGTGCCGTCCGCCACGGACTTGAGCGCGCGCTCCAGGGCGGGAGCGAGGGCGTCGGAGGTGTCGACGGTCTCGGTGTGCATCCCGAACGGCTCCGCGAACGCGGCGAGCCGGGGCAGCCGGTGCAGGTCGGTGCCGAGCCACTCGCCGGTGTCGGCGGCTGCGCCCTTTGGGTAGAACCTGCGGTGGTTGAGGTTCATCGACTTGTACACCCGGTTGTTGAACACCACGATCAGCAGTGGCAGGCCGTACGCCTTGGCGGCGTCGTACGACTGGATGACCGGGTTGTAGGTGAACGCCCCGTCGCCGAGCGTGAGCACCACGGGACGTTCCTTGGCGGCGAGCTTGACGCCGAGCGCGACCGCGATGCCCTGGCCGAGGCCGCCCTGCACATAGAAGTACGAGTCGGGGGCGGCGGTCTGCACATGGCGCTTGACGACGCGGCTGTGCGTGATGGTCTCGTCCACGACGATCGCGTCCCGGCCCTGGAGCAGTCTGCGCAGTGTCGCGGCGACGAGCACCGGGTCGACGCCCTCGGTCCGCGGCTGGGCGGTTCTGTCGTCGGCGGCCCTGGCCTCGGCGGCGGCGATCGCGGCCTGCTCGGCGGCGTGCCGCTCCTCCTGCGCCGTACGGCGTGCGGTGCAGGAGGCCGGGTCGATGTCCCGGGCCCGCTTGGCGAGCTGGCGCAGGGTGTTGGCCACGCCGCCCTCCAGGTACCGGTCCGCGAACAGGACCTGGTAGACGACGTGCGGGCGCTGCGGCACCTCGTCGATGACGACGATCGTCGCCTTGGCGGGGCGCCGGCTCGGCGGGTAGAAGGGGGCGCGGCAGTTGACCAGGAGGATCAGGTCCGCCTCGTCCATCCACGGCCCGATGTCGCTGCCGGCGTGCAGCGGGTGGGTGCGCGGGAAGTTGCCGCAGACGGCCGAGTCGGGTTCGACCACCGGGATGTTCCATGCCTCGGCGAAGGCGACCAGGGCCTCGAAGCCGCCGCTCTCCCGGCCGGCCGTCTCCGTGACGATCACGGGGTTCCTCGCCTCGCGGAGCAGCTGGGCGACGGCGTCCGCCTCTTCGGGCGAGCTGTGCGTGGAGCCCGGCCGCACGAGGGGCTTGGCCTCGCGGCCGTCCCACTCCGTGAGCAGGATCTCCAGCGGGATGTTGAGGTACGCGGGGCCGGCGGGGGCCCGCCAGGCCAGTTCCGCAGCCCGCGTGATCATGGTGGGCAGCGTATGGACGCTGGCGGCCTCGTTGGACCACTTGGTGAACGGCTGGGCGACGTGGTGCGGGCCGCCCACGATCGACAGGTTGCGGTACCACTGGCCGCCCGGGTCCTGGCCGGGACCGTCCCCGTAGGTGGTCGACTCCGAGGAGGAGACCACCATCGGGACCCCGGCCAACAGTGCGCCGTGGACGGCCATGGAGCCCTGGAGCAGACCGGGTGCGGCGTGCAGCAGCACGCCCTGCGGTCGGCGCCTGACGAGACCGTAGCCGGTGGCCATGCCCACGGCCACGGTCTCGTGCGTCAGGTCGAGGTACTCCGGGCAGGGGATTCCGTCGCGGTGGTGCCGGGCGAGGGACTCCCACACCGGGGCCCACTCGGAGCCCGATGAGCAGAAGATGTAGTCCGCGCCGATGGCGTTGAAGGCGGAGACGACGGCGTCACCACCGTCGGCGCCTGGCGTGTTCGTGCTCTCCGTCATCTCTGGTGTTCCCTCAGCCCTCGATCGGCCAGTTCAGTACTTCGGAAATGCCCCGGCCCAAGATCCACTCAAGCTCCTCGGGCGTGAAGTCCCAGTGCTTGGTGAACTGCTCGATGGTGTCGGTGTAGGTGATGCCGTGGCCGAGCAGCCGGGTGATGTCGGTGCCGTAGAAGCAGCGCTGCGGCCCCATCTTGTCGACCATCTCGCGCACGTACTTCTCGATGTTCTTGTTCGGGAAGGGCTGCGTCGAGTAGCCGGGCAGCGCCGAGACCTTGACGTAGATGTTGGGGTGCTCGGCCAGGTCGGCGGTCTCCTGGACCCAGTAGCCGATCGCGTCGTCGACGCAGCGGGCCATGATGCCCATGTGGTCGATGATGATCTTCAGCCCGGGGTGCCGGCCGGCGATCTGGCCGAGCTCGCGCTTCCAGATCGGGGCGTGCACCATCGTGGGGATGGAGAGCGCCTCCGCGATCGGCCAGTACCAGTCATTGGTGCCGTCGATCATCCAGTTGCGGTCCTGCGGCCGGTGGAAGGTCAGCCGGGTGCCCTTGATGTGCGGGTTCTGGGCGAAGTCCTTCAGCATGGCCGTGCCCTCGACCTCGTCGTCCTGCGGGACGCGGGCCATGATGCCGAAGCGGTCCGGGTGCGCCTCGCAGGCCTCAAGCGCGTAGTCGATGCGGTTGCCCTCCCAGGACGGCGGCAGGATGAGCGCCCGGTTGACGCCGGCCTCGTCCATCAGCTCCAGGGCCTCCTCGTACGAGAAGGGGTCCTCGCGGTGGCCGTTGAGGCGGATGCGCTCCCGGGCGCCCGGGACCCAGGGGCGGTCCGGGGACTCTTCCTTCCAGATGTGGATCTGCGTGTCTACGACGAACATGGCGTCAGCTCTCTCTCGACGGAGGTGGTCGGGTGGGTGTGGAAGGAACGCTAGGCGGGTCGTGAGCGCTTGCAGAGCCCTGGGAGCGCAAGCACTAGTTGCGCGGAAATCCGCTCTGGGCAGGGCATTCTCAGCTTGCTCGCGCGTCGTCGAAGACGGTGTCGACGATGTGTCCGGCGATCGCCATCGAGGAGGTCGCGGCGGGGGAGGGCGCGTTGCGGACGGCCGTGACGGAGCCGACGCGGTGGATGGCGAAGTCGTCCACGAGCGAGCCGTCCCTGGCGAGCGCCTGCGCCCGGACGCCGGCGCCGCCGCGCACCACGTCCGAGGCGTGGATGTCCGGGACGTACACCCGGGCGTCCTTCATATAGGCCCGTACCGACAGTGAGCCGCGCATCTCCTTGATCCCGGTGCGCCAGTGCTGCCTGGCCAGGTGCCACAGGCCGGGGAAGGCGGCCATCCGGGCCAGCTCGCGCGGCTGGACGCTCGACAGGCGGTACCCCTCGCGGGAGAAGGCCAGCACCGCGTTGGGCCCGACCTCCACCTCCCCGTTCACCCGGCGGGTGAAGTGCACGCCGAGGAAGGGGTAGCGCGGGTCGGGCACGGGGTAGATCAGGCCGCGCACCAGGTCCGCCTTGGCCGGGGAGACTGTCATGTACTCGCCCCGGAACGGGACGATCCGGGGTTCGTCGCCGTCGTCAGCGAGCCGGGCGACCTGGTCGCTCTGGAGCCCCGCGCAGAGCACCAGGCGGTCCACCTCCAGGGTCCGGGCACCGGAGGCGACCACCACGCCGCCGCTCCGCAACCGGGTGACGCCGGTGACGGGGAAGCCGAGCCGCACCTCGCCACCGGCCCGCTCGATGTCCCCGGCGAAGGACCGGGCGATGGCGGTGTAGTCGGTGATGGCGGTCCGGGGCGAGTGCAGGGCCGCCCTCCCCACGGCATGCGGCTCGATCTCCCGGATCTCGCCCGCGGCGACCCGGCGCACCCCGGGCACCCCGTTCTCCACGGCGTTGGCGTACAGCGCGTCCAGGCGCGGCACCTCCGCCTCGGTCACGGCGACGACCAGCTTGCCGCACTCCTCGTACGGCAGCTTCCGCTCCTGGCAGTACTCGCGGATCAGCGCCATGCCCCGGGTGCACAGCCGGGCCTTGAGGCTGCCGGGCTTGTAGTAGATGCCGGCGTGCACCACGCCCGAGTTGTGCCCGGTCTGGTGGACGGCGACCTGCTGCTCCTTCTCCAGCACCACGACCCGGGTGCCGGGGCGGCGCAAGGTGATCTCGCGGCCCACGGCCAGGCCCACGATGCCGGCTCCGATGATGCCGATCGTCTCGTCAGCCATCGGCGTCCTCCTTGTCTCTGACGGGGTTGTCCGCGACGGGGTTGTCCGCGACTGGGTTCTCCGCGACTGGGTTGTCCGCGATCCGGCCGACCCGGGCCCGGGGCCCTTGCGCGGCGGCCGGTGTCACGCGCCGAAGTGGACGGCGACGGTCTTGACCCGGGTGTAGAAGCGCAGCGCCTCCTCGCCCTGCTCCTTGAACGGCGACCCCGAGTCGCGGAAGCCGCCGAAGGGCTGGTGGACGTCCCAGCCGGACGTGGTGGTGTTCACCGCGATCTGGCCGCACTCGGCCTCGTCCGCGAAGCGGTGGGCGGCACTCAGGCTCCGAGTGAAGACGGCGGCGGCCAGGCCGAAGGCGGAGTCGTTGACCGCGGTGACGGCCTGCTCGAACGAATCCACCGGAAGCAGGGCGACGACGGGGCCGAACACCTCCTGGTGCCAGATGTCCATGTCGCGGGTCACCGCGCCGAGCACCGTGGGGCTGACGTAGCAGCCATGGCTCAGCTCCTCGCCGGCCGGCCGCCCGCCGCCGGTGAGGACCGACGCGCCCTGGGCGACAGCGCGCTCGATGTCCGCCAGCACGCTGTCCCGCTGGCGGGCGCTCACCAGCGGCCCCATGGTGGTGCCGGCCGCGAGGCCCGAGCCGAGGCGCAGCGCCGCCGCCTCGGTGAGCAGCAGGGCGGTGAACTCCTCGTACACCGGACGCTCCACGATGACCCGGCTGGTGGCGGTGCAGCGCTGCCCGGCCTGGGCGAAGGCGGCGGCGGCCACCGCCTTGGCGGCGGCGGGCAGGTCGGCGTCGGCCAGCACGACGGTGGCGTTCTTGCCGCCGAGTTCGCCCTGGAAGCGGACGTTGCGGGCGGCGACCCGGGCGCGCAGGCTCTCACCGACCTCATTGCTGCCGGTGAAGGTGAGCGCGGCGATCCGCGGATCGGAGACCAGTGCCTCGGAGATCTGCGCGCCACGGCCGGTCACCACATTGAGGACGCCGGCCGGCAGGCCCGCGTCGTCCAGGGCGCGGGCGAGGTGCAGGGCGGCCTGCGGGGTGTCGGTGGCCGGCTTGAGGACGGCCGCGTTGCCTGCCGCGAGGCACGGCGCCAGCTTGCGGGCCGGGGTGATGAGCGGATCGTTCCACGGGGTGATCGCGAGGACGACGCCGAGCGGTTCACGCTGGTAGCTGGTGCGGGTGTCCGGGCGGACGTCGTGCACGAGCGCGCCGTAGCCCTGGCGGGCGACGCCCGCGTAGTACTCCAGGAAGTCCGCCGCCTTGATCGTCTCGCCTGCCGCCTCGGCCCGGGTCTTGCCCATCTCCCGGGTGACGTCCTCGGCGATCTCCGCGACACGCTCCCGCAGCAGCCGGGCCGCCTCGGTCATGATCCGGGAGCGCTCGAACGGGCTGGTGCGCCTCCAGACCGCGAAGCCCTGCTCGGCGTGGTCATAGGCACGGGTGACATCGGCGGCGCTCATGGCCGGCACCCGGGCGACGGCGGTGCCCGGGTCGGCGGGATCGTGGACGTCGATCCAGTCGCCGGTCGTCAGCCACTTCCCGCCGGAGAGGGTTTCCAGGGTACGCATGGGGATCACTTCCTTCGTCGACCGCGCTGCGGGTGCGGCGGTCTGCCCAGAGAGCGGCCGAGGTGGCCGGATGCGACAACACACCATGCCGGGGGCGGGTCACCAGTCCCGGGCGGGCAGCCATTGCTTGCGCCACGCGGGGGACGGCGGGCGGTCGATCCATGCTGGAATCGGCAGGCCGGAGGGTGACCGCCGTGCCGCGCGGCCCTCCGCGCACCGGACCGGGGTCCCCGAGCCGTGAGAGCCGTGAGGAGCAGAGAGATGGCCTACGCAGTCGTCGCCCACTACCGCTGCGCGCCCGCCGACGAGGCCGCCGTGCGAGCCGCGCTGCTGGAGATGCGCGAGCACACCCGCCGGGAGCCGGGGAACCTGGCGTACGAGGTGCACGCGGAGGTGGACCGTCCGGGCGGGTTCGTGCTGTACGAGCGGTACACCGACCGGGCCGGTTTCGACGCCCACGCGGCGGCCGGCTACTTCTCCGAGCTGATCGTGGGGACGGTGCGGCCGCTGCTGACCGAGCGCAGCGTGACCTTCGCCGAAGTGCTCTAGCCGGGGCCCTGCCGGGAAGCGCCCGTGCGCTTCCCGGCAGCCTGGCGGTCCGGGGTCAGAACTCGTTGCCCCAGCAGTAGCGCGCCAGGGTCTCCACCAGGACCAGCTTGCGGCGCTGGGCGTCGGCGGTCAGCAGCGGCCGGGCGGCGGAGTCGGCGAAGCCACGGGACGGCGAGAGGGCCATGTCCTCGATGTCCTTGACCTCGGCGGCCGCGTCGACCCGCGCCAGCACGGTGTCGATGTCCTCCAGGTCGGGCACGGTCGCGTCCACCACGCCCAGGCACACGTCCCGGTCCTCGGGCAGCGCCTTCAGCAGGTCCAGTTCGGCCGCCGTTCCCTGGTCGTACGGCAGGACCCACCGGTCGGCCCGGACTTCGCCGTACAGCCGCTCGGCTCGGGCCGGGTCCACTGCGGCGGGCGCCGCCCAGCCGGGGCAGAAGCCGAGCCGGACGCCCTCCGGGGAGTCGGCGGGCCGCATCAGCAGGGACTCCACCGCGAGCAGGTCCGCGAAGGACAGCGCACCGGGCGCGGCCGGTTCGGCGGCGAGGTGGCCCAGCAGCAGCGGGTTGGTGAGCTGGATCAGCCGGACGCCCCGGGAGACCAGCAGGGCGATCTCCGCCTGGATGACCTCCGCAAGGGCCTCACCGAGCTCGCGGGCCGAGGCCGGGCCGCCGGAGCCGGTCAGCCCGGGGTCGAAGGTGGTGGCGGCCAGATAGGCCGGGGACGGCAGCGAGACCTTGGGGGCGATGACCGTCAGGGCGGCGAGCCGGGCCGCCCGGTCCGCGACCAGCGGGCCGTCCGCCTTCGGCAGCGACTCCGCCACCCAGCGGGGCAGGCCGTCGGCCTCCCCCTCGGTGCGCCGGAAGCCGGAGACGGCGTCGAGGACGGCGCTGCGGAAGTCCGCCCGGGGGAAGTCCCCGTCGGTGACGACCGTGGACCGCAGCGTGCGCTGGTAGGCCACCGCCTCGGTGACCGCTTCGGCTTCCGCCGCGTGCAGGGCCTCTGCGTCGAGGTCGCCGGCCGCCGCCCGCCGCCGGGCGTCCAGCAGCGCCGCCGGGCGGACCAGGCTGCCGTGGTGGTCGATGCGGTAGTTGAAGGTGTCCGCCATGGCTCAGTCGTCCTCTCCGGCCGGCTTGCCCGCAACGCCCCAGGCCGCGAACTCCAACTCGTACCCCAGGGAGGCGAGCACCTCCTCGGCTATC
This sequence comes from Streptomyces sp. NPDC092296, assembly GCF_044755465.1. NCBI lineage: Bacteria > Bacillati > Actinomycetota > Actinomycetes > Kitasatosporales > Streptomycetaceae > Streptomyces > Streptomyces sp. NPDC092296. The sequence goes on along the minus strand of NZ_JBIVRB010000001.1, from coordinate 1,184,069 downwards.
TGCTGGTCCTCGTCCGCGGTGCCCCCGGCGATGCCGAGACCGCCGATGACCTGGCCGTCCTTCTTGATCGTGACGCTGCCCTCGGTGGCGAGGATCGGCAGCGCCGCACCGGGGAGCTGGGAGAGCTGGGCGAAGAAGACGGGCTGGCTCTCCTGCCACTTCTTCAGCATCGGGCCGGGCCGCTGCATCACGGCCGCGGTGTACGCCTTGGCGCGTGCGATGTCCGGGGTGAGCGGGCGCGCCCCGTCCGGGCGGCGGATGCTCACCGGGAAGCCGCCCGCGTCCACCACGGCGACGCTCACCGCCTTCCCGATCGACCTGGCGCGCTTGAGGGCGGCGTCGACGATGTCCTCGGCGGCGGCGAGGGTGAGGCTGCTCATGCTGCTTCCTTCTGTCCGGTGAGGGTGCGGCGCAGGTGGGCGACGGCCGCGTTGTACTGCGCGGGCGCCTCCCAGTACATGGAGTGCGGGGCGTCCGGGACGACGGCCAGGTGCGAGCCGGGCAGCAGCTCATGGGCGCGGGACACCGTCTTCACGCTGAGCACCGCGTCCCGCTCCCCGGCCAGGAAGGCGACCGCGACGCCCGAGTCCTGGATCTGCCGGATGGTCGGACCGTCGGTGTTCAGATTGCGCAGATCGGCCATCTTGGCGACGTTGAACGTGCCCATCTGCTGGAAGAGGAAGGTGAGGTCGGCCCGCTCCCGCTGGAACCGCCTGGTGAGCAGGCGGTCGATCACGGGCAGCTTGACCGCCTCGGCACGGTCGGCGGCGGCCAGCTCGGTCAGCTCCGGGTGGCTGATGCCGCCGAGCGAGTGGCCGAGCACGACCGAACCGACCCGCTCGGGCCGCAGCAGCCCGGCGCGCAGCGCGGCGACCGAGCCGATGGACTGGCCGACGAGCATGACGTCGGTCAGGTCCTCCTGGTCGAGTACGGCGACCACGTCGCCGGGGAAGTCCTGTCCGTCGAACGTGGTGCCGGCGGAGTCGGACTTGCCGAAGCCGCGCAGGTCCACGGTGACGACCGTGAACTCCGCGCGGAGGGCGGCCACTTGCTGCCACCAGGCGGCGTGGTGTCCGCCGCTGCCGTGCACGAAGAGGATCGCCGGACCGCTGCCGTGGCGCTCGTAGTAGATGGACGTGCCGTCGGAGTCGGCAACAGGCATGGTGAGGGGCTCCCGTCGAGGGCGGTCAGTTGGGGCGCTTGCCGTGGAAGACCAGCTCGATCATGGTGTGGTCGGGGTCATGGATGTAGCAGAACTTCGACTGGTTCTCGGGGCGCTCGATCGGGCGGGTGTGGCGGATGCCCAGGTCCTTCAGGTGCGCGAGGAAGTCGTCCCAGTCGTCGACCTCGACGGCGAAGTGGTACGGGGCCATCCGCTCCATCTCCTCCACCGGGGTGAAGTGCAGATCGAAGTTGCCGCGCGTCATCAGCACCACGCGGGTGTTGGACTTGGGCATGATCCGCTTCATGCCGAAAACCTTGGCGTACCACTCGGCGGTCCGGTCGGGGTCGGTGGTGGGGAAGTTGACGTGGTGGATGTAGCGGGGTGCGCTGCTCATGGCTGCTGCCTTTCCGTGGTCTCTCCTCGGACGGGGTTGGACAGGACGCCGATGCCGCTGATCTCGACGTCCACGGTGTCCCCGGGCTCGATCTGGCAGGTGGACTCGGCCCCCATCCACAGCACGTCGCCCGGCCGCATGGTGATGTGCTTGGTGATCTCGACGATGTAGTCGAAGGGGTCGAAGACCATGTCGCCGGTGGGGAAGGACGCGCGGACCTCCCCGTTGACGCGCAGGGTGGTCGTCTGCGCCAGGGCGTCGACGTCCGTCTCCAGCCAGGGCCCCATGGGTTTGAAGGTGTCGCTGTTCTTGCTGCGCCAGAAGGTGCGGTCCTGGTGCTGCCAGCTGCGGGCGCTGACGTCGTTGCCGATCGTCCAGCCGAAGACGGCCGCGCGCGCCTCCTCGCGGGTGGCGTGCCGCAGGGTGCGGCCGATGACCGCGACCAGCTCCGGTTCCGCCTCGAACCGGCCCTGGACACCGGCCGGCCTGACGATCGGCGAGCCGTGCCCGGTCAGCGCGCTGTTGGCCCGGTAGCCGACCTCGGGGCGGTCCGGCAGCACGGCCGAGGCGTTGCCCAGCGCGGCGGCGTGCTGGATGTGCCGCCGGTAGTTCATGCCGACCGCGTAGAACACGGGCGGTACGACGACCGGCAGCCAGACGGCGGTGGCGCGCGGCACCACGCCGATGACGGTGGGACCGCAGGCGCCGGCCGGCCGGCGCTCGGCGGCCTCCAGGGGAGATTCGGACAGCAGCTCGATGTGCTGCTCGCCCACGCGGCCCCACACCGCGCAGCCGCCGACCGAGACGCGGGCGTACCGCATGGCGCCTCAGCCCGCCAGCAGGTGGGAGACGCGCTTGGTGACGAGGTAGGCGTCCAGGGCCTCGGGCCCGCCCTCCCTGCCGTACCCGCTCTCCTTCACCCCGCCGGAGGGGGCCTCGTGGACGGAGCCGCCGCAGTGGTTGAGGGAGAGGATGCCGGCCTCCAGCTCGGCCGCCAGGCGCTCGGCGGTGGCGGCGGACTCGGTGAAGCCGTACGCCGCCAGGCCGTACGGCAGCTCGTTGGCGGTGCGCAGCGCCGCGCCGAGGTCGCTGAACGCGCTGATCGGTGCCAGCGGCCCGAACGGCTCCTCCCGCATCAGGTCCGCGTCCGCCGGTACGCCGGTGAGGACGGTCGGCGCGAAGAAGTAGCCGGGGCGGTCCGGGCGCCCGCCGCCGGTGCGGACCACGGCACCACGGCTGACCGCGTCGGCGGTGAGCCGCAGCATGGCCTGGAGCCGGCGCTCGTTGGCCAGCGGCCCCATGGTCGTCCCCTCCGCCAGGCCGTCGCCGACGACGACCGCCTCGGCGGCCTTCACGAACTCGGCGGTGAAGTCCTCGACCAGGCTCTCGTGCACCAGGAACCGGCTGGGTGAGGTGCACACCTGCCCGGCGTTGGCGAACTTCGCCCGCGCGGCGCGGCGGGCGGCGGCGGCCGGGTCGGCGTCCGCGCACACGATCACCGGGGCGTGGCCGCCCAGCTCCATCAGGGAGGGCTTCATCACCTTCCCGGCCTCGGCGGCGAGCAGCTTGCCCACGGGCACCGAGCCGGTGAAGGCGATCAGCCGGGTGACCGGGGAGGCGATCAGGTGGGCGGAGACCTCGGCCGGCTCCCCGAACACCAGGTTCAGCGCTCCGGCCGGCAGCCCCGCGTCCACGAAGCAGGCCACCAGGGCGGCAGCGGTGGCGGGGGTCTCCTCCGACGCCTTGATGACGATGGAGCAGCCGGCCGAGAGCGCGGAGGAGATCTTGCGCATCGGGCCGCCCGCCGGGAAGTTCCACGGGACGAAGGCGGCGACCGGGCCGATGGGCTCCCGGCGTACGGACAGCACGGTGCCGGGCGCCGAGGGGATGATGCGGCCGTAGGCGCGGCGCGCGTCCTCGATGTGCCAGCGCAGGGTGTCCGCGACCCGGCGGGCCTCGCCGGTCGCCTCCGCCAGGGGCTTGCCCTGCTCCAGGGTCATGGTCCGGCCGATGTCGGCGGCGCGCTCGGTGAGCAGGTCGGCGGCGGCGTGCAGGATCGCGGTGCGCCTGGCCGGCGGGGTGCCGCGCCAGGTCCGGAAGCCCTCGGCGGCGGCGGCCAGGGCGCGGTCCAGGTCGGCGGTGGTGGCGAGCGGTACCTCTCCGATGACCTGCTCGGTGGCCGGGTTCACGATCGGGGCGGTGCGTCCGGTGCCGCCCCGGCACCACTGGCCGGCGATGTACATGCGGACGGCGGGGTAGCCGTGCTCGGTGGTCATGGTGTGCCCTCTCAGGCTGGCTGGCTGGTGGGGACGGGGGCGGGGCCTCAGGAGTCGGCGGCGCCCTGGTCGCGGTTGGTGCGCAGCGCCCAGATGTGGTGGGGCGGGGTGGTCCGGTGGACCCGGGTCTCGTGGCTGCCGTCGGTCCGGTCCATGTCCGCGGCGTACTCGACCCGGCCGCCGCAGGGGGCGTGCAGGAAGCGGAAGACGTTCGAACCGATGGTGTGGCGGCCGAGCTTGCGGGCCTCCCGCCACCCCTGGTCGATCATGTGGTTGCCGCCTTCCACGACATCGTCGAAGCCCGGCACCTCGTACGCGATGTGGTTGACGCCGGCCCGGTCGGGGCGGTGGCACAGCAGCATGGTGTGCTGGTCGTCGTCGCCCGGGGCCTGCATGAAGACGCCCATGGGCTCCACCACGTCGGTCGGCCGGAAGCCGAGGCGGTCCACGTAGAACGCGACGGCGTCCTCGCGGCCCTGCTGGGGGATGTTCAGGGCCACATGGCACATGCGCAGCGGCCGGACCCGGTCGATCGGCTCCAGGGCGGTGTTCCAGCGGTTGACGCTGCCCAGGGTGTTCACGGGCCTGGGGGTGACGGCTGCGGCCTTGGGCCGGGCGAGGGTCAGGCCGGCGCCGAAGCCGGTCTCGTCCACGGTGTGGTGGACTCCGTCGGCGCTCTCGCGGACCCGGCGGTCGCGGCCTGCCTCGCCCACCAGCCGCTGGAGTTCGCGCGGGGTGTCGACGCCCCACACCACCTCGCGCAGGGTCGGTCCTTCCTCCACCGGTGGCGGCAGCAGCGGGTCGGGCCGGGTGTCCAGTCGGAGGGTCTGCCCGGTGAGCGTCTCGAACACCGCGTGCTCGTCGGTCTTCTCCACCAGGAAGAGCCCGAAGTCGTCGAAGAACCGGACACATGTGCCGAGATCGTCGACGCCATAGGTGACCGATTCGATTCTCTGGATTCCCATGGATTCCTCGCTTGGTCGCGGACCAGGTCTGCGGTACTCGTTGCGGTCACCGGTTCCGGGTGATCGTAGATTTCCGGCCCGCTCGGCTTCAACGGCCTTGTCGCGCAGGTACTGCAAACATTGTCTGCACTCTCGGACGGCCGGCTCGGACACCGGGCGGGCACGGGCGCTTCACTGTCCGATGGCCGGGATGGGGTTGTTCGAGAACCAGCCGGTGAGGAAGTTGAGAAAGACTGTGACTTTCCTGGGAGTCGCCTGACCGGGTCCATAGATCGCAAAGAGTGGGCGGTCCGGTACGGCGAGTTCGGGCAGCAGGATCTGGAGTGCACCTGACACAAGGTCGTCATAGGCCGACCGCTGCGGCAGCAGCGCGAGGCCGCGGCCGTGCACGGCGGCTTTCTGCAACGCGATGTAGGAGTTGGACAGGAACGCCACATTGCGAATCTTGTGCAGGGTCGAGGCGTGCCCGTGTCCGATGCGCCACACCGGGTCGTTGACGTGGACGAGGCAATCGTGGTGCGCGAGGCCGTTCGGCTCGGTGAGCGGCCCATTGCGGTCCAGGTACTCCTTCGACGCGCACAGCACGAAGGGCAGCGAAGCGATCTTCTTGAGCCTGACGCTGGAGTCCCGCAGGTCACGCGTGTGGAAGGCGATGTCGAAGCCACTGTCCAGAAAGTCGTAGGTACGGTCCGACATGCCGCCGAGCTCAAAGCGGACCTGGATCTTGGGATGGGCGGCGGAAAAGGCGGCGATGGCGTCCCCGAGATCCAGGCTGCCTATCCACTTGGGGCATATGATGTTGAGCGTCCCCTCGGCCCGGTCGTGGAGCCGGGCGATTCCGGCGTCCTCCGCCTCGATTTCATCCAGAATGCGGGCAGCGAATTCCGCATACCGCAGGCCCGGTTCGGTGAGACTCACCGAACGGGCCGTGCGGTTGACCAGGCGGACACCGAGCTGCCTTTCCAACTCGGCGACGTGACGCGAAACCAGCGAGCCGGAGGAGCCCAGCTTCCTGGCAGCCCCGCTGAAGCTGCCGACCTGCGCGACAGTGACCAGGCTGTGCATGAGAAGCAAGCGATCCATGTTTCCTCCGGAAGCTTCCGCTCGCGCGAGGCCGAGAGCGGGGACGCGTGGGGGTTCGCGCACCGGAACGCCCCCGAGGCGACTGCGAGGGCATTCCGGTGCTATGGCGGACCTGCGGCTCGGACACGGTGAGGCGGGCACCGCCCGTCGGTGTGCCGATCCCCTACTCGGGGCAGTACTGGGGCGCCTCGCTCAGGTTGTCCTTGGTGACCAAGACAAGAGGAATCTCAGTGATCTTGTCAACCTTTTCCTCCTTGGCAAGCAGGCCGATCGTGCTTTTCACCGCGGTCTGCCCGATGGTCAGGGCCGAGTTGCTCACGGTGGCGGCGAGGCGGCCGTCCCGCACGGCGGCCAGACCGTCCTCGGTGCCGTTGACCGATACGATCTTGACCCCCTTGGCGCCGGCGGCGTCGAACGCCTTGCGCACGGCCAGCGCCATCTCCTCGTTGGCGACGAAGGCGTAGTCCAGGTCGGGGTGGGCCTGGATCATGTTCTCGGCGACGTCCTGCGCCTTGGCGGGGTTGAACATGCCGGGCTGGTTCGCCACCACCTTGGCGTTGGCGGGCAGGGCCTTGACGAAGCCGCCGACCAGCAGGTCGGAGGCGGCGCCCGGGGCTCCCGCGACCACGCCGACGCTGACCTCCGCACCGGCGGCGTCCTTCGCCACCCAGCCCGCGTCCAGGCCGCCGACCTTCTCCAGGTCGACCACGGCCGCTCCCAGCACCTCCGACATGTCGTCGGTGGCCACGGAGGTCAGATAGATCGGGATGCCGGCCTTCCTGGCCTTGGCGATATCGCCCTCCAGAGCGTCGGTGTTGACGGTCTGAACGATCAGTGCGTCCACATTCCGAGAGATCATGTCCTCGATGTTGGACAGCTCGGCCCCGGCGTCCTGCTTGGAGTTGGCCGAGTAGAGCGTGGCCCCTTCCGCCTTGGCCGTCTGCTCCACGGACTTGAGCAGACAGCTGTGGAAGTGGGTGTTGGCACCGTTGACGAATCCGAGGGTGACCGAGCCGTCGCCGGAGCCGGACTGCGAGCTGCAGCCGGAGAGGACCAGGGCGGCGCCGACGAACGACGCCGCTGCGGTGCGGCGGGTGCGGGCGATGGGCTTCATGGGAACGCCTTTCCTGTCATCTTCGGAAGAATGTGCGCATACGGAGCGTGTGGGGGTGGCGCCGAGGAGACCGTGGCGGCCCGGGGCCGCCGGCCGGCTCAGTGGCCCGGCGAGGACCTGCGCTGGAACTCATTGACGATGGCGGCGGCCAGCAGTACCGCGCCGGTGACGACGAACTGGTAGTAGCTGTTGACCTGGAGCAGGTTCAGCGCGTTGGCCACCACGCCGAGCAGCACCACACCGAGGATCGTGCCGGGGATGGTGCCGTGGCCGCCGGCCAGCGCGGTGCCGCCGATCACCACGGCGGCGACGGCGGTCAGCTGGAGTTGCAGCCCGCCGGTGTTGGGGGCGGCGGCGCCGAGCCGGGAGAGCAGCATCAGGCCCGCCAGGCCCGCGAGCGCGCCGGCGAGGGCGTACATGGTGAGCTTGCGCGCGGCGACATTGATGCCGCTCAGCCTGGCGACATGCTCATTGCCGCCCATCGCGAAGGCGTCACGGCCGAAGGTGGTGAAGCGCATGATGAGCCCGATCCCGGCGAGCACCAGCAGCGCCACGATCAGCAGATAGGGGATGCCGCCGAGACCGGAGTTGCCCAGCGCCGACATCCGGTCGCCGATGGAGACGCTCATACCGTTGAGGACGAGCAGGGCCACTCCGTCCAGCAGCATCGCGGAGGCGAGGGTGGCGACAAAGGGGGCGACCCTGGTGAAGGTCACCACCAGGCCGTTGACCAGTCCGATCGCGGTGGCGAGCAGCAGCGCGACGACCACGGTGACGACCGTGGAGTGGCCGGTCGACAGGAGTTTCGCGGCCACCGACAGGGTGACGGCCGCGTTGCTGCCCATCGAGAAGTCCAGGCCGCCGGCCGTCATCAGCAGCGTCAGCCCGGCCGCGATGACGGCCATCACGCTGGTCTGCCGCAGCACGTTGAGCAGGTTCTGCGAGCTGGTGAAGGAGTCGGCCTGGAGGGCGGTGAACAGCGAGACCAGGACGAGGACGATGATCAGACCGCCGTGCGGGACCCGCAGCAGCGCCTGCGGCGACAGGCGGGACGCGGTGCGCTCGGGCAGGTGGGCCACGCTGTCCGCGGAGGTGGAGGGGGTTTCGAGGCTCACTGCGGTTGACCTCCGAGGGCGGTGGCGACGAGTTCGTCGCGGGTGATGGCGGTGATGTCGTGTTCGGCGACCGTACGACCGGCGCTGACGACGACCACGCGGTCGGCCAGGCGCATGACCTCCTCCGCGGACGAGGAGGCGAGCAGTACGGCCACGCCGCGCGCCGCGAGATCGTCGAGCAGGGCGTGGATGTCGGCCATGGCCGCGACGTCGACGCCGTTGGTGGGGTCCTCCAGGAAGCAGGCGACCGGCTCGGTCTCCAGCCACTTGCCCAGCAGGACCTTCTGCTGGTTGCCCCCGGACAGCGCGCCCACCGGCGGATTGCCGGAGAGGGCGACCACGCCGTAGCTGCTGCGCAGCGGCGCCGCACGGCGGGCGAGTTCGCCCCGCCGGTGCAGCCGCCGGCGTGCGAAGCGGTCGCCGGCGAGCATCAGGTTCTCGTCCAGGGACATCCCGGCGACCAGCCCCAGCGCCCGGCGGTCGCCGGTGACGCAGCGCAGGCCGCTGGCGAGCGAGGCCCGGACCCGGCCGAAGGGGACGGGCCTGCCGCCGACGTGCAGTTCCCCGGCGCTCGGACGCCGCCGTCCGGAGAGCAGGTCGAACAGGCGCGACTGGGCGTCACCCGCCGGCCCGAGGACGGCGACGATCTCGCCCCGGCGCACCTCGACGGTGAAGTCCCGGACGGCCTGCCCGTGGCTCAGACCGCGTACGGCGAGGCCGGTCTCGTCCTTCGGGGCGGGGCGCTCGGGGCGCCGGGAGACCACTTCGCGGCCGACCATGCTGCGGACCAGGGCGGCGGGGTCCAGCTCGGCGGCCGGTGCGCTGCACACCACGGCCCCGTCCCGCAGCACGGTGAGACGGTCCGCGACGGCCATCACCTCGTCGATGTAGTGCGAGATGTAGACGACGGCGACGCCCTCGTCGCGCAGCCTCCGCACCAGTGACCGGATCTGGTCCGCCGCCTCCGCGCTCAGGCAGGCGGTCGGCTCGTCGAGGATGAGGACGCGGCCGCCGCGGCGCACCTCCCGCGCCACCTCCACCATGGTCTGCTCGGCCACGGTGAGGGAGCCCGCCGTCCGCTGCACGTCGATGTCGATGCCGAGGCCGGACAGCGCCTTCGCCGCCTCGGCCCTGACCGCCCGCCACCGCACGGCACCCCGCCGGTTCGGCAGATCGCCCAGCATGATGTTCTCGGCGACGGTCAGTCCCATGACGAGTTCGCGCCGCTGCGGCAGGCAGGAGATGCCGAGCCGGCGGGCCCTGCGGACGGTCAGCCTGGCCTGCGGCCGTCCGCCGACCTCGATGGTGCCCTCGTCGGGCTGGTGGACCCCGGAGAGGATCTGCACCAGGGTCGACTTGCCGGCCCCGTTCATGCCCATCAGTGCGTGGATCTCACCGGGGTACAGGTCGAGGGCCACTCCGCTCAGCGCGGCCGCCCCGCCGAAGCTCTTGCCGATGCCTCGTACGCGGACCACGGCCTCCGGTGCGCCACCGGCGGCACTGCCGACCGTGGAGGTGGCCGAAGCCCGTGGGGTCACAGCGATGCCTCTCTGCGGGCTCGGGTCGGTACGGGACGTCACGGCTGGAGCCGGTCGCCCTCGGGGACCACCCGCTCGAAGCCCCGGATGTCCGGGAACGGCGGCTCGCGGTCGGGCTGGAGGTCCACCTGGAAGGCGTTGAGGCACATGCCGAGCATGGTGAAGTTGCCAAGCGCGCCGATGGCGTCGACCAGCCCCTTGGCGCCGAAGTGCTCCAGCGCCCGAGCGAAGGTCTCGTCGGACACCAGGTGCTGCTCCAGGACCTCACGGCAGAACCGGTAGAACGCCTGGTCCGCCTCGTCCTCGAAGACCGCCTCGCGCTTCTCGGCGATGGCCTTGACGGCGGCCTCCGGGACGCCCGCCTCGATCGCCTGCCGCACATGCGCGTTCCAGGAGTACTGCGCGTCCCAGTTCCGGGCGGCCATCAGCAGGGTGAGTTCGCGCAGGTGCCTGGGCAGGCTGCAGTCGAAACGGGCGAAGGCGCCGAGGGACTCGGCGCGCTCGCACATCTCCGGGCTGTGCAGCCAGACCCGGAACGGGCCTCGGACGGCACCGCGGCGGCCGGCGATCCGGGCGGCCAGCTCCTGCTGGCGCGGATTCATTTCCTGCTCGCTGAGAACGGGGAGCCTCATCTGGCCGATACCTACCTTTTCTTCCCGGAGCGTTCGGGTGCGGGACGGACACCTGCGACGCGAGCGACGCTACAACCGGGTACGGGGATGCTCACCCCTCCCGGAGTGCAAGGTAAAGGTGCACGCCAGAGGGCAGCCATTCACCCGAACGCGGCCTAGCGTCGACCGGTGTACGACCGTGGAGTGGAGAGGAACCCGGATGACCACCATCGTCAAGGCAGCGTCGGTGCCCTTGCTCGACCGAGGCGGCTCCGTCGTGACGACACCGCTGATCACCACGCCGTCCGCAGGCGGGGAGAACCGGATCACCAGCGGGATGAGCGTCTACCCGGTCGGCTCCGGGGCGCCCCTGCACTCGCACAACTGCGACGAGCACGTCACGGTCCTCGAAGGCGAGGCGGAGGTGTGGGTGGACGGCGAGGTGACGAGGCTGGAGCAGTTCGACACCACCTACATCCCGTCCCCCATCCCGCATCTGTTCCGCAACGTCGGCGACCGCCCGCTGCGCATTCTGTGGGTGTACTCCTCGGGGCATGTCACCCGGACGTTCACCGAGACCGGCAAGACCGTGGAGCACCTCACCGCCGAGGACCAGATGGGGTGAGACGGCGGGCCGCCCCCGGCCCGGCCCCGGTCCCGTGCGGCAGCGCACGGCTCGCGAACAGCGCGGGCCGTGCGCTGCCGCACGGCGGGCGCCACCCGACCCGGCCGGAGGCGAACGGCCGGGTCAGGGGCGGGGCTGGGTCAGGGCGGGCAGCGCGAGCTCAAACCAGACGATCTTGCCCTTGGGGGTGCGGCGGCTGCCCCAGCGCTCGGCCAGCAGGCTGACCAGCTGGAGGCCGCGGCCGCCCTCGTCGGTCTCCTGGGCGCGGCGCTGCCGGGGCTGGGCGTAGCCGTCGTCCCAGACCTCGCAGACGACCGTGGTGTCACGCAGCAGCCGGAGCCGGATCTCGCCGCGGCCGTGCCGCAGGGCGTTGGTGACCAGCTCGCTGACCAGCAGCTCGGTGGTGTCGACCAAATCGTCCAGGCCACGGGCGAGCAGCCAGCCGATGGCCAGTTCGCGGGCCCGGGAGACGGAGGTGGGCTCCGGGGGGAGCTGCCAGTCGCCCACGGCGTCGTCCGGGAGGGCGTGGATGCGGGCCATCACCAGGGCGATGTCGTCCTCGCCGTGGTGCGGGTCCAGCTCGTCCAGGACGTGGTCGCAGACGTCCTCCAGGCTGTGCCGGTGGTTGGACAGCGCCCGGCGGAACGCCTGGAGGCCCTCCTCCAGCTGGTGCTTGCGGGACTCCACCAGCCCGTCGGTGTACAGGCCGAGCAGTGCGCCGTCCGGCAGCTCGACCTCGATCTCCTCGAAGATCTCGCCGCCGACGCCCAGCGGCAGCCCCGAGGGGACGTCCAGCATCAGCGCGTCCTCGTCGGGGGCCAGCAGCACCGGCGGCAGATGGCCGGCGTTGGCGATGGTGCAGCGCCGGTTCACCGCGTCGTAGACGGCGTACACACAAGTCGCGAGGTACACCTCGGCGCCGGCCGGTTCGGGGGTGGGCTCCGGCGGCGGGGTGCCGCGCTGCTGGGCCAGCAGCGGCTGGTGCTGCCCGAACAGCGACGGGCCGCTGCCCAGCGAGAGCCGGGAGGCGCCCGAGCCGTCGCCCAGGCCCCGGGCGATCTCGTCCAGCGCGGTGAGCACCTCGGCCGGGTCCAGGTCGAGCATGGCCAGGGTGCGGACGGCGGTGCGCAGCTGGCCCATGGCGACGGCGGCGCGCAGGCCGCGGCCCATCACGTCCCCGACCACCAGGGCGGTGCGGTTGCCGGGCAGCGGGATCACGTCGAACCAGTCGCCGCCGACCTCGGTGCCGCTGCTGCCGGGCAGGTAGCGGCAGGCGATCTCCAGCCCGCTGGCGGCGGGGTTGCCGGGCGGCAACAGGCTGCGCTGGAGCATCAGGGCGCGCTCGTGCTCGCGGCGGTACAGCCGGGCGTTGTCGATACAGACCGCCGCGCGGGCGACCAGCTCCCGGGCGATGGCGGTGTCACGCTGGTCGAAGGGCTCACTGCCCTTGGCGCGGGAGAGCTGGACCAGGCCGAGCACGGTGTTGCGGGCCACCATCGGGACCACCAGGGTGCTGCGCACCAGCGGGTCGGGGTGGCTGTCGGGGGTGACGCTGCGGCCGGTGCGCAGCGCCTTGGCGTGCGGGGAACCGGGCGGGTAGCAGAAGGTGCCGCCGACCCGGGCGGCGTCGGTGGCGCGCGGCAGGGCGCTGGAGACGGCGACCCGGCGCAGTTCGCCCGCGCCGTCGGCGGAGCCGGCCGGGCCGCCGGCCTCGATGGGGGCGGTGTCGCCGGCCAGCAGGGCCGAGTAGAGGTCGACGGTGGCGACGTCGCAGAACTGCGGGACGACCACGTCGAGCAGTTCCTTGGCGGTGGTCTCCAGGTCGAGGGTGGAACCGATGTGGGCGCTGGCCTCGTTGAGCAGGGCGAGGTTGCGGCGGACGCTGGCGGCCTCGCGTTCGGCGCGCTGACGACCGGTCACATCGGTGATCTGCCCGGCGACGCCCATCGGCCGGTCGCCCGCGCCGACCAGCCGATACAGCGAGATCGACCAGTGGCGCGGGACCTGCCGGGGCGGGGTGGCCCAGGTGAAGCGCATGTCGACGACCGCGTCGCCGCTCTCCAGCACCTGGGTGAGGGCGGCCAGCAGCCGGTCGGCCTCGGCGCGCGGGAAGAGGTCGTACGGGTGCCGGCCGTGCAGGTCGGCCTGGGCGAGGCCGACGCCGGTGGCGAAGGCGTCGTTGACGCGTTGCAGCCGCAGTTGCCGGTCGAAGAGGAAGAAGCCGGTGGGGGTCTGGCCGAAGACGGCCTCGGCGGCGGCCAGGTCGGTCTCGATCCGGCGCAGCTTGCGCAGGTCGACGGCGAGGCAGACGGCGCCGGTGGCGTCGCCCTCGCTGTGGGAGGGCATCAGGTAGACCTCGGCGACGCCCTCGCCGCCGGTGAGGTCCCGGTACGGGACGGTGCCGACCCACTCCTCGCCGGCCAGGATGCGTTCCAACCGGGCGCGGCCGTCCCGCCAGACCTCGCGGGGCAGGAAGGCGGTGACCGGGTCGGCGCCGACCGCGTCGGCCGCGTCGACGCCGAAGAACTCGGCGGCCCGGTCGCTCCACTGGCTGATCCGGCCGTCGGCGCCGATCGCGAACGCGGCCACCCTGATGTAGTCGTAGATGGTGCCCGGCCCGCCGTGGCCCCACTCTGCCGGGTCGGTGGCCCGGGTGGGGCGCGGCACCCGCGCTCCGGACCGCAGCCCCTCAACGTTCCGCACCGGCGCCCTCCCGCCCGCTCGCCCGCCGTGGGCGGGCTCCGTCCGCCCGGTCCGGCCCGGCAGCGAGCCGCTGCCCGTGCACGCGTTCCGCGCCGGCCTGTCGTTCAACGAACCGACTCCCCTTCACCGGGTCGGACTCCGCCGTCTCCCGCTCGGCCGGGGGCGGCCGTCCGGGTATCGAGACCACGAGTATTCATCATCACGGGCGCACGGCCCATGCCCTCAGTGTCACAACATCAAATCGGGCGAAGGATTTTGCTTTCGTACGCCGTCGCTCCGCCACCACCTGCTCATACCTGTCCTGGACCTGCCGTCTCTGCCGGGACGCGCGTCCCGGGCCGGGTGCTCCCGGGCCGGGCCCTGCGGCGGCCGTACGGCCCACCGTCCTCACCCGCCCCCTACCACTCTGGCGCACGGCTCACACCAGGGCGTCGAGAAGCGGCAGTTCCAGCCAGACCACCTTGCCCGCGCCCTCCGCCCGGGTGCCCCAGCGGCGGGCGAGGCCGCTCACCAGCTCCAGGCCGCGGCCGCCCTCGTCGGTGCCGGTGGCGTGCCGCTCGGTGGGCGGGTCGGGCAGCGGGTCGGAGACCTCCAGCAGCAGTGCGTCCTCACCGACCGTCAGCCGCAGTCCGATCGGCGCGTCCGCGTACCGGACGGCGTTGGTGACCAGTTCGCTGACCAGCAGCTCCGCCGTCTCGGCCAGCGGCTCCAGGCCCCAGCCCGCCAGGGCGGCGCGGGCCAGGCGGCGGGAGCGGGCGGCGGCGCTGGGCTCGGCGGCCAGCGTCCAGCCGGCGGTGCGCTGGGTGGGGCCGCGGCCGAGCCGGGCCAGCAGCAGCGCCACGTCGTCCGGTTCGCGGCCCTGGTCCACGATGCCGAGCACCGCCTCGCACGCCTCCTGGATGGAGCTGTGCGGCTTCTCCAGTACGGCCCGCAGCCGGGCCAGCCCCTCGTCCAGGTCGCGGTCGCGGGACTCCACCAGGCCGTCGGTGCAGAGCGCGAGCAGGCTGCCCTCCGGGATCTCCACCTCGACCGACTCGAACGGCACCCCGCCGACCCCCAGCGGCGCCCCGGACGGCAGGTCCAGCACCCGGGCCGTGCCGCCCGGCAGCGGGCCGGACCCGGGGCCGGCGGCGGGCCCGGCGGTGTCCGGGACGACCAGCAGCGGCGGGATGTGGCCGGCCTTGGCCAGCTCGCAGCGCCGCGTCGCCGGGTCGTACACCGCGTACACGCAGGTGGCGATGAGCGCCTCGTCGGGCCCCTGGGCCAGGTCGTCGGCCAGCTCGTGGACCCGTTCGAGCAGCACGGCGGGCGGCAGGTCGAGGGCGGCCAGGGTGCGGACGGCGGTGCGCAGCCGGCCCATGGTGGCGGCGGCGCGCAGCCCATGGCCCATCACGTCCCCGACCACCAGGGCGGTACGGTCGCCGGGCAGCCGGATCACGTCGAACCAGTCGCCGCCGACCTCGGCGCCGCTGCTGCCGGGGACGTAGCGGTGGGCGACCTCCACCCCGGGCGGCTGCGGCACCTGCTGCGGCAGCAGGGTGCGCTGGAGGGTGAGGGCGGCGGTCCGCTCGCGGGCGTACAGCCGGGCGTTGTCCAGCGAGCTGCCGGCCCGGTCCGCCAGTTCCACCGCGAAGGCCAGGTCGTCGCGGTCGAACGCCTCCCGGCGGGCCGCCCGGCTGATCACCAGCAGTCCGATCACCAGGCCGCGGGCCCGCAGCGGCACCACCAGCATGGAGTGGATGCCGAGGTCCAGCGCGGCCTGCACCCGGGGGTCGCCGGGGAAGGTGGTGGCCTCCAACTCGTCGGGGGTGCTGAGCAGTTCGGGTCGGCCGCTGCGCAGCACCTGGCCGAAGACCGACTCGTCGGTGAAGTCGATCCGCGAGCCCCGGCGCAGCATGGCCTGCACCACCGGTCCGTCCTGCACCGTGCCGACGCCCAGCTGCACCAGGGCGGTGCGCCGGGAGTGCGGGTGGCGCGGCAGGTCGTCGCCGGAGGCGACCGCCTGGAGCAGGATCACCCCGGAGTAGTCGGCGAGCCGGGGGATCACGGCGCCGGCCAGCTCCTGGGCGATCCGGGGGGCGTCGAGCAGGTCACCGACCCGGGAGCCGAAGTCGTTGAGCAGCGACAGCCGGCGCCGGGAGTTCTCCACCTTGGCCACCGCGCGGTAGCGGTCGGTGACGTCCATCACCAGCCCGGCGATGCCGAGGACACGGCCGGCCCGGTCGGTGAGGCGGCTGTAGGAGATCGAGCGGTAGCCGGGGCGGCGGGCGCTGGGGGAGGCGACGGTGACGTCCACGATGGGTTCGCCGGTGGCCAGCACCTGCCGCTGGATGGCGCTCACCTCGTCGGCGCCGCGCTCCGGCAGCACCTCGCCGGTGGTGCGGCCGATGTGCTCCTCGGGCGGCAGGCCGTTCATCGCGGCCAGCGCCTGGTTGACGGCCGCGTACCGCAGGTCGCCGTCGATCACGCAGATGCCGAGCGCCGCCTGCTCGAAGAGCGCGTCGCGGACGGCGAGGTCCTGCTCCACCGCCTGGAGGGCGGTCGCCTCGGCCAGGGTGACCTGGAGGAAGGGCACTCCGTCGCCGTCCACCAGCAGCGTGATCCGGACGTCCACCGGGACCTCGTTGCCGTCCCGGTCGCCGAACCGGCTGCGGCCGTGCCAGCTGCCGGTGCGGATGGCGTGGTCCATGGCGCGGCGGGCGCGTATGGCGCGGTCCGGGGAGAGCATCACCTCCTGGAGCGGGTGGCCCACCAGCTGCTGGCTCGGCCAGCCGAGCAGTTCCTCGGCGGCCGGGCTCCAGAGCACCACCCGGCCGGCGGTGTCCAGCAGCGCGACGGCGAACCGGACGATGTCGAAGAGGCTGCCGGAGCCGCCGCCCCTGGCCGGTCCGGTGGCGGTCGGGGCGCCGGTGCCGGGGAAGCGGCCGGGGGTGCGGACCCGGGCGCCGGGCGATGCGAAGGAGTCCCGGGTGACGGCCTCGGGCGGGGGCGGCGCCAGCAGGCGGGCGGGGCGGACGCCGAGGGCCGCGCCCCGGCCCCGGCGCAGCCGGGCGCGGGCGGCGGCGCCGCCCGGTCGGCGTGGGCGGCGGTCCGGGCGGCCGCCCCGCTGGTCCGCGTCGCTACCCGCGCTCGACACCGACGGGCCCTCCGGCTCTGTGGCGCACCGCCCCGACGTGGCCGTGCGGTTCCGATCCCAGGACCGCGGGCCCCGCAGGCTGCGGCCAGATAGTGACATACCCGGCGCAAAGCCCGCGTATCCCGGCGTACGGGTCATCTTTCACCGCGTGCCCCAGCAGTCCCGCGTGCCCCAGCAGTCCCGCGTGCTCCAGCAGTCCCACGTGCCCCAGGAGCCCCACCGGTCCCACCGGCCCCGGCAGCCCCAGGGGTGCCGGTACGCCCCGGGGGTCGCTCAGTCCCCGGCGGTGAGCAGCCGGGCCACCTCGGGCAGCACCGCGCGGTCGTGGTCGAGCCAGTCGACCGTGTCCAGCTCGGCGGGGGTCAGCCAGCGCAGTTCGGAGTGGTCCTGGAGCGGCAGCGGCTCGCCGGACAGCAGCTCGGCGGTCCAGATCCGCAGCACCAGGCCGGCGCGGATCGGCCATTCGCCGGGCAGCGGGGCCAGGGCGCGGGTCCGCACGCCCAGTTCCTCGTACAGCTCGCGCTCCAGCGCCTGCTGCGGGGTCTCCCCGGGCTCCGCCTTGCCGCCGGGGAACTCCCAGCGGCCGGCCGTCTCGGGCGGGGCGCTGCGCCGGGCGGCGAGCACCCGGCCCCGGTGCAGCAGGGCTCCGCCGACCACGACACGGTTCTCCATGGGGCCAGAGCGTACGGGGGTCGCGGGGCGGGGCGGGCGTCCGGGGCGGGCCGGGCAGGGGGTTCGGGGTCAGGAGCGTCGGGGTCGGGGGCGTCGGGGGCGGGGGCGTCGGGGGCGGGGACTTCGGGGTCGGGCGGGCCGGCCTCACTGGCTCCTCCTCGATCGGGTCGATTCGGGACGGCCACGGGTGCCCGCCGGTCCCCGAGGAGTTCCGTACGCGAGGAGAGGAGTTCCGTACGCGAGGAGCGGAGTTCCATACGAGGTCGGGGGCGTAGGGCTCTGCCGGACCGGGCAGGGCCGCCAACCAATGGGAGCGCTCCCAAAGCGTGATGGCAATCCGACGTCCCGTCAAGAGCCGCCGTCAGCACGCCGCTGGCAAGCGTTTACCGGTGAAAACCCGGTGCGCGGGGTCTGTTGCGGAGCGGGGTCGAGGTCTACCTTTTCTCCGGACCAGTGGGAGCGCACCCATCATCCACCGCACCTCACCCACCAGGAGCAAGCTCATGCGAGCGCGCACCAGAACCGTTCTCGCCGCCGTGGCGGCGACTGTCGCGGGTACCGTGCTACCCGCCGTCGGGCCCTGGGCCGGCGGCGCCGCTGCGGCCGCCTTCGGCTGCGGCGTCACGTACACGACCAGTGACTGGGGCACCGGCTTCACCGCCAACGTCACCATCAGCAACACCGGCACCGCCTCGGCGAGCGACTGGACCCTGGCCTACTCCTACAGCGGCAACCAGAAGCTCCAGTCGGGCTGGAGCGGCGACTGGACGCAGTCTGGCAACGTTGTCACGGTCAAGAGCCTCAGCTGGAACGGCAGCCTGGCACCCGGCGGCTCCACCAGCATCGGCGCCAACTTCGGCTACAGCGGCAGCAACGCCGCGCCGACCTCCTTCACCGTCAACGGCGTGACCTGCAACGGCGCCCAGCCGCCCACCCAGCCGCCGACCACTCCCCCGACGACGCCGCCCACCACACCCCCCACCAAGCCGCCGACCACCCCGCCGACGACGCCCCCCACCACACCCCCGACCACTCCGCCCACCACGCCGCCCACCACGCCGCCGCCTGGCGCCGCCCCGCAGCTCCAGGTCTCCGGGAACACCCTGGTAGACGCCTCCGGCAAGGCCGTCACCCTGCACGGCGTCAACCGGTCCGGCACCGAGTTCATGTGCGTGCAGGGCCGCGGCCTCTTCGACGGCCCGTCCGACGCCGCCTCGGTCGCCGCGATCAAGAGCTGGCACGTCAATGTGGTCCGGGTCCCGCTCAACGAGGACTGCTGGAACAGCCTGCCGAACGTCGACGCGGCCTACAGCGGCAACACCTACCGCACCGCCGTGAAGAACTACGTCAACCTGCTGCACCAGAACGGCATCGTGGCCATCGTCGAGATGCACTGGTCGCACGGCGTCTACTCGGGCAACTCCTCGGCCTGCACCGACGTCAACGCCACCTGTCAGAAGCCGATGCCGGACGCCGACAACGCGACCAGCTTCTGGACCTCGGTCGCCTCGGCCTTCAAGGGCGACCGCGCCACCGTCTTCGACCTCTTCAACGAGCCGTACGTGGACCGGGCGGTCTCCGGCTCCACCCAGGCGTGGACCTGCTGGCGGGACGGCGGCAGCGCCTGCCCCGGCCTCAGCTACACCGTGGCCGGCATGCAGTCGATGGTGAACGCGGTGCGCGGCACCGGCGCCGACAACGTCATCATGCTGGGCGGCCTGGCGTACTCCAACGACCTCACCTCCTGGCTGACCTACAAGCCGAGCGACCCGCTGAACAACCTGGCCGCCTCCTGGCACTCGTACAACTTCAACACCTGCAGCTCCAGCTCCTGCTGGGACAGCCAGATCGCCCCGGTGGCCGCCAAGGTGCCGGTGGTCGCCGGTGAGATCGGCGAGAACGACTGCGCCCACGGCTACATCGACACCCTGATGAACTGGCTCGACCAGCACAAGATCTCCTACCTCGGCTGGACCTGGAACAACTGGGACTGCTCCTCCGGGCCGTCCCTGATCACCGCCTACGACGGGACTCCGACCGCCTTCGGCGTCGGGCTGCGCGACCACTTCGCCAAGCTGTCCTGACCAGGCGCCGGACCGCCGCCCCCGGGGCACGGGGCGGCGGTCCGGTTCTATTCACTGTATGAGTGCGCTGAATTCAGTTCATACAATGAAAATGAAGACTTGACTGTTCTTGGACAATAAATTACTGCGGCATTAGCCGCTTGGACCGGAATTTCTGCGAAGTTCGGCCGTGCGTTTCCGTCCCGAGACGCACGCCCCTTTGCCGGCCCCCTTGGCGCCGGTACCAGGAGGAACTTTCGTGAAGTCCCGTCACCTTGCCGCGGCGGCGGCCGCCGCGCTGCTGCCCCTCGGCGTCGCAGCCGTGGGCACCGCGCCCGCGTACGCCACCGCCGGCCCCTCCGCCGCGTCCCGTACCGTGCTCCCCCAGACGCTCTCCCCCGCCGTGGCGCACTCCCAGGCCCAGGGCGACGTACCCGACAGCCGGCGGATATCCGTCGCGGTGAGCCTCAAACTCCGCGACACCGCCGGACTCGACCGCTTCCTCGCCGCCGTGAGCACGCCGGGCTCCGCCGAGTACGGGCACTACCTCACCCCGGACCAGTTCGCCGCCCGCTACGCCCCGACCGCCGCCGACGTCGACCGGGTCAGCGGTTATCTGCGTGACCAGGGCCTGACGGTCACCGGGGTCAGCGCCAACCGGCAGGTGGTGGACGCCAGCGGCCCGGCCGACCGGATCGAGGCCGCCTTCGGCACCCGGGAGCGCGACTACCTGGACACCGAGCGGCAGCAGCACTTCTACGCCAACGACCACGCGGCCACCATCCCCGCCGACCTCGCCCAGGTCGTGCAGGGCGTCTCCGGCCTGGACAACCACACGGTGCGCCACACCAACCTGGTCAAGCCGGACGCCACCTCGCACGCCACCCCCAGCGGCTACGGCCCGACCCAGTACAACGCCGCCTACCGCTTCGACCAGCTCGGCGCCGACGGCACCGGGCAGACCGTGGCGCTCTGGGAGTTCGACGGCTACAGCTCCACCAACCTGCGCGCCTACGACACCCAGTACGGCCTGTCCGGACCGGCTGTCAGCACCGTCTCGGTGGACGGCGCCAACTACGACTCCCGCCCCGGCGGCGGCCAGGGCGAAGTGGAGCTGGACAGCGAGATCGTCCGCGGCGTCGCCCCCAAGGCCACCCAGCTGGTCTACGAGGCGCCCAACAGCGACGCGGGCGAGATCGACATGGCCGCCAAGATCGTCTCGGACAACCGGGTCTCGGTGGTCTCCATCTCCTGGGGCTCCTGCGAGCCGGACACCACCGCCTCCTCGATGACCGCCGTCGACAACTCCTTCAAGCAGGCGGCGGCGCAGGGCATCAGCATCTACAGCGCCTCCGGCGACGACGGCTCCCGCGACTGCACCCGCTCCACCAGCGGCTCCAAGGTCAAGGCCGTGGACTTCCCCGCGTCCGACCCGTACAACACCGGCGTCGGCGGCACCAACCTCTCGCTCTCCGGCGGCGCCTACGGCTCGGAGAAGGCGTGGAGCTCCAGCGGCGGCGGCACCTCCACGGTGTTCGGCAAGCCGTCCTGGCAGACCGGCTCCGGCAGCGGACGCACCGTACCGGACGTCGCCTCCAACGCCGACCCCAACTCCGGCTTCGCCATCTACACCGCCGGCAAGTGGGCGGTCTACGGCGGCACCAGCGCGGCGGCGCCGCTCTGGTCCGGCTACAGCGCGCTGTACAACCAGCGGGCGGCCGCCGCGAGCAAGGCCAAGCTCGGCTCGGCCAACGCGGCGATCTACCAGCTGGCCGGCGGCTCCGGCTACAGCGCCGCCTTCCATGACACCACCAGCGGCTCCAACCAGGACTTCGCCACCGCCACCGGCTACGACCAGGTGACCGGCTGGGGCTCCCCGATCGCCGACGGGCTGACCAACGCACTGCTCGGCGGCGGCAGCGGCAACCCCGGCAGCACGGTGACCGTCACCAACCCGGGCAGCCAGACCGGCACCGTGGGCACGGCGGTCAGCCTCCAGATCCACGCCACCGACTCCGCCTCCGGCCAGACGCTGTCCTACAGCGCCGCCGGACTGCCCGCCGGACTGTCCATCAACGCCTCCACCGGCCTGATCTCCGGCACCCCGACCACCGCCACCACCGCCACCGTGACCGTCACCGCCAAGGACGGCGCGGGCAGCACCGGCACCGCCACCTTCGGCTGGACCGTCTCCGCCGCCGGCGGCAGCGGATGCAGCGGCCAGCTGATCGGCAACGGCGGCTTCGAGACCGGCAGCGCCGCGCCGTGGACCACCACCTCCGGCGTGGTCAACAGCTCCTCCTCCCAGGCCGCGCACAGCGGCTCCTGGAAGGCGTGGCTGGACGGCTACGGCCAGACCCACACCGACACCCTGGCGCAGAGCGTCACCATCCCGGCGGGCTGCAAGGCCACCCTGGCCTTCTGGCTGCACATCGACACCAGTGAGTACGGCTCCACCGCGTACGACAAGCTCCAGGTGCAGGTGCTCTCCAGCTCCGGCAGCGTGCTGGGCACCCTGGCCACGTACTCCAACGCCAACGCGGCCACCGGCTACACCCAGAAGTCCTTCGACCTGTCGAGCTGGGCGGGCTCGACGGTCTCGCTGAAGTTCACCGGCACCGAGGACGTCTCGCTGGCGACCAACTTCGTCGTCGACGACGTGACGGTCAACGTGTCCTGACACCGCATCGGTGACATGCCGCCGGGGTGGGCCGTGGGCCCGCCCCGGCGGTCCGCTGCTCAGTTGTTCGGACACCCTCGCTTTGTCGTGAGCATTTCCATACCCTTGGCCGGGTGACGCGGGGTCGCGCGCTTGCGTACCGTCCGACCCGTCCACCGCGTCGGGGGAGGAAACCGCATGGTCCCTCAGCAGCTGCCGACCGGTCGGCCACTGTGGCTGGTCGAGAGCCGGTCCGCCCCCGAGCCGACGGCCGCCCGGGGCGCGGGCGGCTTCGCGGAGACGCTGCACGCCGCCGTGGAGGCCAGCGGGCTCAGCCTGGACCGCATCCGGCACACCCTGGCCGCGCGCGGCGCCCGGGTCAGCGTCACCACGCTGAGCTACTGGCGGCGCGGGCGCAGCCAGCCCGAGCGGGCCTCGTCCATGCACGCCGTACGGCTGCTGGAGGAGATCCTCGACCTGCCCGGCGGCACCCTGACCACCCTGCTCGGGCCGCCCCGCCCGCGCGGCCGCTGGGCGGCGGCCCGGCCGTCCGCGCCCGCCGCCTCCGAAGGGCTGGGCGTGGCCGAGCTGTGGCCGGGCGAGCGCTGGCTGGCGGAGGTCTTCGAGGAGCTGGAGGCCACCCCGGGCGATGAGCTGGAGCGGCTGAGCGTGCACGACACCTTCCAGGTCGACGTGGGGCGCGGCGAGAGCGTGCTGCGGATGCACCAGGTGGTGCGGGCCACCGCCGGCGGGGTCTCGCGCTGCCTGGTGGTGCACCGCTCCGACGAGGACAGCGACCAGCTGCCGGCCATCGGCCGGGTCCGCCATGCCCGGCTGGGCCGGGTCCGCCACCAGCCGGAGGCCCGGATCGTGGTCGCGGAACTGCTGCTGGACGCCCCGCTGGGGCTCGGTGACACGGCCGTCTTCGAGTACGAGGTGCGGATCGCCTCCCCCACCCCGGCCACCTGCTACGGCCGCCGGTTCGCCGTGCCGGTGCGGCAGTACGTCCTCCAGGTGCAGTTCGCCCCGGGCGAGGCGCCGGCCCACTGCTACCGCTACGAACGCGACCCCGGCGCCGACACCGACCGCCTCCGCCGCCAACTCTGGCTCGGCGCCTCCGGCGGCGCCCACCTGGTCTCGCTGGACCAGCAGCCCGGCCAGATCGGCATCCGCTGGGAGTGGACCTGACCCCGGCCCGAGCACCACCACGCCGTGAGCCAAGGCCCAGGCAGCGCGGGCCCGGTCCCGGTCGCCTCCGGTGGCCTGCGGGGATCGGCTCCGAGGCCCGTCCGTCCGGGCAGGCCGCCGACGCGTCAAGCGACGGTGGGCGATCGGCCATCAGCCGGTACCGGTACGGGTGGGCCATCGCGAGCACCGCTGTCAGGCCCTCGCACCGCCGACGGCGACCTCCAGGTCGTCGGCCCGTCTCCAGCAGCACCCGGGCGACCGCCGCGCGCAAAGCCGCACCGTCCCACCCTCAGCACGGCAGACTGACCCCGGAGACGTCGCCGCGCGCAACCGGCGCGGGGCCGTCCCCGAACCTCGCCTTTTCCGCCGGGAGTTGGGAGTCCAGGGGTGACCGACCAGCGCGCACCTTTCCTGTACGTCATCGTCTGCGCCTCGGGCATCGCGGACGGCGTGGGCACCCTGATCGCCGCCGCCCACGCCGAGGGCTGGCGGGTCGGCGTGGTGGCCACCCCGAACGCGCTCGGCTTCATCGACCGGGAGGCTGTCGAAGCCCAGACCGGCTACCCGATCCGGTCGGCCTGGCGCACCCCCGGCGCCCCGCGGCCGCTGCCCCCGGCCGACGCCATCGCGGTCGCCCCCGCCACCTTCAACACCATCAACAAGTGGGCCGCCGGCACCTCCGACACCCTCGCCCTCGGCATCCTCTGCGAGGCGTACGGACTCGGCATCCCCACCGCCGTCCAGCCCTACCTCAACTCCGCCCAGGCCGCCCACCCCGCCTACGCCGAGAGCCTGGCCCGGCTCCGCTCGATGGGCGTCATGATCGGCGACTACGTCCCCCACCAACCCAAAGCCAACGGCGCCCCCGACACCTACAACTGGACCCACGTCCTCGACCTACTCCGCCCCACCCGGCATCAGGCCCACACCAGCTGACACCGGCAAAAAGGGTCCAACCGGACGATAGCCGTACCGCGCCGCCTTCCACCCCGAGGCCCAGGCCAAGCTGCGCAAGATCCCCCACGACACGGCGCTCCGCATCCTCGCCAAGCTGACCGAACTGGAGAGGGACCCGCTCGGCTTCGACACCACCGCACTCGTGGGTCCCAACCCGGCAGACGCCGCCTGCGAGTCAGCGACCACCGGATCGTCTAGACGATCGACAACGGGAAACTGGTGATCTGGGTCGTACACGTCGGCCACCACTCCACCGTTTACGACACCTGAGGGCGGTCGAACCCCGACGAGCCTCGACTGATCCGGCGGTGGAACGGCCACGCCTGGGAGGGGTTCGCGGCCAGGGCCAGGGCCCGGCCCCGGAGGGTCGGACCCCTTTTGATCTGCACTTTTACTGGATCAGCGGCGTGGTGTCACTCAGTGACGGGCCTCGAGAGTGTCGCATCCAGCACCGTAGCTGTTCACCAACACATCCAGCACCCGCGACCGCGATGGAGGGGCCCTCCCGCCACCACCCGATCAAAAACGTCACGAAGCAAACGCTGGCGCGCGGTGCGCGAGTACCATCCGTAAGACGGACGGAAGCGCAGGCCTCGCTGCGGAAGACCCATGGCGACACGGCGGTGCGCAATCTAGGCAGGCTGTCCGTACCGGAGGAGATCCTCTCGGTTCAACACCGCCGCACTCGTTTCTCAGCTGGTAATCGTCAGGTCAGTCGAGCTTGTCGAACGACGGCCTCGGCGCGATGATGGGCGTACGCTTTTCATTGATATGGAGCCACGTAGGAGCTTCCACCGACATGAGCTTTCGGTCGACAGTAATCAGATTCTGCTGCGCCGCTTCATTCAGGGCGCCAAGTATGTCGAATACCTTTACCTTCCCATACTTTTCCAGTTGTGCCTGAATCTTCTGCGCCTTCGCACTCGGCTTGTAGTAGTAGGGAGCACGATCGTGCTTGCCAACCGTCAGAATCGCTTCAGCAACCGCCTCGTACGCATCGTTGAACAATCCCATAAAGCCGTCCGGGTCTGGCAGAGCGATCATGTGGAGGCCCTCCCACCTCTGATATCCCGCCGGAAGGTCTACGGCCTGGGGGACAATCGCCACTCGGAGCCCATTACCATCTTCGAGTTGATGCCAATTACTCTTAACAGTCGCGGCAGCAAATCGCGTCTTCGCTGTACTGCTCAGGAACAGGTCGGTCTTCCATACCTTCTTGATCCGCTCCCGAAGCTGGGGCTCGGCAGCGACACCGCGAGCAGCAATCGGCACCCAGGACCCGAATGCGAATGGTCGGCCTGATCCGTCAGGCAACAACACTGCATCACCACTAGCGTTGTTGACAACGGCCTCAGTGAATCCGAGATGGCGCGCACGCTCATGCCCGAACATCAAGGACGTCGGCCTGTCCAAATCGGCAAATGATCTAGGGCTCACCTTCTTGAGCGTTTCGCCTACCAGGTCGACAACGCGTGGTTCGCCACCGACAATTGCCTCGTGAACAGCCCACTCAAACCCATCTCCGCGCGATCCCTTGTCGCGATGAAGGCGAGCGAGCTTAGCGAGTTGCCGAAACGTGACGTCCACCCGATCGCAATTGAGGTCTTCAAGGTCCGCTTGCGACAATTCATCGAAATGAGCCCTCAAAATCGATCGCGACACCGCATAAAGAGCGCGACCGTACTCATCGACTGGTTCAGCCTGACTCAAAAAGGTGACATCAGCCATTCGAGAATCCCCCTATTTCTTCGGACCGAAGGCGGGAATGGAACTTGGCTAGCGTGAAGCGGAACAACGTGAACCAGGGGTTTCGCCTGCGAAACGGAGATTTCGAGGAGGCCATCGGAGCCCGGAGGGGCACTCCACCCCCACCGTCACCCATCGATCAGTAGTGGTACCTGGCAGCGAG
This sequence comes from Streptomyces sp. NPDC092296, assembly GCF_044755465.1. Taxonomy (NCBI): domain Bacteria; kingdom Bacillati; phylum Actinomycetota; class Actinomycetes; order Kitasatosporales; family Streptomycetaceae; genus Streptomyces; species Streptomyces sp. NPDC092296. The sequence continues at coordinate 1,157,896 of NZ_JBIVRB010000001.1, read as the reverse complement.
AATGACGATCTCCTCGCTCGTCACCAGGTAGACGAGGCGGTGCTCGTCATCGATCCGTCGCGACCAAGCCCCCGGCAAGTGGTACTTCAGTGGCTCAGGCTTGCCGATTCCCGAGAAGGGATCACGCCTGACGTCTTCGACGAGTTTGTTGATCCGAGCGAGCATCTTACGGTCATTCTTGAGCCAGGACGTGTAGTCCTCCCAGCCCTGGTCCTCAAAGACAAGCCTCACACGGCACCCGCACCAGCATCTGACGGGCCCGGATCGATCAACTCACGCTCCGACACGTTGACGTGAGACAGGGCGTTCTCGTACGCCTTGAGCAGCCGCCGGGCGTTCGTCGGCGAGCGCAACAGGTACGAGCCCTCGCGCAGCGCCGCATAGTCATCGGCCGAGACAAGCACGGCGTTACCGTGCTTCGAGACGATCTCAACAACCTCGTGGTTCTCGTTGACCTTCTTGATCAGCGGAAACAGTTCCCTGCGGGCTTCACTCGCGGTTATGGACATGCCCTGACCCTTCCATCGAGCGGTACCTAATAACGTACCACTCTTGGCGCCACTCAGGGGGAGGAAAATAACTGACGGATGATCAGCCACTCCGACATCGATCCAGCACGGGAAAGGGCAAGGGGCCCACCCCCGGAGGAGTGGGCCCCTTCTGACCTGCACTTTTGCCGGATCAGCGGTGTGGTGCGGCCGCTACACGTTGAAGCGGAACTCCACCACGTCGCCGTCCTGCATGACGTAGTCCTTGCCCTCCATGCGGGCCTTGCCCTTGGCGCGGGCGTCGGGGATGGAGCCGCACTCGACCAGGTCGTCGAAGGAGACGATCTCGGCCTTGATGAAGCCCTTCTGGAAGTCGGTGTGGATGACCCCGGCGGCCTCGGGGGCGGTGGCGCCCTTGCGGATCGTCCAGGCGCGGGCCTCCTTGGGGCCGGCGGTGAGGTAGGTCTGGAGGCCGAGGGTGCGGAAGCCGACGTGGGCCAGGGTGACCAAGCCGGGCTCGTCCTGGCCCATGGACTGGAGGAGTTCCAGGGCTTCGTCGTCGGCCAGCTCGATCAGCTCGGACTCGATCTTGGCGTTGAGGAAGACCGCCTCGGCCGGGGCGACCAGTGCGCGCAGGCCATCCTTGAAGTCCTCGTCGGTCAGCTCGTCCTCGTCCACGTTGAAGACGTAGATGAAGGGCTTGGCGGTGAGCAGGTGCAGTTCGCGCAGCGGCTCGGGGTCCAGGCCGGCGTGGAAGACGGTGTCGCCCGCCTCCAGCACCTTCTGGGCCTGCTCGACGGCGGCGGCGACCGCGACCGTCTCCTTCTTCAGCCGGGCCTCCTTCTGGAGCCTCGGCAGGGCCTTCTCGATGGTCTGGAGGTCGGCCAGGATCAGTTCGGTGTGGATGGTCTCGATGTCGTCCTTGGGCGAGACCTTGCCGTCCACATGCACCACGTCGGGGTCGTTGAAGGCCCGGATGACCTGGCAGATCGCGTCCGACTCGCGGATGTTGGCCAGGAACTTGTTGCCCAGGCCCTGCCCTTCGGAGGCGCCCCGGACGATACCGGCGATGTCCACGAAGTCGACCGTCGCCGGGAGCTTGCGCTGCGAGCCGAAGACCTCGGCGAGCTTGTCCAGGCGGGGGTCGGGGACGCCGACCACGCCGACGTTGGGCTCGATGGTGGCGAACGGGTAGTTGGCCGCCAGCACGTCGTTCTTGGTCAGGGCGTTGAACAGGGTCGACTTGCCGACATTCGGCAGGCCGACGATTCCGATCGTGAGCGACACGTGGCGACTTCCCGTGGAGGAGAGGCTGGGATGGGGCGCGGCCCGCGTACGGGGCCGATCCACAAGTCTACGGGTCGGCACCCACCCCCGGGCCGCCCCCGGGCGGCCCTGCGGCGCGCGGGGCGTTCGGGTGACCGGGGCGCGGTCGGCGTGTCCGTGACGGAGAGTGGCGTTCATCTGACCGTACGTTGTAACGGTGGAGCAGCAACGCACGCGCAGTCAACCGCCCCGGCCCCGCAGCCGGAGCGCCGCCGGGGGCGCCCCGAAGGCCGCCGTGCCCGGACCGGCCGGCCCCCGCGAGCCGGTGTCCCGGGGGCGGCTGCGGCTGCCCGGGGCCCGGCCGCAGTCGGACACCGTCGGCGGCGCACGCGGCGGAGTGGCGCCCAGCCGGCGGCTGACCGCCGTGGGCGTCGCGGTGGTGGCGATGGCCGCCACGCTGCTGGGCGCCCTCGCCGACCATCTGCTGCTGGGCGGCCTCGGGGTGCTGTTCGGGCTGGTCTATGTCGCCGTCTGCTTCCAGGTGGCGGTACGGGTGCGGCGGGCCGACCTGCCGGCCGCGCCGATCAGCGGGCCGATCGCCTTCGCGCTGGCCCTGCTGGTGCTCGGGCCGTCCACCGGGCACGGGTTCGGCGGGCATCTGATGGCGCTGGCCGCCGGGCTGGCGACCCACGCCGGGTGGCTCTTCACCGGTACCGGACTCGCGGCGGCCATCGTGGCGGCCCGCTATCTGGCGCTGCGCAGGTCGCGGCGCCGCTGAACCGCCCCGGCCGCGCCGGGTCAGCGGAGTTTGGCGGCGGCCATCGCCGCGCCGACGATCCCGGCGTTGTTGAGCAGCTGCGCCGGTACCACCTCGGCGCGGCGCCGGGTCAGCAGCGGCAGGAACCGGTCGTGCTTGCGGCTCACCCCGCCGCCGACGATGACGGTCTGCGGTGAGAACAGCCCCTCCAGGTGGGCCAGGTAGGCGTCCACCCGTTCGGCCCACTTCGCCCAGCTGAGGTCGTGCCGCTCCTTGGCCGCCGAGGAGGCGCGCCGCTCGGCGTCCTTGCCGCCCAGCTCCAGGTGGCCCAGCTCGGTGTTGGGCACCAGCACCCCGTCCACGAACAGGGCGCTGCCGATCCCGGTGCCGAAGGTCAGCATCAGCACCACGCCGCCCCGGCCCCGCCCGGCGCCGTACGCCATCTCGGCCACTCCGGCCGCGTCCGCGTCGTTGAGCAGCGCCACCGGCAGGCCCAGCGCCTGGGCGAACAGGTCGACCGCGTCGGTGCCGACCCAGCCGGAGTCGACGTTCGCCGCCGTCAGGGTGTGGCCGTCCACCACGACGCCGGGGAAGGTGATGCCGACCGGCCCGCGCCGCCCGAAGTGCTCGACGACCTGGCAGACGGCGTCCACCACGGCCGGCGGCGCGGCGGGGTGCGGGGTGAGCACCTTCATCCGCTCCGCCGAGAGGTCCCCCCGGGCCAGGTCGACGGGCGCGCCCTTGATGCCCGAGCCGCCGATGTCCACGCCGAACGACTTCACCGATGCCTCCTCGACCGGGGGTGCCGCGCCGCCCTGCTCCTACCCGGTGCGGCGCGGCGAAGACCCGCGCTACTTCCCGCTCATCCGGTCGGCGGCCTCGGCGCGCAGGTCGCGGCGCAGCTCCTTGGGCAGCGAGAACTGAAGGTGCTCCTCGACCGAGCGGACGGTCTGCACGTCCTCGTACCCGCGAGCGGCCAGCCACTCCAGCACGCCCTGGACCAGCACCTCCGGCACCGAGGCGCCGCTGGTGACGCCGACCGTGGTGACGCCGGTCAGCCAGGTCTCGTCGATCTCGTCGGCGAAGTCGACCAGGTGGGCGGCGCCGGCGCCGTACTCCAGGCCGACCTCGACCAGGCGCACCGAGTTGGAGGAGTTCTTGGAGCCGACCACGATCAGCAGGTCGGTCTCGGGGGCGATCTGCTTGACCACCACCTGGCGGTTCTGGGTGGCGTAGCAGATGTCGTCGCTGGGCGGGCTGACCAGGGCGGGGAAGCGCTGCTTGAGGCTGTCGACGGTGGCCATCGTCTCGTCCACCGAGAGGGTGGTCTGGGAGAGCCAGACGACCTTGCTCTCGTCGCGCACCGTGACGTTGGCGACGTCCTGCGGGCCGTCGACCAGGTGGATGCGGTCGGGGGCCTCGCCCTTGGTGCCGATGACCTCCTCGTGGCCGTCGTGGCCGATCAGCAGGATGTCGTAGTCCTCCTCGGCGAAGCGGACGGCCTCCTTGTGGACCTTGGTCACCAGCGGGCAGGTGGCGTCGATGGTGGCGAGCCGGCCGCGCTCGGCCTCGTCGTGGACGGCGGGGGCGACGCCGTGCGCGGAGAAGACCACGATGGAGCCCTCGGGCACCTCCTCCGTCTCGTCGACGAAGATCGCGCCCTTCTTCTCCAGGGTCTGCACGACGTACTTGTTGTGGACGATCTGCTTGCGGACGTAGATCGGCGCCCCGTACTGCTCCAGGGCCTTCTCCACGGCGATGACGGCACGGTCGACGCCGGCGCAGTAGCCCCGGGGGGCGGCGAGCAGGACGCGGCGCTGGGCAGTTGCAGACATGGGGCCATCGTACGGGCCGAACCCCGCCCGGCAGCAGGCGATCCCGCACCCCGGCCGGACTTGTCGGGCCTCGGTGTCGGACTCACCGTCGGGCCTCGGTGTCGGGCTCACCGTCGGGCCTCGGTGTCGGGGGCCGCCGCTAGGCTCGGCGCATGGCCCTCGACACCTCACCGGACGCGCCGATCCCGGTCGGCAAGGTCTCCTCCCTGATCGGCGGCTGGATCGACCGGCTGGGCGCGGTCTGGGTGGAGGGCCAGATCACCCAGCTCAGCAGGCGTCCCGGGGCGGGCGTGGTCTTCCTGACGCTGCGCGACCCCTCGGCGGACGTCTCGATGACGGTCACCTGCTTCCGCGCCGTCTTCGACCCGGTGGCGGACGTGGTCACCGAGGGCGCCCGGGTGGTGGTGCACGCCAAGCCCGAGTGGTACGGCGCCCGGGGCACCCTGTCGCTGCGCGCCGCCGAGATCCGCCCGGTGGGGCTGGGCGAGCTGCTGGCCCGGCTGGAGCAGCTGAAGCGGCGCCTCGCCGGGGAGGGGCTGTTCGCGGCCGACCGCAAGAAGCCGCTGCCGTTCCTGCCGCGCTGCGTCGGCCTGGTCACCGGCCGGGCGTCGGCCGCCGAGCGGGACGTGCTGCACAACGCCCGGCACCGCTGGCCCGCCGTCCGGTTCGAGGTGCGCAATGTCGCCGTCCAGGGGGCGACCGCCGTCGCCCAGGTGGTGGCGGCGGTGCGGGAGCTGGACGAGCACCCCGAGGTGGACGTGATCGTGGTGGCCCGGGGCGGCGGCAGCGTGGAGGACCTGCTGCCCTTCTCCGACGAGCAGCTGGTCCGTACGGTGGCGGCGGCGCGGACGCCGGTGGTGAGCGCGATCGGCCATGAGCCGGACCAGCCGCTGCTGGACTTCGTCGCCGACCTGCGGGCCTCCACGCCCACCGACGCCGCCAAGCGGGTGGTGCCGGACGTGGGCGAGGAGTCCGCCCGGATCGCCCAGCTGCGCGACCGGGCGCGGCACGCCGTGCGCGGCCGGATAGAGCGCGAGCAGGCGGGGCTGGCGGCGGTGCTGAGCCGGCCGGTGCTGGCGGCGCCGCTGCGGATGGTGTCGGACCGTACGGCGGAGGTGGCGGCGCTGCTGGAGCGCTCCCGGCGGTCCGTGGGCCACCAGCTGGACCGGGCCTCCTCCGACCTGGAGCACACCCTGGCCCGGGTGGTGGCGCTCTCCCCCGCCGCCACGCTGCGGCGGGGTTACGCGGTGCTCCAGCGGGCCGACGGGGCGGTGGTGCGCGCCCCCGACGAGGTGGCGACGGGGGACACGCTGCGTGCCCGGGTGGCCGAGGGCGGCTTCACGGTGACGGTCGCCGAGCCCGACTGATCCGGCTGACCCGGCTCACGGCCCGAGCGGCCCGAGCGGCTCGAGCGGCTCGAGCGGCTCGAACCGCAGCCGGGTGCGGGAGAGCGGGATGGAGTGGTCGGTGAAGCCGAGGCTGCGGTACAGGGCCTCCGCCTCGGTGGTCGCGTGCAGGTCGACGCGGGTGGCGCCGCGCCGGTCGAACCAGTCGAGCAGCGCGACGGTGCAGGCCCTGGCGTGGCCCCGGCCGCGCTGCCCGGGGTCGGTGCAGACGTTGAAGACGAAGCCGAACAGCCCCGAGGGGTTGCCCGGCGCGGGCAGCCGCTGCTCCAGGGTGCCGACCGCGCAGGCGGCCAGCCCACCGGGCCGGTCCGGGTCGTCGGTGACGAACGCGGCCAGTCGGCTCCCGGCGGCGGCCAGCTCCCGGCGCAGCATCGCCTCGGTGGTGTCCTGCCACGGGCCGGGGTGGGCGCGGTCGGCCATCGAGGGCATGGCCTGGAACATCAGCAGCCGCAGCCGGGCCAGTTCGGGCGCGTCGGCGGGGGCGGCGGGGCGTACGGCGTGCATGACCGGACGGTAGCGAGTAGGCCGGTCGGCGGCTACCGGATATGCGGTGCGCCCGTTCTGTCGGCGGTTCCCCCTACGCTGGCAGACATGGCGAACCAGGAGATCCGCGACGAGGGCGGCGTGCAGGCGGGCGGCGAGGGCGGCAGCGGCGACGCGGACGGCGCGCTGGGCTATGAGCAGGCGCGTGAGGCGCTGCTTGAGGTGGTGCGGCGGCTGGAGGCGGGCGGCACCTCGCTGGAGGAGTCGCTGGCGCTGTGGGAGCGCGGCGAGCAGCTGGCGAAGGTGTGCCGGCGGTGGCTGGACGGCGCGCGGGAGCGGTTGGACGCGGCGCTGGCCTCGGAGGGGGCGTCCGGCGGCGCGGAGTGAGGCGGTCCGGGTTCGGGGTGTTTGTGAGGTACCTCACTGCGCCATCCGGAAGCGGTTGAAGATTCACCTACGTTGTCATCGGGCGAGCGGTGTTCCGGCCGTTCCCGTCCGATCAAGAAGGTACGACACACGATGACGACCGCCACCCCCGGCCTGCTGGCTCTCGACCCCGCCGCCCAGGACCTGCTGTTCCGCGAGGCCCACACCACCAACGGCTTCACCGACGAGCCCGTCAGCGACGAGCTGATCAAGGCCGTGTACGAGCTGGTGAAGTATGCGCCGACCGCGTTCAACCAGCAGCCGCTGCGGGTGGTGCTGGTGCGTTCCGCCGAGGCTCGGGAGCGGCTGGTCGGCCTGATGTCGGACGGCAACAAGGAGAAGACCGCCAAGGCCCCGCTGGTCGCCATCTTGGCTGCGGACTACGAGTTCCACGAGGAGCTTCCGAAGCTGGTTCCGCACTTCCCGCAGGCCAAGGACGTCATCTTCGGTGAGCGGCCGGTCCGTGAGCAGGCCGGCAGCTTCAACGCGACCCTCCAGGTCGGCTACTTCATCCTGGGCATCCGGGCGGCGGGGCTGGCCGCCGGGCCGATGACCGGCTTCGACGCGGCCGGCATCGACAAGGCGTTCTTCCCTGACGGTGACCACTCGGTGCTCGCCGTGGTGAACATCGGCAAGCCCGCCAAGGACGGCTGGTTCCCCCGCAACCCGCGCCTCGCCTACGACGAGGTCGTCACCACCGTCTGACCTGCTCCGTCTCCGCACCGGCCCCGTTCCTTCCCTCCCGGGAGGCGGGGCCGTCGGCTGTTCACGGGGGCTTGGCGGCTGCGCGTACGGTTTCGGGCCGCCGTGGGGGGTTTGTCGCGCAGTTCCTCGCGCCCCTGGGGGGTGCCGGGTGGCTGTGTGTACGGTTTCGGGCCGCCGTGGGGGGTTTGTCGCGCAGTTCCTCGCGCCCCTGGGGGGTGCCGGGTGGCTGTGCGTACGGTTTCGGACCGCCGTGGGGGGTTTGTCGCGCAGTTCCTCGCGCCCCTCGGGGAGGTGCCGGGCCGCTGTGCGTACGGTTTCGGACCGCCGTAGGAGGCTGGGCGCGCAGTTCCTCGCGTTCCTGGGGGAGGGGGCGGGGTCAGTGGAGGGCTTGGGCGAGTTGTTCGAGTTCGCCGTAGGAGGCGCTGCCGGTGACCATCGTGGTGCCCGTCGTGCCCGTGCTGCGGACCAGGGCGCGGTAGTGGTCGCCCCGGTAGCGGTCCCAGGGTCGGCCGTCGACCGAAGCGGAGCCGTCCGGCCGGCCGCCCTTGACCTGGGCCCGGACCAGGCCCCCCGCGCTGTCGTCGCTCTGCTCGACGGCAGCGTACGAGCCGGAGGGCGTGAGGAAGCCGAGGTGCCAGGTGGCATGGCCCTCGTCGTCGGCGCTGTACCGCACCGAGGTGGCCCGCCACTGCTGCGGCAGCCCCTCCGGCGCCAGCACCGGGTAGGGCGCCGCCCGGCGCGCGGTCGCCAGGTCGACGGAGTAGCTCACCGTCTCCACGCCCTTGCCCTCGCTGTGCGGGATGAAGACGTACACCGCCGCCGCCACCGCGCAGATCGCCAGCAGCGAGAGGACCATGTCCCGCACCGTCTGCCGACCCCGCTTCGCCTTCGCATCACTCGCCACGACCCCATGGTGACCCATCCCGGCCCCCACCCCGAACCCGGGGTCCCGCGCACTGCCGGGGCGTGCCGCGCTTCGGCGGCTCCGGGGCGGGCAGGCGGCCAGCAGACGCCTTGCGCTGCGCGGATACGATCGCAGCACCCTCATTCCCGGCCGTCGCACACAGAGAGGTGTCGCCGATGACCGCCCAGAACTCCCACCACCTGCCCCCGCCGCTGGAGGTCGCCCCCGAAGCCCCGGACCGCAACCTGGCCCTGGAACTCGTCCGTGTCACCGAGGCCGCCGCGATGGCCGCCGGCCGCTGGGTCGGCCGGGGCGACAAGAACGGCGCGGACGGCGCGGCCGTCAAGGCCATGCGCACCCTCGTCCACACCGTGTCGATGAACGGCGTGGTCGTCATCGGCGAGGGGGAGAAGGACGAGGCCCCGATGCTCTTCAACGGCGAGCGGGTGGGCGACGGGACCGGCGCGGAGTGCGACGTCGCCGTGGACCCGGTGGACGGCACCACCCTGACCGCCAAGGGCATGGGCAATGCGGTGTCCGTGCTCGCGGCGGCCGACCGGGGCACCATGTTCGACCCCAGCGCGGTCTTCTACATGGACAAGCTGGCGACCGGCCCGGAGGCCGCCGAGTACGTGGACATCACCGCGCCCCCGGCGGTGAACGTCCGCCGGGTGGCCAAGGCCAAGGGCACGGCGGTGGAGAACGTCACCGTGGTCATCCTGGACCGGCCCCGGCACGAGGAGCTGGCCAGGGAGGTGCGCGAGGCCGGCGCCCGAATAAAGTTCATATCCGACGGCGATGTGGCCGGTGCCATCATGGCCGCCCGCGAGAGCACCGGCGTCGACCTGCTGCTCGGCGTCGGCGGCACCCCCGAGGGCATCATCACGGCCTGCGCCATGAAGTGCATGGGCGGGGTGATCCAGGGCCGGCTGTGGCCCAAGGACGACCAGGAGCGGCAGAAGGCGCTGGACGCCGGCCACGACCTGGACCGGGTGCTCACCACCGACGACCTGGTGAGCGGCGAGAACGTGTTCTTCGTGGCCACCGGGATCACCGACGGCGAGCTGCTGCGCGGGGTGCGCTACCGCGCCGAGACGGCGACCACCAGTTCGCTGGTGATGCGTTCCAAGAGCGGCACCATCCGAGAGATCAACTCCACCCACAGGCTGTCCAAGCTGCGGGCCTACAGCGCGATCGACTTCGACCGCGCCAACTGAGGGACCGCGCCAACTGAGGGACCGCGCCGACTGACGGCCGGCCCACTCGGCGCCGCAGACACGACCGGCGCCGGCGGCGCCCCGGAGTGATCACCTCCGGAGCCCCGCCGGCGCCGCCCGGCCCGGCCGGTCCGCCCCCGTACGGCCCGCGCTCAGCCCGCAGCCGCGATGCGCCCCCGGGTGGCCCGCTGCACATCGGCCCGCAGCTCCACCTCCCGGCGTCGGCGGCGCGCCAGCACCACCCGGCGCTCGGCGGCGGTCAGCCCGCCCCAGACGCCGTACGGCTCCGGCTGCGCGAGGGCGTGCTCACGGCACTCCAGCAGCACCGGGCAGCGGGCGCACACCCGCTTGGCCGCCTCCTCGCGGGCCAGCCGGGCGGCCGTCGGCTCCTTGGACGGCGCGAAGAACAGGCCGGCTTCGTCCCGCCGGCAGGCGGCTCCGGAGTGCCAGGGGCTGTCGTCACCCGGGGCGTGCTGGCCGGGCTGCTGACCGTGCTGGCTCGGGCTGAACTGACCCGGAACGCTCTGGTCGGTGGCGCTCTTGGTGGACTCGATCGGGTGCAGCACGGCGTACTCCTGACGACGGCTCGGCGGGGAGGCTCGTGTCGGTGCGCGGCCAGGCGTACACGCTCCGCAGTTACCCCTGGCCGAGTGGCAGCCCCTGCGGAACCTCGCAGCCGCGCAACAGACGATGTGCAGGAGGAACTACCCGGCGTTCCGGCGATTCATGCACACCGCACGCACTTGCCGCCCAAGTCGTTGTGCCGAATTGTCAAGTACGCGGAGCGCACTGAAAGAGGCAAGTGCTGCTGGCACATGCGCCGATCACGCCCCCCGTACGCCCCTCCCCGCGCGGCCGTCCGGTCCGGCTACCCCTCCAACTGCCTGCGGACCCACTCCTTGAGCATCTTGCCCCGCTTCGGCCGGGCCTCGCAGCCGCCGAAGATCGCCGCGCCGCGCACCCGCACCACCGGCGCGTACGGGTCGTCCGCCGTCTGCTCGCGCACGTCGAAGCCGCCGAAGATGCCGACGCCGCTGCCGTGCAGCGAGACGTTCTCCGGCACCTTGACCGTCACGCCGCCGAAGACGGCCGCCACCTCGATCACCACCTCGGGCGACTCGAAGACCGCGTCGGTGAGGTCGATGTCCACCCCGCCGAAGACCGCCACCGCCTTGATCCGCGACCCGACCCGCCAGCGGCCCTTGCGGGTCGCCCCGCCGAAGATCGCCACCGCCGTCGGGGCGTAGTCGCGGGCCGGGGGCAGCCGGGGGCCGGGCTCGGCCGGGGCGGGGGCGGGCCGGGGGGCGGCGGCCGGGCGGTGCGCCGGGAGGTCGCGGGTGAGCGGCTCCAGCTCACCGAGGGTCTTGGCGGCGTACACCGCCTCGATCCGCTCGGCGTGCTCCACCACGTCGAGCCGACCGTCGGCGAAGGCGTCCCGCAGGACCTCCGCCACCCGTTCGCGGTCGGCGTCCGAAGCGCGCAGCTCCGGCTCGGCGAAGGTCGGCTTGGCCGCGGGCTTGGCCGCCGGCTTGGTCATCGGGACCGCCGGCGGGGTGCGCTCGGCGGTGGGGTCCTGGGCACGAGGGTCCTGGGCAGGCGAGTTGTCCACAGGGCCAGCGTAGCCAGCCGGGCAGGCTCCGAACACCCGATCGGGACGCGGCGGGTGACTCCGCTCACCGGAGGCCACCTGCCCCCGGCGCACCGGCGGCGGGGATCTAACCTGGGAGGCGCTTCGTCGATGCCGCCGGACAGACCGCGGTGCCGGACAGACCGCAGTCAGTGAGGAACACCCGCAGATGGCCGCCATGCCAGACTTCGCCTACTCCGACCTTCTCCCGCTGGGTGCCGACCCCACCCCGTATCGCCTGGTCACCACCGAGGGGGTGTCCACCTTCGAGGCCGGCGGCCGCCGCTTCCTCCAGGTCGAGCCGGAGGCGCTGCGCCTGCTCACCGCCGAGGCGATGCACGACATCTCGCACTACCTGCGCCCCGCCCACCTCGCCCAGCTGCGCCGCATCCTGGACGACCCGGAGGCCAGCCCCAACGACCGCTTCGTGGCGCTGGACCTGCTGAAGAACGCCAACATCTCGGCCGGCGGCGTGCTGCCGATGTGCCAGGACACCGGCACCGCGATCGTGATGGGCAAGCGCGGGCAGCAGGTGCTGACGGCCGGCGGCGACGAGGAGGCCATCTCGCGCGGCGTGTACGACGCGTACACCAAGCTGAACCTGCGCTACTCCCAGATGGCGCCGCTGACCATGTGGGACGAGCGGAACACCGGCTCCAACCTGCCCGCGCAGATCGAGCTGTACGCCACCGACGGCGACGCCTACAAGTTCCTCTACATGGCCAAGGGCGGCGGCAGCGCCAACAAGTCCTTCCTGTACCAGGAGACCAAGGCCGTCCTCAACGAGGCCGGCATGCTGGCCTTCCTGGAGCAGAAGATCCGCTCGCTGGGCACCGCCGCCTGCCCGCCGTACCACCTGGCGATCGTGGTGGGCGGCACCAGCGCCGAGTTCGCGCTGAAGACGGCCAAGTACGCCTCCGCGCACTACCTGGACAGCCTGCCCACCGAGGGCTCCCCGGTCGGCCACGGCTTCCGGGACCTGGAGCTGGAGCAGAAGGTCCATGAGCTGACCCAGCGGATCGGCATCGGCGCGCAGTTCGGCGGCAAGTACTTCTGCCACGACGTACGGGTGGTCCGGCTGCCCCGGCACGGCGCCTCCTGCCCGGTGGCCATCGCCGTCTCCTGCTCCGCCGACCGGCAGGCGCTGGGCAAGATCACCGCCGAGGGCGTCTTCCTGGAGCAGCTGGAGCGCGACCCGGCCAAGTACCTGCCGGAGACCACCGACGAGCAGTTGGACGACACCGTGGTCCGGGTCGACCTCGACCGGCCGATGAGCGAGATCCGCGCCGAGCTGTCCAAGCACCCGGTCAAGACCCGGCTGTCGCTCACCGGGACGCTGGTGGTGGCCCGCGACATCGCGCACGCCAAGATCAAGGAGCGGCTGGACGCGGGCGAGGGCATGCCGCAGTACCTGCGGGACCACCCGGTGTACTACGCGGGCCCGGCCAAGACCCCCGAGGGCTACGCCTCCGGCTCCTTCGGCCCGACCACGGCGGGCCGGATGGACTCCTACGTCCAGCAGTTCCAGGCGGCGGGCGGCTCCATGGTGATGCTGGCCAAGGGCAACCGCTCGCAGCAGGTCACCGACGCCTGCGCCGAGCACGGCGGCTTCTACCTGGGCTCCATCGGCGGCCCGGCGGCCCGGCTGGCCCAGGACTGCATCCGCAAGGTGGAGGTGCTGGAGTACGCCGAGCTGGGCATGGAGGCGGTCTGGCGGATCGAGGTGGAGGACTTCCCGGCGTTCATCGTGGTGGACGACAAGGGCAACGACTTCTTCACCTCGCTGACCCCGTCGCAGACCTTCGTCGGCTCGATCCCGGTCCGCTCCCGCAGCTGACCGGCGCACGGCATGCGTGAGGGGCCCGTACCGAACCGGTGCGGGCCCCGGCCGTCAGCACCCCGGCCGTCAGGTGCGGCCCTTGGCGCCCTGCGGCGGCAGTGTGCCGGTGGGCCGGTGCCGGGCGCGGCGGGTGGCGGTGAGCTGGCGGACCAGCTGGTGGAAGGAGACCACCGCGGTGATCGGCGGCAGCCCGGCCACGATCATGTTGGAGAGCGTCTCGGCGGCGGAGGCCACGCAGAGCCCCGCCGCCAGGCCGGAGAACAGGCCCAGCACCACCCAGGAGTGCGCGATCCGCCGCCGGTCCAGCGCCGCCCGCAGGATGGACAGCGAGGCGACGAACCACGGCCCGTAGATGATCACCGGCCACAGCGCGGCCAGCCCGCTGCCGACATGGGCGGCCGCCAGCCGCCGCAGCGGCTCATACGAGAAGATCCAGCCCAGCACGCTGACGGCGGTCACCGTGCAGACGGTCAGTACCGCGAAGACCGAGCTGGTGAGCTGGTTCCAGGACGCCAGCGGCGGGCGCGGCCGGCGGCGCCGGTGCGGCACCGGGCGCCGGGGGCGCGGCGCGTCGTAGCCGGTGGCGGACCGGCTGCCGCCGTCCTGCTCGGCGCTGCGCGGCGGCGGGATGTAGCCCGCGACCGGGTCCCGACCGGTGTCCAGCAGGTCCCCGATGGGGCTGTAGGAGTGCGGTACGTCGCGCAGCGGCACGCCCAGGTACCAGCCGCTCTGCTGGTAGGTGGTGGCGTGCGGCTCGGGTGCGAAATCCTCGTGGCCCATCCCGCCGAACGGCAGGAATGCCTCCCGGGTGTCGTACATGGCGCTTGCGCCGCCTTTCGCACTGGGCTTTCGGTGGTGGAGGGCTGGATTCGGTGGGGGCTGGTTTCCGGGGCGTTCTTCCGTTGAACCGTTCTTCCGACGAATCCGGTCATCCGCCGCCGATCCGCCGGGAGAAGTCGGCCTCCAACTCCCGGATCAGCCGGGCGAAGTCCGCGACCAGCCAGGTGCTGTACTCCAGCCGTACCTGCTCACCATCGCGCTCCAGGCAGGCCACCCCGACGCCGTCCGGGTCGTCCTTCGGCGGCGGCACGAACAGCCACTCCCCCAGCCGGGAGCAGCCCTCGTCGTGATGCGTCCCGGACGCCGGCGTGGGGATGAGAGAGGGAGAGGTCACGCCACCTCAACGACACCCCGGCGGAGTCGGCATTGCGGCATTCGGGGGTCCTTAGATATGCCGATGAATCCCAACGGCCTAATCCGCCGCGCATCGGCCCTGTTCGGCCGGGGCCGGGGAACAGATCCGGCGTCAACGGGCGCTGGGTCGGACAGACCGAGAGAGGGAGGCACGCGATGGCCGGCAGTGAGGGCGGGTACCGGATCGAGCATGACTCGATGGGCGAGGTCCGGGTGCCCGCCGCAGCCAAGTGGCGGGCGCAGACCCAGCGGGCGGTGGAGAACTTCCCGGTGTCCGGCGGGCGGCTGGAGCGGGCCCAGATCGAGGCGCTGGCCCGGATCAAGGCCGCCGCCGCCGAGGTCAACGCCGAGCTGGGCGTGCTGGACCGGGACGTGGCCGAGGCGATCCGGGACGCGGCGGCCGAGGTGGCCCGGGGCCGCTGGGACGACCAGTTCCCGGTGGACGTCTTCCAGACCGGCTCCGGCACCTCCTCCAACATGAACGCCAACGAGGTGATCGCCACCCTGGCCGGTGAGCGGCTGGGCCGGCCGGTCCACCCCAATGACGACGTCAACGCCAGCCAGTCGTCCAACGACGTCTTCCCGTCCTCCATCCACATCGCCGCCACGGCCGCCGTCACCGGCGACCTGGTCCCGGCGCTGGAGCGGCTGGCGGTCGCGCTGGAGCGCAAGGCGGCGGAGTTCGCGCAGGTGGTGAAGGCGGGGCGTACGCATCTGATGGACGCGACCCCGGTCACCCTCGGCCAGGAGTTCGGCGGCTATGCGGCGCAGGTCCGGTACGGCATCGAGCGGCTGCGGGCCACGCTGCCCCGGGTCGCCGAGCTGCCGCTCGGCGGCACGGCGGTGGGGACGGGCATCAACACCCCGCCCGGCTTCGCGGCGGCGGTGATCGAGTCGGTGGCCCGGACCACCGGGCTGCCGCTGACCGAGGCGCGCGACCACTTCGAGGCGCAGGGCGCCCGGGACGGGCTGGTGGAGCTGAGCGGCCAACTGCGTACCGTCGCGGTCGGCTTCACCAAGATCGCCAATGATCTGCGCTGGATGGGCTCCGGCCCGCGCACCGGCCTGGGCGAGATCAACCTGCCCGACCTCCAGCCCGGTTCCTCGATCATGCCGGGCAAGGTCAACCCGGTGATCCCGGAGGCCACCGCCATGGTCGCGGCCCAGGTGATGGGCAATGACGCCACGGTGGCGCTGGCCGGTGCCTCGGGCAGCTTCGAGCTCAATGTGATGCTGCCGGTGATCGCCCGCAATGTGCTGGAGTCGATCCGGCTGCTGGCCAGTGTCGCCCGGCTGCTGGCCGACCGTACGGTGGACGGCGTCACCGCCAACGAGGAGCGGCTGCGGGAGTACGCGGAGTCCTCACCCTCCGTGGTCACCCCGCTCAACCGGTACCTCGGCTACGAGGAGGCGGCCAAGGTCGCCAAGCAGTCGCTGGCGGAGCGCAAGACGATCCGGCAGGTGGTGCTGGAGCGCGGCCATGTGGCCCGGGGCACCCTCACCGAGCAGCAGTTGGACGAGGCGCTGGACGTCCTGCGGATGACCAGGCCCTGAGGGCCGGCCCGGGGCCCGGGAATGCCGGGCGGGCGCGGATGGTTCGCTGGAGGAGCCGCGCTGTGTCACCGCCGACACGGCGCGGCTCCGTCCTGTCCGCCCCCGTTGTCGTAGGGAGCACCTCCCCCATGCCTCTGGCGCTCCTCGCCCTGGCCGTCACCGCCTTCGGCATCGGCACCACCGAGTTCGCCGCGATGGGCCTGCTGCCGCAGGTCGCCGGAGACCTCTCGGTGTCCATCCCCAAGGCCGGCTGGCTGATCTCCGCCTATGCGGTCGGCGTGGTGCTCGGCGCCCCGCTGCTCACCGGGGCCGCCGCCCGGCTGCCCCGCAAGACCGTGCTGGTGGGCCTGGCGGGGCTGTTCACCCTCGGCAACCTGCTCTGCGCGATCTCGCCGAACTTCTGGTCGCTGGCCGCCTCGCGGCTGGTCACCGGGCTGCCGCACGGCGCGTTCTTCGGCGCCGGGGCGGTGGCGGCGGCCGAGCTGGCCGCGCCGCACCTGCGGGCCCGAGCGGTGTCGGTGATGTTCGCCGGGCTGACGGTCGCCAACATCGTGGGCGTGCCCAGCGCCACCCTGCTGGGCCAGCACCTGGGCTGGCGGGCGACGATGCTGGTGGTGGTGGCGATCGGCGCGCTGGGCACCGCCGCCATCGCCCGGCTGATGCCCGCGCTGCCGAGCCATGAGCACGCCGGGCTGCGCCGTGAGCTGTCGGCGTTCCGCAGCGGCCAGCTCTGGCTGGCGCTGGCCACGGTGATCTTCGGCTGCGGCGGCTTCTTCGCCTGCTACAGCTACATCGCGCCGCTGATGACCGAGGTGGCGGGGTTCGCCCCCGGGTCGATGACGCTGGTGCTGGCGCTGTTCGGGGTCGGGATGACGATCGGCAACGCGGTGGGCGGCTGGGCGGCCGACCGGGCGCTGCGGCCCAGTGTCTGCGCGGCGTTCGTCCTGCTGACGCTCACTCTGGCCGCCTTCGCGTTCACCGCGCACACCGAGTGGTCGGCGGCGCTGACGGTGATGCTGGTCGGCGTCTTCGGGTTCGCCATCGTGCCGACGGTGCAGACCCTGGTGATGGAGAAGGCGCGGCACGCCCCGACGCTGGCGTCGGCCACCTTGCAGGGCGCGTTCAACCTGGCCAACGCCCAGGGTGCCTGGTTCGGCGGCCTGGCGATCTCGGCCGGTCTGGGGTGGACCTCCCCGGCCCTGGTGGGCGCGGGCCTGGCCGGGCTGGGGACGCTGCTGGCCATCACGTCCTGGGCGGTGGACCGGGGTGGGCGGTCCGGGTCGCGGCTGGTGGCCGGGGCCGCCGCGCCGCAGCCGACCGGCGAGCCGACCGCCGCCGACTGCTGACTGGTTACTGCTGACTGGCCCGCCCGGCTCCGTCCACAGGCTGTGGACGGAACCGGGCGGGCGGTCAGCCGATGATCCGCACCGGCAGCGGCCGCAGGACCTCCCGCAGCGAGGCGGCGAACCGGTCGTACTCGGCGGTGCGGGCGGACCCGGCCCGGCAGAGCAGCCCGATCCGGCGGCCGGGGGCCGGGGCGGCGAACCGGGTGGCGGCCAGCCGGCCGGCCCGGCCGGACTCCACGTCCAGCGCGGTGGCGGGCAGCAGGGTGGCCCCGAGGCCGCCCGCGACCAGCTGGACCAGGGTGGAGAGCCCGGCGGCGCGGGTGGCGGCGGCGGCCGGGTCGGCGCCCACGTCCCGGCAGATGTCCAACGCCTGGTCGCGCAGGCAGTGGCCCTCCTCCAGCAGCAGCAAGTCCAGGTCGAGCAGCGCGTCGCGGGGGACGTCGGTCCGGCCGGCCAGCGGGTGGTCCGGCGGGGTGACCAGGATGAAGTCCTCGTCGTACAGCGGGATCTCCCGGACCGGGTGGCCGCCGCCGGCCGGCAGCGCCAGCAGCAGCAGGTCCAGCCGGCCGTCGGCCAGCCCCTCCAGCAGCGAGCCGGTGCGCTCCTCGTGGACCTGCAACTCGAGGTCGGGGTAGCTGTCGCGGGCCAGCCGCAGCACGGCGGGCAGCAGATAGGGCGCGACGGTGGGGATGACGCCGAAGTGCAGCGGACCGGTGAGCGGCCGGCGGGCGGCCTCCACCTCCTCGGTCAGCGAGTGCAGTGAGGCGAGGACCCGGCGCGCGTGCTCCGCCACGCGCTCGCCCAACGGAGTGATGATGACCCTGCGGGTGGTGCGTTCCACCAGCTGCGCGCCGAGGGTCTCCTCCAATGCGGCCACCGCACCGGACAGGGCGGGCTGGCTGGTGCCGATGGCCGCCGCCGCGTCCCGGAAGTGCCGGTGGTCCACGACCGCCGCGAACGCTCTGAGCTGGGCAACCGAGGGGGCACGGGAGCTGCGGGAGGCTGTGGATTTCGCCACAGCGGGTGCGGGTTTGCCAGGACGGCCCCCGGGATTCCCGGGCTTGCGGGTACTGATAGCCACCTCCGATCAGACGCTTCGAGTGTAGCTATTTCACGGATCAAACATCTCCGTGTCACTGTGGCTCAGGTCCGTACGGTACGGAACCATACGTAACACGGACCAAGCAGAACGAAGCACCTGCAACAAGCTCAAGGAGGAGCGAACGTGCTCACCATCGGTGACAAGTTCCCCGAGTACGATCTGACCGCCTGCGTCGACCTCGACCCGGAGAAGGCGTTCGCCCAGATCGACCACAAGTCCTACGAGGGCAAGTGGCGCGTGGTGTTCTTCTGGCCGAAGGACTTCACCTTCGTCTGCCCCACCGAGATCGCCGCCTTCGGCAAGCTCAACGAGGAGTTCGCGGACCGCGACGCCCAGATCCTCGGCGTCTCCGGCGACTCGGAGTTCGTGCACCACGCCTGGCGCAAGGACCACAAGGACCTGCGCGACCTGCCCTTCCCGATGCTGGCCGACTCCCGGCACGAGCTGATGCGGGACTGCGGCGTCGAGGGCGAGGACGGCTTCGCGCAGCGTGCCGTCTTCATCGTGGACCCCAACAACGAGATCCAGTTCGTGATGGTCACCGCCGGTTCCGTGGGCCGCAACCCCAAGGAGGTCCTGCGGGTGCTCGACGCCCTCCAGACCGACGAGCTGTGCCCCTGCAACTGGAGCAAGGGCGAGACCACCCTGGACCCCGTCGCGCTGCTCGCGGGTGCCTGACCGTGGCGCTTGACGAGCTGAAGGCAGCTCTCCCCGACTACGCCAAGGACCTCAAGCTCAACCTGGGCTCGGTCATCGGCAACTCCGGCCTCCCCGAGCAGCAGCTCTGGGGCACCGTGCTGGCCTGCGCCATCGCCTCGCGCAGCCCCAGGGTGCTGGCCGAGCTGGAGCCGGAGGCCCGGGAGCACCTGTCGGAGCAGGCGTACACCGCCGCCAAGGCGGCCGCCGCCGTGATGGCGATGAACAACGTCTACTACCGGACGCTGCATCTGCTCTCCGACAAGGAGTACGGCACCATGCGGGCCGGCCTGCGGATGAACGTGCTGGGCAACCCCGGCGTGGACAAGGTCGACTTCGAGCTCTGGTCGTTCGCCGTCTCCGCGATCAACGGCTGCGGCATGTGCCTGGACTCGCACGAGCAGGTGCTGCGCAAGGCGGGCGTGGAGCGCGAGACCGTACAGGAGGCGATCAAGATCGCCGCCGTGCTGGCCGCCGTCGGCGCCACCCTGGACGCCGAGGGCTCCCTCGCCGCCGTCTGACCCGACCGGCCCCGTCGCCCGAGGCCCCGTCGCCCGAGGCCCCGGCTCCAGGGGCCCCGTTACCAGGGGCCCCGTCACCTCAGTCCCCCGTACCGGCCCCGCCGGGCGGGGGACTGCCGTTCTCCCCCTCGCCGGTGCCGGTGCCCTCGCCGGTGCCGGTGCCACCGGCCGCCGGAGTGTCCTCGGCGCCCGGCTCCACCACGACGACGGTGGCGCCGCCCGCCACGGCGGGCGGTTCCGCCTCGGCCGCGGAGCTCTCCCGGGCCTGGTCCTCCTGGGCGGCCACCAGTGCGGTGAACACCTCCTCGCCGGCCGCCTTGCGGCGGCGCAGATAGCCGACCACGGTGTTGGTCACCGCCACCAGCGGCACCGCCACCACCGCACCGCCGATTCCGGCGATGATCGACCCGGCGGTGACCGCCAGCACCACGGCCAACGGGTGCACCCGCACCGCGCGCCCCAGAATCAGCGGTTGCAGCAGATGGCCCTCGATCTGCTGCACGGCCACCAGCACCACCAGCACCATGGCGGCGGTGAAGACGCCATTGGTGACGATCGCGATCAGCACCGCGATGGTGCCGGTGACCAGCGCGCCGACCAGCGGGACGAACGCCCCCAGGAAGATGATCACGGCCAGCGGCACCGCCAGCGGCACATGCAGCAGCGCGATGCCGACCCCGATGCAGACCGAGTCGATGAAGGCCACCAGCACGGTGCCCCGCACATAGCTGGTGAGCGTCGCCCAGGCGCGCGGCCCCGCCCCGGCCATCGCGTACCGGGAGTGGCGCGGCAGCAGCCGCAGCGTCCACTGCCAGATCCGCGCGCCGTCGTACAGCAGAAAGAAGGTGCAGAAGGCGGCGAGGACGACACCGGTCAGCAGCTCCACCGCGATGGTGACGCCGGTGAAACCGGCCGACGTTATGGCGTCGGAGTTGGTGCCGATCGCCTTGGAGATCTGCTTGGCGAAGTCGCTTATCTGCTTGTCGGTCAGGTGCAGCGGTCCCTTGACCAGCCAGTCGCGCAGCTGGTCCACGCCCTGCTGCACCCGGTTGGTGACCGACTCCAGATTGGTGGTCACCTGCCACACCACGAACCAGCCGACCAGCCCGATGCCGACCAGCCCGCTGAGGAAGGTCCCGGCGGCGGCCAGCGCACGCGGCAGGCCCCGCCGCCGCAGCCAGGTGACGGTGGGCTGTAGCAGCGCGGTGATCAGCAGCCCGGCGATGAAGGCCAGCGCCACCAGCCGCAGGGTGATGACCACCCGGAAGAGGATGTAGAGGGCCGCGCCGAGCAGCAGCAGCCGCCAGGTGGACTCGGCGGCCACCCGCAGGCCCCAGGGGACGGCCTCGGCGGGCGTCGCGGGGCGCGGCGGGTGCGCCTCCCGGACGTACGGGGTGGCCGGGAGCTGCTGGGCGTGCTCCGGCTCATCGGGGTGCGGCAGTCCCTCGCCGGGCGGCAGGTGCTCGTCGTCCCGCAGCCGCGCCTCGGCCTCCCGGCGGCGCTGCTCCAGCCGTGCTGCGGTGCGCGCGGCGGTGGACTTCCCCCAACCGACCACGTCCCACCTGCCGAATCGCGACACCGCGACACCGTCCTTCTCCCCCTGGAACCCCCGCGGCCCGCAGTCCGCGTCTGCCCGGCACCGGCGCCGCGCGTCGGGATGACCGTACCCGGTGCCGGGGTGGGCAAGCACGCCTACGCCCCCGACCAGCAGGGGTCGGGGGCGTGGTACGGCGGTGGTCCGAGCCGGACGGGGCTCAGTAGGAGTGGTGCACCTGCCAGTACGCCCAGGCCCCGCAGGGGCTGCCGTACCGGGAGTTCATGTAGCTCACACCCCACTTGATCTGGGTGGCGGGGTTGGTACGCCAGTCGGCGCCGGCCGAGGCCATCTTGGAGCCGGGCAGCGCCTGGACCAGACCGTAGGCACCGGAGGACGGGTTGGTCGCGGTGTAGGACCAGCCACTCTCCCGGGTGATGATCGCGCTGAAGCACTGGAACTGCGCGTCGTCGCCGATGATCGAGCGGGCCAGCGCCTGGACCGACCCCGGGGAGACACTCACCAGGGGCGCTTCGAGCAGCGAGCGGGCCTGGGCCCGGCTGGCCTCCTCGGCCTTGCGCTTGGCCTCGGCCTCCTTGGCCTTGCGCTCGGCCTCCGCCTTCGCCTTGGCGACCTCGGCGGCCTTCTTGCGCGCGGCCTCCTCGGCAGCCTTCTTCGCGGCGGCGTCGGCGGCGCTCTGCTGAGCGTCGGCCTGCCGACCGATGTTGTCGCTGATGGTCTGCGCCTGGGCGCCGGAGGGGATGTCCGCGAGCAGCGTGGCGCCGGCGACATCGACCGTCTGCGTGGTCCTGCCCTCGCTGCCCGAGGCCACGCCGACGACGGCACCGACAGCGGTGACGGCGGTGGCGGAGACCACGGCAACTCCCCGGACCGAGATCCGAGTCACATGATTTCCTTCCAGCATCGACCGCGCGTGACCGGGCGGACGCGACGTAGCCCTGTCGCTGGCCTCCACCGGTGCTGGTCACGGGAGGCGCGGGCCCGGTGCCCCCGGTGGGATGACGGGGGCGGTGGTTCTCGGGCGGCGTACGGCTTCAGCGGTCTTCAGTTGTTCGCACATACCGTCACCGTGAGGTGCCGTCGCCGCCTGGGTCGGGTGGCTAGTCACGCCGTACGCAGGGCCTGACAGAACCCACACCATGCCCGACGGACGGCTGTCCACGCAATTCCCTGTTGCGTGTCGAAATTCACATCCGGTGGCGACCTGGAACTTTGCCGTACTGCTGGCGGGCGCCCCGGTGCGCCGTTACGCTCCGGCCTCCGCCGGGCCGCCCGCAACGGAGTTGAGGGGCGGCCACGGCGAAGGGGCCGACCCTCGGCGGACCCGGCCCCTTCGCTATTCACTGCCGCTTTTATCGGTTATCAGTACATTTGACCGACCGTTATGCTGGCCTTTGTCGCTTTGTGCCGACTTCTCCTAGGGCCCGACGTCCTCCAGCATCTCGGTGACCAGCGCGGCGATCGGCGAGCGCTCCGAGCGGGTCAGGGTGATGTGCGCGAAGAGCGGGTGGCCCTTGAGCTTCTCCACCACCGCGACCACCCCGTCGTACCGGCCGACCCGCAGGTTGTCCCGCTGCGCCACATCGTGGGTGAGCACCACCCGGGAGCCCTGGCCGATCCGGGAGAGCACGGTGAGCAGCACATTGCGTTCCAGCGACTGCGCCTCGTCCACGATCACGAAGGCGTCGTGCAGCGAGCGGCCCCGGATGTGGGTCAGCGGCAGCACCTCCAGCATCCCCCGGGAGACCACCTCTTCGATCACGTCCGAGGTGGTGACGGCCGAGAGGGTGTCGAAGACCGCCTGCGCCCACGGGCTCATCTTCTCGGCCTCGCTGCCCGGCAGGTAGCCGAGCTCCTGGCCGCCGACCGCGTACAGCGGCCGGAACACCATCACCTTGCGGTGCTGCCTGCGCTCCAGTACGGCCTCCAGCCCCGCACAGAGCGCGAGCGCGGACTTGCCGGTGCCGGCCCGCCCGCCCATCGACACGATGCCCACCTCCTGGTCGAGCAGCAGGTCGAGGGCCACCCGCTGCTCGGCGCTGCGGCCGCGCAGTCCGAACGCCTCCCGGTCGCCGCGCACCAGCCGCACCCTGCCGTCCCCGGTGACCCGGCCGAGTGCGCGGCCGCGCTCCGAGGTCAGTACCAGGCCGGTGTGCACGGGCAGGTCGCGGGCCTGCTCGATGTCCACCGCGTCCTGGCCGAAGAGGGCGTCCACCTGCTCGCCCGCCACGGACAGCTCGGTCATCCCGGTCCAGCCGGAGGTGATGGCCAGCTCCGCGCGGTACTCCTCGGCCAGCAGGCCCACCGAGCTGGCCTTGATCCGCATCGGCAGGTCCTTGGAGACGACGGTGACGTCGTACCCCTCGGCCTGGAGATTGCGGGCCACCGCGAGGATGCGGGTGTCGCTGTCACCGAGCCGGTAGCCGGCCGGCAGCACGGACGGGTCGGAGTGGTTGAGCTCCACCCTGATGGTGCCGCCGATCTCGCCGACCGGGATCGCCTCGTCCAGCCTGCCGTACCGCACTCGGAAGTCGTCCAGCAGCCGCAGCGCCTGGCGGGCGAAGTAGCCCAGCTCGGGGTGGTGCCGCTTGGCCTCGAGCTCGGTGACCACGACCACCGGGAGCACCACCTCGTGCTCCTCGAAACGGGTCATGGCCATCGGGTCGGCCAGAAGCACGCTGGTGTCGAGAACGTACGTGCGCCGGTCGTGCGTCCGGCGGCTCTTGGAACTGACCACAGGGCCTCCCGGGCGGGTGACCCATCGTCACCCGCGGCTCACCGGTCCCCGCGGCCCCGGTGGCCGAGGTCCCGGTCTGGCCCGAGTATTCCCGCGCAGCCGCCGGTGCATGCCGGGAGCGGGCAACTGACAGCGCGTCCACCGGGGGCGTTTGCCCTTGTGGGGCGGGGGTATCGCACTCTTTTGGCATATGCCACGATCAGCGGCGATGCGGTCCGGTCGATTGCGGCCACTACCGGCCGTTACCGGGCATTCCCGGCTCCGGCCCGAACCGCCCCGGCCCGGTCGGACGCCCCCCGTACGACCCCCGCGCCCCCGCGTGGCGCCCCCGCCCGGCCTGCCCGGCCCGCCTTGCCGCAGCCGCAGCCCTCAGCCGCCGAAGCGCCGGTGCCGTGCGGCGTAGTCACGGACCGCCCGCAGGAAGTCGACCTTGCGGAACGCCGGCCAGTACGCCTCGCAGAAGTAGAACTCGCTGTGCGCGCTCTGCCAGAGCAGGAAGCCCGAGAGCCGCTGCTCGCCCGAGGTGCGGATCACCAGGTCGGGATCGGGCTGGCCCCGGGTGTAGAGGTGGGCGGCGATGTGCTCGGTGTCCAGCGAGTCGGCCAGGTCCTCGATGGAGGTGCCGCGCTCGGCGTGGTCATGCAGCAGCGAGCGCACCGCGTCGGTGATCTCATGCCGCCCGCCGTAGCCCACGGCGACATTGACCAGGATGCCGGTCACCTCCATGGTGTCCTGCTCGGCCGCCTTCAGCACCCGGGAGGTGCTCTGCGGCAGCAGGTCCAGCGCCCCCACCGGGTGGACCCGCCAGCGGCGGGCGTCGGCCAGGCCCTGCACCGCGTCCTCGATGATGCCCAGCAGCGGCACCAGCTCCTCGGCCGGACGGGTGAGGTTGTCGGTGGAGAGCAGCCACAGGGTGACCACCTCGACGCCGGTCTCCTCGCACCAGCCCAGGAACTCCTGGATCTTGTCCGCGCCCCGGCGGTGCCCGTCGGCGGTGCTGATCCCGGCGGCACGGGCCCAGCGGCGGTTGCCGTCCAGCATGACGCCCACATGGCGTGGCACCCGCGCGGGATCGAGGTGCGCCTCCACCCGGCGTCCGTATACCCCGTAGACCAGGTTCCGCAGACCCGGCGTGCGATAGACCAGGTCACGCAGACCCATGGCGCTCAGCCCCTCCGTGCACTTGCCCCTCAGCAGACTACTCCGCTCGGCTGTACGCGGACGAAACCGCCTGGTCGACGGCGGCAACGGCCTGTCCTGATCGGCACCTTAAGGGAGCCGTAAGTCGCGCACGGACCCTTGACGCCCCCCATTGGTCTAGTCCACCTTGTGAGCGCAGCCCCGCGAGCCCACCGCCCCTGGGACGGGCCGCGCCGTGCCGCATGCACCACCCTTCCCCCCATCGGACCGCCGCGCCCCTCACGCGGCGGTCCGCCCTCCGCGCAAGGAGACACGTACCCATGGCACGTGCTGCACACAGAAGGCGTCAGCGCACCATCGGCGCCCTCGCCGCCGGCGCCACCGCCCTCGGCGCCGCCGCGGCCGGGCTCGTCCTGCTGCCGGCCGACGCCGGCGCCGCAGAAGGCAACCTGACCGTCAACGGCGGCTTCGAGTCCGGCACCACGGCGAACTGGACCTGTTCCGGCACCGCGAGCGTCGGCACCTCCCCGGTGCACTCCGGCTCGTACGCCCTCACCTCGACCCCGAGCGCCTCCGACACCGGCCAGTGCGAGCAGAAGGTGTCCGTGCAGCCCAACTCCACCTACACGCTGAGCGCGTGGGTGCAGGGCTCGTACGTCTACCTCGGCACCACCGGCAACGGCACCACGGACGTCTCCACCTGGACCAGCTCCACCTCCTGGAGCCAGCTCAGCACCAGCTTCAAGACCGGCGCCGCCACCACCAGCGTCACCATCTGGCTGCACGGCTGGTACGGGCAGGCCGCGTTCAGCGCCGACGACGTGCTGCTCGTCGGGCCGGGCGGCACCGGCCCGACCACCCCGCCCACCACGCCGCCGACCACCCCGCCGACGACGCCCCCCACCAAGCCGCCCACGACCCCACCCACCACGCCGCCGACGACTCCGCCCACGACCCCGCCGACCACACCGCCGACCACCCCGCCCAGCACCGGCGGGCTGCCCAAGCACGTGGTCACCGGCTACTGGCAGAACTTCGACAACGGCGCCACCGTGCAACGGCTGTCCGACGTGCAGAGCGCGTACGACATCATCGCCGTCGCCTTCGCCGACACCGACCCGACCAAGCCGGGCGGCATCACCTTCACCCTCGACCCGGCGCTCTCCGGCAAGCTCGGCGGCTACACCGACGCGGACTTCAAAGCCGACATAGCGGCCAAGCACGCGGCGGGCAAGAAGGTCATCCTTTCGGTCGGCGGCCAGAACGGCACCATCAGCGTCGGTGACGCCACCTCCGCCGCCAACTTCGCCAACAGCACCTACGCGCTGATGCAGCAGTACGGCTTCGACGGCGTCGACATCGACCTGGAGAACGGCGTCAACCCGACCTATATGGCGCAGTCGCTGCACTCCCTGGCCGCCAAGGCCGGCTCGCACCTCATCCTCACCATGGCGCCGGAGACCATCGGGACGTACAGCACCGGCGGTGCGTACTTCCAGCTGGCGCTGGCCGTGAAGGACATCCTGACCGTCGTCAACACCCAGTTCTACAACTCGGGCGCGATGAACGGCTGCGACGGCAAGGTGTACTCCCAGGGCACCGAGGACTTCATCACCGCCCAGATCTGCACCCACATCCAGGGCGGCCTGGACCCCTCCCAGGTCGGCATCGGCGTCCCCGCCTCCACCCGGGCGGCCGGCGGCGGCTATGTCTCGCCGTCCGTGGTGAACGACGCCCTGGACTGCATCGCCACCGGCACCCACTGCGGCAGCTTCGTCCCCCCGGCGAAGTGGCCCACCATCCGCGGCGCCATGACCTGGTCCACCAACTGGGACGCCGCCAACGGCAACGCCTTCTCCAATACCGTCGGCGCCCACGTCCACACCATGCCCTGACCGCCCGCACCGCACCACCGGCGCGGCAAGGCCGCCGTCACGGATCTCCGTGGCGGCGGCCCTGCCGCGGCTCAGGCCCTGAGCAGTGCCACGCTCTCCAGCAGGCCGTCCTTCTCCAGCCTGACCAGCACGTCCTCCACCGCCCCGGGCGGATTCCGCCAGGAGTCCGCGATCTGCCGTACTGCGGCATAGACGGCCTGGCGGTCGAGTCCGATCTGGTCCACGACGAAGTCGTCCGGATGCTTGGCCTCCACTCCCCAGTCCGCCAGGACGTCGGCCGGGAAGTCATCCAGGTTGCGGGTCACGACGAGCTGCGCCTTGGCCTTGATCGCAGCGGCCAGCACATGACGGTCATCGGGGTCGGGAAGTTCCAGGACCTCGATCAGTGGTTGGTAGTTCAGCACCGCACAGTCACCGACCGCGCGCATCATCAGCCTGCGGGTCCGGTCGAGCTTGTCGGGGCTCAGGTCCGGTCGGTTCTCCTTGAGGTTCCGGAAGACCTCGTCCAGGATCTGGTCCGTCCACTTCGCCTGAACCAGCCCCGCCTGTGCGATGCGGATCAGCAGGTCACGGAGCGTGCTCGGATACAGGACGCAGGCGTCATAGACCACGACGAATGCCACCGGTTCAGATCAGCCCCATCTCCTGGTTCAGCGCAGTGAGCTCGTCGGCCGCCGCACGCCTGGACTGGTCGTCCCGGTGCTTGTAGGCCAGCAGCGACTCCGCGCGGATGCGGCGGTGGGTACCGACCATCCGGTACTCGATCTCGTCCGCCTTCAGCAGGCCGATCAGGAACGGACGCGACACATTGAGCAGATCCGCCGCCTGCTGCGTGGTGAGTTCCGCATGCGCGGGCACCACGGAGACCGTGCGGCCTGCGGCCATCAGCGCGAGAACCCTGGCCAGCAGCTCCACCGCTTCCCGGGGAAGGGTCAGCTCCCCGGCCGGCTCGTCCTCCACCCGGACCTGGATCGACGCCCGGCCGGGGTGCTGGGCGAGCGACCTTCGCACGGTCTTGAGCGCTTCGGCAGCAACGGCGGAATCGGCCAAAGGTTCGGGCCGATCGGTCGTAGAACCCTTCATACCAACCACTCCTTCCCTGCTATCCCCTGCTATCCACTATCCGAAATAAACGAAGCAACCGCAACATCCGAAGGCTGGCGCAGCCATGCGACGTGCGTACCGGCGGTCAGGCCGCGAGAAGCACCGCCGCCAGGGCGCCCAGCAGCATGAAGGGGCCGAAGGGGAGCGGGTCGTCGCGGCGGGCGCGGCGGGTGAGGAGCAGGGCGGTGCCGTGCAGGCCGGCCAGGAGGAAGCCGGCGAGGAGGCCGGTGAAGACGGCGGACCAGCCGTACCAGCCGAGCAGGGCGCCCAGGGTGGGGGCGAGCTTGGCGTCGCCGAGGCCGACCGGGGCGACCAGCGCCATGGTGCCGTACAGCGCGCCCAGGGCGGCGGCGGCGAGCAGGCAGCGCAGCAGTACACCCGGATGGCCGGTGCCGAGGGCGGCGGCGGTGAGCAGCACGGCGGTGCCGGCGAAGGCGGGCAGGGTGAGGGCGTTGGGGAGGCGGTGTTCGGCCGCGTCCACGAAGGCCAGCGCCACGCCGAGCAGGGCCGCCCAGCCCAGTGCCGCCGTGATGGGCGCGAAGCCGGTGGCGGCGCCGAGCAGGGCCAGCGCGGTCGCGGCGGCGGCCTGGACGGCGGGCAGCCGGGGCGGGTCGGTGTGGCGGGCGGCGGCGGTGCGCAGCCAGGGGCCGGCGAGCAGGCCCAGCAGGGCTCCGGCCAGTGCCGCCGGGATGCTCGGATGCGCCATGGTGACGTCCCCCCTCGTCGGCGTCGAGTCTAGGGCTCGTCCGGGTGGGGTCGGGTCCAGTTGGGTCCAGGTGGTGAACAACAAGGGGCGGCGGCCGGGGGCGGCCCGTAGAGTGGCCGGCATGCAGGTCATCCAGTCCAGCAAGCTCGCCAATGTCTGCTACGACATCCGCGGTCCGGTGCTCGACGAGGCGATGCGGCTGGAGGACGAGGGTCACCGCATCCTGAAGCTGAACACCGGCAACCCCGCGACCTTCGGCTTCGAGGCCCCGCCGGAGATCCTCCAGGACATCCTGAAGAACCTGGCCAACGCGCACGGCTACGGCGACTCCAAGGGTCTGCTCGCCGCCCGGCGGGCGGTGGTGATGCACTACGAGGAGCGCGGGCTGCACGGTCTCACCGTGGAGGACGTCTACCTGGGCAACGGCGTCTCCGAGCTGATCCAGATGTCGATGCAGGCACTGCTGGACGACGGGGACGAGGTGCTGGTCCCGGCGCCGGACTACCCGCTGTGGACGGCGTCGGTGAGCCTGGCGGGCGGTACGGCCGTGCACTACCGGTGCGACGAGCAGTCGGACTGGTATCCGGACCTGGCCGACATCGAGGCCAAGGTGACCGACCGCACCCGGGCGATGGTGGTGATCAACCCCAACAACCCGACCGGCGCGGTCTACCCGGTGGAGGTGCTGGAGGGCCTGCTGGACATCGCCCGCCGGCATCGGCTGCTGGTCTACTCGGACGAGATCTACGACAAGATCCTGTATGACGGCGTGACGCACACCCCGACCGCCTCGCTCGCGCCCGACCTGCTGTGTGTCACCTTCAACGGGCTGTCCAAGGCGTACCGGGTGGCCGGGTTCCGCTCCGGCTGGATGTCGCTGTCCGGGCCCAAGGACCACGCGGCCAGCTATATCGAGGGCCTGTCGGTGCTGGCCAATATGCGGCTCTGCGCCAATATGCCCGCGCAGCACGCGGTGGCGGCGGCGCTGGGCGGCCGGCAGTCGATCAAGGATCTGATCCTGCCCGGCGGGCGGCTGCTGGCGTCGCGGGACGCGGTCTGGCGGCTGCTCAACGACATCCCGGGGGTGAGCTGCGTGAAGCCCAAGGGCGCGCTGTACGCCTTCCCCCGGCTGGACCCCAAGGTCTACAAGATCAAGGACGATGCCCAGATGGTGCTGGATCTGCTGCGGTCCCAGCGCATCCTGATCGTCCAGGGCACCGGCTTCAACTGGCCGGAGCCGGACCACTTCCGGCTGGTGACGCTGCCGCGTGCGGAGGAGATCTCCGACGCGGTGACCCGGATCGGCACCTTCCTCCAGGGCTACACCCAGCCCTGAGAGCGTGGCCCTGACCGCGTTCGTGCTGCGCCGGAGCCGCCGTACGGGAAACACTCCGTTCGCCTGACATATACCGCAACCGGAATTAGACTTAGTCCAAGTCCGGATATGCTCGGCGTAAGGAGGGCACCCATGTACGAGCCGATCCGCCAGAAGTCCGTACACACCCTGCGGGAGCCCGCCCCGGTGGCCGCCGCCCGCCCGCGCGCCGCCCACCACAACAGCAGCGACCACAGCGCCACCGCCGCCCGGCCGGCCCATCTGACCAGTCAGCTCGCCGGCCATCTGACCGCACTGCTCGCCGCCACCGACGAGCTGCGCGCGGCCACCGCCGCCGCCCTGGCCGCCGCGCCGGACGAGCTGCTCGCCGCCCAGCGGGCCGACCTGGAGAGCGCGGCCCGGCAGGTCGCCGCCCGGATCGCGGAGCTGGCCCCGGCGGGCGGCCCGCCGCCGTACGGCCCCGCGTCGACGCCCGGCGGCACCCTCGCCCAGCTGCACGCCCGCGCCCAGACCCTGGCCGGGCGGGTCCTGGTGGTGGCAGCCGCCCAGCAGGACACCGCCACCGCGATGCTGGCCTGCACCCGGATGGACGCCCACCAGGACGCCAGGCAGGCGCTGCACCCGGCGACCACGGCCTGAATCCGGCTGCCCCGGCCCGGCGGCGGGTGCCAGGATCGGCCGATGAGCGATGCGTACTCCTCGTCCCTGGAGATCCGCCTCTCCGACGGGCCCGGCGCACCCCCGGGCCCCGAAGTGCTGACCGGCCCGCTCGAACCGGACGAGCAGCCCCGGCTGTGGGCGGCGCTGGCCCTGGTCAACGCCGATCTGGCCGCCACCCGGCCGGACCGGGCGCCGCTGGAGCTGCGGCGGTACGACTGGAGTGACGGCGGGCGGCAGATCAAGGTCGCGACGGCGGACGGCGAGTCATACGGTCCGGCCGTGTGGCAGCGCGGCTGGTCCGGCGACGCGGCGGAGCTGCTGGCCGATCCGCTGGAGCTGCTGGCGCTGGTGGCCGACGCCGCACAGCAGACCGTGCTGGAGTCCGGCCGCCAGGTGTGGCCGCTCTGCCCCGCGCACGCCCTGGGCCTGCACGCCTCCGGGGTCGCCGGCAGCTGGCACTGCTCGGCCGGCGGCGGCCATGTCGTCGCCCCGGTCGGCGGGCCGGCCCGGGGCTGAGCACGCCGACGGCCGGTGCCCCGGGGGTCGTCCCGGGGCACCGGCCGTACGCGGTCGGCGGACCGGGCGGTCAGCCCAGCCGCTCCACCAGCCGCTCGTACTCGTCCCACAGCGCACGCGGGGTGTGTTCCCCGAAGCGCTCCAGGTGCTCGGGGATCAGTGCCGCCTCCTGCTTCCAGATCTCACGGTCGACGGTGAGCAGCAGCTCCAGGTCGTCCTGGGTGAGGTTCAGGCCCTTGAGGTCGAGGGTGTCCTCGGTCGGCAGCACGCCGATCGGGGTGCGCACGCCCTCGGCGGTGCCCTCCAGCCGCTCGATGATCCACTTCAGTACGCGGCTGTTCTCACCGAAGCCCGGCCAGACGAACTTGCCGTCGGCGTTCTTGCGGAACCAGTTCACGTAGTAGATCTTCGGCAGCTTGGCCGGGTCGGCCTGCTCGCCCAGCTTCAGCCAGTGGCCGAAGTAGTCGCCCATGTGGTAGCCGCAGAACGGCAGCATCGCGAACGGGTCGCGGCGCAGCTCGCCCACGGTGCCCTCGGCCGCCGCCGTCTTCTCGCTGGCGACGTTGGCGCCGAGGAAGACGCCGTGCTGCCAGTCGAAGGACTCGGTGACCAGCGGGACGGCGCTGGCGCGCCGGCCGCCGAAGAGGATGGCCGAGATCGGGACGCCGGCCGGGTCCTCCCACTCGGGGGCGATGGTCGGGCACTGCGCGGCCGGGACGGCGAACCGGGCGTTGGGGTGGGCCGCCGGGGTGCCGGAGCCGGGCGTCCAGTCCTGGCCGCGCCAGTCGGTGAGGTGCGCCGGGGGCTCCTCGGTGAGGCCCTCCCACCAGACGTCGCCGTCGTCGGTGAGCGCCACATTGGTGAAGACCGTGTTGGCGTACAGGGTGTCGATGGCGTTGGCGTTGGTGTCCGGGCCGGTGCCGGGGGCGACGCCGAAGAAGCCGGCCTCCGGGTTGATGGCGTACAGCCGGCCGTCCGCGCCGAACCGCATCCAGGCGATGTCGTCACCGATGGTCTCCACCCGCCAGCCGGGGATGGTCGGCTGGAGCATGGCCAGGTTGGTCTTGCCGCAGGCGGAGGGGAAGGCGGCGGCGACGTACCGGGGTTCGCCGGTCGGCGGGGTGAGCTTGAGCACCAGCATGTGCTCGGCCAGCCAGCCCTCGTCGCGGGCCATGGTGGAGGCGATCCGCAGCGCGTAGCACTTCTTGCCGAGCAGCGCGTTGCCGCCGTAGCCGGAGCCGTACGACCAGATCTCGCGGGTCTCCGGGAAGTGCGAGATGTACTTGGTGCCGGAGCACGGCCAGGCGACATCGGCCTGGCCCGGCTCCAGCGGGGCGCCGACGCTGTGCACGGCGCGGACGAAGTCGCCGTCCGTGCCGAGGTGGTCCAGCACGGCCTGGCCCATGCGGGTCATCACGCGCATCGACACGGCGACGTACGCGGAGTCGGTGATCTCCACGCCGTACGCGGCCAGCGGGGAGCCGACCGGGCCCATGCTGAACGGGACGACGTACATGGTGCGACCGCGCATCGAGCCCTGGAACAGCTCCCGGAAGATGCCGCGCATCTCGTCGGGGTGCTTCCAGTTGTTGGTGGGACCGGCGTCCTCCTGCTGCTCGGAGCAGATGAAGGTCCGGTCCTCGACGCGGGCGACGTCACTGGGGTCCGAGGCCGCGTAGTAGGAGTTGGGGCGCTTCTCGGGGTTGAGCCTGGTGAAGGTGCCCTTCTCGACCAGCAGTCCGCACAGCCGCTGGTACTCCTCCTCCGAGCCGTCGCACCACTCGATCCGGTCGGGCTGGGTGAGCTCCGCGATCTCGTTCACCCAGGCCAGGAGTGGTTTGTGCTTGGTGGGGGCTGTCTTGTCGAGGGCAGAGTTCTCGTACGACACGATCGCTCCGTTTCACGCCGGTTCGTCCTTGAACCGGCGTCATGGTTGAGGGTTGTCGGCAGGGTATCTCCGCCGGACGTTGTGCGACATAGCACCTTTCCCGTCCCTGGGGCACCACGCGTGACTTTCCGGGCAGCAGGCGGGTGACGAACCGGAAATTCTGTGGCATCGAAGGCATCGGGGCGCGTGGAAGGCTGCGGGGGCGCAACGGCGCGAGTGACCATCGACACGTTGTACCTAGCGGTAACCTACGGTTCCGTAGGTAGCATGTCGGCCATGACAGCGGAGGATTTCCCGACGCCCGCGACCGCCCCGGCGGCCGACCCCCCGATCGCCGCCCTCGGGCCTGCCGCCGAGCATGCCGTCGAGCATGCGGTCGAGCATGCGGTCGAGCATGCGGTCGACGAGATGCGGCCGGTGAAACCCAAGCTGCGCGGCTGGCTGCACGCCGGCATGTTCCCGGCCTCGGTGGTCGGCGGCATCGTGCTCATCCTGCTGGCCGACTCCCCCCGGGCCCGGATCGCCTGCGCCGTGTACTCGGTGTCGGCCTGGCTGCTGTTCGGCGTGAGCGCCCTCTACCACCGCTTCACCTGGGGGCCGCGCGGCGAGGCGGTGCTGCGGCGGCTCGACCACGCCAACATCTTCCTGATCATCGCGGGCAGCTACACGCCCTTCACGCTGCTGCTGCTGCACGGCGGGCGGCGGGAGGTGCTGCTCTGGCTGGTCTGGGCCGGGGCGCTGGCCGGGATCGGCTTCCGGGTGTTCTGGGTCGGCGCGCCACGCTGGCTCTACACGCCGTGCTACCTGGCGCTGGGCTGGGCGGCGGTCTTCTTCCTGCCGGACTTCCTGCACACCGGCGGCGTCGCCGTGGTGGTGCTGATCGTGATCGGCGGGCTGCTCTACAGCGCGGGCGGGGTGATCTACGGCCTCAAGCGGCCCAACCCGTCACCGCGCTGGTTCGGCTTCCACGAGGTCTTCCACTCGCTGACGCTGGCCGCCTTCATCGTCCAGTACGTGGGGGTGTCGATCGTGGCGTACTCGGCCACCAGCTGAGGCCGCCCGCCCCGGGCGCCCCCGACATCCTTGCTCCCCCGGCCGCCCCCGACCCACCGGCCGCCCCCGACCCACCGGGTGGCAGCGCGGCCCGTGCCCGGCGGCAGCGCTCGCAGTGCTCCGCCGCCACCCCCG
Source organism: Streptomyces sp. NPDC092296 (assembly GCF_044755465.1). NCBI lineage: Bacteria > Bacillati > Actinomycetota > Actinomycetes > Kitasatosporales > Streptomycetaceae > Streptomyces > Streptomyces sp. NPDC092296. Next base: position 1,123,804 of record NZ_JBIVRB010000001.1, on the reverse strand, counting down.
ACCCGCCGGCCCCGGCAGCCGCTCCGCGCGCTGCCGGGGCCGCGTGCGTCCTGGGCCGCCCGGCGCGGGCCATCGCCCAGCCGGCGGCGACCGCCGCGACGGCCAGCACCAGCGGCGGGCCGCCCAGCAGGTACGCGCCCACCACCACCCCGGCCACCACGACCACGGCGAGACTCCCAGCGATCCGCCCGCCCATCGACGCCCCCTCCCGGCTCCATCCGGCGGTCACCGGCCCGGACCACCCACTGCACCCACGGTGGCAGCACTGTGCTGCGAGCAGACGAACGGAACGTCAACCATCCGACAATTCGGCATGCACCACCCGCCCATATTGACAGAAGCCATCTTTTGATAGCTACTCTCATTAGGTACCCACTACCGAAGGGCAGTAGCATGCCGACCGCTCCCACGCCCCCGAACACGCCCCCGGACCCGCGCCGCTGGTGGGCGCTGACCGCCGTGGTGCTCTCCGTCCTGGTGATCAGCTTCGACCTGACGATCCTCAACGTCGCCCTGCCGACCATGGCGACCGAACTGCACGCCAGCACCAGCCAGCAGCAGTGGATCATCGACTCGTACACCGTCGTCTTCGCCGCCGCGATGCTCCCGGCCGGGCTGCTCGGCGACCGGTTCGGGCGCCGCCGGATGCTCACGGTGGGCCTGGCGCTCTTCGGCACCGCCTCGCTGCTCGGCATGCTCGCCGACTCCCCCGGCACCGTGATCGCCGCCCGCGCCGTGATGGGGGTCGGCGGCGCACTGATCATGCCGCTGTCGATGGCGGTGGTACCCGGCCTCTTCCCCGTCAAGGAGCAGGGCCGCGCCATCGGGGCCCTCGCCTCGGCGCTCGCGGCCGGTATGCCGCTCGGCCCGCTGGTCGGCGGGCTGCTGCTGAACCACTTCTGGTGGGGCTCGGTCTTCCTGGTGAACCTGCCGCTGGTGGCCATCGGCATCATCGCCTGCGTCCTGCTCATCCCGGAGTCCCGCGACCCCGCCGCCCCCCGGATCGACCTGGTCGCCACGGTGCTCGCCGCCGGCGGCCTGGGCAGCCTCACCTACGGCATCATCGAGGGCCCCACCCGGGGCTGGAGCGACGGCCTGGTGGTCGCCACCCTCGGCGCGGCGGTCGCCGGGCTCACCGTGCTGGTGCTGCGCAGCCTGCGGCAGCGGCGGCCGATGCTCGACCTCTCACTGCTGCGCGACCGTGGCTACCGCTGGTCGGCGCTGGCCGCGACGCTGGTCTCGGTGATGGTCTTCGGCGGCTTCTTCGTCCTGCCGCTGTACTTCCAGGCCGTGCTGGGCACCGACGCCTTCGGCACCGGGCTGCGGCTGATGCCCATGATGGGCGGCCTGCTGGTGGCCTCCCGGATCACCGACCGGCTGCTGGTCCGGCTCGGCGCCCGGACCCTGATCACCGCCGGGCTGGCCCTGGTGGCGGCCGCGCTGCTGCTCGGCAGCCGTACCGGGACCGGCGACGGCTACGGCTTCGCCGCCTGCTGGCTGCCGCTGCTCGGCCTCGGCATGGGGCTGTCCATCATCCCGGCCATGGGCGCCGCGCTGGCCACCCTCACCCCGGAGCGGGCCGGGGTCGGCTCCGGGCTGCTCCAGACGCTGCGGCAGGTCGGCGGCGCGATCGGGGTCGCCGCCTTCGGCAGCCTGCTGGCCGGGGCGTACACCGCGCGGCTGGACACCACCGGCCTGCCCGCCGCCGCGGCCCGTACCGCCCGGGACTCCGTGGCCGCCGCCGACGCGGTCGCGCAGCAGCTGCACGACCTGGCGCTGACCGCCTCCGCGCACGCCGCGTACGTCCACGCCATGGACCGGGTACTCCTGGTCGCCGGGGTGGTCGCGGTGGTCTCCGCCGTACTGGTCGGCGCCCGGATGCCGGGGCGCGCCGCCGCCGCGCCGGTCACGCCCGCCCCGGGGGGACCTGAGGCCGCGCCCCTGGCAGCCATGGGCGGTGATCGCGGAGAATCGTCTGTATGACCTCCGCACAGCCGACCCCCGCTGCTCGCACCCTCGCCGCCGCCGGGCCCGCCACCGGTCCCGGCGGCGGCCCCCGGAAGGTGCAGCAGATCATCGAGGCGCCGCTGTCGCTGCGCGAGCGCAAAAAGCTGAAGACCCGGCAGGGGCTGCGCCGCGAGGCGTACCGACTCTTCGGTGAGCAGGGCTACGACGCCACCACCGTCGACCAGATCGCGGCCGCCGCCGAGGTCTCGCCGTCCACCTTCTTCCGCTACTTCGCCACCAAGGAGGACCTGGTCCTCACCGACGAGTACGACCCGGCGATCCTGGCCGCGTTGCGGAGCCGCCCCGCCGACGAGCCGTTCATGACCACCGCCCGCAAGGTGCTGCTCGTCCTGCTGGCGGAGGTGTACGAGAGCGACCACGACGAGCTGCTGGCCCGGATGCGGCTGGTCAACGAGGTGCCCGGACTGCGCGCCCGGTTGGCCGTGCAGACGACCCAGTCCCGCGATCTGATCCTCGGCGCGCTCACCGACCGGTCCGGCGGGGAGCCGACCCTGGAGATGCGCGTCGCCGCCGCCGGCCTGATGGCCGCCGTCACCGAGGTCATCCTGTACTGGGCCGACACCGGCGGCCGGGACCACCTGGTCGACCTGATGAGCCGCGCCCTCGACACCCTGGAGCACGGCCTGGACATCTGAGGGCGCCTCTCACTGCACGTGCGCCCCCACCGCCACCGCCAGCTCCGCCACGTCGTCGGTCGGCGCCTGGCAGGTGAAGCGGCGGCAGACGTACGCCGCCGGACGGCCACCCAGCAGCGGCCGGTCCCGCAGCAGCGGCACCTCGGCACTGCCCGGCGCCCCCACCGCCACCACCGCGCCCGGTGCGGTGCCCAGCAGCGCGGTACGGTGCAGCGCCTCGGTGGCGGGGTCGTCGGCCGGGCCGACCACGGCGACCTCGCGCGGCCCGTCCAGACACGCTTCGGCGGCGGCCAGCCCCCAGCCGATGAAGCGCGGGGCGCGGGTGGCCAGCGCCCCGACGATGCCCAGCGCCCGCTCGGCGGCGGCGCGGTGCCGCTCGGAGCCGGTGTACGCCGCGTAACCGAGCAGCGCCGCCGCAGCGGCCGTCCAACCGGAGGGGGTGGCGTTGTCGGTGGGGTCCTGCGGGCGGCGGATCAGCCGCTCGGCGTCGTCGGCGGTGTCGTACAGGGCGCCGCCGCCCGCCGGGTCCGCGAAGTGCAGCAGCACGGTGTCCAGCAGGCCGCCGGCCAGCTCCAGCCACTCGCTGCCGCCGGTGACCGCGTACAGGGCGAGGAAGCCCTCCGCCACGTCGGCGTAGTCCTCCAGCACTCCGGCGTTGGCGCCGGGGCGGCCGTCGCGGGAGGTGCGCAGCAGCCGGCCGTCGGGGGTGAGGTGGACGGCGAGCAGCAGGTCGGCGGCGGCCAGGGCGGCCTCGACCAGCTCCGGCTGCTCCAGCAGGGCGCCGGTCTCGGCCAGCGCGGCGATGGCCAGGCCGTTCCACGCGGCGACCACCTTGTCGTCGCGGGCGGGGCGGGTGCGGCGGCCCCGGGCGGCCAGCAGCCGGGCCCGTACCGACTCGTACCAGGGCAGGTCGGCCGGGTCCTCGGCCAGGGTGAGGACGGAGGCGCCGCCCTCGAAGGTGCCGCGCTCGGTGACCGCGAGCAGCCGGGCGGCGCGGTGGCCGTCCTCGGTGCCCAGGACGGCGGTCAGCTGCTCGGGGGTCCACACGTAGTAGGCGCCCTCGGTGGGCTTCCCGGTCTCCGGGTCGGGGCTGTCGGCGTCCAGCGCGGAGGCGAAGCCGCCCTCCGGGGTGCGCAGCTCGCCGAGCAGGAAGGCCGCCGTGTCCAGCGCCACCCGGTGGGCCTGCTGGGAGCCGGTGGCCCGCCACAGGTGCAGATAGACCCGGAGCAGCAGCGCGTTGTCGGACAGCATCTTCTCGAAGTGCGGCACCCGCCACTCGGCGTCCACCGAGTACCGGGCGAAGCCGCCGGCCAGCTGGTCGTGGATGCCGCCGCGGGCCATCGCGTCGCAGGTGCGCTCGGCCATCCGCAGGGCGAGGTCGGAGCCGGTGCGGGCGTGGTGGCGGAGCAGGAACTCCAGCGTCATGGACGGCGGGAACTTCGGCGCGCCGCCGAAGCCGCCGTGCTGCTGGTCGAAGTCCCGGGCCAGGCCCTGGAGCGCCTGGTGCAGCTCGGCCTCGGCGGGGGCGGCGCGGTCGGGCGCCCCGCCGCGCGCCGGGGCTCCCAGCGAGGGCCGCCCGGCCAGGTCGGCGGCGATCCGCCCGGCGACCTCGGTGACCTCGGGGCGGCGCTCCTGCCAGGCGTCGTGGACCCCGGTGAGCACCTGGCGGAAGGAGGGCATGCCGTGCCGGGGCGTGGGCGGGAAGTAGGTACCGAAGTAGAACGGCTCACCGTCCGCCGTCAGGAAGACGGTCATCGGCCAACCACCCTGCCCCGTGGCCGCCTGTACCGCCTCCATATAGACGGCATCGACATCAGGCCGCTCCTCGCGGTCCACCTTCACGGCCACGAAGTGCTCATTGAGATACCCGGCCAGCGCCTCGTCCTCGAACGACTCGTGAGCCATCACATGACACCAGTGACACGCCGCATACCCGACGCTGAGCAGCACCGGGACATCCCGCCGCCGGGCCTCCGCCATCGCCTCCTCCCCCCAGGGCCACCAGTCCACCGGATTGGCGGCGTGCTGCCGGAGGTAGGGCGACTGGGAGTCGACCAGGCGATTCATGCTTCCACTGTCCCACACGACGGCGACCCGGCCAGGCGGACGACGCGCCTTTCTCCCTCCCCCACATGAGCCGCCGCTACCCGACACCGCCCCCAGAAACCGGCGAATACGACATCACGGGCACGCGATCAGCAGGTGGCCTGGCGAAATAGCGGGGCCGAGCCAGCATGGGCCCAGGTGGTCACTATCAGTCGTCAACTATAGGGATTCAGGTCACCTGAATGACCGAACTGATCATTTCCAACGAGATTCGATAGCGGGAAGCGATAACGCTGATACCTGAGCAATACTGAGCGGCATGGCCGAAACCCAGCAGGCGACGTCAGTCCGACGAATGTCACTCACGTCACGCATCATGGATATCTCGCCAGGCGTCGCCGCCGAGATGCTGACTCGCAATCATGCGAATCGCCCCATCGACAGGGGTAGAGTCACGCTTCTCCGGGAGGCGATCCAAAGGGGAGAGTGGATCGTCAGCCATCAAGGGATCGCCTTTGCAGGCTCCTGTGCAGACAGTCGCCTGCTGGACGGACAGCATCGCCTGGACGCCATCCGCCAGTCCGGTCAAATCGTTCCGGTACTCGTATTTGAGAACGTTCCTGTCGAGACGTTCTCGGTGATGGATACCGGACGCTCCCGCACGGCATCGACGGTTCTTGCGATGCAGGGCGAGTATGACTCGTCCCTAGTGGCTGCGACCATCCGCCACATTCACCTCTTCAAGACCATGCCCGATGCGGAATGGAAGGGGCATTCCTCTCGGCTCACCAACGCCCAGGTGCTCACCTTCCTGGAGGCGAATCGGGAGAAGGTGACGGAAGCCTGTGGAACCGCGCGGCTCATGAGCAGGGAGAGACTCATCATCCCTACAGCCGCAGCAGTCGGTTACTACACCACTTCGGAAGCATCACCGGGCGTGGATCAGAGGTCATGGGTGCAGGGCGTGACCACGGGCGCTGACCTCTCCCCAGGAGATCCCCGACTCGCCCTTCGAAATGCCCTGATTTCACTGGGTACAGGTACCAGCGGCCGTCGCCGCAGTGATTCCCGTGGACAACTGGGCCTCTACCTCAAGGCATGGAACGCCTGGGTACTCCAGAAGCCGGTCAAGCAGCTCCGTTTCCAGCGCGGAGAAAAGATGCCCAAGCCTGTGCAGGTGCTCCCCGGGGATCTCTCGGTTGCACAGGAAGGATGACAGAGTGTGCACGCCTGGCTTTCCGCAGCGGACACAGCGATCTGCGCGGAAAGTCCAGCACACGGTTCAAGCGATGGCCGCGATGTTCCCGTCGTCGAAGTAGATGGCCTGGTGCAGACGGCCCCCGAGCGCGGTGGCAAACCGAGCAAGGACGTCCTGGCCGGAGATGTGTCCCCGCTCGATCTGCGACACACGCCCCTTGGTGACGCCCATGCGGTCGGCCACCTCCTGCTGGGTCAGCCCTCGGGCTCGCCGCAGCTCCGCCAGACGGCGCCCGGTCATCTCCGCGAGAAGTTCTTCCTTGCCCGCCTGCACGGCCTCCTCGCCGCCGGCGCGGGCAACGTGCTCGGCGCGGATGTCCTGCCAGCGCGTGTAGCCGCTCACGATCGCCCTCCTTCTGCCTGGGCCCGTTCCTTCACGTAGATCTCGTAGCGCTGCTCAGCCAGCGGAACAGCCTCCCGATACCACTCGTTCCACCGGCCGGCCTTGTCTCCCGCCACCAGCAGAATGCTGCAGCGCCACGGGTCGAAGGCGAACAGTATCCGTACTGTGCCAGGGCGCAGTTCCTTCAGGTTGGCCATCGACGAGCCATGGATGCTGTCCACCAACGGGCGGCCCAGCCCGGGGCCTCCCTCCGCGAGTGCGTCCAGCGCCTGCACCACCCGGGCGTGCGCCTGGTCGTCGAGGTTGTCGATCCAGTCGCGCACCTCGTCCACCAGGAAGATGTCCCACTCGCCGTCCACAGAGCGAGTATAGCGAACGCTATACATCTCGGGGGCGGTCCCCGCGCGGTGCGACTGCCTCACCGAGATCACTGGCACCACGTGGGCAACCGCATCCTCGGCATTGAACAGCGCCGGGAACCCCGCGCAGGCGAGGTGGTTCGGCATAGGCCTGTCCTGGCCCGGGGGCCCGGGGGGCGTGGGGTAGGTGGGGCGGGTCAGGTGGTGGGGGTGTCCTGGGTGGGGGTGTCGGGGGTTTCGGGGGCCTCGATGAAGTTCACCTTGCCGAACTGCTGGTTCATGCTCTTCAGCAGGAACCAGGTGGCGACGCCGAGGACGGCGAAGACGACGAAGCCCAGCAGGCCGGGGGTCACCTTGTCCTTGTCGAACGCCAGGGTCGTCAGGTGGGTGAGGGCGACGGGGTCGGTCATGGGGGTGCTCACCTCTCTATGGTGGCCCGGCCGTGCTGCGGCCGGGCCACCGGGGTCACGGTTGGCTGCCGGTGGCCGGCCGGGTCAGACGGGTACGTCGGCGGTGACGCCCGCGAACAGGTCGTCCTCCGGCAGGGTGGTGTCGACCAGGGAGCGGGCCAGCTCGAAGTCCTCGGTCGGCCAGACCGCCCGCTGGACCTCCAGCGGGACGCGGAACCACGGGCCGTCCGGGTCGATCTGGGTGGCGTGGGCGATCAGCGCGCGGTCGCGGACCTCGAAGTAGTCGGCGCACTCGACCTGGGTGGTGATCTCCCGCTCGATGCGGCCGCTCTGCTCCCAGTTCTCGATCCACTCACCGTACGGGGACTCGTGCCCGTGCTCGGTGAGATAGGCGTGCAGGGCGCGGATGCGGCCCATCGGGAAGCCGTGGTTGTAGTAGAGCTTCAGCGGCTGCCAGGGCTCGCCGGTCCCCGGGTAGGCGTCCGGGTCCCCGGCGGCCTCGAAGGCCAGCATGCTGATCTTGTGGGTCATGATGTGGTCGGGGTGCGGGTAGCCGCCGTTCTCGTCGTAGGTGGTGATCACATGCGGACGGAACTCGCGGATCAGCCGGACCAGGGGCTCGGCGGCCTTCTCGACCTCCTGGAGGCCGAAGCAGCCCTCCGGGAGCGGCGGCAGCGGGTCGCCCTCCGGCAGGCCGGAGTCGACGAAGCCCAGCCAGGACTGCTTGACGCCCAGGATCTCCCGGGCCGCGTCCATCTCCTTGCGGCGGACCTCGTGGATGTTGTCCTCGATCTCGGGCTTGCCCTGGAGCCTGGGGTTGAGGATGGAGCCGCGCTCTCCCCCGGTGCAGGTCGCCACCAGCACGTCCACCCCACGGGCGACGTACATGGCCATGCTGGCGGCGCCCTTGCTGGACTCGTCGTCCGGGTGGGCGTGCACCGCCATCAGTCGCAGCTGCTCAGTCAACGCTGGCTTCCTTCCGCATCCTTCGCGTACCGCCCCGCCGCGTCCGGTCGGGGTCGGTTCCTCCTATAGTGACGGACTGGAGGGCCCATACATTCCGCGGCCTTGCCGGGGAAGGAACGATCCAGATGAGCACCACAGCCCCGAAGCTCCCCGAGGGCCGGTACGGGTCCGGGCGCTTCGGCGGCGACGACCGCAAGGCCGATCGGCGGCTGCGGGTCGCCGCCATCGTATGCGGGGCGCTGATGCTGGGCCTGATCGCCTGGCTGGGCACCTCCTATCTGGTCCGGGAGACCAGGCTGCACGGGGAGGTGCCGACCTTCACCCCGGTGTCCGACACGATGGTGAAGGCCCATCTGTCCGTGCAGAAGCGCGGCGGGGTGAGCGGGGTGTGCACGCTCCGCTCGCAGTCGCAGGACGGCGATGTGGTGGGCCAGGTCGATGTGGCGGTGCCGGCCGCCGGCAGCAGCTTCGAGAAGGACGTCACCATCCGCACCGTCCGGGCCGGCACCACCGCCGAGCTGGTCGGCTGCGTGGCCCACAAGTAGCCCGGGTCACGAGTAGCCCAGCTCCGGGGTGGCCCCGGGCGGCGGCGCGCCGGTGCCGGGCCGGGCGTGGAATCCGGGTTGTCACACCCATGGGGCATATTCGATCCTGGTGGCGGGCATGCGGGCAGCAGCCGGCGGGTAGCCGTGCGCAGTCAGCCACTCCCCCTCACCGCTGAGAAATTGTTACGCTCGTGGTTTCGCCCCTTCCGCGCCGTCGGCCCGGGAGCGGGCGTTGCTTTGTAGTACAGCCGAGTACCGACGAGGAGCACCAGTGACCCAGACCAGCGAAAACGTCACCTGGCTCACCCAGGCGGCGTATGACCAGCTCAAGGCCGAGCTGGACTATCTGTCGGGTCCCGCACGCGTGGAGATCGCCAAGAAGATCGAGGCGGCCCGTGAAGAGGGTGACCTGCGCGAGAACGGCGGGTACCACGCGGCCAAGGAGGAGCAGGGCAAGCAGGAGCTGCGTATCCGCCAGCTCACCCAACTCCTGGAGAAGGCCAAGGTCGGCGAGGCGCCGTCGGACTCCGGCGTGGTCGCCCCCGGGATGGTGGTCACGGTCGCCTTCGACGGCGACCCCGACGACACCATGACCTTCCTGCTCGGCTCCCGCGAGGTGGCCGGCGACGATCTGGACATCTACTCTCCGCAGTCGCCGCTCGGCACCGCCATCAACGGCAAGAAGGTCGGCGCGGACGCCTCCTACGAGCTGCCGAACGGCAAGAAGGCCACCGTGAAGGTGCTGGAGGCCAAGCCCTACTCCGGCTGACCCGCCCGTGGACCCGCCGGAGGGCGGTCGCGGCCCGTGATGGAACGGGCCGGCGACCGCCCTCCGGCATGGTGGAGCCGCGGCGGGGCGGCTCAGGCGATGGCATTGCGGTACTTGCGCACCGCGAGCCAGGAGAAGAACGCCAGGATCAGCAGCGACCAGGCGAGCGACGCCTCCACCGGGTGCGCCATGGGCCAGACGTGCGAGGTGTCCACGCCCGGGTTGCCGAAGAGCTTGCGGCAGGCCTGGACGGTGGCGCTGAACGGGTTCCAGTAGGCGATGGCCTGGAGCCAGCCCGGCATGGTGGTGACCGGGACGAAGGCGTTGGACAGGAAGGTCAGCGGGAACAGCCAGATCAGACCGGCCGAGGTGGCCGCCTCCGGGCTGCGCACCGAGAGTCCGATCAGCGCGCCGATCCAGGAGAAGGCGTAGCCGAGCAGGAGCAGCAGCACAAAGGCGCCCAGCGCCTTGAGCACGCCCTCGTGGACCCGCCAGCCGACCACCAGCGCCACCGCGGCCAGCACCAGCACGGTGAAGGCGGTCTGCACCACGTCCGCCAGGGTGCGGCCGACCAGCACGGCGGAGCGGGCCATCGGCAGCGAGCGGAACCGGTCCACCAGGCCCTTGGTCATGTCCTCCGCGATGCCGGCCGAGGCACCGGCCGTGGCGAAGGTGACCGTCTGGGCGAAGATGCCGGCCATCAGGAACTCCCGGTAGGAGCTGCCGCCGCCGGAGCCCGGTACCTGGATCGCGCCGCCCATCACATAAGAGAAGAGCAGGACGAACATCACCGGCTGCATCAGGCCGAAGACGACGATCTCCGGAATCCGGGTCATCCGGCGCAGATTGCGCCGGGCCACGACCCAGGAGTCACGCAGGATCTGCACCACGCCGCCGCGCGGCTGCGGGATCTCGTGCCCGATCGCCGTAGGGGTGGTCGCCGCCATGTCATGCGTCCCTTCTGCCGGTGCCGGTACCGCTGGTCTCGCTGCCGCCCTCGGCGTCCTCGGCGGCGTGGCCGGTGAGGGAGAGGAAGACATCGTCGAGGGTGGGGCGGCGCAGGCCGATGTCGTCGATGAGGATGTCGTGTGCGTCCAGCTCGCGGATGACGTCCGCCAGCACCCGGGCGCCGCCGCTGACCGGGACGGTGATCCGGCGGGTGTGCTGCTCGACGGCGGGCTCGCCCTTGGCGAACGGGGTGAGCGCCTCCAGGGCGGTGGCTATCCGGTCGCGGTCGTGCACCACCACCTCGACCCGCTCGCCGCCGGTCTGCGCCTTGAGCTGGTCGGCGGTGCCCCGGGCGATGACCCGGCCGTGGTCGACCACCACGATGTCGTGGGCCAGCCGGTCGGCCTCCTCCAGGTACTGGGTGGTGAGCAGCAGGGTGGTGCCCTGCTCGACCAGGGTCTCGATGACCTCCCACAGCGCCATCCGGTTGCGCGGGTCCAGGCCGGTGGTGGGCTCGTCCAGGAACATCACCGGCGGACGCACCACCAGTGCCGCCGCCAGGTCGAGCCGGCGGCGCATGCCACCGGAGTAGGTCTTGGCGGGCCGGTCGGCGGCCTCCGCCAGGTTGAACCACTCCAGCAGCTCCTGGGCGCGGGCCTTGGCGTCCCGGCCGCGCATCTGGTACAGCTCACCGACCATCCGCAGGTTCTCCCGGCCGGTGAGGTACTCGTCGACGGCCGCGTACTGGCCGGAGAGCCCGATCAGGCTGCGGACCCGCTCCGGGTGCTTGAGCACATCGACCCCGGCGACCACGGCGCTGCCCGCGTCGGGGCGCAGCAGGGTGGTGAGCACCCGTACCGAGGTGGTCTTGCCCGCGCCGTTGGGCCCCAGGAGGCCGAGCACCGTCCCCTCGGGCACCTCCAGATCGACCCCGTCCAGGGCCCGGACGTCCCCGAAGGACTTCACCAGTCCCTCCGCTCTGATGGCTGGCGCCATGGTGTCCTCTCTCCTCCGTTGTCGGTGGTGGGGCGCACGTCCCCCGCAGCGCGGGAAAAAGCGATACATCGCGACCATGACAGAACGCGATGTATCGCGTCAAGCGAATATCGCACATACGCCCGCTCCCCCGGGTGCCGCTGCACGCAACAGCTTGGCGCATCCCACCGACAACGGACACCGGCCGCAGGTCAGCCCTGCCGCAGCACCGTGTACCCGGCCTCGCGGAGCAGCGAGACCACCGCCGCGCAGTGATCCGGACCCTTGGTCTCCAGATGCAGGTCCACCTCCGCCTCGCCCACCCCCAGGCCGGGCGCGGTGCGCACATGGGCGACGTCCAGCACATTGGCGTCCGCCCCGGAGAGCACCCCGAGCAGCGTCGCCAGCGCGCCCGGCCGGTCGCTGAGCAGCAGCCGCAGCGAGAGGTACCGGCCGGCCGCCACCATGCCGTGCCGCAGCACCCGCTGCATCAGCAGCGGGTCGACATTGCCGCCGGAGAGCACCGCCACCACCGGCCCCTCGGCGGCCTCCGGCTCCTGGAGCAGCGAGGCGACCGGGCTGGCCCCGGCCGGCTCCACCACCTGCTTCATCCGCTCCAGGCAGAGCAGCAGCGCCCGGGAGAGCGAGTCCTCGGTGACCGTCCGCACCCCGTCGGCAAGCGCGTTGACCACGGCAAACGGCACATCGCCCGGCCGGCCGACCGAGATCCCGTCGGCCATGGTGGCGTAGCTCTCCAGGCCCACCGGGCGGCCCGCCGCCAGCGACGGCGGATACGCCGCGGCCCCCGCCGCCTGCACCCCCACCACCCGTACGTCCGGGCGCAGCGGCTTCACCGCGGCGGCGATCCCGGCCAGCAGCCCGCCGCCGCCCACCCCGACCAGGATGGTGCGCACCTCCGGGCACTGCTCCAGGATCTCCAGGCCGACCGTGCCCTGGCCGGTCACCACGTCGGGGTGGTCGAAGGGGTGGATGAAGACCGCGCCGGTGGTCTCCGCGTAGTCCTGGGCGGCCAGCAGCGCCTCGTCGACGTTCAGCCCGTGCAGCCGCACTTCGGCGCCGTAGTCGCGGGTGGCCGCCACCTTGGGCAGCGGCGCGGCGACCGGCATGAAGACGGTGGAGCGCACCCCCAGCAGGGACGCCGCCAGCGCCACGCCCTGCGCGTGGTTGCCCGCGCTGGCCGCGACCACGCCCGCCGCGCGCTGCACCGGGGACAGCCCGGCGATGCGCACATAGGCGCCGCGCAGCTTGAACGAGCCGGTGCGCTGGAGGTTCTCGCACTTGAGGTGGACCGGCGCGCCGATCAGCGCGGAGAGGTAGCGGCTGCCCTCCATCGGGGTCACCCGGGCCACCCCGGCCAGCATCTTGTGGGCACCGCGCACATCGTCCACGGTGATCGTCCAGCTGCGCATGGAACCAGCGTAGGGCGCGGGCGAGCCCGCGCGCGGGGCGACGCCCGGTGCCGCCGGGGAGAAGTTCACGCTGTTCGGAGCGTTACCCCGGCAGGGTCGACTCACGTACCCTCGAAGGCGCCCGGTCCCCAGGACCGCAGGCGCACAGCACCGACTGAACATCGCGAGCCGCCATGACCACGGACCACACCCTCCACGACCGTCTGCAGTACCAGGTGGCGATCTTCGCCCGCCGGGTCGAACAGGTCCGCATCGGCGGCGTGGGCGCCCAGCGCAACTCCATGGACCGGGCGGCGTTCCTGCTCCTCAACCGGCTGGACTGGCAGGGCCCGATGGGCGTGAAGGCGCTCGCGGAGGCGATGGGGATCGACTCCTCCACGGTGACCCGGCAGGTCGCCCCGCTGGTGGACACCGGCCTGGTCGAGCGGGTGCAGAACCCGGACGACAAGCGGGCCGTCTTCCTGGGGCTCTCGCCGCTGGGCCGCGAGCGGCTGGAGGAGGTGCGGAGCAGCCGCCAGGAGCTGGTCCGCCGGCTGCTCTCCGACTGGCCGCAGGAGGACCGGGAGGCCTTCTGCGAGCTGCTGGCCCGCTTCAACCTCTCGCTGGAGTCGTACTCGACCGGCGGCGGCGCCCCGGACGAGGCGGCGGTGCCCAGCCGCTGACCGGCCCGGCACCGCCGCCCGCTGCCCAGCCCAGGACCGCTCAGCCCAGGACCGCTCAGCCCAGGACCGTTCAGCCCAGCGCCTGGGCCAGGTCCGCCAGCAGGTCGTCCGCCGACTCGATGCCGACCGACAGCCGCACCAGGTCGGCGGGCACCTCGAGCGCCGAACCGGCCGCCGAGGCGTGCGTCATCCGGCCCGGGTGCTCGATCAGCGACTCCACGCCGCCCAGCGACTCCCCGAGGGTGAACAGCTGCGCCCGGCCGCAGACGTCCACGGCCGCCTGCTCGCCGCCGGCCACCCGGAAGGACACCATGCCGCCGAACGCCCGCATCTGCTTGGCCGCGACCTCGTGCCCCTCGTGGTCCGGCAGCCCCGGGTAGTACACCTGCACCACCTTGGGGTGGCCGGTGAGCATGTCCGCGATCCGGGTGGCGTTGTCGCTGTGCCGGTCCATCCGGACGCCGAGGGTCTTGATGCCGCGCAGCACCAGCCAGGCGTCGAACGGGCCGGAGACCCCGCCCATGGCGTTCTGGTGGTACGCCAGCTCCTCGCCGAGCCCGGCGTCGGCGGTGATCAGGGCGCCGCCGACCACGTCGGAGTGGCCGCCCATGTACTTGGTGGTGGAGTGCACCACCACGTCCGCGCCCAGCGCCAGCGGCTGCTGGAGGTAGGGGCTGGCGAAGGTGTTGTCCACCACCAGCAGCGCGCCCGCGTCCCGGGCGATCTGGGCCAGCACCGCGATGTCCGCGATGCCCAGCAGCGGGTTGCTCGGCGTCTCCACCCAGAGCGCCCTGGTCGTGGTGCGCAGGCCGGCCCGGACCGACTCGGGGTCGTGCATGTTGGCCACCGACCACTCCACGCCCCAGCGCTGGAGCACCTTGGAGAACAGCCGGAAGGTGCCGCCGTAGGCGTCGCTGGGGATCAGGATGTGGTCGCCCGGCTTCAGTACCGTACGCAGCAGGCAGTCCTCCGCCGCCAGCCCGGAGGCGAAGGCCAGCCCGCGCCGGCCGCCCTCCAGCGCCGCCAGGTTCTCCTCCAGGGCGGTACGGGTCGGGTTGGCGGAGCGGCTGTACTCGTAGCCGCCGCGCAGGCCGCCGACACCGTCCTGCTTATACGTGGAGACCTGGTAGATGGGCGGGACCACCGCCCCGGTCTGCGGGTCGGCCTCTTGGCCCGCATGGATGGCAAGGGTTTCGAAGGCGTACTGCTGCCCGTGCTGGTCGCTCATGGTTCCCGAGCGTAGCCCGCCGTACCCGCCGGGGCCGACGCTCACCGCGCCGGGCCGGAAATTCCCGCTCCGCCCCGCACGTTGACGCAGGACAGGACAGGACCCGTCCACCGCGCTGCGGCTCGTCCGCGCCGACCGAAGGCCGCTCATGATCTTCAACCGTTTCAAGAACCGCATCCCCACCGCCGAGGAGGCCCTGCCCGGCCGCGCCGAGCCCGCCTTCGCCGTCCCCGACCGGCACACCGTGCTCGGCCACCCGCTGCTCGGCCCGTACCCGGCCGGCCTGGAGACCGCCGACTTCGGTCTCGGCTGCTTCTGGGGCGCCGAGCGCCGCTTCTGGCAGGTGCCCGGCGTCTGGACCACCCTGGTCGGCTACCAGGGCGGCCACACCTCCAACCCGACGTACGAGGAGGTGTGCAGCGGCCTCACCGGGCACACCGAGGCCGTCCGCGTCGTCTTCGACCCGGCCCGGGTCTCGTACGAAGAGTTGCTGAAGGTGTTCTGGGAGGCGCACGACCCGACCCAGGGCTTCCGGCAGGGCAATGACACCGGCACCCAGTACCGCTCGACCATCCACACCCACTCCCCCGCCCAGCAGGCGGCCGCCGAGGCCACCCGCGCCGCCTTCCAGCCGGTCCTGACCGCGCGCGGCTACGGCCCGATCACCACCGAGATCGTCCCGGCCGGCCCCTTCTGGCCCGCCGAGTCCTACCACCAGCAGTACCTGGACAAGAACCCCGCCGGCTACTGCGGCCTCGGCGGCACCGGCGCCTCCTGCCCCATCGGCGTCGCCCGCACCGAGAGCTGACCCGGCCAGCGGCTGACCCCAGCCCGGCCGCCCGGGAGTACGCGACTGCCGGGCGGCTGCGGGCTTCGTAGGGGCACCGACATGGAACCGGACCTGTGTGCTATTCATAAGCCTTCTCAGCCAGGCGTCAGTGCGCACTTCGCATACGGGGAACACATCAGATGACCGATCAGGCAGCCGTGCGCATGCCGCCGCAGTACAGCCCTGAGCAGCAGTCCCCCGCCACCCGGGTGCGCGACCCCTTCATGGACAACGCCAAGTACCTGGCCGTCGCCCTGGTGGTCTGCGGTCACACCTGGGGGACCATGGCCTGGCACTCCAAGGCCGTCACGGCGGCGTACGAGCTGGTCTACACCTTCCACATGCCGGTCTTCGTCGTGATCACCGGGTTCCTCTCCCGGAGCTTCACCGGCCGCCCGGACCAGTGGAAGCGCCTGCTCACCGGGGTCGTCGTGCCCTACCTGGTCGTCCAGGTGCTCTTCAGCGTCTGGGTGAACGCACTCAGCGACTCCTGGACGCCGATCCGGATGCTGACCCCGCTGTACCACCTGTGGTTCCTGCCGGCGCTCTTCGTATGGCGGATGACCACCCCGCTGTGGAAGGCCCTGCGCCCGTCCGCCGGCCTGACCCTGGCAGTCGCGCTCTGCCTGGTCGCGGGTACGTATCCGCTGGGCGCGACCCTCGACCTTCCGCGCGTCCTCCAGTTCATGCCGTACTTCGTCCTCGGGCTGCACCTCCGCCCGCAGTACTTCGCGCGCCTCCGCGCCAGCAGGGCGGCCCGCCCGCTCGCCCTGCTGGTGTTCGCGGCCGCCGGGGCGGCGATCTACCTCCGGGGGACGGACCAGAACCTCAGCTGGCTGATGCGCCACTTCGACCACCAGAGCCTGCACGTCAGCTATCCGCGCTGGATGCTGGACAACCTCGCCCTGGCTGCGGCGGCGCTGGTGCTCGGCATCGCCTTCCTCGCGCTGGTCCCCACCCGCCGCACCTGGTTCACCGCCCTGGGCAGCAGGAGTCTCTACGCCTACCTGCTGCACCCATTCGTCACCTACGGCGGCACACTGCTGCACTGGTGGTCCCCCGAGTTCTGGTGGACGCCGCTCGGCGAGATCGTGCTCACGGTCATCGCGTTCTCCCTCGCCACCATCCTGTCCCTGGGGTTTGTGCAGCGAGTGCTTCGGCCTGTGCTGGAACCCAGGCTCCCCTGGCTGTTCGCCCGGACCGAACTGGCGGTTGCGGAACTTCGGGACGAAACCCGGCGCTGATTCCCCGTCAGCCCTGGTGGGTGGCCTACGGGGCGTCGGTCGCCGGACGGTTCTGAAGTCCGAGGGTTCTGCTCGTCGGCACCCACGACGCTGACCGCCCGGCCACCGATCAGGAACTTCTCGCCTGTTCAGACTGTCGGAGTGGCGCCGCCGTCCATGACGTGGACGGTCGTCGCGGCCGTCGCGGCCGTCGCCGCCGCGTACGGGAGCGAGGCAGCGGCGGGCCGGCGGCCCGTCGACCAGTGTGCGGACCGCGACCAGGCGCCATGGGCATGTTCCTTGATCGTTAATGGCGGAATGGCCGAGATTCACCCGATCGGTCGGCAAGGGGCGATGTCCATGGCCCGGCGGGGGCGGGGCGCCTAGCGTGAGCGGCGGGTCACCGGGTGGCCCGCGGGTCCCGTGCTGCGCGGGGCCGCACGGGGCCGGGGGGGACGTACCCGTACCGCAGGACCGGTCGCGGCGCGGTTCCGGCGCGCCCGGGGCCCGGAGGACCACGAAGAGAGGCTGGGCGCAGATGCCGCAACCATTCACGCTTCCGGAGTTCTACCTGTCCTATCCGGCGCGGCTCAATCCGCACCTGGAGAGCGCCCGGGAGCACTCCAAGGCGTGGGCCCGCGAGATGCGGATGATCGAGGGCTCCGGCATCTGGGACGAGGACGACTTCGACTCGCACGACTACGCCCTGCTCTGCGCCTACACCCATCCGGACGCCTCGGCGGCGGAGCTGGCGCTGGTGACCGACTGGTATGTGTGGGTGTTCTTCTTCGACGACCACTTCCTGGAGGTCTTCAAGCGCAGCCGGGACATGGTCGGCGCCAAGGAGTACCTGGACCGGCTGCCCGCCTTCATGCCGGTGCAGCCGGGCGGCGAGCCGGCCGAGCCGACCAACGCGGTGGAGCAGGGGCTGGCCGACCTGTGGGCGCGTACGGTGCCCAGCATGTCGGAGGACTGGCGCCGCCGCTTCGCCGAGAGCACCCAGCACCTGCTGGAGGAGTCGCTCTGGGAGCTGTCGAACATCAACGAGGGCCGGGTCTCCAACCCCGTCGAGTACATCGAGATGCGCCGCAAGGTCGGCGGGGCGCCCTGGTCGGCCGGGCTGGTGGAGCACGCCGCCGGGGCCGAGGTGCCCGCCGTGATCGCGGCCAGCCGCCCGATGCGGGTGCTCAAGGACACCTTCTCCGACGGGGTGCACCTGCGGAACGACCTGTTCTCCTACCAGCGGGAGATCGAGGAGGAGGGCGAGCTCTCCAACGGCGTGCTGGTGGTGGAGCGCTTCCTCGGCTGCGACACCCAGCAGGCCGCCGAGACCGTCAATGAGCTGCTCACCTCGCGGATGCAGCAGTTCGAGCACACCGCGCTGACCGAGCTGGAGCCGCTCTTCGCCGAACACGGCCTGGACGCCGAGGCCCGGCTGAAGGTGCTGGCGTACGTCAAGGGCCTCCAGGACTGGCAGTCGGGCGGCCATGAGTGGCACATGCGGTCCAGCCGCTACATGAACGGCAGCACCGGCGGCTCCTCCCCGGCGGCGCAGGCGCTGGGCGGCCCGACCGGGCTGGGGACCTCGGCGGCCCGGCTGCTGACCTCGGTGGCGGCGACGGCGCCGCGCCGACTGCGGCGGCACACCCGGGTCCCGCACCAGGTGGTGGGTCCGGTGCCGCTGCCGGACTTCCGGATGCCGTACACCACCCGGCTGAGCCCGCATCTGAACGCCTCCCGCCGCGCCATCATGGACTGGGGGCGCCGGATGGGCATGCTGGACGACGCCGTGCCCGGGGTGCCCGGCTCCGGCATCTGGGACGCCCACAAGCTGTGGAGCTTCGACTTCGCCCTCTGCTCGGCCGGCATCCACCCCGACGCCTCACAGGCCGAGCTGGACCTGACCACCGGCTGGCTCACCTGGGGGACGTACGGCGACGACTACTTCCCGGTGGTCTTCGGCCGCACCCTGGACATGACCGGCGCCAAGGTCTGCAACGCCCGGCTGTCGACCTTCATGCCGGTGGACGACTCCCCGATGCCGGAGCCGGCCAACGCGCTGGAGCGCGGCCTGGCCGACCTGTGGACCCGTACGGCGGGGCCGATGACCGGGCAGGCCCGCCGCAGGTTCCGCACCGCGATCGAGGACATGACCAGCAGTTGGCTGTGGGAGCTGGCCAACCAGATGCAGAACCGCATCCCCGATCCGATCGACTACATCGAGATGCGGCGGATGACCTTCGGCTCCGACCTGACGATGAGCCTCTGCCGGCTCGGCCACGGCAAGACGGTACCGCCCGAGGTCTACCGCAGCCGCCCGATCCAGGCCATGGAGAATTCGGCGGCCGACTACGCCTGCCTGCTCAACGACGTCTTCTCGTACCAGAAGGAGATCGAGTTCGAGGGCGAGGTGCACAACGCGGTGCTGGTGGTGCAGCACTTCCTGGACTGCGGCCTCGACCGGGCGCTGACCGTCGTCAACGATCTGATGACCGCCCGGATGCAGCAGTTCGAGCACATCGTCTCCGTCGAACTGCCCGCACTATACGACGAGTTCGCACTCGACGCCGAGGCCCGCCGCACCCTCACCGGGTACGCGGAGGAGTTGCAGGACTGGATGGCCGGCATCCTCACCTGGCACCAGGGCTGCCATCGGTACGAGGAGGCCGAGCTGCGGCGCAACGCCGGGCTGGCGGAGCCGGGTCGGCTGCTGCGCGGCCCCAGCGGGCTGGGCACCTCGGCGGCCCGGCTCGGGGCACTGGCGGCCGGGCGGTCCGGCGGCGGTGCGCGGCCGGACGGCGGCCGGATGGCGCTGGTGGGCGGCTGACGGCGGCTGACGGCGACTGACGGCGGCTCCGCTGTTGGGGTACCTGCTGTTGGGGCGCCCGCTGTTCGACTGCGGCCTCCGGGGCTTCCGTACCCCGGAGGCCGCGGCATGGCCGGTCAGGCCGAGCTCCCGCCGTCGCTCTCGCTGTCGTTCTTGCCGTCGTCGAGGTAGCTGGCGATGCCGCGCACGATGATCTCCAAGCCCAGTTCGAAGCGGTCGTCCTGGGTCTCATCGGACATCAGCCGGCCCAGCGCGACCAGATGCGGGAAGCGGTCCGGCGGCAGGGCCGCGAAGTACTCCTCCAGCTCGGACTTCATCTTCCGCCAGGACGCCGGGTCGTCCGAGCCCACCTCGCGCCGCATCCGGTCGGCCCAGACGCCCTCTTCCAGGGCGAAGCCGTCCATGTAGGTGGAGAGGACGTCCCCGGCCACCGCCGTGATGCGGTCGGGCACCCCGGCGGTGCGGAAGATGGCGAGCAGCCGTTCCACCTGCGGGAGCAGCTCCGAGGTGAACGGCACATGCGCCATGGAGATCCGGGCCAGGTCACGGTGGGCCAGCAGCCGCGCCCGGCCCTCGCGGGCGTACTCCTTGATCTGCTCCTGCCACCGCTCCGGGTCGGCGTCGGGCAGCTCGTAGCCCTCGAACATCCGGGTGTACATCAGCTCCAGCAGCTCGTCCTTGGCGCTGACGTGCGCATAGAGGGCGGAGACGGCCACCCCCAGCTGGGCGGCGACCTGGCGCATGCTCATTCCGTCCAGGCCCTCGCGGTCCAGCACGGTGTACGCGGCGTCGACGATCCGCTCGCGGGTGAGCGGCACCCGGGTGACGGCGGCAGGTCTGCGCGAACGCTCCCAGGGGGACTTCGGCAGGGAGCGGTCCGGGTCTGGGGGCGCCGCGTCACTCATACGGCCAAGTTTAAACCGGTGGGGTGAACAGTGATCGGCCGGACTGAACGGCGATCTGGAAAGAGACGCGATATAGCTTGATACTCGGCATGGATGCGCTATATCGTGGCAAGGCACCAGAACACTGTTCACGGGGTGAACAGCGATCAGCTACGCTGAACGCTGTTCACCAACGAGGGAGCCCTTCCATGACCACCACCGGGGTCGCACCCGACAACCTGGCAGCAGCCGACGAGCCCACCCCTTACCGGTGGCGCTGGGCCGCGCTCTTCGTCATCCTGGCCGCCGAGGTGATGGACCTCCTCGACGCCATGGTCTCCAACATCGCCGGTCCCTCGATGCGCGCCGACCTCGGGGGCAGCGCCAACACCATCCAGTGGCTGGCCGCCGCCTACACCCTGTCGATGGCCGTCGGCCTGATCACCGGCGGCCGGCTGGGCGACATCCACGGCCGCAAGCGGATGTTCCTGATAGGCGCGGTCGGCTTCACGGCCGGCTCGCTGCTCTGCGCGGTGTCCCAGTCGCCGGAGATGCTGATCAGCGCCCGGGTGGTGCAGGGCCTGTTCGGCGCGGTGATGCTGCCGCAGGGCCTCGGGATGATCAAGGAGATGTTCCCGCCCAAGGAGATGCAGGCCGCGTTCGGCATGTTCGGCCCGGTGATGGGGCTGTCGGCGGTCGGCGGCCCGATCCTGGCCGGCTGGCTGGTCCAGGCCGACTACTTCGGCACCGGCTGGCGCATGATCTTCCTCATCAACCTGCCGCTGGGGCTGGCGGCCCTGTTCGGGGCGCTGCGCTTCCTGCCGGAGAGCCGGTCCCCGCACCCGCTCAAGCTGGACGTGCCCGGGATGTTCCTGGTCTCGGTCTCCGCGCTGCTGATCGTCTACCCGCTGGTGCAGGGCCGCGAGCTGGGCTGGCCGCTCTGGACGTTCGCCATGATGGCCTGCTCCGTGCTGCTCTTCGTGGCCTTCGGCCGCTGGGAGGCGCGCCGCAGCCGGGCGGGCGGCGACCCGTTGGTGGTGCCGAGCCTGTTCCGCAAGCGGGGCTTCAGGGGCGGTCTGGTCGTCGGTCTGGTCTTCTTCTCCGGCATGAACGGCTTCATGCTGGTCTTCAACCTCTACACGCAGCTGGGCCTCGGCTACTCCACCCTGCGGGCCGGTCTGGCCATGGTGCCCTGGTCGGTCGGTATGGTCGGCGGCTTCGGCGTGGCCCAGGCGGTGCAGCGGTTCGGCCGCCGGGTGCTGCACGGCGGCGTGCTGGTCATGGCGGGCGGTGTGTTCGGCATCTGGCTCACCCTGGAGGCGGTCGGCGCCGGGGTCACCCCGTGGCAGCTCATCCCGGCGCTGCTGGTCACCGGGCTGGGCATGGGGCTGCTGATGGCCCCGTTCTTCGACACCGTGCTCGCCAGCGTGGAGCCGCACGAGACCGGCTCGGCGTCCGGCACGCTGACGGCGGTGCAGCAGTTGGGCTCCGCGTTCGGCGTGGCGCTGCTGGGCACGGTCTTCTTCAGCCTGCTGGGCGGCGGGGTGACCTCCGCAGCCGACGACCACGCGCCGCAGCTCCGCGCGCAGTTGGCGGCGGTGCAGGTCACCGGGGCCGCTCAGGACGCCATCGTCAGCGACCTGCGGGCCTGCGTCCGCGACCGGGCGGGGACCGACGACGGTGCCGCGACGCCGGCCTCCTGCGTACGGCTTGAGCGGGAAGGCCGGGCAGCCGCAGGGTCTCCGCAGGCCGGGGCGGTGATCGCGCAGGCGGTTCAGCAGGGCGGTACGGATGCCTTCCGGAACGGCTTCGGGCAGGCGATGCGGATCATCCTCTGGGTGGTCGACGGGATGCTGCTGCTGACCTTCTTCGCGGCGTTCCTGCTGCCGAAGCACGCGCGTGAGGGTGGCGCCGGGCACTGAGTCACGGGATGCGATGCGGGCCGGGGCGCCGGGGGGCGCTCCGGCCGGCTGCGTCCTCGGGTCCGGACGGGGGGGACGGTCAGGGGTTGACGTCGTGGAGGTGGTGGATGGGGTCGTGGATGCAGTAGCGGGCGAGGGTGGCGACGGTGAAGTGGGCGCCGTCGCTGCGGTCGCCCGTACGGTGCCACTGGTCGCCGGAGACCCGGTCGAGGATGGCCGCCAGGGCTTCGGCGTCGGCGCCGAGCTCGCCGGCGACCCGGGTGGGGTCCTGTTCGGCGTAGCGGTCCGCCACGGCGGTCTCGTCCTGGTCCCAGTTGGGGAAGAGCGGGCCGTCCTGGGTGAGCATCAGCTCGAACCGGACGGCGAAGATCCGGAAGACGTCCCGTACGTGGCAGGCGTACTCCAGCGGCGACCAGACGTCCGGCCGGGGGCGGCGGCGCAGCGCGTCGGGGGTGGCGGCGGCCAGCAGCGCCGTCCAGTCGGCGGCGTTGGCGCGCAGCAGGCCGGCGACGGCCGTGGGGTCGACGGCGGCGGTGTCCAGGCCGCAGTCGGGGCAGGGGCGCCGCAGCACCCAGGTCCAGTCCTTGGTGTCAGGGGTGATGATCACCGTCCCAGGATGCGGCCGCTCGGCGGGCGCCCTCCAGCGGCGGCACTGCCGTGCTGCGTCGGAAAACTGCCAACGGCCGGGTCAGAGCGCGCTGCCGGCCTTCCAGTCGGCCCAGGGGACGTTCCAGCCGCTGAGCCCGTTGCCGGGGCTGACGACGCGGTCGCCGGAGTGGACGACCTCCACCACGTCGCCGAGCATCGACCCGGCGTAGAACTCGGCGGCCGGGGTGTGCGGGTCCTTGGCGCCCTTGACGTCCCGCAGCCCGATGCAGCCGTGGCTGGTGTTCTGGTGGCCGAAGACCGAGGGGGCGGCCCAGTAGTTGCCGTGGATGAAGGTGCCGGAGGTGGTGAGCCGCTGGGCGTGCGGCACATCCGGGATGTCGTACTCGCCGCCGAGGCCGACGGTGCGGGAGTTCATCCGGGTCTTCAGGTGCTGCTCGGAGATGACCATCCGGCCCGCCCAGGTGGTGTGCTCGGGGCTGCCGCCGGAGACCTCGTAGGTGGCGGTCACCCGGCCGTCGCGGCGGACCGTCATCCGCTTGCTGCCCAGGTCGACCACGCTGATCTGGCTGCGGCCGATGGTGAAGTGCACGTCCTTGGACTGGATGCCGTACACGCCCGGGGCGCCCTCGACGTCCTTGAGCCGCAGGCGCAGGGTGATCCGGGTGCCGGGTGCCCAGTACTGCTCGGGCCGGAAGTCCAGCCGGGTGTCGTCGTACCAGTGGCCGACGATCTCCACATCGGGGTCGGCGGTCACGGTGATGGCCTGCTGGACGGCCTTGCGGTCGCGGACCGGGGCGTTGAAGTTGATCGACACCGGCATGCCGACGCCGGAGGTGGAGCCGTCCTCGGGGGTGAAGAAGCCGACGAAGGTGTGGTCGGCGGCCTTGGTGGTGAAGGTGGCGGCGGCCTCGGCGGGCAGTCCGCCGGGGTCAACCGCGCCGGCGGTGACCGCGTACCGGGCGGATATGCCGAGCCTCCCGGTGGACTGCCAGCGGGTGGAGTCGGCGGACATGGTGCCGGGCACCGGCCGGCCGCTGTCGTCGGTGACCTTGACCGAGGTGAGCCGACCGCCGGTGGCGGTGATGGTCACGCCCCGCTCGAAGTCGGCGTCGCGGGTGCCGTCGGCGGGGCTGACGGTGACCCTGGCGGTGGAGACCCGGGGGGAGGCGGCGGCGCTGCCGCCCGGACCGGCGCCGGGGGTCTGTCCCGCCCGGGGCGGGGCCGGGTGGTCCGGGCTGCTGCACGCCGCCAGCAGGGCCGCCGGGGCGGCGGCCAGCCCGGCGAGCAGGCTGCGGCGGGTCCAGTCGCGGGTGGTGGCCGGGGGCTGCTTCTCGGGTGCCGTCACGTCGCCGTCTCCCTGGTGCTCCTCGTCGTCCGTACGGTTCTACCCATTCACGGGGTGCCGATCCGTCCGGGCCGCCGGGCCCGCCGGGGCGGCGGGGGCACCCCGGGGGCGCGCGCCGGGGTGCCCGTCCCCCCGGACCGGCGCTGGGCGGGTACGGGGGGACGGGTACGGGTCACGCCCCGGCGGCGTCCTCCTCGGACTCGTACAGGTCCCAGTCCTCGCTCTCCGGGTCGAACTCGGCCTGGCCCGACTCCCAGGTGGCCTGGGTCAGCTCGACGCCGGGTACGTCGCCGAGCAGCTGTACCGGGTCGACGAAGTGGGCGAGCGAACCCGCCGGGTCGACCTCGATGGCCTCCACGGCCTGGGCCCGCTCCTCGTCGTCCAGGTAGGAGTCGGCCTCGACCTGGCGCAGGGCGGCGGCCTTCAGGGCCGACTCGTCGGTGATCTCGGCAATCAGTTCGATGTGCAGGCGTACATAGCGGGGCTGGACGTCGTCGTCGGTCATGTCGGTGCTGGTCATGCAAGTGAGGGTAGGCCAGTGGCGGGCCGGGTGCGGCACCGGCCGATCCGGGCTTCGGCTACCCAACCGGGCTTCGGCTACCCATCCGGGCGCGGGCTCACTACGATCGTGCGGACGGCCCGAGCGGGCCGGACACGACGTGAGGAGGCACCGGTGGCCCGGCGACACGTGGCGAAGCACAGTCCGCTGGCGATCGCCGGGGCGTCGGTCGGCGGTGCGGTGCTGCTCGCCCTGGTCCTGGGGCCGGTGGCTTCGGCTGCTTCCACGGGCTCCGAGGAGGTCGCGGCGGCGAAGCCGGTCCCGGCCGCGCGGCCTGCCGTTGCGGCGGCGGGGGCGGGCGTGGAGGGGCTGCGGCTGGCCGACACCGGCAGTGTGCGGACGACGCCCTATCTGCTGGGCGGTACGGCGTTCCTGGTGGTCGGCGGGGGGCTGCTGTACGCCCTGCGGCGGCGTGAGGTGGAGGACGCGGCCTGACGGGCCTCGGGGCTGGGCTTCGGGGGCTGGGCCGGGGGCGTTGGTGGTACTCGCGCTCCGCTGGGTGCGGCGTTGCGGGGCGCTGATTTTGGTGTGCGGGTTCTTTGGCTTTTGGGGCTTGGTGCGGGCTCGGTGGGGTTGTTCGCGCAGTTCCCCGCGCCCCTGACGGGGGTGCCGGGCTGGGCACGGGGGCCTGGTGCGGGTTTGGTGGGGTTGTTCGCGCAGTTCCCCGCGCCCCTGACGGGGGTGCCGGGCTGGGCACGGGGGCCTGGTGCGGGTTTGGTGGGGTTGTTCGCGCAGTTCC